>NZ_CP183840.1:1228507-2457014 GCF_048572715.1 Chryseobacterium sp. CT-SW4
ACATTCCCGTTATATGAGTGAAGATATTTACAAAATGGCGGCTGAGCCTAGAGAATTGATGATCATTCCCAATGCTGTACATGTAGATCTTTATGATAAAGTGGATGTTATTCCTTTTGATAAACTGGAAACGTTCTTCATTAATAATTTGAAGTAGACTAAAGGAATCCTGAATAATTTAATACTACCTCTTGTTTTGGCAGGAGGTGTTTTTATATAGGGAAATTTTAAAATGTTCAGCAATATTTTAATTTACGGTTTTTCAAGGATAAACAAATTGAAAAAATATAAAAGTTTATTTTAAAAATTATATTAATAAAGAGCAGCATGAAACAGGTCATACAGCTCTTTAAAAAAAATATTGTTGCTCATTCAGGTGAGCTATATGCGGATTAAATACATTTCTTAATTACGCAGATAATGGCTCATATCCGAAGAATCAAAAGTAAAATTAGCCTGGCTTTCAGATTTATCCAGTTTCTTACTGATCGTCAATGCCCACAGGACAAGCTCTTTGCAGAAATTCTGGTCTTCCGTGCTTAGTCCTGATGTGTTTTCTTCCACTACTTTTACCAAAGGAGGAATGCTGTTCAGTTTTTGATAAAATTCTTCATCCGTATCGGTATAATGAAGTTGAAGGCTGTTCTTGTTGAACCATTGGATGAGGTCAGTATACGCTGTTTTTATACCTTCTTTTTCCAGCTTAGGAATACGGGGGAATAAGCTTTCAAACTGATTCATTACTGCTTGGTCAATTAATATTTTAGCAACATAATCTGCACCTTCCTGTTCGCCTTCATAAACCAATTCAATTTTTCCTGTGATAGAAGGAATAATGGACATAAAATCGAGCAAGCGAACATTGGTCTTTTCAGCTCCGGATTCCAAAACACGCAATTTGGCGGCGGCTACTAAATTTTCCATGGCACTGATGGTAAGTCTGGCACTGACACCACTTTTGGCATCCACGTATTCACTGTCACGTGCAGCAAAAGCCACCTCTTCCAAAAGGTCTTTGGCGAGATCGGGGATATGTATTTTTGCTTTATCTTCATCCGAAATAAGAGCTTCCTGTTCGGTAATTTGCCTTGCAAGAGCAATAGTCTGGGGATAGTGAGTAAAAATCTGGGACCCGATCCTATCCTTCAGAGGAGTTACAATACTTCCCCGGTTGGTATAATCTTCGGGATTAGCCGTGAATACAAACTGTATATCCAAAGGCATACGCAGCTGGAAACCACGGATCTGAATATCACCTTCCTGCAAAATATTAAATAAAGACACCTGGATCCTGGCCTGTAAATCCGGTAATTCATTAAGCACGAATATAGAACGGTTGGCCCTGGGGATCATTCCATAATGCAGGACACGCTCATCAGAATAAGGTAATTTTAAAGTGGCTGCTTTTATAGGGTCCAGGTCACCGATCAAATCCGAAACATTCACATCCGGTGTAGCCAGTTTTTCATAAAAACGGTTGGAGCGGTGTACCCAGGAAATAGGTGTTTCATCACCCAGCTCCGCCACCAGATCCCTTGCGAACTTTGAAATAGGATGGAAGGGGCTGTCATTGATTTCGGAACCTTTCACAATAGGCATATACTCATCCAGAAGACTGACCATGCTTCGGGCAATTCTCGTTTTTGCCTGTCCCCTCAGCCCTAATAAATTAATATGATGCCCTGCAAGAATCGCTTTTTTCAGTTGGGGAATAACCGTATCTTCATATCCCCAGAGTCCTTCGAAAACAGGTTCTTTAGCTTTAATCTTCGCAATTAAATTAGCCTGTATTTCCTCCTTGATGGTTTTATCAGTATACCCTGAACTTTTTAATTCTTTAAATGTAATATCGTTTTTCATTTTCTTTAAATTCTCTTTATTCTGTTTCTTTCATAATCTTCAAAAATCATGTCTCCCAAATCTGAAAGGCCCGTTAAAAATGCCTTTCCACCGTTCTGAGCTGTAAATATCTTTACAAACTGCCGTAAATAGGGATCCTGTGCAATCATAAAAGTGGTGATCGGTATTTTTAACTTTCTCGCCTGTGCAGCCCTGTTCAGGCACTGATTGACAATCATCTCATCCAGACCGACACTGTTTTTGTAAAATTCCCCTGACGGCAGCCGTATACAGCTGGGCTTTCCGTCTGTGATCATAAAGATCTGTTTGTTGGTATTTCTTTTTCTGCGTAGAATATCCATAGCCAGCTCCAGCCCCGCCACCGTATTGGTATGATAAGGACCTACTTTCAGATAGGGAAGGTCTTTGATCTTAATAGGCCACGCTTCATTTCCAAAGACAATAATATCAATAGAATCTTTAGGATATTTTCTTTTGATAAGCTCTACCAGCGCCATCGCTACTTTTTTGGCGGGAGTAATACGGTCTTCTCCATACAGGATCATAGAGTGACTAATATCGATCATCAGTACCGTGCTCATCTGTGCTTTGTGCTTGGTTTCTTCCACAATAAGATCATCCTCCGTTAAGCGTAAATCCGAAATTCCATTATTGACCTGTGCATTTTTCAGGCTCTCCGTAATATTGACTGCCGATAGATCATCACCGTATTGAAAAGAACGGTTTTCTCCATCTTTTTCATCGCCCACTCCGGTTTTATTGGTCCGGTGATTTCCCCTTCCGCTTTTTTTGAGCTTTCCGAAAATCTGGTCCAGCGCATATTCACGTAAGGCAGATTCCAGCTTGGCGGTCATTAGATTTTTGCCTTTTCCCGATCCCGAACTGCCATCTTCCGGATCCTTCTCTTCCTTGATATACCCCCGTTTTTTAAGATCTTCTTCAAAATCTTCCAGCGTATAGTCTTCATTGAAGATATCATACTCTTTATCCAGCATATCCAGCCATTCAAAAGCCTCCTCCACATCGCCGGAAGTATGGGTGAGCAGATCCTTAAAGACATCAAATACCCGGTCAAAAGGGGAGATCTCTTCAGGAATATGCTTGCTGAAAATAAAGCCTTTTTTTAAATTAAAATCTTTATGGTTCATAAGATATTGCTCATGTTATTTTTGTTTAAAGTAATTCATAGTAAACGGACAAACTTATTTCATTGTTCAAATGAATGCGGGGAGTTCGTTTACTATGAAAAAGTGAATACAAGTTATGAAATTATGAGCTAATGGATATTACTCAGAAATAGAAAATGATTATGATTAAAATTGGGATTTGGGATTTGAATGGTTTTAATAATTTTGTTATGGACTTTGAGGTTAAGGCACTTGCCTTAATTATTTCATTAGGTTTATCTATGATTAATTTTTGCTAATATTTTCTTTTTAATCTAAAATAAAATATCTTTAAGGTTTTTAATTTAGGATAAAATGTCAGAAGAACAGAAACGACAGTTGCAACAGCAACTTTGGAATATAGCTAATACTTTACGTGGTAAAATGGATGCTGATGAATTCAGAGATTACATTTTAGGATTTATCTTTTACAAGTATCTTTCCGAAAAAATTCATTTTACAGCAAACAAAATTTTATTAGATTCTGGAGAAGATATTGATTATAATGATGTAGATGAAAATTCTGAAGAAGGGAAAGAAATTGTAGAAGCCATTTATGAAGAAGTCGTTGAAGATTTAGGGTATTTCCTGAAACCGTCTGAACTTTTTAGTAATATTGCTAAAAAAGGACATCAAAAACAGGAAGGTAAATCCAATTTTATCTTGGCTGAACTTTCTAAAATTCTTAATAATATTGAGCAGTCTACATTAGGGACAAACAGTGAAGATGATTTTGAACATCTTTTTGAAGACCTTGATTTGACTTCTTCCAAATTAGGAAAAACAGAAGACGAAAAAAATACGCTTATCTCAAAAGTTCTATATCATCTGGACGATATAGACTTTAACTTATCTGATACTAATGCTGATGTTCTGGGAGATGCCTATGAATATTTAATTGCACAATTTGCCAGTGGAGCAGGAAAAAAAGCGGGTGAGTTCTATACTCCTCAACAAGTTTCTACTATCCTGGCAAGGATTGTTACAAGTAGAAAATCACAATTAAAGTCTGTTTATGATCCTACTTGCGGAAGTGGTTCATTGCTTTTACGTGTTGCCCGTGAAGCGAAAGTAAGCGATTTCTACGGTCAGGAAATGAACCGTACTACTTACAACTTAGCCAGGATGAATATGATTCTGCATGGTGTTAATTATAGCAACTTTGATATAAGGCAGGAAGATACATTAGAAAAGCCTCAACACCTTGATAAAACTTTTGATGCCATAGTGGCAAATCCGCCTTTCTCCGCAAAATGGAGTGCGAATGAACTGCATCTTTTGGATGAAAGGTTTTCACAATATGGGAAATTAGCTCCTTCTTCAAAAGCTGATTTTGCTTTTATTCAGCATATGATTCATCATTTGGATGAAAACGGAATTATGGCTGTCGTAATGCCTCACGGTGTTCTGTTCCGTGGTGCAGCCGAATTGGTTATTAGAAAATATCTCATTAAAGAGAAGAATTATTTAGATGCTGTAATTGGTTTACCTGCCAATATTTTCTTCGGAACAAGTATTCCTACCTGTATTTTAGTCTTTAAAAAATGTCGTGAAGCCGATGAAGATATTCTGTTTGTGGATGCCAGTAAAGAATTTGAAAAACAGAAAAATCAAAATGTTTTACTTAATGCTCATATCAATAAAATTGTTGATACTTATCAAAACCGTACGGTAACTGAAAAGTTTAGTCATAAAGCGACTTTACAGGAAGTTGCTGATAATGATTACAATCTAAATATCCCTCGCTATGTGGATACGTTTGAGGAAGAAGAGGAAATTGACATTCAGGCTGTAATGGCGGAAATCAAGGAGCTCGAAGCAAAGCGCTCTCAATTAGATGCAGAAATCGAAGTATATTTAAAAGAATTAGGCTTAGTAAGCTAACTTTTATTTTTTATTAAATCCTTAATGTTTATAGCTATAACAATAGATGATCGAGATGACAAAAGAAAATAAAAGTGTGAAGAATTTTCCTAATTCGAGAAATGTACCCAAATTAAGGTTTCCGGAATTTAATGAAAATTGGATAAAATATAATCTAAAAGAGATTGCAGAAAAAGCGAATAACAAAAATAATGAGAATAAAATTGCAATTGTTTTTTCTAATTCAGCAGTTCAAGGAATTGTTTTGCAAAGTGATTACTTTGACAAAAGCATTGCAAACAAAGAAAACTTAGATGGATATTATATAGTTGAACCTTTTGACTTTGTGTATAATCCAAGACTTTCTGCAATGGCAGAAGTTGGTGCAATGAGCGTTAATAACACAAATCTGACAGGTTTAGTTTCGCCACTTTATACCGTTTTTAGAATTAAAGAAAATAGTATAAATATTCCCTTTTTAGAATATTTGTTCAAATCTAAAGTGTGGCATAATTATATGCGAAGTATTGCGAATTATGGAGCGAGAGATGATAGAATGAATGTTAGAAGTGATGATTTTTACAATCTTCCACTCCTTATTCCTAGTTTCTCTGAACAGAAGACAGTTTCAACATTTTTGTCACTCATAGAGAGTCGCATTCAAACCCAAAGGAAAATAATTGAACAATTAGAAACCTTAATGAAAACTAATCGTGAAAAGTTATTTTCTCAGAAATTAAGATTTAAAGATGAACAAGAAAATTATTTTTCTGATTGGGGTTTAACTGAACTGAAAAATGTTTGTTTTATAATCGGAGGTGGAACGCCAGACACCCAAAAATCTGAATTGTGGAATGGTAATATTCAGTGGTTTACTCCAACAGAAATAAAATCAAATTTTGTTTTTAAAAGCGAAAGAACCATCTCCGAACTGGGTTTGAAAAATTCATCGGCTAAAATTCTTCCAAAAGGTTCGATTTTATTAACAACTAGGGCAACTATTGGCGAAGTTGCAATTGCGCAAGAAGAGTGTACGACTAATCAAGGGTTTCAATCTTTAATAGTTAAAGAAAATTGTAATAATGTTTTTTTATTCCATTGGATAAAGGAAAATAAATTTGAATTAATAAAACGTGCGAATGGTTCAACATTTCCAGAGATAAGTAAATCAGAGATTGAATTAATTAAAATTCTATTACCTTCAATAAAAGAACAAACTAAAATCGCCAATTTTCTATCTTCTATTCAAGAAAAAATAGAAACAGAAAAACAAATTTTAGAAAAGTTAGAACTTCAGAAGAAGTTTCTTTTGGCTAATTTATTTGTTTAATAAATAGCCTTGTCAAGATTTTAAACCTTGATAAGGCTGTTTGGAAATTCATATCTCTTAAACAAAAAGATTTTGTAATAAATACTTTTTTTGATTTTCGTATTGAGTAAGCAACTCTGATTCTACATTGATTTTCTCATTTATAGATGATAAGAACTGCGCTATTTTAATTTGTTCATCTTTACAGGGAAGTTTTACTTTTAGTTTTAAGAATTCTATTTTAGACATATTATATCTTGTACTTCCTTGAGCAAGTTTTACTATTTCATTTCTGAATTTATTGCTTCTGAACAAAAATTGTGAGAATTCTGGAATAAGTTCATCCAAAGAGTTAGTTCGAAAACCAAAACAAAAACTATTAAGATACACATTATCAACATTTTCTAATAAAACAGAACTCATTCCAATTTCTTCAGGAGTTTCAGATGAAATAGTAAAAAATACATCTCCATACTGGACTATATTTTGATTCTCATTTTCTTGAACTTCTACAAAAGCACAATTTGCAATATTAATTTTAAATGAATCAAATATTTGCTTGTACTGAATATACTTTTGTCCTACTCCAAAATGTTCTTTTGTTTTTCCAGATAATCCGTTAAAAGTATTTCCTAAGTCGCTTAATTTAAACTCTTTCCATTCTGAATAATTATTTTTATTTCCATTTTTAAATTTTACTATTTGTTCAAATATTAAATCTTTGAGATTTGTCATTTGGGATTTTAGTTGGGAAATTATTTTCTTTTGGGTTTGAATTCTTGTATCAATAATTTCTAAAAAATCCGTAATTTTTTGCTGTTCAGAAATTACTGGTAATTTAATACTAATTGAGTTTATTTCGTTTGGAGATAGATTAGGGGGATCAGAACCTGCAATATTATTTTCAATTTCTTTGATCAAAAGAGTTCTTTGTAAAGTATAATATATAAATCCATTATGATTATTTGTTTGAATTTTACCAACCCTTTGATTTAATAATGATCCATTAAAAAAATCATCAATTTTTGCAATTTTTAATTTTCCACTCAAAATAGGCCTTGTCAGTGCAACAACATAATCTCCTTTCTCGAGTATAAATTTTGAATATTTTTCTTTAAAGTCAAAAGGTAAAAATGAAATATTATCTCTTTTCATTTCTTGAATTCCAACATCTGCGATTTTTACCCAAAGATTTCCATTATCTACACTTGCATTACTTGAAAACGCATAGCCATTAAATATTGAAAAAGTCTCACCCAACATTTTCACTTCCCATTCCCCTTCAAACCCCGGAAATCGCAAATTAGGAAACCCAAAGTTCAATTTTCCCCAAGTACATTAGGGAGTTTTTATCTCATTAATTCTTAGTCTTGACGATTTTATGGTAAAGACTCTACCTTTAGGATTTTAATTTAAAAAACAAAAATTATGACAAGAAAAAAAACATTAGCAGAAATCGCTGAATTTTGGAAGAATGACAAAAAACTGTATGTAAAAAAGTCAACTTTTTCGGCTTATGTGCTGTTGCTGGAAAATCATTTATTGCCTGTATTTAAAGATTATTCTGAGATTGAGGATGAAGATGTACAGAAATTTGTATTTCAAAAACTGGATCAGGGGTTAAGTCAGAAAAGTATCAAAGATATTCTCATTGTTCTAAAGATGGTATTGAAGTTCGGTGCAAAAAATAAATGGATTGAGTTTATTAATTTTGATGTGCAATATCCTACAGTGAGAGAAACTCATACGATTGAAGTTTTGAGCAGAACACACCAAAAAAAAGTGATGAGTTATATTCAGGAGCATTTTACTTTTAGAAATTTGGGTGTTTATATCTGTCTTTGTTCTGGAATGCGGATTGGTGAAATTTGTGCATTGACCTGGGAAGATATTGATACGGATAACGGAATTATTAATATTCGAAAAACCATTCAGAGAATCTACGTGATTGAAGATGGAGAACGAAAAACAGAATTATTAATGGATACGCCAAAAACAAAAAATTCAATCCGTGAAATTCCCATTACTAGAGACCTTTTGAGAATGCTGAAACCTTTTAAGAAAATTGTTAATCCTGCATTTTTTGTATTAACTAATGATTCGAAGCCCACAGAACCAAGAACTTATCGAAGCTACTATAAAAATTTGATGCGGTACCTGGAAATTCCGGATATTAAATTCCATGGGCTGAGACACAGTTTTGCTACAAGATGCATTGAAAGTAAATGTGATTATAAAACAGTAAGTGTTTTGCTCGGTCATTCTAATATCAGTACAACTTTGAACTTATATGTTCATCCCAATCTGGAACAAAAGAAAAAAGCAATTGATCAGATGTTCAAAGCACTCAAATAATTTCAGTTATCATACAATATTTCTTACATTTGGGAAAAACTATTAAAACCTTTGTTGGGGTTTTAACCCCAACAAAGGTTTTAATTAAGCTCATAATTCCCAATGTCAAGTCAGCCAGAATATATTTTAGAACAAAAGTTAGTTGAACAGTTGCAGCAATTAGGTCACAAGAAAGTCAAAATCTGTAATGAAGTTGATCTGATAAAAAATCTAAAAACTCAACTAGAAATTCATAATAAAAAGATATTTTCCGATAAAGAATTTGAAAAAATTCTAAATCATCTCTCTAAAGGAAATGTTTTCGAAAAGGCAAAAATTCTTCGAGATAAATTTCACTTTATCAAGGATGATGGAAATTCAGAATGGATTGAATTTATCAGTCAGGATCATTGGTGCCAAAATCAATTTCAGGTAACCAGTCAGATTGCTCAGGAAGGAAATTATAAAAATAGATATGATGTAACAATCCTGATTAATGGGCTGCCATTAGTTCAAGTTGAGTTAAAACGTCGAGGTCTGGAAATGAAGGAAGCTTTTAATCAGATCAACCGTTATCATTATCAATCCTTTAGTTCTGGAAATGGACTGTTTAATTATGTTCAGTTATTCATTATCAGTAACGGAGTTAACACAAAATATTATTCCAATAATGCTAGGCAGACTTTTAAACAGACATTTTTTTGGTCTGATGATCAAAACAATAATATAACACAGCTGGATCATTTTACATCGGCATTTTTAGAACCTTGTCACATTGCTAAAATGATTACCAAGTATATCGTTTTAAATGAAACGAATAAAATATTAATGGTTCTACGGCCCTACCAATATTATGCGGTAGAAAAAATTGTAGACAGGGTAAAAAATACAGACAAGAATGGTTTTATCTGGCATACTACAGGTTCAGGAAAAACATTAACTTCCTTTAAAGCAAGTCAGATACTGAAAGAAATTCCGAAAGTAGAAAAGGTAATATTTGTAGTGGATAGAAAAGATCTGGATTATCAGACCCAAAAGGAATTTGATGCATTTGAAAAAGGGAGTGTAGATGCCACGGAAAATACAGCCCATTTAGTGAAACAACTTTCAGACAATACAAAGCTTATTGTTACGACTTTACAAAAACTCAATACCGCAATTACCAAAGAAAAGCATGGTAAAAAAATTGAAAAACTGAAAGATAAAAAAGTTGTTTTTATTTTTGATGAATGCCATAGAAGCCAGTTTGGGGATACCCATCAGAATATTAAAAAATATTTTAAAAAGGCACAAATGATTGGTTTCACCGGAACCCCTATTTCAGAGCTCAATTCAATTGGAAAGATTGATGGTGCTCCGGCAACAACAAACAGGCTATTTGAAGATTGTTTACATAAATATGTTATTACAGATGCTATTAAAGATGATAATGTATTGAAATTTTCTGTAGAATACGTTGGGAGATATAAAGAAAAAGAAGGCAGTAATACTTATATTGATACTGAAGTTGAAGCAATAGATACTCAGGAACTTTTAGAAAGTCCTAAACGACTTGAAAAAATAGTAGACTATGTCATTGCAGAGTATGAAAGAAAAACTCATAGTGGAGCTTTTAATGCAATGTTTTGTGTGAGTTGTATCGAGGTTTTACAAAAATACTATGATTTGTTCCAAAAGAAAAAAGAAGAAGGAGAGCACAAACTAAAAATTGCAACAATTTTCAGTTATGGAACTAATGAAGGATCTAAGGATGCAAATGGAATCTATGACGAACCTGAGTTTGGAATGGTTGCCGAGCCACAGGCACAGTATGGAGAATCTCATAGCAGAAATGTTTTAGAAAGATATATAGGTCATTATAATGAAATGTTTGGAACGAACTTCTCAACAAAAGATAGTCAAGATTTTTATAGATACTATAATGATGTAGCCAAAAGAGTTCGTAGTAAAGAAGTTGATTTAATTATTGTTGTTAATATGTTCCTAACAGGATTTGACAGCCCACAATTAAATACTTTATTTGTTGATAAAAACCTAAAATACCATGGATTGATCCAGGCATTTTCCCGGACTAACAGGCTTTTAGGTGAAAAAAAGTCACAGGGAAATATTGTCTGTTTTCGTAATCTAAAATCTGCAACAGATGAGGCAGTAACTTTATTTTCAAATAAAGAAGCTATTCAGGAAATTATTATCCATCCGATAGAAGACTATATTAAGCTATTTAATTCTGCTTTAGCCACATTAAAATTAGTTGCACCTGAAATTGATAGTATTAATAGCTATCAAACAGACCAGGAAAAATTTGAGTTTATTACAGCTTTTCGTGAAATGATGCGGGTTCTGAATATTTTAAAATCATTTGCAGATTTTGATTTTAACAAACTCGAAATGGAAGAATATGAATTTGATGGCTATAAAAGTAAATATCTTGATCTATGGACAGAAATAAAAGGAAAAAATAATAATGGTGAGCGGAAAGTAAGTATTTTGAATGATATCGATTTTGAACTGGAATTAATTCATCGTGATGAAATAAATGTAAGCTATATTCTTTTATTGCTAGCTCAGCTTACTACCTCAAACCTGAAAGGAAATGTATTAGAACAAAAGAAAAAAGAAATCCGAGATATTCTTTCCGGGGATGCTAAGCTAAGGAGTAAAAAAGAGCTAATAGAAAAATTTATAGAAGAAAATTTGCCTAATATTTCTGATGGTGATGACGTAAATGAAGAATTTGAAAAATTCTGGAACAAAGAAAAGAATTCAGCTTTTGATAAAATTGCTGAGGAAGAATTTTTAAATAAGGATAGATTTAGAGATGTTATTGACGATTTTCTTTTTACTTCTAAAATACCCAAAATGAGTGATACTTTAAAACTTCTTGAAGTAAAACCTAAACTTACCGAAAGAAATAATATAGGAAGAAGGATCATTCAAAAGGTTCAAAATTTTGTTGATATTTTCATTGATGGTGTTAGTGCTTAGTAAAAAAAATAATGTTTATAATAAAATTATGAAAACCTTCGGAAAAACTATACGACTCTTCTTTGTAGATGGTACCTCCAACGGTCTTACAACTGCAGAACTCAGCAATTGGACAGGAATAGGAATTAGAGTTCCACGTATTAAAGTAAGGGAATTTAGTAATCGTACTGAATTTAGAAAACCTGGAGTTTATATTTTGATAGGTAAAGATGAAAACAATAATGATTCAGCTTATATTGGTGAAGCAGAAGTTATTATTGACCGTTTGATTCAACATATTGCAAATAAAGATTTTTGGAATGAAGCTTTATTCTTTGGAAGTAAAGATAAATATCTGAATAAAGCTAGTGTAAAATATCTGGAAAACCGTTTATATGAACTTGCCTTAGGTGCTGAACGTTATGTTATTGACCAGAATATTCCGACTCGTCCAGAACTATCAGAAGCTGAACAAGCTGAGCTAGAGGAGTTCTTGTCAAATATTAAAGTTGTGGCTGCATCACTGGGGCATAAGATATTTGAGTCTTTGGAAGAAACTGTTGAGCAAGATGAAACCCATCAACTGATTTTATTCTGTAAAAATGGAGCTGGAGCAAAGAGTAAGGGAAGTCCTTCTACAGGAGGATTTATTGTATATAAAGATTCCCTTTTTATGATGACGGAACAGCCTTCATTATCAGAAGGGATTGTATCTGAACGAAGAAAAATGATATTGGACGGTATATTACAGATAGAGGAAGGATTTTTTAAATTAACGAAAGATTATATTTTTACTTCATCGTCCAGAGCAGCAGCAGCTACGTTAGCTAGATCAGCAAGTGGCCCTCTAGAATGGAAAACAGAAGAAGGAGTTCATCTCAAATATTTGGAGGTTTAATAATTGTTTTTTTTAAACATTTTACTTGTTGAATAACAATCCTGATCAACATCATCCCTCCACCTCAATAAATTTTCGTTCTTTTGCAAAAACAGTTTAACCCTTAAATACAAACATGTCGAAGTTCGATGAAATCCGTTTTTTCCATGACCATGAAGTCAATGAAGCATTACAGGAGATATCCCGTGATCCTATGATGAGAGCCCTTATGACATTTACCTTTCCGGGTAAGAGAAGACAGGAATGGAGGGAGCAGCTTAAAAATATCCATACCATATGGGATTTTCAAAATGAATGTATTGCATATACCGTCCGTCAGATAGTAGCTAAAAGTTCCGGTGGATTAACGACTTCGGGATTTGATCTTTTGGATAAGAAAACGCCATATCTTTTTATTTCGAGTCATCGGGATATCGTGTTGGATACTTCACTGCTTAATCTGGTGCTGTTGGAAAGCGGGCATGTGATGACGGCATCGGCGATTGGGGATAACCTGATTGGAAAGCCGTTTTTACATCTGTTGGCTAAGCTCAACCGTAATTTTTTGGTCCAGAGAGGATTATCAATCCGGGAACAATTGAAGAGTTCTCAGATCATGTCTGAATATATTGAAGAGCTTTTACACCGTAGAAATCATTCCGTATGGATTGCCCAGCGTGAAGGTCGTACCAAAGATGGAAATGATGCTACCCAGCAAGGTGTTTTAAAGATGTTGGCGATGGCAGGCGGAGAAATGCCATTAACGGAGTATTTCAAAACATTAAAAATAGTTCCGGTATCTATCTCTTATGAATATGACCCGACGGATTTCCTGAAAATTCCTCAGCTTCTGGCAATGCACAAAGGAGAAGAATATGTAAAAGGGAAAAATGAAGATTTTACTAATATGCTTACCGGAATAGTGGGGCAAAAAAGAAGGATCCACATCCATGCCGGTAAAGTTTTAGATCAAGAACTGGATGAAATTGCCGGTACAGTAGATAATAAAAACAAACAGTTACAGGCAATTGCACAGGTTATTGACGATTCCATTATTGGTAGCTATAAACTCTGGCCTACCCAATTTATCGCTCATGATTTACTTTACAATACCGATACTTATAGTGAACATTACCCCGAGAAAGAAAAACAGTTGTTTGAAAGGAGACTAAGAATGCGTATCAACTCCTCCGATAAGATTTCAAGAGACTGCTTTCTGGAAATGTATGCCAATCCGTTGGTCAATAAACTGAAAAGGGAAAAAGAAAGAGTGGGAAATTAGTATTACCTTATTACAAATAATAAGTCACAAAAACTCATAAGAAGGCGGTGACGTCAGGTCGAGTGTTTTTCGCAATGCAATGAAGAAAAATGTATCGAGACCTTGTTGTTTTACCCCATAGTTTTCCAATCTCACCTCTCGATACGCTTCACTTTGTTCCGCACTCGAGGTACTACTTTCTTCACTATTATTAGCTAATAAGGACCCAGTAAAATGATTTCCCGTCAGGTCGAGTGTTTTTCGTAATGCAATGAAGAAAAATGTATCGAGACCTTGTTGTTTTACCCCATAGTTTTCCAATCTCACCTCTCGATACACTCCACTTTTGTTCCACACTCGAGGTGATGACTATGTTTTGCTATAGTAGTATAATAAACAACAAGAGTAAATTTATTAAATTATTTTACTAAAATGCTTATTTTAGAAAATATTTTTCCTATTTTTAGGTGTGCAGATTTCCTTTGTGTATATATTATTGTGTTCAGATAATACTTTTTATACAGGTATTACTGCTAATGTGTATAAGCGTTTTGATGAGCATCAGGATGGGAAACATTTTGGATTTTATACTTTCACCAGGCGTCCTGTGGAATTGGTTTTTTTCTGTCAGTTTATGGATATTGAACAAGCCATAAGTTTTGAGAAAAAAATAAAGAAATGGTCGCATGCCAAAAAGCAGGCGCTTATAGATGGAAGATTTGAAGACTTACCTAATTTAGCTAAAAAAAACTTTAAAAGATAATGTTTTTGATCCCTGTTCTCGATACTCTGTTTGATCATATCCTCAAGTAACATATTATCTTTACTATTAATCAACAAGTAAGAACCCAGTAAATTGATCCCCGTCAGGTAGAATGTTTTTCGCAATGCAATGAATAAAAATGTATCGAGACCTTGTTGTTTTACTTCATTAGTTTTCCAATCTCACCTCTCGATACGCTTCACTTTGTTCCGCACTCGAGGAGACGTACTATATCTTTACTATTAATCAACAAGTAAGAACCTCTAGTGAATTGATCCCCGTCAGGTCGAATGTTTTTCGCAATGCAATGAAGAAAAAATGTATCGAGACCTTGTTGTTTTACCCCCATAGTTTTCCAATCTCACCTCTCGATACGCTTCACTTCGTTCCGCACTCGAGGAGACGTACTATTTCTTCACTATTAATCAGCTAATAAGAACCCAGTAAAATGATTTCCCGTCAGGTCGAGTGTTTTTCGCAATGCAATGAAGAAAAATGTATCGAGACCTTGTTGTTTTACTTCCTTAGTTTTACAATCTCACCTCTCGATACGCTCCACTTCGTTCCGCACTCGAGGTGACGTACTATATCTTTATTAATCAACCAGTAAGAACCCCTAGTAATTGATTACTCCGTCAGGTCGAATGTTTTTCGCAATGCAATGAAGAAAAAATGTATCGAGACCTTGTTGTTTTACCCCCATAGTTTTCCAATCTCACCTCTCGATACGCTTCACTTCGTTCCGCACTCGAGGAGACGTACTATTTCTTCACTATTAATCAGCTAATAAGAACCCAGTAAAATGATTTCCCGTCAGGTCGAGTGTTTTTCGCAATGCAATGAAGAAAAATGTATCGAGACCTTGTTGTTTTACTTCCTTAGTTTTGCAATCTCACCTCTCGATACGCTCCACTTCGTTCCGCACTCGAGGTGACGTACTATATCTTTATTAATCAACCAGTAAGAACCCCTAGTAATTGATTACTCCGTCAGGCCGAGTGTTTTTCGCAATGCAATGAAGAAAAATGTACCGAGACCTTGTTGTTTTACCCCTTAGTTTTCCAATCTCACCTCTCGATACGCTCCACTTTGTTCCGCACTCGAGGTGACGAACTACAACTTATGTACTTCTCCCAATAAGGTCACAATTTTAAAATTAAAAATATCTATATTTAAATAGAAAAAAGTAGTAGAAATCAATATCGAAGCGGCAAGATAATTGTTGTTAACTAGGAACATCACAAATTAAAACATATGAATTTACAGTTGCAACCCCATTCAAAGGTGGAAGATAATCCCATGGACAGTTTCTTTGATGACGTACTGAAGGGACTGCAGAATACTCCCAAAAAACTATCTTCCAAATATTTTTATGATAAGACGGGAGACGAGCTTTTTCAGAAGATTATGGCTATGCCGGAATATTATATCACCCGTTGTGAGCTGGACATTTTTCAAAATAAAACTTCAGAATTGGTCCGGCAGATTATTTCTGATAAAGAGCCTTTTGACCTGATAGAGCTGGGAGCTGGAGATGCTATGAAATCAACCTATCTCCTTCAGTATCTTATGGAAAAAGGCTATGATTTTACTTATATGCCGATAGATATTTCGGGGAATATTCTTTCTGTTTTAAAGGAGAAATTAAGTATTCGTTTTCCTGATTTGAATCTCAATCTCCTGGAAGGAGAATATTTTGAAATGTTACAGGAGGCAGCTTCATTATCCGGCAGAAAAAAGGTAATTCTGTTTCTAGGAAGTAACATAGGGAATATGACGATAAAAGAAGCAGAAACATTCTGTCGTGATTTAAATAAAAATCTAAACCTGGGAGACAGGGTATTAATTGGCTTTGATTTGAAAAAGAATCCTCATACAATCTTAAATGCCTATAATGATAAGACGGGAATTACCGCAGCATTTAATCTTAATCTCTTAAATCGCATCAATAGGGATTTGAATAGTAACTTTAATCTTGAAAATTTCCAACACTATCAAACTTACGATCCACTGAGCGGAGCTTGCCGAAGCTTTTTGGTAAGCCTGAAAAAACAGACGGTTACCATTGGAAATACGCCCATTCTATTTGAAGAAAATGAGCTTATTGATATGGAAATCTCTCAAAAGTTCTCACCGGAAGAAATTAAAGAACTAGGAGCAATCTCGGGCTTTATCCCCATAGGAGAAATTAAAGACTCCAAAAACTGGTTTCTAGACACCATCTGGCAAGTAAAATAAAGATAAAAAACATACATTCACATACCATAATTATAAAATCAAAATAATCACACATCCAACCACATCCACATAACCACCCATCAATATAATTACCCATCAAAATATCAACATCAAAATAAAAAAACAACCATCCAATAACAAGAATAAATAGATCAACCAAAAACTTACCACCCACCTTATAAATCTGCCCAATCTGCGAGAGAAAAAAATTAGCATTATCAATCAAATCCTGCACATTAAAAAACAAATACAGCAGCATATACCACCATCAAACAAATCCGCGTAATCCGCCAAAAAAACTTTTAACTCAAAACCCCAGAAAATATGACCCCAGAAATCACCCCCAAAAACATCACAAAAAAATACTCCACCATCAGAAAGCACACAATAGAAATCTGCTCTCCCCTGGAAATCGAAGACTACGTTGTACAACCCATCGTCGATGTCAGTCCTCCAAAATGGCACTTGGGCCACACCACCTGGTTTTTCGAAACCTTTATCCTGCTACCCAACTTCCCGGGTTACAAAGCTTTTGATTCCCAATACAACTTTGTATTCAACAGCTATTATGAAACCATTGGAGCAAGAGTAATCCGCACGGACCGAGGAAACCTGAGCCGCCCTTCCGTTTCGGACATATATAAATACCGGAAATATGTAGATGAGCACATGCAGACCTTTCTGGAAAGCGAATATATGACTGAATCCATAGAACCCCTGTTGGAACTGGGGCTCAACCATGAACAGCAACATCAGGAATTGTTAATGACGGATATTAAATATATTTTGGGTCATAATCCACTATTTCCCTCTTACACTAAGGAAATTAAAACTAAAAATCCTAAAGAAAAAAATATAGAAATGATCCGGTGTGCCGAAGGAATCTATGAAATAGGTTTTGAAGGTGATAGCTTCTGTTTTGACAATGAACGGGAAAGACATAAAGTATATCTCCGTGACTTTGAAATTGCGGACAGATTAGTCACCAATCGTGAATACCTGGAATTTATGGGAGCGGGGGGCTATACCAGTTTTAAATATTGGCATGCCGAAGGTTGGGACTGGGTGAAGCAAAACGAAGCAAAAGCTCCGTTATATTGGCACTATATAGATGGCAAATGGATGAATTATACCCTGAACGGGCTAGAAGAAGTGGATATGGATGAAGAAGTCTGTCATATTAACTTTTATGAAGCTTCAGCCTATGCATCCTGGAAAGGAGTGCGCTTGCCCACTGAAGAAGAATGGGAAGTGGCATCAGACCTTTTCAATTGGGGTAGCAGGTGGGAATGGACCAACTCTGCCTATTTACCCTATCCGCACTTTAAAAAAGAAGAAGGAGCAGTAGGGGAGTATAATGGGAAATTCATGGTTAATCAGATGGTATTGCGGGGAGCATCCGTAGCAACGCCTGCCGGTCACAGTAGGAATACCTATCGTAATTTTTTTCAAACCAATTTAAAATGGCAGTTTACGGGAATCCGGCTGGCCAGATAATTATTATTCATGATTACAGTTGAATCAGTATCAAAAAGCTTTAATGGAAAACCCGCTGTGGATGGAATCTCTTTCCAGGCATATGACCGGGAAACACTTGTCCTTCTGGGGACCAGCGGTTGTGGAAAAACCACTACCTTAAAAATGATCAATCGTCTTATAGAAGCAGATTCCGGGCTTATTACCATAAACGGTATCGATATCCGCGACCGCAAAGCAGAAGAATTGCGTAGGGGGATAGGATTTGTAATGCAGCATTCCGGATTATTTCCTCATTATACCGTTCAGCAGAATATTGCAGTAGTTCCGGAGTTGTTAAAATGGGAAAAAGGCAGAATAAAACAGAGAACCGGGGAGCTTTTGGACAAGCTGCATCTTCCGGAAGAAATACTATTAAGATACCCTCATGAACTTAGTGGAGGACAAAAGCAGAGAGTGGGAATAGCAAGAGCTTTGATTGCCAATACACCGGTTCTGCTGATGGATGAACCTTTTGGAGCCCTTGACAATATTACGAAATCAGATATTCATTCCGAATTTAAATCTCTGAAGGAACTTAAAAATAAAACCATTATCCTGGTGACTCATGATGTTCAGGAAGCCTTTGAATTGGGACACCGCATATGCCTTATGAATAAAGGTAAAATTATACAGATGGGTAGCCCAAAGGAAATGCTGTATCAGCCTAAGAACGATTTTGTTACTGAATTTTTTAATGAAAACAAACTTTTGCTCGAATATAAAGTTGCGAAGTTAAAAGATCTCAACCCGTTTATAAACCTTGATGATGCCAATTACAAACTGAACCTGCCTGAAGATACCAATGTCTGGGAAGCTTTACAGAAAACAGGCTCAAACCATACCCATACAGGATATTACGAAAATCTGGTTAAAGCATTTAGCGAATACAGAAAAATACAGGTGTTATGAAGCAACAAAGTCTCTGGCAGTTTGTCATAGAACAGCAGGAAAAACTTTTCGTTCAGGTGGTACAGCACCTTGGCTTGACATTTTTATCATTAGTGTTGGCTATAATCATCGGGATACCCTTAGGAATATTAATTGCCCGGAAAAGAAAAATTTCAGGAGTAGTGCTGGGAAGTGCAGGAATTTTACAGACGATCCCTAGTATAGCGTTGCTCGGTTTTATGATCCCTGTTTTGGGAATCGGTGCCAGGCCCGCTATAATAGCCTTGTTGATCTATGCCCTTTTACCGGTTATCAGGAATACCTATACAGGAATTACAGGAGTGGATCCTACGGTTGTAGAAGCCGCAAAAGCATTAGGAATGAACAAAAGACAGCTTCTCCTTAAAGTGGAGCTTCCTTTGGCAATGCCTGTAATCATTGCGGGAATAAGAACAGCAGCGGTCATCAATGTAGGGGTGGCTACATTAGCATCTTTTGTGGCGGCAGGAGGATTGGGAGAATTTATCTTTGGAGGAATTTCGCTCAACAATACCAATATGATTCTTGCAGGTGCAATTCCGGCTGCATTGCTGGCGGTGGTTCTGGATCAGTTGATTGCCCTCATACAGAGATCGGGGCATCGGTTATTTAAAACATTAAAATACACAGTTCCGGCTTTTCTTCTTATTCTCGGGATGGGCTATATATGGTCCACGAGTTCGGAAACTCAGATCAAAGCGGGCTTTACTCCGGAATTTATGGGAAGGCAGGACGGAGATCTGGGCTTACGTTCAGTTTATGGGATAGAAGCCAATCCGCTTGTGGTTAATGATGCCATTATGTATAAAGCGGTATATGAAAAAGAACTGGATCTCATCAGTGGTTATTCTACCGATGGACGGATTAAAGCCTTTGACCTCTATGTGCTGGAAGATGATAAAAAAATATTTCCGCCCTATTTTGCGGCGCCCATTATTAAAAAGAAAACACTTATTCAGTTTCCGGGATTGGAAGAAACCCTGAATCTCTTAGCCGGTAAGTTTAATGATTCGGTGATGACAGATATGAACTATAAATCCGATTATCTTAACCAGACTCCCGAAAAAATAGCAAAAGATTTTCTAATGAAAAACAAGCTCTATAAAAATCCCCGGAAAGGAAATTCAAAAACAATACGGATCGGATCCAAAATTTTTGGAGAGCAATACATTCTGGCGGCCATGTATAAAATGATGATTGAAGGCTATACAGACTATAAAGTGGAAACAAAAACAGGGCTGGGAGGAACCAAGATCTGTTTTGATGCCTTAATGAATGACGCTATTGATTTTTATCCCGAATATACGGGAACGGGGCTTTTAGTACTGTTGAAACCTACGGAAAAAACCATTAAAGAGGTAACTTCAAGCCCGGAAAAAACCTATCAATATGTAAACTCAGAATTTGAAAAACAGTTTGGGATTCAATGGTTACGGCCCCTCGGATTTAATAATGCCTATGCGCTCATGATGCGCAGGACACAGGCGGAAGAGCTGAAAATAAGGATAATATCCGATCTTAAGAGGTATTACAAATAAAGAATACCGAAAGAAAGTGAAAAAGTTTATCTTTGTTTTTCAAGTTTTATGAATACATTTTATTAGAAAATTTTTTAATGATGAAAAAAAATAGTCTTCTAAGGCCTGCAAAAGGAATTTTTATGGCAGGATTTCTTTTCCTGAATACATGGTCGTATGCTCAGAAAACAGCAGACCTTTCAACCATTTCAGAAAAGACTTTACAACATATTTTAGAAAAAAATAAAGCCTATTATAAAGAAGGTAAAGTAGCAGATTACATTCCTGAGCTGGGAAAAATGCAGGCGGATGCGGTGGCGTTTTCTGTGGTAGATAAAAATGGTAAAGTTTTTAATACCGGAGATGTCCATAAAAAATTCACGATGCAGAGTATCTCAAAAATTATAGCGTTAATGATTGCCGTAAAAGAAAGGGGAGAAGAGAATATCTTTGATAAAATGGGGTATTTCGGATCAGATAAACCTTTTAATCATTTTTCGAACCTTGAAACGACAGGTAAACCGCTTAATCCTATGATGAATGCCGGAGCGATACTGACCACTTCATTAATTTCGGGAGAAGGAGAAAAGCCCTTCCTTAAAATCCTGGATATGGTAAGATATATTACTAAAAACCCTTCCCTGGATTATAATAAGTCCGTATACGAATCTGAAAAAGCAACCGGACACCGTAACCGCGGAATGTTCTACCTGATGAAAAATAACGGATTGATCTCGGGAAACGAAGACCAGCTTGACAACTATTTTAAACAATGTTCCATTGAAGTAACGGCAGAGGATCTGGCTAAAATAGGATATTTCTTTGCTAACGGATGTGTGCGTTTTGATGGAGATGCCACCTACAAAAATGAAGATATGGCAAAATTAATCGAATCACAAATGCTGACTGCCGGAATGTATGAATTTAGTGGGGAATATTCCCGTACGGTGGGATTGCCCAGCAAATCCGGAGTGGGAGGCGGAATTACCGTAAGTGTTCCCGGAAAAATGGGAATCGGGGTTTTCAGTCCCTCACTGGACAAGCATGGAAATTCATTGGCAGGTTATCACATGATCCTGGATTTAGTAAAACAATATAACCTGAGTATTTTTTAAAATGTTACCTTCGTACGCTGTAAATAATAATTAAGATGAAAAAAATAATATTTCTGGTTTCCGCACTGTTCATTTTGAACTCCTGCATCGTATCTACCGCTACAAAAGTAGTAAAGGGGGCGGTGAACGTAAGTTATCATGCTGTAAAAGGAACGGTAAACGGGATCAGCTGGGCGGTAAGCAAAGCTAAAGGAAAGATCGACGAAGATAAATTGGACGGAACATGGAAAGTGGTAGGTGTATACAAAGGTTCTTTTGAAGACTTTTCAAACGATCAGAATCCGGAGAGCTCATTTACCACCGATTGTGCGGAAGGAAGCTATGACCAGATTATTTTTAAAGCTAAAAAATCAAGGTTTAAGCCCGTACATTGCAGCTCCGACAAAGAAGACTGGGTAAAATATTCATTGGAGTTTGGAAAAAATCCTTTAACGAAAGAAAAAGAAAACTACATCGAATATAATTCCCACAATTATATTTCCGTCATTGATGCCAACAATAAAACCATGGTGCTGGAAGGAAACCTGATGCCCAAGCTTGCTTTTTCCGGTGCCAAATTATACCTGCTGGAAAAGGTAAAATAAAAGGAGCTCATTGCATTTAAGAGCTTTTATTCCAGATATTCTTGCAGATCCCTGTAAGAAAATGCACGTCTGTATATTCCGGGCAGATAATCTTCAGCCGGATCCATTACTTCATGATAAGTATGGATCGGGGTCAGGCTTTTAGGATATCCTCCCTCATGATTGGGAGCATTCCAGTAGGCAAAGATTCCATAGGCAATAGCACGCATCCACTCATCATATATTTTCTTGTTTTTTTGGGAAGTGCTCATAGCAGGTTTTAAAAGGGAAACCATTTCAAAAAGCCTGGCAGCAGTATGAGAACGTCCTGTTTCCAGGGGAAGGTACTTTTTCCTGGCGTTTTGGGTATCAGCAGAATTTTCATCTCTGGTGCCGGCTCCTAATCTGCCCTGATCAAATTTAAATCCTTTAAAAACTCCACTCCTGGAACGGATTTCTTTTTCCGATATGGGGACTCTCTTATAAGGTCTGTCTCCGTCGGTTACTTCCCATCTCATAGCTTCCTTAGGACTGTTCTTTCCTTTATATGGATTAGGAATGAGCTGAGGATGAGCAGTAGGTAAGACCCTGCTGTTTCCCCTTGGGCTGAAGAGCTCTTTAATGTCGTGCAATATGGCTATATTTTCACTGACACTGAAATTTTCCTCAGAAAATGCCAGGCTGATCCGGTCTGTTTTAATAAACATCATATTCAGTATCGGTTGTAAGCTTTCTATATCGTCCAGATCGGGCTCTCCTCTGAGTTTGGGATAGGAATTAGCCAGATTATAGCTTCCGCCCATATTGGGGATGAGGTTGGCAATAGGATTGGTGGTAAGATAATAGCTCATTTTACCCCATATGCTTTCCTGTCTCCAGAGTTCTTGGGCTAGCGCTCTCCGTAATGTATTGAGGTTGTTCCGTATTTTTTCATTTTTCAGGACCCGGATGGCGAGTCTTACTTCCCGTTGCTGGTTTTTCTTTAACCGGGGATGAGAATCATAAATAAGCTGCTTATAAAAAGACTGACGGTCAGGAAAAGATTTCCAATAGGCTTTTGGCTGATCATCTTCCAGACCGAGGGAAGGTTTGATGGATCCTAATAATAGCCCCTGGGGCAACACCCACGGCCGGGAAGCCATCCAGCTGTGAAAGGTGTCCTTTAGTACTGAAGCAGGAGTGTCCTCGGGAAGCATATTTTCTTTCATTGCATATTCATACACCTTTTGGATTAATTCATCAATAGTTTCACCGGGTTCTAAAAGTGTTTTATAATTCAACATATTCTAATAGTTTTTAAAAATTATCAATCGGTAAGGGCCAGTCTGTTCGTGCTGAATTCGGGAATAAGGGAATAATCACCTTCCGCGATTCTTTTAGCCTGCTCCAGGAGAATGAACTTCTGATGGCTGCCTGTTGCTTTGTCCGGGTGATATCGAAGAGCCAGTCTTTTGTAGGCTTTATAGAGATCACTATCATTAAAATCAGGGGAGAGGTTCATAAACTGTAAAGCATTCTGATAAGCAAACTTCATTTCCGGTATTTCCATAAAGGTGGATGCCTGTGGGGCTAACACCATAGCCATTCCTTTTTCTTTTTCAGGTTGTAAATATTCCATAATCACGGCCATATCTCTTTCGGTAAAGCCTTTTGAGAAAGATCTTATGGCAGCTGGTTTAGGAGTTCTTCCAGGTCTTCCCGGGGCCCATGAAGGACGTCTTTCCCCCGGATATTGTTTGAAATACTTACCGGATCGTGTAGGAGGTTCAAGAACTCCCAGCCGTTCATATCCTGAAGCCATTCCTCCTTTGCGTGTCCTTCCCTGTGCAAACAGATGCCAGGCGGCCATTCTTTTTCCCCCTTCACTGCCCGGTTCTTCCATATATCGTACCAGGTATCCGAGAAGTGCCATTACTTCGAGATTTCCGCTTCGGAATCCAAGATGCTTGACCTCATGAAAATGACGATGCAGAAAATCATAAAGCTTAAACTGTCCGAAACGTGTATGACCTCCCCATGCCCGTAGCGCATCCGAATTTTCGTTCCAGAATTCTGTAAGATTAAAGACTTTGTCAGGATCGATTTTTTGTGCGATTAAATCATATTTATGACTTTTGGCCGGTGTATATCCTTTATCCCCGGCAATGATCACCGCGTCATAACTTTTGACAGCTTCACGGACAATTCTTTTAATGCCTTTATAGCTTGAATCGTGCTCCAGGTGGATGTCTCCCTTTTTTCCACTGAAGCGGGACCATATGACGGCAATATTACTGCCTTTCACAGGAATGGCTTTTCCTTCCAGCCATGTTTTTATTTCCGGGTCTCTCGAGTCGTTAACATCCCAGGCTCTTCTTATTTTCTGGCGCATATTCTCCGAAAAATATTCGGCAACATAATCGGTACCGCCCGTTACGGACATAACATCATCCCGTAAAATATTTTTTTTTGTTTTTGTATTTCCGAATTGAGTTCTCTGGATATTAACCGCATAATTTTTCACTTCCGAAGAAGCATGCCGGATATTATTTACATACAGAAGATGTACCCTTGCAGGCTGTATTCCCGAATCCAGATAAAACCGGGCTATGGAAACTCCTTTGTCGGTAGGATCGTAAATGGGACCCGTACCGGTAGTTACAATAACATGGGCACGGTCATCATCAATTAAAGTGGCGACAATTCCGAACATATCACCGGTAGCATATCCGGGGTGAATGATGATTTGGGGATAAATACTTGTTCTCATAATAGATGGGATTAGAAATCTTCCGGAAAGGATAGAGGACCTTTATTACATTGATCCTGCTTCCGGCTTGAGTTATGGTTATTTTTTTATTGATCCTTTAGATGATTCTTCACAAGTCCTGACAGGCTTTATGAAATCCGAAGGTTTCTACAAATTTCAGTCTTATGCTTCGGATGGAGGAGAGGGTAAATACCTATTTTTATAAATTAGGGGTTTACCCTTATTCCATACCGGGACAAAGGTTCTTTTGATTCCCGGGGCCTTATTATGGGGTTAAGATCCTTTTATTAACCGATCCAAGGCTTTATCATTCTTCATTTCACATTTGGGAGAATTCCCTCAATTTTTAAAATTCAGTTTTTTCCCCGAGAGGTGATTGGGTTGGGTTTGTGAAATTTGTATCAGACAAAAGAGATAGGGAGTTCCTTACTGAAGCTTAGTATGAATATCTCATATTAAAAACTAAAAACTAAAACCATACATAACCATTTAAACTTAAAATATGGCAGATACAGTAAACAACCAGACTACAGATGCGGTAACGCAGACGAATGTGACGGTCCTGGGAGAATCACCGGCACAGGCGATGAGCATGCTTTATCAGATGGCTACCCATGCCAGCGGAATATCCATTCAGAATTCGGTGACCAACCAGCAAAACCTGAACCAGCTTAATCCTGCGATTGTGGCAGATGCTATTAAAATTTTAAAAGGATAATTCTAAAATTTTTTTAAAATGAATACCAATGCAGACACACCAGGAGCTAATGCAGCCACAGGCGATCCAACACCCCAGACTCCGGCAGAGAAATCAGTAGCGTTTGTTAATGCTACGGTACTGGCTCCACCGAAAGCCACTCCCATGACCGGAGCCGCAGAGATCATGAAAGATCAGGCAGAGGGGATGATGGTTCAGGATCTTCAGTCTTTTTTAAAAGGCTTTGAACAGCTGGGATTGATTGCGATCAGCAGGCTGGCCAACAATATCCTTACCTATGGAACCTATTATCATAATCCATCTTCCACAGGTTCCAAAAGCAGTGAAGAAGAAATGGCGGCACCTGATACCGGCCAGGGAAATGAAGCCATACGGGACTTATTCAAGATAGTAGGTGACTATGCTGAGATTAAAGCCAGAATATCTTCGGGAAATCCGGTTTCCAATACAGGCACCCAGCAAGTGCAGGATTCACCTTCTTCTCATCAGCCTGATGATGACCCCGAAAAAAAAAACGATTGACCCCACCCTCTAAACAAGAAAACACACTAGAAAATGATACCGTGGAAAAAGATCTATATCCGGCAAAAAAAGGGGAGGGAACAACCGTTCTTAAAACCATAAAGCTTGCCCAGCCCATTGTAAAGCCCGCCATAGAAGAACCCGATATTCCTTCACCGGAAGTGGAGGCGGATCAGCCTAAAGTAAATATTATCAACAAATTTTTTAATAAACTCAAAAACATAACCTATGAGCTATTCAAACGACCTTAAACCCGCCAAAGTTTTAAACCTGAGATCTCTTACCGAGCTGAATGAAAGTTTCTTTCTTCAGAGGGATGATGATACCGCCTATTTCAGCATGAAAAAACCGGAAAACAATTTGAACAGAATTGTATTCAGCTTAAAGACAAATACCATTAATATTACTCCTGCTATTCGCTTTGTAAACTGTATCAACAAAAACAAAAGATATATATCTTACCAATCCTTTGTGATAGAACCCAAAAGTGAATGTACCGGAATTACGGTTGTCATGATCAAACTGGATGATTCCAAAAACTTTTTCTGTAATGTAAGGATTCTTCCTTTAAGTAAATTAAGTGACATTGCAGAGCCGGAGACGGATTCCAAACTGCTGACGGTCAATCTGGAGAAAGCGGAAACGGTTTTAAAAACAGATATCACCATTTGTCCGTCCAATACGGGAGAAGCGTTGTATTCCACTCATGATATTGATGTGAACAGTATTTCGGATCTGGTGACATCCGGTGACCTGGTAGAGCTGAAAAGAGAACTGGAATTTCAGGGAGCAAAGCTTATTGCCCACTATTCACAGGAGATACTTGATATTGTGGTTAATGAAAATTCGGCAAATCCTGCTGGTACTCCTTTATTTTCGGAAGATTATATTTTACAGCTTCCTTCAAGCCAGTTAAAAGAGCTTCTTACAGCCAATGTGATTACAGGAAATCTGGCTACGGAAATCGTGGGAAGCAATGTGATACAGGGTATCAATTCAGACTGGACGGCATCAAGCGCTTTTATAGGCTATTTAATTTAAATACCCATCATCATGGATACAGAGCAGCTATGCCTTCCGGCTCCGGAAGAGAAACCTGAAACGGATCAACCGGGTAATATTCCTCAGTTTATCCTTAATCATGAAGATGAAATTATCCAATATATTAAAGATAAAGCGACGAAAGAAACATTAAAATCGTTGGCTCCTCTACTGGAAAAACTGGAAGAAGCTGTAAAGCAGCAACAGGCAGGTACACCTGCGGCTCCTACAGGTGCTCCGGCCATCAATTATGAAGAGCAGCTGAAGAATATGCAGGAAATCTCTAAGGAAAAAATAAAAGCCAAAGAACTCCGCATCACGGAAAAGCTGATGAAGCTTCAGGCTAAAGTAGCAAATATCAACAGATAACTAATCTAACTCCCAAAAACTATACTTTATGGAAAATTATAATTATGATGTGAATGTAGAAGTGGTGGCATCATCACCTGCTGTATCTACAGGAATTTCACTCCAGGCCAATGCCCATTCCACTGGGTTAATGTTTGAACAATCAGTAATGAATCAGCAGAAAGACTTTCAGATTTCCATAGGAAATTCCGTAATAAGCACTAAAAAGCTGGTGGGAAGAAAAATAAGATATAAAGAAATTGGAATCCTGAGAAAAAGTCGTTTTGACAACAGGATCTGACACATAAGCCAAAAGCCCAATCATGGATGCTGTAACTTTTTTCTCAAATATGATCTTCTAATGTCTCTACAAACAGCCCGTACAGCATCCTGCTATTGGGGATCGGCTCAGTAAATTTTTAAATTGAATTAATAACTACTAACCGAGATCTGATCTCACAAAACTTTAAATTATGGCACAGACAGTCAACCCACAGGTCACAGATGCAGTGACACAATCGAATGTAAAAGTAGTAGCAGAAGCTCCTGCAGTTGCTTTAGGAAACGTCTATCAGACAGCAGCGCATTCCACAGGAATCATGTTTGAAAATGCAGTGAATGCACAGAATCAGCAGAATATCTTAGGACAGGCGGCTACCAATCAGGGAATCATGCAGATTTATAGCGTAGATACCATTGCAGACGCTATTTCCATTGCTAAAATGCTGAGTGCATCTTAATAGATGATGCATCCTGATTAAACTACGGAAAAAATCAAATCCGGACAACCGGAAAATCCGGTTGTATTTCTTAAACTTTTAAAATTAAAAAAATCATGGCAACAACAGTTAATGAACAAATCACAGACGCGGTGACCCAGTCCAATGTGAAAGTAGTGGCAGAGGCGCCGGCAGTAGCATTAGGAAATGTATATCAGTCCGCCGCACATTCCACAGGAATCATGTTTGAAAATGCAGTGAATGCACAGAACCAGCAGAATATTTTAGGACAGGCAGCCACTACGCAAGGGGTAATGCAGATCTACAGTATCGATACCGTTTCCGATGCAATCGCTATTGCTAAAATGCTAAGTGCTTCTTAAAAGTGTAATTAAATTAATAACCACGGCCGGAAAGTCCGGCTGTTTTAAATCTTAACTCAAATTATAAAAAATCAGAATTATGGCAACAAACGTCAATGAACAGATCACAGATGCAGTAACCCAATCCAATGTAAAAGTAGTAGGAGAAGCTCCTGCAATGGCTTTAGGAAATGTATACCAGTCCGCCGCGCATTCCACAGGAATCATGTTTGAAAATGCAGTAAATGCACAGAACCAACAGAATATCTTAGGACAGGCAGCTACTACACAGGGGATTATGCAGATCTACAGCATGGATACCATAGCGGATGCAATTTCAATTGCTAAAATGCTGGGTGCATCCTAAATCCTTTTAAAACTCTTCATAAGTCAAAAAATTATTATTAACAGGGAATACCATTCCCACAAAAACTTAAAATCATGTCACAAACAGTTAACCAACAGATCACTGATGCTGTTACCCAATCTAACGTAAAAGTGGTAGCAGAGGCTCCTGCAGTAGCCTTAGGTAACGTGTATCAGTCCGCAGCGCATTCCACAGGAATCATGTTTGAAAATGCAGTGAATGCACAGAACCAGCAGAATATCTTAGGACAGGCAGCTACTACACAGGGAGTAATGCAGATTTACAGTATTGATACTGTTTCTGATGCAATCGCTATTGCTAAAATGCTGAGCGCTTCATAACACAGGAATATTTTGTTTTTAAAATTTGTAATCGGGGAGTATCCATAAAGATGCTCCCCTGATTTTTATTTATCAAAAAGAACAATTTCATTCACGTCCACAATATTGTTCTGTACCGCATAAATTACTAATCCTGCCGTATTCTTTACACTGGTTTTAATGATCAGGTTGGTCTTATGGGTTTCTACGGTTTTGGGTGAAATATAAAGACGGTCTGCAATTTCTTTGGTGCTGAGCTGCTGGCATAATAATTTAAGCACATCAATCTCTCTTTCTGTCAGGTCATTTTTAGAATAAGCATTGAACTGGGGAAGCTTATTGGATAGTTGTCCTCTCATTACTTCGATCTGTTCATTGGAAAAATAATGTCCATGTTGGTACACATTATCAATTACGGTAATAAGTTCTCTGAGTTCTACTTCTTTAGGCAGAAAAGCGTGAGCTCCCATCTTTAACATCTGTCCCATAAATGAACGTCTGTAAAAGCTGGATAAAACAATGATCTTAATCCGGCTTTCCTGCTGAGATAAGGTATTCATGACTTCTATTCCGTCGCCATCCGTCATTTTAAGGTCCAGTATAAGAACATCAAGGGAGTCTGGAGTATATTCACTCAGAAAAGAATTTCCGCTTTTGGAAGTCAGGACTACATCATAATTTTCAATGGTTTCAAAATAATTTTTTAATAATTGTACAAAAAGTGAATCATCATCTACAATTCCGATTTTGATTTTCATGGTTTAATTTTAGTTTAGGGGTTTACAAATAATATATTTGGTTCCTTTTTCAGGCTGGGTTTTTAAGGTATGGAAGGCTTTGATCTGCCGGATCCTGGACTGTATATTTTTTATTCCGATTCCTTTATAATGGCCGTTGGAAGCAAATCCGCAGCCATTATCTTCCACGATAAGAATAATGTATTGGGAAGATATTCGCAGCGTTACGCGAATGGTATTGGCATGGGCGTGCTTTAAAATATTGTTGATAATCTCCTGAGTGATCCTGAACAGATTGAGTTTTACCTCACTGCTTATATTGGTTTCGTGGCTGCCGTAATGAAAATAATCGATTTCCATAGGGGTGTGGATCTGTTCCAGATAATCACCGATAAGATCTTTAAGCTCAACTTCTTTCAGGTCGGGAGGAGTGAGGTTGTGGGATAATTCCCGGATCAGCTGCATGGATTTTTTTAAATCGGTGTTGATTTCATGAATATTTTTAGTTTCCGTATTCAGTCGTATAAGATTAAGTCTGGATAATATATTATCATGCAGTTCTTCTGCGAGACGTTCTCTTTCTTTTTCCTGCAGAAAAAATGCTTCTTCCAGACAGCCTGTCTGTGCGTTACGGACCAATTGAATTATTTTTTGTTTATTTCTTTTTAGGTTGTCCTGATAATTGATTACCAGTACAATGATGAATAAGGTAATAAAGAACAGGAGTCCGAGGCCTGTCCAGATCCATCCGATTACTGAATTCTGATTTTCCACTTTAACATCCCGGGTGGTTTAGAACTCAGTATTGTAAAACAAGAAAATCAATAGAATGGGGAAATTGTGAATAAGGATTATCTATCCCTACACGGTCATTTTTAGGATCGGGCTTTTTAATTTTAAATTTTACTTGCTCATTTTTAATTAAGTAATCAGTGGTATTAGTTTTCATTTTTAGATATTTTGTAATGATAATTAATTTTTGTTGAAATTTACAAAAAAAACTATATTTACCACCTCTGCGAGAAATATATTAAGCTAAAATTGAGATTTTACGCAATTGGCGCAAATCCCACTTACTACAAAATTATAGCTTTTTACTAAAAAATCTTTAGGTAAAACAACGTCGGGAACCATGTTTTCAATACAGGTCACCGTATGGCATTCTTCACAGTTGAAATGGAGGTGATTATGATGGTGATCATTTTTTTCACAATTATGGCATTTGGCATAATTCACAACTCCGTCTACATTGACAATCTTATGGATTTTTCCTTCTTCTTCCAGACGGTCCAACACCCGGTAGATGGTTACCCGGTTGCATAAATCACCCACCTTTTCCTGAATAGCAGTATGAGACAGAGCAGTTTCGGAATTAAGGATGAGGTTTAATATTTCCGTTTTTGCATGGGTATTTCTGATTTGTTTCATTTTATTGCAATTAAGTTGCGTTATAAATTATTTGTGTTTACTTTTGCAACAAAGTTACAATAAGGAAATTTAAAATCAAATATAATTATGCTTATGAAATCTAAAATTCTTGATGCGGTGGGAATATCTGCAGCTGCTTTATGCCTTGTTCATTGTATTGTTTTTCCTTTATTAATAGTACTACCACTAGGCTTATCCCATAATCCTTATATAGATATGGCTTTTTTTGTGATTGGTATTGCTGTGGTATATAAAGTAACCCGGCAGATTACGGAATGGTGGCTGAAAGCTTTGTTTTGGATTTCTATTCTGATGATAGGGATTTCCATATCAGCAGACTTTCTGTTTGAAATTCATCTTCCTTTAATCTACGTCGGTGCGGTAGGTTTGATTACGGGACACTTAATTAACTTTAAAAATCATAAGCACTAAAGTGTTAATTCGGAGAATCGGAAAATATTCTTTATATTAATGATTATTTAATAAAAACATGATGGGACAGGACGGGTATATACGTTATATTGTGTCCTCAAAAATTTGAATTCATATGGACAGACGTAAGTTTCTTAAAGGTTCAGCATTATTATCAGGTCTTTTTACAATTAATCCGATAGACCTTCTGGCGAATGATGTACAAAGATTTCCTAAAAGCAAAAGGAAAGCAAAAAACATAATTTTCATGATCAGTGACGGCATGAGCCCCGGAACATTAGCTATGGCTAATCTTTATTCCCAGAATATCCTTGGAAAAAATACCAACTGGATGAACCTTTATCATGAAAATAAAGCATCAAGAGCCCTTATGGACACAGCTTCCGCAAGCTCTATAGTAACAGATTCGGCGGCAGCGAGTTCATCATTTGGAGGCGGATTCCGGGTGAAAAATGGAATGCTCAATATAGGAGCTAACGGAGAAAGATATCTTCCTATCTGGCAAAAGTTTAAAAAAGAAGGCAAAAAAGCAGGCTGTGTAACCACTGTAACGATTACCCATGCAACGCCGGCCGGTTTTTGTGTTAATTCCGAAAAGAGAAGTGCTGAGCCGGAAATTGCTGAGATGTATGCGGACATCGGCTTGGATGTAATGATGGGAGGAGGAGATGAATTTTTCAATGCTGCCAAAAGAAAAGATAAAAAAGATGTTTACGGTATCTATAAGCAGAAAGGCTATCAGGTTCTAAAAGAAAGATCTCACCTGAAAAAGCTTGAAAAAGGGAAGAAAGTGCTGGGCGTTTTTAATTCTGGTGCTTTGCCTTATTCTATTGACAGAAAAAATATTCCTGAATTACAGGAAACCCCGACACTGGGAGAAATGGCACAGGCAGCGATCGATCAGATGAAAGACCATAAAGAAGGCTTTGTTCTCCAGATAGAAGGGGGGAAGGTAGATTGGTCGGCACATGCCAATGATATAGCAGCGCTCATTCATGACCAGCTGGCTTTTGATGAAGCCGTAAAAGTAGCCTTAGACTTTGCCGAAAAAGATGAAAATACTTTGGTGATCATTACTACTGATCACGGTAATGCTAATCCGGGCACTCTATATGGAACCAATGCAACTAAAAATTTCAATAGTATTGCTCAGTATAAATATACCAATGAATATGTTTTGAATGCTATCCATGCCGACTTTAATCTTCAGCAGATCAAAGACTGGATCTTTGAAACCAATGGCTTTAGCCTTGCAGATGAAGAAGCAAAACATTTGTTAGATTTTTATTCCGGTCTGGAAAAGCAGGAAGACGGATTGTACAATTATAAGAAACTTCCTTTCAAGGTATATTCCGAGATTCAGAAAAAGCATAATTCCGTAGGATGGATCAGTATGGACCATACAGGAGATTATGTGGAATTGGCGGCTTACGGCCCGGGTAGTGAGCTTTTAAAACCTTTTGTGAAAAATACGGATTTACATTATCTGATGTTGGAAGCAGCAGAAGTAAGCGGATGATAACAGGTATATAATCGCAAAAACCTTTCCCATACCTAGGTATGGGAAAGGTTTTTTTATAAAAATATTAATAAACTAATCTTCGTTGAATTCCAGGATAACCTGGTCAAAATCTGTTCCGGAATTTCCAGAATCATTCGTACTGGTTCCGTTAAGGTCATTCCATCTTCTGGTGGAACTTCTGTTGGTTGCCAGAATGTGACAGGAACCTTCCGAACCTCCTGCATTATTAGGCTCACCTGTATTGAACCAGTTTTCCGGAGTGGAATTAGGGGAAGTAGTCCAGTCAATTACCCAATCTTCTCCGGTAATCCAGGTAAACTGAACCGGGTTTCCAGGGTAGGCAACTTTATTGTAGCCTATCCATACGCTGTGATCAAATGTATATCCGTTAGGTGCTGCCGCAAGGAGATTAGAATTCACCCATGTTCTTTCATTATTTCCGGTCATTGTGACAATATATCCTCCTACTTGTTTGGCGAAGTTGAAGGTATCATAGAAATTTTTCGGTCCTCCCAATTGATAAGCGCAATAAGTATGGCCGTTCCCAGAATATTTCTTGCATCCTCTTTCTGCTACGGAAACTCCTCCATAAGTGGCTGGTACTGTTCTTAACGATGCTTTCTTAGGAGTATATCCTAAAATAGAAGTACTGAATCCGGATGAACCTTCAGAAGTGGTATTTCCTACTGTAAGCAAAGTCACTACCCACGTAACCCCACTGGTATTTCCTGTACTTTTTACGGTTGCATAATAGCCTGCAGGCACTGTAAACCTGCTCTGAGCGGAAGAAAGATAAGATACGTCAATGGTTTCTGTACCGGAAGGAAGGATGGTAATATCAGCAGTTCCTCCGTTTCTTATTTCATATATCCTGCCTGCAAAATTACCTGGAACAGCTTGTGCGGGAGGTAATGTCCAGGTACTGGCAGCAGTTCCTCTGAAGTCTAGGTACTGATCCGTAGAAAGGAATGTGTACGTAGCAGCAGTTATACTCTTATAAGGAGTGGCATAAGACCCTCTTACATCAAGGGTACTTCCTGGATTAGGTGTTCCTATTCCTACTTGTGCGTTAGCGGTTAAGCCTAAAAAAATAATGGCTAAAGGTAAAAGTCGTTGTTTCATAACTGATTTTCTTTTCTTTGTCTTTTTTGTAAAAGTAAAAAAAACGTGATATATACCATGAGTATAATTCTATTTTTTTATTATTCTAAATTAAAATATGATTTATACATTAAATTAATTGCGTGTGTTTTGTCATTTATTTTCCATGCTTTAATTAAAAATATTATGCCATAAAATAAAATAATTCGTTTTATTTTGGGACGAATGCTTTATTTTGTAACCTATTTATTGATTAAAACATCATGAAAATACAGATTGTAAGTGATTTACATCAGGAGTTTGGTTCTGTAGATCATAATTTTGAAAATGCAGATGTGGTAATTTTTGCCGGGGATGTAAATATAGGCACAAAAGGTATAGAATGGATTAAATCTAAAATTAAGGACAAACCTGTGATTTACGTATTAGGAAATCATGAATATTACAAGGGAGCTTATCCAAAAGTTTTAAATAAAGTGAAAGAGGAAGCCAGAGGTTCTAATGTAGCTGTGCTTGAAGATTCGTTTATAGATATTGAAGGAATACGCTTTCATGGAGCAACATTATGGACAGATTTTTCACTATTCGGAAATCCGGTTCAGTACGGAATGATATGCCAATCTAAAATGAATGACTATAAATTAATAAGAAGAGATCCTTCTTATTCTAAGATGCGAACACTTGATATCTTTAAGATTCATCAGTTGTCAAAACTGTGGTTAACAGAAAGTCTGAAAAATTCGGAAGCAGTCAAGAATGTGGTAATAAGTCATCATGCTCCAAGTATACAATCGGTTCCGGAGAAATATAAAAATGATCCAATTACGGCAGCATATGCTTCAGATCTGGAAAGTTTAATTATGGAATATCAGCCTTTATATTGGATTCATGGGCATATTCATACGCCTAGCCGTTATAAGATAGGAGAAACGGAAATTATCTGCAATCCTCATGGATATATGGATGAACCTGACACAGGATATGAAAGGGAATTGATTATTGAAATTTAATATTTAAAAAAAAGAAAGCCGGAAATTTTCCGGCTTTCTGACAATATTAGATATGAATAAAAAAATACTACTTGAGTGTAAATTTTACTTTGGTTTTAATAGCATCAGAAGAATTTCCGATTAAAGCTTCAAACTCTCCAGGCTCAGCTACCCATTGATGTTTTTCAGCATCAAAATAGCTTAAAGCGGATTTATCAATGGTAAAGCTCACTTCCTTCTGTTCACCCGGGTTTAGGTATACTTTTTCAAAACCTTTTAATTCCTTGGCAGGACGTGGAACAGAAGATTGAAGATCGCTGATGTAAAGCTGCGCTACTTCAGCTCCTCCCTTTTTACCGGTATTCTTTACCGAAACTTTGAAAGTAATGGTATCGGAAGTGCCCAGGCTGGCCTTGTCCGCACTGGCTTTCCCAAATTCAAAAGTGGTGTAGCTCAGCCCGTGTCCGAAACTGAATAAAGGTTTGATATTTTTGGTATCATGCCAACGGTAGCCCACAAAAATCCCTTCATTATAGGTAATATTGATAGGGTTTTTCTGATCCTTTCCTTTACCTGCTGCCAGTTCTTCCTTATTTCCGGGATATTCTCCTAACTGATGGGCGGAGTTATCTTCCAGTTTTACGGGGAAGGTGAAAGGAAGTTTACCCGAAGGGTTGGCATCGCCCGCTAAAATGGAAGCGATTGAATTTCCTGATTCTGATCCCAGGTACCACGCCTGCAGTATAGACGGAACATCTTTTACCCACGGCATAGCAACGGCATTTCCGGAAACAAGGACTACGGCCAGGTTTTTATTGGCTTTTGCCAATGCGTTAATCAGCTGATCCTGGTTATAAGGAAGTCCTAAATTTTTACGGTCATTTCCTTCGCTGTCCTGGAAGTCACTCTTATTTAATCCCCCTACGAAAATGACAAAATCCGATTTTTTGGCAAGGCTTACCGCCTCATTCAGTAATTCTGTTTCAGAGCGGTCATCCTTTAAGTTCTGTCCGGATTTTACACCATTATATTCTCCGCCGATATCACCTACATATCCTCTGGCAAACTGCACATCGGCTTTTTTTCCAAACCTTGCTTTGATTCCATCTAATGGTAATGTTTCATATTTTACCTTTAAAGAAGAAGAACCTCCACCTACTGTCATGATTTTGATGGCATTTTCTCCGATAACGGCAATTTTCTTTGTTTTGTTGATATCTATAGGTAATAAATTACCCTGATTTTTTAATAAGACGATTCCTTCTTCCCCGATTTCTTTAGCAATGGCTTTATGTTCTTCCGAAGCAATATTCCCGAACGGCTTATTTCTGTTCATGGTGGTTTTATAAGCCAGATGAAGGATTCTGGTGACCTTATCATCAAGTTCTTTAGTTCCTACTTTTCCAGCTTTAATAAGGTCGAGGTAAGGCTTGGCCAGGTAATAATTGTCATATGCATTTTTGGTTCCGGCAGAAAGCCCGTTGGTCCAGCTTCCGAATTCCAGATCCAATCCGTTGTGAATAGCCTGCTCCGTATTATTCACGGCTCCCCAGTCGGAAACCACTACGCCTTTATAGTTCCATTCTCCTTTAAGGATATCATTTAAAAGATATTGGTTTTGGCTGGCATACTGATTTTTATACATATCATACGCACCCATTATCGTCCATGAATCCCCTTCGGTAACGGCTGCCTTAAAAGGAGGAAGGTAAATTTCATACAAAGTACGGTCGTCAACAATTACATTGCTTGTATGGCGGAACATTTCCTGGTTATTTAAAGCAAAATGCTTTACGCTGGTGGCCACTCCGTTGGACTGAACTCCTTTGATATAAGGTACCACCATTTTGGAAGTAAGGTAAGGGTCTTCTCCCATATATTCAAAGTTTCTTCCGTTCAGGGGTGTTCTGTAAATATTGACACCGGGTCCCAGCAGAATATCTTTTTTTCTATATCTGGCTTCCTCACCTAAAGCTTTGCCATAATTCCATGACATTTTTTTATTCCATGTAGCAGATAGGGCCGTAAGTGCAGGATAGGCAATAATGGAGTCGTTGGTCCATCCTGCCTGGTCCCATTCATCCCACATTACTTCCGGGCGTACCCCATGAGGTCCGTCCGTAGTCCAGAATTCAGGAATTCCAAGTCGCGGAACTCCGGGAGAGCTGAATTTTGACTGGGCATGCAGCATTGCCACCTTTTCTTCTAGCGTCATTCTGGAGACTGCATCCTGTACACGTTGTTCAACCGGTTTGGATTCATCCAGATAAACAGGTATTGGATTATTTTGAGCCATGGAAGAGAATGAAATGAGAGTTAAAAAACTTATGAGGACAGTTTTCTTTAGCATAAAACTTATTTATGGATTTTCGGGTTAAAAGTACATAAATTATTTATTATCTCAAAATGAGATAATAAAATTTGAAAAATTGTTGTTTTATCCATGATAAATTCATTTTAATAATCGATATATTTATTTAATTTCGTATTATCTTAACCACAATTGATGCCCCGAAAAAGAAGTACCTCCGAAAAAAATTATATTTCTACGTTTACATTCAAGGAATTGCTTGAAGAGATCGAATTTGATTTAAGGATCAATGAATTTGTAGTTCTCAACATTGAGGGAGAGAACTATTCTATGGAAATAGGAGTTCCTTTCCGGGCGGATTTCTTTTGTATTATCCTGATAAAAAGTGGCCATCTGGCATTTAAGCTCGACAATAAAAGCTATAAAGTGGCTGCGGGTGATATTGTATTTTGTCCGATGTCGGAAACATTCTGTGTAGAAGAAGCGTCTAAAGATTACAATGCCAAATATATATTTTTCTCTGTTGATTTTATTTCACAGGCAGGCTTCAATTATCGGTCGAATGCTGTGCTGAAAAGTCTTGGCGAGGATCCTCATCATGCTATTCAGAATGAGCCGGAACTGTTTAGACGGGTGAGTTTTCATCTGGATGAACTGGAGAATCTGAACAGTACGGACAAAGATTATTATTATTTTAATGAGATGATATGGCATCACTTTTCTTTAGTGATCTATGAAATAGATAATCATTTTAAAAAAACAGAAGAGGAGCATAATGTGACTTCCAGGGAAGATGAAATTACGACCAGCTTTTTTACCCTTGTGCGCGAACATTTCAAGGAACAGCATAATGTGCAGTTTTATGCGGACCAGCTGTTCATCAGCAGGAAATACCTTACTAAGGTGATTAATAAGACCATGTTTAAATCCCCGCGGGAGATCATTCATCAGGTATTGGCCATAGAAGCAAGAATATTGCTTAAAAATTCAAATGCTAATGTGGGTGAAGTGGCTGCCCAGCTCAAATTTCCGGATCAGGCGTCTTTTAGTAAATTCTTTAAGAAAAATACAGGGAAATCTCCTTTGGAATATAAAAAAGATAATTTATTTTAAAATAGTGATTTTCTTTCTCTACCTGTGCGTTGTTTGTTTAAGCTAGATTAAAAGAAATAAATATACAGATACAGGTTCATACTTTTCATTTCATGAGATTTATCATGTTTATTGCAAATAAGGAGTCTTTTTGACAAAATAAGGGGTTTTTTGAATATTTCCATTCCCCTTTTTTCGGACGAATTTTGTGCGGTAAAAACTTAAAGAAATAGTATGCAGAGATTTTTAATTCAGAAATCGTGGATATTCCTGTTGCCGTTACTTGTGCTGGCAGGATGTAAGAAAAATAATCAGAATCAGTCTAATCAGCAGCCGCCGGCCGAGCTTCCTGTAGAAACAGTGAAGCAGGGAGATGCTACGGTTGCGAGAGAATATGCGGCTTCCATTGAAGGAGTTTCCAATGTGGAAATCAGACCTCAGATCACAGGATATTTATCTAAAATTTTTGTAGATGAAGGAGACTATGTAAGAGCAGGTCAGCCATTATTTAAAATAGAAGATCAGATTTTTAAAGAGCAGCTGAAAAGTGCACAGGCGGCACTGATTTCGGCACAGGCAAATCTTTCAACCTCTAAAATTGATTTGGAACGAAAGAAAGAGCTTTTCAGAAATAAAATGGTTTCCGATATTCAGGTAAAAGAAGCGGAAGCAGCTTATAATGCGGCAAGAGGTGCGGTAAGCCAGTCTGTTTCCGCCATAGAATCCGCCAAGATCAACCTGAACTTTTCGGTTATTAAAGCTCCCTTGAGCGGATATATCGGAAGGTTCAATTACCGTTTGGGAAGCTTACTTTCACCTACTAACCAGGATCCGCTTACCTTATTGTCGGATATCCATCAGGTATATGCTTATTTCAGTATGAGTGAAAATGACTTCAGTAATTTTCAGAAACAGGGAACAGGCAGCAGCATTGATGAGATCCTGAAAAATACGGCTCCCGTTTCATTACAGCTTTCCAGTGGTGAAAACTATGGTGAAAAAGGAAATATAGATGCCGTAGAAGGACAGTTCAATAAAACTACGGGGTCCATTACCATGAGAGCTAAGTTTAATAATGCCAATAACCTATTGAGAACCGGTAATACCGGAAAGATTATCATTGAGCAATACTACTCCAATGTCATTTTATTCCCGATTGCCTCTACGAGAACGATCCAGGATAAGATTTTTGTGTATACGATAGATAAAGGGAAAGCAGCCCAGCTTCCGATAGAAGTGGAAGGGAAATCCGGAAACAACTATATCGTATCCGGCGGAATCAAGGCAGGACAGCAATATATTACTGAAGGTTTTGACCGGTTACAGCCCGGAGCTCCGGTAGTAGCTCAAAAGAAAGCTCAACAGAAAAAATAGGAAAAGAAAATCATGTTAAAAAAGATTATAAAAAGACCCGTATTAGCAACGGTAATTTCTATACTATTGGTAATATTGGGTGTCGTTGGTATGCTTACTTTACCAATTACCAAGTTTCCCGATATAGCACCGCCTACCGTCATGGTATCGGCTACCTATCCGGGAGCGAATGCAGAAACAATTGCCAGATCGGTAGCTCCACCATTGGAGAATGCCATCAATGGGGTGGAAAATATGGATTACATTACTTCTACAGCGAGTAATGACGGAACCTTAAGCATCACGGTGATTTTTAAATTGGGAACAGATCCCGATCAGGCAGCCGTAAATGTTCAGAACAGGGTATCACAGGTGAGTAATCAGATGCCGGAAGAAGTAATCCAGGCAGGTATTACCACCCTGAAGAGACAGAACAGTATGATCTCTATGATCTCCTTAACCAGTAAAGATGGTAAAATGGACGATTTGTTTCTTGAGAATTATGCTAAAATCAATATTGTTCCGGAACTTAAAAGGGTGACCGGAGTGGGAGATGCTATGGTGTACGGAAATAAGGATTACTCCATGAGGGTATGGCTGGATCCTACTAAATTAACCGCTTACAACCTTACTCCGGGGGAAGTGTCCGCAGCTATTCAGTCCCAGAACCTGGAGGCAGCTCCGGGAAGATTCGGGGAGAGAAGTAAAGAAGCCATGGAGTATGTACTTCGCTATAAAGGTAAATTTACAGAGCCTGAGCAATATGAAAATATCACCATCAAGGCATTAAGCGATGGTTCCGTATTAAGATTAAAGGATATCGCCAAAGTAGAATTTGGAGCTTACAGCTACACGGTATCTTCACAATATAATAAAAAGCCTGCTGTGGCTATGGCTATTTTCCAGATGGCAGGATCTAATGCCAATGAAGTGCAGATCGCCCTTCAGGCAAAAATGAAAGAGCTTGAAAAATCCTTTCCGGAAGGAATGGCCTATGAAATTCCATATGCGACAAAAGATGCATTGGACCAGTCTATTGATCAGGTAATTCATACTTTAATTGAAGCCTTCATATTGGTATTTATTGTCGTGTATATTTTCTTACAGGATTTCCGGTCTACACTGATTCCTGCCATTGCGGTTCCGGTTTCTATTGTAGGGACATTCTTCTTTATGAATATTTTTGGATTCTCCATTAATATACTTACGCTCTTCGCCCTGGTACTCGCCATTGGTATCGTGGTGGATGATGCGATTGTCGTCGTGGAAGCTGTTCATGCTAAGATGGAACATAAAAAAATAAACCCGAGAGCAGCTACCATGTCGGCAATGAGTGAAATTACAGGAGCTATTGTTTCCATTACACTGGTAATGTCTGCGGTGTTCGTTCCGGTAGCCTTTATGAGTGGCTCCACCGGATTGTTCTACCAGCAGTTTGCATTGACGTTAGCGATTGCCATTATCATTTCAGCGGTAAATGCACTGACGTTAAGTCCTGCCTTGTGTGCGTTATTATTAAAGCAGGGCCACGGAAGTGAGTCCCATGAAAAAATGAACTTTAAGGACAGGTTCTTCGCAGGATTTAATGCAGGATTCAACAAACTTACTTTCCGGTATGGAAAATCCATATTATTCCTGTTAAAAAGAAAATGGGTTGCCGTTTTATTGATCATTGCATTCGGAGGGCTGTTTGCATGGCTGTCCATGACAACTCCAAAAGGATTTATTCCCGATGAAGACCAGAGTTTCGTGATTGTAACTGCCAATCTTCCGCCGGGAGCTTCAAAAGACAGGACTACTCAGGTAGTGAACGATACGGAGAATATTTTAATGAAGAATCCGGCTGTTTCAGAAGTGATTTCAGTGGACGGTTTGAATTTATTCAGCTCTTCCATGTCTTCTTCATCAGCAGCTCTCTTTGTAAAGCTTAAAAAAGGAGAAGAAAGAGGAGATGTAGATAATATCAATGACATTATAGGACAGATACAGGGAACATTATCCCAGGATAAGAGAGCGAACTTTTTGGTAATCAATACGCCTACTGTGGACGGTTTTGGTAATACCAGCGGTATGGAGCTTGTCTTACAGGACCGTAACAACGGAGAGCTTAAAGATCTTGGAAATATTTCCTACGGAATGATGGGAGCTTTAATGCAAAGACCGGAAATAGCACTGGCTTATACCACCTTTGATGTAGGATATCCGCAATATGAAGTTATAGTGGATGAAGTGAAAGCAGCTCAGCTTGGAGTTTCCGTAGCGGATGTGTTAGGAGTAATGCAGGGATATTACGGAAGTATACAGTCTTCTGACTTTAACCGTTTTGGTAAATATTACAGGGTATTGGTACAATCTACCCCCGAAACCCGGGAAGATACCCAGTCACTGAATAATATATTCGTAAAAAACAGCACCAATGAAATGGTTCCTGTGAATACATTGGTAAGTCTGAAGCAAGTAAATGGAGCTGAAGTGGTGGATCGTTTTAACCTCTTTAATTCTTCCAATCTTACGATCATGGCAGCACCCGGATATAGTACCGGGCAGGCAATGACTGCAGTGGAAGAAGTGAGCAAGCAGGTGCTTCCTCAGGGATATACTTATGACTATAAAGGGATGAGTAGGGAAGAAAGCCAGTCCGGTTCACAATCTGTGATGATCTTCGGGTTATGTATTGTTTTCGTATACTTTCTTTTATCGGCACAGTATGAAAGTTATATTTTACCGTTTGCAGTGCTTATCTCAATTCCGGTAGGGCTTTCAGGAGTGTTTGTTGGGATTACGTTCGGAGGATTATCGAATAATATTTATGTTCAGATTGCAATGGTAATGCTCATAGGGCTTCTCGCGAAGAACGGTATCCTTATCGTGGAGTTCGCCATTCAGAGGAGAAGAGCTGGTAAAAGCTTAATCGCTTCGGCAGTGGAAGGGGCAAAAGCCCGTTTGCGTCCGATTCTGATGACCTCCCTAGCCTTTATCAGTGGATTACTTCCGTTACTTTTTGTAGTAGGACCATCAGCAATGGGTAATCATTCGATTGGTTATGCTGCAATTGCGGGAATGTTATTCGGAACGGTTCTCGGAATATTTATAACACCGGTTCTTTTCGTAATGTTCCAGTATGTACAGGAAAAAGTAAGTGGAAAACCAATTACGGAAGCGGATTGGGAATATTAATCAATGTTTTTTTAAAATGAATTCAATTAAAAATATAGCATATATAGCATTGGTATCGGGGACAGTGGCTTCGTGTACTGTTCAAAAGTATGAACAGCCGAAGTTGGAAATGCCCGAAACATTCAGAAATGATGATATGGCTGTGGAAGATGAAAATATAGCGAAGATCAGCTATAAAGATTTTTTCAAGGATCCGGTTCTGGTAGGACTGATCGATAAGGCAATGGCTCAGAATAATGATCTTCAGGTAGCATTAAAGCAGATAGAATTTGCTTCTCTGGCCTTTACGCAAAGTAAATGGGGAAATGTTCCCACCGTAAGCGCAACTATTGGAAATGCAAGTATCAGCAGGCCTTCGGACAACAGTATGAACGGGATCATGGCAGGGCAGTTTATGGGGAAAAGATATACGGAAGATTATACGACTTCTGTAAATATTTCCTGGGAAGCTGATATCTGGGGGAAAATTAAAGGAAAAAAAGAAGAAGCTTTAGCAGAATATCTTAAAACCCAGGAAGCGGCGAAAGCTGTGAAAACAAGCCTGGTGGCATCCGTAGTTCAGGGATATTATAACCTGCTGATGCTGGATACCCAGCTGGAAATTACAAAATCCAATCTGGAATATTCGGAAACTACCCTGAAGTATCTTGCTAAACAATATGAAGTGGGATTAACGACGGCTTTGGCGGTACAACAACAGGAAATTACACGGGATCAGATCCGGAAAAGTATTCCCGCTATTGAAAGCTCTATTGCTACTCAGGAAAATGCATTAAGCATTCTTACCGGTTCTATGCCGGATAAAGTGGAAAGAAAAACCAGTCTGGATAACATTCAGACCCCTGATAAAATAGCAGCAGGGATTCCTTCTGAATTATTGAGTTACAGACCTGATGTGAAAAGCAGTGAGCTGGATTTCAGAAAAAGCATTGCTTCCATCCATGTGGCGAAAATGAGCATGTATCCTTCATTCAGCATTACAGCTCAGGGAGGTTTAAATGCATTTAAGGCCAGCAACTGGTTCAATATTCCGGGCTCTCTTTTCGGAAACCTGGCAGGAACATTGGCTCAGCCTATATTAAATGGAAAACAGCTGAAAACCCAATACGAACAGGCTAAAGTACTTTCCGAACAGTCGGAGATTAATTTTAAACAATCGGTATTAAACGCAGTAGGAGAAGTTTCCGATGCATTGGTGCAGATAGAAAAACTGGAAGAGCAACAGGCGATTGCCGAAGGTTTGGTGAAAAAATCAGATGAAGCGGTGAAGAAAGCAGATATCTTATTTAAATATAATTCAGCGACCTATGTAGAGGTGATCCTGGCTCAGACCAATAAATTGGAGGCAGAGCTGGACCTTGCTTCTCTGAAAGCTCAACGGTTAAATGCAATTACTACACTTTACCGGGCTGTCGGTGGAGGGTGGCAATAAAGTAAAATTAAACCTGTTGCGTCTTTAATGACACAACAGGTTTTTAATCTATAATCATATGAAAGATACAAATACCCAGGATGGTATCATTATGATTCCGGACTTTAACGGTTTTACAGAATTTGTATTTAATACAAAACTATATACAGGAGAATATATTGTAAGAGAATTATTGTCGACATTGATTGAGGTGAACGATCAGTATTTTGAAATATCCGAGATAGAAGGAGATGCGATTTTATTTTACAGGTATGACGATCACCCTTCCTATGAAAGTATCTCGGGAATATTAAAAAAGATGCAGGATGCTTTTAGCAGGAAGATATCCGAGCTTAGTGAAGCTTTAAGCCTTCCTATTGATATGTCTTTGAAATGTATCGTTCATTACGGAACATTTTCACAATATAAAATCGGAAATTTTAAGAAATTGTATGGAACAACAGTGGTGGAAGCTCATCAGCTGTTGAAAAACGAATGGGCGGAACAGCCTTCCTATGCTTTGTTCAGTCATTCTTTCCTGGAAAATAGCGAAAGTTTTGTTAGTCACTTTAATGAAGACCAGCTGCATTTATCGGATGCGGGAGCGATTCATTATTTTAATATATAATTCTATTCACTTTTTTAATCGCGCGAAATGTCTGAAGAAATTCAGGCATTTTTTTTGGATCTGATAGGGAAGAATAGAAATAAAAAACAATAAAAAAGCTCCGGATTTCCGGAGCTTTGTATATGTTAATAGGAGAAGGGTTTACCAACCTTTTACAGCACCTCCTTTAAAAATTTCTTCCGCTTTTTTTACTACTTCATCAGATTCATAAGCTTTTACAAAATTCTTTACTTTTTCAGAGTTTTTATTATCTTCTCTGGCTACGATTACATTTACGTACGGAGAATCTTTATCCTCTTTTAAAATGCTTTCTTTATCGGTAAGCCCTGCCTGCGCCGCAAAATTATTATTGATAATGGCAATGACCACTTCTTTATCATCCAGTACTCTTGGAAGCTGCGGAGCTTCTATTTCCACAAGTTTCAATTGCTTAGGATTTTCTACAATGTCCGTTACTTTAGGAAGTAAGCCTATACCGTCTTTAAGTTTTAGCAAACCGTTTTTTTGTAGTAACAATAAGGAACGTCCGCCATTGGTAGGGTCGTTAGGGATAGCCACTGTGCTTCCGTTCTTAAGTTCGCTGATATTTTTGATTTTTTTTGAATAAGCAACGATAGGGTATACAAAAGTATTTCCTACTACAGCAAGTTTGTACCCTCTCTGTTTGGATTGCTCGGTAAGATAAGGAACATGCTGAAAAGCATTGGCATCAATATCGCCGTTGTTTAGTGCTTCATTGGGAACTACATAATCATTGAATGGAACCAGTTCCACTTCAAGGTTATATTTATCTTTAGCCACTTTTTTAGCTACTTCGGCAATTTCTTGCTCCGGTCCTGAAGTAATTCCTACTTTAATATAATTCGGGTCGTCCTTTTTGGGAGAATTACATGAGTTTAAAGCCAGCAGACCTGCGGCTATTAAGCCTAAAATCTTTATTTTTTTCATTGTAAATTATTTTTTCTAAGATAGTATAAATAGGTTGTGTTTTTTATTATTTATCGATGATCAAAGCTTTTGGCAAGGCGGTCTCCGGTAAATTGGATGATGAAAACCAAAGCAACCAGTAAAGCCAGTACAATGTTCATAATGGTGGCATCATAACCGATATATCCGTATTGATAGCCGATTTGTCCCAGTCCGCCGGCACCTACGGCACCACCCATCGCGGAATATCCTACCAGGGTAATCAAAGTAATGGTAGCATTATTAATAAGTGAGGGTAGGGCTTCGGGGAGTAAAACTTTTTTAATGATCTGGAAAGGGGTGGCTCCCAGGGCTCTTGCGGTTTCTATCAATCCGTTAGGAACTTCCAGCAAGCTGTTTTCCACCAGCCTGGCAATGAAAGGAGCTGCTCCTATACTTAAGGGGACCAGTGCCGCATTCATTCCGATAGAGGTACCTACAATAGTCCTTGTAAAAGGGATCATCCATACGATAAGAATGATAAAAGGAATGGACCGGAAAATATTTACAAAAACGGATAAGGTTCTGTTGTAAATTTTATTTTCAAGGAGCTGGTCTTTCCTTGTCAGGAATAAAAAAATCCCGATGGGCAATCCCAGAACGAATCCAAAAAATCCCGATACAAAAGTCATATAAACGGTTTCCCAAACCCCTTTTAATAATAGGGAAATCACTGTGTCACTAAGCATATCCTCTTACTGTATTTTGAATTTTATTCTGGTTAAAATAATAAATGGCTTTTTGATTTTCTTCCTCTTTTCCCTGCAAATGTATAAGAAGTTTTCCAAAGTTGGAATTTCCAAGGTACTCTACATCAGCTTTCAGAAGTTTATAAGGTATTTTATATTGATCATAAATCGTTGAAAGCAATTCTTCCACCGTGATGGCTTCATTGAGTTCTATTTCTACCAGAGGGAAGAGTCCATCCCGGGGCTCTTTCTGGAGTTTTTGGTTAATTTCCTGAGGTATTGTCATGATGTCCGAATTAATAAATTGTTTAATGATGGGGTTTTCTTTATTGGAAATAATTTCACTTAATGTACCCTTTGCCTGTAATTTCCCCTGGTCAATAACGGCTACGTGGTTGCAGATCGCTTTGATAACTTCCATTTCGTGGGTAATCAACAGGATGGTAATTCCTAACCTTTGATTGATGTCTCTTAACAATTGTAGGATAGATTGTGTGGTAGCCGGATCCAGCGCACTGGTAGCCTCATCACACAGCAGGAGGTAAGGATCATTGGCAAGAGCCCTGGCAATGGCCACCCTTTGTTTTTGTCCCCCCGAAAGGCTTTTGGGATAGTCATGTGCCTTATCTTCCAGTCCTACGATATTCAGCAGTTCATTGACTTTCTTATGGATTTCCGCCTTGCTGTTATGATCCAGTTCCAGGGGAAGAGCGATGTTATCAAAAACAGTTCTGGAGGAAAGGAGGTTGAAATGTTGAAAAATCATTCCGATTTTCTTTCTTTCGTGGGCGAGCTGTTTAGGCTTTAGCTGGGTGAAATCCCTGCCGTTGATAATGATATTTCCTCCTTTATCCGGTCTTTCCAAAAGATTTACGGTACGGATCAGGGTGCTCTTTCCCGCTCCCGAAAAACCGATAATTCCTACGATATCTCCCTTTTCAATGGAAAGGTTGATACCATCAAGTGCTTTAAAAGACTGATTCTTTTTTAGAAATGTTTTTGATATATTTTTTAACTCTATCATGCTGATGTTGTTCTTTAAATAAAAAAGCCCTACAACGTGGTAAGGCCTATAATAAATATGGTAATATAAAATAAGGTTAACCACTGCAATGTTGAAATACAGACATATTGCAATACATTTTTTCAGTATTGGTACAGCATTTCTCCATTGAATTTATTTGAAAACCTACTTTCATTTTTTTCTTTCTACGGTTGCAAATATATAACATATATTTTTATTAGTCTATTAATCAGGTGGACTTTTTAAAAATTAATGAAAAATATATTTTTAAGTCGTTGGTTGTATGAACTTTAAGTTTTCAAAAAAATAAGAAAATATGATCAGCAATAATAGAGAATAATTTATATATTTAATAATAATTGTTAAAAATTTAAATATAAACTATTCTATTCTGTGATTTATTAAACTAGTTAAACGGATAGGATGATAGATTGAATTAATTTAGCATAAAAATTAAAGATATGGAAAACAGAATATTAGGACTCCATCATATTACGGCTATTGCGAACAATGCTAAAAGAAATCTGGATTTTTACACTCAGGTATTAGGAGTAAGACTTGTAAAGAAAACGGTAAATTTTGATGATCCCGGAACTTATCACTTTTATTTCGGGAACGAAAACGGAACTCCGGGAACCATTCTGACTTTCTTTCCATGGGAAGGAATAGGACAGGGGACCAATGGAAGCGGATTAGCAACCCATATCGGATATGCGGTTCAGAAAGGAAGTCTGGAATTTTGGAAAAAAAGATTGGATCAGTTTAATGTGAAAACTCAGGAAAATGAAATCTTTGGGGAAAAAATGATCAGATTCAATGATCCGGACGGTCTTCAGTTACAATTTATAGAAGCTCCGGAAGACAACCGAAAAGTTTGGACTACAGAGGAAATTAAAGAAGAAAATGCATTAAAAGGTTTCCATAATGTAACTTTAACGTTAAGAAAAGCAGACCCTACTTTGAAAGTCCTTACGGATATTTTGGGGTACGATCTTCAGAAGCAGGAGGGAAATAGATTCCGTGTGGCTACCGATGCTATTGAAACCGCAAACCTGGTTGATATTATTGAAGACAGCACCATTCCGGCAGGAAGAAATGCAGCAGGAACCAATCACCATATTGCATTCCGTGTAAAAGATGATACTATTTTAATGGAATACCGTGAAAAAGTATTGGCAGCAGGCCTCAGCATCACTCCGAAAATAGACAGGGATTACTTTTACTCTTTATATTTCCGCGAACCGGGAGGTGTGTTGTTTGAAATTGCAACCGATAACCCTGGCTTTACCGTAGATGAGCCTTTAAATGAATTGGGAACACACCTTAAGCTTCCTAAACAATACGAAGGAGTACGCGGGAAAATAGAAGGAGTATTACCAAAATTATCATAGGATATTATTCAGGAAATATAAAGGTGATAAATTCGTAATAACAAAAAAATAAATAAAATGGAAAGAGCAGAAGTAGTTTTAGAAGGGAGAAAAGGCGAAGTTCAGCTTTTCTCTGAAGATAAAAAAGCAGGAAAAATGGATATTTCGGTGATGGGAAATAAGCTTACGGTTTACCATACGGAAGTTAATCCGGAATATGAAGGAAAAGGTTTTGCCAGAATCTTACTGGAAAAACTGATATCCTATGCAAGGGAAAACGAATTAAAGATAGTTCCCCTCTGCCCTTACGTACATGCACAGTTCAAACGTCATCCTGAAGAATATAATGATGTTTTGTTTAAAGACTAAAGCTCTGCCTTCATTCAATTGAGACCGGCTGAAGTTTACTTACACTGGACTCAGCTTATCAACTAAAATAATCGGAAAATAAAAAACTTACCTTATTATGTCACTCATTACAGGACTTCATCACGTTACCGCTATAACAGGGGATGCACAGGAAAATATAGACTTTTACACCGGGGTTTTGGGACTCCGGCTGGTTAAAACAACCGTTAATTTTGATAATTCAGAAGTTTATCATTTCTATTTCGGGGATGAATTCGGGACTCCCGGAACCATTATGACCACTTTTCCTTACGGAAAGAACCTGGCAAATGGCAGACATGGAAAAGGAATGCTGAATACAACAGCCTTTTCACTGTCTATTGACGGGCTGGATTATTGGCTGGACAGGTTGAAACAATTTAATATTTCCTATAAACAGCCGCAACAGCGGTTTTCAGGAGAAGTATTTGTTTATCTTGAAGACTTTGATGGACTGGGATTGGAACTTGTATTCAATGATAAAGACAGCAGGAAAGGCTATTATAATGGATTTATTCCTTCCGGTTATGCTATAAAAGGAATCCACCATGTTGAAATATGGCTGGACTCTTATGAAAGAACCGGAGCACTGCTTACCCAGCATATGGATCACCAGCTCATCTCTGAAAGTTCGGACAGGTTCCGTTTCGGAGCTGAAAATCTTCCGGGAAAATATGTGGACCTGTTATGCAATCCGTCTGCTTTAAAGGGACTGCCGGGAAAAGGGACCGTTCATCATGTGGCTTTTGCCACCCCTGACCGGGAGTCCCAACTGGAAATGATGGAAAGATTAAATACATTGGGAATGCAGCATACGGAAGTGAAAGACCGTAAATATTTCACCTCCATTTATTTTAAAGAACCGGGAGGGGGTTTATTTGAAGTGGCCACATCAGGACCTGGATTTGATGTAGATGAAGAACTTCAATCCCTGGGGGAAAACTTAATGTTGCCGGAACAGTTTGAAGAAAAAAGAGAACACCTGTTGGAAGTGCTTCCCAAATTTACTTACCCAATAGAAAAATATAAATAAGATATGGTTCATACATTAGATATAAAAACAGCAGGAACCCCTTTAGATAAAGCTGAAAAAGCACTCATCATGATCCATGGGAGAGGAGGAAGCGCAGAAGATATTTTATCTCTGTCCAGACATTTCAACGTAAAGGATTATGCATTGCTCGCCCCACAGGCCACCAATCACACCTGGTATCCTTACTCCTTTATAGCACCGGTAGATCAGAATGAGCCGTGGCTGTCATCAGCCTTGGAAATCGTGGGTCAGACGGTAAAGAAAGCATTGGATGAAGGAATAAGCCCTGAAAATATATACTTTTTTGGTTTTTCACAGGGAGCATGTCTTACCATGGAATATATTTCCAGAAATGCAAAACGCTATGGAGGAGCAGTTGCTATTATCGGAGGAGTAATCGGAGAAAAGATCAACCGCGAAAACTATAAAGGGGATTTTGCAGGAACTCCCGTATTTTTAGGAACCAGCAATCCGGATTTCCATGTTCCGGTGGAGAGAGTATATGCTACCGCCAATATTTTGCGGGAAATGAATGCCGAAGTTACAGAAAAAGTGTATGAAAACTTTGGACATTCAATCAATCAGGAAGAAATAGAATGGGCAAATTCGATTGTTTTTAAATGAAAATAATGAAAATTACCCGTATTTTTAATGATGAAAATGGAGACACTCATTTTGAAGAGGTAGAAATTGCTCTCGAAGATCAGGGAGAAATAGGTTTTCTGTCCCCGATGTTTAAAGCCAGCCGGCTACAGTTCAGGAAAGTGCCTGCTACCTATGATTATGATTTTCATTGCGCTCCCCAAAAGCAATATATAGTATTATTGGACGGAGGAGTGGAAATAGAAACTTCACTCGGTGAAAAAAGAAAATTCCAAACCGGTGAAATCCTCCTTGTGGAAGATGTTACCGGGAAAGGACATAAAACAAAAAATTTAAAGAAAAAAGAAAGAACTTCCATATTTATCCATATCTGAAATTAAAAAAAGATTTAGGTAAATTGAAATAATATTGTAAAAACCATGCATGAAAAATTACTTCCTATACTGGGACTTCTGATTATTGTGCTGTTGCTGGTTATGGTGGCACAGCGTATCAGAGTAGCATACCCTATCTTTTTAGTACTTGCGGGATTGGGAATCAGCTTTATTCCCGGAGTACCCGTTTTAAAGCTCGATCCCGAAATTATTTTTCTTATTTTCCTGCCACCTCTTTTATACGAAGCAGCATGGTATACCTCCTGGAATGATTTCTGGAAATGGAAGCGGACGATATCACTTCTTGCGTTCGGTCTCGTGTTTCTTACTTCCATTGTGGTGGCATATGTTTCTCAGGCATTTATTCCCGGATTTACACTGGCATTAGGATTTCTGTTGGGTGGAATTGTATCACCTCCTGACGCAGTCGCAGCTACCACCGTTTTAAAAGGTCTGAAAGTACCCAAAAGAACAATTACCATACTGGAAGGGGAAAGTTTGGTGAATGATGCTTCCTCACTGATTATTTTCCGCTTTGCACTGGCGGCGGTGCTTACAGGCGCCTTTTCCATGCAGGAGGCCACAGGACAGTTTTTTCTGGTGGCAGGAATGGGTATTATTGTAGGGATTGCAGGAGCTCATGTTTTTTATGCAATTCACCGTTTTTTACCGACCACGCCGGCTATTGATGCAGCCTTATCCATAATCACTCCTTACATTCTGTTTCTCACAGCAGAGCATTTTGATTATTCCGGGGTAATGGCAGTGGTAAGCGGGGGGTTGTTCATGTCTTTCCGCTCCCATGAAATGTTTAAAACGGGAAATACAAGAGTCAATATGGTAGGAGTCTGGAATACCCTGATCTTTGTGATGAATGCATTGGTGTTCATATTGATAGGATTGGAGCTTCCGGATATTATGCAGGGGTTGGGAGAAACTTCCGTCATGGAAGGAATCAAATATGGTTTGCTGATCAGTCTCATTGTAATTATCGTACGCTTACTTTGGATTTATCCCGTTGCCCATATTCCCCGATGGATAAGTAAAAAAATCAGACAGGATCCGACACCGGGCTGGAAAAATCCTTTAATCATAGGCTGGGCCGGAATGCGGGGAGTAGTGTCTCTGGCTACGGCACTTTCTATTCCCGTAATGATGACTGACGGAGTAACATTTCCTATGCGGAACCTTATTATCTTTATTACCTTTGTGGTTATTTTTGTGACATTGGTATTTCAGGGGTTAACGCTTCCGCTACTCATTAAGCTGGTTAATCTGGGAGAAATTGATCCTTTAAAGCCCGGAGATCAGCAACAGTCGGAAATACGTATACAATTGGATAGCCTTGCCTTGGAAAGAATTGATGAAAATTATCAGGAAAGCCTTGAAACCAACGGATTAGTACAGAACCTTAAAAAATCTCTGGAAAATAGCATTCGGGTAAACCAGAACCACCTGGATTCGCTCGATACCTCTTCCAATGGAAAAGATAATCTCAAAGAATACCACCATATTATGTTGGATATTTTTAACTTACAGAGGAAAGAACTGGTCAAAATGAAAAGACAAAAACTTTTCAGTGATGAAGAAATCAGAAAAGCGGAATCCCAGCTCGATCTTAATGAACTTAAAATAACAGGAACGAAACATATGTAATTATTTCATAGAACCATTTTTAAAACAACATATATATGAAAATACTGCAATTTTTAGTGCTCGGAAAAAATCAAGAAATCCTTGATACACTCAAGAGAATTATAGAAAATAATGAAGGTTGGCATGCAGATATCTGCAACGAGAACAACTGCTACGAATACCTGGAAAATAATCATGTGGATATTGTGCTGCTAAGCTCCGGGCTGGACGAAGAATTTGAAAGTGAGATTAAAGCTTTTTGTGACAACGTAGAAGGCAGGATCAAAGTAATTGATCACTATGGCGGAGGAAGCGGGTTGTTAAAAAATGAAGTGTATTCGCATTTTCCTGATTTATTACCTTAAAATCCTATCCTATGTTTGAAAATATCATTAAGAATATTTCACGGTTTATTACCTTAAGTGCCGATGAAGAAAAGTTCTTTACAGGTTTATTGACGTGTCAGGCAATTCCCAAAAAGAATGTACTGTTGAGGGAAGGAGAAATATGTCAGTTTGAAGGTTACATTCAGAAAGGATGTGTACGGGTTTATTACCTTGATGATAACGGATTTGAGGTTACGATACTTTTTGCCATTGAAGATTGGTGGATCAGTGACATAGCTTCCTTTCATGAGCAGAAACCCTCCAAACTATATATGGAAACTCTGGAAGACTCGGAAATTTATTTCCTGAATCCGGCGACTAAAGAAAAGCTTTTGGAAGCCTATCCTAAATTTGAGCGTGTATTCAGAATGTTGGTACAAAGAAGTCTTTCCACTTTACAGAACCGTTTAATCAATACCATATCTAAAACCGCCACGGAGCGATATCTGGAATTTATTAAAGTATATCCTTCCATTCCTCAGCGTGTAGCCCAATACTATATAGCGTCCTACTTAGGAGTTTCAAAAGAATTTGTAAGCACCATAAGAAAACGTCTCGCAACCAAAGAAAAATAAAGCCAGCCCGGCAAACGGAAATAAAAATCCCAAAGATGCCTTATTTTCCAAACTCACAACTCTCCCTCCCACTAACTTATAACATAACAAAAAATCTACATCATCCGCAAGAGATAAAAAAACAATCAAGTATCTCCCAGCAATCAATTAAGTTCCCTACTTATAACTTATAATACAATACTCTAATAGCAGAACCTAGGAAAAAATCTGCGTAATCTGCGAGATAAAAAAAACAATCAAGTATCTATCAACCAAAAAATAATTTCTCTACTTATAATACAATACCCTTATAGCAGAACCTAGGAAAAAAATCTGCATCATCCGCGAAATAAAAAAACAATCAAGTATCTCCCAGCAATTAATTAAATTCTCTACTTATAATACAATACCCTTATAACAGAACCTAGGAAAAAATCCGCGCCATCCGCGAGAGAAAAAATAAATCCCACCCATTTATCATTCAAACATAAAACCTAAAAGAAAAATAAATTTATTAAACTAGTTAAATATCCACCTCCCTCCACCTTCCTATATTTGCCCTATCAAGAACAAACAAAAAATCAGACATGGACAGAAAAGATTTCTTAAAAAAAGGATTACTCGGCACAGGAATGTTTGTCGCATCAGCATCACTTGGAAATACCATGAAAAATGAAATTGATGAAATAGAACCTTTGGAGCCCATAGGATATAATCACTTACCCAATCCTGACTCTAAAATAAAAGACAATTCTGTACTTCATAAAGCAGATTCCCGGGGGAAAGCCGATCATGGCTGGCTCCTTAGTCACCATACATTTAGCTTTGCCAATTACCATAACCCGGAAAGAATGCACTTTGGAGTATTAAGGGTGCTTAATGACGATAAAGTAGAAGCAGGGAGAGGATTTGGAACGCATCCCCATGACAATATGGAGATTATAAGTATTCCGCTGGAAGGAGATCTTGAGCATAAGGACAGTATGGGAAATACAACGGTAATCAATAACGGGGATATCCAGGTGATGAGTGCCGGAACCGGAATTATGCACAGTGAGTTCAATAAAAATACCGATAAGCTGGTGAAGTTTCTTCAGATTTGGGTTTATCCTAACAAAAGAAATGTAACCCCAAGATATGATCAGATTACTTTGGACAAAACCCAAAGACAAAATAAATTTCAGCAAATACTTTCACCAGATCCTCAGGACGAAGGAGTTTGGGTTCATCAGGATGCATGGTTTCATTTGGGAACCTTTGAAAAAGATATTCAGACTGAGTATAAAGTAAAGAAAAAAGGAAATGGAGTATATGCTTTTGTTATTAAGGGAAGTGCTGAGGTAGCAGGAGTAAACCTCCAAGAAAGAGACGGGTTTGGAGTATGGGATGTTTCAAAGCTTTCCATTAAATCAAATGAGGAAGGTACGGAGATCCTGTTGATGGATGTGCCGATGACGATGTAAAGGTAAACCCATTGTAGATTTTCTAGATCTTTGTAAGCCTCCTTGAAGAAAGGGGGCTTTTGTATTAGTAAAATCTTTTCAAAAATACCATTCGAAAAAGTCAAAAAAAATCCTGAAATTTGTACTCCTTTCTAAAAAATTCCCATTAATGAAGTTGTGTATTGCCGAAAAACCAAGTGTTGCCAGAGATATAGCCAAGGTATTGGGCGCGACTATGCCTAAACAGGGGTATATGGAAGGGAATGGCTACTGTGTGACATGGACGTTCGGACACCTTTGCACCCTTAAAGAACCTCACGATTACGGTCCGGAGCTTAAGTCCTGGAGTCTTATTTTTCTTCCTATTATTCCTAAAAACTTCGGAATCAAACTTATCCCTAACAAAGGAGTGGAAAATCAGTTTAAAGTAATTGAAAAGCTGGTAGAAGAATGTGATGAGGTGATAAACTGTGGGGATGCCGGGCAGGAAGGTGAGCTTATTCAGCGTTGGGTACTGCAGAAAGCAAAATGTAATAAACCGGTTCATCGCTTATGGATTTCTTCCCTTACCGAAGAAGCCATTAAAGAAGGCTTTGACAATTTAAAACCCGCAGAAGATTACAAAAACCTATACCTTGCAGGAAATGCCAGGGCCATAGGAGATTGGTTATTGGGAATCAATGCAACAAGGCTTTTTACAAAAAAATTCGGTGGCAACAAGGCGGTGCTTTCTATCGGACGAGTGCAGACTCCTACCTTGGCGATGCTTGTACAGCGTCAGAAAGAAATAGACAGTTTTACGGTAGAAGAATATTGGGAACTGAAAACCAAATACAGGGATGTTATTTTTAATGCTGCCATCGACCGTTTGAAAACACTGGACCGTGCCGAAAAAGGATTGGAATACCTAAAGCAGAATCCATTTGAAATAGTTTCCTTTGAAATTAAAGAAGGAAAAGAAAAGAACCCCAGACTTTTTGACCTTACGGGCCTTCAGGTGGAAGCCAACAGGAAGTACGGATATTCAGCGGAGAATACATTAAAATATGTTCAGAGCCTTTATGAGAAAAAACATGTCACTTATCCCCGTGTAGATACCACTTATCTATCCGAAAGTCTCTATCCGAAAATTGAGGGGATCCTTAGAAAAATGGCTTTTTATCAGGAGCTTATAGCCCCCTTATTGGAAAAGCCGATTCCAAAATCCAAAGCAGTTTTTGATGATGCTAAAGTAACGGATCACCATGCGATCATTCCTACTGAAGTTCCACCCTCACAAAATCTCAGTCGGGAAGAAAAGCTGATCTATGATCTGATTGCCAAACGTTTTATTTCCGTATTCTATCCTGAGTGTAAAATTTCAAATACGTTGGTAGAAGCTCAGGTAGGAACCATCCCCTTTAAAACAAGCGGAAAGCAGATTTTAGAACCCGGATGGAGAGCTGTTTATGCAAAAGATACCAAAGAACCTTCCGAAAAAGAAAAGGAAAAGGAAGAAGAACAGACCATTCCCGAATTTACAGTAGGAGAGAGCGGTCCCCATGAACCTATGATCCATCAGGGGAAAACCTCACCCCCGAAACCCTACACCGAAGCAACCCTCTTGAGGGCTATGGAAACAGCTGGTAAACAGGTTGAGGATGAAGAGCTTCGTGAACTGTTAAAAAATAATGGTATCGGAAGACCTTCCACCCGTGCGAACATTATTGAAACCCTTTTCAAACGAAAATACATAGAGAAAAAAAGGAAAAACCTTATTGCTACTCAGACAGGTATTCAGCTGATAGATACCATCGAAGATGAACTTCTTAAAAGCCCGGAATTAACAGGAGAGTGGGAATTAAAACTTCGTAAAATTGAAAGCGGAGAATATGAAGCTAATCAGTTTAAAGAAGAACTGATCCAGATGGTAACCGATCTTACACGGAAAGTAGTGGACGGAAAAGGAAAAGTAATTACCTTACAGGAAGAGGAAAAGGAAACTAAAGAAAAAAAGAAAAGAGAGCCTGCTGCGAAAAAAGAGCTTCAGTCCTGGGAGGAAACGAAATGTCCGAAATGTAAGGAACATCATTTAATGAAAGGGAAAACAGCCGTCGGGTGTTCAGATTATAAAAATTGTAATTTTAAGATTCCGTTTGAAATTTTTGGAAAAAAGCTTTCCGATAAACAGCTTATGGACTTAGTGATCAAAGGAAAAACTTCAAAGCTTAAAGGGTTCAGCAGCCATCCGGAAGGAACCACAGAAGGAATACTTTCCCTATCGGATAATTTTGAAATTCTGTTACAATAAGCCTTCTTCTGTCCTTGAAAACAGATTGTTATTCAATGTGTTATAATGAAAACGTACCTTCATTCATAATAAAAAAACATCCTGTCCGTCATAATAAGGAACCTCCTATCATTTAGTAGCTTATAATAAAAACACCTCGTCATTAATAATAAAAAAACGTCCTGTCATTTAGTTGATTATAATAAAGAAATATCCTGTCATTCAGAATAAATAACAGTTTGCCATTTAATAGGTTATAATAAAAAACGTCCTGTCATTCAGAATGAAGCGCAGCGAAATGAAGAATCTCCCTATTACCAACACAAAATTTCCCCAAAGCCCTCCTGACAATTTATTTCCTACTTTTGTACCTCAAGATTTAATTCCCATCCATGACACCACAGAAAAAACAGCTAATCACCGACAGTTTTAACCGCTCTGAAACCTTAAAGTTCTATAAAGCCGAACTCCTTCAGGCAGACACCGACTTTGTTTCCATTAAAATTCCAAAAATGGAAATGATGACCCGAAAAGCAGGGATGTTTAACGGTGCTATGATCGCTTCATTGGTAGATGTATCTTCAGGATATGCAGCCGTAAGTCATTATGAAGAAGACTGCTATGTAGTAACCGTAGAATTGAAGGTTAATTATCTGAGACCGGCTATAGGAGAGGCCCTGATTTCAAAATCGTATGTAATAAAAGGAGGGAGCAAGATCAGTGTGATCCGTACGGAAATTTATACCGTCAATGAGCAGGGTACTTCTGAGAGCCATGTGGCAACATCATTAGTAACGATGATGAAAATAAAATAAAGGTAATTACATACATTTTACACTAATGCGTTTATCTTATTATTATGACTCTGTCATTCTGAATGTAACGAAGTGAAATGAAGAATCTAAGCCATATTATAAGATTCTTCCTTCGTCAGAATGACAGTAATGTAAAATTGTATATAGCCACTAAAATAAATTGCCTGAGATAATCCCAGGCAATTCCCTCTGTAAAGTACATTAACCACAATTTTCCTCAATCCAGTTTATACACTCGTTATAAGTATGAAGCTGCTCCTCTGTTTTTTTATAACGTGCATTAATATCTGAATTATCAGCAATTTTTTCGAGGATTTTGTCCAGGGTTCTACCACTGAAATCTACGCGGGTTTGCTTTATCGAGCCGTATTTCAGATGATCCTTATGAACATGCCATAGATCGGATCTTCCGGCGTCCATTTTACCGCCGCCTTTAACGAGTTCTGTGTCTGGTGTGTTTTCCATGATGTAAAGTTTTAAGGTTAAAAGTTAAAAATCTATAAATGTAAAATTCAGTATTTTGAACAGAGAACGTTTGAGAGAAAATCCCCGTTTTTAAAAAATCAGTGTTTTTACCTAGAAACAAAAATTGGAGTTATTATATGGTATGATTATTAATTATATATATAAAATCCTTTATTAATAGTCAAATTAATGAGGTATGGAATGAGTTTTGATTATCTTACATAAACTATAAAAGATAAACATATGAACTTAATTATTCGATTACTTATTACAGCTGTTGTAGCATTTTTATTAACGAAGATCTTACCGGGAGTCCATTTTGAAGGATTTTCAACCGCTATTATTTTCGCCATTGTTTTGGGAATCCTAAATATATTCGTACGGCCTATTCTTGCGTTCTTCGGATTACCGCTTACCATTCTTACTCTTGGATTCTTTTCATTAGTTATCAATGCGGCAATTATACTGCTTGCCGAATATTTTATTAAAGGAATGGTAGTAGACGGTTTCTGGTGGGCATTTATATTCAGTATTTTATTGTCGATATGTACGTCGCTCGTTAGTTCTTTCTTTGCAGATGCAGATTAATTAACTATAAAAGATAATTCCTGTCAAAATTCGCCGTGTTTTCATTGGCGAATTTTTATTTTAATATTAACTTTGGCAATCTATTAAAATGAAATTTGTGAACTGTTTACATTTCCCAAATTGAAAAAAATGAAAATCAACATATGAAACTTAAGTACAGTCTGCTTGCTTTGGCAGCACCACTTTTAATGAACGCACAACAACGAATGACTCCTGAGATTCTTTGGACCCTTAAAAAGGTGGGAGTTCAGGCAGTATCACCGGATCAGTCTTCCCTTATCTATAAAGTGGGACAGGTAGATCTGAAAACGGAAAAAACAAAAAATGAAAATTATTTTCTGAATATTCTCAACAGTCAGTCTTCTAAAATAGATTTTGGAAAAAAAGCCCTTATTCAATGGGATAAAAACGGGATCTATGCGCAGGAGGATGATAAAATCTATCTTTCAAAAGATAATGGTAAAACATGGAGCGAATTTTACACCATAGGAGAAGCGGATAATATCGTTATTTCACCCGATGGAAAGAAAATAGCTTTCAGTAAACAGGTTTTGGTGGAAAAAGTAATGGGAAAAGATAAATATCAAGATACTCCCAACACTACCGCCCAGATTTATACGGACCTGAACCATAGACACTGGGATTACTTTAACGAAGGAAAATACAACCACGTTTTTGTAGTGAATGCCGACCAGCCGGTAAGTTCGGCAAAAGATTTACAGCAGGGAAAAGCCTGGGATTCACCGCAAAGACCTTTCGGAGGAAGCGAAGACTTTATCTGGAGTCCGGATTCTTCCCAGCTTCTATATGTAGTGAAGCCTAAAAGTGGAAAAGACTATGCTACCAGTACCAATACAGATATTTTTGCATACGATTTAACGTCAGGAGCTACCAAAAACCTTACAGAATCGAATAAAGGATACGATGTCAATCCGAAATTCAGTCCCGATGGAAAATCTTTATCATGGCAGAGCATGGAAAGAGACGGGTATGAAGCCGATAAAAATGATATTAAAATAATGGACTGGAAATCCGGAAAGATCTCCAATCTTACAAAAGGTTGGGATGAAAGTGTTTCAGGAGATGTATTCTGGGGCGGAGATTCCAAAACTATTTATTTTACAGCTGCTTTCAGAGGAACAAAACAGATCTTCTCTTTAGATCCTAAAACTTCAAAAGTACAGCAGCTTACCCAAGGTGATTTTGACGTTAATGAAATCTTTGCAGACAATAAAACATCACTTTTAGTAGGAAGAACAGATATTAATCATGCTACAGAATTATTTTCCGTAAACATCAAGAACGGAGAAATGAAGCAGGTAACCCATGAAAATAAAGAGACCTACGCTCAGCTGGCGCAGGGGAAATCCGAGCTTAAAATGGTGAAAACTTCGGATGGTAAAGAAATGGGCGTGTGGTTCCACTACCCACCGAACTTTGACCCGAATAAAAAATATCCGACCCTGTTATACTGCCAGGGAGGACCACAATCTGCACTTACTCAATTTTTCAGCACCAGATGGAACTTTGCATTAATGGCAGCTAACGATTATATCATTGTAGCGCCAAATCGTAGAGGAATGCCGGGCTGGGGGACAAAGTGGAATGCGGATATTTCAAAAGACTGGGGCGGACAGCCAATGAGAGACTATCTCGCAGCAGCAGATTTTGCCAAGACTTTACCTTATGTGGATGGAGACAGAATGGCTGCAGTAGGAGCTAGTTATGGAGGTTACAGCGTATTCATGCTGGCAGGAATCCATGACAACAGGTTTAAAACTTTTATCGCTCATGATGGATTGTTCGATATGAAGTCATGGTATCTGACCACAGAAGAGCTTTGGTTTGCCAACTGGGATTTAGGAGGTTCACCTTATGATAACCCCGTTCCTAAATCTTATACGGAATACAATCCGAGTAATTTTGTAAACAAATGGAATAAGCCTATTATGGTGATCCAGGGAGGAATAGATTTCCGTGTACCTTACGAACAGGGACAGGAAGCTTTCCAGGCTGCAAAATTAAAAGGTTTAAAAACCAAATTCCTTTACTTCCCTAATGAAAATCACTGGGTACTTCACCCTCAGAACGCATTGGTGTGGCAGAGAGAATTTTTTGAATGGTTAAAAGAAACACTTTAATAAATACGGGAAACGGGCTTAAGCCCGTTTTTTTATTCCCTACCAAAAGGCTTTAGCCAAAATTTATATATTTGAAGCATGCAAAAAAGAATTTCTTCATTTCCTCCATTGGTGGATCATACTTCCGAAATCCTGATTCTAGGCTCTATTCCCGGCGTAAAGTCCCTGGAAATGCAGCAATATTATGCTCATCCGCAAAATAAATTCTGGAGAATTATACTGGAATTGCTGAATGAAGAGTTTACAGATACATATTCTGAAAGAATTGAGATATTGAAGAAACATCATATTGCCCTTTGGGATGTAATTGACTCCTGTGAAAGAAAAGGAAGCCTGGACTCAGAGATCAGGAATGAAGAAGCCAACAGAATCGCAGAACTATTGGAGGAATATCCCCATATAAAAGCAATTTTCTGTAATGGTGGGAAATCCTATAAGAATTTACAGAAGATTTTAGGTAAGAATCATACAATTCCTGTGTTTTTAATGCCCTCTACAAGTCCCCTTCATACCATTCCATGGGAAAAGAAGCTAGAAGACTGGAAAAAGATATTAGATTTTATAAAGCCATAAAAAACAAAGACAATAAATGCCTTTGTTCCTTTACTTATAATAATAACAATTATTTTTGTAGCGTATAGATCTCTTCATAAGGCTGAATCAGTACCCATCCGTTTCCTGAAAACTTCATTTGGAATTCTTCCCCGCTTCCTCTTCCGATAAGGCTTTTGAGAGAAACATTACTTTTAAGTTCAGGAGTTAAATTACCAGACCATGCCACCGTAGCATTAGGATCAGTAAATACCGGGCTGTCCGGTGTTACCATTAAGGTTAAAGGATCACCATGAGTGGTAATCGCAATATGACCGGTTCCTGAAAGTTTTACCTGGAATAGCCCGCCTGCCATCACTCCTGCAATACTTTTAAGCATGGTAATATCACTTTTGATAGTTTGGTCATGAGCAAGGACGTCATTTCCGTTTACGCAAAGGGACTCATTATCTAAATGCAGAACGCGTACTTTCTTCCCTGAATCCGCTACATACAGCTTTCCTGTTCCTTCCGCTTTCATAAGTCTGGTTCCTTCACCACTGATGGCTTTTTTCAGAAGATTTCCAATTCCTCCGGCTAACATTCCCTGTCTTTCAAACTTGATATTTCCTACATATCCAACCATGCTTCCAGCTTTTGTCCATACAGACTGGTTATTTAAGTTGATCTCAAGCATCTGGGGCTTTTCAAGTTCAAAATAATCTCTTTCATTTGGGTTTTCTTTTGTTTCTGCCACAAACGATTCTAATGAGTATTTGTTCATAAGTGTAATTTTTTTGGTACACAAAAGTAGATAAAATAAAGTTCAGAAAATACCGTGATAATACGGTTTTTTAATATGTATTAAATTAATACTTGACAAAGGGGTGTTCAATATCGTATATTTGCAGTCCGAAAAATTACTTATTGTAATTGAGATAATTTTTAAACCGTAATTTAAAAAATGAAAACATCAGATTTTAATTTTGATCTTCCTGCCGAATTACTGGCGGAACACCCTTCAGAACACAGAGACGAGGCCAGATTAATGGTTCTTGACAGAAAGACAGAAACAATTGAACATAAGCTGTTTAAAGATGTTGTAGACTATTTTGATGAAAAAGATTTATTTATTTTCAATAATACAAAAGTTTTTCCTGCACGTCTTTATGGAAATAAAGAAAAAACCGGAGCTAAAATCGAAGTATTTCTTTTAAGAGAGCTCGATAAAGAAACCCGTGTATGGGACGTACTGGTTGATCCCGCCAGAAAAATAAGAATCGGGAACAAGCTGTTCTTTACGGAAGATGAATCTTTGGTAGCTGAAGTTATTGATAATACAACTTCCAGAGGTAGAACCCTGAGATTTTTATTTGACGGTTCTTATGAAGAATTCAGAACCAAATTGAAAGAATTGGGTGAAACCCCGCTTCCGAAATACATCAAAAGAGCAGTAGAACCTTCAGATGCAGAAAGATATCAGACCATTTATGCCAAAATAGAAGGAGCTGTAGCTGCACCTACTGCAGGATTGCATTTCTCTAAGCATTTGATGAAGAGATTGGAAATTAAAGGAATCGATTTTGCCGAAATCACTTTACACGTTGGATTGGGAACATTCAACCCGATTGAAGTGGAAGACCTTTCCAAGCATAAAATGGAATCCGAAGAGATCATCATTGATGAAAAGAATGCGGAAATTATCAACAGAGCGGTAGAAGCAAACAGAAGAGTTTGTGCAGTAGGAACCACTACCATGAGAGCATTGGAAACATCAGTTTCTTCCAATAAAAAGATCTCTGCTTTCAGCGGCTGGACCAACAAGTTCATCTATCCGCCTCATGACTTTGGAGTAGCCAATTCTATGATCACGAATTTCCACACCCCAAAATCTACATTGATCATGATGATTGCTGCCTTTGCAGGAAGAGATTTTATTATGCATGCCTATGAAGAAGCCGTAAAAGAAAAATATAAATTCTACTCTTACGGTGATGCAATGCTTATTTTGTAATTATATTTAAAAATAAAATAAATTATAAATTTTAGATTGGGTCTTGACTTTCAGACAGGATTTTAATCTAAAATTTATAATTTAATAGATACTCAATTTAATATTTTGAAAGATATCCGGACATTATCATTAGATCAGCTTAAAGAATACTTTGTTTCTTTAGGAGAAAAGCCTTTTCGAGCGAAACAGGTGTATGACTGGTTGTGGAGTAAAAACCTTCACTCCATCGATGAAATGACGAATCTTTCAAAACCTCTTCGTGAAAAAATATCCGAAGAATACACCATTAACCCTGTTTCTGTAGACCTGCTTCAGAGAAGTACGGACGGAACCATCAAAAACGGGGTCAAGCTTCATGACGGGCTCATGGTGGAATCCGTATTAATTCCTACCGAAACCCGTACTACGGCTTGTGTCTCTTCACAAGTAGGATGTTCCCTGAATTGCGAATTTTGTGCAACAGCAAGACTGAAAAGAATGAGAAATCTGGAAGTTGCTGAAATTGTAGACCAGGTAGCACTCATTGACAGGCAAAGTAAACTGTATTTTGACCGTCCGCTTTCCAATATTGTATTTATGGGTATGGGAGAGCCGATGATGAATTATAAAAATGTAGTTGAAGCCATCAAAAAAATTACCCAGCCCGAAGGTTTGGCTATGTCGCCAAGAAGAATTACCGTTTCCACTTCAGGAATCCCAAAAATGATAAAAATGCTGGCCGATGATAACCTTAGGGTAAAGCTGGCCTTATCACTTCACTCGGCAATAGAAAAGAAGCGTAATGAAATTATGCCTTTTTCCGATAAGTTTCCACTGACAGAAATTATGGAAGCCCTTCAGTACTGGTATGAAAAGACCGGTTCAGTAATTACCTTTGAATACTGTGTATGGAAAGGAATCAATGATAAAGATGAAGATATAAAAGCCCTTATTAAATACTGTAAGCAGGTTCCTTCTAAAGTTAATTTAATTCAATATAACCCTATCGGTGACGGGAAATATGACCAGTGTAATAAAGAAGCGGAAGAAAACTATGTCCGTCAGCTGGAAAAAGCTGGTATTACGGTGGTTATAAGAAGAAGCCGCGGAGGAGATATAGATGCGGCATGCGGACAGCTCGCCAATAAAGCAACCGATTAAAATTTTATTAAAAATCTTTTAATTTTTTTTAATACATTTCTTAAAGTCCTACTTTTGTGTAAAACTTTAAGTGATGATGGACTTCCTTCTTGGTGAAGATGGATTAGAAAACGTGTACGCGTGGGCAATTCCCTTTCATGCCACCGTAATCCTGGCCGAAATGATATACAGTCATGTCTCGGAAGCAAAGCTTTATAACGGTAAAGATGTTGCTACCAGCGTATATCTGGCACTTCTTAACTTTGGTCTCGATCTTTTGATGAAGGCCTTTGCAATGGGAGTGATGTTTTTCTTTTACAGCTATCGCCTTATCAACTGGGACTTTACAATCTGGTATTGGATCATATGTTTTGTGGTTACCGATTTTGCCTATTATGTTCTGCATTATGTGGATCACCATTCCAGAGCCTTCTGGGCAGTGCATATTACCCACCACAATTCTGAATATTTTAATTTGACTACAGGATTCAGAAGTCCTGTTTTCCAGCCATTATACAGATATCTGTATTTTTCTCCGTTGGCCTTTTTAGGATTCAATCCATGGCACATCATGGTGGTGTACGCCATAGGGCAGGTATATGGAACCTGGGTACATACCCAGACCGTAAAAAGTATGGGGTTCCTTGAATATATCCTGGTTACTCCGTCTCATCACAGAGTACACCACGCATGCAATATCAAATACCTGGACAGGAATATGGGAATGTGTCTCATCATCTGGGATAAAATTTTTGGAACATTTGAAAAAGAAGACCCGAATATACCCGTTAAATATGGAATATATCCCAAAATGCCGGATAACCGCCCCGATACCGTACTGCTGTACGAATGGAGAAAAATTTGGAAAGATATAAAACAGCCCGGACTGAAAGTGACCGATAGAATCAACTATCTTTTTAACGCTCCCGGATGGAGGCATGACGGAACCGGAAAAACGGTAAAGCAGTTTCAGAAAGAATATTTTGAAAAACAGAATAAAAAGAAACAGATGCCCGGTTAATCTGAGAGATGTATTTTTGTCCTATGAAAAAGTTTAGTCTGATCCTCGTCTGCTTTGTTATCCAGCTCGTCTTTCCCCAACAGACGGATATTTTCAAAATAAGAAAATACAGAGTGAATTATCTGAGTGACCGTATTGAGGAATCTTCAGGATTAAACTTTTTTAAAGAAGATCTATATACATTCAATGATAGTGGAAATGCCCCTGAGCTTTATAAAATAGACCCTTTGTCAGGAGAAATTCAGGAAACCTTAAAATTTAATATTAAAAATACCGATTGGGAAGCCTTAACCAACGACGGGGAGAATTTCTATATCGGGGATTTTGGAAATAATGCAGGAACCCGAAAAGATTTAAAAATATATAAAATTCCTTTCTCCCAGCCTGACTCTATTAAAACGATCTCTTTCCTCTATCCTGAACAGAAAGATTTTACCTCAAAAAATCTCAGCAATGATTTTGATGCGGAAGCCATGATCTATTTAAACGGAAAGCTTCATGTTTTTACTAAAGAATGGGCTTCCAGGGCAACGAGCCATTATATTATTGATCCGGAAGCTGATAAAGAGCAGAATGCTGTAAAAACAGAATCTTATAAGACTAATTTTGTAGTAACGGATGCTTCTTATTTCAATAAAAAATTATATCTTATAGGCTACACCAAAAAAACAGAAGTATTTCTCGATGTATTTTCTGAAACAGAACCCGGTGTTTTCTTTAAAGAATCTCCGAAACACTATTATTTAGGAAGTGCTTTAAGCATAGGACAAATAGAAGGAATTGCGGTAAATGATAAAGGAATCTATATTTCCGGAGAAAAATTCCACTCACCGTTGGGGAATACCAGGCCAAGTTTGTATTTTATTCCAAAAGAACAATTCAATCCCTGAATTTTAGCTTTTAATTTGGCTGAAAAAAATTATCTTTGTTTAATTAATAACTATACCCCCTCAACTTTAGATTGTGGCTAATATTGTAGAAGAAATCAAGCAACCGATTAATGAAGAAATGAAACTTTTTGAACAAAAGTTTTATGAATCAATGCAAAGCAAAGTTCCCTTACTTGATAAAGTAACCCGGTTCATTGTTACAACAAAGGGAAAGCAAATGCGTCCAATGTTTATTTTTCTTTGTGCAAAGCTCATAGGGGAAGTCAATGAAAAAACCTATCGTGGGGCTTCCATGATAGAATTGATCCACACGGCGACATTAGTTCATGATGATGTAGTAGATGAAAGTTTTAAAAGAAGGAATTTCTTTTCTATTAACGCTTTGTGGAAGAACAAAATAGCCGTACTGGTAGGGGATTATCTATTATCCAAATCCGTATTGCTTTCTACCGATCATAAAGATTATGACTTGCTTTCCGTGATTTCGAGAACGATCAGGGAAATGGCAGAAGGGGAGCTTCTCCAATTGGAAAAGGCGAGAAAGCTGGATATTACAGAAGATGTATATTACGAGATTATCCGCCAGAAAACCGCAACACTGATCGCAGCATGCTGTGAAATCGGTATTCTTTCCAACAGCTCGGACGAAAAGCTTGCTAAAAAGATGCAGGATTTCGGAACCTATACCGGGATGGCATTCCAGATTAAAGATGATTTATTCGATTACCTGAGCTCCAATTTTATAGGAAAGCCCGTAGGTATTGATATCAAAGAACAAAAAATGACGCTTCCGCTGATCCATACCCTGAAAATAGCCAGTGAATCGGATCGTAAATATTATTTCAATACGATCAAGCGCTATAATAACGACCAGAAAAGGGTAAAGGAGCTGATCGCCTTTGTAAAGAGTTCCGGAGGACTGGATTATGCGATAGGGGTGATGAAAGACTTTCAGCAGAAAGCCAAAAATATCCTTGATGAATTTCCCGATTCTGACGCCAAAAGGTCATTACATATTATGCTGGATTACGTAATTGAAAGAAAATTTTAACCTAAATAATTTTTACAGTTACGATAATAACTGCCAGTACTATACAAAATAATGCAATTAAAAATAAATAATCCGCAATGCTTTCGTATTGATTTTCCTGCTTTTGTTTTTTTGCTCGTATAGCCAGAAATGAGAAGAAACAGCTACAGGCAAAAAGAAGGCATGCAAGGCCGGCAAATTCGTCCAAATACGTGCTGTGGCTTATTTTCGTAATCTTTAAAGACGTAATAATAAGTAAAGAAAATCCCAGGAGATTACTCGAAGCATTCAAAATATGAGGGGATTTTTTTTCCATATGATATTATTTTATCCAAAGTAATATACAAAATTTATTATTATCAAATTTTTAAAAAACATTATCAAAAATTAAAATTAATTTAAAAAGTGTATATTCGCGAATACCAAAAATTTTTATATTTGTAGAATATCCATAGGCTATGCAAACAACTTATATTGAAACTCAGCAGATTTCCTTTCAGGATTTCAAAAACCAGATACTTGAAGACTACAAACTGGGAAGGATTTCCCGTGAAATGTCTTACTTAGGAAGAAGAGAAGTACTTACCGGAAAAGCCAAATTCGGAATTTTCGGTGATGGTAAGGAATTACCTCAGTTGGCTATGGCTAAAGTTTTCAGGGATGGAGATTTCCGTTCCGGATATTACAGGGACCAGACGTTTGCGCTGGCTGTAAATGCTTTAACTGTTGAAAGTTTCTTTGCACAGTTATATGCAGATACTAATGTAGAAAGAGAACCGGCGTCAGCAGGAAGACAGATGAACGGTCACTTTGCTACCCGAAGCTTAAATGAAGACGGAAGCTGGAAAAATCTTACCGCTCAAAAAAATATATCTTCAGATATTTCACCTACTGCAGGGCAGATGCCACGATTATTAGGCTTGGCTCAGGCTTCGAAAGTTTATAAAACGGTGCAATTCGACGGATCAGAAAAATTTTCAAAAGGAGGTAATGAAATCGCTTTCGGAACAATAGGAGATGCCTCTACTGCCGAAGGTCATTTCTGGGAAACACTGAATGCCGCATGTGCGCTCCAGGTTCCTATGATTGTTTCTATCTGGGATGATGGGTATGGAATTTCCGTTCCTACCAGAAATCAGAGGGCAAAAGCTGATATTTCTGAAATGCTGAGCGGATTTCAGAGAAAAGAAGATGAGCAGCAGGGTTGTGAAATCATTCAGGTAAAAGCCTGGGATTATCCGGCATTACTGGATGCCTATGCCAGAGCCGAACATTTTGCAAGAACAGAAAGTATTCCTGTAGTAGTACATGTCATCGAGGTAACTCAGCCCCAGGGACATTCTACATCAGGATCTCATGAAAGATATAAAAGTGAAGACCGCCTTGCCTGGGAGTCAGAGTTTGACGGACTTGCCAAATTCAAAGAATGGATCCTTAATTATTCCATAGAAATAGACGGCAAAGAAGAAATTATAGCATCTTCCGAAGAACTGGAAACCATCGACTCGGAAGCAAAAAAGATGGTGAAAGCAGGTCAGAAAGCGGCATGGGAACACTATCAGAAAGCTATTACCGATTTAGAACAGTCCGTATTGCCATTAGTGGAAAGTCTTAAAGGTCAGAATTCTGAAATAGAAAATTATATTTCCCAATATAATAAGTTGGTTTCCAAAGCAAAGAAAGACGTCTTCCATCTGGTTAGAAAATCTCTGTTGGCTACAAGAGGTTCCGATTCTCCGGAAAGAAGCCTTTTAATGCAGAAATACAATGAAATTTCTGAAATAGAAAAAGATAACTATTCTTCCCATTTGTACTCCCAGTCTCAGTGGAAAGCAACTAACGTAAAAGAAGTTAAGCCTGTATATTCCGACAATTCGGAAGATGTGGACGGAAGAGTAGTGGTAAGAAATAATTTCGATAAGATCTTTGAAAAATATCCTCAGACCCTTGTTTTCGGAGAAGATGCCGGAAATATCGGAGATGTGAACCAGGGATTGGAAGGAATGCAGGAGAAATATGGAGCGGTACGTGTTGCTGACACCGGAATCCGGGAAGCAACGATTTTAGGACAGGGAATCGGTATGGCAATGAGAGGGTTAAGACCTATTGCTGAAATTCAGTACCTGGATTATATATTATACTGTTTACAGGGAATGAGTGATGACCTTGCAACGGTTCAGTACAGAACCAAAGGAGGACAGAAAGCCCCTTTAATTATCAGAACAAGAGGACATAGACTGGAAGGAATCTGGCATTCAGGTTCTCCTATGGCCGGAATTTTAAACCTTTCCAAAGGAATTTTGGTATTGGTCCCTAGGAACCTTACCAAAGCTGCCGGGTTCTATAATACCATGCTTCAGGCAGATGAGCCTGCAGTAATCGTAGAATGCCTGAACGGCTACCGTCTAAAAGAAAAACAACCGGATAACTTAGGTGAATTTACTGTTCCGGTAGGAAAAATAGAAGTTACAAAAGAAGGAAAAGATGTGACATTAGTGACTTACGGATCCACCTGGAGAATTGTAACGGAAGCTGCCAATGAACTGGAAAAATTAGGAATTTCTGCAGAGGTGATCGATATCCAGTCTTTGATTCCATTTGACCTTTCTCACGAGATTGTAGAAAGCGTGAAAAAGACCAACAGGTTAGTAGTAATTGATGAAGATGTGGAAGGCGGAACATCCGCATTCATTCTTCAGCAGATCCTTGAAAAGCAAAAAGCATTCAGATATTTGGATTCTGATCCTTTAACGATCTCTGCAAATGATCACCGTCCTGCGTATGCAAGTGATGGAGATTATTTCAGTAAGCCGTCGGCAGATGATATGGTAGAGAAAATCTATGCGATGTTTAATGAAACCAATCCTCAGAAATATCCGGCGATATTTTAATGAAGGTTAATGATAAAAGTAAACCGCTTTCTTTGGGAAGCGGTTTTTTTATTGAAATTAAGTTTTGTAGATTAAGCTTTTGCCAACTTTGTCTTCTCTTTATTGGAAGTGCTGCATTCTTCCGAGTGTAATTCTTTATTCTGATAAGTAGCTTCCCATTCCTCCAGCATATGAAAAATAGGAAGAAGTGCCAGTCCTTTCTCCGTAAGGCTGTATTCAACCCTTGGAGGCAGCTCCTTAAATTCCTCCCGTACAATTAAGCCATCCGTTTCCATTTCTCTTAGCTGATCCGTTAAAACTTTCCGGGAGATAACATTGATCCGTGCCGCAAGCTCCCCGAAACGTAATTTTCTGTCTTTGGTTACCAGTACGATAATCGGCTTCCATTTGCTTCCTAAAACGGACATGGCTTTTCCCAGAGGACAGCTGTATTGCATTAATTCATTCTTTTTCATGTGAAGATGTATTTAAGGTAAAAGGAGATCAATATTTAATAAGTTACTTAAATGTTACTAACATCAGTTACTGCGAAGTTACCACTTTTTTTTATTAAAAGATACAAAAACGAACTATTATTAGTTACTTTGTGTAACAATTATGAATTTAAAAAAATAAAACAATACAAAATGAGTACAGAAGCATTATTCACGCCATTCAGTTATAAAAATCTTCAGCTTAAAAATAGAGTAGTAATGGCTCCCATGACCAGAGGACAATCCGATAACGGAATACCGACACAGGCCATAGCTGATTACTATGCAAGAAGAGCAGCTTCAGAAGTAGGCTTGATCCTTTCGGAAGGAACCGTAATCAACAGACCTGCATCAAAAAACTTACCGGGCATTCCTGATTTCTATGGAAACGAAGCATTACAGGGATGGAAGAACGTAATCGATAGTGTTCATAAGAATGGAGGAAAGATGGGCCCTCAGATATGGCATGTAGGTGATACCAGAATGTCAGAGGAATATCCCGCTGTGCCTATGGAATCTCCGGCTACGATGTCCCTCGAAGATATTCAGGATACAATTGCGCAGTTTGCAGCATCCGCAAAATCAGCAAAAGATCTCGGATTTGACTGTCTTGAAATTCACGGAGCTCACGGTTATCTTATTGACCAGTTCTTTTGGGAAGTGACCAATACCCGTACGGACGAATATGGAGGAAAAACATTAAAGGAAAGAAGCCGTTTTGCAGTAGATATCATTAAAGCTATCAGGGCGGCAGTAGGTAACGATTTTACAATCATTATCCGTCTTTCCCAATGGAAGCAGCAGGATTATAAAAGCAGGCTGGCACTTAGCTCCAATGAAATGGAAGAATGGCTTATCCCAATGAAAGAAGCAGGCGTAGATATATTCCACTGTTCACAGCGTCGTTTCTGGGAGCCGGAATTTGAAGGTTCGGACCTGAATTTTGCAGGATGGGCCAAAAAAATAACGGGTCAGCCAACCATTACCGTAGGATCAGTAGGTCTAAACGGTGACTTTATGGGAGCATTTGAAGGAAAGGGATCTGAAACAGCTGATCTGTCAGAATTACTGCGCAGGCTGGATCGTCAAGATTTTGATCTGGTAGCGGTAGGGCGTGCCATCCTGAATGATTACCAGTGGGTGAAAAAAGTAAAAGAAGGAAAGCTTGAGGAATTAGCAGATTTTTCAGCATCAAGCTTAGAGACTCTATATTAAAAAAGAAATAATTTCTATTTCGATTCGCTTAATGAAAACAGCTCTCAGATTTCTGAGAGCTGTTTTTTTAACAATATAAATATCTAATTTGCCATTAAGGCAAAAGTGATTTATAAACCGATACTTTTACTTGGTTTCAATTGCTTTAAAATGTTCTTTGGAATAGCATTCTTATGAACCAGAATAGCAGTTGACTTATATTCTACATAAGGTTTGGTTACATACAGGTAACCCTCAAAATCATTGGTGACACCCCATGAATTTTTAACCATATAATATTCTTTTCCCGTTTGATCTTTAGCAAGTCCTACGATGTGCATTCCGTGATCATCCGTTGTAGAAAGATTGTTCAATGCTCTCTGACGCATATCTTCGGTGATTGCTTTATCTTTCTTAGGTTCGGTGAATAGGTTCTTTTTCACCTCAGGAGTTATCTGATCCAAATCTAAATCAGGTACATAAGCAACTCCGTTTTTGTATGAAAAATAAGGTTCGGAAACATCCGTAGCCCATCCGATAGAATACCCTTTATTAAGGGCGTTATCCACAATGGCTGTTAAATCTTTCATAGGAACATTCCAGTCTGAGTCGTGGCTCCAGTTGTCCGGAATCGGAACTACGAATTTCTGATAGTACGGATAGTCTTTATAAGAAGATAGTTCAACATAATCTTCAGGATTGATACCTACCACCTCATTAGCAAATGTTTTAGGCGTATAGGTTTTTCCTCCGTATGTAAAGCTGGAAGGAACTTTTCCCAGATATTCATCAAGAATTGCATCTACGGAAGCCATCCAGTTATCAGAAAGTTTTCCTTTGGAGGATGCCTGAACTAAACTGTCTAATACAGGTTTTAGTTTTTCCTGCATTTCTTTGAAGTTATTAGTCGTCTGCCCTGGTTTTAATCCGCTGTATGCTTCCTGAGGGACTGCGCCGTATTTTTTGTACATATTGATCACATCATGAAGCTCACCACCATCTCCCCAGTTGATTGCTCCATTATTAAGAACATAAAGCTTAGCTTTGTCATGGTATGAATTTCTTGCTGTAAAAATTTCAGCCAGATCAACAGGTTTTTTCCCCATTCTCTGCATTTCCGATTCCAGAAAAGAGTTTCCGGAGTAGCTCCAGCAAGTTCCTGAGGAACCCTGGTTCTTTACCGAAGTAGCTCCCACTTCTTTCAGGGAAGTAAATTGAAAGTTCGCGTTTTGAGAGTGATTGTTCTTTAACTTGTTGATTAAGTCATCCTGAGCAAACATCATACTTCCGGTAGATAAAACAAGAAGCAGTGCTGCCAATTTATTATTTTTCATTAACATAGAGTTTAAATTAAAATAGTCGCATATTGCAGTGATTTGTTACAGCAATAAGTGATTATTTCCGAAATCTTCTGTAAAGATTGCTCCAGAACAAATACAGATAAAAACTAAAATTAATTTTCAGAAACTTTTGAAAATTCAAAAAATATAATTACATTTGTAATGTTAATTCAAGAGAACAGTATAATGAAACTTTCAGAAGCTAAAGAAAAGTATATTCAGACATGGGGGACATTGGCAACCAATTGGGGAATCAATAGAACTATGGCTCAGGTTCATGCATTACTCTTGGCGGAAGGAAGACCACTTTCTACAGATGAAGTAATGGAAGCGCTGCAGATTTCGCGAGGAAATGCCAATATGAACCTTCGTAATCTGATAGAGTGGGGAATTGTCCGTAAAGAATTGGTGAAAGGGGATCGTAAAGAATATTTTTTTGCAGAGAGAGACCAGTGGTTCCTTTTTAAGCAACTAGTGAAAGAAAGAAAAAAAAGAGAAATAGAACCGGTTCTCAATTCCATTTCAGAGCTGAAGCATGTAGATGAAGATACGGAAGAAGCCAGACAATTCACCGCTTTAATGACGGAGATGGAAAATGTAACAGGTAAAGTATTTAATATAATGGATCTGGCTATCAAGAGCGATGATCACTGGTTGGTAGGGAAAATCACCAATCTGCTGAAATAAGGAAGGAGTTCAATTCCTTTTTTATTTGATTTAAACTTTCAATAATTACTGAAAATACAAAAATGATAAAAATTATGAAAACATTTTTTAAATATGATTTTTATGTTCAGATGGCAGTACTATTGGTAATAGGCTGTATCGTACTGGCTGACTTAACACTGAGAAATAGTGAACTTCTTATATTATTTTATTTAGGAGTTGGAATTTCACAACTGATAAGTTATTTAATTCGTTGCTCTTATTCTTATAAGAAATCTTTATTATTTAAAATTTATGGATATCTTATCCTGCCGGTTTATCTGTCATTTCTTGTGCTCCTGCTCTTCGGAAATAACAATATGATAGCCATGGTTTTTCTGGTGTTCCCGGTTTTAGCTTTTTTCTATAGTCCGGTTATGGCTGTTTTATATGTAATTGAATGTTACCGGCAAATGCAAAAGTACTTTCCTGTTTACAACCGTTTTAAATCCATTAAAAATGAAAGATCTATTATTCAAAATATTCATGAAAATTCTTTTTAAAAAAAACAAAAGAACAAGATCAGACTTTTTAAATCTTTAAATATCAACTATGCCAAGAATTTATTTGGAAACCATTATAAAAGCCGATATCAATACCGTTTTTGATCTCGCCCGGGATATAGACCTTCACCAGCAGTCTACCTCAAAAACAAAGGAGAAAGCCATTGCAGGCAGAACAAGCGGATTGATTGAAAATAATGAAACGGTTACATGGCGGGCCAGACACCTGGGTGTTTATCAGACCCATACTTCGAAGATCATCAATATGAGAAAACCTGAGGAGTTCACGGATATTATGCTGAAAGGGACTTTTAAGTCCCTGCATCACCGGCATATTTTCAAAGAAGAGGCAGGACACACACTGATGATAGATGTTTTTGATTTTGAATCACCCTTTGGAATAATAGGAAAACTTGTTAACCATATTTTCCTTACCCGGTATCTTACCCGGTTTTTATCAGAAAGAAATAAAAGTATTAAAAACACCGCAGAATTATGAACTTTTTAAAAGCAGAATGGCGCAAACTAGCGATCATTAATTATGAAATTGCTCCTGAGGTCTTATTGCCCTATCTTCCGGAAGGAACAGAACTCGATTTTTATCAGGGAAAATGTTATGTAAGCCTTGTTGGGTTTATGTTTCTGAATACAAAACTACTGGGACTTTCGATTCCCTTTCACCGAAATTTTGAAGAAGTGAATCTGAGATTTTATGTAAAGAAAAAAGAAAATGATGTATGGAAAAGGGGTGTGGTTTTTATAAAGGAAATTGTTCCTAAACCGGCATTGACCTTAGTAGCCAACTCAATTTATAAGGAAAGCTATCAGACGATGCCTATGAAAAATCAGATTCACAGGCGAGAAGATGAACTGCTCATTAAGTATTCCTGGAAAGATAAAAGCTGGTATTCTATTGAAATTAAAGCAGAGCATAAACAACGCCCCATGGTAGTGGATTCGGAGTTTGAATTTATTACCGAGCATTATTTCGGTTTCACAAAATATAGAAATAAGACTTCGGAATATGAAGTGGTCCACCCCAAATGGAACTATTATAAAGTAAAGGACTATCAGATAGATATTGATTTTAAAAAAGTATATGGAAAAGATTTTGAATCATTGAATGAGAAAGGCCCTCTCTCTGTGATGCTGGCGGAAGGATCAGAAATCGAAGTAAAAACTAAAAAGTATATAGCCTGACGGGATATACAGTTTCTTGCTTAAATCTCCTGATTGTGATAAAGAGAAAATAATAAATAACTTATTTTCAAAACAATATTATTGAAAGACAATTAGTTACTGAAGTGTCCCTGAAATAGGGCAAAGTTAATCATGAATGTGGTATGATATGTGTATAATTAATACTAACTTTTTAATTATAGTTATTTATGTTAATCATTTATTTTATTGAAAAAGAATGTTAATAGTAAATATTTATAAATAAAAAACTAATTTTAAAAATATAAATGTCATGAACAAAATTTTAGTTCTAAGCCTTGTAGCCCTTGGCTTATCAGTGAGTGTTTCTGCTCAGAAAACGCAGGAACAAATGAATAAGGAATATGCGGAACAGTATAAGCAGATAGGCAAAGACCGCACGTTGTCAGGAGAGGAAAAAGGAAGAAAGAAAAGAGAACTTTCTGCCAAACAAAGAGAAGACAACCGTAAGTATGATGAGGCTTATAGAGAAAAGTACGGATCCACAAAAGATGAAAGAAAGAAAAAGGTGGAAAACAGAATTGATGATCTGGAAAATAAATATGAAAATGATAAAAGGCAGATTGAAAATAACAGAAATTTAAGCGACAGCCAAAGAAAAACACAGAAAGAAGCTTTAAAGAAAAATTATAAAAGCCAGAAAGAATCTTTAAAAAGAGAGAAAGATAGATATTAACTAATCTAAAATCGACCCGCAGCAATGCAACTCAGCAAAAAAAAGCTTATAGCGGTAAAAAAGAAGATTTAAATTGTTAATTCAATAAATTAAGTTTTGAATATTTTATCAGTTATAATAATAGTTAATTAAAGAGAATATATTTTGTATTCTCTTTTTTTATTTAAAATTTAATGAATTTCCCATTGTCTGATCAATCTCAGGAAAGATGAAACATCCAATATTTTTCCTTAAATTCGCATAAAAATTTTAAACTAATGAACTACGATATTATTGTCATCGGAAGTGGTCCTGGTGGATATGTTACAGCGATTAGAGCATCACAATTGGGTTTCAAAACAGCAATTATCGAGAAGGAAAATTTAGGAGGTATCTGCCTGAACTGGGGTTGTATTCCTACTAAAGCTTTATTAAAGTCTGCTCAGGTTTTCCATTATATCAATCATGCGGAGGATTATGGTTTGAATAAAGTGGAAGGTAGTTTTGAATTTCCTAATGTAATTCAGAGAAGCCGTGGTGTAGCCAATAAAATGAGCAAAGGGATTGAGTTCCTGATGAAGAAAAATAAAATTGACGTCATTCTTGGTACGGCTAAAGTTTTAAAAGATAAAAAAGTATCTGTAACGGATCAGGAAGGTAAAGTAACCGAATATTCAGGCAGTCATATTATTATAGCTACTGGAGCACGTTCAAGAGAATTGCCTAACTTACCTCAGGATGGTAAAAAGGTGATTGGTTACAGACAGGCTCTTAATCTGCCTGAACAACCGAAATCTATGATTGTAGTAGGTTCCGGAGCTATCGGAGTAGAATTTGCTGATTTCTATAATACAATGGGTACTAAAGTAACGGTTGTAGAATTTATGCCGAATATCGTTCCTGTGGAAGATGAGGAAGTATCCAAACATTTGGAGAAATCCCTGAAGAAAAGCGGAATAGAAATTATGACCAATGCCTCTGTAGAAAGTGTAGATACAAGTGGAGAAGGCGTTAAAGCGAATGTAAAAACAGCTAAAGGAAATATCACCCTTGAAGCGGATATTCTTCTTTCAGCAGTAGGTATTGCTGCCAATATTGAAAATATCGGTCTTGAAGAAGTGGGAATCCAGACGGATAAAGGAAGAGTGCTGGTAAACGAATGGTATGAAACTTCCGTTCCGGGTTATTATGCAATTGGAGATCTCATTCCTACCCAGGCGTTAGCACACGTGGCTTCTGCAGAAGGAATTACATGTGTAGAAAAAATCAAAGGACTGCACGTTGAAAAAATAGACTACGGAAATATTCCGGGATGTACTTATTGCCACCCTGAAGTAGCTTCTGTAGGTCTTACTGAAAAGCAGGCCAAAGAAAAAGGTTATGATATCAAAGTAGGTAAATTCCCTCTTTCAGCAAGTGGTAAAGCAACTGCAAACGGAAATACGGATGGTTTCGTAAAAGTAATTTTCGATGCGAAATATGGAGAATGGTTAGGATGTCACATGATCGGTGAAGGTGTAACGGATATGGTAGCAGAAGCTGTTGTAGCCAGAAAACTGGAAACAACAGGTCATGAGATCATTAAATCTATCCACCCGCACCCGACTATTTCGGAAGCGATTATGGAAGCTGCCGCTGCTGCATATGGCGAAGTGATTCATATCTAAAAAAGAACAAAAAATCTATCAATAAAAAAGCTGCAGATCATCTGTAGCTTTTTTTGGTGAAAAGATAATTTAGCTTGATGATAGATTGTCAGATAGATAATTAATAAAAAAATAAACAGAAAATTCATCTCGTTTTCTTACATTTAATCTATGAATTCTGAAAAAGTAGGATTAGTTTTATCAGGAGGGGGCACTAAGGGCATAGCTCATGCCGGAGTTTTAAAATTTTTGAAAGAAAATAATATTGATGCAGATGTATTGTCATGCTGCAGCGCCGGTTCTATTGTAGGATGTTTATATGCCATAGGAAAATCTCCTGAAGAGATCCTGAGGTTTTTTACTTCGGTTTATTTCTTCAACTGGAAACATTTTACCTTTAATCAGCCCGGATTGGTGTCGTCTGTTATCTTTAAGAATTATTTGACACCCATATTTAAAGATATGAGATTGAGAGATCTGGATAAAGAGGTGAAAATTGTAGCTACGGAGCTGGTTTCAGGTACTCAGAGGATATTTGATGACAGCTTTAAAGTGACGGATGCCATTATCGCTTCCTGTTCCATTCCGGGAATTACCACCCCTTATATCGTCAATGGAGAAATGTATTGCGATGGGGGAGTTCTGAATAATTTTCCGGCTGATATCATCAGAGAGAATTGTGATCAGCTGATTGGGGTATTTGTGTCGCCGCCTCATGATACGAATATCAAGGATTTGAAGTCCATTAAAGCTATTGTTTCCCGTTCTTATGATCTTTTATCTTACAGGGTGGAAAGGGTAAAATTTGATTATTGTGACTGGTTTATTTCTTCTCAGGATTTATCCAATTACGGTGCTTTTGAGAGAAAGAAATACCGTATGGAAGAAATCTTTGGAATAGGATATAAGGCTGCAAAGGAAAGTTTTGCAGAAAGCAGGTTTTTTACAGAATTAAAAAATTAACTGGGGAGGGAAGCTGCCGTGTAGCTTGCAAAAGCTTCCTCAAGGCTTTCATATTTGCCTTTAAATTCTTCAATAGGGCAGTCCTGTAAGATATTCCCTTTATGAATTAGAATTACGCGGGAACAAAGCGCTTCTACCTCCTGCATAATATGAGTGGAAAGCAATACGGTTTTTTCTTTTCCGATCTCTTTAACCACATTCCTGATCTCTATGATCTGATTAGGATCCAGTCCATTTGTAGGCTCATCCAGAATCAGTAAATCAGGCTCATGGATAATAGCCTGGGCTAATCCCACTCTTTGCTTATACCCTTTGGATAGCTGACCTATTTTTTTTGATTTTTCGGGGGTAAGTCCTACCAGTTCGATGACATGATCTATCTTATTCGCGGAGATCTGATGAATATGAGCTACGAACTCCAAATATTCCTTGACGTACATTTCCAGGTATAACGGATTATTTTCAGGGAGAAAGCCGATATTTTTTTTAGTTTCGATTTCATTCTCCGTTATGTTTTTACCATTAAAGATAATTTCACCTTCATCTATTTTCAGAGAACCGACAATTGATTTCATTAAGGTTGATTTTCCGGCCCCGTTTGGACCCAGAAGACCAATGATCTCATTTTTGTCAATACTGATATTGATCGCATTGAGAGCGATCTGCTCACCAAATTTTTTGGTTAAATTAGTTATCTGAAGGGACATATTCTGTACAGTCTTTTTGCAAAAATAAAATAAAAAACTCATTCCGGTAGAATGAGCTCACTTATATTTTTTATATACGGTTATTTTCTTGCTTTGCTGCTTTTTGTGGTAGACTTGTAAGTAGTAGCTGGCTTTGAATTATACTGCTGGGGTGCTACGGATGCACCTTGGTACAGACTCGATTTTCCGGTAGATTTTCCGAAAATCTTATCTACCTGCTTTCTCGTCAGATACTGTGATTTCCCTACATATTTCCTGTTTTTATTGATATACTGAATAAACTGAACAGTAGGCTGTCCATAGTTCTTTTCATAGTGAAGCTCAATAATATCGTTAGGAAGTTCAAGGGTTACGTTGGAAGCTGGCATAGTGGTGAAACCGCTTATAATTATGCTATACAGTCCGTCTACATCATTATTCTGATTCTCGAACGAAAAAGACCTTATCGTATTCAAATTACTGGTATTGAGATCCTGATAATTGAAAGTGAATTTGTCTTCTTTTTTATATAAACCTACAGAATTATCTTTACCAATTTCCACCAAAGTCTCGTTTTTCAACACTTTAATTTGTGAGAAAACCGAAATACCAAACATGCAGGTAAGGAGTAGAATTATTTTTCTCATTTGACTGAATTTAATGTTTTATAATTGGTGTACCTAAAATTACTAATAAAAATGATATAAAACACATTTTTATTCTTTCAAGCAAAAGTAATATTTTTTTTTAATATCTTTTTTTTAAACAACCCGTCTGTTATGCAATGCATTCCAGTGTAATATCTTTATTAAACCTTTTTATAATGAGGGATTAAGTGTGTCGGTAAGAGCCCTTTTATCTTAAACACTTGTAGTTTAAATATCGGGTATTTAACACTTAACTGTTTCATAAACAGGTAATAATTAGATTTTTAGGCGAAAAATTAATTGATGATTTTGAATCAATATTAAATTATTGACTCTATATTCTTAAATGCCGGTATCGGGAAATTGAAACTTCATTTTGAAAGGTGAAAGTCTCCTGAACAGGCAATCACAGGGAATAAATTTTTTTATCATATGCTTTTAAATTAAGTTTAGAACAGCAAAGATAAGTAAATGCTTGCAGAGATGAAGAAGGTATGAGATTTCTCAGTTTTTAATAGAAAAAGCAAAAGAATTGATTTTCCTGTGACGATATGACGGGGATCATAATTCAGCCCGTTGAAAAGGTTTATTTTTAAACTTCAAATTGAGCTTTACCCCTGTGAGAAAGGGAAAGCTTCAATAAATAAAGAACCAAATTCCAAATATTAAAATATATGTATATGAAAAAATCAATTTTAGCCTTATGGGCGCTGGCTGCTATGACTGCCTGTAAAAAAAGTGAAACTACGACTATGGAGCAGACCGTTGACAGTACAACTGTGATTACCAATGTAGATTCCGGAAGTGTAATGACGGATTCGGCTGCGGCGTCAGGAGCGGTTACGGATACGGTAAACGCTCTTAGTAACCAGGATAAAAAATTTGCTGATGCGGCAGCCAGGGGAGGAATGATGGAAGTGATGATGGGAAAACTCGCTTCCGGAAACGCAACTCAAGCTGCTGTAAAAACATTAGGCGAAATGATGGTTAAGGATCATACTAAAGCTAATGATGAACTTAAAAAGTGGGCTTCGTCTGCAGGATATACTTTACCAACAGATCTTGATGCTGATAAGCAGAAAAAATATGATGATCTGAAAGCTAAAAAAGGAGTGGAATTTGACCGTATGTATGCCGATTTGATGGTAAGTGATCACAAAAAGGATATAGACGAGTTTAAAGAACAGGCATCCGATGGGAAAAATGAAGCTCTCAGAAATTTTGCCCGTACTACAATTCCAACATTGGAACATCATTTGGCAGAAGCTGAAAAAACAAAAAAAACATTGAAATAAAACATAGTAGAAAACTAAGGTGGGGAATACCTTGTTTCTTGGCACTCAAACATTTTTGTTTGGGTGTTTTTTTTATGCCTGGTAGTAATATTTATGTATCAATTTGAATTTTTATGATATACGTTATAAAAAAACAAATAGCTTCCTCTTTACCTTTGGAGTATTCTATTCAATTTTGCACTTATTCTTCTTGCCGGGGATCAGGATCGGTGTGGATTATTAATGCTAATGGAATTGGGAGTACGAATACGGAAACCATAAAAAAAGGATTTCCCATTTATGCGGAAAATTTTAAAGTACATAATTAACAGACTGTTGTAAAATTTATTTTGATAACAATGTATTTGAAGGAGCAAGAGGTAAGGAGGAATAAAAAGAGGAAACCAATTTTGGTTTCCTCTTTTTATAGCGTAGGAATGCTTTACATCGCTTTACTGTTAAGAGCAGTATCCGCAACTTTTGATAGAAGCTGATCGCATTTTTTTTCTTCTTCCAACGTACTCAAAAGATTTTTAAGACAATCTTCTTCTTTCAATACTTTGGCAAATGCAGCTAAAGTTCCATAAGTTGCAATTTCATAATGTTCCACTTTTTGTGCTGCTGCAATAATCCCAGCATCTCTTACCGCTCCCGCTTCTGTTTCTTCCATAATGCTTTTGCCTTCATCCAGTAATCCCTGCATGGCATCACATTTTTTTGCCTGTGCTTTTTTACCTAATGCATTAAAACATGCTTCCAGTCTTTCCACGTGGCTTTCTGTTTCTTTAATGTGCTTATCGATAGCATTTTTAAGTTTTTCGTCACTCGCATTTTTCATCATTTTCGGTAACGCTTTCAGTAATGCTTTTTCTGCCCAGTAGATATCCTTTAATGAATCTTCAAAAAGATCCTTCAGTTCTTTAGCGGCATTTTTTTTGGCGGGTGTCTTAGCTGTTGTTTTTGAAGCTGTTTTTGATGTTGTTTTCCGAACAGGTGACTTCTTCGTAACTGTTTTAGTTTCCATAATGAATATAATTTAAGTGTTTGGTTGGTAATGACTCTACAACTATAAGGCCATTCTTAGTGAAAATGGGATTTCTATGTATAAAAATTTATCCATAAGCGTATTATTTGATTATAAAATAATCTATTTATAATTATTGTTGTGAAAATTTTAATTGATATAACGCCTGGCTTGATTCGGAGACCTGAAGAACAATCTTTAAAAATGAGAATTACATAAGCATTAAATTTGACTTTTAGCGTGTCTGCCTATTCAGTCTTATAAAAAACAGATGATTTAAACAGCTTTCATGACTCCAAACTTATACAACCTGGAGAACGGGAAATGAAAAGAAATAAGGAGCTTACGTCAGTGAGATAAGTTGTAAAATTACTTGAGAAGATACCAGATTAACGCACCAATTCCGGCATAAGCAGTGACGGTAATAATATCTGCTATGGGTTGTGAAAAACGTTTTTCTGCTATTTTTTCACCATTGATCTGGTTCTTGTGGAATTTCAGAATTTTATCAGGATTACGGACCGGATGTGCTACAAGGCTGTCACCTTCCCATCGGTCCACTATTATTTTATAACTTCCGCGATCCGTCTTAATCTTAACATTTTTACCCTGGGAAAGCTCCTGCTGAACATTAATAGGAGCGGGTGCTGGTTGTACATTCGGGTTTTGGGATTCTCCTGCTGTGCCTTTCTTAAGTGTGGAGTTATTTACGGGAGCTGCGCCCTTTTTAGATTCTTGCTTATTGTCGGCCACCGGATCCACCCGTTTTTTTACCTGGTAAGTATAGCAACCGGTAAGAGAAAATGATAAAATAATAAGATAAAGATTCTTTCGCATGAGCCAAATTTAACAATTAAACGGAATATTTGGTATTTTCTTTTGAAAGATCCTATTAAAAAATTCCTGAAGAGCATAACTTTGCTACTTGTATCATTGTGAGAAAAACAGTCTCTTACTTTGAAATCATCAGAAATAATCCTTTTAATATGCTCTAAAATAAGGGACTTTGCGGAGGGCAGTCCGATTTGCATTGAATATGAAGGAAAATTTTTACGGTTTGGCTTAATTATTTTAAAATCTTCAATTACAGTCTGAGGCTCTCTTTAAGGCAGCCTCCTTTATTTATATTAAATCAGGAAATAAATTGTTTAAAAATAGCGGGTAATGAGCTATATTAATCTGTATTCATGAATCACCCTCCCAGCATCCGCGAAACAATTCCTTTCTTACTGCCTAGCTCAGCAATGGCAATTCCTAACAAATGGATCACAATAAAAATTGGAAATACATATAAAGCCCATTTGTGAACGGTTTCCATAGGTTTCTTTAAAGAACCGTCTCCCCATTTTAAGTAAAAACCGGTAATGACAAAAACAGCGATAAAAATATAAAATACTATATATATCAAGCCCTGTAACCGTTCTTTAGTGGGAATGCCTTTTTGGAAAGGATTAGGAAATCTGATCCCTTTTAATATCATATAGATGATCCTTATTCCGAATACAACCAATATTCCGTAAGCTGCCCATTCATGCCAATGCCACATAGGAGAAAGAATAGTTTTGGCTATGCTTAATTTTTGTTCCTGGGTAACTACGTCGGGTGCATGTTGTTCAATGGCACTCAGAATGGTTCTTTTTCCCATCCATTTCATTCTTAAAAAGCCGGTGATGAACAATACGGTCATCAATACAGCAATCAGCCAATGCAATATCCGGTGTATTGCAGTGAAGGTTTTTTGGTCTTCTGTTTTCATAATTTAGAAATGTGCTAAGAAATGAAAGGTATGTATCTGTTAATTAAGAAGATGTATTTTTTTAATAAAGGATATTTCACCTTTCTTAGCTGATTCTAAATTACAACTTATAAAGATTTTTGAATATGAAATTTATCATGATTATTAATTATTATTAAATTTATAATAATTCTATATAGGAAGGGTTGAGACTGTGCTTAAAGTCTTGTTCTATGGATGGGAAATACCTGTATTTATTCGCTAAGTAGACTGCTTATCATATATTGAGGACAATGATTTTAAATCAGTTTATTTACTCTTGATTTGTTGCCATGCGCGGCGGAATGTGAATTTTTTCTCTTTTGAAGTTAAATATCCCATGTATAAAGCAATCAGTGCAATAGATAACCGGGCTACCGTGATAGGCATTGCAGAGTCAGATTCTAACAGGCTGACCGCTCCGGAAAGAAGAAAGGTCAACATCAGCTGTAAGAAACCGAATAAAGCTGCAGCAATACCTTTACCTTCCTTAAATGGAGCAAGGGCGCCGGCCGTTGTTATGGGGAATAATATACCGATAGAAAAAATTGAAAGATACAGACTAATAATTTCAGAAACCACATTCCAGTGATAGAACGCTGCAATAGTATGCGTAAGACAGGCAATAAACAATAGAGATACTGCATAAAAAAGTAGTTTCCTGTCATTCACTCTCTTTAAAAATTTAGGTGTTAAATAGGCAGCAATAATCAATGCCACAGAATTAAGTGCGAAAATAAGACTGAATGCCGTCGTTGAAAAATGATGGATTTCCATAAACAGAAAAGGAGATCCCGAAATATAAATAATCAATGATGCAAAAGCGATGCTGCCTATAATTGCATTTTGGACAAAGTCTTTATTCCTGAAAATATTTTTGATCTGAATATATAACGTATGTTCTTCTATAACTGAATTTTGACTGTGGGGTCTTTTATTGGTTTCAGGAATCCAACCGATGGTCATCATCAAAGTAAGAGCACCTAAAAGGGTTAAAAAAGCAAATGAACTCTCCCAGCCCCAAAGGTTTAAAAATAAGCTTCCCAACAATGGCGCTACAATAGGAGCAATACCGCTAATCTGAGACTGACTTGAAAATATTTTGATAGCCTTTTCCTTATCGTAGAGATCGGCCACGATAGCTCTTCCCACCACAATACCTGCACTTCCCCCGAATGCCTGGATAAAACGCATTATCCACAATACATAATAGTTGGTGGTGAATATAATGGTGAAAGCGGCTATAATAAATATAAGTATTCCAGCATACAGCGCAGGCTTTCTTCCCTTCTTATCGGATAATGGACCCCAAAACAATTGGCCAATAGCAAATCCTGCAAAAAATACGGAAATGGAAACCTGTATATTGCCGATGTCCGTATTAAATATCTTCGCCATACTGGGAAATGCCGGCAGGTAAAGATCAATACTGAGAGATTCAAGGGTATTGAGGAGAGCCAGTATAATGACGATGATGCTGAATTTTTTCATAGGAAGCTATGGGGATGTTGATTAATCCTGCAAAATTCGTCTGAAAATGAATTGGATTCAATGGCAAAAATGAATAATCAATGGTACAAACTGAATATTGAATATAAATTTATTTGATGTTTTGGTTACTTTGGGACTTAAAGTCTTCAGGCCGCATTCCTGTTTGGGTTTTGAAAAAACGCGAAAAATAAGATGTATCGTTGAACCCCAGCATATAAGCTATTTCTTTGACACTTCGGGCACCAAATGAGAGTTCTCTCTTCGCTTCTAAAATCAAACGCTGGGAGATCAGTTTCTTCACCGTCAGGCCCAAAAGTTTTCTTACCGTATAATTAAGATGATGTACGGTAATATTCAATGCATCAGCATAAAAATCCGATTCCCTTTGACTGATATAGAACCGGTCAATTAACGTATGAAGTTTTTCGAGTCTTAGATGGTCGGTGCTTTGAGCGGATTTAAAATGAGTCTCATCAGCAATAATTATCAGGAGTGCTTTAAGGTAAGCTTTTAAGAGATCAATACGCCCGCTGTCCCTATATTCTTTAGCAATCAGCTGGATAAGGGCTGAGCAGTCTTCCAGACTCCTGCCGGAAAGTACAAACGGCCTGATCTGATGACTAAGCAATTTCCCGTTTTCTATAGTGCTTCCAAAAAGCTCTTTGCTGACAGCAAGAACATGTCCGCGTTCTCCCTTCAGCTTCATATCAAACACCTGCCCGGGTAATATAAGGTATACCTGATTTTTTTCGAGCTTAAAGCATTCGAAGTCCAAATAGAGTAGACTTTCGGGAAGTACCTGCTCAAACCAGATGATCTCATAAAAGTTGTGCCGGTGAACGTCATCAAAATTTTCTGGGTGACCATTATCCAGCGTGGCATACTGAAATTTTTCAGATGTCAATTGGTGTAGCGGAATTTCCCCGGATTTTTTCATTATGAACAAAATTACATTATTTACTATACTGGTTTAAAGATTATTTCAGTTGGCGCATAGTTCATTTCAGCTGCAAATTAATCAGCTTCGGTAAATATAAAGGTTAATGCTTGTTATTAACTTCATTTCTTTGTATTTTAATAAATATTAATGAACAGAATATTATGAAAAAGTCTTTTTTTGATTCCAAAAAAAAACAAGTAGGGTTCACTCTTGCAGGGATTGGCCTCATTGCTTTGGTACTCATATCGGCCTTTGCATGGGCTGCGGGTCTTATAGGGAAACGTGTTACCACACAAACATTTTTAAAAGATACACCTGATTCATTTCCGGCAGGGTACCGCCGTGCTCATGGTAAAGGTATCTGTTTTGAAGGAACTTTTCATGCATCGGGTAATGCCAAAGATCTATCCATTGCACAGGTATTTACACAGAAAGATGTTCCTGCGATCGGCAGATTCTCTTTGGGAACGGGCAATCCCCATGCACCGGACAACTCCAGCCGTACCGTAAGTATGGCCTTGATGCTGACCTCTGATGATGGGGAACAGTGGCGGATGAAATTGAATAATAAACCTTTTTTCGGTACTCGCGATGCCGTAGGTTTTTTAAAGCAGAAAGAAGCTTTTAAAGAAGATCCTGCCACCGGAAAACCCAATCCGGCAAAGGTAGAAGCTTTTCTTAAAGAATATCCGGAAGCTAAAAAATCTATAGAGTGGGATGCTAAGGCACCGTGGACAAAAAGTTTTGCAGGAGCGGAATATTACGTCATCAATGCCTTTCTGCTGGTTGACTCGCAAGGGAAAAAGCACCCTGTTCGTTGGTCCATGCGTCCCCATGCTCCATTTATTTCGATGAGTGCTGAGGAACGTGAAAAAGCGAGTCCCAACTATCTTTTCGATGAGCTGAAAAAACGACTGGAAAAAGAACCGTTGTATTGGGATCTGGTATTAACAATAGCTGAGCCTGGAGATCCTGTCAATGATCCGTCACAAGTCTGGCCTGCAGACCGCAAACAAATTATAGCAGGGACTTTAAAAGTCACCCGTGTTTTTGACCAGACTGAGGGAGGTTGTAGAGATATTAATTTCGACCCCACACTTGTTCCAAAAGGTATTGCACTGTCTGACGATCCCGTTTTAGTAGCCAGAGCAGGTATATATTCCCATTCATATAATGCCAGGGTAAGAGAGATCGGTTATGGCAAGGCCACCGATGCAGTAGGAAAACCTAAAAATGAAAAACCACAAAATAAATAATTATGGATGATAAAACCCCAAAACAAGCACCTCCTGCATCTTTCAACAGGACCGCTCGGATTCTCCATTGGCTGATGGCTGTAATGATATTGACGATGTTGTTCATCGGAGTAGGAATGATGACCTCATTAACATGGAGGCCGAGACTGCTGAGTCTGCATATCCCTTTAGGAATAGCGATCCTCCTGCTGGTTATAGTGCGTTTGGTCAACCGTTTTATGAATCCTGTTCCACAACTTCCGGATAGCATGCCGACCTGGCAGAAACATATGGCTGATGCACTGCATTGGGTATTTTATGGAATGATGGTGGCACTCCCATTGACCGGCTGGGCGCAATTGTCTGCGGGCGGCTTTCCGGTAAGGCTGTATCCGGGGCTTCATCTTCCCGCTATTTTGGAGCAAAATCCCGTTTCCTATGCCTGGCTGCATGATGCACATAGGGTAATGGCGTGGCTGCTTTTCTTTATGGTGGTTGGCCATCTTTCCATAGCTTTGATCCATGGATTTATATACCGGGACCACATTCTGCAATCGATGACATGGTATAGGAAACAAAATGTTGAATCCGAAGAAATCCATTCCGATCAATAAATCTTATCATAATTAAAAATACTTTTGAAGGATAAGCCTTTTGTATATTTAAATTCTCAAATTTGCAATAAGCTGTCAAAGGATTTTTTACAGTACAAAAAAGTCATTTTTATGCAAGACCAATCTTATGAGGGAAGAACAAAGTACATTTTTAAATAATAGATGGAAACGAATACTGATTGTGTGTTTTGCATTTTTAATGATGTATTTGATTTCCTATATCATTGATCCGTTCACACCTTACAGGAGGAATTATTTTGACAGAAACTGGACGAAAATAGCACGTGATCTGTCCGTGTCCTTTATCTTTTGTTTTACGGTATCGGAAGCAAGCATTCTGATAGGAAGCAGGCTTAACCGGCGGCTCCCCTGGACCAATAATCCGGGAAAGCGTTTTACTGCTGAGATATTTCTAAACCTTTTTGTGATCCTTTTGGTACAGCTGCTCATCAACCTGTTCAGTTCCCGGATGAACGGAAAGCCTCTCACCTTTGGATTTGGTCCGGGAGGATCTGTAGAAGAAGCCAGGGGAATGATCCAATGGCTTGTTGTAAGTACCATCATTGCATTATCCATCGTAGGCATTCATACAGGAAATTATCTCATATCCAACTGGAAAAATGCGGCTTTAGAGGCTTCAGAGCTCAATCAAGTTGCCATGGAAGCGGAATTGCAGTCCCTGAAACTCCAGATAGATTCACATTTTGTATTCAATAACCTGAGCGTATTATCTGAATTGATCCTTAAAGACCAGATGTTGGGCTATGAATATGCTGAGAACTTTTCACGTATATACCGGTATCTTCTCGTAAACTCGAAAAAAGATATCATTACGCTGGAACAGGAACTTAAATTTCTGGAGTCCTACAGGTTTCTCATAGAACACCGTTTCTCGAATGGGGTTTTGTTTCATATCGATGTGGATGAATCATCAAAAAGTCTCTACATGCCGCCTCTTACCCTGCAATTGCTTGTTGAAAATGCTTTAAAACATAATAAAACGAGCAGAAAAGAACCTCTGATTGTCCGGATCAGTACCCATGATGCCCAAACATTGACGGTTGAAAACAATATGCTGCCCATTACCAAAACACTGGACTCCTTTGGTATAGGATTAAGCAATATAAAACGCAGGTATCAGCTGCTGTCGGATCAGCCGGTAGAGATTAATAAAACCGATAAATATTTTAAAGTAACAATACCCCTTCTAAGCTATGATGACAAGCAGGATTTTAATTATTGAAGATGAGATTCCCAATGCTGAAAGATTGGTACGTCTGCTTGGTGAAATACGACCAGACGCAGAGATAGTAGGCGTCATTGAAAGTGTAGCGGAAAGTGTTCAGTGGTTTAATGAAAACCCGGAGCCGGATGTTGTTATGATGGATATAAGGCTGTCTGATGGATTAAGTTTTGAAATTTTTGAAAAAACAGAAGTCCAGTGTCCTGTTATCTTTACGACAGCCTATGATGAATATGCGGTCAAAGCATTCAGATATAACAGTGTGTATTATCTCCTGAAACCTATCGAACAGGATGAACTGCATACTGCCATAGAAAAGCTGGAAGCCAAAACGATTGTCAATATTGATCGTAGATTAATAGATAGCCTTTTAAATTCTCTGGAGCCCAAAGGTTACAGAAACCGTTTTCTGCTCTCTTACAGAGATGCTTATAAAACTCTTTTGGTGAATGATATCCTGTATTTCTACTCAGAGTTTAAACTTACTAAAGCAAAACTGTTGAATGGTGAGGAAGAGGTAATTCCACAAACCTTGGAAGAACTGGAACAGCAGCTGGACCCTAAATTATTTTTCAGAGCCAACAGGCAGTATATTATCCATATCGATTCCGTCCGAAAGGTAAGCAATTACTTTAAAGGTAAACTGAAACTGGAGCTGATAAAAAGTGATGACGCGATTATAATCAGTCGTGAAAAATCTGCCCAGTTTAAGAACTGGATCGGTTATTAACGCTGAGGTATTGGATTTTAGGACTTTTAGGTATAAATAAACAGTAAGGAAAATTTTAAGGTAAAGGCTGTAAGTAGGTGTAAGATAAAAGTTAATCATCATTATTTTATAGGTTGTGTTCATCTGAATTTAAAATTCGAAACAAATTTTGCATTTTTGTCAGATGAAAACATTTAATGATTTAACCGACTATAATAAATATTTAAACCTTACCGGACCTTTGCACCCATTGATGGACAGCAGGGTTTGCAAACAGGCTATTCCTAATTTTCCCCAGTCGAGTGATGAGATACAGGTTAATCTCTTCAAAATTTCCCTAAAGAAAAACTTCACTGGCGATATCAATTATGGTAATAATAAATATTATACTGAAAATGGATTGATGCTCTTCAGCGAACCGGGGCAGGTGGTTTCCTGGGACAGTCTTACCTTTTGGGATGGCTATGCATTTGTTTTTCATCCCGATTTGATCAAACAAAATCCCATTGCGGCTAAAATTAATCATTATAAATATTTCAGTTATGAGATCAATGATGCCCTTTTTATGACGGCGGATGAAGAAGAAACTATCACCTGGCTTTTTACTAAAATCCATATGGAACTTCTTGAAAATAAATCCAGGGCAAACATTAACGTCATCTTATCTTTGTTAAATGCTGTTCTTTCGTATGCCGATGTTTTTTATGAAAGACAATTTAAAGAAAAAGCTACAAAAGCTGTTTCCGTTAGCTCTAAGGTTAAAAGTTTATTACAAAATCATTATAAAGATTTTTCAAAACCGGTTCAGAATGTCCCTACTGTATCTTCAATCGCTGAAGAGCTCAATCTCTCATCCAATTACCTTACCGATCTTATACGGGCAGAAACGGGGAAAAGTACAAGCATTTATATTCGGGAATTTATTGTTGAACAGGCAGAAATTCTTCTGCACCAGACTGATTTGAATATCAGTGATGTCGCCTATCAGTTGGGCTTCTCGAATGTTCCTTATTTTTCAAGGTTTTTCAAAAAAGTAAAAGGTGTTTCGCCAACTGAAATCCGCAATCAGAGAATAGTGTAAGAGATTCCTTGATTTGTGTTAAAGGAAAAGGCGCTGCTCATCTAACTTTGAACTTCCAATAACAAGCCCTGGACTATGAACTCTTTTTTGAAGATTCATCTGTTTCTCAATAATTAAAATATGGTAATTACATACAATTTTACACTAATGAATTTATCTTATTATTATGACTCTGTCATTCTGAATGTAACGAAGTGAAATGAAGAATCTAAGCCATATTATGAGATTCTTCCTTCGTCAGAAGGACAGTAGTGTAAAATTGTATATAGGCACTTAAAATATAAATAACATAAACACAATAGCATTATGATTTTTTCAATAAACAAAGTAAACGAAAACTACTGGAAGGTAACAATAGATAATCCTCCGGTAAATATTTTTGATCCTGAATTTTCCGTACAATTAAGAGAATTAATGAGCGAACTGGAAGCTAATGAAAACTTAAAGGTAGTGGTTGTTGAAAGTGCAAATCCGGATTTCTATGTAGCCCACGCAGAATTAATAAATATTTTTGAATTTCCTAAAGGGACGGGAGAAACAGGCTTATCTATTTCCTGGCCGGATGTTGCAAAACGTCTTGAGCAGGCTCCATTTGTAAGCATTGCATCTATCAGAGGTAGAGCAAGGGGGCTTGGAAGCGAGTTTATCCAGGCTTTTGATATGCGTTTTGCAAGTAAGGAAAAAGCTTTTTTTGCACAGCCTGAAATAGGGATTGGTTCATTCCCCGGAGGAGGAGGATTAGAAAGATTACACCTTCTGACGGGCAAGGCTAGAGCATTGGAAATTATCCTGAGTGGTGACGATTATGATGCGGAAACAGCAGCAGCATACGGTTGGATTAACAGGGCTTTTCCAGATAATGAACTAGACGGATTTGTCGAAAATCTGGCGAACAGGATTGCTTCTTTTGATAAGAAAATTATTACGACGATTAAATCCATTATGAATGAAAGGGTAATTATTCCAAAAAATGAGCATATTATGGAAACCCAGACCCGATTTTTTGCTTCTCTTACAGAACCTGAAGCCAGAGGTAGAATCAAAGCATTGCTGGATCAGGGATTACAGACGTATGGTGATGTGGAATTAAATTTAGGTAAATACCTGTAATAGGATGCATGGGATTTGGAACATTAAATTGTAAGAAATTTATATCTTTTACATTTATCAACCGGACTTATTATTAAAAATAAAAAATGGCGCCACTTATAAGTGGCGCCATTGGCTTTAAGGATCGGTTAAATTTTATTTATGTACCTTTTTGGACCTAAAAAAGTTTTTAACATGCTCAAAAATATAAAGCTTAGAACAACTTTGAATGGTGGAATTATCATTCCAAGTTTTATTTTTATCATCGGTATTTGTTTAATATCGGTAGTTTATCCTACAGATTCACAGTTAATTCTTAACGAGGTCAAAAATTTTATTTTTGTCAATTTAAATTGGGTTTACGTTTGGGCCGTCACATTGTTTGTGATGTTTCTTGTGTTTTTAATGTTCAGTAAATTTGGCAACATCAGACTTGGAAGAAACGACAGTAAGCCGACATACTCTTTCTTTTCGTGGATTTCAATGCTCTTCGCTGCGGGTATGGGTATCGGGTTGATGTATTTCAGTGTTGCCGAACCCATGCAACACTATTCAAATGAGGTTTTTACTGCACAGTCTTCTGTAGAACGGGCAAAAAACGCACAATTGTATACTTTTTTTCATTGGGGAATCCATGCGTGGGCAATATATGGTCTTGTAGGGCTGTCGTTGGCTTATTTTGCTTACCGCTACAGGTTACCTCTTTCGCTCAGAAGTTGCTTTTATCCTTTACTTAAAGATAAAGTAAAGGGTAGATGGGGAAATGCTGTTGATATTTTTGCTCTTTGCAGTACTTTTTTTGGAATTACTACCACGCTGGGCTTTGGAGTGATGCAAATCAATTCAGGACTTGAAGTATTAAACATTTTACCGGAAAGCAGTTTTAAATATCAGATCATGATTGTTTTGATTTTGGTTTCATGTTCGGTAGTGTCCGCTGTGAGCGGGGTTGATAAAGGGGTGAGAATTCTGAGCAACATTAATATTATTACCGTTATTATACTTCTCTTGTTTGTACTTGTTTGTGGACCTACAATTTACCTTATCGGAAGTTTCACAGAAGGTATCGGCAATTATATTACGAATTTCTTCAGCTTAACATTTAATACCCATGTTTACGATGTAAATACGCAACAGTGGTTTTATGACTGGACTATTTTATATTGGGCATGGTGGATTTCATGGTCTCCGTTTGTAGGTCTTTTTATTGCAAGGATTTCTAAAGGAAGAACCATTAGAGAATTTATTGCCGCAGTGCTTTTAATCCCTACATTGTTCAATTTTATATGGATGTCGGTCTTTGGAAATTCCGCTATTTGGTTTGATATGAATGTGGCGGATGGTTTATTAAGCAGATTATCATCTAATCCTGATGCATTGATGTTTAGGTTTTTTGAATATATGCCTTTAACAACGGTGACCAATTTTCTTACCATTTTTATCATCATCATCTTTTTTGTGACATCAGCAGATTCCGGAATACTGGTGATGAATAATATTGCAACGAAAAACGCTAAGGTTTCGCCAAAATGGCAAACTGTAGGATGGGGTGTTTTACTGGCTGCTCTTGCATTAATATTGCTGAAAGCAGGTGGTTTACCGGCCTTGCAGAATATGACTCTCATCACAGCACTGCCTTTTTCTGTGATTATGATTCTCTTTATGGTCAGTTTAATGAAAGCTTTAGTGATCGATCAGAAATATTATGAAAGAGATTTTTCTACTACTACCGTTCCCTGGTCAGGTACTTACTGGAAAGAAAGGCTTCATCAAATCGTATCTTTTCAGGATCAGAAATCAGTACACGTATTTCTGAATACGACAGTTAAAGATGCGTTTGAAGAACTTAAGCTGGAATTTTCTACATTCAATATTGAAGTTAAAATAAATGTAAGTACAGAACCAGAAGCCCTTGAAATTGAGATCAAACATGATGTCGTGAATAATTTTATGTATGGGGTAAGAAGCGAATCGAAAATGGTTTCTGCGTATCTTCTTGAAGAGGACAATCTTCCGGATCTGCATGATAAAATGATTTATTTTCCAGCATCTTATTTTGGAGATAGCAGGGAAGGGTATGATGTGCAGCTGTTTACAAAGAATGAACTTATATCCGACGTTCTGAAGCATTACAGCCGCTTTATTGAAATTATTTCTGAAGAAAAAAATGAGCTTTTCATCAGTAGTAATGCTAACTATAGATTTAAGTAAGATATTGGTTTTAATTTGTTTAGAGGTAAGAGGTTCTGAGTTTATATTTTAAATTAGTGTAGTGTTATAATTGTGGTATTAGTTTTTGGTAATTTCATATTGTAAAAAATTGGCCAGAACTCCGGAAGGTGTTTTTACATTTTTATTAAGAATTTTGGTATTGGCGAAAACAATGAAATTATCTTTTGCTCTGGAGACTGCCACATTTAGCATATTAGGTTTATTATCCCTGTCGAAAAATAACGTACCTTTATCCTCATCTCCATATACCATTGAAAATAAAACAATAGCTCGTTCTGCTCCCTGAAGTGCATGAACAGTTCCTATTTTAAGATCATCAACTTTAAATCCTGCATTTTTTAATGTATTTTTTAAAAGGTGTTTTTGTCCTGTGAAAGGGGTAATAATTCCAACAGCCTTTTCTATCTGTCCATATTTTTTTTCAATTGAAATTCGGTTCTTTGTTAACCACTCTACAATTTCTTTTGCCTCATTTTGATTGAATCTGCTTCCATTGTTATTTTTTGTAGATTGCCCTTCAACATGTATACAGTACATTGGTGCAAATAGAAGATCTGCTGAAGCTTTTCCTCTTAGTGGAACTAACTGACCATCATAAGCTAAAGCATTACAATAATTAATAATTTCATCATAACATCTTCTGTGTTCAGTAAGTAGAACTCCCTTTTCATGAAGTTCTTTCTCTTTAAATCCAGAAGCATTCTGAGACATTTTCATAATACTTCCTGTAGAGGAAAGAAATCCTTTTTGGTCAAATTCTTTTTCATAGATAGTATCATCATAATCTTTAATAATCTGACATTTTTTAAGATTTCCAATATCAATTTTATTTGTAATATTCCAAACGGGCTCAATTTGCTTAACATCTCCCACAACAACAGCTTGTTTTGCCAAGGCAAAAGTTGCAATTCCAACTTCAGGTGAAACCTGTCCGGCTTCGTCAACAATAAGCAGATCAATAAAATCTAAAAGTGGGGGAGTATCATATAGGTTTTTACCGTCTTCTGCTTTTTTAAAGAATTTATAAAAGCTAAAGAATTTAGGTGCCATAAAGAAAGTACTTACAAAACATGGGGTAAGCATAGCGTGTCTCTGCCATCTCATCATCATCGGATCTTTACCTTTTCCATCAAAATTAGATTCATAGAGACTGCTTTCTAGTTCTATGAGATATCGGGCTTCCCAGTAATGTAGGGCCAACTGAAATGCTTTATGTCGCAACGTTATATCCAATTCATCATAGAAACAGTTGGCAGGAATTTTCTCACTAATCTTTGTTAACTCAAAATCCCAGTATTCTTCTTCTGAAGATGGTGGGTTACCATTTATTTGATTATCTTTTTTCCAAACTTTCCATTTTTCTACAGTATTAACTATTCTTTTAGCAAGGCTTATTTTGAAGTCAATTTTATGCAGAATATCGGCTTTTTTAAAAACAAAATCATCAGTAATTACAATCAAAGAATCTCTAAGAATGATTTTAACCTCACTCGCTCTGTTTTTTAAAGCTGATTTAAACCCTAAAAAACAAAATATTTTTCTAAAAAAAGATTCTTCTTTAAAATATGAAATTATTTGTCGTTCAATTAGATTTAAATTCTGAATGTCGGTAATTAATACAGATTCATTCAAAATGCCCTCCTTATAATAGCGATCAGAAGATGAAGATAAATACTCAGATGTAAATTCTTTTTCAGATATTAAATAATCTTTCCATAGTGTACCTGCTTTTTTTAAGCTTTCTTCAATAAGAATAATCTCATTTCGAAGATTTTGTGTTGCATTACTAAGAGTAAGAATAGGTTTATTAAAATAGGTTTTACCTTTTTCTAGGAAATATTCCTTAGCTCTACTAAGATATTCTTGATTTTCAATTTTTCCGAAGATGCCGCTTCCACTCAATTTTTTATAATTTGTTCCTTTTAGCTCTTCTTCACTTTTAAGAGTAGAAGGTAAATAAGTAGCATAACCATCAATATCAGGAAGCCATCTGCCTTGTAATTTTCCTTCTCTTGTATTAGAGCGGGAAAAGCTATCAATTATATTCGTGACAGCTTGATTGTTGGTAGAACAAGCAAGTATGATAGGAGCTTTTTTCCCTTCTAAAGCAGTTGCTACAACTTTGGTAGCCACAATACTTTGAAGTAAAGTTGTTTTACCGGTTCCTGGAGGTCCATTTACGGCAAAAACTTTGTCATTAGTGCTCAAAAGAGTATTTAAGCTTTTTCTCTGAGATATTGAGATAGGGAAATCAAATCCCATCTGTCCTAAATGAAGTTCATTAAAATTGATGTGGTCATTAACAGAAACAGGGAGCTTCTGATTGTTATTTTTTAACGTGATTAATGATTCTAAAAGAGGTGGAATCTTTTTGCTTTTAAGAATTTTTTCGTACAGCTGGATAATACCTTCAGCAGCATTAATGTCTTCCTGAGGAAGTAATATCAGACCATTATACACTGTCTCGTATCCCTCTGTATGATATTCATATAGTTTTTGATGAATAGCTTTTTCAAATACATTGATTACATTGGATATATATTCTGAATATCTGGTATAGCTTTCTCTTCCCAATGTCGTTGCATGATCGACATCTTCTACACTGCTAAATATAAACTCATTTTTTTCATCAGCTAAAGGTTCCAGATATTTTCTCTGAAATAGTGGAAAAGTCTCTTCAGAGATGGATAGCTTACCATTCCTATCAAGAACTGCAGAAAACCAAAACGGGAATTTTGGTTTTTTATCTTTAAGATGAACTAAATGTTCCGGAAGAGGTTTAAGTTTAAATGGAGCTATAAGTATAGGAGCGTAGTCAATATGAATCCACTCGTCGTTTTCTTTGCTTTTTATCCCTTTTTTATCATTAATCTTTTTTTCCTCAAAGTCTATTAGTGCGTTAACCTTTTCAATTTCACCAATAAACTGATTTTCGATTTTGAAATTTTCGATTTCAAAATATTCTGATTTATCAATGTCAATATCTGTATTTAAGGAGTCTGACAAATTTTTTTTCCAATAGGTCAACCATTTATGATGTTCCTGATTCATGTGTATTTGGTGATTATTATTTTAAAAAGCATTCAGATATTCTTCCAAATGCTTTAGATTATCATATATTTTTTTCATGATTTATATAGCTAGGAGTTCTTTTGAGTATATTATAATATATGGAATCACGAAATTCAGTAATTTCATTTTCTATATAGTAAAACTGGTAAAAATATCCTTTAATAGAATCTGTTGCAATTCTTTTTGTCATTACGGCTTTTAGTTTATTCAAATATACAAAACTTCACTAATCAATATTTTACGGGAAAGCGTAATTTACTGTTTAAAAATGGTTAAGAAAAAAAGATTTTTCATGATATTTTGATGTGATAAATTTTTGAATACTCTACTTTATGGTTTTTCAAAATACGAGTGATGTTTAGTAAATAAATGATTTTAAAACAACGAATTGGGAAATGAAAAAACCGACATCGAAGAGCAAAATCTTCAAATGTCGGTTTTGTGAACTACATGGTTGGATCAACGAACCAATTTTTCGCAGATTTAGAAAATATTTTGAATGTATGTGCTTGATTTTTAGATTTTTAAAAATCATTTAGTTTGGTTTGAATCCTGTTAGGTATAGAAATAGTTTTCAAATGTTTTTAGAGTTCACCCCAAAACATTTGTAGTAATCTCTCTCTGATTGTTACTGCCCTGATGTTTTTGTCAGCATAAGATTATTATATATTTTCACAATTATTAATTGAATCTTATAGTCACTTAAATCGGGTTACTCCTCTTTAGGGATATTACTATATTATTGTTTCTTTTCCACGAGTTATATCAATTTTAAAAGTCATTCAAGTGTATAATTTTATAAGAATTTGTTGAATTATATAAATCATCCCTGTTCATGCGGTCTTTAACACTAATTTTTTGTTTTATAACAAATGATAGAGTTAAGTTTTTCTTTTTCAAGAAACTCCTTAAATATTTTCGATCTATAATTAAATAGCTATTATAAGGGGCAGGTGTACCATAGCGGCTAATATCTTTAAAATTTAATAGAAAATCGTTAAATGATGCTATTTCATTTTGGTCCTTTGTAAATGTAAGTATACCTGAGCTGTAATCAAGCCGTGTTTCTTGATCGAAAATAGGAGATAGCAATACTATATTATCTTTCATTCGATAGTATTGCCACATATTATTAGCTAATGTCCTTATTTCGCTAATCAGTGGTACGTACTGATTTGATTGGTTATTTTGATGAAATCTCAATTTTCCATCTAAGGTTCCATAATTATGAAAATGTACATTAGCAGGATACCAAAAACCACTCATTGTTATATGTTTGTATAATTGCTTTGCGTCCATTTGCAATGAACTGGTTTTGGGAGTTGCAAAGGCAAAGGCTTTTAGTTGGCAATATACATTTGAATCATAATGATTGTCACCATGTGAAAAATTACCATTAAAAAAAAGCGGAATAGAATCATTATCTTTCTGTAGAAATTCTATTAATACTGTTTTATAATCATCAATCTCTTCAATTGTTCTAGAATCTTTAATATTTAATTGAGGCCACCAAGATGGACATTGTGTAAATTTTATTTTCCACAAGGAATAATCAATCGGTAAATTTTTGATAGTATAATGCCATAGATCATTGGAATCAATCAAGTTATAATTATAGAGAAAATCAACCAATTTCATAAATGTTGATTTTAAAATGTCTCCAAATACAGTTGTTCTACCAGTGATGATATTATACTGACTGTTCGAGTAATCTTCATCTTTGCTTTTATCATATGTTAAATCAAAGTCTTGGCAATATTCTTCATATGAAGTACACCACACGTTCCATACATCAATAAAATTTCCAGCCTTTTGTTTAAGAGAATCTACATAATCTATATAACATAAAGGAAGATTTCGCCCTACAAGGTGCTGGAAGTCTTCTCTATTTAGTTCTGTTTTTCCTGAAGTAGCGTAAAAATATAATGGATTAGTAATATTTAGTTTTAATTTTAATGTTTCAGCGATGTTTTGCATGAGTAAATCAGTTGCTAGACATCGTACAGAAAGTAAATTGTTTAATATATTTTGATTTAAAAATTTAAATGTGAGAGAGTTTATGTTTTGTAAGGACTTAATTAGGATTAATAATCCTTCACAAGCTCTATTTTCAAGAGATTGTACTAAAAGATAGTCAAAAAATATCTCATGATATTGCCCATCAAAATCATTTTCCAATATATCTGCTATTGCTTCAGCTGCGCTAGCCTTGGTAACTGGATTAATCCACATTAGGCGAGATAACAAAATTTCAAATGGCGTTATCTCTGCTGGACTGAGGAAAAAGTCTGGGACGGGTAATTCTACGTTTGGAAATATTTCAGGTAAAAGATTGAGGTAAGAATTTGTTATATTCTCAGCTTTTGAAATATCTCCACAGTCAACATAAAATTGTGTACTTTTGGGAATGGGAACATTATAATTTTTTTCTTTGCCATAATGTAAGCCTGTATTTTTTACACTTTCGCAATAAAACTCCTGTTCTCGTCCTGGATAGTCTTTTAATACATTTTTCCATCTTTTTTGAGATTCCTTCATACGACGCATATAGGTAGGAGACCATCCACTGCCATTAGACTGTGCCCAACATATACAGTTGAATGCAAATTCTTTATCATATTTGTAAGCAATAGGATAGATAGTGTCCAATAATTCAGCAGATATGTTTGAAAATCTATTGTTAAATATTTCCTTTAATACTTTTATTATTTGATACTCTTCCTGTGGAAAGGAATTTAATCTAGTGTTAAGCCAACTATTCAGAAATGATGACTCAGAATATGTAATACTACCATTGATGAAATTCATTTTTACTACAAGATGTTCTTTAAGTTCCTCTGGCTTAATATGACTGTGGTCCTTGTTTGTTTTACTGGCAAGTTTCTCTTGTTTTAATTGTTTATGAGTAGCTGTATTTATTCCAAACTTACTTGTCAAATTATTTATTATGTCTTTTATTGATGTGTTACTTTTCTGCAATTCATTCAAGGTTTCCAAGTTATTGACTGCGGTCTTACCAATGGCTTTAGAAACAGGATCATCAAAATTCAACGTATGTAATATATCATCAAAAGTACTTTCTACTCTATCATATTCTCTGATAGAAAGATTGTACATATAAATGTTGTAAAGCATTTTAGGACACACTTTGGCTAAGAGGTTACAAAATATAGTTATGAAATGCCTGGTTTCATCTCCGTCTGTTAACTTTTCGATATGATGTATGTAGGGAAAAATTTTCACTAAAAAGTCTTTACTTTTATTTGATGCCGCATTAATACAAACTTCGATACTTTCCAAAATATCATGAAGAAGCATATATTTATGGTGTGAATAGGCCAGAATATTAGCTGCGGCTCTCTCAAGTAGTGGTCTTATTAATTCGTTATTGTCAGATGTAGCAGCTAAAATTGCTAAATCTGTTATATAGTCGCATTTTTCAGTAAATGGAATAATTTCATTTTGTATTTGTTGTAATTCAGTTGTTATAAATTGCTGAACTGCAATTTTGTTCGGTTTTATCCGTTTAGAATTAATAAGGGTAAACAGGGATGCTTTATTGTACCATTTATTATTTTTCAAGTAATTTAATTCTTGATATTGTAATTCATGATTATGGTTATTCTTTTTATTAATTATATAAGACATCCAAAGTACAAAATCTATGATATATGGTATCCCAATTCTTCTATATTCGTAGATATCATAATTTTTGGGAAATTTCAATATATCTAATTCTTCAATGGGACTTAAAATATTTTGAATATCTATAATGCTTTTATCCTTTGCCCTATCAGATAATAATTTTGCGACACTTAAAATAGCAAAGTACATTTCCGATATCCAGATTTTGTTTGGATCATTATCCTTAATTTCTATCTTGGGCAACTCACCTAAATTCATATAGGCATTGATAAAAGCTCCTAATAAATTATGTTTGAGTAGATCCAATATTGGTTCTGATTCACTAGAATGATATTGCACTTTTATGGGAAAAGAGTCTAATGGTATTAGTTCAACCATATTACCATTTGTGTAACCAAAAAGGCTCTTGTAAAATAATTGTAAGAGTGTTTCTTTTGGAAGCAGAGTATCAATATGATTTGCCCATGTTGCAGTTACATTCTTTAAATCATAAGCTATTAGTACCTCAGATAATGCTTCCTTTTCTTCTTCAAGTAATTGGGTTTTCAAAATTTCCTCAACATGACGAATTGGTTGTTGAAGTTGTTCAAATAGCTTTTCTAAGTAAAATTTAAAAAAGTGCGCTGCATGCTTATCGCCTCGGAATTGTTTGATAAATTTGAAAATTCTTTTAGTCGGAATATCATAATTGATAACTATTTGAATCCAGGACTTTGCAATTTCATTAATTTCGTGGTTAGCTTCAGTAAATAACTCATTAATTCGATCTATAGCTTCTTCGGGAATAACGCTTGTTATTCCTTTTTTCTTGAGAGCAATGACGATCTCAGCAAGTTGGTAATGTGTTAAAACACTAAAATCAGGATATTGTATAGTGATGGTTTTATTTGTTTTAAAAGATATAGCCCATATATTACCAAGTGTTTTATCCAAGTTATAATACCTATTACTAAATAGATTTTCAACAATTGAGAAGTATATAAGTTTATCCAATTGATTTGTTTCAAAAGCAGCTTTTGTTGCTAAATACAAGATATTTTCAATAGTAGTTTCACTATGACAGTCAAGATATTGATTAACAATCCAAGAGTTATCAATATTCAATAACATATCTGGATTTCCTAAATAGTATTCAACTTTTGGCAGTTCAGACCAGCAAAGTGGGTATTGGGGCTTTTCTTTTAACCAATTTTGTAGAATTCTATATAATAATATTTTCTGTTCATTGAGTTCTGGTTGGTTGTGAATGAATACAAAGAAACTGTTGTGATACACTGATATTCCAGATAGCTCAAATCGGAATAAATGACGAATTTGGGCAAAACTGTCTGTAATCTCATAAGGATATTGGCAAAAATTAGATGCTAGAGAAGTTAGTTGCTCTTCTTGCAATTTAAAATCTAGGCTTGTTAACGCAAATGAAATAGTCTTCGCTAATGAAGAAAGTTGTTGCCATAGGCTCTTATAATAATCTTCAATTTCAGTATTATAATGAGGAATACGGTCTAAATCGAATTCCGAAATTCCTTTCTTTAAATTTTTTATTTCGGTCAAAACATACCTTAAGTGTAGAGGGTTACCTTTAGTAATCTGTGATAATTTTGAAACTATTGTCTCAAAATAAGTACCATATATTTTGTAGTCTTTTGGAAAAGCTTTAATAGCTATCTTTTTTATACTTTCTCTCCTTAGTCCTTTGATTTCAATCCATTGCTTACGAGGTGCATATTGATTAATAATATTAGGAAAACAGTTTGTCGCCATTTCTTGTGTTCCTAAAATTAACCAATACCCCTTTTGAGGATATAGAACTTCATTTAGAAATTCTATAAGTTGGCTTTGGCTGTTTCCTTCTCGAATTACATGATCTAATCCATCAATAATTAGAATAAATGATTTATTTTCATTTCTGCAGTAACCTGCAATTTGGTCTATAAACTCCTTTAATTGAGTAAACGTAGTATTTTGTTCACCTAACGATTTAATTACAGTATTTTTCTGTTTTTTAAATTCAGCTTTTAATCCTTCAATTACACGTTCCGAGTTTAATCGATCAGCATATGAATTGTCCTTCGGATTTAAGTGATAATGGTGGCGAAATACAAGTGTATTTTCTTTCTTAAGTAATGTATATAATTTAGATAAGTAAGTACTTTTTCCACTACCAGGTTTTCCTATAAATACCTTAATCCCACCGTCTATACTGGTTAGGTCCTTTAGAATATCTTGATGAGTATTTTTGTTGAAGAACTCAAAGTCTGTAGGGATTTCAAAGTTTTGATTTAAGGGTCTGGGGTTATCCCACGATAGATGTAATCTTATATCACTTAAAGTAAATGTTTTCGGATGCTTTTCAGCTCCTTCATTTGCTATAAAAAGCAGAAGACTATCAACTCCGGCTTTAGTAACCTTTAATTGCTTATATAAAATTTCTCGAAGCGTTTCTTCCAGATCTTTTTTATTTGGTTGATTAAATTGAAAGCAAAACTCTCTAAAGAATATATTAATTAATTTTAGATCTGTATAAATTGATTTCAGATTTTCGAGAAATTCTGGATTGACATCTGAAATTTTATAAGGATTCAAATATCCATTTTGAAGGCATTGTTCAATTTCAGGGGCAATATTTCCATTAGTGATCAGACTACAAAAAATATTTGGTTGTTTTAGCGCGAAGTATGATTCCATCCATTTGGATAGCCCTTTATTAATTAATTGATTAAAATCCCACAAATCAGTTTCTGGGTTCTGCTTATGCTTGATTTGGTAGTATTCGACTCCTCCGTCTTTCCTTTGTGCAACAATGTCATCAATCGCAAAATGCGTAATGTCAATATCTTCCGGTTTATACTGAATCCGTATACTTTCGTATAGTTTTGGGTCTAATAACCAATCTACACATAATTTTAAGGTAAATAAATCTTCATATTTATATCCACTTCTTATAGAGCTGTTGGGATTTATTTTCATTACTAGTGAATTGACTTTTTTAAATTGGGATTTTATGTTTCGAATTATCCAAGATAAGAATTTAATCTAAATGTCAGAAAAGGGAACCCGTAAGATTTCATTACGGGTTTTATAAAGTTGTTGTAAGTTTCGGGTAGTGATTATTTTATTTTTTATTTTGAAAATCTATGTTTTTTAAAATTGTTTTCTCTTATAACTTATGTTTAGTTACTTATTTCTGTTGTATTGTAGATTTGAGTGAAGCTTTATGGATTCTATTACGGGAAACAGTAATGATTCAATAGAAATTTAGTTTATTTTTAGCACGAAAATGAAAGAAAGGGTCAACTTTAAGCCCTAATTTATTAACTTAGTGCTTACTAATACCATATAGCTATTAATGATTGAGAAGAACATAAAAGATGATTTTTTAGATTTATTTTATAATGACCTGTGCGATGAAGCGCTAGAAAATAATAATACATTAAATCTTTTTACTTTAAAGGTCAAAAATAATGCATTTAGCTATGACGAGCTTATAAATGAACTTGGAAACAAACTTTGTTATTTTGCTCTCTCTCGTAAGCAAGTTGATGAGTTAAAACAAGCAGATAAATTCAATGATCTTGTAAAAAAGGCAAAAGCTAAACTGAAACATCATGCTGATAACGAGGGTGAACTCGGCGAAATTTTATTATACTGTTTACTTGAATCTCATTTAAATGCTCCAAAAATCCTTACCAAATTGGAATTAAAAACCAATTCCAATGATTATGTCAAGGGAGCTGATGGTGTACACCTTTTAAAGCTCTCAGATACAGACTATCAAATCGTTCTTGGTGAATCAAAACTTAACTCTGATATTAGTAAAGGTGTATACGAGGCTTTTGGGTCAATTAGCAAATTTCTAAAATCCACATCAAAGTTGGAGTTTGAAATTGACCTGATAAATAGTGAACTCGTTAAAGAGGCTTATGATCAGACAACTTATGAAATGCTAAAAAGGATCATAATTCCGAGTGCAAAGGAGGATGATACATATCTGGATTATTCCTTCGGAATATTTTGGGGCTTTGATATTCCCATTACAGATGATGAAAGCAAACTTAATAATTCAGACTTCCGTAAAAATATAAGAGAGAAGATCAAGAAAGAAGTACTTAAAGCGAAGAATTCGTTGAATCATCAGCTAAAGAAAAGCGACTATACAGGGTATCAGTTTTATATCTATGTCATTCCTTTCTCAGACCTTCAAAATAAAAGAAAACATATCATTGAAAAAATAGTTGAGTGATGAAAATTATCGATAAACTGACTGAGGATATTTTACGAGATGAATACTTCAATGCTTTGTTTAATAAATGTTCTTTGGTAACTGCGCAAAACCTGTTCAAAAAATCAAACAGGGTTAAATTTACAACAAAAGAGTTGAGGGACACTTTGCGCTTTGCAGACATTTTATCCAACTCTAAAAATTCTGAAGCGAGAAATAGATCTTATCAAATTGTTGCCTCTCTGAATCAAGATTACAAAGATAACGAAGTATACAGAACAGTATCAAAAGCTATATTTAGTAAACTAGGTAATTTTCCGGCTATTAATTATTTGGAAAATAAAAACAAAAATATTGCAGTTCTCCCAATTTTTAGGGAAATTGAAACCGAATCTAAACGATTGATACAGCAGGCTCCAGATGGAAACGGAATGATTTTTACAGACACGCAATTTGAGCTATTTAATAAGCTGTCCAAAAGTACCGAGTTCAGTTTTTCCGGACCGACTTCCATGGGCAAGTCTTTTATCATCAAATCTTTTATCAAAAAGGTGATAAAGAACAGTCCACCAGAAAATATCGTGATCATTGTACCCACCAGAGCTCTTATCAATCAATTTTTTTCTGATTTAAAAAATGAACTTCATGAGCTTCTGGACACTTATAAATATAAAATCTTTATTAATTCAAATGTATCTGATATTTTAACTGAAGAAAAATACAATTATATTTTTGTTTTAACCCCAGAACGGCTTCTTAGCTATTTGTCACAAGATACAAATCCTCCAATAGGCTTTTTATTTATTGATGAGGCACACAAATTAGCAAATGATAAAGATGCCCGTAGTATTACGACTTATTCGGCTATTGAAAAAGTTCAGAAAAAGTATGGGAATGTTAAATTGTATTTTTCTTCCCCAAATGTTTCCAACCCTGAAATATTTTTGAGACTGTTCAATAGGGATATACAAAATTCATTTAGAACAGAAGAGTCTCCCGTATCTCAAAATATTTATTTTGTTAACCTTGAGACTAAAGAGGTTGAGTCTTATTCCAATAATTCAGTTTTAAAGTTGCAGGACATACTTGATGATAGCAAGGATTATTCAATTACAAAATTTATCAAGTTCATTGGAGCTGATAAAAATAATCTCATCTATTGTTATTCCAAGAGGAATACGGTGAATAAAGCAATTGAACTTTCAAAGTTACTTCCAAGAAATGAGCAGAGTGAACTTGTTGAGCAGGCAATAAAAAATATTAAAGAATACATCCATCCGGAATATTACTTAGTTGATTTTATAGAAAAAGGAGTGGCATATCACTATGGTAAATTGCCCCAGTTAATAAGAAATTTGATCGAAGATTTATACCAAAGGGAAGAGATCCGCTATGTATTTTGTACTTCAACATTATTGGAAGGAGTTAATATGCCTACACAGAATATTTTTATTATAGATAATAGAAGTGGTTCGAAAACAACTTTGTCACCAATTGATTTTTGGAATCTTTCTGGAAGGGCAGGAAGATTGACAAGAGAGTTAGAGGGAAATATTTTCTGTATTCAGTATGAGGATTTTAAATGGGTTGACAAGGATGTTTTGATAAGAAAGGATATTAAACTGCAGCCTACCATTCTGACTAAGATTGATCATAATCTTAAAAAAATCGAAAAGGCACTTAAAAATGAAGAGATAAAATCTGGTTCTGAAGTAGAGAAAGAAATATTAAAATATATTGCGAATATCATTAAAGTTGACACTTTAGAAACTACAGCTAATTATAAAAGTCCAATAATTGATAAGTTAATTGAAGATAATAAGCAAAAGCTCATCGATTTGGCGAAGCAAGGGATTATTAATTTTGAGATTCCAAAGTCGATCTTGAAGTTCAATCAAACTATCAATTTTGAGGTTCAGGAAAGAATTTACAAAACTGTATCAAAATCAAAAAAGAGTATATTACCTAACAGTGGAGCTATAAAATATGAGAGTATCCTTAAAGTATTGATCGATTTTCACAGATTATATTCGTGGGATAAAACAGAAAAGAAGCTTGCAAATGTAAACAGTTTAAAATACTACGCAGTGCTGATGAACCAATGGGTTCAGGGTTTTTCTTTAAGCCAGATAATAAGTCAATCTATCGACTACAATCATGATAATGGATATCAGGTAGAAGTTGATTTTAGAGTGTATGAAGTATTTGATAAGACAAATAGAAAGCATATAAATGCTCTAATTGAGAAGCTTATCGATGACATTGAATATGTTCTTCGCTATATTCTGGAAAAGTACTTCAATCATTACTATCAAATTTTGGTGGCTATTATAGGAGAGAGCAAAGCCGGAGATAATTGGGCAACACTCTTGGAATATGGAACACAAATACCACAGGTGATAGCTTTGCAGAATATCGGGTTGTCTAGGAATACTGCAATTAAAATTTTTAGACATCATAGAAAGTCCTTGATATTGAAAGATAATAAACTAGTTGGTGTAAATAAAGCACTTTTACTAAATGAATTTAGACCAACATCTCTAGAATTTGAAGAAATTAAAAGAACACTATAAAAAGATAGTTTAATGTCAATTAAAATCAATACTAATTAATCACTCATTACTATTTAAATAACGAAAATCTTAATGGAGAACGGATCTTGAGAATTGCATGAAGAGCTGAATAATATGCGGTTGATAGTTTCAGAGATTATAAAAAGTGAAATATTACCCTGTCTCACTGTAGGATACAGCTTTGCATAATTAGGATTTACTGTTAATGTGTAGCCAAATTCCAAATTATACCAATTTTTCTAATGAATTTCCCTTTTTAATTGATACAGCATAAATTGTTTTTTGTTTATCATTTCATATACTTAAAAATATTAATTTGTAAATCAAATAAATACATTAATTATATGAAATCAGCCTATTTATACGTCCGTGTAAGTACAGATGAACAAAAAAGAAAAGGATACTCCTTGCCAGAACAGGAGGATAGATTATTGAAATACTGTAAATATAACAATATTGAAGTCAAAGGAATCTATCGTGAAGACTACTCTGCTAAAAATTTCAACCGACCTGAATGGAAAGAATTATTTTCAGAAATTAAAAAGAAATCGTCGGGAGAAGATAAGAACATCCTATTTATAAAATGGGACAGATTCAGTCGTAACGTTGAATATGCTTACGAAATGATTGGAAAGCTGCGAAAATATAAAACGACAGCAATGGCTATTGATCAACCAATTGATTTCTCTGTGCCGGAAAGTACCGTTATGCTAGCTGTATATTTAGCGGTTCCTGAAGCGGAAAATACTCGGAGGGCTCAAAATACTGCAAATGGTATTCGTCGCGCGAAGTTGATGGGCAGGTATCCCAATAAAGCACCCATTGGATTTATTAATTTGACATTAATGGATGGTAAAAAAGCTATTGTCCCTAAAGAGCCGGAAGCCGAAATTATAAAATGGGTTTTTCATCGGGTTGCTCAGAACGATCATAAAATATCTGAGATCTATGAAATATCTAAGGATAAAGGATTACTATGTTCAAGATCACACTTTTTCAGGATTTTGCGTAATCCAATTTATTGTGGGCTTATATCAGTCAAACTTAAATCTAATGAAGAGCAAATGATAAAAGGTTTGCATGAATCTTTAATATCAGAATCGTTATTTTACCAGGTTCAGTCTGTTATTAATACAAAAAGAAAAACTACTTCTAAAAAAGATGATTTAAAAGCACTGTTTTTTCTTAGAGGTTTTCTGACTTGTCCTGTTTGTGGTCGAAAACTCAGTGGAAGTATTGCACAAGGACGATCAAAAAAATATCCATATTATCATTGTCATGATCGCTGTAGGACAAGGATAGACGCAGTTTTTCTGAATGATTGTTATCAAAATAAGCTTCAGCAATTGATACTATCAAATAATACAATTGAACTATTTAAGGATATTTTGGAAGGTCAGAATATAAAGACACAGAAAGCAAGTTATTTATATACTCAAAAACTATTAGAAAGAAGAATAAAGGAGGAGGAATTAACCCTTTCTAGAGGTAGAAAACTATTTATAGCAGGAATATTGAAAATTGATGACTATAATGAATTAAAAAAAGAAAATCTAGTTAATACTAAAAACCTCAGGAAGGAAACACTTGATATTGTTCTTAAATTAAAAGCTATCGATAGAAAGAATCAAATAGAAAATAAAGCGCTCGTTGAAATTTTTCAAAAATTTTCCGAGTTTGATACCTCAGACAAAAGATATCTTGTGAGTCTTATTCCACCAGTTGATATTGATTATAAAACAGGAGACCTTTCTTTGGACTTGAATCAGACATTTTCAAAAATATTGTTAAAAAGTAACCGAAAAATTAATAAAAAAAATGAATTTCATTGATAAGAATGTTTCAGTTGAGCAAGCAATTATAGTTTTAGCTAAGAATGGTATTCAGGTAAATGAGGAGGAAGCTAAAATTATATTGGAATTGCTATATTTAGTATCAAAAAATTACAATAAGCCAAAAGAGAAAAAAATACTATAACCTTAATGGGATTTCAAACCAGGCTTCAATGCCGATGAAATCTCTGATATAGCGCCTTTAGACTGTCAATTTCAGACAGACTTAGGTTTTCATACGAAAAAAATCAAACCATAAAACATCAGGTTATAAAAGCTTGATATAGAGATTTTTATGTATAAAAAAGAGAGACAACTATCAAATAGTTGTCTCCTTAAGTGACCTCGACAGGATTCAAACCTGTAACCTTCTGAGCCGTAATCAGATGCGCTATTCAGTTGCGCCACGAGGCCTTCATTAAAGGTTTGCAAATATAGCACTTTTTTCTTTTCTTTGAAAGATGAAATTGAAAATTCTGCTATTAATAGCCTTTTGGACGCTAATTTCCTGTAAAAGAGAACCAAAAATATCATCCACCGATTGGGTTTCCGTTTCAGGTCGGGTAGCCTATAAAAAAGAGGTGGATGTCTTTAAGCTCAAATCAGGAAATTTCTCTTATGATTTTAAATCTGATAAGCTTCCGTTTAAGAGAGTGATCGTTCTCAATGCCAGCCTTATTGGGTATCTTTCCGAGCTGGGATTGGAAAATAATATCGTGGGGGTATCGAGTCCGGAGTACATATATTCCGATAAAGTAAAACAATTGATAGCGGATGGGAAAATCCAGAATATAGGAAGTGATCAGAAATATGATGTTGAAAAAATTATTTCATTACAGCCGGATATCATATTTACCAATTATATTGCAAGTTTTGAAAATACATATCAGCTTTTAAAAAATAATGGAGTGCAGGTAGTTTTTCTGGATGAATATCTGGAGCAGAAGCCTTTGGAAAGAACGGGTTATTTGAAAGTTTTCGGGGAATTGCTTGGAAAAGATAAAGAAGCGGAATTACGCTACCACGAAATTGAGCAAAATTATGACGGGCTGAAAAAAATTGCCCTTACAGCATCTCAAAAACCAGCAGTCTTAGCCAACGAAATGTACGGAAGTGTATGGTACCTGCCCGGTGGAAAAACCTATATGGCCAACTTTATTTCAGATGCAAATGCAGACTATATACTCAAAGATAATAATGAAGAAAAATCTGTAACGATGAGCTTTGAGGAGGTATTTTCAAAATCGCAGCAGGTGACCTGTTGGGTAAATGCAGGAAATCACATCTCGAAACAGGTAATGGTCAATATAAATCCTTTGTATGGCAAGCTTGAAGTATTCAAAAGCGGCAAGGTATATGGTATCGGAGGCCGGGAAAAAGAAAAAGCTAATGATTTTTTTGAAAGCGGTGTTGTAAGAGCGGATGGGGTGCTGAAAGATTATATTAAAATATTTCATCCTGAGCTTTTACCGGATTACCAGCTTACCTATATGAAGGAATTGCAATAACTCAGCGGAATTTGTTTATTTTTGCAGAACGTTTTAAGGTATGTGGAAAAAAATAAAGCAACTGATATTTGCGGTTATAGTATTGAATATCGTATTCATTATCGGAGGAAGGTTTTTTAATCCTCCTATCACCATCACCCAGTTGGGAGGGCTCTTTGAATATGGTAAATTGCACAGGGATTATATCTCATATGATGAAATGGGGGATAATGTAAAAAGAGCGGTTATAGCTTCCGAAGATCAAAAGTTTTTTATCCATAACGGCTTTGATTATGATGCCATAGAAAAAGCAATGAAAAGCAATGAAGCCGGTAAAAAATTAAGAGGAGGAAGTACCATTTCCCAGCAGACAGCAAAGAATGTTTTTCTGTGGCAGGGAAGAAGCTGGATAAGAAAGGGGCTGGAAACGGTTTATACCTTTATAATCGAAAAAGCATGGGGAAAAGACATTATCCTTGAAAGATATCTTAACTCTATCGAAATGGGACAGGGTGTATTTGGAGTAGAAGCGGCGTCCCAGTATTATTTTGGAAAATCATCTAAAAACCTTACGAAATCCGAAGCAGCTTGGATAGCAGCAGTATTGCCTAATCCGAAAAAATACGATCCTAAAAATCCTTCCGCCTATCTTTCCAAGAAACATAACTGGATTATGAGGCAGATGAGGAATGTAAGTTTGAAATAGTATCTTTGTACTGATGAAGTTTTTCAATACAGACACAAAAGGTTTTGAAAACGTTCTTAAAAAATATTTTTCATTTAAGAACGAAACCCTTTCTCTGGAGCCGGTTACGGAGTTCCTGGAAAGTGTGAAAAAAGCAGATTTTACAGATGTACTTAATTGTTTAAAAAGAAATCCTGATTATGCAGTTAATTTCAGGCATTACCTTCATAATATATTTAGCGGAAGGCCTTTTAACCTCTCCCTTACCGAGGCCAATATCCTTTCGGAAAATGCTTTTATTCCTGAACTGAAAAAAAGAATCCTTAATAAAATACTGCCACCTGTAGAAAATGAAAATACAGTATGGTACCTGATAGACAATGTAAGCTTAACGCCAAAGAAAGATCTGGAATTTCTCCATAATCTTCCGGAAAATGAGCTTAATGAATTTCTGGAACTGTTAGGAGCTTCAGACTTTATTGTAAAGCCTAATGTAAAAAGAGAGCTTATATTCTCCATGAATATCCTTTCATGGCGTGCTACGGGAATGGCTATGGAAGTGGAGGTCGTAAGAATGGCTCCCGAATACAGAAATCTGGATAATCCCTTTTTAGCTCTCCAGAACGAACTGGAAAGTCTGGCTGAAGAACTGAATAATAATCCCGATCTTCAGCTGCATTCCAAGGACAGCAGCTATAAGCAGATCAAAATATACGTTCAGCAATGTGAGGAATTTGTCAACATTGCCTTTAAAAATTCATCTAAATATGGAATTTCAGGGAAGATCAACCAGTCGCTCCTGAAAATCCGTCAGCAGATAAAGCGTATTTTTGAAATTGTACAATTATTGGTAATCGACGATGAAACTGATATCGTATCGAATTCCAAGCAGATGATTTTTAATATTATTAAATATAAATCTTATAAAAATAATATCTCTGAACTCATCAACGACAGTACAAGGCTGATCTCTCATCTTATCACCAACCATACGGCAGAAACAGGAAGCCATTACATTACGTCCAACCGTAAGCAGTACATGAAAATGTTTTATAAGGCAAGTGGTGGTGGAATTGTGGTCGGAGCCTTATGTGTCCTGAAAATGTTGTACGGATATATTCCCGGAAGTGATTTTTCCCATGCTTTTTTATATTCCTTAAACTATGCGATGGGATTTGTTATGATCTATCTGATGGGATTCACACTCGCTACGAAACAACCGGCCATGACAGCGGCTACAATGACGAAGGTACTGTCAGAGGAAGGAAACGGAAAAAGAAACAATACGGAATTTGCCGATCTTGTTTCCAAGTTGTTCAGGAGCCAGTTTATCGCATTTGTGGGGAATGTTTTACTCTCTTTTCCTATTGCGCTGGCGATTATATACGGACTGGATGTATTTTTCTCACAGAATATGGCGGTAGACAGAGCTGATAAGCTGCTTAAAGATTTGGATCCTGTTAAATCCAAAGCTATTCTCCATGCGAGTATTGCAGGTTTTTACCTGTTTATTTCAGGAATTATTTCAGGAAATATAGGGAATAACTCCATCTTCTATCAGATTCCGGACAGAATTGCTAAAAGCGTATTCATCAGAAAACTATTCGGAGCAAAATTTGCTAAAAACCTATCCAAATATTATGCAAAAAACTGGGCGGGTATTGTTTCCAATTTCTGGTTTGGGGTTTTTCTCGGAGCCACGGCACCTGTAGGAATGTTTTTCGGCTTGGATCTCGATATCCGGCACATTACCTTTGCGGCAGGTAACTTTGCGCTGGGGTTGTATGGAAAAGACTTCTCTGTGGATTCTTACACCTTCTGGATTTCTTTCGTTACCGTTTTCCTTATAGGATTTTTTAACTTCCTCGTGAGCTTCGGATTATCAATGTCTTTAGCATTCAGATCAAGAAAAATGAACTTTGGCCAGGTAAGTGAGATTTACAGGGAAATATTTAAATATTTTGCCAAGCATCCTCTCAAGTTCTTTATTCCGTTGCGTTCAAGACTCGATAAAAATGCCAATGAGCTGGTAAGTAAGACGATGACTACAAAACCTGAAGATCATTAAATTTATCAGCACCGAATTTATCCTGAAACTTTTTAAGATAAAAGCTTTTACGCATTTTAAAATCGTTTTTCAATAGGGGAGAACCGATCTTGATAATGATGTTTTTATTTTTGAGGTCTACACTGATGATTTCCCTGAAAAGGCTTTCATCCAGGTAATCCTCCAAAAAATCCTTGATTTCAAAAGCAATTAATTTATCTTCAAAACCATGAATTCTGGCAAAAGATTTCACAAGTTCTGAGGATTGAAATTCTCTTTTTTTACTTCTTTTCATAGGGCTTAAATCTCAAAAATAATACTCTCTTCATTGATTTTCTTTACCACACTTTCGGTTCTTTCCTTATGGGTATCGGTAATAAAGATCTGTCCGAAATTTTCCTTATTAACCAATTCAATCAGCTGAGAAACCCTCTGGTCATCAAGTTTATCAAAAATATCATCCAGCAACAGAATGGGAGTTTTACCCGCCAGCTTTTTAACTAAATTCATCTGAGCCAGTTTTAAAGAGATCAGAAAAGATTTCTGCTGTCCTTGGGAACCTACTTTCTTAATGAGCACATGATCCATTTCAAAAAGCAGGTCATCCTTATGGATTCCCTTGGAAGTATACGTAAGCATCCGGTCTTTTTCCAGACTTTCGGATAATAAATTTTCAAAAGAATTTTCCAGCAGATGAGATTCGTAGATGACCGAAACAGTTTCCTTACCTCCCGAAATAATCTGATAAAAATTTTGAATAATAGGATTGAGCTTTTGGACAAAATCTTTTCTCTTTTCAAATATCTTAGTTCCGAGACGAGTGATAGGATCATCATAAATTTCGAGAGCATCCTTATCGAAGGTCCTGTTTTTTGCAAAATATTTCAGTAAGGCATTCCTCTGCTGAACAGCCTTTTGATATTGTATAAGGTCAAAAAGATATTCCGAATCCGTCTGGGAAATCATAGCATCAAGGAATTTCCTTCTGCTTTCTCCGGAATCAGAAATCAGGTTAGAATCATATGGAGAGATCATCACACTTGGCAAATACCCGATATGATCCGCCATCCGGTCATAGCCTTTATCATTTTTTTTAATGATCTTTTTGGATTCCCGGGGCTGGAATATTTTAATGATATCTTCACTGTCGTCATTTTGAATTTCGGCATCGATAGTGAAGAAATCTTCATCTTTCATGATATTATTAAGATCCGTATTCCCCAGAAAGCTTTTCCCTACGGAAAGATAATGCAGGGCATCCAGTATATTGGTTTTGCCCACACCGTTGTTTCCTACAAAACAATTGATCTGCGGGGAAAATTCAAACACCTTTTCTGAATGGTTTTTAAAATTGTATACAGAAAGTTTCTTAATAATCATGATTCAAAAATACTTCATTATTCCTAAAAATAAAAAAGGAAGTGCGGAGCAGGTCTCCACCCCGAATGAAAAATAGAGGTCATCTCGTTTATTCTCAGAGAAGTATATAAAAATAAAAGTAATGCAGCCTGTCAGAAAAAAAGCAAGAGCAAAGGAAGGCTGCAAATAAAAACCGGAAATAAGCATGCTTACAAATACAAGAAGGTAAGCAATGTTTTTCGTGTTTTGAACACCTATAATTTTAGGAAAAGTCTGAACAGTATCACTTTCCATGTCCCGGATATCAAAAGGAAGCACTAAAGCCGTAATAAAAAAGAAGCTGATCAGGAAAATAGGAAGATCAAATTCCGGTAAAGTGAGCCAGCAGTTAACAAGCGCCCATACCAAACCTACATAAAAAACTTTTAATAAAGGGATTTTCCGGATGTAAATATCAAGAAAAAAGCTGTTATATAACAATCCCAGTACTACAATGACCGACCATTTTAACAGCCGTATTTCATTGTGGTTGATGATAATAAGGCAGGCACAGATAATTCCTGCAATCGCATTTATGACCAGGATTCTGTTAAAGTATTTTGTTTTCTGGTATTTGGTGTATAAATAACCGCTGAAATAGGTGATAAATATCAAAAATATAGTGGGGAAACGGAACGTCTTTTGCTCTTCCATGAAAAATACTGCGAAAAGAGTACCCGTTACAGATACATAGAGTTGGCTGTCTATAACAGATTTTTTCAGTATTTTTAAAAAGTTCATTGATCAAAAATAACATATATGAAAAGATTTTACAAGACTTTTATGTTTTTGCTTTCTATACTGAGTTTTTCCATGGTTTCAGCACAGAAATATTATGATGACCAATGGAAAAAGATTACTGATAACAGTGAGAAAGGAGCATATAAGTCCAATCTTCCCATCGTTTTGGAAATACAAAATCAGGCTATGAAAGATAATAACACAGTACAGCTTATCAATTCTTTAAAAGCGGAATTCAGTATCATAAACAGCACCGAAGATGATGATCAGAATAATGCCGCATCAAAATTCTTCAGTAAACTTCAGGATGCGGGGAAAAAGCTGAAAGGAGAAGAAAAGCTGTTGTATGAAGTTATACAAAGTGGATTTTTTACTGATTATTATACCAGAAATATCTGGAAGCTGAACGGAAGAACCAATATCAGTTCACAGGACGTTTCACAGATTGAAACATGGAGCAAACTTGATTTTAAAAATTACTTGCTGAATAATTTCAAAGAGTTGGATCAGCAGAAGCCGGATATGAAAAAGATAAGTTTGTCAAAATACAAAGATCTTTTTTCAGATAACAAAGATATAGCCTATTTCCCGACTTTACTGGATTGGTACGGCCTGAGAAAGATTGGTTTCCTTTCCAACAGAAACCTGTTTACAAAAAATGAACTGAGTGCGAACCAAAGTCAGATCAATGCTATTTATGATGAGCTGATCAGTCAGAATACAGGAAATTCAAAATTGTATTTTTCCCACATGAAGTTAATACAGAACTGTGATTTCAATAAGTGTACAGACAGGCTGGAACAACTTCAGGCTCTTATCAATTCAGATACCGAAGGGGATTATAAAGTTATGATCATGGAAGGAGCCATGAATGAGCTGGTCAATAAGCAACAGATGAAAGAAGCTCTGAATATGGCGGATCAGGCTAAGAAGAAATATCCTAAGTCCCCATTTATTAATAACATTAAAAACAGGGAAGAACAAATTCTTAACCCTTCACTGAATATAAAATATGAAAGACAGACCCAAAGCAACCTGCCTATTCATATTGCGGCGGAATATAAAAATTTAACTGAATTTGACCTTACCATTTATGAGATCAAAGATGATTGGGAGTCATTTATGCAATACGCCGGGAACTCTTACAGTAAGACATTTGGAAAGCTTAATAAAAAGCTGGTGAGAAAGGAAACTTATCAGTTATCCGATCCCAAAGATTATAAATTGCACAAAACATCATTGGAGATCAAGCCTCTTCCATCAGGGATTTATGTAGTTGAATATAAGGTTACCGGAAAAGAAACGGATAATACGGCTAATCAGAATTTTTATTTTCTGGTGTCCGATAACAGGATTATTTATCAGACCAAAACAGATCGGAATCAGCTTTCAAACGAGTTGAAATTGGTAAGCAGTGAGAATGGAAAACCTCAGGCTAATCAGCCTCTGGTTTTTTATGAATTTGTTGCCAATAAAACATTTGATAAAACAGATGGAAAAACAAATGAAAAAGGAGTATTTAAACTTCCTGGCGGCAAAAGTAAAGAATATTACAGAACCTATTTAATTCAGCAGCCCGGAACCCACGATTTCCAGATGATGCAGGTGTATGGAGACAACAATGTGGAGGATTACAACCCTAATAAAGAAACACGGACAAAAGCTCAGATATTCACGGACAGAGCCATTTACAGACCGGGGCAGACCGTGTATTTCAAAGTGATCAATACCAGGATCAATAAAGAAATAGAATCGGTTGTTTCGGGGATAAAGCAGAAAATAACCCTGCTGGATGCCAGTAATCAGGAAGTTTCTTCTCAAAACTTTACAACGGGCGAGTTTGGTTCCTATCATGGCAGCTTCATTCTTCCCAAAGGAAACCTGAACGGAGTATTTTATTTACGTACAGATGCATCCACAGAGCCGGGTTATAAAGATATAAGAGTTGAAGAATACAAAAGGCCAAAGTTTGAGCTTACTTTTGAACCTGTAAAAGATGAATATAAATATGGGCAGACCATAGAGCTGAAAGGAAAAGCAATAATGTTCTCCGGAGTTCCTTTAAGTGATGCCAACGTAAGCTATGAAATTAAAAAACACAACATACGATGGAGGTATTTCTGGTGGTACCCTCAGGATAACAGCAGTGAAAATTCCATTCTGGGAGAAGTGAAAACAAATGGACAGGGGGAATTTGTGATTCGCCTGGAGCTTAAAAAGGATGAAAAACTGGAAGGCATTCAGGTTGATAATTATGAGATCAATGCTTCCGTAACCGATATTAACGGAGAGACACAGTCGGCAAATACCCAGCTTAAAGTAGCTTCAGTTTCTCATTATATTAAAGCTGAGGAAATTAAAACTACTTTGGGAAATGAGAATGTTACATTAAAAGTAGAAACCAGAAATTATAACGAGCAGGACCTTCAGAAATCTTATCAGGTAAAACTTTCCAGACTGGAAGCACCGGATAGGATTTTTAGAAATAACTTCCAGTCGGCTGTTCAGGACCTTCCGAAGTTTTCAAAATCGGAATTTGTCAATAAATTTCCTCACGATCTTTTTGATAAAAAAGATGAGCTTAAAAACTGGAATTCTAAGGTGATTTTAACTAAAACAGCACAACCGGGAGTCTTGGATCTGGGCAGGCTCGAAGCCGGAGATTATGAGTTGGAGCTGTATAATATCGAAGGAAAGGACACTATAAAAACAAGTCAGAATTTTAGCGTATGGGACTCCCGTTCCCTGAAAGCCGGTCAGAAAACATTTTTAACCGTTGTAGGACCGAAAGATAAAGTAGCAAGAGGTGGAAAAGCAAAATTATATGTATACTCAGCCATTCCCGATGCACTTGTAAACGTTTTTGTACAGGATGGTTCGGGAAAAACCGTTTCCGAATCCCATACCCTGAAAAACGGAATGCTCGAATATACCGTTCCGGTTCCTGCGGATAAAAATATTTCCAGTCTGAATATTCAGTTTCAGGTAGTAGCATTTAATGATGTCCAAACGGAGAATATTAATTTGGAAATTAAAGATATGGATCAGCCTTTACGCATAGAAACGATTACCTTCAGAGATAAACTGGAGCCCAATTCAAAAGAAAAATGGTCCGTTAAAGTATTGGGTAATGATAAAGAAAAGGTCAATGCAGAAGTACTGGCCAATATGTATGATATGTCGCTGGATCAGTTTGCTGCCAATAATTTTAACTGGCAGAATCTGTATACTCCCTATTCTGTAATAACTTCATATGATATTAATCAATATCTTGAGCAGAAATATTATCAGAAAAATATACCCTATTTAACCCGTGTGTATGTAGGAATTCCTCAATTTGACTGGTTCGATTATCGTCTCTATAAGCTTGAGATGAAAACCAATGCCTTACAGGGACGTGTGGCAGGTGTAAAAGTCCGTGGAGTCGCTAAAAATGCCGATGCGCTTTCGCCATCTCCGGCAGTTTCTAACCTTGAAGAAGTTGTAATGGAGAAGTCTTTGGCTAAAGAAGTAGCCTATGATAAAGCAGTGGGCAGTGAAAATGATGATACGTTAGAAAACGTACCGGTGCGCCAGAACCTTAATGAAACAGCCTTTTTCTATCCCGCACTGAAAACGGATGCGGAAGGAAATGTACACTTTGAATTTACTTCTCCCGAAGCCCTTACCAAATGGAAGCTGATGTTCCTTGCCCACACCAAAGATGCAAGAGCTGCCACACTGGAAAAAGAAGTAATAACCCAAAAAGAATTTTCGGTGACTCCGAATTACCCAAGATTTTTAAGAGAAGGTGATCAGCTGAATCTTCAGTCCAAACTATCTAATCTTACCGATAAAAAGTTAAGCGGAACAGCACAGCTTCAGGTGTTGGATGCCTTTACCAATGAAGATATTTCTTCACAATTCGGGCTTAATAATCTTTCTCAGTCATTTAACCTTAATGAAAAAGAAAATGCAGTCGTGGCCTGGAAAGTGAAAGTTCCGGAAAATGTTTCATCCGTTATCTTAAAAGTAGTGGCTAAAGCAGGATCCTATTCCGATGGAGAACAGCAGGCTGTTGCTATTCTTCCCAACAGGATGCTGGTTACCGATGCCGTTCCGGTATTCGTAAAAGAAGGAGAAACCAAAACTTTCGTATTGGATCAACTTAAAAATAACAGTTCAACAACGGTTTCCAATGTTTCCAATACATTAGAGCTTACGACTAACCCTGTCTGGGAAGTAATGTTTGCTCTACCAAGCCTGAAAAATGATCCTAATAATTCAGCAGATGTGGCTTTCAATAAATGGTTTGCAGATGTACTGGCTTCAGAAATTTTTAAAGCCAACCCAAAAATAAAAACCGTTTTTGAAGAATATCAGAAAAAAGGATTGCTCAATTCAAATCTGGAGAAAAACCAGGAGCTGAAACAATTGCTATTGGAAGAAACACCATGGGTATTGGAGAGTCAGAGTGAAGAAGAAAGGATGCAGAAGCTGGCCTTGCTGTTCGATGTCAATACCATGAAGAATTCCATTGATCAGGACTGGGATGATTTCAAAAAACTGCAAAACCCTGATGGCGGATTTTCATGGTATTCCGGTTATCCGAGTTCATATAGTGTATCATTATATATTCTGAAAAGCTTAGGGAAAATTAATCTATGGCTAAAAGAAGACATGAAAGAGTATCAGAAATCTTCTCAGGACGAAATAGTATCTCAGCTCATCCGCTATGTAGACAATGAAGTTAATAAATACAGAGATATTAAAAAACAAGATGTCTTGAATAACCAGGTACTGGATTATCTGGATGCCCGGAACTATTGGGAAAAACAATATCCTTTAAAAGAAAAAGGAGCCACACTGAAAACATTGGTGAAGCAAAGAGTCAAAACAGCGAAAATCACAGATTTTACATTCTTTGGTCTACATCGTATGGCTTTATTAACAAATGATTACGGACTGAAAGATGTTTCCGGTAAGCTGATGAATTACCTTAAAGAAACTTCAACGCAAAGCCAGACGCAGGGGATTTATTGGAAGCAGAACTTAAACGACTGGGGTTGGTTTACTTCAAAAGTAGTGAATCATGCAGGTGCTCTGGAAGCATTTAATAAATTGAAACCGGATGACCAGCAGTTTATTGAAGAAATGAAAATCTGGCTCGTTACCCAGAAAGAGGTCAATTCATGGGGAAGTTCCCGCGGAACTGCAGAAGTTATTTTTACGATTTTAAATTCAGGCAAGTCCTGGACAGGATCCGGAAGTGATAAAGCCACTATTATTTGGGGCGGAAAAGAGCTGAATCCTCAGACACAGGCAACCGGTTATGTAAAATCGATCGTGAAAACAGATAAGGTAGACAAAGCCCTGGGGTCGGTAACCGTAACGAAACCAGGCCCGGGAATTGTTCAGGGAGGATTATACTGGCAGTATTATGAAGATCTGGATAAAATAAAATCTTCCGAAAATTATATTTCCATTACGAAAGAGTTCTATAAAAAAGTAAAAACCGTCAATGGGGAAGAGCTCCATAAAATAGCTCAGAATAGCCCGCTGAAAGTAGGTGATAAAGTAACCGTAAGAATGATCCTGAATACAGACCGTCCTATGGAATTTATTCATATCAAAGATATGAGAGCCGCAGGTTTTGAGCCGGTAGATGTTCTTTCGGGGTATCAGTGGAAAAACAACCTGGGATACTATCAGTCCACCAAAGATGCTTCCACCAACTTTTATATTCAATACATGCCGAAAGGGAAATATGTCTTTGAATATGATCTGATGGTAAATGCTGCCGGGAAATTTTCCAACGGGATCACTACCATGCAGAACTATTATGCTCCGCAGATGAATGCCCATACACAGGGATCAAGTATTCAGGTAGCAGAATAATGATTTAAATTAAATGAAAAATAGCATTTCATTTTTAACAGGTTTAGATCTTACATTAAAATAAATTCTTATTAAAAATAAAAAACCTTCACCAATCTGTGAAGGTTTTTTATTTGTTGTTTAAATTAATTAAAATCCATTATTTTAAAATTAAACATGATTATAAACATATATATCTTAATTATTTAAATTTTGGAATGATTTTTGGCTGTAAGAAGTAAATTAAAAAACAAAAAGAAATGAAATTTTTAAAGACTTTGATTACCGGAGTTGTATTAGTGGTAGGGGTAAATGCTTTTGCTCAGAAAAAAGCAGAAAAGTTTGAGAAACTGGAAATCGACATGTTCCCGAAAGCAAAAGATGGCTATAAGCAGGTGTATATCCAGCTTCCGATTGCCAAAAATGAAGAAGACCTGAAAGTGGAATTTTTTGTGGGCCTTGAAAAAATGTTGGATTGTAACCGTCATTCTTTAATGGGAGAGATCAAGTCTCAGGATCTGCAAGGTTGGGGATATAACTATTATGAAGTAGAATCCAAAGGAGAGACCAGAGGAACCATGATGGCCTGTCTGGATAATAAGCTGACTAAAAAGTTTGTTACCCTGCAGCCGGAAATCGTAAGATACAACAGTAAACTTCCTTTGGTATTTTATGTTCCAAAAGATATGGAAGTACGTTACAGAGTATTACGACCTGATCATACGATGAAAAAAGCCGTAGAAAAATAATGTAATTATTAATAAACAATTCCCTTGCAGCCCTTCTGTGAGGGAATTTTTTGTGGATATAAATGAATTTAAGTAAATATTAAACACTTTCCTGCAAGAACTTATTTCACTGAAAAACAATATTAAACTTATATTAAACGTATAATTGTTGAATTTTTAAAATTTATGTTCTATAAATATTCTTTGTGGATTTAAAAGTTTTTGCATTATATTTGTTGTAAACATGGACCATGAAAAGCAATTTATTAATTTTGACTTTTGGTTTTTTTATGCCAGTTTTGGGATGGGGGCAGACAGCTCCGGATTTTAAAGAACTTTTAGATAGTGCTATGGTTCGTGATTCAGATCTCAAAATGCAGATCACCCAAAATAAACTTACCGATCTTGATGAACATAAGCTTAAAGATGCCTTTCTACCTACTTTAGGAGTAAGCGGTCAGATAGGTTATCTTAACGGAACAGCACGAATAACTTCCCCTGAGATCAATATTCAGCCCTTCATCCATATTCCGGAAGGGCAATTCAACAATAATCTGAATGTATCCGGATTCTCGGGAATTGCCAAAGCAGATGCCAAGATGCTCCTCTATTCCGGAGGAAAGGTTAAGCTGTTGAGAAAAGCCAATGAAGAAAAAAAGATCTCTGAAAATATCCTTCTCGAAAAAACAAAGGATGAAGTGGTGGCCAACGTTTCCCGGGCTTATGATCAATTGGCATTAATCCATCAGACCAAAAATGTTCTCGATGAAGCCAAAAAAAGACTGGATATCAATAGGAAAACCGCAGACAAAGCATTGGGGTATGGGCTTATTACTCCCTATGATCATAAAAAAATAGAACTTGCACAGGCAACCCTTAATGCCAAAGTGGTAGAATATGAAGGAAAAAAAGAACTCCTTCTTACCCAACTCTATATCTTAACCGGAATCAGTAAAGAACGCCTGAGGTTAATAGTTCCCGTATTATCACCTATTGAAATGTTAGCCCATGAAAACGGGATTGAGCAACGTGCTGAGATCCGGGCTCTGGAACATGGAATTACCGCAGCAGATTTTAAAATAAAAGCAGAGAGAACCTGGAAAATTCCTAAAGTCCAGCTTATGGCTTCCGCTTATTATATCGGACTATATGGGAGCCGGATTAAAACCTCTGAAAATGTAATTCCAGCCATACCGCTGATTGGTTATCCGGGAGCTAAATTAGACTGGCGGCCCACCAATCTGAATATATTCCCTCTGGTGACGGCAGGGGTAGGTTTCCAATGGGATATCTTTGATGGAAGAGAAGGAAAGCATGCAGAAGAAACAGCCAAGATCAACAAAGAGATCTTACAGAATCAGAAAGAGGATGCCTTAAAAAAACTTACGCTGAACTTAGCTAACAATCAAACCAATTATGATGTGGCCAATTCTCAGATTGCCCTTAAAAGTAAAGAAAAAGAATTGGCTAAAAATGCTTTAGTACAAGTGGAAAAAGAGTTCCGGTACGGATTGAGCAAATCTTCCCAGCTCATAGAAGCGGAGAACGATCTCGAAGCGGCAGAATTGGAATACCAAAATGCTATTTTTAACCAGCGGAGAGCAGGAATTGAACTGATGAGGTCCACTCAGGAACTGGATGTAACAAAAATTTATTAACCACCCTTAAATTCAAAACGATGCAAAAATATATATCCCTAATCTGTATTGCCCTGCTATTCCTGGAAAGCTGTGAAAAAAAGCCGGATAACCTTAATGATTCGGAAGGAAAAGCGCAGAAAGAAGTCATATCCTTTGCTCCTAAAGTTACAGGAAGGATATTAAAAATTTATGCTACCGAAGGACAGTCCGTTAAAAAAGGAGATACACTGGCCCTATTGGATGTTCCTGAAGTATCTGCAAAAATAGCTCAGGCACAGGGTGCTGTAAGTGCTGCAACGGCACAGGAGCAGATGGCCAAGAACGGAGCCACTGCAGATCAGCTGAAACAGTTACAGGCCAAATATAAAGGCTTGAAAGAACAATATGACTTTGCACAGAAATCATTCAGAAGAGCTTCCAATATGTACAGGGACAGTCTTATGTCTCCCCAGGCATACGATGAAGTATATGCAAAACTTCAGGGGGCAAAAGCACAATACGATGCCGTAGTTGCTGAACTGGATGATGTTAAAAGAGGAACCCGTTTTGAAAAAGTGGAAATGGCAGCCGGGCAGGCTTCCCAGGCAAAAGGAGCTTTACAGGAAGCTAATGTAGCCTATTCGGAAAGATATGTGATCGCTACCAATGATATGGAAATAGAAACCATCAGCCTTAATACCGGAGAACTGGCTACGGCGGGTTATGCACTTTTTAACGGATATATTCCGGATAGTACCTATTTCAGATTTACCGTCCCGGAAAGCGAAATCTCCCGGTACAAAAAAGGGCAGGAGATTACCATGCAGGTAGTCTATAATAAAGAAAACCTGGAAGGAAACATTGTCTATATCAAACAATTGACAAGATACGCTGATATTACTACGCCTTATCCGGATTACCAGCTGCAGGACGCCATCTATGAAATAAAAGTAAAGCCTAAAGATATGAACAAGGCTAAAAATATCCTGGTGAATGCTAACGTAATTCTGAAATAATTACCATGAAAGAGTTTTTCCGTCTTTTAAAAAGAGAGTTCAAAATGTTTTTAGGCAACTCTACCTTACAGACCGTCTTCTTTCTGGCGCCCTTCGTGTATGCTACACTCCTGGGATTTGTTTATAAAAGCGGAAAAGTGGAAAATACGCCTGTCCTCGTAGTGGATAAGGATAATACACCTCTTTCCAGCCAGCTTACGGAAATGCTGGAAGATAATAAAAGCATTAAAGTAATAAAGTATATCCAGGAGCCTGCCAGCATAAAAGATGAGGTTATCCGTTATGAAGCGGCTGCAGTCGTAATGATTCCTTCAAGATTTGAAGCGGATATGCTCCAGAAAAAATATCCCGAACTTAATGTTTACATCAATACCGGAAACGTTCTTACCGCAAATTTTGCCTCAAAAGCACTTCAGCTCACGATCGGAACATTTTCAGCCGGAGCTTCTATGAAAGCCTTACAGAAGATGGGAATGCCCGCAACACAGGCGGCAACACAGTATGAACCGTTTAAAGCCAATTATATTACCCTTTTCAATACCTCGAGCAACTATCTGATCTTCATGTGGCCGGCCATGCTAGCGGTAGTGTTGCAGCAGATTATTCTACTGGCCATGGCAGTGAGCTTTGCAGCAGAGTTTCAGGGAGGAAGTTTTGTGAAGGAATATTACAAAATGAGGAAGTGGGCTTTCCCGACCATGCTGATCAAAGTAATTCCGATATGGGTATTTTCGATACTTATCGTGCTTATGTATTACGGTATGCACATGATCTTTAAAGTTCCTATGCCGGAAGGAATTCTGAACTTTATTATTCTTACGGCTGTCTTTGTAGGCTCCGTGTCTTTTCTGGGAGTTTTTGTAAGTATTCTGGTTCCTGATGCACTTAAAGCCACACAGATTCTTATGGTGATTGCTTCACCGGCATTTATCATCAGCGGATATACTTGGCCGTTGAATGCAATGCCTGCGGGTGTTCAGTTTATCGCGAATGTTATCCCTTTGACCCCTTTCTTAAAGGCATTTAAAATATTATTAATTCAAAAAGGTTCCGTAGCGCTTACCTTTCCTCATCTTAAACATCTGGGAATTCTGCTCCTTGTATACGTTGTGCTGGGATGGGTAGCCCTTAAAATAAAGCTTTGGCTGATTTTCAGATACGTTAAACCTCAAAGCGACCCCGAAACTTTACCCGAAGAATTATAATGAACCGGGAAGCTTATACTAATTAAAGTTGGAGCTAAATTTTTGAATACAGGTAAAATCATCTAAAAAACTGATATATTTGCTGTACGTAATTTTTAAAAAGATGGAAAACGTTTTTGATACAAAAGACGCACAGAATTATATTGACAGGATTAATAAGCTTAGCCCGGAATCAACGGGATTGTGGGGGAAAATGACCGTAGATCAGATGCTTGCCCACTGTAATGTTTCCTATGAAATGGTGTATGAACCGGAAAAGCATAAAAAGCCGGGAGGTATTGCCAAATTTATTTTAAAAACTTTTGTAAAACCAAAAGTCGTAGGAGAAAAAAGCTATCCTAGAAATGGCCCTACATCCCCTCAGTTTATAGTAGCGGACCGGAAGAATTTTGAAGAAGAAAAGAAAAGGCTCATCGGGTTCATTCAAAAAACACAACAATTAGGAACTTCAGCTTTTGAAGGAAAGGAATCCTTTTCATTCGGAAGATTGAAAGCCCAGGAATGGAACAATATGTTTGCTAAACATTTAAACCACCATCTGGCCCAGTTTGGAGTATAAAAACATCCGCCATCGGTCACTAATCACTTTTAAATATATTAAAATAACAATATGAAAAAATTATTACTATTCCTCATTCTTGTTTCCAATTTTGTGTTTGCGCAAATGCCCAATATCTCCAATGTGTGGTTGAATAACAGTAAACCTTATATCGGAACGATCGGAAATAAAAACCAGCAAATAAAGCTTAAGATCAATATTTCTGAACAGGACAAAAAAAATGATCAGGAATATTTTGTTTCGGGCTATTCCTTGGTAGATAAAATATATTCCAATTTTGAAGGTAAGCTTAAAATCACAAAATATAAAGACTCCAAAAAGAAAGGGGTTATCTATGGAGAATATGAGCTTGCAGAAGAAAATAGAGGACAGCATTCCGGGATATTCACAGGAAAGTTTGTTTACTCTTTCAAATGGAATAAGACTTCTGAAAAAATAGAAGCCCAGGAAATAGAATTTACCGGACAGTGGAAAAGTTACGATGGGAAAATGGATTATAAAACCCATCTCAAAAATCAATAAGCATCTGAATTTTCAGATGTTTTTTTTGTGGATTATTTGAAAATATAAATACATAACTATATGAAATTAGGAGCATTCTCAGTCAGCTTAAGTGTTAAGGACCTTCATAAGTCCAAAGATTTTTATGAAAAACTAGGTTTTATTCAGATGGGTGGAAGTCTGGAGCAGAATTATCTGATCATGAAAAATGAAGCTACTTTAATAGGGCTTTTTCAGGCTATGTTTGATGGTAATATGCTTACTTTTAATCCGGGATGGGATGAAAATGCACAAGAAGTAAACCCTTTTGACGATGTTCGTGAAATTCAGAAGCATTTAAAAGAAAACGGAGTAGAGCTCGATAAGACAGCCGATGAAACAACCTATGGTCCGGAGCATATCTTCCTGAAAGACCCTGACGGAAATATGATCCTGATCGACCAGCACAGATAGGCATTTCAACTGTAAACTAATAAAAAAGACATATTATGGCATCAGTAAACATTTACTTAACATTTAACGGAAACTGTAAAGAAGCATTTGATTTTTATAAATCTGTGTTTGGAGGAGAATATCCGTATCTAGGAACTTTTGGAGAGATGCCTTCTGCGGAAGGAAAAGAAGTTCCTGAAGAAGACAAAAATAAGATCATGCATGTTTCTCTGCCCATATCTAAGGAAACCGTACTTATGGGAAGCGATACGGGAGGAGAATGGGCTTCGGATTTTAAACCGGGTAATAACTTTTCTATTTCTATCAATACCGAATCCAAACAGGAAGCCGATCAGCTATTCCAAGGACTTTCACAGGGAGGAAAGGTTACCATGCCGATGGCTGATACCTTCTGGGGAGCTTATTTCGGAATGTTTACGGATAAGTTCGGGATTAACTGGATGGTTAATTATGATGATCCTTCCAAAATAGAATCTCATCAATAAGAAGATTAAAAAATAACGGGAGACTGATAGATTTTTCTATCAGTTTTTTTGTTTTAATTTCTTTGACTGGTATTAGGTTATAAATATCTTTTTTTTTCAAATAACCGTTAAATTACTGAGGATCTTTTTAATGATTTTATATATCTTCGCCCTCAATTAAATTCACAATTATGGGAAAACTCTACGGGTGTATTATTTGGAGTTTATCTGATGATATTATGAATATAAGCCTGCTAATGCTAGATTGATTAAAAAATAACACATTCATGAAAAAAAAAATATTTTTGATTGGTAATCTAATTACGATACAAAGTTTGTTTTCTCAAACCAATAATATATTACCACCTTCCCCTGAGTCTGCACAAATAGCAAAGTATATTGAAACACCTGTTGCTTATACAAACGGTATACCTGAGATAGGTATTCCGTTATTTAATTTAAAAGATAACGACATTAATATTCCTGTTTCGTTAAACTATCATGCAGGAGGATTTAAAGTTGAGGAAATAGCTTCAGAAGTAGGTTTGGGGTGGTCCCTGAATGTGGGTGGTCAGATTTCCAGAGTAATGAGAGATAAACCGGATGATTTTTCAACAAAAGGTTTTCTTTATAATGATCTATCAAGCTTATCCACAAGTGCTTATTCAAAAATAGTTAATGAAAAAATAGATGTTGAAGCAGATACATTTGTTTTTAGTTTTTTTAATTATTCAGGGAAATTTTCCTATAATCAATCAACACATACATTTATTCAATTTCCATTGTCGGATATAAAAATAGAGCCTATATATCAAAATCAGGCTCTATTCGGATTTGTAATAACAACACCAGATGGATTTAAATATTATTTTGGATATAACAGAGACAAAACAAGACATGCTGTAAATACATATGAAGAATGCATTAGTTATTTTCAAAACAAAAATCTGGATATAACTCCTAGTAATGAAGATATCTCTTATATCAATACGTGGCACCTTACGGAAATTGTTTCTCCGGGTAATAACTCTGTCAGCCTGTTTTATGAAGATATTTTTCCATCCGAACAGCTGATACGTTCTACCCAGTCTATCTCGTACAGCAGTACAAAACCTGAATTGAAAGATTTATATCCTGTTACGTCATATCAGGTTCCTAAAGGTACAAGTACTCATCTTAAAAAGATTCAGTTAAAAACAGGCAGCCTTGAAATTGAGTACAGCGATACAGCCCGGGAGGACCTTAAATATGCAAAAAGTATTAAAGAAGTAAAACTAGTAAATCTGAATACTGATTATACATCATATGTATTTCAACAGTCCTATTTTGTATCTCCTTCTATTAACAATAGTTTTATTAATTCTTTTGGGGATCATTATACCAAAAGGCTTAAACTTGACGGGGTTTCCTTAAAAAATTCAAAAAATAATATTATTACAACGAATGGTAATTATTTGTTTACATATAGCAATCTTACTTTACCTAATAGGTTTTCTTTTGACCAGGATTATTGGGGGTATTATAATGGAGCTGGTAACAGTAGTTTGATTCCGGATTATTATATAGGAACTGAAATTGTGAAGCCGGTAACAGGAAGTGCAACCCGAGCCGTAAATCCTAATTTTACAGGGGCAGGAATGCTTAAAAAGATTCAGTATCCTACGGGTGGTACTACAGAATATTATTATGAAAGTAATATTGCAGGAAATATTGGTTTTAAAGATAATAATCGACCTAATAATTTGAGAAATTATACAGAAGATAAAATATTGAATTTTGTTAAAAGCAATACTTACAGCACAGGATATGATACGTACGAAGCTACATTTACCATAAATAATGTGCTTGGAGAAACTAATATTAATTCGGTTTTACCCAATTGCGGCTCACATGCAAGTTTTGATTGTGGCTTTATCGTTACTTTAAAAAGCCTTGATAATAATTCTGTCAACTATATTTTAACCACTCAAAATACTTTTCATAATCTACCTAATGGGAATTATAAAATAACAGCTCAGGACCTGAACCCCAGTTCTGCAACGAATGATTTCACGGTGACTATACGGTGGAATCAGGATGCAGATCCTAACCAGCTTTATACTGGAGGATTGAGAATAAAAGAAATAGTTTCTGATGATTTAAGAGGAGGAAGCATTATAAAAAAATACTATTATGAAGGTGATGAAATAATACCGAATACGAATGAGCTTTTATCTTCAGGAATTGCAGTGTCAGCCCCTGTTTTACATACAGATGCTGTAAAGGGAGCTGATATTTATGACAAAATATCCAGTTCAAGCAATCTGCCGACAATTAACATTGGTAAAAACGAAATGCATTATACAAAAGTTACTGAAGTCATAGCAGATAAAATTAAAACAGAATATTATTTTGATACGGTTGGTGATTTAAGTAATAATATTGGTGAAATAGGTGAAACCTACTGTGATTTTGCAGGAAGTGGAGGAGCTTCCGGCGGATATATCACAGAATTGTTTAAAAACAGAATGGAACCGCTTTTCACGGATAGAAGAGGAAAACTTCTTATGAGAAAAGATTATAGATTCAATGATATAAATAATACTTTTTCTTTGAGTAGGAAAGAAACGAATACCTATATAGAAAGTAGAAATTATTCTATGCCATCAAATGCTGTTAAATATGAAATTGGATCAAGCTATGATGGAAACTGTATTCCTATGAGGTATTATTTTTATCCTCAGAGAACTAATTTCACTTATCTTTCAAAAAATACTGTTGAAGTGGTATTAAATAATAGTATTGTTACTGAGACCGAGTATTTTTATAATAATGCTTCCCATCATCAACTAACCTCTCAGAAGAATCAGTTTCCTGATTTATCCATCCATACAACTTCATATAGTTACGCTCACGAGAAGGGTAATCAGAAGCTGATAGATGCCAATATGATTGGTATTCCCTTAGAGACAACGACGACTCAAACGATAGGAAGTTCTACAAAGACTTTATCAAAAACCGAGACTGTTTATCCTACTTCCGTACCTACGACACAGGCCGGGAATTTATTATTGCCTTTATCCGTTAAATCCTATGATTTACAGAACTCTGCTACTACCTATACCGAGGTAACTTATGATCAGTATGATTCAAGAGGAAATTTACAGCAGTACACGACTAAAGACGGAGTTCCGGTAGCTATAGTTTGGGGCTATAACCAAACCCAGCCTATCGCTAAGATAGAAGGCGCTACCTATGCCCAGATAAACTCTTTAGCCTCTGCCATCATTGCAGCTTCTGATACCGATGCATCAGCATCAATCAATAATGATGAATCGGCACTTCTTGCTGCTTTAGACAGCTTCAGAAATAACACTGCATTATCAGGTTATCAGGTTAGTACTTATACCTATGATCCTTTAATCGGAGTAAGAAGTATTACTCCACCATCAGGAATAAGAGAATATTATATCTATGATTCAGCAAACAGATTGGAGAAAGTGGTAGATAGTAATGGAAATATTTTAAAAGAATATAAATACAACTACAAACAATAAAAAACACGAACTATGAAAAAAATAATCCTTCTTATAAGCCTATTGTTTGTAGTAGGCTTAGACGCGCAGACAACAAGTGAGAACTATATCCAGAGCCGGGTTTATTTAGAGCCAGTCACCGTGAGCAGTACAACAGCCAAGCAAATACAGAGCGTTCAGTATTTTGACGGACTAGGCAGAGCCAACCAGGTAGTTAATGTAAAATCATCCCCCCTTGGAAGAGATGTAGTTACCCATATCGAATACGATCAGTTTGGGAGACAGGTAAAAGATTACCTTCCGGTTCCTCAATCCAATACCCAAAATGGTGCGATCTTCCCAACTCCTTTATCCAATGCTACCCAGTCAGATATTTACGGAAATGAGAAGATCTATGCAGAGAAGATCTTAGAGAACTCACCTTTGGATAGGGTTCAGCAGCAGATCCAGGTAGGAACGGACTGGAGCACAAAACCCGTTACATTTGAGTATGATGCCAATACCACAGCTGATGCTGTAAGAAAATTTACAGTTACCACCACTTGGGCTAGTGGAACTACAGCTTCAGTTTTGAGTACCAATACAGCAACTTATGGAGCCAATCAGCTATATAAAAATACAGTTACAGATGAAGATGGTAATAAGACCATAGAATTTAAGAATGGACAGGGGCAGGTTATCCTGGTTAGAAAAGTAAACGGAACTGAGAATGCCGATACCTATTATGTTTATAATGAGTATAATCAATTGGCTTTTGTAGTTCCCCCTCTTGCGTCGGTAGTTGCTAATGTTAATACTGTAATAAGTACCCTATGTTATTTATACCGTTATGATGGCAGAGGCAGACAAGTTCTTAAGAAGATGCCGGGCAAGGCATGGGAATATATGATCTACGATAGGCAGGATAGGCTTATTATGAGCCAGAATGTTTTATTAGGAGCCAATAAACAATGGTTATTCACGAAATATGACCAGTTTGGGAGAGTAGCTTATACAGGAATCTATACCAGTACTAAGGCTTATGGAGTTGCAGGATGGGCAGCAGAACAGGCCCTAGTAGATGCCATGGGAAGTAATAATGAGTCCCGGTCCTCAAGTGCTGTATTTACGGTGAGTGGCGTGACGCTTTATTATACCAAAAATGCTTACCCTACCGCTAATATGAGTAAGATTTTAAGTGTTAACTATTATGATACATATCCACCATTTGCAGGAGGGATCAGTCTTCCTACCCAGGTGTTGGGTCAGAATATCTTACCTCAGAATGCTCAAAGTTCAATAATCAGTACCAAAGGTTTGCCCACAGCCACCTATATCAAGAATATAGAAGATGATGAATGGACCAAAGCCTATACATTCTACGATACCAAAGGCAGAGCCATATCCACCCATTCTGTAAACCACTTGGGAGGTTACACCCGTACAGAATCCTTACTGGATTTTTCAGGAGTCGTTCAACAATCTAAAACCTATCATAAACGTTTAAGCACCGATACAGAAAGAATCATTACCGAAAACTTTACGTATGACCATCAAAACAGGTTATTAACCCATACCCACCAGGTAGATAGCAATACTGCAGAGGTTCTGGCTCAGAATAGCTATAATGAACTGTCCCAGCTTACCAGTAAAAAAGTAGGAGGCACGAGTGCAGCATCACCCCTTCAGACGATTGATTATAAATACAATATCCGAGGCTGGATGACCCAGATTAATGATCCTTCCAGTTTAGGAGCAGATCTGTTTGGCTATAAGATCAACTATAATCAAGTAGAAGGATTGGCAAAACCTTATGTTTTGGATTATCCTAATCTTCAGGTAAGCCCGAAGTACAATGGAAACATATCGGAAGTCTCCTGGAAAACTTCCACGGAAGAGAACGAGCCTTTGAAAAGATATGGGTATGTCTATGATGGGTTAAACAGGTTGACAGCAGGGTTTTATCAGAAGGCAGGAAGTGAATCCGCCGGAGAATACTTTGAAAAGCTGGATTATGATTTAAATGGAAATATCACCTATCTGAAAAGATCAGCAGGCATAGTTTCCGGAAGCACTACGGCCAATGTTATTGATAAATTGAAATATGATTACAGTGGTAATCAGGTTACTAAAATAACTGAAGAGCAGATTGGTAACAGTAATGGTTATCCCTATCTGGCTACCCCTAATACAATCACCTATGATCTGAATTCTAATATGACGAGTCATTTGGATAAAGGAATTTCCTCAATTGCTTATAATTATTTAAATTTACCCAAGCAGATTACCCAGAATTCCGTAGTAACGAATTATACTTACAGAGCAGATGGGGTAAAAGTGAAGAAGCTCTTTGGAGATATAGAGACGGATTACCTGGATGGATTCCAGTATAAAAGTACCAAGCCTTCAGAAAGTGGAAGTAGTTCTTCAGGAGGAATAATTGTCGTTCCTGACCCCAATGAAGTTGCAGTGATGAAACTGAGGATCATTCCGACATCAGAAGGATATTATGATGCTTTAGATAATCTTTATATCTATAACTATACTGATCACTTAGGAAATGTGAGGTTAAGTTATTCCGATACGAATAAAGATGGAGTGATCCAGCCGCGACAATATCTGGCCAGTCAGTGTTATGGTAATAATAATCCCCCTTTTGAACTGCCTACCTGTACAACTTACTGGAAGCCTGGTGAGATTGTGGAGGTGAATAATTATTATCCTTTTGGATTGTTGCATGATTATACGGTAACTACACAGAATGTGTATCAGTATAAGTACAATGGAAAGGAACTACAGGAGATGGGTATGTACGATTATGGAGCAAGGATGTATATGCCAGATATTGGAAGATGGGGCGTAATCGACCCTCTTGCTGAAACTTCTCGAAGATGGTCTACTTATGCCTACGCATATAACAATCCTATAATGTTCGTTGACCCTGATGGAAGACAAAATACAGATTGGTATCAAAAACAGAAAGACGGCACTTACAAAAACATCAAGAAATCTACGGATTTAGTAATACTTGACGAAAAGGGTAAAAAAGTTCCTACATTTACTTCTTCTGGTCCACTCGGAGGATATAATGAAGATTATGCAGAGGGTGTAAATGAAGCAAGAAATCAAGGAGTAATTTCTCAAAGTGATGCTAAAGAAGCAAGTAATATTGCTACAATATATGGAATAGAGAAAGGAGGAGAAGGTACGGCAGGAGCAATTTTAGCAGGAGAAGGACTCTATAATATACTTAAGAATCCTAAAGGAGCTTGGGAGGCTCTTAAGTCCATTAAATCTTTGTTTTCCTCAAGTGAGCAAGGGTTTACAGTAAATCCAACTAAATTCGATTATTTTTTCGGGAAAGTTACAACTGGTTCTGAGCATAATATAACCCGTTCCGCTCAAAATTTAAAAGATTTAACAACTTTAGGAATAAAAAATGAAAGTCAATTAACAAAAATATTTGGTAACGCCTTAGAAAATGGTACAGTAGTTTCCACAAAAACAAGCCAATATGGAACAACGGTTACCAAAAGTATAAATGTAGGAAATAAAGGAGCTATCAATGTGAGTTTCTTTTATGAAGGTGGTAATATGAGTGCTACTCCGTCAGTTTCAACATTAATTCCGAAAATTGCAAGATAATATGAACGTAAACTTTAACGAAATTTCAGAAGAAAGCTTTACAAAGCTTAATTATAACTTTTTATTTGAAAATAAATTATCAGAAAGAGCATTTGGAGTGATTTCAAATGACAATTATTTTTACAAATTCTCTTGGCAAAGTGACACTATTAAACCTGAGATACTTACAATTAAGGAAACTTTTTGCACCGTAGGAATTGATTTGAATTACGCAATATTGGATTTTATAAAAAATTGTGTAATTTTAAATATAGATTTAAACAGTTTTTTTATAAAAAGCTTAGTCCATAATGAGATAATTTATGTAATCTCAGAAACAGAAATATATTTAGTCTCTGTTCAAAATTTTAATGTGTTACAAACGATTGATTTACCTGATATTTTTGAAGAAATTATATTTGAATCCGATAAAATTATTATTAAATATTATGATGGAGAAATTAGCATATAAATTCTAATAAGAATAACTCTGATGAGTTCTGAATATGATAGAAGCCACCAAATTCGGTGGCTTTTTTTTGGCAGTTCAAGAAATGTACAAAATGACATATAAATTTTTATAAAACGGATAGATTTATGTAAAGTTTAATGAAAAATAAGACAATATGTCTCTTTTGTGGGATTGCTGTAAAAGTACATGGATATTGTACAAATTCAAAAAGACAAAAGTCCTAACCTCTCACCGAAAGGACTTTTGATTAGGTAATTACATAAAGTGGTTTTATTAGAATGGAAACCGCTTTTTTTGTGAGGCAAAAATACTACATTATTTCACTTTCGCAAATTTTGACTTCCATTCTCGGTAACAATAGCTCCGAAAGCTATTTAATATTAAAAAAAGAATTATGGAAAATTTTCATTTAATCCACGAAGATGGAAAGTACAAATTAAAAAGACAAGGAGCAGACAGAGCTTCCAAAGTGTATGAAACAACAAAAGATGAAGCAATAAAGTCTTCAAAAGATTTTATTGTAAATCAAGGCGGTGGCTCATTGAAAATACACAAGAACACAGGGGAGTTTCAGGAAGAAAGAACCTATCCGAAATCAATTGACCCAACACAAAGCAAAGGATAGCAATAATTAAAAAATAGTATTTATGCCAAAAAACTACGATAGCCGCGGGTTTCTACCAGAAATCAGGAAGTGAATCCGCCGGAGAATACTTTGAAAGCTGGATTATGATTTAAACGGAAATATCACCTATCTGAAAAGATCAGCAGGCATAGTTTCCGGAAGTACAACTGCTAATGTCATTGATAACTTAAAGTATGCTTATACAGGGAACAGGCTTACTAAAGTAACAGAGCAGCAGATTGGTAACAGTAATGGTTATCCCTATCTGGCTACTCCTAATACAATCACTTATGATCTGAATTCCAATATGACGAGTCATTTGGATAAAGGAATTTCCTCAATTGCTTATAATTATTTAAATTTACCCAAGCAGATTACCCAGAATTCCGTAGTAACGAATTATACTTACAGAGCAGATGGGGCAAAAGTGAAGAAGCTCTTTGGAGATATAGAGACGGATTACCTGGATGGATTCCAGTATAAAAGTACTAAGCCTTCAGAAAGTGGAAGTAGTTCTTCAGGAGGGATAATTGTCGTTCCTGACCCTAATGAAGTTGCAGTGATGAAACTGAGGATCATTCCGACATCAGAAGGATATTATGATGCTTTAGATAATCTGTATATCTATAACTATACTGATCACTTAGGAAATGTGAGGTTAAGTTATTCCGATACGAATAAAGATGGAGTGATCCAGCCGCGACAATATCTGGCCAGTCAGTGTTATGGTAATAATAATCCCCCTTTTGAACTGCCTACCTGTACAACTTACTGGAAACCTGGTGAGATTGTGGAGGTGAATAATTATTATCCTTTTGGATTATTGCATGATTATACGGTAACTACACAGAATGTTTATCAGTATAAGTACAATGGTAAGGAATTGCAGGAGACAGGGATGTATGATTACGGCGCAAGGTTTTATATGGCGGATATTGGGAGATGGGGAGTTGTTGATCCTTTGGCTGAAACTTCCAGACGTTGGTCGACATACACATATGCCTTTAATAACCCAATCAGGTTTATTGATCCGGATGGAAGATCAGGACAAGATTGGATTAGAAAAGATGGAGTCTGGCGATATGATAAGAATGTTACAAGTGTAGAACAGGCTCAGCAAATGCGAGATGTAGATGGCTTTGCGAAAAATGGAACAGTAATGTCCAATGTTAGTGTAGATGGAGGAAATACCTCTCCTTTTGTACAGCTAAATGAGGGTGGTACTATAACAAAACTTGCTGCGGATGATCTTGCTTCTATGAATGCAATTGTAGATATGTTGCCTATGTCTTTAGGAGGATCTTGGACAACCTGGACTCAGGAAACATTTCAAGTTTTTACAGGTGGAACTAATGAAACAGATCCTAGTACCATGGAAAAAGTGCTTCCTGGAGATAGGCTTGAAGCAAACAATATGTTTGAATATATTTTTGGTGGATATGGAAGATCAAATACTCCAAAGGGTGGGGATGGGCTTATTCAGTTCGGTCTTGATATAGAAGGAATTGGAAATCCATTTAATTTCAAAAGAAATGATAGTACTGCTTTAGTAGAGCAAATCTCAGACTCTCCATTTTCTTATCCCAGAGATACAATAAAAAAAGTACCTACTAAAACAAAAACTATTGATAGTATTAGGTTTAATAAAGCTGTCAAAAATGTTAATGATCAAAAGTTAAAAAATTTTTATAATAGCATAAATTTTCTTGATAAAAAATGGTAAAATATATATTTTTAGTCCTAATTGCTTTGTTATTTTTTTCCTGTAAAAAAAATGATCAAAATTTTAATAAACAAGTCAGCATTTCAGATGTTACTAATGAAAATAATTATGAAATTAGCAGTAAAAAGGAAAGTGATACAATAGTTTTAATTAATGGTAAAAACAATCAATATACTTTACATGGCTATAAAGATGTAAAAAATAATAAGAAAATTGGTTGGTGGAAAATTAAAGATAAAACTAATGAGTTTTTATATGAGATTGAATTTGTTTCAGCAGATACCAATAAAGAGAATCAGATTAAATTTTATGAAAAAGGTAAATTGATAAATCAATTTAGTCAATATTACAATATTGTGTATAAGAATAATGGATACGAATTTAAATTTTATTTTCCAAAGTATAAAAGTGAAAAAACTCGAGTAGAATTTCATTATATGATTGAGGAAAATAAAATTATTGAAGATAAAAGTATTGATTGTAAACCAGAAAAAGATTATTACATATGCTTTATTCCTGGAGAAAAGAAAGATAAGTCAATTGCTGGTGTTGCAACATTTTTTTCCGAAAGTGAAATTAAAGGAGAAACAACTTTTTCATCTGTAAGTATGTTTGTTAATAATTAATCATTACTTCTTTTGCAGCCCTCCTTTTGTATATTAAGTTCTTGGAGAAAATCCGTTTGGATTGAAGACTTGCAGGTTTATGAAGTCATTCTCTTCTTAGCTAATTAGAATAACCATAGCCTTATACACTTGTTGTATAAGGTTTTTACTACAAAATAGGAGCAAACTCCTTATTATAAAGAAACTTTTAAAATAATGAGTATATTTATAATTACGTAGATCACTTAGGAAATGTGAGGTTAAGTTATTCCGATACGAATAAAGATGGAGTGATCCAGCCGCGACAATATTTGCCCAGTCAGTGTTATGGTAATAATAATCCCCCTTTTGAACTGCCTACCTGTACAACTTACTGGAAGCCTGGTGAGATTGTGGAGGTGAATAATTATTATCCTTTTGGATTATTGCATGATTATACGGTAACTACTCAGAATGCTTATCAGTACAAGTACAACGGGAAGGAATTGCAGGAGATGGGAATGTATGATTATGGTGCAAGGTTTTATATGGCGGATATTGGTAGATGGGGTGTTGTGGATCCGCTGGCTGAAAAGATGAGAAGGTATAGTCCTTATAATTATGCCTTCAATAACCCAATCATGTTTGTAGACCCTGATGGAAGAGAAGCAATGAAACCCACGCCTAAAGCAGCAGCAGCAATGGCAGCTCATGTATATGGTGATAAAAAGGATGACATCTTGATTGGCGGCTGGAGAGTTTCTCAAAGAGATTTTGGAATAAACTTGAAAGATGATGAATCAGGTTTCAAATCACAGGTTTATGAGAGGGTTGTTAACGGAAAAGTTACCGAATATACCTACGCTACTGCAGGAACCGAAGCAGATTGGGGCGATGTAGGAGCAGATGCAAAGCAACCTTTAGGGTTGTCAATTCAATATTCTTTGGCAGCAAAGAATGCAACAGCTTTATCTAATGCGGTAGGAGATACAGAGCTTACCTTTACTGGTCACTCTTTAGGTGGCGGTTTGGCAGCCCTAGAATCAAATCTTACCAGAAGAGAAGCTATTACATTTAATGCAGCAGGAGTAGGAAAAGCAACAAAGTTTTTAAATGGTAAGGACAATTCAGATATGAAAGGTTGGTTTGGAGGCTTCACGGCTGCTTTTAGAACAGAGGGGCTTATTGATGCCTATATAATGCGAACCGATCCACTTAATAAAGTGCAAAATGGAATCACATCAGTAGGTATAATGATGCCTAATGTAAATGGAAACAGACATTATATAACTCCTACGACATTGGGTTCTATATATAATGAACATAGTATGGACAATATGTTGAAAGAGTTTGGTATTAATGCTGATAAATATAAAAAGTAAGAAATGAAAAGAGTATGTATATTATTATTGGGATTATTACTCATAACAGCCTGTAATAAACTAGATCGCGAAAAGAAAGTTGATAAGAATAAATTATTAGGAGCGGACTATAGACTTTTTCAGGATACTCCTGCTTGGGAGCTAGCAAAGGCAGTACAAGATGATAATATTGATAAAATAGATGAAGTAATAAAAAAAAATCCTCAAATAATTAATTATCAGGAAAGCAAATATGGGAAGACACTTTTGCATTTAAGTATTTACAATAATGATTACAAAGCATTCAAAGAGCTGCTAAAAGTGGGAGCGGATCCCAACATAGCAGATTCATTTCATTGCAGCACTCCCCTAATAAAGGCTTGTGAAAGTTTTGAAGACAGATTAAAATATGTAGAAGAATTAATAAAATATAAAGCAAATGTTAATTATGTTGAATGTAGTACCGGTAAAGAAGCACAGAAAACTAATAATACCGCCCTTAATACGCGCTTCTTTTACGGGGAATTTAGCTGTCGTAAAAGTTTTAGTAATGAATGGAGCAAATATAAATTATAGAAATAATAGACCAGGAGGATCGGCTTTAGGCACAGCTACTTTATCTAGTAATTACGACATCGTTTTGTACCTTTTGCAACAAGGTGTAGATTGCAGCAAGGTTTTGTATCAAAAAGGAGGAGGAGATAATTTAAAAGATATTTACATGAAAGATTGGATCAATGATATAGCTGATCATTCTGTAAAAGAATATTCTGAGATTGTAGATATTCTTAAAAAGAAAGGCTGTATGTAATTGGAATTGCTATCTTTTTAAGTCAAAAGTTTTATATCCTCAAATTTAGATAATTCAATAGATACTAATTAGGGTGTTGTAATTAATACCCTATTTTTGTTTGAACAGGTTTTATTAAAAACAGCACAGGTGTTCTTGAAATTACTGATACCAATAATTACTATCCGTTTGGATAAACCATATTGGAGGACCTAGCAAAGGATTTTTAGGAAGTTATTTTAATTATAAATACAACGGAAAGGGTGGTATGTATGATTATGTTGCGAGGTTTTATATGGTGGATGATGGGGTGTGATTGATCCTTTGGCAGAAACATCTCGAAGATGGTCGACATACACATATGCCTTCAATAATCCTATTAATTTTATTGACCCTGACGGAAGAGAAGGTTTAGGTTGGGGTCTGAAAGATAGTGTTTGGAGCTGGCATGAAGATTTAACAGCTCAAAATTACAAACAGCAAGGATTTACACATTATAAAGATGATGGAAGTATAATTAGTAATTCACCCATCCAAGGACAAGAAGGAGAAGATACAGGGCAAACATATTTAGGATATAATGGGCAAGCATCTTATATACCTACCAATAGTAATGGCTCGGCAGGGCTTTTGGGATTGTCGAATTGGTTTAGAGATGCTATTGCTGCAATAACACCATCTTTTAATAATCCAGAGGAATTTCCTCAAATTACAAATCCTGGTGGATTAGCAAGAACTGATTTTGATGCAAGTACATGGGAAAAATTTAGACCTAGGGATAAAACATTTCTTCTGGATACGGGAGGTTTTGTAGTTCCTGGGAATTTGCCTGGAGGGAAAGGACCTGGCGATCTGGCTCAGGCATGGGCGGAGTCATTTAAAAATATGTTGGATGCGGTGAGTTCATTACCAAAGGCAGAAAATAACGGTTTAAAGTCCATGAATGTCAAAGTAACATCTTTAGATTCTGTAAATTATACAGGACTTACACGAGAAAAAGATACAACAATATTTTATGGGAATAAGTTGGGTGATTTTGATAAAGCTTATAAACCTGTACAAGATACATCATATAACAGATCTATTAGAAACTTTAACAATAATGTTCCTAGTCAATATAGGATAAATAAGAAAAGATGAAAAATAAAATATTAAGTTTTCTATTATTAGCTATAATAGTAGGGTGTAAAAATGAGCCTGCAAATATTCTTTTTACACAAGATGATATAGACAATTTATTTAATTTAAATAATTATCAGACGAATCAGCAACAAAAAATTAATGATTCTATTTTTCAATACATAGGAGAAAACGAAAGGTTTTTAATAAAAGGAAAATATAATTATCTAAAAAAATATAAAGCCGGTTGGTGGAGCGTTTATGATAAAAAAAATAGAGAAAAATACTTAGACATTCAGTTTTTCATTGAATATGAAGGCTAAAGAATTAAATAATCAAATTATTTTTTATAGAAACAATAAAATAGATACACCTAACAGTAAATTTTATAGAAAAGAATATATCTCTAAAAATAAAACTATTGTATATAAATTTTACTGCTCAAAAAGTTCCAATGAATTATATTCTGCAAAAGTAAATATTGGTATAATCTCAGATAAAAACCTTTATTGTATCCAACAGATTTTGAATGTGAAAGGATTCGAAATAATCAATATCAATACTCTCTAGATATATCTAAATATGTAAAATACAAAAATCTAAACCTAATAGGATTATTTTCAGAATATTCGACTAATAAAAGTAAAAATGAATTATCAATAGATCAGATTTTTATAAATGATACAATAGTAATCAAATAGTTTGATTTTCAAAATTAAAAGCTAGCCTTAAAGGTTGGCTTTGTATAATTTATAAGTACAATGGGAAGGAGTTGCAAGAAACGGGAATGTATGATTATGGTGCAAGGTTTTATATGCCGGATATTGGTAGATGGGGTGTTGTTGATCCTTTGGCAGAAACTTCCAGACGTTGGTCGACATACACATATGCCTTTAATAACCCAATCAGGTTTATTGATCCTGATGGAAGATCGGGAAAGGATTGGTATCAAAATAATATGACTCAGAACATTGAATGGCATGATGGCAGTGGTGAAATAGACGGCTATACTAACTTAACAGCTATAAATAATACAAGGGTACTTGGTATTGAAAATGGAGAAACCGTTCAGGAATTTACTTTAAATTCTGATGGCTCGTTTACAGTAGATGGTCAAACATTCAATAATGGAGAGTCTGCTACTACCTTAATTGGAACAAGTATTACAAGTAAATCAGGATTTAATCTTGAGAATTGGCTGGCTCATTTAGGGGATTAGGGAGGAGATTTTTATGCCAACCTAGGAGGAGCAGCTCCTCCAAATTATAATAATCCATTTTTCAGAGGTGATATAGATAAAATAGTTGATACAGGCGGTTACTTTGGAGGAATGCTTAGTAGCTTGAGTAGAGGGAATGACTGGACAGACATTATGGCTTACAGGGGAGATATAGCGGCCTTAGGTGAATTAGCTCAAGCTGCATTTGGACAAAAAACAAACACTTTTGCAAATGCTGTAGCGGCAAACCCTGATACACTTAGTTTTTATGGCTCTCAAGCAGTGGGTCTTAATATTTATAGGGGAGACGGAGACAGAATAACCGGTGTTGGAGTTAAAACTCAGGATGTAAGTAAAACTAATATGTCAAGGAGTCAAAAGGATTCAATGACAAGTAGTGTTAAAGCTATTAATGCTAGACTTGATAAACAAGCTGATTCTATCTTAAAAAGAATAATGAAATCAAGATAATATGAAAGCTAAAATAATTTGTATAGTAATTTTATTCATTATTTCTTCTTGTAAAAAAGATGAAACTAAAAGTTTTAAAGAAGAATTAACTCAATCTATTCAGAAAAAAATTACTCAAGAGCTTAAACAAGACGGTTCTACTTTAGAATCCATTCAGCTTGTAAAGTTTGATACTTTAATGAAGTGGCAAGAAGCTGACCTGTTATTGCAGTATTCTAATCAAAAATTGATACGTTTAAATAAACAACAACAACAGTTAACAAAAGAGCTTGATAATGTTAAAACAATAAAGGATTTAGAACGAGTCGAATCAAAATATACAAAAGTAGAGGACAGTATGAAACACGAAATAAAAATTGGAGAAAGTGTAAGATATCTGGAGCTAAAAAAAGATAAAACAGGTAATTATCAGGCAATTTTCCTCTTAAAAGTTCATGATAAGAAATCTAATATAGTTAAAAATGATTCATTGTTTATGTATGTAAATGACAAAAAAGTAATTTTTACACAGGCACAATTTATTGAACAGTGTATCGCGAAGTTCAAAAAAGATTAAAATGAACTTCTTGTTTTATGAAGTTATTATCTTCTTAGCTAAGTAAGAATAACCATAGCCTTATACAATTGTTGTATAAGGTTTTTACTACAAAATAGGAGCAAACTCCTTATTATAAAGAAACTTTGAAAATAATGAGTATATTTATAATTACGTAGATCACTTAGGAAATGTGAGGTTAAGTTATTCCGATACGAATAAAGATGGAGTGATCCAGCCGCGACAATATCTGGCCCTATTTTTAACATTAATATTGGTATTATTGTAGTAGTTGTAAGTTTTCCTAAATATTAATTTTAGGCTTTGATTTATTTGGTTTAGTAATGGTTGATAACTCAATTTTCTCTATTCTCTTACTTCAAACAATAGTTTTTTAATTCTATAGTACCAAAATAATTTAATCCTTACATTCGCATAAAAATAGAATAATGAAATTTACAATTGATGAAATTAAAGCTGAGCACCAAAAAGTAAAAAGCGGTGCAGATTTCCCTCCTTACATTCAGGCAATAAAAACAAAAGGAGTTTCCCATTATACGGTCTATGTTTCAGATGGAAGAACCGTATATTTTGATACGGAAGGACAAAGTGAGTCCACAGAAAGTAAATATGAAGTTCTAACCATAGCGGAAACCCTTAACCTTGATGAGTTTAAATCACGACTAAAACTCCATCAGCAGGGTGGAACAGACTATATGACCTTCTGTAATGACTGTGCTCAGAACGGCGTCGAAGGCTGGAAAATGGACCTCGATAAAATGACATGTACTTATTTCGACAAAGCTGAAAATGAAATTCTTGTAGAGCGTATTCCGGGGGCTTAAAATATCCTTTTAAGGATTTTCATAAAACAGATTTTTTACCTATTATTGATAATTGACATTTTTCTAGTAAAAACGATAGATAATAGTAATTAAACATGAAGATATTTAAAGTATTGTTTTTTATACTGGTGGCAGGCATAGGTTCTGTACAGGTGCAAGGTCAGAAAAGTGATCTGGGAGCCTGGTATATGTACTTTGGTAACAATAAGATTAGCGATAGATGGAATTGGCATAACGAGATCCAATACCGGAATTTTGATGGAATCGGAGATCTCGAGCAGCTTCTTGTCCGTACCGGAATCGGGTATGACCTTACCGAAAATAACAATAATGTCCTTTTAGGGCACGGTTTTATTTTGAGTAAGCCATATGTCAACGGAGAAAAGACTCAGAACATTGAGCACCGTATTTTCCAGCAGTTTATTACCAGGCAGAATTTCGGGAGATTGAGTTTACAGCACCGTTACCGTTTGGAAGAACGTTTTCTGGAAGATGATTTCAGAATGAGATTCCGCTATCTTTTAGGACTTACTATTCCTCTTACCCAAAAAGAGATGCTGCCAAAAACCCTTTATGCTTCTGTTTATAATGAAATATTTTTACATTTCAACAGTCCCGTTTTCGATCGCAACAGAGTCTATGGAGCATTGGGCTATGTGATCAATAAAAATATGAGGATAGAAGCCGGATATATGAACCAGTTGCAGGAAAACAGGAACCGCGGACAAATACAGATAGGTTTCTATAATAATATACCGTTTAACAAAAATTAAAACACATATGCATTCAGGAAAAAGATTTGGTGCGCTAGAATTTGCAGTTTGGACAAAAAGGAGTATTTATATTCTTACCTTATTATCAGCAATTCCGACAGTACTTTATTATTGTGGCTGGACGTTCCTTTCGTTTCCATGGCAGCCCATAGCTATTATGGGAACAGCCGTAGCCTTTATTGTAGGGTTTAAAAATAATGCCAGCTACAGCAGGCTTTGGGAAGCAAGACAGATCTATGGAGCAATTATCAATGACAGCAGGAGCTTCGGGTATATATTGAGGGATTCGCTCTCGGGGAAAAATCCGGAAAAAGTAAAGGAAATGTTCCTGCGCCATTATGCGTGGTTGACTGCTCTCCGGTTTCAGCTTCGTGAATCAAGACCATGGGAAAATATGGATACGGCACAGTTTGAAGAATATGCACAGAAATATGAGGTTCCCGAAAAAGTCAATAAATTGGATAAAGAGTTAGAAAGCTATCTCTCCGGTGAAGAGCTTCATTATATCCTAAGCAAGAAAAACAGGGCAACTCAATTAATAGCATGCCAAAGTAGGGAATTGTCTGAAATTTATAATAAAGGTGAAATTAATGATTTCCAGTGGTCGCAGATCAATCAGCAGTTAGTGAAGTTTACCGATAATCAGGGAAAAGCGGAAAGAATTAAAAATTTTCCTTATCCCAGGAATTTCTCTTCCATTACCACTTATTTATTACTCTTATTTATAGTTTTTGTGCCTTTTGGGCTCTTAAAAGAATTTGATAAATTAGGTGACAACACCTTTTTTGAAGGATTTACCGTATGGTTTAACATTCCTTTTTCCCTGTTGGTCACATGGTGTTTTTATACCCTTGACAGCGTAGGGGAAGCTTCCGTCAATCCATTTGAAGGAAGTCCCAATGATGTCCCTATCACACAGATCAGCCGGACCATAGAAATTGACATGAGGGATATGCTGGATGAAAGCGATCTTCCTCCGGCGATTACTCCTACCAATAATATCATACTTTAAAATAGAATTAACATTAAAATACAAGAGATAAAATAATGATCCATACGTACGTAATCATATCCATAGCAGTATTGTTATCTGTGATGATACTAGTAATAATAGGACAGAGGTTAAGAGTTGCCTACCCTATATTTTTAGTGATTGCAGGTTTGCTGATAAGCTTTATTCCGGGAATGCCCAGAATAGAAATAGAACCTGATCTGGTATTCCTGATCTTTCTTCCCCCTATTTTATTTGAGGCAGCATGGTTTACCTCATGGCAGGACTTTCATAAATGGAGAAAACAGATATTTTCCATGGCCTTTGGACTTGTGTTTCTTACCTCAATAGTAGTGGCATATCTTTCATCCTCTATTATTCCGGGGCTTACCGTGGCAATGGGATTCTTACTCGGAGGGGTAAATTCACCGCCGGATGCCGTGGCAGCTACTTCCGTATTGAAACATATGAAAATTCCTAAGAAAATTACGAGCATCCTGGAGGGAGAAAGTCTGATTAATGATGCTTCCAGTTTGATCGTTTTTAAATTTGCCCTGGCTGCCGTTATTTCAGGACAGTTTATTTTCAGGGAAGCTGTTCAGGATTTTTTCATAATGGCTATCGGAGGTATTGCTGTAGGAGCAGCGGTAGGGCTTCTGTTTGGTACAGTGCTAAGATTAATACCTTCCAATTCCAATATAGACACGGTGATTACCCTTATCGTTCCCTATATCATGTATGTAGGAGCCGAACACTTTGAATTTTCAGGCGTTCTATCCGTAGTGGCAGGAGGACTGCTGATGTCTTATAATTCCCACTGTTATTTGAGTCATACAACAAGGCTTCAGGCAGGCTCTGTGTGGAGTGTTTTGATCTTTTTAATGAATACTATTATATTTATTCTCATAGGATTGGAGCTTCCCGTAGTAATTGCCGGAATGGAAGATTATAGCATTACCGAGGGAATTTATTACAGCATTATCATCGGAGGAGCTATTATCCTTACCAGGATTATTTACAGCTATGCCTTGATGTATTTTCCGAGACTTTGCTCTAAAGAACTGAGGATAAAAGTGCCCAAACCGGACTGGAGAGAACCGTTCATCATAAGCTTTGCAGCAATGAGAGGAGTGGTTTCACTCGCAGCGGCATTATCCATTCCTGTAGTTTTACCTACCGGAGAAGCATTTCCACACCGTAATATCATATTATTTGTAACCTTTGTGATTATTTTAATTACTTTGGTAGGACAGGGATTATTATTAAGCCCTATTTTGAAGCTCCTTAAAATAAAGGATGCGGGAAGTGAGCTGCCACCCGAAAAGCAGGAAGTAATTTTAATGAAAAGGCTGAAAGAAACCGCACTGCATAAACTTGAAAATGATTTTGCCGAGCAGGTGGAAAAAAACAGTTTGGTTCGTCACCAGAAACATAAGCTTGAAAATGATATGATGATGATGGTGGATAAATCCCAATGTATGGCTTCCACAGGAAATTATGTAGGAGCCATGAATGAAAATAAAACAGTATTAAGACAGATCATTCAGGCGCAGAGAAGCGAACTTCATCAGATAAAAAGAGAGAAAATATTTGATGATGATGTGATGAGAGCGATTGAAATGCAGCTGGATTTTGATGAAGCGAAAATAACAGGATTCAGTCATGGTTAATGTGATTAAAAAATAAAATATGAATAATCCCATCATTATTGAATATGTCATCAATACTCCGGTGCATAGAGCTTGGAGAGCCCTTACGGATAAAAATGAAATGAAGCGTTGGTATTTTGATATACCGGATTTTGAACCTAAAGAAGGACATATATTTAACTTTTATGAATCCGGTGACTCTAAGAAATACCATCATCAGGGGGAGATCTTGGAAATGATCCCTGATCAGAAGCTGAAATATACCTGGACCTATCCTGATTTCACAAAAGAAAAAACAATAGTGAGCTGGGAGCTGAAGCCGGAAGATGGCGGGACAAAACTCATATTGACCCATGAAAATATAGAAAGTTTTAAAAATCTTGGAGAAAACTTTTCCAGGGAAAACTTTATAGAAGGCTGGAATATGATTATCAGAAAAAATCTGAAATCCTATTTGGAAAATGAATAAGAGCATTCCTATTTAAAACAGATGAAATGGTAAAATATACTTCACTTCGTCCCGTGTTATGGACAGAAAATTTTGATGATACCATAGGTTTTTATATGCAGGTTCTCGGCTTTAATCTTCATGGAAGGAATGATGAATGGCAGTGGGCTTCACTCTATAAAGATGAAATACACCTGATGATAGCCAAACCAAATGAGCACGAGCACTTCGGAAAAATGGGCTTTACAGGATCACTTTATTTTAATGTGGATGATGTGGATACCTTATGGGAAGAGCTGAAACTAAAAACGAAAATTTGTTATGAAATAGAAACATTCCCCTGGGAAATGAGGGAATTTGCAATCTATGATAACAATGGATATATACTGCAATTTGGACAATCCGTAGAATAAATTTACAGATGAACCCATAAAAATTGCTATTTTTGAGGAAATTTTTTAAAAAATAACAATGAAAAAAAGAATAATAGTAGGACTTGCTGCATTTTTATTGTTGGCATCTTGTAGCAATAAAGATGAAAAGATATTGAATACCTTAAGTGATTATAATACCTCCATGGAAAGTACAGGCTACCATTTTGGTGATAAGCTTAATCTTCCTAAAGAAGTTTTGGATAATGCCGAAAGTATCACCATCAGTTTCGGGGATAAAGAAACTTCAGACCTTGTTGTTGATCCTAAGTTTTTTACTTTAGGTGATAACGGGATCACTTTCAATATCAAAACCAAAAGCGGGGAAAGCTTAAGCCAGGATGCTACTATTAACGTATTTGCAAAAAATCCGGAACAGAATATTTCCTATCAGATTGTCGCTGAATATCCGCATGATCCGGCCAATTTTGTGCAGGGATTCCAGTTAGAAGGAAATACCATATATGAAAGTGACGGGCAGAACGGATCTTCCCAGATCTTAAAATATACCCTGGGAAGTACAACTCCGATTGCTTCTACAAAGCAGGCTCCCGAAGACTTTTCCGAAGGAAGTACTATCGTAGGGGATAAAGTATATCAGCTTACATGGCAAAGTAAAAAAGGATATATCTATGACAAAAGCTCTTTAAAGCTCCTGTCTGAATTTGCTTATCCAAACGTATTAGGAGAAGGATGGGGACTTACCTATGACGGGAAAAACCTGATTGCCTCAGATGGAAGCAAACTTTTATATTTTCTTGATCCGGCAGATCCTTCCAAAATGATAAGATACATTGCCGTAGCCGGAAATACTCAGGCTTACGATCAACTCAACGAACTGGAATATCACAACGGCTTTATCTACGCCAATGTATGGCAGAAACCAATTATTATAAAAATAAACCCGGCTACAGGAGAAGTAGTGGGTAAATTTGATTTTACAGACCTTGCCAAACAGAATACCAAAGGAAGTGATGACGTTTTAAACGGAATAGCTTTTAAAGGAGATAATATGCTAATAACAGGAAAAAACTGGCCTAAGATCTATGAAGTTGCTATCAAATAGTAAAAATGTATTGGCAATTTCTATTGAAATAAAATAAATATGTAAATTGGTAGCGTTTCCTCAGGGAAGCGCTATCTTAGTAAGAATCTTTTGAAATTATTATCCTTAATATCCGTTTTCCTTTTCTGTTCACTTACTGCACAGAAAATATCAGCTTTAGACTCCCTTAAGCTTAAAGAAGCTAAAGATCTGCTGGCGGATGATTACGGTAATTTATACATTTATAAAAACAAAGATTTCAGCTTTACAAAATATGATTCGCTGGGAAAGCAGATGGGTAAAATTATGTTTACCGTTCCCTTTAAAATACAGAGCGCCCAGAACCCGCTGAGCATCCCTTTCTTCTCGGAAAACGCCCAGGAACTGAAATTTTTTGATCAGAACCTCAATGAAATTCAGAAAGTGGATTTCAGGCAGAAATTTGGGTTTATCAAATTGGCATATGCGGAAGACCTGCAGCAGCTATGGCTGTTGGATGAAAGCTCAAAACGTCTTATTCAGTATAATTTCAGGAATGATACTACGATCAACTCCTATCCCTTTGATATGAATTTTGATGAGATGGTTGATCTGTTGGTTTTTGAAAATAAAGTTTACATCCTTACCAAAAAGCACTTCCGGGTTTTTACATTCAAATTTGAAAAAATCTTTGAAGCGGAATTTCAGAAGGGGAAGCGGTTCAGAAGAGAAAATGATGTCATTCTCGTCATTACCGATAATTCCATTGTAAGATACGTGCCTGAGAAAGGGCTGATCCCTGTTTTTGAAGATGAGGCGGCTCAGATTGTGGATAAAAATACCTTGTCATATTTTGAAGTCAGAGCGAACAAGCTGTATCTTTACAGTCTCGAAGAAATAAAGAAAAAAGTTCAGGAACAGTTGAACTCCCAGGAAGAGGGCAAGCAAAATCCGGAAGATCTTCCCAAAGCAAAAATAGAGAAGATCATGGATGAGATTAAGGCCCTGGGGTTCTGATTTAATCATTAAAAAAATTAAAGGAGATACACAGATATGCATATTGCAGTTACAGGGAATATTGGAGCAGGAAAAACTACATTAACGAGCATGTTGGCCAAACATTACGGCTGGGATACCCAGTTTGAAGATGTGGACCATAATCCCTACCTTGAGGATTTTTATGCAGATATGAGTAAATGGAGCTTTGCTTTGCAGATTTATTTTTTAGGAAGCCGGTTCCGTCAGGTAAAAGAAATAAGAGAAAGTGGAAAAAATATAGTACAGGACCGTACCATATATGAAGATGCTCATATTTTCGCAGAAAATCTTAATGATATGAAGCTGCTTTCGGACAGGGATTTTAATAATTACTGTTCTGTTTTTACGCTTATGAAATCTTTTGTTTCAGCACCGGATCTTTTGATCTATTTAAAATCTGATGTACCTAATCTTGTAAAGAAAATCTATAAAAGAGGAAGGGAATATGAAGCTTCGATCAGCATTGAATATCTTTCCAAGCTCAACCAGAAATATGAAAAGTGGATTTCCAATTACACCGAAGGTAAATTACTGATCATAGAAGTAGATGATCTGGATTTTGTAGAAAAGCCCGAAGACTTTGGTTTTATATTGGAAAAAATAGAAGCGGAGCTTAACGGATTATTTTAACAGATATTTATTAAATATTAAGAACTTAGTAACCTTATTTCTTATTAACTTTGGTACAAAGGTCAAAACCATGATAGTAAAAGTCTTACATAATGGAAACTGTTCAAAATCAAATGCCGTACTCGAGTATTTGGATGAAAACGGAGTTCCGTTTGAGATTATCAATATAGTGGAAGATCCTCTCAGTATCCTGGAAATTAAAACGGTGCTGAAAAAACTCAACCAAAGTGTTTTTCATATCATTCGCAAAACGGAAAAGCTGTATATGGAGAAATTTGCTGGGAAAACTTATTCCGAAGATGAATGGCTTAAAATTCTGGCAGAAAATCCATCACTTATCCAAAGACCTATTCTGATCAAAGGATCGGTAGCCATGCTGGGAAGACCTCTGGAAAATGTAAAATATTTTATTGAAAAATAATTTTAATACGCGATAATCATAAAAAAGTCAGCAATTTGCTGACTTTTTATTTTATAATAAGATGACACCTTCTATCTTGGCGACCTCCTTGTAAATCGTAATGACCTGTTCCGCATCGAGTACAAAAGCATTAATATTACAAGCAGTGTATTTACCATTTTTACTTTCACGGTTTCCCAAAGTGAATTTGATACCGTCAAAAACCCGGTAGATTTCAGTAAGCTTGGACTGATCTGTAGGAATGATAAATTTAAATAGATAATCCTCCGGAAAATCATGGTGATCTTCCAGTTTCTCTTTTAAAGATTTATAAAAATCTTCAGGGCTTGCGTGCTGATTTCCTTGAATTATATTCATTATTGTAAGTGAATTATATATAAATATACTGAAAAATGCTTTATTTTCCAAATGGTCCTAAAATCGAAGCTGAATTTTTTTCCTGATCTTCGATGATGTTAAACATTCCGTCAACTAACTGCTGGGTAGCCAAAATACTTAAATTACCCGCATTTACATTATTCGTGTTGCCTCCTAATAAACTTCCTAGAAGACTGTTTCCGGATAGAGCGGTATTAATGGTTTTGGTAATCCCGTATTCATTCATCTTAGCTTCCAGATCGGGGGCAATAGCAGCTACCAGTTGCTGAGAGGTCTTCTCCTTTAAAACCAATGTAGCAGTTCCTTTTTCACCCTGTATGATCCTTTTGACATCCTGGGCGTTCAGGTTGTTGATGGCATTCACCAAAATAGGTTTGGAAATTCCTATGGTATATACTGCCGCTTCAGCGATATATTCTTTCTCTTTGGTTACCAGTGAAGGAGATATTTTCTGAAGCACCGAATTGATCTCTCTTAGCTCTTTCGGTAAAGCCTGATCTATTAAAGAATTTTTTAAAAAAGCATTCTTATCACTATAGATGGCGGCCGTTTTATCCACTCCGTTTAATAAGGTCTTTTTAATAACGGACATGCCTATATCTGTGGTGGCAATAGTCGTGCAGGAATTCATCATAACATTGATGAAAACGCCGGTTCCTGTAATTAGGGCTATTGCGATGATGTATTTTTTCATTGAATTTTATTCTGAGGGATATTTCTCAAATATTGAGCCAAAATTAATGAGAATAATTTGTTTGGCAAATATTAATATTTACAAGGATTCTCGGGGGTTTTTTAGGAGAATTTTCACGAAAATCCATTATAAAATCATCGAAAAAACTTATTGTATGTTAAAATAATTTAGTTAAAAACCTATTTTTTATTATATAAATAATAATAATTAAATATTGTTTTTTATTTTTTAAGATAAATTAACTATGTTAAGTATATTTTTATAATTTTGGCTAATGTCTTTTTTTGAGAAAAAAAACTTTTGGATCGGAAGAAAGACGGTAGACTTTTAAAGTCTTATTTGAAAATTTGATTGTACAGAAATAAAATGGAACTATATGAAACAAACTAATTTAAAGTATCCATGCCTCATTGCTGTTTTATATTTTGGTATGAACGCTAATGCGCAGGTTACGCCTAATGATACTGTTACGAAAGAGCAGAAAATAGAAGAGGTGGTGATGATCGGTTATGGTAGCCGGAAAAAAGTAGATAATACAACATCGGTCAGTTCTATCAGTTCAGAAGAAGTAACAAGAACAAAGGTTTTGAATGCTTCTCAGGCGATACAGGGGAAAGCAGCCGGGGTACAGGTTACCGCATCCGATATGCCGGGATCCATACCTACCGTTACGATCAGAGGTCTGGGTACTGTATTAGGAGGAAGAACACCTTTATATGTAGTAGACGGAATGTTTACGGATAACATCAATAATATCAACTCTAATGACATTTTGACCTATGATGTACTGAAAGATGCTGCTGCATTGGCCATTTATGGTAACAGGGCGGCCAATGGAGTTATTATCATTACAACCAAAAGCGGTAGAGGTAAATTAACGGTTAGCTATGATGGCTTAGTAGGGATTAGGAATCCTCTAAAGAAGGTGAAAATGGCGAATGCTTCTGAATTTACAGGCTATAATAATGCCGGCAGTGGAAGTGTTTATCTGAACCCCAATCAGTCTTACGATACCAATTGGTTTGATGAAATTACCAGAACAGGTATCTATAACCAGCACAATATCTCTATTTCAGGTTCTTCGGAGGCGGTTAAGTATTTCCTGAGTTTCAGTAATTATGAGGAAGAGTCTATCCTTAAAGGAACCAATTATAACCGAAATACGGTAAGGTTAAATAACGAATATAGAATTTCTAAAGGAATCAGGTTATCACAAAACTTAAGTGTGACCTTTACCAATGATACTCCAAAATCATTAGGAGTATTCACTACAGCTTATAAACAATCGCCACTGGTTCCGGTGTATTACGAAAGCGGGCAATTCGGACAGCCTATTTATGATGCGAATGGAAATATCAGCTATGCGGGAGGACGCTTCAATAACGTGGGAAATCCTGTAGCTCAGTTGTTCTTCGACAATCAGAGAGGGAAAAATTTCCTGTTGCAGGGAGGTTTAAAATTAGATATTGATATCTACAAAGATTTAAAATTTACTTCCCAGTTTAACGGGGAATACAATAACTACAAATATTACAATTTTGTAGACTCTAAAGCAGTATGGTTAGCCAATGATCCTACCAGGCTGGAAAGCGGTTATCAGTCCAGTTTACCGAATACCAGACTTACCAACAGAAATCAAAACTATTATAACTGGGTATTAAGTAACTATTTAACCTATACCAAAAAAATAGATAATCACGATTTTGAAATCGTTGCCGGTACCGAATCTTCCGTAAAGGATGGATTGGAAACACTAGTTGTTAACAGGCAAAATGTTCCTACTGCCCAGGATTACTGGAATCTTTCAGGAACGGATTATTATGGTTTTTTATACAGTGACAGTACTACCAAGGCAATAGAATCCATTAAAGGAAATAAAAATACGACCATTTCTTATTTCGGAAGACTGCAATATAAATTCATGAACCGTTATTTGTTAAGTGGAACCATAAGACGTGACGGATCTTCCCAATTTGCGGAAGGTAACAAATGGGGTACTTTTCCTTCATTTGGATTGGGTTGGGTAGTATCGGAAGAAGAATTTTTAAAAGGAGGTTTCTTTGATCTTTTAAAGCTAAGAGGAGGATGGGGTAAAATCGGTAACCAGAATGTACCACTTAACTATTTACCACTCTTATCCGGAGCATCTTATAACTATGGATATGGCGGTTCAGCAGTAAGTAACGGAGTTACCGTTAATAAAGGTTACGATCCGGATTTAGGTTGGGAAGTAACGGAAGAATCATCTGCCGGATTGGATTTTGGAGTTCTTAATAACAGACTGACAGGTAGCTTTGATGTATACAACAGAAAAACTAAAAATATTATTCTCGCAGTTACACCTTATATGTCAACGGGGATCTCCGAAGTGAACTATTCTCATATGGGTAGCGTAACCAATAAAGGAGCGGAAGTAAGCTTAAACTGGGCAGACAGACTAGGTGAAGATTTCTCATACTCAGTAGGAGCCAACTATTCATATAATAAAAACAGGCTTACAAGCATTGATGCTTCAAAACCGGTTTCCCAGATATCAGGAGGAAGTTTAGGGAATGGCCAATGGACGAAGCTGTTCAATTCCTCAACCGTAGGTCAGGCGTTGGGAAGCTTCTATCTATGGGAGTTTGATGGGTATGATGCCAATGGAAATATGAAATTCAAAGATTTGAACGGAAATGGAATTACCGGCTCGGCAGATGCAGGCGACAGACGTTATTTTGATTCTTATATTCCAAAATCTACCTTAGGTATTAATGTTTCCATGTCTTATAAAAACTGGGATTTTGCAGTTAACGGGTATGGAGCCTTCGGATTTAAAGTCTATAATGGTAAAAAGGCACAGAGGATCAGTGGAGAAAATGTAGAATCCTCAGTAGCAAATAACTATTGGACGGCTTCTAACATGAACGCAGCGAATCCGGCACCCAACTCCTCAATTCCGATTGCATCTTCTTTCTATCTGGAAAATGGAGATTATTTCAGAATTAACAATATCAGTGTGGGATATACATTCAAAAATATAACGGATTATGTAAAGTCTATTAAACTGTATGTAAGTGCGATTAATCCATTTATTTTCACGAAATATTCAGGATATTCTTCAGAGATATCAGGATATAATGCCTCAGATTCCACAGCAGAGGGAGATCCTTACAGATTAACGGGAGTAGAACTGGATTCATACCCAACCTTAAGATCCTTTGTATTTGGTGTTAACCTTAATTTTTAAAAAAATGAACAAGAAATATATCATAGCAGCTGCCATAGTACTTTTAGGAGCTGTCAGTCAAAGCTGTAGCAACGATTTTATAGATGTATCACCTACGGAAAATATCCCGGAATCCGGTATTGAGATTTATAATAATAATGATGGAGCCAATAGTTTTGTAACGGCGATTTATGCGAAATTTCTGGATTGGAATATGAGTACCTTTGCATGGATCGGAGTTACCTCTATTGTATCTGATGATGCGGATAAAGGATCAAGTCCCGGTGATACGGGTTCGGATAAGGATATCCTGGATGCTTTAAACTTTACTCCGTCCACACCTTCTTTCAAGGAATTGTTTGCTTCCAATTATCAGGGGATTAACAGAGCGAATCAGGCTTTAAAGTATATTCCTCAACTGGATAAAGCGGATGCCGATCTGAGAGCCAGATTAATAGGTGAAGCTAAATTCTTAAGAGCTTTCATGTACTTTACTTTGGTGCGTTCATTTGGAGGTGTTCCTTTGGTAGACCACGTTCCGGTAGCAGGAAATGCAGAAGATACCAATATGACGCTTACCCGAAAAAGCAAGGAAGAAATTTATGCTTTTATTGAGCAGGATTTATTAGATGCGATCAATGCACTTCCGGAAAAATCATCTTACTCAGCCAGTGAAATAGGAAGAGCTTCAAAAGGGGCTGCTCATGCTTTATTGGCCAAAGTTTATTTATATCAGAAAAAATGGCAGCAGGCCGTAGACCAGTGTAATATGGTAACCGGTTATTCCCTGACTCCTAATTTTATCGATATTTATAAAGTTTCAGGAGAAAATAATGCAGAATCTATCTTTGAAATTCAGGGAAGCGGAGGAACGGCAGGAAGAGCCATCCAGCAATACAGTCAGGTGCAGGGAGCAAGAGGTACTACTGGCTGGGGCTGGGGATTTGCAACTCCTACGCAGGGGCTTTATGATGCATACACGGCAGAAGGAGATACTGAAAGAAGAGATGCTACGATCATTCATAAAGATATGATCTTATATGACGGCTACCATGTGGGCCCGAATGTGGAGAATAAATACTATAATTATAAAGCATATTCCTCTAATTACAGGGATCAGGCATCTACCGATACCAATATCCGTTATTTAAGATATGCGGAAGTACTGTTGATCAAAGCGGAAGCGCTAAACGAATTAGGGCAGACCGGAGCTGCTGTTCCATTGCTGAATCAGGTAAGGGAAAGAGCAGGTATTGCCGATACCAATGCGACTTCTCAGGCTGGACTTAGAACGGCAATCTGGAAAGAAAGAAGACTGGAACTGGCATTTGAGCATGACAGATGGTTCGATTTGGTAAGAACAGGTCAGGCACAGGCTGCAATGGCAGCAGACGGAGGTAAGAATTTCATTGTCGGAAAACATGAATTATTTCCGTTACCACAGGATTTCATTACTGAAGCGGGAGGCTTATCAGCTCAAAACCCCGGATATTAATAGAGTATGTAAAGTAGCCAAAGATCAGCTTTGGCTATTTTTTTAATGAATGTAAATAAGTTATTATGAAGTTAGGTATTATTTCTGTTCTTGCAGCTTCGTGGCTGCTTTCCTGTCAAAATTCACAATATTTCAAACAGCAGGCTTCTCAAAATGAAGTAACCCAAAATAAGCTTACCGATGAACAATTAATGGATAAAGTTCAGCAGCAGGCTTTAAAATATTTTTGGGAATATGCGGAGCCTAATTCCTTTTTAGGAAGAGAACGCTATCATGAAGACAATATTTATCCCGATAAAGATAAGCACGTAATTACAACGGGCGGTTCAGGATTTGGGCTTGCCACTATTTTAGTCGGTGTGGAAAGAGGTTTTGTACCCCGAAAAGAAGCCGTAAAAAGACTGTCTCATATCATGGATTTTCTTGCAAAAGCCGATCGTCATAAAGGAGCCTGGTCACACTGGATCAATGGAGAAACGGGCAAAACAGTTCCTTTTGGAAAAAAAGATAATGGAGGAGATCTGGTGGAAACCGCTTTTCTGACTTCCGGGATTTTAATGGTCCGTGAATATTTTAAAAATGGAAACACCGAAGAAAAAGCATTAGCTGAAAAGTGTGACGAATTATGGAAAGGAATACAATGGAACTGGTATACAAAAGGAGGGGAAAAAGTATTGTACTGGCACTGGTCCCCGGAATACCAATGGGAAATGAATTTTCCTTTGGAAGGTTATAATGAATGTCTTATTACCTATATCCTGGCTGCTTCTTCACCCACCTATCCCATTGATGCCGAAACCTATTACAAAGGCTGGACAAGAAACGGAACCTATCTTACGGATAAAACTAAATATGGTCTGCCTTTATATGTAAAACACAATTATGCAGAAGAATACGGAGGTCCTTTATTCTGGTCTCAGTATTCCTATATGGGCTTGGATCCGAGAGGATTGTCGGATAAGCTGATTAAAAATTATTTTGAATTAAATAAAAATCAGGTATTGATCGACTATCAGTATTGTGTTGAAAATCCCAAAAAATGGAAAGGGTATGGGCCCGATTATTGGGGATTGACAGCCGGTTATACAAGAAATGAAAACGGAACTACCGGATACACCGCACATATGCCTTCTAATGATAATGGGGTTATTACTCCAACGGCGGCATTAAGCAGTTTTCCATACAGCCCGAAAGAATCAATGAGCTTTTTAAGGTTCATATATACTCAAAAGCCTGAATTTATAGGTTCAGCAGGACCTTATGATGCTACTTCCATTCATTATGATAACTGGTTTACACCAAGATATCTGGCTATTGATCAGGGAACGATAGCTCCCATGATAGAAAATTACAGGACCGGATTTTTATGGAAACTATTTATGAATGCACCGGAAATTCAGCAGGGACTTAAAAAGCTGGATTTTCATTCAACCCAATACGGATTTTAACTATGAAATTATACTCTAAATACGCTGTGTTCCTTTTTATTCTCTTTTCCCTGAACAGTAATGCCCAGGAAATAAAAGCAGAATTGAATAAGGAAGTTAAAAGAGCAGAAAAAATATCCTATATTCTGGATTATCCTCAAAAAGCTAAAGGAAATGTACCTTTGATCGTTTTCCTTCATGGCTCCGGAGAAAGGGGAAATAATCTGGAAATGGTAAAAGCGCACAGTCCCTTTACATACAAAAATTTAATCAAGGAAACTGTTGCTGTTCTGGCTCCCCAATGTCCCGGGAATACCTGGTGGGATACCGTTACGATCTATAATTTAATTATGGAAATAAAGGATAAATATAAAATAGACGCCTCCAGAATATACCTTACCGGTCTTTCGATGGGAGGCTGGGGAACATGGAAGCTGGCAATGGAACATCCCGAAATGTTTGCTGCCGTGGTACCTGTTTGTGCACCAGCCGACAGGGTGATGGAAGCTAATGTTCAGCAGTATGCCAACTTGCCCATCAAAATTTTCCATGGGGGAAATGATGATATTGTTTCACCCATCAATTCAATTAATATGTATCAGGCGATCAAAAAGATCAACCCTGATGTGACGTTAACGATATTTCCGGATGACAATCATAATTCCTGGGATTCCACTTACTCAGATCCCAAACTGTATGAATGGATGTTGTCCCAGAAAAAAAACCTTAATAAATAAGATAATTTTAAGAAGATAGATTTATGAAAAAGTTAATTGTAATAGCTACTTTGGCGCTTTCGCCTGTTTTTTCCGCTCAGGAAATGGTAAACCGACCGGTACAGTCTTATCAGACCGGCCAGCACCAGGCAAAGAAAAAAGCTTTTGTAGATAACCTTTTATCGAAAATGACTTTAGATGAAAAGATTGGTCAGTTGAATTTACCGAGTTCAGGAGATTTTACGACAGGTCTTGCCCAGAGTTCCGATATAGGGAAAAAAATAGAGCAGGGGTTAGTAGGAGGATTATTCAATATAAAAGGGGCTGAAAAAATTAAGGCCGTTCAGAAAGTAGCCGTTGAAAAAAGCCGTTTAAAAATTCCGTTGATTTTTGGTATGGATGTAATTCACGGTTATGAAACAACATTCCCTATTCCTTTAGGATTAGCAGCTTCATGGGACATGAATTTGGTTCAGCAGTCTGCAAGGGTGGCTGCAAGAGAAGCTTCTGCAGACGGTATCAACTGGACATTTTCTCCCATGGTGGATATTTCGCGTGAACCAAGATGGGGAAGGGTTTCCGAAGGTTCCGGGGAAGATCCGCATTTAGGAAGTGAAATTGCTAAAAATATGGTATACGGATATCAGGGAAAGGATCTCTCTCTAAGTAATACGATTTTGGCGTGTGTTAAACATTTTGCACTATACGGTGCAGGTGAAGGAGGTAGGGATTATAATACGGTGGATATGAGCCATATCCGGATGTTCAATGAATATTTTCCTCCCTATAAGGCAGCTGTGGATGCAGGAGTAGCTTCTGTAATGGCTTCTTTTAATGAAGTGGATGGAGTACCCGCTACGGCAAACAAATGGCTTCAGACCGATGTTTTAAGAAAAATGTGGGGCTTCAAAGGTTTCGTGGTATCAGATTATACAGGGATCAATGAAATGGTAGATCACGGTTTGGGAGATCTTCAGCAGGTTTCGGCACTGGCATTAAAAGCAGGGGTGGATATGGATATGGTTGGAGAAGGATTTTTAACTACTTTAAAAAAATCTTTGCAGGAAGGAAAAATCACTCAGTCTGAAATTGATATGGCTGCCCGAAGAATCCTTGAAGCTAAATATGATCTTGGGCTTTTTGATGATCCTTATCGTTACGGAGATGCAAAGCTAGCTGCTAAAGAGGTTTATAATATGGAAAACCGTAATATAGCCCGGAATGTTGCTGCTCAGTCCATGGTATTGATGAAAAATGACCGTCAGGTCCTTCCTCTAAAGAAGTCCGGTACGGTAGCTGTAATAGGTCCGCTGGTTAATAATTCCTTGAATATGGCCGGAACGTGGAGTGTTGCTACAAAACATGCTGTTTCAGTTTCGTTAATGAAAGGTCTTCAGGATAATTTTGGAAAAGATGTGAAATTCATTGCTGCCAAAGGAGCTAATATCGATGATAATGCTAAGCTGGAAGAAATTTATGCGGCCCATGGTAAAAAAACGGACAGGGATAACCGCCCTAAAGAAGCTCTTTTAAAAGAAGCTGTGGATGTTGCGAATAAAGCAGATGTAATTGTACTTGCTATTGGTGAATCTGCGGAGATGAGCGGAGAGTCTTCTTCAAGAACAGAAATTACCATTCCTCAATCTCAGGTGGATCTACTCAATGAACTGAAGAAAACAGGAAAACCGATTGCAGTAGTTCTTTTTACAGGGCGGCCATTGGCATTAACTAATATGAAAGATATTCCCGATGCCATTTTAAATGTTTGGTTTGCAGGTTCCGAAGCGGGAAATGCTATTGCTGATGTTCTGTTCGGAAAAGTAAATCCGTCAGGTAAACTTCCGATGACGTTCCCGAGGAGTATAGGACAGGTTCCTATTTATTATAACAGTAAAAATACAGGACGGCCTTTAAGCCAGGAAAGTGTGGATAAATGTGTCTATGAAAGATTCCGCTCCAACTATATGGAGGAATGTAATACACCGCTTTATCCTTTCGGTTATGGACTAAGCTATACCCGATTCAGCTATTCCGGAATGACGGTTTCTAACTCCAATCCAAAAGGAAATCAGACTGTTCAGGCTTCTGTTACGGTAACGAATTCCGGAAATTATGATGGAGCTGAAGTTGTGCAGTTATACATCAGGGATATGGTGGGAAGTATTACCAGACCAGTGAAAGAATTGAAAGGTTTCCAGAAAGTGTATCTGAAAAAAGGAGAATCTAAAAAAATAACTTTTGATATTACCCCTGAAAGCTTGAAATTTTATAATGGCGAATTAAAATATGATTGGGAACCGGGAGAATTTGATATTATGATCGGTACCAATTCCGAAGAGGTTATCCATTCAAAAATCAACTGGAGTAAATAATCTTTTTATATTATTGAAAATAGTAACCGGAGAGCAGTGTTCTCCGGTTTTTTAATGATACTGAAAAAGATAGTGAAAATCAAATTCTGGAGGACTTTTGAAGATACTATTGAGTAGGATAATAGAAATAGAACAAATTGGTCTGTACATTTCCGAGAAGGTGAACTCTTTCAGATTATACAGATACCCTTTCTGAAGCACTGAACCTTACCATAAAAAAAATATAATCCAAAGAGAAAAAACAAAAAAAGATCTGCGTAATCTCCCAAAACTGCGAGAAAAAACTCTACAAAAACAAAAAAAAACATCCCATCTCCCATCCCTTAAAAAACAAAATTCCCCCTTTCATCTCTCACCGAAAAACTGTATTTTTGCATATCTAAAAGTAAAAGAAAGAATGAATTCCTACAAAAATCCATTGGAAGAGCGCTATTCCAGTGAAGAAATGTTATTTAATTTCTCACATAACAATAAATTCCGTACCTGGAGAAAGCTTTGGATCGCCCTGGCAGAAATTGAAAAAGACTTAGGTCTTGAGATCACGGACGAGCAGATTAAAGAGCTTAAAGACAATGCTGAAAACATTGATTTTGATAAAGCTGCAGAATACGAGAAAAAATTCCGTCATGATGTAATGGCCCATGTTCATACTTATGGAGATGTGGCGCCTTCAGCAAAAGGAATTATACATTTGGGAGCGACTTCGGCATTTGTAGGGGATAATACGGACTTGATCCAGATTCGGGACGGGCTTTTAATCATCAAGAAAAAATTGGTGAATGTAATTAAAAATCTTTCTGACTTTGCGATTCAGTATAAAGATTTACCAACCTTAGGATTCACGCATTTTCAGCCTGCTCAGTTAACAACAGTAGGGAAAAGAGCAACTCTTTGGTTACAGAGTTTGGTTTTGGATATCGAAGAACTTGACTTTTTCCTGGAAACATTACGTTTCAGAGGAGTAAAAGGAACAACAGGTACTGCGGCGAGCTTCTTAGAGCTATTTAATGGAGATTATTCCAAAGTACAGCACCTGGATAAAGAACTTTCAAAAAGGTTTGGCTTTGATAAAGTATTTGGAGTTTCCGGCCAGACTTATGACAGAAAAATTGATGCAAAAGTAGTAGCGTTACTATCTAATATTGCACAATCCGCCCATAAGTTTACAAACGATTTACGATTACTTCAAAACCTTAAGGAAATTGAAGAACCGTTTGAGAAAAATCAGATCGGATCATCTGCAATGGCTTACAAACGTAATCCGATGAGAAGTGAAAGAATTGGAGCACTGGCAAAATACGTGATCTCTTTAACGACAAGTTCGGCGATGGTAGCTTCCACTCAGTGGTTTGAAAGAACATTGGATGACTCTGCAAACAAAAGATTAACGATCCCTCAGGCGTTCTTAGCCGTTGATGCAATCCTTTTGATCTGGAATAACATTATGAACGGAATCGTGGTATATCCGAACAGAATTAATAAACACATTGAAGAAGAGCTTCCTTTCATGGCGACTGAATATATCATCATGGAAGAAGTGAAGGCAGGAGGTGACCGTCAGGAAATTCATGAAGTGATCAGGGTACACTCTATGGAAGCTTCTAAAAAAGTAAAAGAAGAAGGAAAAGAAAATGATCTGATCGAAAGAATTTTGAATGACAATTCTTTAAAATTAGATAAAACAAAATTAAAAGAAGTATTGGATCCTAAAAACTTTATCGGGTTTGCTCCGGTTCAGACTGAAGAATTTGTGAAGAACGAAGTTCAGCCGATTCTGGATAAGAACAAAGAATTGATAGGGTTGGAGGCTGATCTTAAAGTATAAAATTATATGCAGTCTTTTTGGGCTGCATATTTTATTTTAACGGGCATGAAAAAGCTGTTTTTCTTTCTTTTCCTGATACCCATTTTTTTCTTTTCCCAAAAGAAGGAGGTTTTAAGATATTTTATATCCGAAGATTCTTTAGTCGGTGTAAAAAATCAGAAAGGAGAAATCATTATTCCTGCAAAACATAGTAATTGGACAGGAATTAAGAATGGTGAAAAGGTAATAGGAGAAACTATTTATCTCGAATATAGTAAAGCTCTGGAAAGAGAAAAAAATGCAACCGGTTATGTCTATGACAGAAAAGGCAATTTCTTGTATCAGCCTTTCCTTTATGATAATGGAGCTGATTATTTTGAAGAAGGAGTAAGAAGATTTGTCAAAAATGGAAAAGTTGGTTTTGCAGATCAGAATGGTAAAATAATCATTGAAGCAAAACATGACTTTGTTTCTTTCTTTAATTATGGATATGCAGCATTTTGTAATGGGTGTGACTGGGAAAAAATAGACGAAGAACATGTGAGGATGGTAGGGGGAATCTGGGGAGTGATGAATTATAAAGGAGAAATAGTTCAGCCTGTAACAGCAATGTCTGAAAAAGAAATTGAAATAGAGGGTAAATATTATCCCTATCCCTTTCAATACAGCCAAAAGGAAAAAGAAATCCTCAGTTTCTTTGAAAAGTATGAGCCGTTATTCATAGATTTACGTGCTTTACCATATGTAAATGCTATTTCAGAAAAAGAAAAGAATCTTTTTTTTGAGATTGTTGAAAGACCTAAAGAAAATTTCCCTTACTATAGAGTAAACACCTATACATGGGAAAAATGGCATGATAATCAATTGGATTTTATAGTTTCTGAAGATGGTAAAGAAATATATCATTTTGATTATTTTGAAGAAAAAATTTCTTTTAACAAATGGCTGAAAAAAGAAATAAAAGAGATGTTGAAATATCAGGAAGAACATCCTGATCATCCGAATAAATTAGAAATAAATAAGTATAATAATATAATATCTGGCATCTGATGTCTAATAACAAAAGAATTTTCGTAGAAAAAAGAGGAATTTTCGATGTAGAAAGTCCAAAGATTTTTGATGAAGTAAAAGCGGTGGTTCCGTCCGTAAAAAATGTAAAAGTATACAATGTATACGATATTTTCGGATTGAAAGACGGTGAATTCGAAAAAGTGGTAAACAGTACATTCGTGGACCCTGTTACCGATATTTTACATGAAGAAAACCCTGCTCAGTCCATTCATTTTGCAATGGAATTTTTACCGGGTCAATACGATCAGCGTGCAGACTCTGCCCAGCAGTGTATCGCTTTGCTCACAGAAAATGAAAAATCTAAAGTAAGAAGCGGAAGGCTGATTGAAGTAGAAGGAGTTACAGATGCGGATCTTACTAAAATAAAAGACCTTTTAATCAATAAAGTGGAGTCTCAGGAAAAAGATCTTTCCAGGTTGGATATCCCGGCAGACGAAACACCATCTGAAGTATTAATCCATGATGGGTTTATTGAATACTCTGATGCGGAGCTGGAAAACTTTTATAACAAACAAGGCTTTGCTTTTGGACTGGATGATTTGAAATTTATTCAGGAATACTTTAAAACAGAAAAAAGAAACCCTACAGAAACCGAATTGAAGGTTTTAGATACCTATTGGAGCGACCACTGCCGTCATACCACCTTTGAAACGGAATTGTCAGATATTCAGTTTGAAGGAAAATTCAAACATACATTAGAAACCATTTTCAATGACTATATTGAAAAAAGAAAATTCTTAGGGCGTGAATTGAAGCCGATTTCCTTAATGGACCTGGCTACGGTTTGTGGAAGATATTTCCATAAAACAGGCGAACTTGAAAACCTTGTGGTATCAGATGAGATCAATGCCTGTACCATCCGGATAGAAGCAGAATACGACGGTAAAAAAGAACCTTGGTATCTGCTGTTTAAAAATGAAACCCATAACCACCCTACGGAGATTGAACCTTTCGGAGGAGCTTCCACCTGTCTGGGAGGAGCGATCAGAGACCCTTTATCAGGAAGATCATTTGTTTTCCAGGCGATGAGATTAACAGGGGCTGCCGATGTATTGGAACCAGTAGATCAGACATTACCGGGGAAACTTCCTCAGAAAACCATTACAAAACAGGCTGCCAACGGATATTCATCTTATGGTAACCAGATCGGGCTCGCTACAACCATGGTTTCTGAAATCTATGATGAAGGCTACAAAGCAAAAAGAATGGAAGTAGGTTTCGTGACCGGAGCCGTTCCTGTAGACTGGGTAAGACGTGAAAAACCGGTAGCCGGAGACTCAGTGATTATTTTAGGAGGAGCCACCGGAAGAGATGGAGTAGGAGGAGCCACCGGAAGTTCCAAAGAACAGGATGAAAACAGTATTCATACCATGTCTACTGAAGTTCAGAAAGGAAATGCCGTAGAAGAACGTAAGATCCAAAGACTTTTCAGAAAACCGGAAGTTACTAAGCTGATTAAAAAATCCAACGACTTCGGGGCCGGAGGGGTTTCCGTAGCGATTGGAGAAATAGCCGAATCCTTAGAAGTGAACCTGGATGTTCTGCCATTAAAATATGAAGGATTAAACGGAACTGAATTGGCCATTTCCGAATCTCAGGAAAGAATGGCAGTAGTAGTGGATCCTAAAGATAAAGATCAGTTCATCAAATACTGTGAAGCCGAAAATATTGTTGCCGTAGAAGTGGCAAAGGTTACCGGTTCAGGAAGAATGCAGATGTTCTGGAAGGGTAATAAGATTGTAGACCTTTCAAGAGAATTTCTAGATACCAACGGATGCTCCAAAAGTCAGGAAGTAAAAATTACGCACCTCGAAGATTTGAAATCCGGTAATAAACCATTTACGGAACAAGAATTTTTAAATATCCTTTCCGATAAAAACGTAGCTTCCCAAAAAGGATTGCTGGAAATGTTCGATGCTTCCGTAGGGGCAACTACTGTAGCGATGCCGGTAGGAGGAAAATACCAGCAGACCCTCATGGAAGGAAGTGTTCAGACATTACCGGTCCTCGGAGCAAAAGATATAGAAACCGTTTCCTTGGCAAGTTGGGGATTTGATGCGGAAATTTCAAAGCAGAACTCATTATTGGGAGCCTCTTATGCCGTAGTGGAAAGTGTAGCGAAGATAGTAGCTATGGGAGGGGATTATAAAAATATCAGATTAAGTTTCCAGGAATACTTCGAAAAATTAGGACAGAACCCGGAAAAATGGGGAAAACCGTTAGCATCTCTTTTAGGGGCTTACGATGCACAGATCAATCTTGGCTTAGCCGCAATCGGAGGAAAAGACTCGATGAGCGGAACCTATCAGGACCTGAATGTACCGCCTACATTGATCTCTTTCGCTTGTGCCAACGGAGAAAAGAAAAATATTATTTCCCCGGAATTGAAAGAAGCAGAAAATAAATTATATTACTATAACCATATAGCACAGGAAAACGGACTACCTGACTATGAAAACTTAAAAAATATTTTCAGTTTTATTTTTGAAAATATAAAAGCCGGAAAAATTGTTTCGGTAAAAACGGTAAAAGAAGGAGGAGTAGCCGTTGCATTAGCCAAAATGAGCTTCGGAAACAGATTGGGGGCTGAGGTTCAGGTTATAGATGAAAACACGCTTTTAGCAAAAAATATCGGAAGTCTGATTATAGAATCTAAAGGAGAACTCAACACAGAAGCTCTTCAATTCATTGGAGAAGTAAAAGATACACAAACATTAAAAATCAACCATACTGAGCTGGCGATTGAAAAACTCTTGAAAGCCAATACCGGAACATTTGAGAACCTGTTCCCAACCCTTGAAAAAGAAAAAGTAGTGGTTGAGATTGATAAGAACCTAAACTCTGTTAATCCAAGAAATATCACCATCAAAAAACATGGAATTGCAAAACCAAAAGTTTTTGCACCGGTTTTCCCAGGTACCAACTGTGAATATGATACATTGAACGCTTTTCAGAAAGAAGGAGCGGAAGTAAGCAGTTTGCCGCTTATTAATATCAATCATCAGTTACTGGAAGAAAGCATTGATGCTTGGGTTAAAGAAATCAGCCAGTCCCAGATTCTTGCATTTTCAGGAGGATTCTCTGCGGGTGATGAGCCGGATGGTTCAGCTAAATTCATTGTCAACGTTCTCAAAAACGAAAAAATGAAGAATGCCGTTCATGAATTACTCGAAAGAGACGGAATGATCATAGGGATCTGTAACGGATTCCAGGCATTGATTAAATCAGGATTGCTGCCATACGGAGAAATTAAAGATCTTGATGAAAATTCACCCACATTAGCTCATAACGCTATCAGAAGACACATCTCCCAAATGGTAAACGTGAAGGTGGTAAACGATGAAAGCCCTTGGTTAAAAGGAATGAAAGATCAGGTCTTCACCATCCCTATCTCCCATGGAGAAGGACGCTTTATGGCTTCTGAAGAAGAAATTAAAAAGCTGTATCAAAACGGTCAGATTGCAACGCAATATATCGACTTTGATGGAAATATTGCCCATGGAATGCCATTTAACCCCAATAACTCCCTATTCGGAATAGAGGGAATCACAAGCCCGTCCGGTAAGATATACGGAAGAATGGGGCATCCTGAACGTTTTGCAGAAGGATTGATGAAAAACATTCCAACCGCCAATTATCACAATATATTTAAAAACGGTGTCGAATATTTCAAATAATAATCAACATAAAGTGATCGTCATTAATGGCGATCATTTTTTTGACCTTCCGGGATTCTACGAAGAAATTTCGCAGCTCCTGATGAAAAATACGGATTGGAAGGTCGGAACGCTGGACGGGTTTAATGATATCCTTTACGGAGGCTATGGAGTTATTGAAAACAAAGAAGAAGTTCAGATCATTTGGAAGAATGCCAGCAAATCAGAGAAAGATTTAGGAATAGATACAACGCGGGAATTTTATGAAAATAAAATAAAACAGGGAAAACCTTTTAACGTAGAATTTATTCAGCAAAAATTAGACGAGCTCCTTTCAGGAAACGGACAGACGCTGTTTGATATTCTGATCGAAATTATACAGTCTCACCCGAATATTACGTTAACAATAGAATAGAAAGCTTAAGATGAAAAAAATAATATATGGACTGTTCTTTGGAGATAGCATCACCTACGGTGAATACGACGGGATCTTTGGAGGTTGGGTAGATATTCTGAAAAGATATGCTCTTCAGAAATGTAATGAAGGAAGTGCCAATGAGCTGATCCTCTTTAATCTCGGTATAGGAGGGGAGACCACGGATGGATTGGTTAAAAGGATGCGCCACGAAATGGCAGCAAGAAACTCACCTTCCGGCAATATTATTTTCATCGCATACGGAGCCAATGATTTAGCGGTCAGAGAAGGAAATTATATCGTTAATCCTGAACAGTTCAGAGCGAACCTGCAATATGCAGTTCAGGAAGCTGAAAAATACTCCGATGCTGTTTATCTGGTCAGTATTTTGCCCTTTTCCGAAAAAGTGGACGGAATAGTAGTCTCTTCCGGAAAGCTTAGAAATAACCATACAGTAGTGGAGTATAATAAGATCCTTCAGGAAACCGCTGCGGAATTTCAAATATCCTATATCGATTTTTATTCCGTTTTTCTTAAAGACAAGGAGATTTTACTTTCAGCAGACGGAGTTCATCCCAATGAAAAAGGCTATGGGCTCATGGCTGAAACACTTATTCCGTTAATAGACAGATATCTGCAATGAAAAAAGACCTCCGGAAAGAGGTCCTTTTTTGATAATATACATCATATGAAGAAAAAAAACTAACGTCTTTTTAGTCATCTATACCTAAAAATGTTCCTGTAGAACTGAATCTTAAATCTACATCATTATTCCCCTTCGTTACCTCTACCACATATCCGTAAGTTTCTTTCTCTATGGCACTGATTACATAACCGACATAATTAGTAGTAATATAAGTTGATATAGCAGCCGGAATTACAGAAGAAGGAAGAGAGCTGGTTGTTTTGCTTTCAATTTCAGTCCAATCTCCGGAAGCATTGAATTCAATTTTATATCCTGTAGATAAATATACTTCATAGGTTACCTGGTTATTTTCAGTTTCTTTTTTAACCATCACATATTCTGCACCTGCAAAATTTTGTCCCACGAAGTTTTTAGCTGCCTGGGGAAGATCAGCATTATTAATTACCTCTTCGTTATCCTTATCATTATCCAGATCAATTGCTACAAACTGCTGGGACTGGTTGAAGATAAGCTCAAGGTCATTATTTAATTCTACTGAATATCCGTAGTTTTCCTTTTCAATATTGACGATCCAGTTGGATGGATAGTTGGCTTTTACATAATCAGAAATAGTCGGAACCTCCTGAGTTAAAAAGCTTTCCGGGATAGCCTGTTTTGTTTTGCTTTCCACTTCCGTCCAGTTTCCGTCTTTATCAAAATCAATCTCAAAACTGTTGTTTAATAAAGCCGTATATACCGAATTGTGAATATTCGGAGATGAATATTGACTCGCTGATTGAACGGTGGAACCATTAAAATAGGTAGTGATAAAGTTTTTTGCAGTAGTTGGCAGATCACTGGCTGTAATGGAAGTATTCTGACCCTGATAGTCATTATTGTCATCATCGCTGCACGAGACAAAACCTAAAGAAGTTGCCGAAACAAGTCCTATAATAAAAATAAATTTTTTCATTGTTTGTATTACTTTAATGTTATAATTGTTTTAATGATAACAAAAGTAAAATCATATTTAGGAAAGAATTAGGAATAAATAATTACTTATCTAATTTTTGAAAAAATATTTTAAAAAGAAATATAGCTCGAGTAGATGCAGATTCCCGTAATAATAGATAAGAAAGTCATAAGAGCTACGGCACCTGCGGCAATATCTTTAATGAAACCGATTCTTTTATCAAAATCAGGCTGCACAATATCACAAAGCTTCTCAATGGCCGTATTGACGGTTTCTACACACAGGACTCCAAAACACACCATAAGAATGAGTAAGGCATCGGTTTTACTTAATTGAAGATAGAAAATCAGAAAAATATTAATAAGAAATGCAGTGAATTCTATTTTAAAATTCCGTTCGGTTGTAATCATTAAATAAACACCTTTAAAAGCATTGAAAATACTTCTGTGTATTGGAGGTTTACGCATATCCGGGAAGGATTTATAAACAAATATACTGTTAATTTTTTTCTTATCAGGTATGCGGAATTTTATATTTTTTGTGGTGTATATTATTAAAAGATTGATGATTAGAAATAAAGCCATTCAATCTTGGAAGTATTCATAAATAATCTTATCGGGATTCATTAATTCATAAAAAAATGCTTCATTTATAAATTCAATAAATAGTGACTTAATTGAAAAAAACAGAAGTTAATGTTGATAACTCTCCCTATTATTTTTTTAAATCTGTTTTCTATTTATTATATTTGTAGAAATATATTTTAAATCTATGAAATTTATTGTTTCAAGTGGTGAATTGCAAAAGGCATTACAAACTGTAAGTGGGGTAATATCAAGCTCTCAATCCAGACCGATTTTAGAAAATTATCTTTTTGAGTTAAACGGGAATAATGTTACCATTACAGCATCTGACGGTGAAACAACTCTTGTAACCTCTTTAGAAGGAAAATCCGATGATTCAGGGAAATTTGCGGTGCCTGCCAAAATTTTTCAGGATTTTATAAAAACCTATGGAGAGCAGCCTCTTACTTTATCTGTAAAAGATAATGAAGAAGGGACAGGAAGTCAGCTTGAAATATTAGATGAAAAAGATAACTTTGCCGTAGCATTGGATAATGCGGATGATTATCCGGAGCTTCCTGAATTTGACGCTTCACAAAGTGTAACAATGTCGGCAGGTGTTTTATCCGAAGCCCTAACAAACACACTTTTTGCGACAAGTAATGACTCCTTACGTCCGGTAATGACAGGTGTTCTTTTCCAGTTTGGGGAAAATGAAACCAACTTTGTTTCTACCGATTCTCACAGATTGGTAGTGTACAAAAGAACAGACCTGATGAATGCCGAGCCTATGGAATTCATTATGCCTAAAAAACCTTTGAATATCTTCAAAAATATATTAGCCAGCTCCAATGATGATGTAACGATCGACTTCAATGAGAACATGGCTAAATTTACTTTTGGTAACCACATCTGGATATGTAGACTGATCGACGGGAAATATCCTAACTATACTGCGGTAATTCCAAAAGAAAACCCGAATGTATTGACAATTAACAGGAACTTATTGTTAAGTGCCATTAAAAGGGCTTCCATTATGTCCAATAAATCTACCAACCAGGTGAGATTTAAACTGTCCGCAAATATTCTTCACCTTCATGCAGAAGATACGGAATATGCAAACAAAGCGGATATGCAGATTCCATGCGATTATAACGGAGAAGATATTAACATCGGGTTTAGCTCTAAATTTTTAACCGAAATGCTGACCATCTTAGGTTCCGATGATATTACCATGAAGATGTCTCAACCCAACAGACCTGGAATTATAGAACCTCTTGACGGTCTTGAAGAAGAAGAAAATATTTTAATGTTGTCAATGCCGGTAATAGGTTTGTAACATTCATCTGAAAGATAAAGAAAAAAGAGGTTTTATTATAAAGCCTCTTTTCCTTTTTGGAGACTTTCAGAACTCAAAATTTCTCTATCTCTTAAAAAAACACGACATTTGTAAACGCAAAAATTCAAATAAAATTTTCAAAATAAAAACATGAAAATATCAAAAAATTGGTTGAAGGACTATATAAGTACAGAATTAAAAACTGAGAGAATCGGTGAGTTTCTTACAGATATAGGCCTTGAAGTGGAAGGAATAGAAAAGTTTGAAAGCATACAAGGAAGTTTAGAAGGAATAGTTGTTGGAAAAGTGCTTACCTGTGAAAAGCACCCTAATGCCGATAAGCTTAAGAAAACTACAGTGGACGTTGGGAATGGAAAAATTTTGAATATCGTTTGTGGAGCTCCCAATGTAGAAGCAGGACAGACAGTTCCCGTAGCAGTAGTAGGAACTAAAATTTATGATAAAACCGGAAGCTTTTTTGAAATTAAAGAAGCTAAAATCAGAGGAGAAGTATCTCAGGGAATGATCTGTGCCGAAGATGAATTAGGATTAAGTGAAGACCATGGAGGTATTATGGTATTGGATGAAACTAAATTTGAGGTTGGAAAGAATTTTGCAGATTATTTTGAGTTGACAAGCGATGAGGTTTTTGAAATAGGATTAACGCCCAACAGGACTGATGCTATGTCTCATTACGGAGTAGCAAGAGATTTACACGCATTTCTTTCTACCAACCAGCAAAAATCCCAGTTTGAGAAAATTTCATCAGAAGCTTTAGAAAATGAAGGTTCCCATGACTTTACCCTTGAGGTGGAAGACACGGAACTCACGCCAAGATATATCGGGGCTATTATTGAAGATATAAAAGTAATGGAGTCACCCGCTTGGTTAAAAGACAGGCTGAAAGCAATAGGATTAGGTCCTATTAATAATGTTGTAGATATCACCAATTATATTCTTCATGGATACGGGCAGCCTCTTCATGCCTTTGATGCCGATAAAATTGAAGGCAAAAAAGTAAAAGTAGGAACGGTAAAAGCAGGAACTAAGTTTACAACCCTCGACAATGTGGAAAGAACATTAAACGGTTCCGAAATCATCATCAAAGACGGTAAAGACCATCCTATGTGTATTGCCGGTGTTTTTGGCGGTATTAATTCCGGAGTTTCAGGTGATACCAAAACCATATTCCTGGAAAGTGCCTATTTTAATCCGGTAGCAGTAAGAAAAGCAGCTAAGTTCCATGGATTGAATACCGATGCATCTTTCAGATTTGAAAGAGGAGTGGATCCAAGCATTACAAGAACGGCATTAACTCATGCTATCAAGATGATTCAGGAATTGGCAGGAGGAAAACTGGTAGGAGAGTTATTGGAAGAATATCCTCAGAAAATAGAAGATAGCTATATCATATTGAGATTCTCAAAAATCGAACAGATTTTAGGAACAAAAATCCACAGGGAAAAAGTAAAAGAAATTTTAAAAGCCCTTGATATTCAGGTATTGAATGAAATTCAGAACGGATTTGAAATCTCTGTTCCCGCTTACAGAGCAGACGTAACACGGGAGATTGATGTAATCGAAGAGATCCTCAGAATCTACGGATATAATAAAATTGATGCCCCTCAGAAAATATCCTTTACACCCGTTAAGCTAAGCTCCAAAGATCAGGATGAACTGGAAAACAGCTGGGCAAGAAGCCTGCAGAGTTTAGGTTTTTATGAAGTGATGAATAATTCATTAACTTCTGTAAAAGATGAGACAGATGCGGTAAAGCTCTTAAACCCTTTAAGCAATGATCTCGCATTTATGAGAAAATCTTTAATGGAAGGACTTCTCCAGAATGCGATTTATAATATCAACAGAAAGAACCAGGACATCAAGTTTTTTGAGTTCGGAAAGATCTACCATAAAAAAGATCAGTATGAAGAAAGAAAACAGCTTGCCATCCTGATTTCAGGAAGAGATGTGGCCGAAAACTGGCTTCAACAGAAATCTGTAACTAATTTCTATAATCTTAAAGCCTATGTAAAAGTATTGCTGGAAAGATTGGGAATAGAATATAAAGAAGTGGCTTTAGCAGATGAAAGGTTCTCCGATGCACTGGCTTATGAAGTTAATGGAAAAGCTCTTGTTAGAATAGGGAAGGTTTCCTCGGCTATGTTAAAAGAATTTGATATAGATCAGGAATGTTTTTATGCAGAAATAGAACTGGAACTGGCACAGGAGCTGCGTTCTAAAGATACTCTGAAGTTTAAGGATATCCCTAAATTCAATAAAATCAGAAGAGATCTTGCTTTATTGATCGATAAAAATGTGGCTTACCAGGATCTTTATCAGACAGCCAGAAAGAATAAATCCCCTTATCTTAAGAATATCAACCTGTTCGATGTATATGAAGGGAAGAATCTGCCGGAAGGTAAAAAATCTTATGCATTGAGCTTTGAGCTTTTGAATGAAGAAAAGACGCTGGAAGAGAAAGAAATCTCCGAAGTAATGGATTCTTTGGTGAAATCATTCCAGAAAGAATTTAATGCAGAATTAAGATCATAATTGAAAAAATATTGATAAATAATAAAAATAACCTCTTAGCACAAGAGGTTATTTTTGTATAATGAAAATCTAATAAAATCCTAATACTTTAAAGAGGAACGAATCATATAAAATCCTTAACTTTGATTATACATTAAAAGAATAAAAATGAAAAATCTTTTTTTAAGCCTATGTACGGCAGCTGTTTTAGTGTCGTGTGGGACAATGTCCAGCTCGTCTGCTTCAAAAGTAGGTAAAGCTCAGCCTTCATTGGCCAATACCAAATGGACATTAGCAGATAACGTTAAAGGAAAAGTTCCGACGCTTAACATAGATGGAGAAAAAATCAGTGGTAACGCGGGATGTAATAATTACTTCGGAACCTTAACGATGGATACGGCTACAGGAAATTTTACTGCCGGGCAAATGGGTTCTACAAGAATGATGTGTGATAATATGAGTGTTGAACAAAACTTCATGGATATGGTACAGAAAGCCAATAAATATGTAGTGGTAGGTTCCACACTGGAACTGTATAAAGATAACCTCCTGTTATTGAAATTCAATAAAGCTGAATAAAAAATAAAAGGAACTCAATTGAGTTCCTTTTTTATATTGGATTGATTAATCTTCTTCCTCTTCGTCGTATTTAGCCAACTCTTCATCACACCACTTAAAAGCAGCTTCCACTACTTTTGTAGCCTCATCTGCCATAGTTTCTTCGTCGTCTCCTTCCAAGTCATCCAGCCATTCAACTTCTTCCTCCTCTACATTAAGAATAAACCTTGGATATTCTGTGTGAACTACGAATAAATCTTCAGGGAACTCAGAATTATCCGCTAATAAAAACTTTGGTAACTTCATTTTTTTAATGTTTAAACTTTCTCAAAGATAATAAAATTATTGATATTTATTCTTGTCGATTTTAATTTTTTGTAAAACTTTATATCTGGTGAGTGTTGTTTTTTGTAAGCTGTCTTTAGGCGTAAAAGTTACTTTGATTTGAGGGTTTATTGTACTGATCAATTCTGCAATTTGTATCTTTTCCAGATCACCTTCCGATTCAAGATAGAACTTAAGCGGAACCTTATCCAGATTCTCCGATTGTAAAAACTCGGTCATCTTTTTTCTGTTTTCCAGGTAGTTTCCTTTCGAAAGCCAGGTAAACAAAGCCCCGGACATAAGGCTCAAAACCCCGATCACATATACTTTTATATCAAAAAGCTGAAACAGTTTCCTAAAATAAACCAGCCATATCGGGAAGCTGAAAGGAGCCAGTAAACGGTAATCCATCTCGTTCACCGAATAAAAATATTGAATGAAATAAGAGCATATGATTCCTGTAACACCTATAAATACAAAGAAAAACTCAGTATGAGAGAGTTTTCTTCTCAAAAATAAAAAGACCATGAGACAGATATTCAGAAGTCCAATCCCGTAAATGCCGTAATTGATGATCCCACCCGTTGGGTTTGCTATATGAACAAAAGGGTTGAAGGTGGTGCATAATCCCTGGAATAGCTCTATAAGTAATTCAGAAGTAGAGTGAAGTCCCATCTCTAAAAAGGTCTGTACATAGTTTTCGTTAAAATAATCTATAAACAGAAACTTATAGAGAACAACAAAGACAAAGCCTATTCCTCCTGAAATAATAAAGGTGGATGCATATTTTCTTTTCCATATCAGCAGACCGTAGAGGCCGGTGGCTCCAATAATAAACAGGGCGCTGTACCTGATGTTATACAGGGCAATTAAGCTTAAAGATAAATAAAAGATAGCCTTTCCTTTTTCAAGTTTTCCTGAAATGATCAGCTGGGCTGTATAAAGAAAAAGCAAAACAAAAGGAAGAATGAGTGCTTCACTCATCGTATAGGAATAAATAGAAAGAAAGCTGAACAATGCACTGAGAACAATACATTCTCTCAGATAAAAATTCTTCTTCCAGGCAAAATAAATGATAAATAAGAAAGCAAGGATCCCGATGATCTTACTGCTCCAGAACTCATCCGGACCGAAAAATGTGAAAAATTTAATGGCGGCAGGATAGCCCAGTGGAGTAGTGGTATTATCGATTTCAGGAAGTCCGTGGGCAAACCTCATATAGCGTATGGAATCAGGGTTTACTCTTCCTTTCTCATTCATTAAAAAACGTAAAATGGTCATCACTAAAGTAATGATGACCAATGATATTTGAATGTACTTTTCTTTTATCCTCATGAAAAACTATTTCAAAAACATGCTTGAAACCTTTTCGGCTTTCTTGCTTTCCGAGTAATCATAAAATCCTTCCCCTGATTTTACTCCCAGTTTACCGGCCATTACCATATTCACCAATAAAGGGTTAGGAGCGTATTTAGGATTTTTAAATCCGTCATACATTACGTTAAGGATAGCCAGGCATACATCAAGACCTATAAAATCCGCAAGTTGAAGTGGTCCCATAGGATGAGCCATGCCGAGCTTCATTACCGTATCGATCTCCTCTACGCCGGCTACACCATTATAAAGAGTTTCAATAGATTCATTGATCATCGGCATTAATATCCTGTTTGCAACAAATCCCGGGTAGTCATTAACTTCTACAGGAACTTTTCCCAGGGTTTTACTCATTTCGTAGATAGCATCAAAGGTTTCCTTGGAAGTGGAGTATCCTTTGATAATTTCCACCAGTTTCATAATAGGAACCGGATTCATAAAATGCATACCGATTACTTTATCAGGTCTTTGGGTAGCCGCCGCAATTTTAGTAATGGAAATAGAAGAAGTGTTGGTTGCTAAAATACAGTTGGCAGGAGCAAATTCATCCATCTGCCCGAATATCTTAAGCTTTAGGTCCTGGTTTTCGGTAGCAGCTTCTACAATCAGATCCGCACTTCCCACAGCGTTTTTAAGCTCTGTAAAAGTGGAGATATTACCTAAAGTTTCCGCTTTTTGCTCTTCAGTAAGGTTTCCCTTTGCAATTATTCTGTCAAGGTTGGTAGTAATGGTTTTTAACCCTCTGTCTAAAGCTTCCTGCGATACATCCACTAAACTGACTTTAAAACCGCTTTGCGCAAAAGTATGTGCAATACCATTCCCCATGGTTCCAGCTCCGATAACTACAATGTTTTTACTCATTTTTCCTCTTTTAAATTTTTATAGATCGTTAAATTTTTGAAATCTGATAGGTCTTTTGAAGTGAGAACCTGGGCCTCATCAAAATTGACAAATCCGTCTTTGTTTGGCTTTCTTTGAGAATTTTGTGTGGTAAGTGTTGCTTGAAGTCCGTTGATAAATCGGCTCTTTTGAGCTTTTGAAAGCTGGTCGACACCTATATATAATTCAAACTCACCTTCTCTTCCCAAGCCCCTTTGTATAAGAACTTCAAATTCTTTAAGCCTGTTTTTTTTCTGGAATTGTTTAATATAATTAATTACCGGTTCCTCAGACGGTGTACCGCAACAGATGCTGGTGTAGCCAATAGACAAATAGCTCTGGTTCTTCTGTGCAAAAAGGAAGACAGAACAGCAAAAACCGATAAGTAATAAGACACTTTTCATAGCTTTAATGAACCTGAGTGGACAGGTATTATTTTGACGCTTAAAATTAAGCTTTCTAAATTATTTATTAAAATAATCCCAGACTACTTTGGAAATATCGGAGATAATTTTGCAGTTGGTTTCTTCTGATTCATTGGAATTACTTACAAATACGGCAATTGCATAATGTTTGCCGTTGGGAAGAGTGATGATTCCCATATCATTCTCAGCACCCGTTAATCCATCCTTATTTTTACCCGAAGATCCCGTTTTATGAGCGACAGGCGTATTTTTAGGAAGCTGTTCCACTAATTTGTTAGTGCCTGTGGTAGTCCCCAGCATAACATTCATAAGAAAATCTGTGGATTTTTTAGAAAGAAGCTTGCCTTTATAAAACTTTTTCAATACATCTGTGATAGAATTGGTAGTGCTGTAGTTTTCATATTGAGCATTCCAGTCCTTATGCATTTCTTCTTCATTAAACTTAATCTGAAAGCCTTTAACCCTTTTAGAATTCATAAATTTCTGAACAGTCTCTGTTCCGCCAATCAGTCTTAAAAGAATGTCACATCCGTTATTATCACTTTGAGCCACCGTATATTTTATAATTTCATCTAAAGAAAGCCACACACCGCCATCCGGATATTTATCACGAAGGGGCGACCATGTATTATCCAGCAGGTCAGATTTCTTTACAATAACTTTTTGATCCAGAGAGAGTTTTCCTTTATCCACAAAATCCAGGACGGCAGCAGCAATGTGAAATTTAAAGACACTTTGCATAGGAAGTTTTTTATCCCCATTGATATTGAATTTAGACTTGCTGTCAAGTTCCAGTACGGAGATTCCCACACTGGCGTTTTTCCCGTTAATAATAGACTCAATTTGTTGTTTCAGAACGGATTCCTGTGCGGATATAAATGCACTGACAAGGATAAAAAGAAATGCTAATTTTTTCATAGATTATGGTGTTAAAATAAATCCCTTTTAGATTCTAAAAGGGATTGGCAATTTAAGATAAATATTATTTCAGTTCAAAATAATTTAGGTTAATACCATCATTTTCAAACCGGATCCTGATTTTGTTTTCCCCTTTTTTAAGATTAAGACCTTTAGAAGTAAAGGTTTTCCAGTTTTCTGAACCTCCTGTAGAAGGTAAAGAAATACGCGTTAATACCTTTCCTGAAGTATCGGTTATGGTAAGAGCACCACCTTTTTCACTGGCGTAGCGGATATCAGCCGTATAATTTTTATCAGATTTACTTTGAATCGTATATTGCAGCCATTCACCCGTTTCTGTTTTTCCTACATAATACTGATTGCTTATCTGGTCATTACATAAATAAATATCCACACCGTCATTTCTCATCTGGTGACCGGAATTCCATTCTGATCTTTTTTCGGGATCACTTACCCAAAGATTGATGAAATCATTATCCTGATAGGCAGAACCTATTCTTCCCAGATCATATTCCGTAGCAAAGACTCTGCCTGGCGCCGTATGGTTTTTGAAAGGCAGGGTAGAAGCCTCATCAACCTGCCGGAACATCGCATCAACAACATCATTTTTAATTTCTACATTATTAAACTTATAGTTATCAGCGATTTTCATTAAAGCCTTATAAGCAAAATCTCTCGAAGGTTTTTCTCCGCCGTTGGTCCAATAATCCAGAAGCTTTTGATATTCAGGCGTGATTTTTACATTGGTGATTCCTGCAGTATTGTCAATTTTTTTCATAGGCCAGAAAGCGTATCCTATATTATGCTTATTTAAAAGCTGGATAAGTTCTGTAAACCACACATTGGAATTTTCTCCGGTTTCTCCCAGCCAGATTGGCATATTATGTTGATCTCTCAGCTCCATAATAGCTTGCAGGGCTTTATCATCATTATTGGTCCAGTACTTATGAAAACTGAATACCATATTGTCATCCCAGATGGGAATTAGTCCATTGTAGTTGTTTCCCCAGCCGTTTCCTTCCAGAATGATAATGTGTTTTTTATCAATCTTACGGATGGCTTCCGTAATATCTTTTTGAAGTTTCCAAAGAGGAGCATTAGACATTTCATCAGTTCCGTTTGGATTTTTACCTGTGAAATTAATATTAGGCTCATTGATCAGGTCATAACCTCCGATCCAGGGTTCATCCTTATAACGTTCGGCAAGTTTTTTCCATAGCTCAATGGTTTTCTTTTTATTTTCTTCACTTTCCCAAAGAGAAGGTTTTGATTTGTCGTTATCCGATATATTGACATCATTTCCCTGACCTCCGGGAGCTGCATGAAGATCTAAAATTAAATATATTTTATTGGCAGCACACCATTTCAATAGGTCATCGGTCATTTTAAAACCTTCTTCAAGCCAGGTATTCTGGCCCTTTACAGGTTCTTTTTCAATGGGTAGGGTATAGAGATTATAATGCATGGGAAGCCTGATCGAATTAAATCCTGCTTTGGCCAGAAAATCAATATCCTGTTTGGTAATCCCATTTTTAAGATAAGCTTTATAGAAATCATTCATTCCGTCTTCCCCAACCAGGTCAGCGATTTTCTCTTTGATCTTATACTGAGGACCTGCAAATTCGGCCGTTTTCAGCATATAACCTTCCTGAAGCATCCATCCACCTAATCCGAGACCTTTAAGCTGTATATTTTCACCTTTATCATTAATAATTTTCTTACCATTGGTTTTTAACAATTGGGATGTCCCAAATTGAGACAATAAAAATGCGGACAATAGTATGGCTCTTTTCATAATTATAATTTAAAAAATTTATAAGGATTATTTTCTAGAACTAGAGTTTATATTGATGAGATCACAAATATATTCAAAAATTATTGAAAGAAACTAAAAAGTTTTTCAAGCCCTAAGCACCCATAAAAAAAAATATAATAAATCCCTCCTCTCAAAAAATATATTCTCCTCCCTATTTACAAGCCTATTTACCACACCAATTAACACCCTTTAATAAAGCTATAACCCCTCCTCCATAATTAAACTATAACTTTCCAGCTTAATCACCCCATCATCCATATAACCACACCTATTAAAATAGCCATCTATTAAAAAAAATCTGCGTCATCTGCTCAATCTGCGAGAAAAAAACTATCCAATCAATTTCACAATCTCCAAAGCCACCTTCAGAGCCTCAATCCACCACTAAACATTCAACCACAAAAAACCTTTTATCCTCTACTCAATCTGCGAGAAAAAACTAACCAATCAATTTCATAATCTCCAAAGCCACCTTCAAAGCCTCAGTCCCATCAGCCAAAGAAACCTCCACATTCTTATTCTCCGTAATAGAATCCGCAAAAGAATTCAGCTCATCCAAAATAGCATTATTCGACTGTATATCAGGATATTCAAAAAGAATCTGATTTTTCTCCCCATCAGCATTTTCAATGATCATATCAAAAGGAGTAGGGTTCTCCGGAGCATCTTTCATACGAATCACCTCTGCCTTTTTCTCTAAAAAATCCACGGAGATATAAGCGTCTTTCTGGAAGAAACGGCTTTTTCTCATCGCTTTCATGGAAATTCTGGAAGTAGTAAGGTTAGCCACACAGCCGTTTTCAAATTCAATCCTGGCATTAGCAATATCAGGAGTTTTACTCACTACACAAACACCACTGGCATGGATATCTTTTACTTTGGATTTTACGATGCTCAGCAAAATATCAAGATCGTGGATCATTAAATCCAATACCACTGAAACATCCGTTCCCCGTGGATTAAATTCCGCTAGCCTGTGAATTTCAATGAACATAGGGTTCTGAATGTACTCCTTAGTAGCAATAAAAGCAGGATTGTACCTTTCTACATGGCCTACTTGTGCTTTAATCTGATGTTCCTGGCATTTGGATAAAATTTCTTCTGCCTGTTCAAGGGTTTGAGTGACTGGTTTTTCAATAAAAAAATGAAGCCCTTTATCAATAGCTTTAAGAGCATAATCATAATGATAAAGAGTAGGAGTTACAATATCCAGAATATCAATTTGATTCAATAAATCATCAAGATGTTCAAAATAGCGATATCCAAATTCAGCCTCAAGCTTTTTTCCGTTTTCAATATCTTTATCATTGAAACCGATCAGTTCGTATTTTTCCGATTGGTTAAGAAGTTTTAAATGTATTTTCCCCAGATGTCCGGCTCCTACCAAACCCGCTTTTAACATAAGATTAAATTTTTGTAAAGATATAAATTCAATATGATATTTTATCTATCGGATACCTGACTTTACTAATGAAAAAACTCATAGCAGTGCTCTGAAATCTGAAATCTAATCCCTATTTTTGTGCAATGCAGGATTCATTTGTACATAAAGGAAAAAGAAAGATTTTGGTCGATTATCTTCGACATAAAATTGGGATCTCGGACGAAAATGTGCTGAAAGCAATGAGTGAAGTTCCCCGACATCTGTTTATTGAAAGTATCTTTGAGGACTTCGCTTATGAAGATCGTGCCTTTCCCATATTGGCTAATCAAACGATTTCGCATCCTTCAACGGTAGCCGAACAATCTGAGCTGCTACAGGTAAAACCCGGAGAGAAAATATTGGAAATAGGAACAGGCTGTGGATATCAGACCGCTGTTCTGATAGCTATGAAAGGTCTTGTGTATACCGTAGAAAGACAGAAAGAACTGTTTGATTTTTCTAAGAAGAAGTTCAGGGAACTGCACTTAAGTCCTAAATTTCAAAGCTTTGGGGACGGATTTGCTGGGCTCCCTACTTTTGCTCCCTTTGATAAAGTGATTGTAACTTGTGGGGCTTCCGTTTTACCCATGGAATTATTGAAGCAGATGAAAGTGGGCGGAAAAATGGTGATCCCTTTAGGGCCTACCGATGAACAGGTCCTTTACCGTTTTACAAAAGTTTCATTAACGGAATTTGAAAAAGAAGAATTCGGAGCTTATAAATTTGTTCCTATGCTGAATAATACCAATCAGTAATAATCCTCTCATACGAAACACCTAATAATCATAAAATCAATGAACGTATTTATCAATAAAAGAATACCTGAAATAGGCATAAACATGCTGAAAGAAGCAGGTTTGAATGTAATTATTCCCGAAAATGGAAATCTCGTCCAGGAAGAATGGGGAGAATACTGTAAAGATGCGGACGCGATTCTGAATGTAGGAATTAATAAATTTGATAAAGATTTCTTTGACCGTTTTCCTAAGGTTAAGGCTATTGCTCTGTATTCCGTAGGATTCGATCATGTAGATATTAAAGAAGCTAATGCAAGGAAAATTCCTGTTGGAAATACCCCCGATGTATTGAGTAAAGCAACTGCTGATACTGCTTTTTTATTAATGCAGTCCGTAGCCAGAAGAGCCAGCTATAACTTTCAGAAAGTAAAGGATGGGAATTGGGATCTTTTTGATCCTTTGGAAGCGCTCGGCCAGGAATTGTATGGTAAAACATTAGGAATATTCGGGCTGGGAAGAATAGGTTTTGAAATGGCTAAAAACTCTCACAGGGCCTTTGATATGAACATTATCTATCACAACAGGCACAGAAATGAGCAGGCAGAAAAAGAATTGAATGCCACTTATGTTTCCTTTGAAGAACTGATTACACAATCTGATGTTCTGAGTGTTCATGCCAATTATACTCCTGAACATGCTGATCTTTTCAATAAATCGGTATTTGAAAAAATGAAACCTGGTGCCATCTTCGTTAATACAGCAAGGGGAGGATTTCATAATCAGACCGATCTTTACGATGCACTGACTTCCGGAAAGATCTGGGGAGCAGGTTTAGATGTGACCAATCCTGAACCCATGTCCCAGGATGATCCTCTTTTACAGTTATCCAATGTATGTGTTTTGCCCCATGTAGGATCAGCAACTATGGAAGCCCGAAGTGGAATGGCTAGATTAGCAGCGGAAAATATCATTGCTTTTTCAAAAGGAGAGAAAATGCCACATTGTGCTAATCCGGAAGTATATTAAAAAGTTAAGATTAAGCAGTATGTTGGAACTATTTTTGTTCTTTATCCATCAATATTAATACTCAAATTATGATACCAGAAGATAATACTAATGAACAGAACCGTAAATTAAGAGAAATGGATTATAACCCTGATGAAGATTTATTTAATCAGGAAAAGCACATTCCATTGGATGGAGATGGAAATCCGATTTTGGATGAAGATCAGGATGAAGATAAAATAGATAAAGGGCTAGATATTCCGGGAATTGATGACGATGATGAAATGGAAGAGATAGGCTCGGAAGATGAAGAAAATAATTATTGGAGTCTGAGTGACAATGAAGATGACCACGAAGAAGAAAACGATGATTTAATAGAATAGCAATATAGAAACCTTACCAAAACCGGTAAGGTTTTTTATTTTTGAAAAAACATCCACCAACCCACCTTTTCCCCACGAATCAATTCCCCTCCCTTGGAGGGGGCTTCGATTAAAAAGAGAAGCCGGGGTGGAAATATCAATATTATCAAAAAACACCAAAACACAAATGGAAATCCTCACCCAAATCCACGGAATCCCCATCCGCCGGAACTTCGTAGAAAATCTCCCCTACAATTCCCGTCTTCAAATATATGTAAGAGATAAACGCAAAGCAGGCATTCTCAGTGAAGTTCTCTTTTGGAAACAGGTACGTGCCCGGACATTTCATACGATAGATTTTGACAGACAACGGATCATTGGTAATTATATCGTTGACTTTTATGTAAAAACACTAGGGCTTGTTATTGAAGTTGATGGCTCAAGTCATGATGAGAAGCAGGTTTATGACGGGATCAGGCAGGCGTTTCTGGAATCGTTGGGACTGAAGGTTTTTCGGGTAACTGATTTTGATGTTAAGAATAATCTTTCGGTTGTGATGAGGGAGCTGGAGGATTTTATTATACAGCATTATGGGGCCACCCCGTCTTCAAAAATTCTTTGAATTTCTGAATCCACCCCTCCGGAAGAGGGGAATTTTTCAGTTTTGTTGCATTGTATTTTGCAATTTGAATATCTTTAAAACCAGAAATATTCAAAACAAAACTATACGATGACTTTTCAGGAACAGATACAACAGGGAATACCCAATCGGCTGCCACAGCCTAAACCTTATGAAACGAATATTAACCATGCTCCCAAGCGTAAGGAAATATTAGGGGAAGAAGAGAAGAAACTGGCTTTAAAGAATGCTTTACGGTATTTTGATGCACGGTTTCATGCAGAGTTATTACCTGAGTTTAGAGAAGAATTAGAGAAATATGGCAGGATCTATATGTATCGTTTCCGTCCGGATTATGAAATGAAGGCGAGGCCTATTACTGAATATCCGGGGAAATCCCAGCAGGCGAAAGCGATTATGCTGATGATTCAGAATAACCTGGATTATGCGGTAGCCCAGCATCCTCACGAACTTATTACCTATGGAGGAAATGGAGCGGTTTTTCAGAACTGGGCGCAGTATCTTCTTACGATGAAATATTTATCGGAAATGACGGATGAACAGACGTTGGTAATGTATTCGGGACATCCGATGGGATTATTTCCTTCTCATAAGGAGGCACCGAGAGTGGTGGTAACCAATGGAATGATGATTCCCAATTATTCCAAGCCGGATGACTGGGAAAAGTTTAATGCGTTGGGAGTTACCCAATACGGACAGATGACGGCGGGAAGTTATATGTATATAGGTCCACAGGGAATTGTTCACGGAACGACTATTACAGCTTTAAATGCTTTCAGAAAGATAAAGAAAGATCCTAAGGGAGGTTTATTTGTGACTTCAGGATTAGGAGGAATGAGTGGTGCACAGCCGAAAGCAGGAAATATTGCGGGTTGTATTACGGTTTGTGCGGAAGTAAATCCAAAGATCACTAAAATCCGTCATGACCAGAAATGGGTGAATGAAATTCATGAAAATCTGGATGAGTTAGTGGACAGAGTAAAAAAAGCTCAGCAGAATAAAGAGACGGTGTCTCTGGCTTATCTTGGAAATGTGGTGGAAGTATGGGAAAAATTTGATCAGGAGAATTTAAGAATAGATATCGGTTCGGATCAGACGTCTCTGCATAATCCGTGGGCGGGTGGATATTACCCCGTAGGACAGAGCTTTGAAGAATCGAATAAAATGATGGCAGAGGATCCGGAACTGTTTAAAGACAAGGTTCAGGAAAGTTTGAGAAGACATGCGGCAGCCATTAATAAGCATACGGAGAAAGGAACTTATTTCTTTGATTACGGAAATGCATTTCTCTTGGAGGCATCAAGGGCAGGAGCGGATGTTATGGCTGAAAATCCTGAGCTGGGAAGAGAGTTCAGATATCCGAGCTATGTTCAGGATATCATGGGTCCTATGTGTTTTGACTATGGATTTGGGCCGTTCCGTTGGGTATGTACCAGTGGAAAACCTGAAGATCTTCAGAAAACGGATGATATAGCCTGTCAGGTTTTAGAGGAGATCCAGCAGAATTCCCCGGAGGAGATCCAACAGCAGATGAAAGATAATATCCAGTGGATAAAGGGAGCTCAGGAAAATAAACTGGTAGTCGGTTCCCAGGCGAGGATTCTTTATGCGGATGCAGAGGGGAGAATGAAAATTGCAGAAGCATTCAATAAAGCTATTAAAAACGGTGAAATAGGCCCGGTAGTTTTAGGAAGGGACCATCATGATGTTTCCGGCACGGATTCGCCTTACAGGGAGACATCGAATATTTATGACGGTTCGAGGTTTACAGCGGATATGGCGATTCAGAATGTAATTGGGGACAGCTTCCGTGGTGCTACATGGGTATCTATTCATAATGGTGGCGGAGTAGGCTGGGGAGAAGTGATCAACGGAGGTTTCGGAATGTTGCTGGATGGAAGTGATGATGCGGACCGAAGATTAAAATCTATGCTGTTCTGGGATGTGAATAACGGAATTTCCCGAAGAAGCTGGGCAAGGAATGAAGGGGCTGTTTTTGCTATTAAAAGGGCAATGGAAATAGAACCGAATTTAAAGGTGACACTTCCGAATTTTGTGGATGAGGGTTTGTTTTAAAACTTTTGAAATAATTAAAAAAGCCTGCTGAATAGCAGGCTTTAAGGAAATGTCTTGAGTGTGAGAATAAGATATAAATTATCTTTTTAAGTTAAAAAGAATTTTATCTTATATATAAACTTACAATTCTTAAATATTTAAGTTATTTCTATATTATTCTCCTCTTCTACTTCAATTCCATCTTTAGCCAGAGTGTCATAATATAATTTAGTTAGTTCTGATGTTAGTAAGTCATCATTTAATATTTTTATAAATAACTCTTTTGAAACGCGGGTGTCTAAATTAAATTTGGTTTCATCGGCATTTAATCTTATTTTCTTTTTAGTTAAAGGATGTGTTTTAGCAAAAGTTATAATATTTAAGTTTGGAATCCTTAATCTTAAAACAGGTGAACTTCTTGCAATTTTGGTTAATTTTCTTGCAAAAGTAATATCATTTATAAGTTCTGAAAGAGATTCAATATTTGAAACGATATTCATTTGATTAACAGATTCAAGGCTTACACTAGCTTCGCGAATAATTACATCATGAATTCCAAAACTTTTTTCAATAGATAATAAATCTATGATGATAATTTCATTATTTACTCTTATTACTTGAAATTTGGCGGAAATTCTAAGTAATTCTTCATCAAATTTTTCTAATCGTTGATTAGATTTTTTTAAAAGATTTCCTCCCCTTCCAATTATTTCAATAGGAGAAATTTTTTTAAACAACGTAATCTCATTATTATTATCTGCAAAAACAATAATTAAAGCTTTGATATCTGAAAATTTTGAGTGTTGAAAGTTGAAATTATTTAATCTATCATTGCCGATAACTGATTCTAGTAATTGAAGTTGGTTAGGAATTTCTAAGTCATATTGATAAAAAGATTTGCCTCTTTCATCAGCTGTTGATAAAGGCAAAATGACGAAATCATTTTTATCAATAATTGAGTTTTTAACTGAGTTAACAAATAAAGTTTTAAAGATAGATAAATCACTTTCTTTGATATCTAATTTTTTTGCTTCCTCATTTTGGTTTGTCAGTGCATAAATAATAATTTGTAATTCTCCTTGGGGATTAAATAGGAAATTTAAGGCTTCGTCTAATTGAGTTTTATTCATCTGATGTTATTTTAAATGCATAATAAATTCTTTCGTCAAGTCTAAAATACTTTACTCTATCATCTATAGTCAATTTATCTTTTGTAATTAGTATTTTTGAATTTCGAAATTCCCCATTGCGAAATTCTCCATCAACTTTATATATTCTGAACTGAAGTATTGCTAAAGTAGGATTTGCATAAAATAAATCAGTTCTTATATAGATTATGCTAATAATGAATAGTATTAAAGTAAAGACGACTAAATATCTAATATTTTCAAATTGAAAACAGACTAAAGGAATAATATATGTAGTTAGAAATGTCAAATGTTCATAATCAATATTTTCGATTTTAGAGATCTTAAATGAGAGTTGTGGAGTCCCTTTTACTTGGTAATTAAAATCTAAATAAGAAATTAGGCCGGTAATAAGAGCTAGAAGACAAAATAAAGGGATTATGTTATTAATAATTAAATATTTAAATCCAACAAATTCAAAATCTTTTTTTAAATAAAATGGAACATCAATAGTAATAATGATTACCATTAAAAATAAAAGCCATAGTGAAAGAAAAAAAAGTCCAATTTTTCTATACATATCTTAAAATGTGTAAATTGTTAAACTTATATGAGCCCTAATACTAATTATTTGTTTATAATGTATTTGATTTTCCAAATCTACACAACTCCAACCCCCTCTCCTTACGGTTTCCCGTAATCCCAACAAGAACTTCTAAAATTCCCCCACAACACTGTTTCAATACCCACCGAAGTCGATCACTCCAACCACTATTGTTTGTAAAACAACAATATTTTTAGCTGCCGTAGAAACTCTTTAAATCCTTTGAGTCTGCTGGAACATAAATATATCAGAGATGATAGGTTAGGCTTGCCGGTTTATTTACATTATTGGAATCATTATTGATTTTATTATTAAAAAATAATATTATGAAATCACAAACCATTAAGAAAATAGCCAAATACGGGTTAGGAGCCATGCTTATATTAGCAGGAACAGGACACCTGACTTTTGCCAGAAAAAAATTTAGAGCGCAGGTTCCAGATTGGGTTCCGCTGAAAAAAGATGATACGGTTGTCTATTCAGGGATAGCGGAAATAGCATTAGGTACGGCAGTAATTGCAGCACCGAAGAAATATGAATCTTTAACAGGTAAAATAGCAGCCGCTTTTTTTACTGCCGTTTTTCCCGGAAATTATGCCCAGTACAAAAATAGAAAAAATAGTTTTGGACTTGATACAGATGGAAAGAGATTGGCAAGACTATTCATGCAGCCGCTACTTATTTTCTGGGCACTTAAATCCACTAAAAGATAGGATCTTTTATAAAAGCAATAGGAGCATAACTCAGCATAAGCTGAGTTTTTATTTTCAAATAGAATAAATCTATTAATCGGCTATTCTTAAAACGGATGATATCCTTTACCTTTAATAGAGCAAAAGTCCGTACCGGACTTTTATAATTCAATGATAAAAAAATAAACATTTATGGATTCAATACAAAACAGTCCCTCATTTCATGAAATTTTTAAAAGTGAAAACCAAATCCCCGATGAATTTAAAGTAGAAGAAATTCATCAAAGGGTATACCTGCTCAATGGAGAATTGGTAGAATGGAAAGGAGAGGTGACGAATATTTATTCACCGGTTTGCATTCCTACGGAAAACGGCCTGGAAAGAAAATTGCTGGGAAGCATTCCCAATATCGGTCCTGAAGAAGCAATGCATGTGCTGGACGCCTGTGTTAAGGCATATGATAACGGATTGGGTGAATGGCCTACAATGTCTGTGGAAGGGCGTATAAAATGTATGCAGAAATTTGTGTACTTAATGATCCAGCAAAGGGATCTTGTAATTAAGCTGCTGATGTGGGAGATCGGAAAAACATTGGCAGATTCTACCAAGGAGTTCGACCGTACGGTAGATTATATCAACCAGACGATTGATGCTTTAAAAGATCTGGACCGCGAGTCTTCCCGTTTTCAGCAGGCGGAAGGAACCATTGCCCAGATAAGACGTGCTCCGCTGGGGGTGGTTCTCAGTATGGGACCTTTCAATTATCCTCTTAATGAAATCTTCACGACATTGATTCCTGCTCTGATCATGGGAAACACTATTTTATTCAAGCTTCCCAAACATGGAGTCTTGGCCCATTATCCTTTATTGAATGCATTTAAGGAAGCCTTTCCGAAAGGAACTGTTAATACACTTTACGGTAAAGGTTCCGAAATTATTACCCCGATTATGGAAAGCGGAAAAGTGAATGTGCTGGCTTTCATTGGTTCCAGTAAAGTAGCAAATGGACTGAAAAAACTCCATCCTAAAGTGAACCGACTTCGTGCTATTCTAAGTCTTGATGCTAAAAATGCGGCTATTGTCACTAAACATGCCAACCTCGATGTAGCAGTAAGTGAATGTATACTGGGGTCGTTATCTTTTAACGGTCAGCGTTGTACGGCCCTTAAGCTTATATTTGTTCAGAAGGATGTAGCAGAAGAGTTTACCAGAAAATTAAGCGAAGCGGTGTCTGCACTGAAACCTGGCTTACCTTGGGAAAAAGATGTAAAAATAACACCGCTGCCTGAAATCAATAAACCTCCTTACCTCCAGGAATGTATAGAAGATGCTTTAGTTAAAGGAGCGCAGGTTTTAAATAAAGACGGAGGATATAATGAAGCTTCTTTTGTGTTTCCGGCAGTAGTTTACCCGGTTAACAATGAGATGAAACTGTATCATGAAGAACAATTTGGTCCGGTAATTCCTGTGGTCCCTTTTGAAAATATAGACGAACCTATCGATTATCAGGTGAATGCATCCCACGGAATGCAGGTAAGCATTTTCAGTGAAGATCCTGAGGAAGTGGCTAAATTGATCGATCCGTTCGTTAATCTGGTGAGCCGTGTGAATATCAATTGTCAGGCACAGCGGGGTCCGGATGTATTTCCGTTTACCGGAAGAAAGGACAGCGCAGAAGGAACATTATCCGTGTTTGATGCCTTACGTTCCTTTTCGATCCGTTCCCTGGTAGCTGCTAAAGTAACAGATTCCAATAAAGAACTGTTGAATACCATTGTAAGAGATCACGATTCCAATTTTTTAAGTACGGATTATATATTTTAATAAAATAATAAATTAAATTGATGAGGAGTTCGGGCGGGCTGAAAGCCCGCCCGAACTTTATTGTATATAATAAGCCGGAAACTCCCTTATAATAGAATAGAGATCCCTTATTTCGAAATAATGCGGACTTACACTGCTCACATTTGAAAATCCTCTTTCTTTAAATAATTTTTTAGTTCGGCTTACATGGAAATATTGAGAAACGACAATAATGCTGTTAAAACCCAGATCTTTTCTCATAGCTAATGTATGATCAACGGTAGCTTGGGTGTTATTTCCGTAATTATCAACGATGATAAGAGAATCGGGAACCCCTTTGTATAAAAGATAATCTTTCATTATATCACCCTCATAAAAACCTTCTTTACCTAATCCGCCGCTTACGATGATCTTTTTTACCCTTTGGTGTTTGTAGAGCTCAAACGCTGTGTTTAATCTTGCTTCCAGCCTTTTGGACAGGCTGCCGTCTTCATTTACTTTGTTCCCGGGAATAACAGCGATATCAGCCTTTTGTAGGGTGTCGGTCAGGCCATCGTTAATGATGTATAAAGAATGAATCAGAAACCATCCTGTTATAAAGAATACAGTATATTTAAAAATTTGGAGGAAGATTTTGAGCATACGTAATATTACAATTATTCCGGTATACTTTCAGCTTTTTCCTTCGCAATTTCATGTTGTACCCATTCCAGCTGGGGATCCTTTTTTTCAATAATATCTTCGATGGTTTCTTTAATTTTTACATCCGGAATAACTCCCCGCTGAGTATGGGTAAAATTAATATTGGGCTGCACAAGGAGAAGACCTATGGGCAGCTTTATTTTGGAGTGAGGTAATTGCTGATAGGAATAAAATCCTGCTACCGTTCCATCATTGGCACCACCGGTTTCCTCACCTACAAGGACCACGCGTTTGTCATTTTTAAGTTTTGAGGTGATAATGGAAGAAGCGGAAAAACTTCCTCCGTTAATCAATACGAATACTTTTCCATGGAAAGCATCTTTTTGGGGGTTAGTAGGCTTTGCAGCTTTCATTCTGTAATATACCTTTCCGTCCTTTTTATAAGTGCTGAACGTCTGTGCAAAAACATAGCTGGGGTATATAATGCTCTTAAATGCATACTGAAAAGGATTACTTTTCCTGAAATAATTGGTTCTCAGAGGTGTAAGCTTGGATGTTATCTGTGAAGGTTTGATCAGGATAAAAGGTTCAGGAGCTAAGTAAGAATATAAATTGTTGATTTCATATAAAGACCCTCCGTAGTTATTTCTTACGTCAATAATCAGGTAGGAGGAACCGGCTTTTTTTATTTTACCGAAAGCTTCTTTATAGAACTTATCCGAATAGCTACGGGAGAAGCTTTTAATTTTTATATAAGCCACAGAGCTGTCCTGGCTCAGGAATTTAAAATTCCTGTTATAAGAGTCATTGATGGCTACATAATCATTTATTCTTTTTTCAGGATTAGGTTTCGTAAGTTCTTTATCTTTCTGAATTTCCGAAGAGGTCTTGTTTTCCCTTTTCAAAGTATAGGTGGCTTTTTGATCATGATATAAGGTTTCAATTTTTACACTGTCCGAAAGTCCTTTTTCTGCTGTATAAAAATTAAAAAACATGTCCTTCATGAAATAAGGCTGGAAGGTAGTATTAAAGCCATCACTCGTAATTAGGTGATTGTATTTACGGATATAGTCGGAGACAGGTACATCATTAATAGATAAGATCTGGGTTCCCGGTTTGATGTGTTCTATGGAATCTTTGTTTTCTGTGATGTACAGGCGGTCTTCCTCCACATAATATTCAAAGCGTCCGAATAGGGCCTTTCTGTTTTTAAGTGACCTCAGTTCTTTGTTTGTATACTTTTTTCTGGGTATTTTTAAAGCTAAATGACCTTCATGGATATCTGCAATAACAGGCTGAAGCTTAAAATAAAACTGAAGAGGGGTAAGAGGTCGGTCGATGGTACTTTTTACACTGTCGAACTTACGGTCCAATTCCCTTTTAGATATATACCAATACAGCTGCGGGTGCAGTTCCTGGATTTTTGAATAAGCATAGTCCACATCCTCTTTCAGTTCCTCAGGTGAAAGAAAAGATACTGTTTGCTCATTATGTTTCCTAACGGATGCACATGAAGCAAGGACAATCATAAATAAAATGAGAGAGTAATTTTTCAACAATTTGAGTTTTTAAATTGCAAATTTATAAAGTTTAGAATTATGATGTTATTAAAAACATACTAAAATTTGCAAAAACATGGTAATATTAGTTAAAATAGGAGAAGGTAAGGATGCAGATTTTTATTTCAGTATAAAAGTTAATACATTTGACGCTGTTTTATAAAAGACAAATGATTTACCCGATAATAATTATACTCGTCCTCGTCTTCGCATATTACCTATTTACAGGAAGAGAGGTGTTCGGAGCAGAGCCTAAAGGAAAAAGGCTGGAACGCATGAAAAAATCCGTACATTATAAAAATAAACAATTCCAGAACCTGAGTCCTACACCTTCTATTGCAGAAGGGTATAGCATGCCAAAGGTAATGTATGATTTCTTTTTTGCTAAAAAAGATCCTCTTTTGAAGCCTCACAGAAGCATTCCTTCTGTGCATACTGACCTTAAAAATATCCCCAAAGAAGAAGATGTTTTCATCTGGCTCGGACATTCATCTTATTATATTCAGACGGATGGGGTTTCCTTTTTAATTGATCCTGTTTTAAGCTCTTATGGCTCTCCGGTAAAGTTTTTTAACAAAGCTTTTATCGGATCCGATATTTTTAAACCGGAAGATATTCCGCATTTGGACTATCTCGTTATTACCCATGATCATTATGACCATCTGGATTATCCTACCGTAAAGTCGATAAGATCTAAAGTGGACAAGGTTATCCTCCCTTTGGGTGTGGGTGCTCACCTCGAAAAATGGGGGTATAAGGAAAATCAGTTAATAGAAGAAGAGTGGGGTGCAGAAGTACTTTTAAAAAATAATATTAAAATAACCTATACTCCGGCCCGGCATTTTTCGGGACGTAAGTTCAGCAGAAACGGGACACTCTGGACCTCTTACGTGCTGGAAACCCCAAGTAAAAAGATATTTTTGGGAGGAGACAGCGGATATGACTCACATTTTAAAATGATAGGAGATACCTATGGTCCTTTTGATTATGCCATCATAGAAAACGGACAGTACAATCCGGCATGGAAATATATTCATGCTTTACCGGAAGATGTTGTACAGGCCAGCATTGACGTAAATGCCAAAAACATTATTCCTGTTCATTCATCCAAATTTGCACTGGCTCTTCATGCCTGGAATGAACCCCTGAAAAAAATTACCCAGCTGGGAAAACAGAAGGATCTTACCGTCCTTACTCCCATGATCGGTGAACCTGTGGATTTAAACAGCTCGGACCATAAGTTTCAGGTGTGGTGGGAAGATTAAGTGTGCCATATTCCTTTGTATCTTTTCGGGTGATTTTCGAATTGCTGTCTTACAAAATCGCATTCGGGATCTACCAGAAGATCCTTTTCTTCGGCATAGCGGACAAGCTCGTCCAGTAACATTTTGGCAAAGCCGTGACCTTCACGTTCCTTATCCAGCTTGGTGTAGTAAACGGAAAGTAATCTTCCGTCTACCTCTATGGACATATAACCTACTTTCTTTTCATTAATCAATAGCTGCAATTCATCCTGATAAGGGGATATTCTGAATTTTATATTTTCCATAATAATGAGATTTGGGTTGAACTGATGTTTTTAAATGAGAATAATCTCTATTTAAAATTACAAATTAAAATAATATAACCTGCTGACAGGTAGTAATATTAACATAATTTATGGTGTTTTAAATAGATAGTCAAGCTTTTTCAAAATCAGTTAATTTTCCTAATCCCTTGTAGCAAGGATTTTATCAATTCTATTTCCGTCTTTGTCTACAATTTCCATTGTAAGATTTCCTGTTTTTATTTTATCTCCTGTTTTAGGAATGGAATCTGACTGGTCAAGAAATAGACCCGAAATACTGATGAATTTTTTTTCAACTTCTTCATCAATATCGATTTTGAAATATTTTTTAAAATCATGAATGGAACAATCACCATCTATGAGCCAGGAGTTTTCGTCTCTTTGGATAATTTCCGGATCTTCTTCAAAACCTTCCGGGAAACGGCCTACGAGGTCATCTAATATGTCATTGAGGGTAATAATACCTTTAGTGGTACCGTATTCATCAATGATAACAGCGATATGGGACCTGTTGTTCTGAAAGCTTTCCATTAAAGGGTAGATATAAGAATTCTCTCCCACAAAAACCACTTTTTTAAGATGCTCCCTTATATTGAAGTTCTCATGGTCCAGGTGAAAAAGATCCTTCATTTTTACAATTCCGATAATTTTATCCAGGTTATTGTCTTCTGTAACGGGGTATGTGGAAAATGAGCAGCTTTTTATTTTTTCTTTTACGGTTTCATAATCGTCATCCGCGTCCAGATAAATGATCTTGGACCGGTAAGTAGCCAGGGAGTTCACACGGCGGTCTCCCAGTTCAAAAACGTTTTTCAGTACATCATGTTCCTTTTCTTCAATGATACCGCCTTCTTTACCTTCCAGTATAATGGATTTTATCTCCTCTTCAGTTACAATTTCCTTTTCATCATCTTTAATTCCCAGAATTTTTAAGACTGCAATATTGCTTACGGTCAGAAGCCAGACAAACGGAGAAGCTAAAACAGAAAGCCAGTACATCGGCCTTGCAATCAGTATGGATATTTTTTCAGGAAATTTTAAGCCCAGCCTTTTAGGTACTAATTCTCCGAAAACTATGGATAAAAAAGTAATGAGAAGCACAATGACAAAAGATGCGATTCCTTTGGAATAGTGAGCAAGCATCGGGTATTCGGAAATATAGGCAGCCAGATCATGAGTGAGTCTGTCTCCTGAATAAATACCTAGAAGTATTCCGATGAGCGTAATTCCGATCTGAACGGTAGAAAGAAACTTATTGGGATTTTCTGAAAGCTGCACTGCTGTCTTTGCATTGGAATTTCCTTTTTGTTCTTCATTTTTAAGCTTGAATTTCTTTGAAGAAACCAATGCCATTTCTGACATTGAAAAAATTCCGTTCAGTAAAATAAGTAAAACGATAATAAATATCTCCATATTGAGAATTAATGTCTTGGTGATTCATGATAAATTTAAAAATTATTTTCAATATTTTCAATCAGTTATATAGATTTTAACAAAGATTGGCATTTATCATTTGGAAATTGGCATTTTAATTGACCTTACGTTTACAGTTAAACTTTAAATAAAATGGAAATGAAGAAGATATTAGTAACTGCCTTATTTTTAGGTATGTTTGGTTTGGGATATGCTCAATCCGATTATTATAATGATTACAGAAGAAGTATTACCGATTTAAACTGGCAGACGGTAGCCGTGGAATTGGTGTTGACAACGTCACAAAAAAATCAGTTATATGCGCTTAATGAGAGATACAGTGATTACAATTCGTGGGAGAAGAAATATTCTAAAAATCCCGATTACTGGAGAACCGACAGATATGCGGAAATAGAAAAAATCCTGGGTAAGGAAAAGTATAAGCAATTTAAAAATAAATACTACCAGGGACAAAATCCTACGGCTGTTTATAACAGAAATAAAAACAATGATGTAAAATCAAAGCAAAAGATTTCTAAAAAACAGCAGTCTAAATCCAATAATGGTAATGCTCACAGACATTAAACTCAATTTTAACTATAAATTTTTTTCAAAAGAGAATGACTGGTTATTGGATCAGTCATTCTTGCAAAAAAAAAGCCTCTCGATCGAGAGGCTTTTTTCAGTATAATGTGATGGATTAAATTCCGTCAATAATAGCATTTAATGTAGCACTTGGTCTCATTGCTGCAAAGGTTTTGGCTTCATCAGCTTTGTAGTAACCGTCAATATTTTGAGGTTTGCCCTGAGCTCCGATGAGTTCTTCATTAATCTTAGCTTCATTTTGCTGCATGTTTTCAGCAATCGGCTTGAACTTTTCAGCAATTTCAGCATTGGCAGTTTGGTTGGCTAAGGCTTCTGCCCAATACATGGCCAGATAGAAGTGAGAACCTCTGTTATCGATTTGTCCTACTTTTCTCGCAGGTGATTTATCAGTGGCTAAGAATTTGGCATTCGCTTCATCTAATGCATCTGCTAACACCTGGGATTTAGTATTTCCCTGGGTTTGTGCCAAATGTTCCAAAGAAGCCTGTAATGCAAGGAATTCTCCTAAAGAATCCCATCTCAGATATCCTTCTTCAAGGAATTGTTCAATATGTTTTGGAGCAGAACCACCGGCTCCTGTTTCAAATAAACCACCTCCGTTCATTAATGGAACGATGGAAAGCATTTTAGCAGAAGTTCCCAGTTCAAGAATAGGGAAAAGGTCAGTTAAGTAATCTCTTAACACATTTCCTGATACGGAGATGGTATCTTTTCCTTCTCTGGCTCTTTTTAAAGTTTCAGTCATGGCATCTTTTACGTCAAGAATTCTGATGTCAAGCCCTGTAGTATCGTGATCTTTAAGATATTTTTCTACCTTTTTGATGATTTCTCTGTCATGAGCTCTTCCCTTATCCAGCCAGAAAATAGCAGGAGTGTCGGAAAGTCTTGATCTGTTTACTGCCAATTTTACCCAGTCCTGGATAGGAGCATCTTTAGTCTGGCACATTCTGAAGATATCGCTTTTTTCTACTTTTTGAGAAAGAAGAACATTTCCTGCCTCGTCCTGAACTTCAATAGTTCCGTCCGCAGCAGCCTGGAAAGTTTTATCATGAGAACCATATTCTTCAGCTTTCTGAGCCATTAATCCTACATTTGGAACAGAACCCATAGTCGTAGGATCCAATTTTCCATGAGCTTTCATATCGTCGATCACAGCCTGATAGAAACCTGCATATGAACGATCCGGGATGATTGCTACGGTATCTTCTTCTTTACCTTCTTTATTCCACATTTTACCTCCGCCTCTTACTAAAGCAGCCATGGAAGCATCCACGATAATGTCGGAAGGAACGTGGAAGTTGGTAATTCCTTTATCAGAGTTTACCATTGCCACTCTTGGCCCGTCAGCAAGTGCCTTTTCAATATCAGCTTTGATATCGGCTTCCTGGGCATTTCCTTTGATTTTTTCAAAAAGATCGGCAAGACCGTTGTTGGGGTTAATATCTAAAGATTTGAATGTATCGGCATATTTAGTGAATACATCTTTAAAGAAAGTCTCCACAATAGCACCGAAGATGATAGGATCAGAGATCTTCATCATGGTAGCCTTCAGGTGAGCGGAAAGAAGTACGTTTCTGTTTTTAGCTTCGTCAATGGCTTGCTGAACAAAAGTCTTTAATGAGGCAAGGTTCATTACTGAAGAATCAATAACTTCACCGGCCTGAAGAGGTGCAAAATCTTTCAATACATTTTCAGAACCGTCATTTCCTTTAAAAACAATTCTGTATTGGGTAGCATTTTCCAGAGTTGTTGAAGTTTCGGTACCGTAGAAGTCACCGGAATTCATGTGAGCAACATCTGTTTTGCTGTCAGAAGCCCAGTCACCCATTCTGTGAGGATTGGCTTTTGCATAGTTTTTAACAGCTTTTGGAGCACGTCTGTCAGAGTTCCCCTCTCTTAATACCGGGTTTACTGCACTACCTAATACTTTGGCGTATTTAGCTTTAATAGCTTTCTCCTCATCATTTTTTGGTTCAGCAGGATAATTGGGAACTGCAAATCCTTTTCCCTGTAATTCTGCAATTGCTGCATCCAACTGAGGAACAGAAGCAGAAATATTAGGTAATTTGATGATATTGGCATCCGGTGTAGTGGCCAGTTGTCCCAGCTCAGCCAGTGCATCACCTATTTTTTGGTCATCCTTTAAAAACTCAGGGAAGTTTGCTAAAATTCTTCCTGCTAAAGAAATATCTGGAACTGCAATTTCAATATCTGCAGATTTTGTAAAAGCTTTTACAATAGGTAAAAAAGAGTGAGTAGCCAGCATTGGAGCCTCATCTGTTAATGTGTAGTAAATTTTTGATTTTTCTGACATTATACTGTTATTTATTATTTAAGATTTAAGTTTCACAAATTTAGTCATTTTTTAAAACTCCGAATAGTTTTTACCTGAATAAATATCGGAATTTCTGCTGTTTTCCTCCTTTAAATCCAAAAAAAGACCGCTCTTTAGAGGAGCGGCTTTTTTATTTTTACAAAATGGATTCCTTCATTATTTTAAATGAGATCTTAGCATCCATGCTGTTTTTTCGTGTTGTTCCATTAAAGTGGTCAGAAAATCAGAAGTACCGTAGTCATATTCAAATTTTTCATTGATCTTGTCAATGCTTCCTCTTAAACTCATGATAATGGTCTCATGATCGGAAAGAAGATCTTTAATATAGCTTAAACTGTTGTTTTTATTCTCTCTCTTTTCGGAAAGATGGGTAAGCTCAAGATATTCTTTCATAGTTGCCGGTGCATAATGTCCGATTTTACGGATTCTTTCCGCTACTTCATCAATTACGTCTTCCAATTCCGTATACAATTGTTCAAAATAAACATGTACCGTATGGAAATCCGGACCTTCAACATTCCAGTGAGCATTTCGTGTTTTTAAATAAAGTAAGAATTCATCTGCTAAAAGAGGTTCTAAAATTTCTGCGATACCTTCTGTTTGTTTTGGATCAATTCCGATTTGTGCTTTCATATATTTAAATTTATTGTGTTAATTCTTTTTATAAGACACCATTAATTCATCAAACCACAGACCAATACAGCTGTTTTATTTTTGCTAAAATATATTGTAACCATTAAAATAAACTATTTAAAATTACAGATTTTTTATAATATTTTTCTTATATTTTAGAGAATGAATGAAGTTAAATTTATGATATATTTAACCTTTTAAAAACAGACTTTCGATTGATATTTTTTATTTTTGGATAGATAAAAAATTAATAGATAAACTTAAATTATGGCAACGATCACATTAAAAGGAAACGAAATACATACATTGGGGAACTTACCATCCGTAGGGACTACTATCAAAGAATTTGCATTGGTGGACTCCAATCTGAATGTAAAGACACTTCCGGATTTTGAAGGAAAGAAAAAAGTGTTCAATATTTTTCCGAGTATTGATACCGGAGTTTGTGCAGCATCTGCAAGAAAATTCAATGAAGAAGCTTCTTCATTAGATAATACCGTAGTCATCAATGTATCGAAAGATCTTCCTTTTGCCCTTGGGAGGTTCTGTGCGGCTGAAGGATTGAATAATGTGGAAACACTTTCGGATTTCAGAGGAAGTTTCGGAGACGACTATGAAGTAACCATAACGGATTCCCCTATGAAAGGGCTGTTGAGCAGGGCGGTAATCGTTACTGATGAAAATGATAAAGTCGTATATGCAGAGCAGGTACCGGAAATTGCCCAGGAACCTGATTACACAGCCGCGATAGCAGCTTTGAAATAAATAAAAATAACATAATTTATACTGGCCTTGTGGAATTTCATTTTTTCACAAGGTTTTTTTGACATTTAGAACTAAAACTTATGAAAGCTGATCAGATTATTCCGGTTCTCAGGATTTTTGATTATCAGAAAGCCCTGGAATTTTACAGGGACTGGCTGGGATTCGAAGTCATATGGGAGCATCATTTCGCAGAAAATACGCCGGTTTATATGGAGATAAAAAAGGAAAATATTATTTTTCATCTCAGTGAACATCATGGAGACGGAACTCCGGGAAGCCGTATTTTTATATGGGGAGAAGGCATTGTGGGTTACTACAAAAAGCTGACAGAAAAGCCGTATAAGTATAACAATCCGGCTCTGGAAAAAGCTTTTTATGATGCCGTATGCTTTCAGGTGTATGATCCATTTGGAAACGTTATAATTTTTAACGAAAAGTATGATGAAATTGAACATAAAGATCTTGAATTTTATTCAATTCATTAACTTTGAAAAATATTTAACCTTAATCCTATGAAACGCTCAGGAACTGCCGATCTGCCTTTACACTATGGAAAAGTACCGCCATGGCTGTATGAGCGTATGTCCGCATTAGGCTTGTCTATTATTGAGGTTATTGTGATGGATTACGGAAAAGATGAGGTGTTGCGGAGATTGGCAGATCCTTTCTGGTTTCAGAGTTTTGGGGCGGTCATGGGAATGGATTGGCATTCTTCGGGGATTACCACATCCGTAATGGGTGCATTAAAAAGGTCTATTAATCCTAATTCCAAATCTCTCGGAATTTATATCTGTGGAGGAAAAGGGAAATTTTCCCGGGAAACCCCTTCGGAACTTATTCAGATTGCAGATAAGACCGGCCTTGATGGGAATGAGCTTGTAAGAGCCAGTAAGCTTTCTGCGAAGGTGGATAATACGGCTATTCAGGATGGTTATCAGCTTTACCTGCATAATTTTATTTTAGCGGATAATGGTAGCTGGAGCGTTGTACAGCAGGGGATGCATGAATCCGATCATACGGCAAGACGTTATCACTGGCATTCTGAAAATATAAAATCCTTTGTGGAAGAGCCCCATACCGGGATAAACGGGATTTCAAGAGGTAAAATTCTTAATCTTACAGATGCTGATGCTTCAGAGAACAGAAAGGGAATTCTCGATATTTCCCATACCGATTCTGCACAGATCATGAGTGATTTTTCAAGGCTTATTTTACCGGCCCACCATGATGTCCAGGCTTCTGATGTAGATCTTAAACGATTGGGTGCTCTTCTGTATGTAACGAGAGAGCAGCAGCCTCAGAATTTTGAAGATCTATTGATGCTGGAAGGGGTAGGACCACGAACCATGCAGTCGCTGGCACTTGTAAGTGAAGTCATTCACGGTGCTCCATCAAGGTTTAAAGATCCGGCCCGTTTCTCCTTTGCTCACGGAGGTAAGGACGGACATCCTTTTCCTGTTCCTACAAAAGTATATGATGAAAGTATTCTTATTCTTAAAAGAGGAATTGAAAAGTCGAAGCTGGGGAATTCCGATAAGCTTAAAACACTCAATAAACTCCATAAAATTGTAGAAGATACAGAGAAGAATTTCACTCCGGATTTTGATATTCAGCAGGTCATCGAAGAAGAAAGGCAAAATTCATGGAGATTTGGAGGGAAAACGGTTTTTGGAGATGCTCAGAAGCCCGATAAACCTAAGTCTATTCAACTGTCTTTATTTTAAAATAAATATCCATATATGAACTATAACCAATCACTGAAAATATCTTATGACTTTCCCTTTTTTACGGATGAAGAACTTCTGGAAATATTTCAGGCTCATGAAAAGGTGAATTTTAATAAAGGTGATTTTATTTTGAAAGAGGGAAAAGTTGCGAATGATTATTACATTATGGAGAAAGGGCTGATGCGTTCTTTCGTTAATGATTTTAACGGGAATGAAGTGACCACCGATTTTTTCGTGGAAAATGAAATTGTCATTGAAGTCTCTTCTATTTTTCAGCGGATTCCAAGCCAGGAAAATATTGTATGTATATCGGATTGTGAATGCTGGAAAATGGATTTCAATGTATTTGAGGATCTTTTTCATAAATTACCTAATCTAAGGGAATGGGGCCGGGCGTGGATGTCTCAGCAGCTTTTTGTTTCCAAGCAGCGTTCGGTAGAAATGTTTACCCTTTCGGCTACCAAACGATATCTCAATCTTCTTGAACAAAAACCTAAAGTGGTACAGTTTGCTCCCCTTAAGCAAATCGCTTCCTATTTAGGCGTTACCGATACTTCTTTAAGCCGGATAAGAAAAGAATTGGTTTCTCATCCCCATAAAACGTAAAAGTTGTCTTATGGCAAGTAGGTTTTAAGATAGTCAGGCTAATTTTGAATAAATTATTTAAGATAACTTATAAATCAGAGAAATCATGACTAAATTAAATCCATACCTCAATTTTGATGGTCAGGCAGAAGAAGCTTTCACTTTTTACAAATCCGTATTTGGCGGTGAGTTTCTTGGTGAAATTTACAGAATGGGAAATGCTCCCGGAACCGAAAATTTATCGGAAGAGGAAAAGAACAGGGTAATGCATATTGCATTGCCGGTAGGAAATGATCTGCTGATGGCGTCGGATATTGTATCTTCATTCGGACAGAGCCTTACCGTAGGAAATAATAATTATGTTTCCATTTTTCCTGAATCCAGAGAGGAAGCGGAACGTATTTTTAACGGACTTTCCGCAGGAGGAGATATTGAAATGCCTTTGGAAGATCAGTTCTGGGGTGATTATTTCGGAAGTTTTAAAGATAAATACGGAACTCACTGGATGATCAATTATAATGCGGAATACACAAAATAATCTTATATTTAACTCAATTTAGGAGGGTAACTATTTTATTGGTTACCCTTACTTTTAAACCAATCACTAAAAAATATAAGTATGGATCCGATCAAAATTGACATTACGATTTTAGCCCCTGTGGAAAAAGTTTGGGATTATTTTATTACCCCAAGACATATTATGAAATGGAATTTTGCCCATGAAACCTGGCAGTGCCCGAGCTCAGAAAATGATTTCCGGGTGGGAGGGAAATTTAAAAACAGGATGGAAGCAAAAGATAAAAGCTTTGGATTTGATTTTGAAGGAACTTACGATGAGATTATTCCTCATGCCCACATCAAATATCATTTGGAAGACGGAAGGAAAGTAGATGTAATCTTTGATAAGATTGATAATAATACGACCAAAGTAACGGAGATTTTCGATCCCGAAAAGCAGAACTCCGTAGAAATGCAAAGAGAAGGATGGTATTCCATTCTCAATAATTTTCATAAATATGTAGAGAAAAATTAAACTTTTTTTACACAACGATGATCAATTTAGTAATAATGGCAAAATCCCTCAGTTCCATTTATGCGGTCAGTCATGTTGTAAATGGAAACTTTCTGAAAGGCATCATTGCTATGCCGGCCAGAAGATCACTGGAAAAAGAGAAAATAGATTCACTGGATAAGCTTTCATGCTATTCGGAGGAAGAAATCATGAATCTCCATGGCTTTGGGAAAAATACGATGGAGAAGCTTAAAAATTATATGAGAGAACATCAGGTATCCTTTATAGAGAACAATAAGCCGGGCTTTTAAAATTACAACATCCTTAAAAATCGAATATTATGAATAACGATATATTTCCATGTCTTTGGTACGATGGAAACGCTAAACAATCGGCTGACTTCTACTGTCAGGTATTTAACGGGAAAATTACGGCAGATACACCAGTGGTCCTGAATATTGACCTTTTCGGACAAAAGATAATGCTTCTTAATGGTGGTCCTCAGTTTGAGAAAAATGCCTCCATATCTTTCATGGTGATCTGTGAAACAGAAGATGAAGTGCAAAAATACTGGGATCAGCTCCTGGAAGGCGGGATGGCTTTAATGCCTCTTGATTCTTATTCATGGAGTAAAAAATACGGCTGGGTCCGTGATCAGTTTGGAGTTACATGGCAGCTTTTTCTGGGTGAGAAATCTGAAGATCAGAAAATAATTCCTACCCTGATGTTTATTCATGAAAACAATGGTAAAGCTATGGAAGCCATGAATCTGTATACCCGGACTTTTCCCAATTCCAGGATTGGAAATATCTTAAAATATAAAGACGGAGGTGAAGGTCATGATATTCCTGAGGATCCTGAAAATGTACAGCATGCCCATTTTGTAATTGATGGTTACAGCCTGTTCTGTATGGATAATTCTTACGATCATCAGTTTGATTTTAATGAAGGGATTTCTATGGTAATAATGACTGACAATCAGGAGCAGACGGATTTATATTGGAATAATCTTACTTCAGACGGAGGAAGGGAAAGTATGTGCGGATGGCTGAAGGACAAATACGGCATAAGCTGGCAGATTGTTCCCAAAAGATTAATTGAGCTGATGAACGATGCGGATGGTGAAAAGGCACAAAAAGTGGTTCAAGCTATGATGAAAATGCAGAAAATTATTATAAAAGATCTGGAAACCGCTTACAATTCTTAATAGGTTTCGGCTTGCTGTTTGATGTACTTTATAAAATTAATTACTTATGAAGACGCAGAACAAGTCAAAATCAAAATCGAAAGTTCCTCAAGAAGGACTTTTTCCTGAGATTATTCGGGAAAATTATGTAGGAAGTCAAAAGCTTACTAATAAAAAGGCGGTGATTTCCGGTGGAGATAGCGGAATAGGGCAGGCAGTAGCAGTACATTTTGCCCGGGAGGGAGCCGATGTAGCTATTATTTATAAAGAAAGTGATAAGGATGCGGAAGAGACCCGAAAGCTAGTAGAAAAGGAAGGCAAAACCTGTATAGTGCTAAAAGGTGATCTCACTGATAAAGCTTTTAGAAAAGAATCTGCTGAAAAAATCAAGGCTGAATGGAAAACCGTAGATATCCTTGTTAATAATGCAGGAATTCATACCTCAAAAGATACCCTTGAAAAAATACCGGATGAACAGATCGAGGAAACTTTTAATACCAATATCATTTCCATGATTTCTTTTACAAGGAATTTTCTTCCTTTAATTAAAAAAGGAGGAAGAATCATTTGTACAACATCCGTTACGGCATACAGGGGAAGTGATCACCTAATAGATTATGCCGCTACTAAGGGAGCGATCTTATCATTCATCCGTTCACTATCCGCTAACCTTGCCGAAAAAAAAATATTAGTAAACGGAATTGCGCCAGGACCTATCTGGACACCATTGGTAAAAGAAACTTTTGATGATCTTTCAACGTTTGGGAAGGATACTCCTTTAAAACGTGCAGGACAGCCTTCCGAAGTGGCTCCGGCCTTTGTTTTCTTAGCATCGGAAGACGCCAGTTTTATTACCGGTGAAGTGATTCATATCAACGGAGGAGACTTTGTTGGAGGTTAATTAAAACAATTAAATAACAATTTAAAAACTGAAATATGGAAACCTTATCGTATGAAAAAGAAATCAATGCTTCCTCCCAGAAAATATGGGATGTATTATGGGGAGCAGAAACCTATAATCAATGGACCAGGTTCTTTAACCCGGATTCTGCCATGAAATCAGATTGGAAAGTAGGTGGGAAAACCTATTTCGTTAACGCTAATGGGGAAGGTATGGTTTCCACGATAGAAAGCCTGAATGAGCCAAATGAAGTGATATTCAAGCATCTTGGATTTGTAAAAGATGGGGTAGAAGATACTCAGAGTAAAGAAGTAGTAGACTGGCAGGGAGCTCATGAAAAATATTTTCTTATTGATTTGGGAGGAAAGACCAAGCTGCATGTTGAGGTGCAGGTAGACAGCGAATGGAAAGACGACATGAATAACGGATTTACCAAAGGTCTGGAAGTGATTAAAAATCTTGCAGAACAGTCATGAAGCTGCTGACTATTCTCTTCGGTACATTTATCCTGGCTTTAATAGGAACGAAAATAGGGCAGGGAAGCTGGAATTTTTTATTTTCAGGAAATCTGGGAATGGCAGTTTTTGTAGTGTTTACAGGGCTTGCTCATTTTAAATTCCAACAAGGAATGGCGATGATGATCCCGGATTTTATCCCTGCCAAAATATTTTGGGTATATGCTACGGGAATTATTGAAATCGCTGCGGGGATTGGCTTATTGATTCCTTCCATTCGTGAGATAACGGCACTTTTGCTTATTATATTTTATATCCTGGTATTTGTAGCTAATATTAATTCTTCAAAAAAGAAGATCAATCTCTTTAAAGCCGATTACTCGGGTCCGGGTATGAGCTATCTTTATAAAGAAAGGCTGCCGATGCAGATCATCCTGATAGCGTGGACCTGGTATTTTGGGATTTATTTAAACTAAACAATCAATTCCTTTGTATCTGGTATGTATTGACTATCAAAAAAATAACTTTTTCTGTAACACTTGAAGTTTTAATGTGTCTAATTATTAAAACCTTTATTTTCATAGAGGTTGTTGAAAATTTATAATCTTAAAACTGAAGTTATGGGTATACGTCTTACAATTCTGGGTACTGCTCAAATCCTACTGTCTACTATGGTAATCAATGCGCAAAGTTCCAATTCAAAACTGCCTGGTGATCCTACATTGCCTTCTTCTAAAGCGAGTCTTGAAAAGCTTATTTCCTATGATCAGGGAAACTTTAAATATAAGGTTGAAGATTATTTTGCCCGGCCAAAAGCTTCTCAGTTTAAGCTTTCTCCTGATGGAAGATATCTTTCTTACAAGGAAAAAGATAAAGACCTTAAGAACCATGTCTATGTTAAAGATCTGCAATCCGGGAAAATCACTAAAGCTCTGGTAGAAAAAAATGATCTGATAAGAGAGTACGGCTGGCTAAACAAAAAACGACTTTTCTACACCCAGGATAGAGGAGGAAATGAGAATCTTCATCTCTATGCTGCGGATATAGACGGAGGTAATCTTAAAGATCTCACTCCCTTTGAAGGAATTACTTTAGGGGCTGTACATCTGATAAAAGATACCGAATTTGTTGTTGTTACAATGAATAAAAATAATAAGCAGATCCATGAGCCGTATCGAATTAATTTCAATACCGGGGAAATAACGCAGCTCTATGAAAATAAAGATGTAAAAAGCCCTATAGACGATTATATATTTGATAAAGACGGCAATTTAAGAGGTTATACCGTTCTGGAAAACGGATTAACCACTAAAACTTATTATAAAGATCAGGCAACCGGGCAATTTAACCTGATTAAATCTACCGATTGGAAAGATACTTTTCGCATCCTAAGATTTAATGATAATTCTAAGAATAAAGATGAAGCCTATGTGGTAAGCGACCTCGATAGTGATAAATCGAGAATCATTCTGTATGATCTGAAAAAGAATGCAATAATTAAAGAGGTGTATTCCAATCCTGTTTATGATGTAAGCTCAATCAGTATTGCCGGAAAAAACAGGAATTATGAACTCGATTATATCGGCTATAACGGCATTAAAAGAGAAACGGTTCCCGTAAGCCAATTTTATAAGGAAGTAGATAACGTACTGAGATCCCGGTTTGGAGATAAGCAGTTCTCTGTTGTTTCCTCCGATGATAATGATAATAAGCTTTTATTTATTGTAGGAAGTGATAAGCTGTACGGAACTTATTATGAATATGACACAAAGACCAAGAAAACAACACTTCTTTACAATCTGATGCCTCAGCTTAAAGAAGAAGATATGGCCGAAATGCGGCCTATCGAATTCAAAAGCAGAGATGGATTGACGATCCATGGGTATATTACATTACCTAAAGAAGCCCTGGAAGGGAAAAAAGTACCGCTGATTGTAAATCCGCACGGAGGTCCGCAGGGAATCAGGGATCAATGGGGATTTAATCCCGAAACTCAATTATTTGCAAGCAGAGGATATGCTACATTGCAGGTGAACTTTAGAATTTCCGGAGGATATGGAAAAGAGTTTCAGAAATCGGGCTATAAGCAGATCGGAAGAAAGGCAATGGATGATGTGGAAGATGGAGTAAAATATGTGATTGAGCAGGGCTGGGTGGATAAAAATAAAGTGGCTATTTATGGAGGCAGCCATGGCGGATATGCTACATTAATGGGACTGATAAAAACACCCGATCTCTATTCCTGTGGAGTGGATTATGTGGGTGTTTCTAATATTTTCACCTTCTTTGATTCCTTTCCCGAATATTGGAAACCTTATAAAGAAATGGTGAAGCAGATCTGGTATGACCTGGATAACCCGGAAGAAGCAAAAATTGCTAAAGAAGTCTCCCCGGTTTATCAGATTGATAAAATCAAAAAACCTTTATTTGTAGTTCAGGGAGCTAATGATCCCCGAGTGAATATTAACGAGTCCGACCAGATTGTAAAAGCAATGCGTGCCAAAGGATTTGAAGTCCCTTATCTTGTGAAATATGACGAAGGTCACGGATTTGGAAAAGAACAGAACAGACTGGAATTATATACCTATATGCTGGGCTTTTTTGCAGAAAATTTTAATAAATAAACTGACAAAAATTCATAATTAACAGAAACGGAGAGTATTTTGCTTTCCGTTTTGTGTTTTAGGACCGGATAAATTTTTTTTTAAATAATATTAAAGTAAAATAAAAAGTATAATCGTCATAGTAGTATGGAGGTTGTCAAAAAAATAGCAATGCCACAAGAGGAGAAAGAAAATATCATTTCACAGACCGTTTCAAAATACGGAGGAAAACTGATGTCTTTTATTCGTCCCAAAGTGAAGAATACGGAAGATGCGGAAGATATTCTGCAGGAAGTATGGTATCAGTTCAGTAGTCTTACAAATCTTTCGGAGATCGTGAATATAGGAGGGTGGCTGTACAGGGTGACCTCCAACAAGATCACGGACAAATACCGGAAGAAGAAAACCGAAAATCTGGAAGATTTTGTTTATGAAGATGAAGATGGCGGTTTCTCCATTAAAGATATTTTATTGCTGGACGAAGGAGCCAGCCCCGAACTCAAAATATTTCAGGATGAGATCTGGAAAAAATTATTTGAAGCACTGAACGAACTTCCCGAAAAACAAAGGCTGGTGTACGAAGAAAATGAGCTGAACAGCAAAACACTTCAGGAAATAGCAGATGAACAGGGCGAAAATATAAAAACCATTATCAGCCGGAAAAATTATGCAGTGAAGCATCTGAGAAATAGATTAAGAGAATTATACGAAGATTTAAACAGTTAGAAAAAAGATATCATGAATACTAAACATAAAAAACGATGGGGCCTTTTAATACTATGCCCGCCTCTTATTTTCCTTGCCGTTACCTGGGTAGTAATGTGGCTTTGGAATACACTGCTTCCTGAAATTGTAGGAGTAAAAGAAATTAATTACTGGCAGGCTATGGGAATTCTTGTATTAAGTAAAATACTTTTTGGAGGTTTCCATGGTAGGTTCGGTAGAAACAACTGCGGGGGAGGCTTCAGAGAAAGAAGACAGATGATGGAAAAGATGGGGAATTTTTCTTCTGAAGAAAGAGAAAAGTTCAGAGAAATGTGGAAGCAGAAATGTTCGGGAAATTTTTTTCAGAAAAATAACGAATAGTTTTTAAAATCAGTAAAGTAAATTAAAAGCTGATTCGTCTATATAAAAAGAAGTAGTAAAATTTAAAAATTTAAAAAAAATGAAAAATTCAGCATTAAAAGGTGCCTTAGGAGCACTAGCCGTAGTAGGCGTTGCATTAATTGCTAAAAAAGCTGCCAAAAGAAAAAACTTTATAAAAGGTATTTTTAACGAATACGGAATTAAAGAAAAGTCTCCATTCGGACTTGCGGATAAAATCAGAGAAATGAATGATGAGCAATATCAGGAGCTTAAAGGAAAATTCAAAAAAGAGTTTCAGTCCGGATGTTGTACAAGACGTGAAAGGTTTGAAGCATAGTCTTATTAAAACTAAATTTGAAATTGTTTAACCGTTTCGGGAACTTAAGTTCCCGAAACGGTTTTTTTATACAGGAAATTCCCCTTTAAATAATCGCCTTTAATTTAATATTTCGGAAAATAAATCCTTATTTTTGTGGGGTTACTCAGAAATTCTATCAGTGAAGGATTACTATTACTTTCTCGGTATTTCTCAGGATGCTTCGGAAGAGGACATCAAAAAAGCTTATAGAAAGCTTTCCCTTAAATATCATCCTGATAAAAATGAAAATGATGATTTTTTTGCCGATCGATTCCGGGAAATTCAGGAAGCTTATGAAATGCTGAGCGATCCGTCCCGCAGAAAGACCTATGACCAGAATTTGGAGAGTCATCAGAGAAGTTTCCGGTATAATGTTCCTCCCAGTATAAAAAGCTTTACGGCTAATAAAATTCATGCTAAAAAAGGAGAAGAAATCATTATCAGCTGGCAGACACAAAATGCTGATGTGGTGAAAGTTCTTCCTTTCGGGCTGGAAAAAGCGTATGGAGAAAGGACTTTTAAAATTACGGAATTTAAAGAAGGCAAGTTTCAGGTTTTATTGCATGTAACCAATTCGTTGCTGCATAAAACGGTGGTTCAGGGAATAACGATTACGGAAGTATTTGAAAACAAAACCGAGAAGTTCAGAAATGATGCGGAAGAATTATTCAAATCCCAGCCCAAAACTCCTGCCAATCCGAAAGGGCAGCCTAAAATATTCAGATTACTTCTAGCTGTACTTTTTTTATTGTTGGCTTTATATTTTTTAATTAAAAGTTTTAACTAAGCCAGTTTTTTCCTTCCGGGACATTTTTTACATCTTTTCCCTTTCTTAAATTTTTTACAGCAAGACTTTTTCTCGCAGAATAATTCCTCGTTTTTAAAAGAATAAACAGGCGTTAAAGGCGGTACTTTAAATGGAACGATTGCATTCATGATGCAAATATATTAATTTAGAATAAATATAATTAAGAGAAAATCATAAATATTTCTAAATTTTAAAAATACCGCTTTGTTTCTATTTAACGCCTTGATTATCAGATTTAAAAATTAAGAGATGAGGAAAACTGAAGCCTGAAACCATGAGCACGCTGAAGATTAAATTTCTGGCTATTTCCATAATTACCTTCTATACCAAAGCGTAATCTTTTATAAGGCTGGAATACAATATTGAGACCCGCATTCTGAAAGCTTTTAAACATATTTCCCGGAATGAAAGACTTTTTTCCTACCTGGGAATAACTGTAAAAAGCGACTGAACTCCACTTTGGATTCCACCAATGCTCATAGATACCTAATATATTGAAAAGGCTTAAAGTTTCCAGTGCGTTATTGTTCTGAGGATTGGGAATGGCATCATACTTTTCCCCATCTAAAATAATATTGCCACTGGAATACCCTTTTCCATACGTAGATTGAAACCTTACATTATTGGAATCATCAAGATCATATTTACCGGAAACCAATGCCGTATATCCCATCATGGTACGGGTGCTATACGGATCCTGGGTAGTATTTCTCCTTTCATAGCTGATAGGCGCTACAACTCCGCCCAGTTTTATATAGCTGCTTTCGTTACCATAGCGGTATACCGCAGTGAAGGCTGGCAATAAAGATTTCTTTTTCCACTGTAAAGAATCGTTGGGTAGCGTAATACTTGTAGTATTGGGGTCTTCCAATGATAACGAAAGATTTTCGTGCTTGGAAAGGGGAGTAGAGTAACGTACCTGAATTCTTCTTGTAAATAACGTTCCGTTGGGTCCTACAAAATCAAACATATTGGGAAAAATGGATACATCGGTCACATTACTCCATGTTTGCCCGACAAGCCATTTTTTCCACTTGATGTAACCATGTCGGAAACGGGGAGCGGTAGTTCCGTTAGGCCCGTAAAAGTCTATTTCCACATAGGCGGAAAGACCATCTTCCGAGTTCGGATTTTTTACGCCTACTCCTACCTGGGATTGTTTGATACTGAAGTTGCTGCTTATGGAATTAGCCTGCGGAAACCCTATAGAAGGAGCAGCGAATCCGTCTTTGGAACTCATATCCTGGAAATCCACCATGACATCGGTCTGGATAAAACCTTTCAGGTATACGGACCAGTCTTTGGAAGGGTCTTCATTTTCTCCTGATTTGGATTTGATAATAGTGGTCTGGGAATATAAAGAAGTGGTGGATATAAATAATGCCACCAGGGAGGTAAGATACCTCTGGTCATTTTTTTTCATTAAGTTGTGTTTTTTTGAGGGTAGACTGCTATTACTTCATAATATGTCTTTTTATTATTTAATTATTTATGTTTTTTTGTTTTGCTGTAAATCCTTTTAGGATTTGCAACAGAATTTACAAAGTTATTTTTTTGAAGAATATAAATGAGAAGTAGTTATTTATATGATCTATAATGATGAATTGGATATTCGATTATTTTAGTTCTGATTTTTAATGGTAAATATTAAATTATCAGCTCACAGGTAAAATTATTCTCTATAAAAGGGTGCGTATTGTCATCTTGTGCATTCCTCTAAAAAATTGTATTTTTACCCATCTTTTTTTACAAACAAAATCTAATAAAAAAAATGAATACAGAACAGTTTGTGAATCGTCACATTTCCCTTAATGAAGCTGATAAAAAGGCGATGTTGGATAAAATTGGCGTTTCAAATATTGAAGAGTTGATTTCTCAGACTATCCCGGCTTCTATCCGTTTAGAAAAGGATCTTGAAATATCAGAACCCCTTTCGGAATACGAAATGATTCGCCATTCCAAAGATCTGGCGATCAAAAATGCCGATTTTATGAACTATATCGGTTTTGGATATCATAATACGATCTTACCGGCAGCAATTAAGAGAAATATTTTTGAAAATCCCAGCTGGTATACTGCTTATACACCTTATCAGGCGGAAATTGCACAGGGAAGGCTGGAAGCTCTGCTTAACTTCCAGACTGTTGTATGTGATCTTACAGGTTTTGGGTTGGCGAATGCTTCATTACTGGATGAATCTACGGCAGCAGCAGAAGCTATGCATATGTTCTTAAATAACAGGACGAAAGATCAGAAAAAAGGAAATGCCAATAAGTTTTTTGTTTCGGAATTGGTTTTACCGCAGACTGTGTCTGTATTGAAAACAAAAGCAGAAGGTTTAGAAATAGAAATCGTAGTGGGAGACCATGAGAATCATCAGTTTGATGACACTTACTTTGGTGTATTATTGCAATACCCGGGAAAAAATGGTATCGTTCTGGACTATACTCCTAATATCGCTGAATATAAAAAGCAGGATTTACAGGTAGTTGTTGCCTGCGATCCTATGGCTTTGGTAAAGCTGAAATCACCTGCTGAAATGGGAGCGGACTGTGCAGTGGGAACTACACAGAGATTCGGTATTCCAATGGGGTACGGAGGTCCTCATGCGGCTTTCTTTGCTTGTAAAGAAGATTATAAAAGAGATATTCCGGGAAGGATTATTGGAGTTTCCCAGGATATGTACGGAAAAAGAGCATTAAGAATGGCTCTTCAGACAAGAGAACAGCATATTAAAAGAGAAAAAGCGACTTCCAATATCTGTACGGCTCAGGTTCTTTTAGCAGTAATGGCAGGAATGTATGCCGTATACCACGGACCAAAAGGACTGAACTATATTGCGGATCAAATTCACTATAAAGCCAATGCATTGAAAAACGGACTTCAGGTTTTAGGATTCGATGTAGTGGAAGAGCCTATCTTTGATACGGTTAAAATCAGACTTTCAGAAGAAGAGAAAGCCAGATTGATGAGAATGATGAGAGATCATAAAATTAATCTGAACTACTTCACGGAAGGAGTGGTCAGCATCTCGGTCAATGAAAGTACAACCATTGAAAAACTGAATGTATTGATCAATTCATTCGGATATTTCATCGATAAACAGGCATTCAGACTTGAATTGAAAGAAGAGTACAGCATTCCTGATGAACTCTTGAGAAAAGACGAAATCCTTACGGAAGAAGTATTTAATAAATATCATACCGAGACAGAATTGATGCGTTATATCAAACGTCTCGAAAGAAAAGACTTATCATTGACACACTCTATGATCTCTTTAGGATCATGTACCATGAAACTGAATGCAGCCACTCAGATGTTGCCTTTATCATGGGGTGAATGGGGAAGTGTTCACCCGTTTGTACCGGTAGATCAGGCAGCCGGATATCAGCAAATGATCAGAGAGCTGGAGAAAGACCTTTCTGAAATCACAGGATTTGCAGGAACTTCCTTACAGCCTAATTCAGGGGCGCAGGGTGAATATGCAGGTTTGATGGTAATCAGAGAGTATCATAAATCCAGAGGGGAAAGCCACAGAAATGTAGTATTGATCCCTCAGTCTGCACACGGAACAAACCCGGCTTCAGCAGCAATGGCAGGAATGAAGATCGTTGTTGTTAAAAATCTTGAAAACGGAGAAATTGATTTTGAAGATTTAAAAGCGAAAGCAGAAGCTAATTCAGCTAATCTTTCTGCAGTGATGATCACTTATCCTTCCACTTATGGATTCTTTGATGCCAACATTAAAGAAATTACCAAACTCATCCACGAGCACGGAGGACAGGTATATATGGATGGTGCCAATATGAACGCTCAGGTGGGCTTTACAAGTCCGGGAAATATCGGGGCAGACGTTTGTCACTTAAACTTACATAAAACCTTTGCTATTCCTCACGGAGGAGGAGGTCCAGGTGTAGGCCCTATTTGTGTGGCGAAGCACCTCGTTCCATTCTTACCGACCAATGCGAATATTAAAATAGGAACTAAAGAAGCTATTGAAGGAATTTCAGCAGCTCCTTACGGTTCAGGATTGATTCTTAATATTTCGTACGCATATATTAAAATGCTGGGAACTTCAGGATTGAAAAAATCTACGGAACATGCTATCTTAAATGCAAACTACCTGAAAGAGCTGTTAGCGGAACATTTCCCAATCCTATATTCTAACGGAAGCGGAAGAGTAGCTCACGAATGTATCGTGGATTTCCGTCAGTTCAAATCCTTAGGAATTGAAGTGGCTGATGTAGCGAAAAGATTAATGGACTATGGTTTCCATGCTCCTACCGTATCTTTCCCGGTTGCAGGTACATTAATGATTGAGCCGACAGAATCTGAAAGTAAAGCAGAAATCGACCGTTTTGCAGAAGCCTTGATCGCTATTAAACAGGAGATTGAAGAAATTGCCAACGGAGAAGCGGATAAAGAAAATAATGTATTGAAAAATGCACCTCATACTGAGCAGGTAGTCATCTCAGATTCCTGGGATAAACCTTACAGCAGGGAAAAAGCAGCCTATCCATTGGACTGGGTAAGAGATCATAAATTCTTTGCTTCGGTTTCAAGAGTAGATGAAGCTTACGGAGACAGAAATCTGGTTTGTACCTGTGAGCCTATTGAAGCTTATATGTAACAGAACCGACTATCAATAATAAAAAACCTCTCAATTTTGAGAGGTTTTTTTATAAATTATTTTCTGTGGACACCGACGCCCGTTTATTTTCCAATTGATTAATCAGTTGGGATTTAATGAGGGTATAAGCATGGTCTTTGGCCTCTGCAAAAGATATACTATATTTTCGTTTGATATTTCTCAGTTCTCCGGGAAACTTCTCTAATAAGCTGTCATAGAATTGATCCAGCGTGTCCGAATCCGGCATTTCATAATTGATCCTCAGTTGAAAACGTCTCAATAAAGCCGTATCGATGATCTCAGGATGATTGGTAGCACACAGCAATAAAGCATTTTCCGGATAATAATCAATAAGCTGGATGAGAGTGTTGACAAGTCTTCGCATTTCCCCTACATCCTTATCGTCACTTCCCCTTGCTTTTCCTATCTGATCCAGTTCATCCAGAAATAAAACAGCTTTATCCCGAGCAGCTTTTTCAAAGATCATTTTAATATTCTGGGAAGTTTCCCCGATGCGGGAAGAAACGATATTACTTAAATTTAATATCAGGATATTTTTCCCCAGGGCATTAGCAATCGCTTTTGCAGTCATGGTTTTTCCACAGCCGGAGCTTCCCTGAAGGAGAACTTTGTTGTTGATGGGAAGGCCGTACTCCTGAAGTTCCTTAATGAAAGTGTGTTCTTTGATCAGCTGGATAAACTGATCTCTGTTGGATTTTCCCAGGAATACATCCTGTAAGCTTACGGCTTCCTTGTCCTGAATGATGAGATTATAAAGATTCATTTTTAAATATTAGAATAAGGCGGAATAATGAGCTCCCCGGTTAATTGCAGTACAAAGATAAGGTTTCGTGTAGAGATAAAAAGAAAGCTGAACATAAGTCCAGCCTAAAATATAAATAATCAAAATTTGTTACGATGATCAATGGGCTATGTTTCCGGCTCTTTTACTCGCGGGAGTAAAAGAGCAGTGATCCGTATTCAGATCCTAAACATATACAATATAAAAAATTAAATATAATATTCTATGAGATCATAGATTAATAACTAATTTCCCTCTCTCTTAACAGTAAGGAAATAAGAAACTAATACGATTAAACATGTTGCAATACCGATGTAAGTTACCATTTTATTATTTTTAATTTATAAGGATTTTTTTATCAATTTTTCAATTGCAATATTACTCATTTCAAATAACATGCCAAACGAAATAATGATGATGTTTATCAGTACTTTATGTTGAATTTTAATGGGTTTTTTAAAGAAAATTGTTTACATAAATTTAATATAATATTGAAAATTAATGTGTATTTTTATTGTTTTATATGTAATGGTTGAAAGACCCTTAAAGCTTGTATGTTTTATAATGTAAAGTTGATAATATCAAAAAAAATGAATCATGGCTATCATATGATTTGTTCTTAAGATGCTAACGGTTAAAAATTGAAAGGCAAAGAGAGGAATTATAAAAATATAATTATATGAAATAGCCTGTAAGTGATTTTTACTACTTTTGTAAGCAGTCAAGTTTATCTATGAATCGCAGTTATATTTATCTCATTCTTGCTATTCTTTTTGAAATAGTTGCCACAACCTACCTGAAGAAATCTGAAGAATTTTCCAAGTTTTTACCCTCTGTTATTACTGTCGCAGGTTATGCAGCTGCCTTCTATTTTTTAAGCCTGACCCTTAAGCAGATCCCGATCGGGATAACGTATGCAATATGGTCAGGAGTGGGGATCATATGCATTACTATTATCGGGGCGCTTACTTTTAAGCAGACTCCGGATTTTCCCGCTGTTATCGGGATTATATTCATTATCATCGGAGTATTGATTATTAATCTCTTTTCAAAAATGGGAACCCATTAAACCTTGAAGGTCTGCATGAGGAAAGACGAGGTATTTTATTGTTACAAACTTTCAATATTATTCCGATAAAAATAAAATTTGAACTAATTTTGGAAAATGATGAATTTAAACGAGATTTTCACCAATCAGCGTACGGGAAATAATCCCAGAACACTAGCATCCAGAACGGATTTTCAAAGGGACTATGACCGGATTATTTTTTCTTCCGCATTCAGAAGATTACAAAATAAAACCCAGGTTTTTCCATTACCGGGAAGTGTATTTGTCCACAACCGGCTTACCCATTCCCTTGAAGTTTCTTCCGTAGGAAGGAGCCTGGGAAGTATCATTGGTGAATTTATATATGAAAACTTTCAAAATGACCTTACCGATACTTCTAAAAGCTTTTATCTCCATAACTTAGGGAATGTAATAGCAGCTGCATGTTTATGCCATGATGTGGGAAATCCGGCGTTTGGGCATTCGGGAGAAGATGCCATTGCCAGTTATTTTGAAAAAAATGAAAATGATCTGAAACTTAAATTTTCAGAAAAAGAATGGGCTGATCTTGTTAATTTTGAAGGAAATGCCAATGCGATAAGAGTTTTGGCTCACCAGCAGCAGGGAAAAGATGAAGGCGGCGTACAGCTTACCTTTGCCACTTTGGCCAGTATTGCAAAATATCCCTGTGAAGCGATCGCGAAGGAAAAAGGAATTATCCATAGAAAGAAGTTCGGTTTCTTTCAGAATGAAAAAGATATATTTTTAGAGATTGCCAAAGGAGTTCAGATGATTCCGGAAAATGAAGAACCCTATATCTTTAAAAGACATCCCTTTGTATGGCTGGTGGAAGCGGCAGATGATATCTGTTATAATATTATCGATATGGAAGATGCCCACCGTTTAGGAATTGTTTCCACAGCTGATTGTAAGAACTTGTTTTTTGAACTCGTAAAATCTGAAACCAACGACGTGGAAAGGGTAAAACGAAAACTTGACTCCATTTCCAATGAAAATGAAAAGATCTCTTATCTGCGGGCAAAAGTGATCAATGCTTTAATCAACAAATCCATTCAGATTTATAAAGATAACTTTAATAAAATCCTGGAAGGTAATCTGGATAAAGCCCTGTTGGATATTTATAAATCAGAAAACAGGACATTGCAGGACATTGAGTCTTTTTCGATTGAGAAAATTTACAATCATAAAGCCGTGGTGGAAATTGAGAATGCAGGCTATAATGTAATGTATGAACTGTTGGATCATTTTATTCCATCTATCTTAAAGCCGAAAGAAACAAGGAAATCGTATGATAAAATGGCTTTGAAATTACTTCCGAAACAGTTTATGTATGAAGAAGGAACCGATTACCAGAAAGTTCTTGGGATCATAGATTTTGTTTCCGGGATGACGGATAATTATGCAACCGACCTTTACAGGAAAATAAAAGGAATCGATATAGGAATGACGGTTTAAGGTTTTGATGGAATAAAGTATTATCTTTATCAAATTATAAAGCTAAACCTTAAAAATTGAACTTATGACTTTCTTAATCCCTCTTATAGTCTTTCTTGGAGTGCTCTTTCTTTTCGCTTCGTTCTTTGTAGTGAAGCAGGAAACCGCAGCTATTATAGAGCGTTTCGGTAAATTCCAGGGTGTAAAACATTCCGGTCTTCATCTGAAGCTGCCTGTGATTGATCAGATTGCAAAAAGACTCAATCTCAGAATTCAGCAGCTGGACGTTATGATCGACACAAAAACACTGGACAATGTTTTCATTAAAATGAAAATTTCCGTTCAGTATCAGGTGATCCGTAGTCAGGTTGGAGATGCTTATTACCGTTTGGAAAATCCCGAAAATCAGATTACTTCTTTTGTTTTCGATGTGGTCCGTGCGGAAGTTCCCAAGCTGAAGCTGGATGATGTTTTTGTAAGAAAAGATGATATTGCAGTAGCCGTGAAAGGTGAGCTTCAGGATGCGATGAACAGCTATGGGTATGATATTATCAAGGCACTCGTAACGGATATCGATCCGGATGAGCAGGTAAAACACGCCATGAACAGAATTAATGCAGCAGAAAGGGAGAAAACAGCAGCCGAATATGAATCGGAAGCCCAAAGAATACGAATTGTAGCGGTGGCAAAAGCTGAAGCTGAGTCTAAAAAATTACAGGGGCAGGGGATTGCAGACCAGAGAAGGGAAATTGCCAAAGGTCTGGAAGAATCGGTAAGAATGCTCAGCAATGTGGAAATCAATTCTATTGAAGCCTCTTCACTGATCGTTGTAACCCAGCATTATGATACCCTGCAGGCTATCGGGGCCAGCAACAGGAGTAACCTTGTGCTGCTGCCTAACAGTCCTACGGCGGCGAGCAGTATGCTGAATGATCTGGTCGTAGCTATGACCACTGCGAATACGGTGAATGAAACCACTCAGGGAAAATATATTCCACCCACAAAAGATAAATACAATCAAGAAAAATAAATATAAGCTTCCCAATTGGGAAGCTTTTTTTATGTACTTAAGAAAGAGGTACTTATTTTCCCGTTCAAATTAAAACTCTTTTGCTATCATCCAGAAAGCCTGACAAATATCAAGTAGGAGTAATTAAAATAATTATATATTTGCACTATCAAATATTGATATATCAAACATTGAAGCATAAAATATTAAGACATGAAAAATACCGACAACAATTTATCCGTGAAGTATCGTAAAGAAACCATAATCATTCATTGGGTTTCGGCGGTTTTATTAATTACTCTCTTTATTCTGGGGAAATACATGGAGGGACTGCCATCGACGGAAAAATTAGGACTTTTAAAAGTTCATATAATATTGGGAACACTGGTTTTTACACTTACCATTATAAGAGGGATCTTTTTATTTATCCATCGTACTCCCAAATTAGATACCGGTTACCGATGGAATAATCTTCTGATTACATTAATTCATTATGGGTTTTATGTGGTAATTCTGGGCATTAGCGTTACAGGTATCATGCTCTCCTATAAAGGAGGTTTTTTAGAGGCTGTTTTCCAAAATGACTCAGGATTTATTACCCATAAGAGTGGAGGAATGCTTAAAGCTCATGCCGTATTATCAGGTTTTATGATATTATTATTAATTTTACATATTCTAGGCATTATTAAACATATAATTTTAACTAAAGAAAATGCATTCAAAAGAATTATTTAAAATATTTGAATCTGACCGGGATAATTCTCTTCTTTACCAGATCAATTTCACCGAGAATCTTTTAAGAACGATTATGAAGAGAAGGTTTGTGAATGCCAAATTGAATATTACCCCTGAGCAATTAATGATCCTAAGCTACCTGGATGATCAGAATAAAGGAGTGATAATGCAGGAAATATCTGATATTCTGCATCGTGATAATTCCGCTATTACCCGGGCCATAGATACACTTCTGGAAAAGAAATATGTAGAAAAGTCCTCTATTGAAGGGGATCGTCGTAAGAAAATGATTTTCCTTACCGAAGAAGGTAAAAATGTTTACCTGAAAGCAAAAGCTATAGCTGCTGTTCATGTTCAGGAAGCGTTGGAAGGTCTCTCCAAAAAGAATATCAGCGAAATGTTCGTTTATTTAAATATCATTCAGGAAAATATGATAAAACTGAAAGAAGAATTATAATTATTATATCATTCAACTATTCTCCATAATATCAGATTTGATATTTTTCCCCGCTGTTAAGGCGGGGATTTTATTATACAAAAAACTCCCGCAAATCCGGGAGCATCTTTATTTTTTGGTTTTGGAAACCTCTTTTATCAAAGTATATTTTATAGAAGAAGCATCTGCCGGTACATTAGCAACTTTTTCTGTTTTTACCTTTAAAACATATTCATATCCCGGTTCATACGTAAATCCGTCGATATTACTGTAGAAATTGGTCCATTCTTCAGAAGATTTCTCTTTTACCTGAAGACATTTCATAGGAGCTACTCCCGTACAGTCCACCGTTTGCGGTCCCACGATGAATGTTTTTTCATCAGCATTTCCTTTACTTGCATTAGCCGAAGTAGTACATTGCGTGAATGCAGCAAAAGCTAAGACAGGAAAAGTTCCTTTTAAAAGATTTGTAATAAGTTTCATATTTCGATTTTAATACTTCCAGACAATTACTGTGCCGAATTGTTTTGACATGATAATTATCCACTCCCTTGTTTTTTATTTTTTAATTAGTTAATTTGTACTGCTTATTTTTGATAAAAATTAATGATAAAGGCATTATTGAGTAAAATTGTAACAATAAAATACAAATATGGATAACCAAATTCAAGTTGAGAATTATAGGATTAGGAAGCCTGAAATGTGGGTGGAAAGCGTTGACGATCAACAGCTAATAGAGAAGATTAAAGAGTCAGATTTTTCCCGTAAACAAATAGATGAAGGAAGAGATTATTGTTATTTTCTGGATAAAATATATTACACCAGCAATGAGGAAAGCAATGAATATGTGTGTATGGCCTATACTCTCAATGAGCCTTCCAATTTGGAAAGGGCTTCTGTGATGGATATTGTGGTGGAAGAAAATGAAGTATATAATATTCACCGGATAAGTGTTCTGCGGGAAGGTGTACTGATCGATAAGATTCCGGATATCAATATTAAAGTTTTGGACAGTGAAAATCAGAGCAGCGGAGGAATATTAAGCAGTAATAAAAAAATTAATATTACCATTAAAGATTTAAGGCTTTACGATGTTTTGATTCTTGAAGATTCCAGAATGAAGGTTTTTACGGAACGTGATTTTTTAAGAAAAGAATATTCCAAATATATTTGGGTAAGTCCGGATAACTATTGGGCTTACGGTAACTATAAATTCACTTTTGTGAACGACCGCAATGATCCGGTAGCCTATAAGAAGATATTCTTTCGGGATGAGCAGGGAAATGTCCTGGAACCGGAAATAAACCGCTTAAATAAAGGAGAAAGATTTACCTTCGAAAAAGAAAACTATATCAATCCGGTGGATGCCAGCCGTGAAATATTTCCTTTCATAGATTTTGCCACGGAAAGCAACTGGAAAGATCTTTCCAATTATATAGCTCCTATTTATGAAGAAATCTATAATGCTTCTTCATTAAAAGAATTTGCCCCGGCACTTACCGAAAAGCTGGACGCTATTTCCGACCTTGATGATAAGCTGCAATTTGCTATTGAATATGTTCAGAATAATATCTATTATATTTTCAATGCTGATGAAATGAACGGGCATAAGCCGCAGGAACCTTCCGTAACTTATGAAAATAAACAGGGAGATTGTAAGGCAAAGTCCGTATTGCTTAAAGTGATTCTCGATTATATCGGGGTGGATGCATCTATTGTACTGGTGAATTTCAGAGCCGATTATTATATCAGGTATTATCTGCCTTCATTGTTGTGCTTTAACCATGTGATCGTAAAGATTAATTATAAAGGAGAAACCTATTTTGTAGATGCCACCATCCGGGATGAATTCGGACTCATAGAAAACCGTGGATTTATATACTTCATGCATTATCTTGAAGTGAAACCTGATCAGGAATTGCAGGAGAGATCCGCGTATAGATTCCCTTACTTTTGCATCAATGAGAAAGCGGAATTTAGTGCTGAAAAAAATGTAGGAAAATTTAAGCTTGAAACGGTATATAAAGGAAACCGGGCCAACAGCATGAGAAGGTACTTTAAAAATACGAATAAAAGAGAAATCGTTGACAGCTGGAATAATTTCCTGTTTTACAGTTTAAATTACAATAACGACAGAAACGGAACAGATCTCAGAAATATCTTTAAAGATGCAAATATTGAGATTATTCATGATGATAAAAGGCTGAATGAAGTCACTATCCAGTATACGGCGACTATCGATAATCCTTATTATACGGACTCCCAAAAAAATCGTTTTCTGATGTATTTTGACAGAAATGTTGTAAAAGCGGGTGCAAGGGATTTCATGCATAAAGATATACCGTTCTGGCATAATTATGATAATGAAAAATATGAGATCAGCCTGTTTACCGATGAAAAAATAGATACTGAAGAAAAATATACGGTTCAGGAAAGTACGATTAATAATCCTTATTTTGATTATACAAGCCGTAAGAAAGTAGCTAAAAACGGGGCCACGGTTTATATAGAATTTAAGCCCCTGGTCAATACAGAAATTCCTCAGAATGAATTTGAAAATTTCAGAACCGACCATCATAAAGTTGCAGACAGTAATTTCGGTTTGGGAATAGATATTATAGAGCCGGGACTGATGAACCGGTTAAAATACAGATTTAAAAAGATATTTTAAAAAATGAGAGGCTTTTAACGAAGCCTCTTTGTTATTTTAGAATTTCTGTTTTCCTATGAGAAGTTCAAAGAATAATTTGAAATCTGAAATAAGGGACCACAAAGGATATTTAAAAGTAGCAGGCCTATTCTTTTCAATAAAAGCATGGCTTATCCATGCGAATCCATATCCCAGGATTGGTATGTACCATAGAAACCTTTCTTTTCCTGAACTTATGACATAGCCTATAACAACAAAAATGAGCAGGGTTCCCGTGAAGTGAAAAATGCGGGTTCCGGTCTTACGGTGCTCCTCCAAATAGAACTGGTAAAATTCTCTATACGTTTTAATTCTTTCTGACATAGTTTTAGTTTTTAGTTATATTTCAAATGTATGATTTTTTGCATAACTTTTCTAATGTTTTTCATAGTTTCAAAATAGGATAAAGGCTTTATTATCCGTAAATTTGGGTGTAATTAAAACTCACTATAACATGAAAAAAATCTATTTGTTGCTGGTCTCAGCTGCATTATCAATCACATCATGTACTACCTCTGATCTTAATGACGGAATCAGCCCAAGAGAGACCTCTCCCACGGAGCTGATCAATAAGTCCGGACGTTCCGGCGGAGTAAGCTACAGCCTTAAGAATGTTGAAGTAAATCCTAATCTGGTTAAGATTTCTTCTGAGAACGTTACCTTTATCAGCTCTGATAATGAAATGAAAAACGGAAAGTTCAGCTTTCAGACCGGATCATCCGAAGTTATCGAGAAGCTGATCGTGGGAAATGTAATCTTTGTAAAATCACAGGACCAAACGTACTTAAGAACTATTACGAATGTAACCCAAAGTAATACTACATTTACCTTAGATACTTCTGATGCCTATATTGGAGATCTGTTCAGTGGGGGATCTTTGGAGCTGTCCGTAGATACTCAGGCTGCGGAGCAGACGTTGGCTGCAAAAAATAATCCTTTACTGACGGCAAAAGATTATAACAGCAGCTTTACATACGATATTTTTACTCATATTCCGGATTATACGGCAGGAGGACTGACCTTAAGTCCTAATACATCCGTTACTTCTACGCTGCATGTAAATATGGGATTCGGAAGTTCCAAAATTTTGCCTAATAAGCTGGAAGTTTATTATCAGATCAACTCGGCCATTAATCCTTTTATAGCATTTTCAGGAGCGGTTAATAAAAAATACAACTACGATCTTATTAATAATGTGCCGACTGATATTATGGATTTATTAAAATCCGTGGAGGTGGAGGTTAATATTCCCACAGGAGATTTCTTAGGGGATATTCCGGCTACGATAAGTATTGATCAGGTTAATTTCCCTATGGACATTGAAGCAAACGTTTCCAAAGCTTCTAAGCTGGCATTCAATGCAAACGGAACATTTAAAGTAGGTTTCGCTTATTATAACAATGTTGCCGGACAAACCAACCATTTTATCTATGAAAATACAATGACGAATGCAGGTGTTGCAGAAGCAGATCTTGCGGGAGAGGTAGCCACCGATATGGCCGTGGTAATTAAACCTAAAGTTTCTCTATTGGATACGGACCTTATCAGTGTAAATTCAAATATTACTTTTGGAATCAATACCTATTCCAATGGAAATGCGGGGACTTCCCAGGCAGCCGGCTTCTCATCCAAAGGAGATTTTTATTCTTCTGCCAGTTTCTCTTTCTCTTCTTTAGGAATTACGCTGTATAAAACAGATTTATTTAAAGAGAATAAAGAGCTTTGGAGTGTAGGAAGCTTCAATACTGCCATGACCTTATCTAATGTAAGGGCTACTAAAACTTCCATACTTCCCTGCAGTGGACTGAATTCTTATAATTATGGAATTACTTTGGATTACAAATATCCTATTTTAGGGAAAGTAATGTCCGGTGACCTGGAAGTGACTTATGATGTATATGCAGATAACGGAACTTTATTACAAAGTCAGAAAACGGTAACGGTAACCCCTTCCAACATTACCGCAAAAAGCTTTACTTTCAATCTGTGTGTACCTTTCAGACAGGCGAGTATTCTGAGTATTGCGAAGACCACTTATCTGAAAAATATCACGGTTAAAGATGCCAACGGATATGTGGCGACAGGAATTGTTGATCCTGCAACTAACAATCCTTATCAGCAAATTACTTTAACAAGATAAGAATTGATAATATACTAGTAAAAGAGGCTGTCATTGGACAGCTTCTTTTTTTTGCCCATTAAATTACTTCATCTTTCATCATAATAAAGCGACTGCCTTTCAAAGGCAGTCGCTTTTATACATTAAGTGTTAACTTTATTTTTAGCTTCTCAATTTACTGTGCTTATATCCGTAGCAGAAGTAAATCACTAATCCTATGGCAAACCACAATCCAAACCAGAACCAGTTTTCATGGCTCATTCCTGTAAGAAGGTATAAGCATGAGCTCAAACCTATTAATGGAATTAACGAAAGGTTTTTAATAAAGGCGACAACACATAGAATAAGATTGATGATGATAAAGAAGAAGATGGAGGCACGGAATTCTCCTTCCTTAGGATCCGCCCAATCTGCCAGTTCATGGAAAAATTCAGGTTGCCAAAGATAAAAACCAATCAATCCTCCGATAAAGATAACCGGAAAAATAATCTTGGAATTGATATAAGGCAAATGGAATCTCCCTTTTACTTTTTCTTTGGCAGGAAGCATTAATACTCCGGCACAAACCAGAACAAATGCGAAAATAGTCCCGATACTTGTGAAATCCAGGATAAAAGATTTATCGGTAAAAATAATAGGAACACCCACTACAATTCCTGTAATAATGGTTGCATAGGAAGGTGTTTTATATTTTGGATGTACTTTCTGAAACCTTTGCGGCATTAGACCGTCACGGCTCATTGCGTACCATATTCTCGGCTGTCCCATCTGGAAAACCAAAAGTACGGTAGTGATTGCCACAATAGCGACGAAAGAAACGACAAGTTCCATCCATGCTACGTTGGCATTTGATTTTTCAAAGATAAAAGAAAGAGGATCTCCCACCCCGTCAAACTTCCGGTAATCTACCATTCCGGTCAGTACAAGTGTTAGAGCAATATAGATCACCGTACAAAGTACCAGGGAGATAATCATTCCTTTCGGTAGGGTTTTTTGAGGGTTTTTGGTCTCTTCGGAAAGAACGCTTAGAGCATCAAAACCGATATAAGCGAAGAAAACTCCAGAGACGGCACTCATAACTCCTGTAAATCCGTTAGGCATAAATGATTCCACTCCGTTTTCGGGATTCACCGGAGTCCAGTTGTCAGTATTGATATAAGCAAAACCTACTAAAATTACAAGAATGATAACAGCCAGCTTTAAAATAACCAAAGAGTTGTTAAAGTTTTTACTTTCTTTTACTCCTACATAGCAAAGCCATGTGATCAGGCCGTTAATAACCAAAGCGGGAACATCTACGATGAATTTAAGATTTCCTATTAATGGAGCTGTTTTCCATGCGTTGATGAGGTCTTTATTTTCGGAGCCGTTGAGTATGGCTTTCTTGGCTTCGGTGTAGCTGCAGGTTAAATAGTCGGGGATATGCATTCCCAAACGTCCCAGAAAGCTGGTGAAATAATCGGACCATGAAAAGGCGACATAGATATTTCCGAATGAGTATTCCATGATCAGGGCCCAGCCTATAATCCAGGCAATTAATTCCCCGAAGCTGGCATACGCATAGGTGTAAGCAGATCCGGCTGTCGGAATTCTGCTGGCAAATTCCGCATAGCAAAGAGCTGTGAAACCACAGGCAAAACCACATATTAAATATAAAAGAATAACACCGGGACCACCTCTGAAAATAGCCTCTCCCAGGCTGCTAAAACTTCCGGCTCCAATGATGGCCGCAATACCAAAAAATACGATGTCCCAAACTCCAAGTACTCGCAAGAGATTCGTAGACGTATCTTTATCTGAGTATTGTTTTCTTCTGAAAAGTTGATTCATTTCAGTGTTTTAAAATTTTAATTGAAAAAAACAAAAGTAATGATTATTACAAAAGTATGTTAAAAAATAGCTAAAATTTCTCTTTTTTCTCCTATTCTGTACTTCTAAACTTGTCCAGACAATAAGTTTTGTATACTTTCGTTGATAATAATAGACTAATTTTTTTATTCAAAAGAATGAAATCAAAAAAAATACTTTTAGCAGCTGTTGTATTTTATTACGGACTATCCGATGCACAGCAGTCACAGTACTTCACCCAGAAAGAAAATTACAGATTTAACTTAGCCGAAAATCTTTATCAGACCAAAATATATAATGCTTCTCAATACGAATATGCAAGACAATATTTCTATAACCAGAATCTGTCCCGTTCCAGAAAAGAAGCAGCCCAGTTCTTTGATAATGTAATAGGTGTTATCCTTCAGAAGAACCATGCGGAAGACGGATTAACAGCCTTTATGAAGGAATATCCTAACTCGGCTTATTTTGCTCAGGCTAATTTACCGTTGGCAGATTACTATCTGGCAAAAAAAGATTTTGACAAAGCACTGGAAACTTTACAAAAAGTAAACCAGTACCAGCTTTCAAGAGAGGAGAATACCCAGTATATTCTGAAGTTGGGATATGCGAAGTTCATGACCGGAGATTCCAAAGGGGCTATTGAAGCACTGGAAGAAGCTTATAAAGATGTCGATGAGTCTGAAAAAGGGGATATCGCCTATATGTTGGGGCACTTATACTATGCGGACAGGCAGAATGACAGGGCATTTGAGTATTTTGACTCCATCAAAGACCAGCCAAAATATTCGAGATTGGTTCGTCCTTACTATGTACAGATGTATTACAATAATAAGGATTACGATAAAGCTATTTCGGAAGGAAATGCTTTATTGAATGAAAATATCTCTGATGCTTATAAAGCTGAGGTCCATAAGATCATAGGGGAAAGTTATTTCATGAAGAAAGATTATACTTCCGCCTATCCTCATTTAAAAGATTATCTGAGCGTTCAGCAAAATCCGTCTGAAAATGATTTATATGAAATGGGATTTGTAGCTGCCCAGCTGAAAAAATATGATGAAGCGGTTTCTTATTATAATCAGTTGCTGAACAGTAATTCGGCATTAGCTCAAAATGCTTACTATCAGCTAGGAAATGCTTATCTGGCAGTAGATAAGAAGCAGGAAGCGCTTTCTGCATTCCGGTCTTCCTATCAGATGGATTATGATGCTAAAGTGAAAAGACTGGCTCATGAACAATACGCAAAATTAAGTTATGATATAGGAAATCCGTTTGAAAGTTCTTCTACGGTTATTCAAAATTATATTAATGACAACCAGAACGGAGGGAATACCTCTGAGATGAGGTCGCTTTTAGTGAAGTCTTATCTTTATTCCGGAAACTATAAAGAAACTTTAAATGCAATCGACAGACTGCAGAATTCTTCACCCGAAATCAATAAAGTAGATCAGGAAGTCTCTTATCTGTTGGGGACCGAAGAATTTAACAAAGGAAATTATGATGAGGCGGAAAGATACTTTTTAAGAAGCCTTGAATTTAATATTAATAAAGAATTTAACAGCAGAGCCTTATACTGGCTGGCCCAGACGTACTATCAGAAAGGCAACAATCCTTCTGCCATCGTGCGTTATGAAAAGCTTCTTAATGAAAGCTTCCCGGAAAAACAGCAATTACCTTATGATCTGGGATATGCTTATTTCAAATCTAAAAAGTTTGATCAGGCTGAGAAATATTTCAAGCAATATCTTACTAACCCGAAACCGGAATTTAAAAACGATGCTGAACTCCGTCTTGCCGATATTTATTATGCTAACAATCAGCTGAATGAAGCGATTGCGATCTATGATAAAAATGATGATGCAACGGACTACACATTGTATCAGAAGGGAATGGCATTAGGCTTTAAAGGAGATACCCAGGCGAAGATCACTACGTTGAAGACATTCGTTTCCAAATATCCGGATTCCGAATTCTATGATGATGCCCTTTATGAAATAGGAACTGCGTATGCGGCTCAGGATGATTTTTCCAATTCCAATGATTATTTCTCTAAGGTTATTAAAACGTCAACGGATAAAGACCTGATCGCTAATGCAGCTATTTACAGAGCTCAGAATTATGTGGATTTAAATCAGAGTGATAAAGCGCTTTCCGAATTGAAATCATTAGGTGAGCAGTATAAAAATACCGCGTATGCCCAAAAAGTAGTTCAGGCAGCCAAGCCGATCTATACTAAAAATGGTGATGTTTCAGGATATGAAAGCTTTGCAAGAAGTCTAGGTGTTAATATAGACGCTTCCGAAATTGATGAAATCAACCTTTCAACCGGTAAGCAGTATTTTGCAAAGAAAGATTATAAAAATGCCATTTCTTATTACGAAAAATATTTAACCCAGAATCCAACGGGTGAAGGTTTATATCAGGCTAAATATGAGTTGGGAGAAAGTTATTACCAGACCAATAATTCAACAAAAGCTTTACTGGTATTACAGGAAATAGCCAATGTACAGAATGATTACCAGGATGATGCGAAAACCCGTATCAGCCAAATCTATCTGGCACAGGGGAAAACATCCGATGCCAAAAAATACCTGTCAGGCCTTCAGAATTCTTCCAATATCAATATTAAGAATTACGCCAATGTAGAGCTGATGAAGATTTATGCCGATGAAAAGAATTTCTCCGAAGCTGAAAAACTGGCCAATGCGGTTATTGCCAACAATAAAAATTCAGCTTCCGTCATAGAATCTGCGAAAGTCATTAAGGCAAGAAGCCTTATGAACTCCGGAAAAGATAAAGATGCGCAAACGGCTTATACATCTTTAGAAAAATCTTCCAATACTACGGTAGCAGCCGAAGCACTGTATGCAAAAGCTTATTATCAAAATAAAGGGAAAGCGTTTAAATCTTCCAATGAGACGATCTTTAAGCTAGCCAACAATTATGCTTCAGAAGACTATTGGGGTGCGAAAGCCCTGGTGTTGATGGCTAAGAACTATATAGGATTAAAAGATAATTACCAGGCAAGCTATACCTGTGATCAGATTATTGCCAATTATCAGGATTTCCCGGAGATCGTAGCAGAAGCAAAAGAGGTTAAAAAGCAGATTAAAAAGTAAAAAGTACTGTCGTATTCATGTACAATGTATTGTGGCAAAGCAAAGATTAATACAATAAGTAATGAACAAGAGAATTCAATTATTATCTATATTATTTTTAGGGATTTCACAGATTGCGTTTTCCCAGATCAAGGAAGAAAAACTTATTCTTAATAAGAAGAGAGAACCGGAAGTAAAAAGGATTGAGAAGAAGAAAACCTCCATTGAAACGGTTAAGAACTATCCGCCGGAAGAAAAATCTCAGAACCCGGTACAATATACCATTACGGATGTTCCTGCAGTATCCGATTTTAAAACCTCTACTATTCAGGGCGAAGATGTTACTCCAAAATTTGACGGAACAGCTCAGAATAATTATGTAAGGTTTGGAATGGGAAACTATGGTAAGATCCTTGCCGATGCCAATATCTCTAAAACCCTGGAAAATAAAATAGAAGTAGGAGCGGATGCGCACGTGCTTTCCACCAATGGATTAAAGAAAGATTACGATTGGAACTCCAAGCAGACTTCTGCCAATATCGCAGCATTCATGAATGCCTATGGAGATAAAGGGAAATTCAACCTGAATGCGGAATACGGGCTTAACAATTATAACTATTACGGGATTTATGCGCTGGCTCCATCCGCGGATGTTGACCTTAAGCAAAGAGTGAATCAGTTTAAAGTAAACGGATACTATGATTTTTATTCCAATGAAATCCTTAATGATGTACGCGTAAAATCATCTTTCTTAAAGGACTATTTTGATGCACAGGAAAATCAGGTGTCTATTTTAGCCAATTTATCCAAACATGCGATTGAACTTTCCAGCAGCGGGATCAATTTAAATGCAGATTTAGGAGTAGGATTGGAAGCAGTAAAAACTGATTTTTCCATCAGGGAAAGAAACTCTTCCAATTATTTTAATACCAGCCTGGCTCCGAAATTGACATTTGCAAAAGGAGACTCTTATTTAATGATAGGTTCCTCATTTGCTTTCCTGAACGGGAAGAACTCAAATGATCAGATGGCACAGGTAAAAAACAATAAAACCTATTGGTTCCCACAAGCTGAATTCCAATATGCAGCAGCCAAAGAATTTAAATTCTATGGTGGGGTAGACGGAGGTTTAAAGCTTAATACATATAGTGATCTTTTACAGGTTAATCCTTACCTGGTTTCTGATCAGATGCTGAAGCCTACGGAAACCAAATATCATTTCTATGTAGGTTTAAGAGGAGATATTGATGAAACATTTAAATATGATGTTTCCGCAGGATTCGGAAAGATGAAAGATATTCTTTTCTACCAGGGAAATGGACTGTTTGATAATCAGTATACCCTTAACCGATCCGCTTATAATTTTGCAAATACTTTCTCTGCAGTGTATGATGATGGAAATGTAAGTGATATCAAAGGAAGCATCCAGTATTTTCCTCTGGAAAACCTTAGTATAGACGGTGAAGTGAAGTTCACCAGATATGACCTTAAGAATTATGATGATATTTATAACGTTCCTTTACTGAATGCGAGCATTGGAGCTAAATATACCCTGTTTGAGAAAAAACTGATGTTAGGATTCAAAGGGATCTTTGCAAGTGACCGAACTACCAATTCTTTTGCGATAGAAGGAGTAGCTGATCCTCAGGTGGTTAACGCTATGATATATCAGTCTACGGAAAACAGGAATGATAAAGTAGGAGGATATGCGGATTTAAATTTGTCAGCAGAGTATAAAATTCACAAAAATTTCAGTATTTTCGCGCTTGGAAATAATCTTCTGAGTTCAAAATATCAAACTTATAAAGGATATAAAGTTCTTGGAGCCCAGATCTTAGGAGGGGTGAAGATTACTTTCTAATCCAACCGGCTGCATAGTTTAATGGATAGAACTTCGGATTTCGGCTCCGACAGTGAGGGTTCGAATCCTTCTGCGGTCACTTTTTAATAAAAAGAGAATTTGTAAATTATTAAAAATAAGATAATTGCATTTTCTCTTTTTTATTTTTGTGCCCAAGTTTGTGCCCAAATTTTAGAAATATCCTTTTTTTAATCTGCTTAAACTTGATTAAATCTATCTGAATTGTAAAATCTATACAAAGCATTTACTCTAATACAAATATACTACGATTTAAAATAATGTCCGTTTGACTCAAAATAATCATACATAATATTACGTGCCGTAGCTTCCCAATCTATTACTACAAAACTCGGGAGATTGAACGGTATATCATTTTCATATAAATATTCCACGAACTCAATATCGTTTGCATATTCACCGTGATAGAAATTATTTATGTACTCGTAGGCAGTTTGAAAATTAATGCCTATAAAGTTATCTAAAACTGCTTCAAAAACTTCTGAATCATACTCTGAATCATTTATTTGCTCAGCGTAGTTGTAAATTTCGGGAGATAAAAAACTTTCTCCTATCAATCCTAATTTCTCAAATAGTTCGCAACCCTCATAATCCTGAAACATAAATTCAGGGTTGGATTCATCAGAATGCAGTTCATACATTACCTGTCGTAATTCTTCAAAATCAGAATAATCTGAAAGGTTAAGCCATTTGCCATACAGGCTTGAATTGTTGTACTTGGCGTACGTAGATACATAGATACTAGCAGTATCAAGACAATTTGTTAACTTTGTCATGTCGATAAGTTTTAGTGTAGTTAAAATTTATTGATACGCCTAGTTGTGTTCGAGACAGCTAGGCATTTTTGTTTTTATATTGAACCTTGTACCCAAAGACACAAGGCTAAAAGTAGCTTGTAAAGATGTATAAATATACAACAAAAAGCCCATAAACACAAGTGTTTCAGGTACTTTTTACTCAAAAAATCAATATTTCCGAGGTTAGTTAAAAACTTTTTAATCACTCCGAGCGAAACAAAACAAAAAACAGCCGTCAAAAAACTAAAATCGTTGGTAGGGGCGGTTGGAAAAAAACGTATCGACCCGTATAAACCTAGCTTATAGTAGGTGTTGTCGGGATGCCTATATGAAAATTTTGAGATTTGACATAGGGGGGATGTTTTTATAGTAAAAATTTAAGACGGTGGGGTAAATAGGTCAGTATATATGATGTTGTCTGAAAGTAACCCAACAGCTAACAAAAATAAAAGCACTCATAATACATATCTATTGTAACATTTTGTGGGGAAGCAATTAAATCATTTTGGTGTAAATAGTCATACAATATATTGACAAAATTGCACCTATTTTAAACCAATGATTTTTTACCCAGACAAAGCCATAGAGATTACTTACCACACCTAAAACGTAGATAAAAATCTTTAATGCTGAAAAAATTTTCACAGGTTTTTGAAGCAAAGCCAAAAGATTCGTAAAATTTTATACTTTTGTAGCTAGAATTTTATCGAAAAAATATAAAGCGTTAGCTTTTACTAGTCCTTAGAAACCGCCAATTTCAAGAGAAATCCGACAAGTAAAGCATATCGCTCACGCTCTGCGTGGGCTATTGCTGTGTCGGATAAGTGCTTGGCGGTACTTTAAGGGCGTAGGCTTTAGTCCCACGCTTTTTGTATTTACAAACCTTTCACTTTAGGGGCTGAGTGATATAATAAATCGCTTATGAAAAAGTTTATTCTTTCCGCATCTTTATTAATCGGAACTTTTTGTTTTTCTCAATCAGTTACTAAAAAGTACAATTCATTTTATGATAGATATGAGTACTTTGACCCAAATGGGAATATGATTAGCTATGAAAAGTATAACAGTTTCGCTAAACAATGGGAGATGTACAATGTTGATGGCTCAAACATTTCAAGTAATACCAGGCAACCAACACAATATCGTGACCCACAACAATTAAGCATTTCAGGCTTAGGAGATGCAATGACAGCAAAGCAAAATAGATATGACAATAATGTTCAGCAAGTTCAAAGTGCCGTAAATTCAATCTCTAATCAAATCAATAATTTAAACGTAACGGACGAACAAAGGCAACTTATACATGATACTTTCCAAAAAAGCTGCGTTAATGAAGTAAATCGAACAAGGATTAATTATTCATCAGCCAATGAAACTAATCGTGTTATACAATGGCTATATGATTCTGCAAATACCATTATCAAAAATGTAACAGCTTCTACTAATGTCAGTTCCAGTAGTAATAACAGTAGTAGTTATCAAAACAATTCTTCAAATGATTACAGTAATGATAGTAAAATAAAATCTAATTATGGTAAAACCTTACCTGTTTATAATATTGCTATTTTTGACCATAATAATAAGCGCATAAAAGACGAAACTATAAAAAGTGATTCCTATGTAATTATAAATGATAATCAAATTATGTTTAAAAAAGCTGATGGGGAGCTTTCTTATAGAGATTTAAAAAACAAGGTATATAATGACCGTAAAAAAGGTTATGAATACTCATCAAACTGGGGAGGTGTTTTCATCCAAGAGGATTTAAAATATGTTGAGTTTTTTCAGGGCAGTTTAGCAATCGGAGAAAACTATACTTATTATATAACTCCGTCAGGAAATAGATAGGTAGATGACAATGCTTAATCATCTAAAACCAACATCGGGAAAATTGGGAAAAAACACGTCAAGTTTTGACGTTTTATCGATTTAATTTAGCAAAAATAAAACTTTAGAGAATCACTATGAAGTGGGTTTAAAAAGACTTATTTTTGTAATTAACCACAATATATAATGTTAAAAGTTTATTTTCGTGCCATATTTTTATTTACAGGGACATTAGGATTTTCCCAGATTCCTAACTTTCCTACTTCCCAAGCCCCTACCCCTAGTAGTTTGGGTAACTTTTCAAATCCAAATTATGGAAGTCCAGCAAGGTCTGTTATTCCCTCTGTTCCTCATGGTGGGTTGTACAATTCCAGAAGCTCACAGATTCAGCAACAGAATGCAAAAATGATGGAAGAAGACTTTAGGAAAGTGGCTCAGGAACAGGAACTCAGAAATAAACAGGAGAATTATTACAACCAACAAGCCTTAGAAGATTCTTATTATAACCTGCCTTCATTTTCAGGAAAAGCAGGCACACAATCCTATTATGATGCTTACAATCAATTAGGCTCACTCAATACTGACAATTATTCTATAAGTGAAGCCAATTTTATTGTGGAGAATGCCTATTATGGGAATAAACAAAATTATAATCAGTTTAAATCTGGAATTCAGAAAACAGCAAAACAGCTCTTACAGAAAATGAAAGAGAGAAAGCAGGATACTGAAAGCAATACAGATAAAAACCTCATGATTTTTGAGTACCTATCTAAAGGCATGAAGTTGGGAGGAGTTCAGCATAAAGCTATCAAATATGATTTTGAGGATTATATGGGTGCAAAGGATTGGAATAAGATGTTTGTTTCCAAACTCCTTAAAACAGGCTCTGGGCAATGTCATTCCATGCCTTTGTATTATTTGATGCTGGCAGAAGAAATGAATGCAGAAGCTCACTTAGCCTTTGCTCCCAACCATACTTATGTCAAATTTAAGGATGAAGAGGGGGAATGGCAAAATGCAGAGCTTACCAATGGGATATTTACTACAAGTTCTATTATTCTTGAATCAGGTTATATAAAATCAGAAGCTTTACAGAATGATATTTATATGAAGGAGCAAGATAAAAAAGAGTTATTAGCACAATTTTATGCAGATTTAGCCAATGGTTATGCTCATAAATATGGAATGGATGAGTTTGTAGGAAAAACTTTGGATAAAGCACTAGAATACTCACCAAAAAATATATATGCAAACCTACTAAAATCAACTTTTCAGCAAGCTAAACTGGAGTATGTAGCAGGGCAATTAGGCATTAAAAATCTTGAAAATCCTGAGGAACTACAAAATATCAGATTTTATCCGAGAGCATTGGCACTACTACAGGAGACAAAAGCCCAGTTCAATAATATTGACAATTTAGGCTATGTCCCGATGACTGAAGGGGCTTATGAAGAGTGGCTGGGGAATATGAAAGGTGAAGCCAACAGGCAGAAAAGTGAAGCTCTTGCTGAAAGAATGAGACAAATTAATGCTGAAAAGCAAAAGCAGAAACAACAGGAAACTTTGAGAAAAGCTCAGGAACAAAAGAAAAAAGAATCTCAGCAGTCTAACGAGAAAGCCCAGTATTTCCCAATAGACCCAAAACATTTATAGCAATAATGAAAAAATATTTATCTCATAAAGCTATATCCATTATATCCTTAGTGTTGGTATGGCTAAGTTCAGGAATGGTTAAAGCCCAAAATAACCAGTTTTACAATGATGCTTATCAGACCATTGACAACATGCTGAATGACAAGCAAAAATATAGCTTTAAAGATGCTGTATTCAGTGTAGAGAATGCTTATTTTCAAGGAAAGCTTGATACGGTACAACTCAATAACGAAATCAGGTTTTTAACAAAATTTGCCAAAGCTATTGTAGCCAACAGGGATTTAAATTACAAACAATCTGATAAGGATAAAGTGAGCAAATATGCAGCAATATACTCTATTATGTGCCAGACTTTGCCTATTGCTGTAAAAGACACCGTAATACAGTATAAGCCTTTTAATTACGATTTTAAGGATGTATTTGGGCATAATGATATTACCAACTTATTTGTATCTAAATTATTAGCTACCAAAAAAGGAAACTGTAATTCCATGCCTTACCTGTACAAAATTTTGGCAGAAGAATTAGGAGAAACAGCCAATTTAGCCTTAGCCCCTAATCATGTGTACATCAAACATCAAATTAAATCTGATGGCTGGTATAATACAGAGCTTACCAGTGGAATGTTTCCTCAGGATTCATGGTTGATGGCTTCGGGATATATCCATTTGGATGCCATTAAAAACGGTGTGTTTATGAAGGCTTTGAACGATAAAGAAAGTTTAGCATTGTGCTTATTTGATTTAGCACAGGCTTATAACAGGAATTTCCCTGGCAATGATGGTGAGTTTGTATTAAAAGTTGTAAACAGGGCAATAGAGATTTATCCAAACTTTGCAAAGGCTCTTATCCTTAGGGCTGAAACTCATAAACAGCAGTTTGAAAAGTTGATGGATAAACAAAATTTGAGTTCAACTAATCCTGAAAACATAAAAAAAGCCCAACAAGACCCAAAGGCTAAGGAGCTTATGGAACTAATCACAATGGAGTACGGACATATTTATGATATCGGATATAGACAAATGCCAGAGGAAATGTATTTAGACTGGCTTGTTTCTCTGAGAACTGAGAGAGATAAATATGAGAATAAAAAATTAATGAATAACTTTACAAAATAACAAATGACTATGAAAAGAATTGTACTGACTGGTTTTGTTCTTCTCACTGGAATTACACAAGCTCAGGTTAAGAAAACTCAATTAAATACAAAGACAAAAAAGGAATGGGTAAATCCTGTAAAACTGACTAAAGAAGAAAGAAACAGACCTTATATGGATGAGGTTCTAAAGACCAGAGATTCCATTACTCCTGAAGAAGCTGAAAGAAGAAGAAAAAATATTGCTATTGGGAATCCTTTTAAAGACCGTGGCTATTATCCTAAAATTGCTACACTCAGCAAAGGAAAATACTTAGAATTCCATGATATGGATGCTGTAGTTAATATTGGTTCTGTAAAATACAATAGGAAAACTAAAGAAATTACAGAGTTCAGAGAAATAGATTTAAGTGACCCAGATGCACAACCTTACTTAGATACAGCAGGGAGATGGTTTTCACCTGACCCTTTGAGTGAAGAATATTCAAGCTGGTCTCCTTATAATATGGTTATGAATAACCCAATAAAAAATATTGACCCTGATGGAAGAGGTGTTCTTGATAATTTCCAGTTGCTCCAAAATGGACAGGTTAAGTTAATAGAAAAGACAAATGATAAAACTGATACATTATTTGCATCAGATAGCAAGGGTAATATAGATAAAAGTAAGAGTGTTACTGTTCAAAAAGGAATAGTTGGACAACTACAATATTATAGAGATGGAAATACATCAGATAGCTATGGAGCTTATCATCAGGCTATAAAAGAGCATACTGCATCTACTGAAAGTGATATGACTAGTTTGTTTAATTTTTCAGCTAGTAACTCTACTGTTGAATTTTCATTAACTGACTTTAATATAGGTGATAAAAGATTTATATCTCTACAAACATACAATTCTGATGAAATGTCACCTGGTATGAGTCATATAGGTGTAAAAGAAGGGAGTGAAAATAGATTAACTCATAATCACCCCTCTAACCAAACTTATGGTACAAAAAGAGACCCTAACTTTACAGAAAGATATAGTATGGGTGATAAAGGCAAATCTATATCTGGAGATTATTTTAATGTAGTATATGGTAATAAAGGTAAGCCTATAAATTATGAATATAGAACTTTCTTTCCTGGGTCTAAAAATCTATATAATGTGACACCCACGGGGATTAAACTAATAAGACAAGTTAATAATAATAAAGACTTTAGATGATGAAAAAAATTCTATTTATAGCATCTTTAACTTTTCTTTTGAATTGCAAAAAAGAACATAAAAATGACTCAGGATTACAGGATAACTTATATAAAGTAGTTCTTGATTATCAGAAAAAAAATCCTATTCCCTCTGATGAGGAGATAAAAAAGAAAACACCATTTATTAACCCTAAAGATGAAAAGTATATCTTTGAGCTAATTTTTGACAAGGGAGAAAAAGATACATTGATACATATTACTTTAGAGCCAAGGGGGGTAAAACAAGTATATAACCCTTATGGTGTCTATAGTGATATAAATTTAAAGCCAACTTATATTATTGATGAAAGTAAGATAGGGAAGAATTTTATCAAAGAATATAAGAGAAAAGACTTAGACAAATTCACTTTTAAAGATTTTGTAATAAATGATGCCATGTACCCAGAGTATATATATAAAATCAATGGAAAGGAACTAGTATTAATAGATTCTATAAGGGGAAATGTAAGAAAGTAAATTGAAGATTTTTTGAAATATTTAAAGACTGGTTATAATTTTTCTTAGTAAAAAACAAGATGCTATTTTTAAAATTTCCAACAGAAATGTAAATATGAGACCAAAAACATTTTTTTCAATTTTCCCAGAAAAAAAAGATGAAAATCTTACTGAAAGATTAAAAGTTCAAAATCCAAAATTATGGAAAAAGCTAAAGAGAAAATTTGATATAGGTAGACAAATTGTAGTTTTGCAGACGTACAATGGCTTAGACACAGTAAACGAAAATACAATACGATACTATTTAACAGAATATGCTAGCCGATTTTTAAATCTTGGTCCAAGTTCATTTCCTACATCATTTAATATTCTAGAACCATTCTTTACTTTTAATGCGGAAAATTCAATTATTCAATTAATTGATGAAGAAGAAGCTTATTCTATTTCTCTTTTAGATTTTTTGAATTTTGTAACATCTCCTGATTTCGATTTAGATAATATTGATTATTTTGAAAATATACCTGAAAGTATAATTTATCATTTTCAATTTAATTCTGATTTTGAAGAGTATAATTTTTCTAGTACAAATGATATTTCATTTTTTATCGGAAACTTATCTCTTGTTAGGCAAGGTAATCAAGTATCAATGCTATTGCAATGTGGAGAGACATATGATAAAGCTGAAGCAGAAGAATATTTAAAGGACAAAACAAAGGAAGCACTATATGCGACAATGAGTGAAAGAAAAAAATCTTTAGGATTAACGATTGAAACTGACGAAACTCATGCGAAAGTGGTAAATTTTAAAGAGAATAATGATTTATGGAGTTATAATGTTTCACTACTTTTTGATATTAAACGTAAAACAATTGACATTCGTCATGTTGCCAGAGATGAAAACCTCAGTTTCAGAGTTCTGACTGATGATTTTTTTGCAATTTTTGCTGAGCAATCGCAATTGACAAGTGATGAAAAAAAAGAAATATTTAATAATCAATTAAAAGAATTAAGTAAATATGATGCTGTGTTTGATTTTGCAAAATATTGCTTAGCACTTCCATATTATGTATTTGAGAATGAGGATAAATTAGTTAATGTAACATATGAAACAAAACTTTCGGAACTATTAACGTCATCTTTAGTGAAACGTAATTTTCAAAATGCTCCAAATAAGTATAAAATTTATGCTAAACCTTTATATTATTTAGAATCAGATTCTCACGCTTTCATTAAAAATCAAGAATTAAATGATAATAGTTTTCAAATCGAAAAATCAGGTTTTTGGAAAAGAATTGGTGTTGAAGAGGAGGGTTTAGATAAATATGGAAAAAAAGTTATTGGCAAAACTTGGGTAGAGCGTAATGATACTTATTATACCGCTCCTAAAGTTGTGACAAAAATTAAAGAAGTTGAAAAGTTTACGAATGAGAATGCAGGTTATATTTATATTATGAGACAACCTGCGCATGAGGAAAATATTTTCAAAGTTGGTCTAACAAAAAGAGATGCTAAAACTAGAAGCAAAGAACTCTCCAATACAAGTACAATTGATAATTTTTTTGTAATCCATAAATACTTGACAAAAGATTGTGTCGAAGCAGAGAAAATTATACATGAAAAATTAGATATATATAGATTATCAACCAGAAGGGAGTTTTTTAGATGTGATTTAGAAATTATTATGAATATTTGTTCCGAAGTAATAACACTCATAAACCAGACAAAATAAATTACTAAATTCAAAAATCTAATTATTGTAATTAAGCATTAATAAAAACATATACTAAAATGAAAGGAATTTGTAGGCTTTATAAAGAAGAGTCAGATTTACAAGAAAGTCATATTTTTCCAAAATTTGTAATTAATTACACAAAAAAAACAGGTTCTAAATATTTAAGAAATTATACTGAGCCAGATAAGAGAATGCAGGATGGCATAAAAAAACATCTTTTATGTAGAAAAGCTGAACAAGATTTTTCAACTAGAGAAAAATGGTTTGCTGAAAATATTTTTCGTCCTCACCTTTCAGGAAATAAGGTTCTTAAATATGATGAAAATCTATATTATTTCTCTATTTCATTTCTTTGGAGGATACTTATATTAGAATTAGAATCCACTTCAGATATTGATAAAAAATGGTATTATAATTTATTAATTGATGCAGAAACCGAATGGAGAAGTTTTTTACTAACAGGTAAGACTCCTGAAAATTTTAACAAAATCTGTCTTTTATTGACTGATAATGTTGAATTTAATCCTACAGAATTAAAAGGAGTTGATTTTTATCTAACTCGAATTTTTGATGCAACAATTGTAGATAATGAACCTCAGACCTGTTTGTTGATTTATGGTAAGTTCAACAAGTTCATATTTTGGGCTGTCTTGAAAGAATATGGTGACGAAAATACTCTTCAGGATGTTTTAATTAATCCAAATGGTGGAATATTTAATATACCTCAGGACTTAATGTATTTCCCAATTTGTTCTTTTTTAGGAAATCGCATAGAGGTTGTTGCTAATATGACTCTTCCAAATTCTGAACAGCAAAAGAAAATTGAAGAAGAATTGTTAAAAGATAAAGATTTTTGGGAAAAGGAATTAGGGAAGTCCTTATTAAATGGTTTAGAATTAGATAAGTAAACGCAATAGCTTTAATTAAAAAAATTATTTGTTTTCAACCAAATAAAAAACTTTAACATAAATTGAAAATTGGCAAAAAGAGATTTTATACAAGAAATAAAATCAATAAAATCTAGAACTGAATTTAATTCTAGACATGATTTTAGCTCGAGACTTAATGATATTGAGTATGCATTAAGTGAGTTTATTAATTATAATGGAGATTATAATATTGAGGTTTTAAAATATATACCAATTTCAACGGTTGCTTGTTTTGAAGCTTTTTTCAAATCAGTAGTAAAAGAATTTGTAGATTTCGGAGAACCTTATAATAAGAATGTTTCGAATTTTAATCAATCAAAAAATATCAAATTAGATTTTGAAATAATTGCTGCTATACAAACAAAATCTATAACTGTAGGAGAGCTTGTTGGTCATATATTATCATTCAACAATTTTGAAGATATAAACTCAAATTTATCTATTATTATTGATAAAGATTTTCTAGATGAGCTTAAAAACTTTAATAAAAAATCAATATATAAGATTCCAAATATTTTAAATGACAGTAGGAGAAATCGTATTCCAGAAATTATACAAAGTATAAAGGAAACTTATGAATTTAGACATATTTTTTGTCATGAATTTGCTACAAACATCAATATAGAAAAAGAGGTAATAATTAAAAATTTCAACAATTGTAGAGATTTTTTAGAGTTAGTCAACAATTTTGTTTGGGAAATTCTATATCCAAATTCACCAGAAACACAAGTAGAAATGAATGCAGAAGCAGATAATAGTTTTAAACAAAAAGATGAAGAGTTAAATCTTTTAATTGAATTTATTATTCAAAATAAAAAAAATATTGATGAAGATTATTCAATTAATATCAAACTGTTTAAAGCAAGTCTTGAGAAATGGAAAAAATATAGAGAATCTGTAGCTATATATCGTGCTAGTTCTGTTGAAGGAGGCTCAATGTACCATTTAATTTACTCATCTGCTTTGAAACAAATTACAAATGAAAAAATTGAAAGTATAAAGACCGAATTTGAAATTTTTTTAAGAAAAAATAATTTCAATCTTTAGTACTATATAGATGCAATGATAGAATTGAACAATAAAAGTACAAAAAAATGAAAAGTTTAAATAACCTTGAAAATTTAAGAAAGTTGTCTACTTTTACTGAACAACTTAATAGTATTATTTCATCCCCTCTTATGGAGGTAACTAGAAAATTAAACGCTTATAGTAACTCAACAATATTAGATGAGTTTAATAAAAATACAAAAGTAGGATTACCACCTTCCATTTATGATTTAGTTAGAAAGTTTGACCGTATATCTAATGAGCCAACACTTGCAGCCATGAAGAGTATTAACACACAGCTGCTTGATAGTGAAATTTTTAACAAAATTAATTCTATTGGTTATTGGACACAACTTGCCAGTATATCATTAAATGAGGCAATACAAATACCTACTCGTGAAGAAATTGAAATACTTACGCAAGAGTTAGAAAACCATGCGGAAGAATTGGATGAGAGTTCATTAGAGATATTCAATAATTTAGTTACTTCAATTAAAAACTATATTGTTAGCAATCCATCTATTAAATATTCTGGATTATTTATTTTGTTTTTGATTCAGCAAATTCTTGTTCCAATAATATTAGAAAAAATTAAAGGAGAAAATCAAAATTCTCCCACAACAGTCCAGATTATTAATAATTATAATAATAACAGCAATATTTTAGCAAAGGCAAATCAAAAATGTTCAATAAGAAATTATCCCAAAAATTCATCTAAGGAAATTTTTATATTACAAGAAAATGACCAAGTAGAAATTTTAAAAGATAATATAAAATGGTGTTTAGTTATAAAAACTAATACCGCTGAAACTGGTTGGGTACGAAAAGAATATTTGAATTTCTGTAGGTAAATGATTTTTCACAAATAAAAAAATGATTGGCTCTACCACAGATAGATAAAGCCAATCATTTTAATTTTAAGCCACTTTCAGGCACTCATCACTATTACACCGCAATTCCTTTAAAACTCGGTAAAACACCCTCAGAATAACTTAAAAACATTTCTTTACCATAGATTACATAGCAGGGAACCAACGTTATATTGCAGTATGAAAAAATATGCCGTAACTACCATGAACAGACAGTTTAAGCAAAAACCTCGAAGATAATACCATAGTACTATAAATATTTTACTACTTATTATTTATATTTCTATTACTCTCATATAATCCATACTAGGTAAGTTTTTAGGGTTCTCAAAGCCAGTTTTCACTTTCAAATTTTGGGTTCAAACCCTGAGAATACTCTAAAAATAATGATTCTGATTCTGTTTTCATAGATGGGAACCATTCCAAAGTAGTACATATTGAATCATGTATCGTCCAAAGTGGCATATCAGGGTGTTTTTCCGCAAGTTTAGTAGTAATAAAATCCAAAATGCAATCGGCTTCAATATGTTGCAGTAATTTTGGGAAATTTTTATAAGAATCCTTGCTATCAAATTGTGTCTTAAAAAGCTCCATACATCTGCACAGTGTCGGCAAATGATTTTTAAAAATATCATATTCTTTTGCAGGTCTTTTTAGCGGGGTGTATAAAAGCTGCAATGTAAGTTTTTTCATTAGATTTCTTTTACCTCTGAACTCTTTGATTTCAATATATTCAGTGTCCCTGTTGTAAAAAGAAGATTCGTATATTTCTATTTTTTCGCCATCCTCATCACAAATAATTTTATGTGGTTTAATCTCATTAAACACAACCTCTCCTAAATATTCATAAAATGTTCCTGATACAATTGATTCTTTTACGTCCTTGAATTCTTCTTTAAATTCCTGAGTACTAACAATCTCTGATAATTCATTTAATAGACTATCAGTTTTAGAATGATAAATCGACTGAATAATTTCTTTTACCCTCTCATTATTATATCTTTCCAACAACAAAACCATAAAATAAGGTTGAGAATTTTTAATATCCAGACTTGCAATAGTTTCGCCATTGTAGCTCAAAAAAGGTCTAAATGATTTTGGAAGATTAGTAAGGTTTGTATGCAGTCGGTTATCCGTGTTAATGTCTCTGGTCGCTCTGAAAATTTGATTTTTCATCATTAATGCATAATGCCAATAATTATAAACATTTGCTATCATTGGGTTAGGTCTGTTATATACTGTATCATATTTATTATAACAAAACTTACCTTCCAAACTTTCAATTAAATTATCAAAATCAATAACAAGTCCCTGATTAAACCATTTTGTTAGATGGGTACAGTTATTTGAAAAGTTTTCATCCAAAATTTTCTCATTTAGTTTTTTATCTGAAATCTCATAAATTTCAAAATCCAGACATTCCGTACCCTCAGCTTTAATTGCAGAATAATTAAATCTGTAACTATTACTTTTATGGGTAAATGCTGAATAATTAGTCTTTTGAACAATTTCAATATCCAGAAAATAGTCAAAGTATAGATTGTACTCATAATATTTCTGCTCTAATGCTCTTGAACTCATCGGGACATACCCCCATTTATAGACTTTATCTTTTTTACGGGCAGGAATACTGATAATTAGGCTCAAGTAATACATTGCTATTGATAATTTAAACTTTTTGAACGGTTTTTTTTTCTCAATCATATCTACCAAATAGTTATAAACTTTTGTAGGTAATATTACCTTCCATTTAAAATCTTTGTGATAAAAGGCTGTCGCATTTATTTTATGGTCTGAGCTTTTTGTTTTATATTGTTGTAGTTTCATTGTTTCTTTTATTTAAAAAAGGCATAGCAAGGGCTATACATAGCTATTTTTACTATGCCTAGTATTTGATTATAAAAAGATTTTAGTTGATTTTTCGGGCCTTTATAAGACTTTTAAGGTGTGCGTACGCAGAGAGGTGCGGTGTAGTAGTAAAAAGATTCTGTTTTCCAGCCTTGTACCCGTGTGTATAAGGTTAGTCTTCAATTATAAATACAGCATATTTAACATTAGGCTGTTGAGACACAAAGTCATTTACTTTATTTTCATCTTTTGTCATAATTAAACATTCAACTTCATTGCCCCTTAAAAGATGCATACCAGCATTTATATCATTCACATATTGTGGCTTATGGATTTCAGTTTCGATTACTTCAGATTCAATTTGAGTTTCTTCCTGAACCTCAGTTTTCATGGTTGCATTTAATTCGTTTTTTATAGCTTTTTGAACCTGTTTATATGCGGAAGAAATACTCAAATCTTCCGTAATCATTTTTTCAATAATATCTACTAAACCACTGCTTACAACTTTCTTATATCTGGCAACAGTTGTTCTGCCAACATTGGCGATTTTTGCTATTTCTAAAAGTGTATCAACTGCTTTTTCAACTTTATTACCTTTACCTGCATTGACAAGATTATCTTTTGCAGTTTGTTGTATTTTTTCTTCATGTAAACAGGCAAGTTGAATTTTATGTATTTGTGTAAGATTCCTTCTTTGACACTGATTTTTAACCATCCAGAACTGAATATCAGAAAGAGTTTCAAAGTCTTCTTTGATTTCTTTTGTTGGAATATCCGATATTTCCAACTCTATACAGGCTTTTAAGCGTATATGACCGTCAATAACGAGCTTGATTCCGTTTGCAGTTGTATGATATAGGATTGGGGCGTTAATTCCATTTTTTTCAATATCTGCTTTTAACTGGCTATATCTATTTATATCTGCAAGGGTAAGATAGGATTCTAGTTCTGAAATTGTCGTTAAACCTTCATAATGGTGACTTATGTTATAGCTTTGACCTAATAATTGAATTATATTTGACATGATAATTGTTATTTTAAATTTGGCACAGGAGATACCCACACAATACTCAACTGTGCTTTGATTAAACATAAAAGTGTGGTAAATGATTAAGAAATAATTGGAATGGGAGAAATTTCCCGATTTGTTTTAAGAAGCTTGGTTCAATTTTGAGAATACTTCATCTTTTGAGTAATATACTCGGTTGCCTATTTTGGTATTTTTCAATGTACCGTCATTATTCCAATGAAATAAGGTTGTCAAACTTACATTTAAAAGTCTTGCTGTTTCTTCACGAGTGTAAAACTCTTTTTCCGCTGATTGTACAGGAATAATTTTTTCTAATTCTTCTCTAACTAATTTTTGAATGAATTGACCAAAAGAATCTAAATCTATTTGCATCAATTGAATTGCTGAATTTGTCATAATTTTTATTTGTTTAAGATTATGATGCAAAGGTTCAGATAGGGAAAACAGGGAAAAAACAGGGAAAATATTTTTAAGACAAAACAATTTAACTTACTGATTATCAGTTGTAAAAATTTTAATTATTTTTTATCCTGGAATTGGTTTTAATTTTCCCCTATTAATTCCTAATGAATATTCAATTTCTGTAAGAAAAGCATCAGTAGTTTTAAAGGTGAAAGGATAGTGTTTACCTTGCGGATTATCAATGTCAATAAAATTTTTAAGATATTGTTGTTTTACTTCTCTTTTATTATCTATATTGAATTTAGTAATTCTTTCAAAGGAAGCAATGGTATCAAATTTCTTTCCTTCTACCTCATAGAAGTAATCGAAAATATAGAAGAAGTAACAAAACCTAAAAAAATAAATGTCATTTTTGAATTCTACTCCTTTAATACCATTACTACTATATTTATTTTCTGAAAGTGCATTTAAAATAATTTTTACAGCATCGTTATCAAAGGATTTTGATTGTAGATAATCAACAAAAGCCGATTTTTCTTTCATAAAAATATCTAATTCATTCTCAAGAAACTTGTTTTCCTGTGAATACACTTTTTCTCCATATCGCAGTAAATTCAGATATTTTAGCTTCATTCCGTAAAGAGAATGTTCCGCATTTAATTCTAAATATTGATATAAATTGACTCCTGTAAGGTCTGCAAATCGTAATAGTTCTGATGCGCTTAATATGTTAAGGTAGTTTTTAAGAGATTCTTCCAAAGAGATAAAGGATGATTGTAAAGACATAATTGAAGATTCGGTGTAAGCAAAAAAAGAACCATCTAGTTGCGGAGTTTGAAATGAATGCTCAAAGAGTAATTTTTCATTTTCATTTATTTGATAATCCAGATATTTTTCACGACTAGAATATTTGTTTATAAGAACTGATTCTGAAACACCATTAACTTCCCTTATAAAACGACTTAAAAAGTTTGATGCCCTTTTTTCTAAAGACAATACAAGTGATGCATAATAACTTATATAAATATTTGGAGATATAATTTTAAGAAGTAAGTAATTTTGAAAATGCTCTGATATGACAGCGGAATTAATTTCATTCTCATAAATTGGTAAATTTTCAAATGTATGTTTTTGAAGTTGGTGTACTATATTAGCTGTAATAATGATTATAGTCTTAATTACAGATACAATATTATTAATTTCTTCGTCATTATAAATTTCATCAATTGACCCAATATTAGGAAAATCTACTGTTCCATCATTAACAATTACTGCATTTATATTTAGAAAACGGTTTATATACTCGAAATAATCTGTTATTAATTCTTCTGAGCTTTCTACTTTTTGAGGGGACAGCTTGTCTGGGTAAAGAGAGAATAAGTCATTTATCGTTTCTGAGATAATTATATTTTTAATATCAATGCTTATGTTTGGTTGTATAACGTCCAACCTGGCTTTTATATCCCTAATTTCAGGTATATGTGCAGGCTTTTCTACTTCAAAATTTTGTAAAAAGAACTCATGTATGCCATGATATGACACAGGGTTTTCCATAGCTATTACATAAACAATGAAATCTAATGCGATTCCTTTTTTGGATTCTATGTTAATCATATTTACGTAAGTTATTAAAATCCAATTTTAGCAAAGCTATTTGCTGTTCTCACCGCCATTTCTTTCTCTGTTTTGCCGATATACACTAAAAATTGCTTCTCAGTTGAATGACCTGTCATATACATAATATCTGCCGTAGGTATTAGAGTGTGAAAATTAGTTGCGAAACTTCTTCTTCCGATATGGCTTGCTACAAGTTCATATTTTGGATAATCTCCTAAAACTCCTCTTTTGGTTTTATCTTCCAAGACCTGAGACTTAAGACCGTAAACAATTTCCGAGATTTTAGCATTTTTGCACACAATTTTTATATACTTGTTAAATTTGACATCAGAAATTTTTCTCGGAAATTTTCCATTTCTTTTATCCAATATATTCTGTACCTCTTTAAGCAAAGGAATCTGCATCAGCTTTCCTGTTTTTTCCTGTTTAAATTCTATAAATTTTATGTCTTTATCTTCCACAATCATAGATTTTTCAAATCGCAGAAAATCACTCACTCTTTGACCCGTAAAACAGGCTATCAGCAGCCAATCTCTTGCATTGTCAAGATAATCATGTGGTTGTGCAGATTTTTTTATACTTTCTAATTCTTCAAAATTTAAGTAAATATGCTTCGGCTTATCCTTTTTAAATTTACTTAAACCCAATTTCCATTCTTTTGTATGTGGATGGGTTTCAATATCGTAATTACTTGCAAATTTTGAAATAACTTTAATATCTCTTAATTTACTATATATTGTTTCGTGTTTGTAATTTATATTCAAACAATATTTTTCAAAATCGTCTTTGAAATAATTATCAAGATTTTTAAATTCAATTATGGGAACTCTTTTATTATGGTTACAGTAATCAGTAAGCATTGTTTTAAGGACTTTAATTTTATAATTGGTTCTTACTGCTATTGTACTTTTGTTGAGTTCTAAGTAAGTATCTATAAATTCAATGAGATTTGAAGAATATATAGATTTTACTTTCGGTTTAAATATTTCGTCAAGACAAGATTGTAGCCATATTTTATAATTTAAAATGCTGTTTTGGTCGGAATATTTTTGCAGTACATGTGATTCAATTTTAGAAAGCTTTGTATTAATTGATTCGGTGTCAGTATCAAACATTTTTTTTGATGCTATTTTACATTTGCCATTTTTCCATTCATCGGGAAGGCATTTTAACTCTGATACTGCAAGTCTTACATCAAGGTCTTTATCTCTAAGCCTAATGCAAATATTACTTGGTTTGTTTTTAACGGTACTTCTAAGGAAAAAAGATACTTTAGCCATAAATTATAAATTTTATAGTGTTGCAATTTACTAAATGTGCGCCCAAATTTGTGCCCAAATTTTGAAAGCTATTTAAATTAAGTTGAATTTAAAATAATTAAAACCTCTAAAAATATGGCATTCATAGAGGTTTTTAAGTTTTAAGAAGTTGAAGCAAATTAATTGAGTGTAGTCCTTCTGCGGTCACAAATCGCCCTATTAAGGGCGATTTTTTTATTTTACCCCCGAAAACACCAACACCCCCAAAACATAGAATTTAAAATTAATTTCGTGGAATATCATTGATGGTAATGCATGTATTTAATGATACGAAATTACATGAATATAAAACAAAGTGGGGAAATAAAAGCACCTTTTACTCTATTTACAATAAAACCAATGTTATAAAGATATTTTTATTTAGTATTACGGGAATCCGTAATTTTTAATCAATTAATTTTCACATATTTGGGATATAATAAATTTATATTATATTTAACACATAAAAACTAACAAACATGAGGAAAAAAATTATTCCCTGGTTATTCCCCGTAGCCATATCTTTATTTACATTTCATTCCTGTAGCTCAGAAGATGACTATTTTAAAAGTCAGGATGAAAAATACACTTCTAACAAGTTTCAGGTATTTTCTGAACAAAATGGAAGAACGGTAGATTATGCAGACGGTTTTAAAACCCTGATGGAAAGATACGACAGTCTTTATAGTGTCAGCTATACGGCAAAGACTATGAAAAGGTCTTTTAGTAAGTCGGAAACCATTTCAGACGGGTACATAGAATTTAATATTCGATCTCAGGAATTTACTACTGATAACAAAGAAAAGTATGTCCTTTTTCCTTTAATTAAGAATTATCAGGTTTCAGGTATAATGGTTGCTAGCCTAAGAGAAGATGAAACCATAGTTGAGTATTATGAAATGTCTCAGGATGAAAAGAACTATCAGGAAATATTGAACCTATTTAAGGCACAGTATGTAAAAACTGCTGTAAATAAAAGGTTAAGCAAGTCTGCATGTGGTTTTGATGGTTATCCTCCCTGCGATATTGATACGGTAATTATTACAGTTCCAAAAACAGGTGGCAACGGCAACGGTTTACCGTCTGGGGGAAGCGGTGGAACTTCGGGAGGCTGTTCCATTTATGAAAACTGTATAGATAATAACCTTGGTGGAGGGGGAGGTGGAGCTCCGGAACTTAACCTTAATCCATGTATGGTTATGAAAATAAGGACTGGAAATTCAACCTTTAAAGATAATATTACCGCCTTGGAAAATAAAACAGGAGATAGCTATGAGAGTGGCTTTAGGATTAGTAATACTGGCGAAAATCAAATTTTACAAAATGCCCCGGGAAGTAGTACTGTAAATATGTCAGTATTTCCCAATACCATTGCTTTAATGCATTCCCATTATGACGGTCTTTATCCAATCTTTTCTCCCGGAGATATTATGTTTTTTAATCAGTGGATTGTTTGGGCTCAGGAATACAATAATAATCCTTCTACTAATCCTAAAATCCCTATCAATGAACTTGTGTTTACAATAGTTACTAGTTGGGGAAATTATTCATTTACCTTTGATGGTTCTTCTGCAACTGCTTTTCCTAATTATACAGAAGCTCAATTAAAAAAAGTGAATGATAACTATATGTATGATTATTTAGATAATGCGAAGAGTGTGGGGAATGTAAGTGGAAATGTTAGCTATGACATGGGAAAATTAGAAAAAGAATTTCTTAAATTTATGGGTAAACATTTAAATATTCCAAATGCTAAGTTATTTAGAAATTCATCAAGTGGAAATACCCAGCTTAGCTTGGTAAACGGGAAAATTACAGAATCAAAATGTCCTTAAAATCAAATACTTTATTATGAAAAACTTATTTTTAATTATACTTACAATTTTTTCTTTTTGTTTAAAAGCTCAAGAATACCCTCTCAATACTAGCCCATCTGATATACCAGATAATGCTTATTTAAAAGACATGAATAATGAATTGGATAAGTACGTTGGTTTATGGAAAGGAACATGGAATGGTAAAACACTTTATATTCAATTCAAAAAGGTAAAAGATTATTCTTCTATACCTGGAGATACACATCCATATTATAAAGATAGAATCTTTGGAGAAAGAAAAATTATTGCAGCAGATGGAACAGTAGAAATTGACAGAATTACTAATTTTGATAATAGTAATCCAGAATTTAGTGGAATTGGTAACAGTACAAGAAATGCTAATTGGAAAAGACTTAGTTTTTACCCTGAAAACATGTGTGGGAAATGGGGTGTTTTAGATATTACAAGTTTTACAGGCACTCAAATGACTTTGCATTTTGAATACATGCCTAGTTTTTATAAAGAGGATTGTATTCATAATGCTTATGTAGCTCAACATGGAGATTTCCCTATTAATTTTCCAAAAGATATTGTATTAACTAAGCAGTAAGGATCATCTCTTATGCCAGTAAAAATTACCACTATGAGAAATGTGATTCTAATTATACTTACAATTTTTTCTTTTTGTTTAAAAGCCCAGGAATACCCTCTCAATACAAACCCGTCTGATATACCTAATAATGCATATTTAAAAGATATGAATAATGAACTGGATAAATATGTTGGCTTATGGAAAGGAAATTGGGATGGAAAAACATTATATGTTCAATTGAAAAAAATGAAATATTATTTTTCAATACCCGGAGATAATCACCCTTATTATAGTGATGTGATTTTTGGAGAAAGAAAAATAATAGCATCTAATGGGACAATTGAAATAGATAGAATTACAAATTTTGGTGATCAAGGGGCTGAAATCAGAGGGGTACTTCCAAGCACGAAAAATAGTAACTGGAAAAGATTTCATTTCTCTCCCAAAAATATGTGTGGAAAGTGGGGTGTTTTAGATATTACCAGTTTTACAGGCACTCAAATGACTTTGCATTTTGAATACATGCCTAGTATTTATAAAGAGGATTGTATACATAACGCTTATGTCACACAACATGGAGATTTCCCTATTAATTTTCCAAAAGATATTGTATTAACTAAGCAGTAAGGATCATCTCTTATGCCCGTAAAAATTACCACTATGAGAAATGTGATTCTAATTATACTTACAATTTTTTCTTTTTGTTTAAAAGCTCAAGAATACCCTCTCAATACTAGCCCGTCTGATATACCAGATAATGCTTATTTGAAAGATATGAATAATGAACTGGATAAATATGTTGGTTTATGGAAAGGGACTTGGAATAATAAAACGATTTATATTCAATTAAAAAAAATAAAACATTATTCTTCTATTCCAGGAGATACACACCCTTACTATGTAGATGATATATTTGGTGAAAGAAAAATAATTGCATCAGATGGTACTATAGAAATAGATAGAATTACTAATTTTAATAATCAATCTCCTGAAATATTTGGTATGTCAAGAAGTTTAAAAAATGGAAATTGGAAACGTCTATATTTTTATCCTGAAAATATGTGTGGTAAATCTGCAACTTTAGATATTACCAGTTTTTGAATACATGCCAAGTATTTATAAAGAAGATTGTATACATAACGCTTATGTCACACAGCATGGAGATTTCCCTATTAATTTTCCAAAAGATATTGTATTAACTAAGCAGTAAGGATCATTTCTTATGCCCGTAAAATTACCACTATGAGAAATGTGATTCTAATTATACTTACAATTTTTTCTTTTTGTTTAAAAGCTCAAGAATACCCTCTCAATACTAGCCCGTCTGATATACCAGATAATGCTTATTTGAAAGATATGAATAATGAATTAGATAAATATGTTGGAACTTGGAAGGGGGTTCGTGACGGAAAGACTTATGAATTTAACTTCATTAAAAAAGAAAATGTAGGAGAAAATATAAAATGGGATAAATTACTTGGCAGACTAAAAATAACCACTGCGAGTGGCATTTTAGAATATGATAATTTTAATAAAACAGATTCAGAATTAGAATTGAAGTTCTTTGGTGATAATTTTCAAAAAGATTTAAAAGCTTATTTATTGTACTTTTCCGGAGATCAAATTAATTGTATTGATTACGGTTATACTTACTTGAGAATACAATCAGAAACCCCCAATAATATGAGCATACTGTTTTTACCACTTTATGATATAACAACTGACAATTGTAGTAATTTTAAAACTACATTGCCAAGTGAAAAACTTATACATTTGACAAAGCAATAAATAAATGCTCCAAATAAGGAGCATTTTTATTTTAAAATTTATCTGTGCATAAAACTACTTCCAGTAACTCCAGTTCTCCCCGTCAAAAACAGCCAGCGACTGGCTCACCGTATCATAACATATCATTCCCGGATAAGGATTGGGAACATTGATATGTGGATTTTCGATTTTAGGAAGAACCATTGCTTTTGCGGGATCTTCAAGTACCAAAATACCGCTTGCAGTAGAAGATTGATCTCCTAGTATAACACCATTTCCTTTTTCCGTTTCATTATTCACGATTAAAGCACTCGTATCTCCTGCATCTGAAAGTTCCAGCCATGCGCTGTTTTCATACACTTTAATCTTTTGATCTGTCTGGTCCAGTATAAATGTTCCGGGAGCTGGTGTACCTACGGTTTCTACCACGGTAGCGGAGGTAACGGCAGGAATAATAATACCTTCAGTATTATCGGTATTGTCATAGAAATCCAGCAATGTGCTGTTTCCGTTTACTGAAGTTTTCCCGATGGAAACCTGCGCGTTGAATCCATTAAAAAATAAAAGGAAAGTGACACAGAAATATATATGATTTTTCATAGTTTCATTATTAAAATTATTATTCATTACAGCTTCTTTCAATACAATGCCATGCGGTGCCGTTGTAGAGTTTGACGCAATTGGCAGCAATATCATAAATCAGCATTCCCTCCTTAGGATCGGTGATAGCTGTTTCATCACTTACCCGGGTGATAACCAAACCTTTATTATGAGACTCTAAAACTATTTGCCCGTTCGGAACATTTTGTGGCCATCCCGGTGCTTTTGTGGTAAGCGATGTAATACCGAATCGGGAAGGAGTTCCACCGGACGTGATCAAAGGTGCTTTTGTACAGTAATCTACCACTTCGGCATCTATGCTGGCTACATTACTCAGCAGTCCTGCCATATCTCTGATGGTGTAATATACGGTAGTCGTATTTCCAAGGAATGAAGTTTCAGGAGTAAAAATAGCATTATAGGAAGAATCCAGGGACCAGGTTCCTTCTCCGGGAACGGTAAACTCTATGATTTCTCCCGAAGTGTCATAGCTGATATTGGTAGCACCTGCCGGTAGATTTACATAATGTACCGTAGAAGAAACCACATTTCCGGAATTGGGATCCACATCATTCTGAGAAATATTTTTGGAAATGGTGGCTCCGGAATAAGCGGCATTGATTATATCATCAATAGCTACGGGAGGTTCATTAAGACCAAAATTAACTTGTGAATAAGAAGTAGAGGCAGTAATGGTTCCTGAAATGCTGTCACTTGTATTTCCGAGTGCATTCCCTACCACATAAAAATTAGGAGGTAGGATAACCTGTCCTGTATAATCTCCGGGATTCAGATTGTTGAAGAAATAAGCTCCGGCAAAATCGGTAGTGGTGCTTTCGATCTGTATTCCGTTTTGGAATAATCTTACTTCGACACCTTCCATACCGTTTCCATCAGGAGTTCCGGCATTGTTATCGTTGAATATAAAACCGGCAACATTTTGCTTGATGGTAAAAGATTCGGTGTTATAGGCAGTAAACGCCGGATCACTGCTTCCGGAGAATATCTGAATAAAGTGCTCTATATCTGAAATATTGAGATCTGTTAAGCCGAAATCACTCCAGTCGAATGCCAACAGGCGCATTTCCCTGCTTCCTTGTAAGCCGGGTACATAAGCAGCTGTGGAAGCATTGTAAAACTTCCAGGAAGCTTCTCCCACCACACTTACATTATTAAATATTATATCAACGCTGTTACCCACCGTATTACCGTTAATATCCTCAAATTCAAAAATATCAGGTGATCCCGAAGGCTGCCCCATTTGCGTAATGATGATATCGGGGATTCCGTCACCGATGGAAGCGGGATTGATAGATACCACATCATATTCAACATCCGAAGATGGAGGAGGGTTAAAAATAGCAGTTCCCATGTCCAGACCTCTGACCCCGTCTGATAAATAAATTTCCATATTGTTCACTACCGGAATCGGAGCGGAAGAACTTCCGGGATAGCCTCCATACATATTACCGACGCCGATGTAAGTATCATTGGTAGGATCCGGTAATTTATTGACAGGAACGGATTGAAAGGTCAGTGGAGTATAAGTGGCCAGTGAGCCGCTTACTAAAGGATCATTAACACCGGTGGTATAATAGGTCCCTTTCCATTCAAAAGCCAATAAATTATGGCTGTTATCAGGCCTTACTGAACTGATGTTCCCAACAGATGAATTCCAAACGGAATTGGTTCCGTTATTATAATCCGTATAAACAGAAGTAATTTCATTGGATTGAGAAAATACAGCCACAGAAAAACAAAGGCTGAAGAGGGTAAAATAAATTTTTTTCATATTCATTATTATGTATAATGAAATCAAAATTACAACTTATATTTTATTTTGATTAAATATTTTTAATTAAATTTAATTTATTATGTATTAAATTATTGTATATATAGTTATATGTTTTAAAAGTTAATATTTTTATTAAGGATAAGAGTATATGTTTTTATTCTATAAATACTTGGAGAGTGCTTTATAACAATTGAAATAGTTATTTTGATAGCTACTTCTACTATAAATTATGTTAAATCAGATACTTAATTAAAATCAGAAAAATGAATATTCTGAAGTAGGGAATTAGATTCCTGTTTAATCACATGATTTTTGCCATAACAATCAAAAATAGTAAAGGGGATGTTAGGGCGTATGTGCCATAAACACTATATTTGCAGCTTAAATTTTTAACAAATGAAAGAACTAATTGAAAAAATCAACGCAGAATTTGAAACTTTCACTACTGAAGCAAACCAACAAGCTGAAAAAGGAAACAAAGCAGCTGGAACAAGAGCTCGTAAAGCAGCTTTGGAATTAAGTAAATTGTTTAAAGATTTCAGAAAAGTTTCTGTGGAAGAATCAAAAAAATAACAACCCTGAACCGACTACTAGAAGTCGGTTTTTTTTATCTCGGTTATGGAAATCTTATAGATCAGTCCGTATACATTTTTCTTTCTTTTTCCATCATTAAAGCTATTTGTTTTTAATAGTTATTATATGATTCATATTCTATTTTTCTGTTCTAATTTTTATTAAAATCTTTTTATCTTTAGCGTAATTAATAATAATTATGAAGATAAATAAACTTTTTTCAATACCGGTACTGGTATTGACCATTCAATTTTCATGGGCACAGGGACCTTCCGGTTCAAAGGAAAATCTCCATCCGGTAGTGGAAAACTTTGTCAGTGAAGTCAATAGCAGTTCTCAGCTTGAAGATATGGCGCATGAGCTTTTAGACGGTATTGGACCACGTCTGGTAGGAAGTCCGGAAATGCTGGCATCTAATGAATGGGCTGCCGGTAAGCTGCGAGGTTGGGGAATTGATGCGCAGCTTCAGCAGTTTGGTACCTGGAAAGGATGGCAAAGAGGAATTACCCATGTAGATATGACCTATCCAAGACTGAAATCACTGTCGGCTACTCAGCTGGCATGGAGTCCGTCTACCCGAAAACCCATAGAAGCAGAAGTGATCATCCTTCCAAAAGCATCATCTAAAGCCGAATTTGATCAATGGCTTCCTTCCGTAAAAGGTAAAGTGGTATTAATGGCGCAATACCAGAAAACAGGTCGTTCGGATGTACAGATCAAAGAATTTGCAACACCGGAATTATATGAAAAACTTAAAGCAGAAAAAGAGCAGGATTCAAAAGACTTTAGAGATTATATAAAGAACATAGGTTACGATAATAATACTCTTCCCGAAGCCCTTGAAAAGGCGGGAGCTGCCGGAATAGCCATTTCAAACTGGACCGGAATTATGGGAGCAAACCGGATTTTTGGGGCAAAGACGATGAATATTCCCATGATAGATATCGGACTGGAAGATTATGGAATGCTTTTTAGGCTGGCGGAAAAAGGAGTACATCCCAAAATTAAGATCGACGCCCAATCTAAAAAACTTCCGGAAGCAAAAACCTTTAATACCATCGGGATGATAAAAGGAAAAGAAAAACCCGATGAATATGTTATTCTTTCCGCACACCTTGATTCCTGGGACGGAGCGCAGGGGGCGACGGATAACGGAACGGGAGTTATTACCATGTTGGAAACCATGAGAATTCTTAAAAAATATTATCCCGATAATAAAAGGACGATCATTGTAGGACTTTGGGGAAGTGAAGAACAGGGGTTAAACGGTTCCAGAGGATTTGTAGCAGATAATCCGGAGATTATAAAAGGAGTGCAGGCAGTATTTAACCAGGATAACGGAACCGGCAGGGTAGTCAATATCAGTGGACAGGGATTTGTAAAATCTTATGATTATATTGGTAAATGGCTGAGTGCAGTTCCTAAAAAAGTGAGGGAACATATTAAAACCGATTTTCCCGGAATGCCCGGAGGAGGTGGGTCGGATCATGCCTCATTTGTAGCGGCCGGTGTACCCGGATTTTCTTTAAGCTCGCTGAACTGGGATTATTTTGGGTACACATGGCATACCACAAAAGATACCTATGATAAAATTGTTTTTGATGAAGTAAAAAATAATGTGATCCTTACAGCCACTCTTGCGTATATGGCCTCCGAAGATCCGGAAACCACCAGCAGGGAAAAGAGAGTGATGCCTCGGGATGAAAAAGGAAATCCGGTAAAATGGCCGGAGATGAAAGAACCGAGAAGAAGCTCCAAAGATTATAAATAAAATGAAAGCTATCCGTTTTGGATAGCTTTTTTATTACATGGTATCGGTCACTGTTTTACTGTCTACAAACTGTTCAAAGGAAATGATCTTACCGTCTTTGAGCTTCCAGAGATGGGCAACTCTTGCGTTGAGCGGCTTGTTAGTTTCCTTATTGATGCCCGTGTAGTTTCCGTAGGCAACGACCTGATCTCCATCTGCAACATAATTTTCAGGGGTGAATTTGTAGTCGATCCACTCAGTTGCCAATCTGTAAAATACATTTTTAGCAATCTCTTCAAAACCTGTGAAAGTCCCTGCCAGCGGAAATCCTGCAGCTTCGGTCCATTGCGCATCAGGAGCAAGATATTTTTCAAGGTTCCTGCTGTTTTCTTCTGAAGTTTTACCTTCGTAAGTACTTTTAATAATTTCCAGATGAGTCATCATATTTTTAGGTAAAGATAAAAATAATCTTATTTCAATGCTTCTTACTATAAAATCATGCTGAGCTGGATTCTTTTTCTACCTTCATCCACTTCAGTTACTTTCACTTGGACATGCTGATGAAGTTTTACCACTTCATTGACATCGGAAACAAAGCCGTCCTTAAGCTGCGAAATATGAACCAGCCCGCTTTCTTTGATGCCCAGGTCCACAAAACATCCGAAAGCTGTAATATTGTTAACGATTCCCGGCAGAACCATTCCCGGCTTTACATCTTTAATGCTTTTTACATTCGGATCAAATTCAAATATTTTAGCCGCTTTTCTTGGATCTAATCCGGGTTTTTCCAGCTCCTTTACAATATCTTTAATACCCAGGATTCCAATTTCTTCCGTAATATATTTTTCAGGCTGAATTAAAGTGATTTTTTCTTTATTGGCAATCAGTTCATGAGTTTTAATTCCTAAATCTTTCGCCATTTTTTCTACGATTCCATAGGCTTCCGGATGTACTGCAGAATTATCCAGAGGATTTTTACCCTGTGCAATCCGAATAAATGCCGCCGCCTGCTGAAAAGCTTTTTCTCCCAGACGCGGTACTTTTTTAAGCTGTTTTCTGTCTTCAAAAGCACCGTTCTCAGCACGGTAGTTCACTATGTTCTCAGCCATTTTTTCTCCGATCCCGGAAACATAGCTTAATAAAGATTTGCTGGCGGTATTTAAATTAATTCCTACCGAGTTTACACATTTCATAACGGTGGAATCCAATTCGTTTTTCAGTAAGGTTTGATCTACATCGTGCTGATACTGCCCTACACCAATAGATTTAGCATCAATTTTTACAAGTTCTGCCAAAGGATCGGCAAGTCTTCTTCCGATAGAAACTGCACCCCTTACCGTAACATCATAATTTGGAAATTCTTCCCTTGCTATTTTACTGGCAGAATATACCGAAGCCCCCGCTTCTGAAACCACAAAAACCTGCAAAGGTTTATCAAAGGCTATTTTTTTAATAAAAAATTCCGTTTCCCTGCTTGCTGTTCCGTTTCCGATGGAAATAGCTTCTATATTGTAGGCGTTCACCATCGAACGGATTTTTTTCATAGCCATCCCTGTTTCATTCTGTGGGGCATGAGGATAGATCGTCTCATTATGAAGTAGATCCCCTTTTTCATCAAGGCATACTACTTTGCAGCCGCTTTTATATCCGGGATCAATGGCGAGGATTCTCTTCTCACCCAACGGAGGTGCCAGCAACAACTGGCTCAGGTTATCGGAAAATATTTCAATGGCTTTCTGATCTGCTTTTTCTTTGGCTTCCTGTAAGGCTTCATTGGAAATAGCAGGTTCCAGCAGCCGTTTATAGCTGTCTTTTATAGCCAGTGCAATCTGTTCGGAACATTCATTGTTGGATTTGATGATGGCTTTTTCAATAAATTCAATAGCTTCGTCTTTATCGATTCCCACATTGGTTTTTACAAAACCTTCCGTTTCAGCTCTCAGCATGGCCAACAGCCTGTGAGAAGGGATTCTGCTTAAACTTTCTTCCCATTCGAAATACTGGCTGTATTTTTGAGCATCTTCCTCTTCTTTTTTAGCTTTTACAGCCTTGGAGGTTATAAGTGCCTTACGCTGAAAGATCCGGCGAAGGTTTTTGCGGACATACATATTTTCATTGATCCATTCCGCCATGATATCCCTGGCTCCCTGTAAAGCCTCCTCTTCGCTGGCAATCTGTTCATTAAGATATCTGGAAGCGGTGGAGTACAGGTCGTGACTTTTCTGGCTCATGATAATTTTGGCCAAAGTTTCCAGTCCTTTTTCTTTGGCAGCATCAGCTTTGGTCTTTTTGCGCTTCTTGAAAGGAAGGTATAGATCTTCCAGCTCCTGGATATCAAAGCTTTCCTCAATTCTTTGTCGGAGTTCGGGATTGAGTGCATTTTGCTCTTCGATAGATTTTAATATCGTTTCCTTACGCTTAATAATCTCTTCAAACTGTTTGTTCAGTTTTGCAATATGCTCGATCTGTGTTTCGTCCAGATTTCCGGTCATATCCTTACGGTAACGGGATATAAAGGGAATGGTGCAGTCTTCGGATAATAGCTGAAGAGTATTGTTAATGCTTCTTGAAGGTAAATCGATCTGTTTCTGTATAAAATCTAAAGTCGTCATTGTTTTTTCTTGGGAGGGCAAAAATAGTGTTTTTGAAATGAAAAAAGGCGAGTTGCCCCGCCTTGAATGTTTTCACAACGGAATAATCCTTATTGTGAATTGCTTTCAAATTTGATCCAAAGGTACTCAAGATATTTTATTATGCAATACGGGAAACCGTAAAAATGATAATTTATTATTAAAATATCAGATATTTCCTATTTTATAAAAAACAAAGCAATACACAACCAACTCTACATGTAATAAAATCTTAAAATAGAGTATAGTTTAAAAGATGATATTGTTATTAGATGTTGGAAATCTAACAAGTTAAGTTTGGACCTTAACAAAATAAACTCGTCAGTTTGTTTACAATATCATATTTGCAAATCTAATAATAAAATTTTAAATTTGCAATATATGTAGAGTTGAAAAATAATATGATTATAATTGTAGAAGTTTTAAATTAAAAATGTACGGGAAACCGTAAAAATGATAATTTATTTCTTTTTAAATTTATACTTAAAATAAATCACGATGAAAAGAATTTTAGGTTTGGATTTAGGTACTAATTCCGTAGGCTGGGCTTTAATAGAAAATGACTTTGAAAATAAGAAAGGGCACATTCTGGGAATGGGAAGCAGAGTTATTCCTATGACACAGGATATTTTAGGAAAGTTTGGAAAAGGTGAAACTGTTTCTCAGACTGCGGAAAGAACAAAGTACAGAAGTGTGAGAAGACTGAGAGAAAGATCTTTACTCCGGAGAGAAAGGCTGCATAGAATTTTATATATATTAAATTTTTTACCCGATCATTATTCTTCTCAGATTGATTTTGTAAAACGATTGGGAAAGTTCAGAGAGGGAGAGCCTAAATTAGCTTATGATTCTACAGGTTTTATTTTTAAAAATTCTTTTTTGGAAATGTTGGAGGATTTTAAACAGAGTCAGCCACAGCTTTTAGAAAATGAGAAAAAAGTTCCTTATGATTGGACTATTTATTATCTGCGTAAAAAAGCGCTTACCCAAAAGATAAAAAAAGAAGAACTGGCATGGATTCTTTTGAATTTTAATCAGAAGAGAGGTTACTATCAGCTACGGGGAGAAGAAGAAGAGGAAAATCCAAATAAGTTAGTGGAATTTTACTCTTTAAAGATTGTTGATGTAATAGCCGATGAACCTCAAAAAGGGAAGTCTGATATTTGGTATTCATTAATTTTAGAAAATGGATGGGTATACAGAAGGCCAAGTAAAATATCTTTAAATGACTGGAAAGATAAGACGAGGGATTTCATTGTAACCACAGAGCTGTATGATGACGGGAGTGTGAAAACGGATAAAGAAGGAAATGAAAAAAGGAGTTTCCGTGTTCCAGGAGAAGAGGACTGGACATTGATCAAAAAGAAGACTGAAAAAGAAATTAGTATGTCCCATAAAACAGTGGGAAGCTATATTTATGATACGCTACTCATAAAACCGGAACAGAAAATAAAAGGCAGGCTTGTTCGCACTATTGAAAGAAAATTTTATAAGGAAGAATTAAGACAAATTTTAGAAATCCAAAAACAATTTCATCCTGAATTACAGGATAAAGATGCATATTACGACTGCATTCGTGAATTATACAGAAATAATGATGCCCACCAGCTTTTGCTGAGTAAAAAGGATTTTGTTCATCTCTTTCTGAATGATGTTATTTTTTATCAGCGCCCTTTAAAAAGTCAGAAATCTCTTATCAGTAATTGTACATTGGAGTTTAGAAAATATAAAGGAGAAAATGATGTAGAGCATATTCAGTATCTTAAAGCAATTCCAAAATCTCATCCTTTATATCAGGAATTCCGGATCTGGCAATGGATGTTTAATCTTTCTGTTTACAGAAAAGATGATGATAATAATGTAACTAAGGAGTTTTTAGGCAGTACGGAAGATTATGAAAAATTATTTGAGTTTCTTCATAAGAGAAAAGAAGTGGAACAGAAACCCCTTATAAAATATCTTCTGGAACAAAAAGATTTTAAAGGAAAAATATTGAATCTTGAAATCGAAAAATATCGCTGGAATTATGTGGAAAATAAAAAGTATCCCTGTAATGAAACGGGAGCTTTAATGGCTTCCAGGTTAGAAAAAGTACAGGGAGTGCCGACTGGATTTTTAACAAAAGAAACAGAACAGAGACTTTGGCATATTATATATTCCGTCAAAGATAAAACAGAGTTTGAAAAGGCATTAAAAACATTTGCACAAAAGAATGGTCTTGAAGAGATTTCTTTTTTTGAGGCGTATCGGAAGTTCCCACCTTTTAAAAGTGAATATGGAGCATATTCTGAAAAAGCAATAAAAAAACTTTTGCCCCTGATGAGGTTGGGTAAATATTGGAATTGGGATGCTATTGATCCGAACTCTCAGCTTAGAATCGAGAAAATCATTACAGGAGAATATGATGAAAATATAAAAAACAGAGTCCGGGAAAAAGCGGTTCATCTTATTTGTAAAAATGATTTTCAGGGGTTACAACTGTGGCTGGCCCAATATATTGTATATGGAAGGCACTCGGAATCAGATATAATAAGAAAATGGCATTCAGTAAATGATCTTGAGGCTTATTTAAAAGAATTTAAACAACACTCTCTTCGCAATCCTATAGTAGAGCAGATCATTACGGAAACCCTCCGGACAGTAAAAGATATCTGGGTAAAATATGGAGGAGGAAAAACAGGGTTTTTTGATGAAATTCATATTGAGTTGGGCAGGGATATGAAGAACACAGCAGATGACCGTAGAAGGATTACGGCTAAGGTACAGGAAAATGAGAATACAAATCTTCGTATTAAAGCCTTACTCGCAGAAATGACGAATGATGATAAGGTTAAAAATGTAAGACCTTATTCTCCTATGCAGCAGGAAATTTTAAAAATATATGAAGAAGGAGTACTCAGTTCAGATATTGAAATAGAAGATGATATTCTCAAGATTAGTAAAACGGCTCAGCCCTCCTCTGCAGATCTGAAAAGATATAAGCTTTGGCTGGAACAGAAATATACATCACCTTATACAGGACAGATCATTCCGCTCAATAAACTTTTTACGCCTGCTTATGAAATAGAGCACATCATTCCGCAGAGCAGGTATTTCGACGATGGATTCAGTAACAAGGTGATTTGTGAATCGGCTGTTAACAAGCTTAAAGATAATTATACGGGATTAGGTTTTATTAAACAGTTTCATGGGCAGACTGTGGATTGTGGAGAGGGAAAAGAAGTCAGAATTTTTGAAGTAAATGAATATGAAGACTTTGTAAAGAAACACTATTCTAAAAACAGAAGTAAAAAATCAAAACTTTTGATGGAAGATATTCCTGAAGAAATGATACAAAGACAAATAAATGATACCCGCTATATCAGTAAGTTTATCTCCGGTATTCTTTCTAATCTGGTAAGAAGTGAAGCAAATGATGATGGGCTGAATTCCAAAAATGTACTATTGGTAAACGGAAAGATTACTTCAAAACTCAAACAGGATTGGGGATTGAACGATATTTGGAATGATCTGATCCTTCTGCGTTTTGAAAGGTTGAATGAAATTACAGCTTCAGAAGCTTTTACGGTCTGGAACGAAAAATATCAAAAATTACTGCCTACGGTTCCTGTTGAATTGTCCAAAGATTTTTCCAAAAAAAGAATAGATCACCGCCATCATGCATTGGATGCCTTGGTAATTGCTTGTGCCACAGGAAAGCATGTTAATTTATTAAATAATATGTCAGCTAATTCGGAGATAAAGCGATATGATTTAAAAAGAGAATTGATGAGCTTTGAAAAAGTGGTATATCAGCATTTTCAAACTGGAAAAAGAATTGAAAAAGAAGTTCCGAAAATATTTTTTAAACCTTGGAATGATTTTACTTTACACGCAAAAAATCAGCTTGAAAAAATTATAATCAGCTTCAAACAGAACCTTAGAGTTATAAATAAAGCTTCCAATTATTATGAAAGATGGGTGGAAAAAGATGGTATTAAAAATAAAGAACGGGTAAAACAGCAGGGGGTAAACTGGGCAATTCGTAAGCCTATGCATAAAGAAATGACGTATGGGAAGGTTGATTTACCCTGGGTGAAAGTTCCTAAAGGAAAAATTTTAACAGCGATCAGAAAAAATATTGATTCATCCTTTGATTTAAAAGCGATTGATTCCATAACAGATACCGGAATTCAAAAGATATTGAAAAACTATCTTCAGTACAAAGGAACGGCAGAACTGGCTTTTTCTCCCGAGGGTATTGAAGATATGAACAGAAATATTGAAAAGTTTAATGATGGTAAACCTCACAATCCTATATATAAAGTAAGGAAATTTGAATTAGGAAGTAAGTTTCCTTTGGGTCAGAAAGGAAATAAGAAAAATAAATATGTGGAAGCAGCTAAAGGAACCAATCTTTTTTTTGCTGTTTATATTTCGGATCAAGGAAAAAGAACTTATGAGACTATTCCATTAAATGAAATAATTGAAAGGCAGAAGCAGGGATTGGAGCCGGTTTCATTTATGAATAAAAAAGATTTCTTTTTATGCCCTTATGATTTGGTATATATTCCCACGGAAGAAGAACAGCAAAGCTCTTTAGAGCCGGATTTTAAAAACCTTTCGAAGGAGAAACTGAATAATATCTATAAAGTAGTCAGTTTTTCAGGAAGTCAGATCTTTTTTGTAAAGCATAATATTGCTGTATCTATTGCTAATAAAATGGAGTTCTCCTCACTTAATAAAATGGAGCGGGCCCTCGATGGGCGAATGATTAAAGATATCTGTATTAAAATTTCAGTGGACCGTTTAGGAAATATTTTAAATCCAAAGGTATGATTACCCGTTCAGTTTATATCGGAAATCCTGCCTATCTGAAGCTAAGAGATGAGCAAATGCACATCCTTGATCCTTCTACTAAAGAATTAAAAGGGAAGGTTCCGGTGGAAGATTTGGGAATTCTGATGTTAGACCACTTTCAGATTACGGTTTCCCATCAGCTAATTCAGAAGATGATGGGAAATAATGTGGTGGTCATTAGTTGTGATGCCCATCATTTGCCCCATGGAATAATGCTTCCTCTGTATGGGCATACGACCCATTCGGATAGGGTGAAAGATCAGCTGGAAGCCAGTGAACCGTTGAAAAAGCAGCTTTGGAAACAGACGGTAGAATGCAAGATTGAAAATCAGATGGCGGTTCTGAGGAAGCTGGGAAATTTTTTTGAACCTATGCTGGAATATCAGAAAAATGTAAAAAGCGGTGATAGTACCAATATGGAAGGAATTGCAGCACAACATTACTGGAAATACCTGATCAGCCTGGATTTTCTGAGGGAACGCTTTGGGGATTCTCCTAATCACTTCTTTAATTTCGGATATGCGGTGTTGAGGAGTATGGTGGCAAGAGCTATTGTTGAAACAGGGCTACTCCCCGTATTGGGAATTTTTCATAAAAATAAATACAACCCATATTGCCTGGCAGATGATCTGATGGAACCGTTTCGTCCGTTTGTAGATATGCTGGTGATGCAGTGGCTTGAAATGGATCCAGGTTCCGAAGAACTGACTAAAGAGTTTAAAGCCCATATGCTGAAGATTGCAACAGCAGATGTAAAGCTGGAAAATAAAGTAAGGCCTTTGCTGATTGCCGTAAAAGTGGCAGCAAGTTCTTTATATAAATGCTATACGGGAGAAAAACGTCTGATTTCCTATCCGGAGTTATTATGAATTCCGAAAGATTCAATGCATACCGGATCATGTGGGTATTAGTATTATATGATTTACCAACGGAAACGAAAGCCAATATGAAGGCAGCTGCTCTTTTTAGAAAGCGGCTGCTTGATGATGGGTTTACTTTATTTCAGTTTTCCATGTATGTAAGACACTGCCCAAGCCGTGAAAATGCTGAGGTTCATATTAAAAGAGTCAAGAATATGCTTCCGAAAGCCGGAAAAGTTGCCATCATGTGCATTACGGATAAGCAGTTTGGAGATATTGAAATTTTCTTTGCCAGAAATAAAGAAGAACCTCCACCTACCTTTCAGCAGCTTGAGTTGTTCTGATTTTTTTAATCCTGAACAAACAATAAATCCATTGAATTTCAATGGATTAAATTTTGAGGTTGTAACTAATCACTAAGATAGTGAAATTTGAAAGCAGTTCACAACAGGAAGACGTTCCTTCGGAAACAAGAGAAAGTTGTAACTAATCACTAAGATAGTGAAATTTGAAAGCAGTTCACAACCTATCGTCTTTCATAAAAATTTATATCTGAGTTGTAACTAATCACTAAGATAGTGAAATTTGAAAGCAGTTCACAACGTCTAATCTTCGTGGTTGTAGTCATGACTAGTTGTAACTAATCACTAAGATAGTGAAATTTGAAAGCAGTTCACAACACTGTATGTTTTGTTTTCAATGTCTATCAAGTTGTAACTAATCACTAAGATAGTGAAATTTGAAAGCAGTTCACAACTCTTGCCACGCCATAGTCTTCTTGTTGAGCGTTGTAACTAATCACTAAGATAGTGAAATTTGAAAGCAGTTCACAACCGAATTTACTAAAGTGTCTGGGAACTCCTTGTTGTAACTAATCACTAAGATAGTGAAATTTGAAAGCAGTTCACAACAACTTATTTGCGATGAAAAATAATACAAGGGTTGTAACTAATCACTAAGATAGTGAAATTTGAAAGCAGTTCACAACCATGCGCTTCTTCTATAGGTATAACAATGTGTTGTAACTAATCACTAAGATAGTGAAATTTGAAAGCAGTTCACAACTTAGGAATTGCGGCCCTTATCTTTATAATGGTTGTAACTAATCACTAAGATAGTGAAATTTGAAAGCAGTTCACAACAACCTTCAATGATACAGCCAAATCGGCAGCGTTGTAACTAATCACTAAGATAGTGAAATTTGAAAGCAGTTCACAACTAAAAAGTGTCACTATCATAATCAGGATTAGTTGTAACTAATCACTAAGATAGTGAAATTTGAAAGCAGTTCACAACTTGGAAGCCCATATAAAAAAGCTTATGGAAGTTGTAACTAATCACTAAGATAGTGAAATTTGAAAGCAGTTCACAACATTTCTCAAATCCTTATATTCATCCTGCATGTTGTAACTAATCACTAAGATAGTGAAATTTGAAAGCAGTTCACAACTCCTGCCATGCCATCGTTTTTTTGTTGAGGTTGTAACTAATCACTAAGATAGTGAAATTTGAAAGCAGTTCACAACAGTTTGATCTAACTCCTCTCTTGATGCTCCGTTGTAACTAACCACTAAGATAGTGAAATTTGAAAGCAGTTCACAACACCGAGGGGTCATATTCAAGTAATTGACCTGTTGTAACTAACCACTAAGATAGTAAAATTTGAAAGCAGTTCACAACTGTGAGCAGAGCATAAGCAGCTGCAGTAAGGTTGTAACTAACCACTAAGATAGTAAAATTTGAAAGCAGTTCACAACGTATCTTTACTATGTAATAAAAAACAATAAGTTGTAACTAACCACTAAGATAGTGAAATTTGAAAGCAGTTCACAACTATTCCTGGGGAGATCAGCAAGAATTGAATGTTGTAACTAACCACTAAGATAGTGAAATTTGAAAGCAGTTCACAACATAATCTTAAAATTAAAAACATGAAAAAAAGTTGTAACTAACCACTAAGATAGTGAAATTTGAAAGCAGTTCACAACTTTATACCGGACGTTAATCCTGAATGGCTGTTGTAACTAACCACTAAGATAGTGAAATTTGAAAGCAGTTCACAACAGGAACCAACATCGTTAATATTGTCAGAGAGTTGTAACTAATCACTAAGATAGTGAAATTTGAAAGCAGTTCACAACGACTCTTCTACATGCAGTCAGCCGATAAAGGTTGTAACTAATCACTAAGATAGTGAAATTTGAAAGCAGTTCACAACGATCTCGGCAATTTTGTTTTCTAATTCTGGGTTGTAACTAACCACTAAGATAGTAAAATTTGAAAGCAGTTCACAACAAACGTCCAGGTTATCACCCCCAAAGGAAGTTGTAACTAATCACTAAGATAGTAAAATTTGAAAGCAGTTCACAACTAGAGCTTGCCCCGGAAAAAGCAATGAAACGTTGTAACTAACCACTAAGATAATAAAATTTCGAATCCAAAAAAAAGCTCCCTGCTAAAGGAGCCTTCATTTATAATATTTCCTGCTGTGTCAGACTGAAATACAGGTTTTGCAGCTGGTGGACAGCATCAACTCTTACATAACCGTCCGTGCCACCCGGATAAAACCTGAACTCTTCTCCCTCTTTTATAAATTCTGAAGGAGTGATCGCACTCAGTTCAGAATTGGTATAGCCTTTAGTTTTAATCTCGAAGCCAGCTTTTGTAAACCATTCATCCGTTAACGGGATAGGAGATAATTTTAAAGTATAAAGGCTTTTATTAGAGATAGCTTTTTCCATTTCATGTAAAGAGCGGAACAAATCAAAATTTACCGTAGAGGCTTTGTCATTAACGAGAATAGAATTACCAATTCTAAGTTCTTTAGGATTCATTATTTTTTTTGCTTTAAAATGATTAATTTATTACCAATTGTTTTTTTGTCAAAGGTATATAATATAATTAGGATAAATGAACCCGATAAAAACAAAAATTAATCTGAGAATTTTATATTTGAAATAATCTCTTTAAATTTATAAAACAATAAATAGGTAAGCATGTCTAATTTTCAGACCTTCGTGGTTATTTTAGCAACAATTTCACTTTTCTTATATAGCCTTAAAAGTTTTAGCAGCGAAATAAAAAACATCAGCTCCGAAAAATTTGAAAATTTAATTTCACGTTTAACTCAGCATAGTTTGTCAGGATTTGTTTTAGGAATCATTTTGGCAAGCATTATCCAGTCCAGTACAGCTGTGAGTTCCATTACGGTATCTTTGGTAGATGCGGGAGTGATAGGTTTTGTGAACAGCCTTTCCGTATTGTTGGGAGCGAATGTAGGATCTACTTCTACGGCATGGCTGGTAACCCTCAATATGGAATTTATTGCCCCTTTCTTTATTGTATTGGGAACCATCATCAGTATGATCCCGAATAAAGTACAGCTGATAGGGAAGTCTGTTTTTTACTTTGGACTTATTTTGTTCAGTCTGGATTTAATCAATACGGCGATAGGACCACTAAAAGACGATCCCACTATTATTTCGGTATTGGAGTGGACGGAAAATCATTTTATCGGAGTGTTGGGAGGGATTATAGTAACGCTGATTGTTCAGTCCAGTTCGGTGACTACGGGTCTTGCCATATTATTGACACAGCAGGGGGTGCTTACGCCGGAAGGGGCCATTTCTATTATCCTGGGAGCAAATGTAGGAACGACAAGCACAGCGCTTATGGTGTCCATGCAGCTGAATAAATGGGCAAAGCTGGCGGCGATAGCCAATTTTGTATTCAACCTTACGGGAGTGATTCTTATTTTCCCTTTCATTAATTTGTTGAGCCGATTTACCCAGTCTCTTACTGATGATATAGGCTTTCAGGTGGCTTATGCTCATTTGTTTTTTAATGTTTTTGTTTCTGTAATTACGCTGCCTTTCTTAAAGAAAATAGCCATTGCCTTTCAAAATAAGATGGAAAGCCTTAAAATGTGGAAAAATGCCTGAATAAAATGAATAAAGAAAAGATCGGATTTACTTTTCATTAAACATTCTAGGGGATTGATAATTAAAACTTAATGAATACAACAGGGAATTTCAAAATGATTTTTAATATAATTCTTTGGACTTGAACGGGTTATTGATTGTTTTTGAGCTAATATTCTCATTATGAATTTATTAATTAATTCATATTCTTGCTAAATTATTCATCTGAAATCACTATTTTTGCCCCCGTAAAAATCTTATATGCAAAACATTAGAAATATTGCGATTATCGCACACGTTGACCATGGTAAAACAACTTTGGTTGATAAGATCATCCACGCTACCAACATTTTCAGGGAAAACCAGGAAAGCGGGGAATTAATTATGGATAACAATGATCTTGAAAGAGAAAGAGGGATTACCATTTTGTCCAAGAATATTTCTGTTACTTATAAAGACACAAAAATTAATGTAATTGATACCCCTGGTCACGCCGACTTCGGAGGAGAAGTGGAAAGAGTATTGAAGATGGCAGACGGAGTTTTGTTATTGGTGGATGCTTTTGAAGGCCCGATGCCGCAAACACGTTTCGTATTGCATAAGGCTCTTCAATTAGGATTGAAACCTATCGTTGTGATCAATAAAGTAGACAAGGAAAACTGCCGTCCGGAAGAAGTTCATGATAAAGTTTTTGACCTTTTCTTTGCATTGGATGCTACAGAAGAACAATTGGATTTCCCGACTTATTACGGATCTTCAAAGCAGGGTTGGTTCAATACATCATTAGAGCCTACAGACAGCATTCTTCCTATCCTTGACGGAGTACTGCAGCATGTTCCTGCTCCGAAAGTAGTAGAAGGAAACCTTCAGATGCAGGTAACTTCATTAGATTATTCTTCATTCTTAGGAAGAATAGCGATCGGGAAAATTACCAGAGGTTCTTTAAAAGAAGGACAATGGATAGGTCTGGCTCAGGAAGGCGATAAAATCGTAAAAGGAAAAGTAAAGGAATTATACGTTTTTGAAGGATTAGGAAAGAAAAAAGTTCAGGAAGTACAGGCCGGAGATATCTGTGCCGTGGTAGGATTTGATGCCTTCCAGATCGGAGATACTTTCGTAGATCTTGAAAATCCGGAACCATTGGAAAGATTGGCTATTGATGAGCCTACCTTGAATATGACCTTCTCCATCAACAATTCACCTTTCTTTGGAAAAGATGGAAAATATGTAACTTCCAATCACCTTAAAGAAAGACTGGAAAAAGAACTGGAGAAAAACCTGGCATTAAGAGTTCAGCAGACGGACGATGCCAATACATTCTTAGTGTTTGGTAGAGGTATTCTTCACTTATCCGTTCTTATTGAAACCATGAGAAGAGAGGGATATGAAATGACGATCGGTCAGCCGCAGGTTATCCTTAAAGAAATTGACGGAGAAAAATGCGAACCTTATGAAACTATGGTAGTAGATGTTCCGGAAGAATATTCTTCAAGAGTGATCGACCTGGCTACCCAGAGAAAAGGAGACCTTTTGATCATGGAAACGAAAGGAGAAATGCAGCATATGGAATTCGATATTCCTTCAAGAGGATTGATAGGGCTGCGTTCCCAGATGTTGACAGCTACAGCAGGAGAAGCGATTATGGCTCACAGATTTGCAGAATATAAACCTTTCAAAGGACAGATCCCGGGAAGAAGCCAGGGAGTTTTGGTATCTAAAAACCAGGGAGCAGCAACCGCTTATTCCATTGAAAAATTACAGGATAGAGGAAGATTCTTTGTAGATCCGGGAGAAGAAGTGTATATGGGAATGATCGTAGGAGAGCAGAACAAACCTGGAGATCTGGTGGTGAATATTGTAGAAGGAAAACAGCTTAACAATATGAGAGCGTCAGGAAAAGATAAAGACGGAAATATTGCCCCTAAAATATTATTCTCACTAGAAGAATGTATGGAATATATCCAGCAGGATGAATGTATAGAAGTAACACCTAACTTTATCAGAATGCGTAAGAAATTACTTTCTGAAGAAGATAGAAAACGTGCTGAGAGAAGTGCTAAAGCAGAATAATTGCTTGAATTTATAAGTAAAATGGCTCCGGAATCCGGAGCCATTTTTTTATTGTCGCTCCTAAGATTTTAATTTTACCCTTTATTATTCTGCTATGAATAATTAAAAATTATAGAAAACTTGTTATGAAAACTAACGAATGTTTGTTAGTTTTAAATTTATTTGTATGTTTGTCCATCATCATTGAAAAACGAACACCATCAGAATGAAAAAAGTTCTCAAGCAGACATTTTATACTTTGAGCTTACTCAACTCTGCCTATGCAATGGCACAGGAAGACTCTTCGGAAAAACAAGTTTCAGATACCTTATACACTGTAATTGCCGCCCCAAAAGAACCGGGAAATAACAAGGTGAAAGTAGACTTTTATGGTTTTATAAGGCATGATGCATTTTATGATACAAGACAGAGTATCGGGGCAGGAGAAAATATTGTTCTTCTCTATCCCAAAGATAGGAATTTAGATATGAACGGAGAAGACATCAATGCAGCATCCAAGTTTCACATGCTGTCTGTACTTTCACGGGCAGGAATTAACGTAAAAGGACCCGATATCCTCGGAGCAAAAACCTCAGGGATATTAGAAGGGGAGTTTTTCGGCTCTACGGAAGCGGGGATCAATGAATTCAGGCTGCGCCATGCCTACGTCATGCTGGATTGGGAAAAAACACAATTGGGAATAGGGCAGTACTGGCATCCTATGGTTGTATTGGACTGCTTGCCCAATGTAGTGAATTATGGAACAGGGTCGCCCATATTTGCTTTAAACAGAAATCCGCAGATCCGGCTTACTCACCGTTTTGCAGAAAATTTTAAAGTAATAGCGGCATTGAATTCCCAACGGGATTTTACACCCAATACCTTGCCTTACCGTGACAGTGGAGTGCCCTCTTCCCATTTACAGGTACAATACAAATCTGCACAATGGGTAGTCGGTATAGCAGGTCAGTATGAGATTCTCAGACCGCAGCTTTCCTCCGGTGAACCGCCGGTAGTCAATAACGAAAAAGTAAAAAGCTTTACCGCAATGGCCTATGCGAGATTAATAACCAAACCCCTGATGATCAGTGCTTCAGCTATGATGGCTCAAAATGCATCTTCCCTGGTAATGCTGGGTGGATTTGTAGGATATTCAGCACCGGGAGAGCCAGACCTTTTCAGAACCATGAATACCACAAGCGCGTGGATTGATTTTCAGCAGACGGCTACCCGGTCAGTATCTTTTGGACTCTTCGCCGGAATAGTGAAAAATAGAGGAGTGAAAAATCCGGTGGATGGCAGGCTGCCGGCTACCTATGGAGTAACCTCTTCCTGGGGAGCCGTGTCAGCAACACCGGGGGGACGTAGTATAGATCAGCTCTGGAGAATTGTTCCGCGGGTGGACTGGTCCCTTCATAAAATGATTAAACTGAGATTTGAAGTAGAGAATACCGTGGCCAGATGGGGGGATGCCCAAGTGGACGGAAGGGGAAAGGGAAATGAATTTAACGCTAAAAACAGCCGTTTCCATTTAGCTACAATATTTATGTTTTAAAAATATTTATTTAAAATTTAATTAAAAAAATAGATGCTTTAAAGGAGTTTTGGCGGAAAAAATTAATTTTTCAGAGAAAAGAATTCAATTTAAATAGAATTAATTGCCCGATCTTTTATTTCAAGTTTATAAATTTGCACTTTTTAAAATTGTGCTTTTACTCAAATTATGAAATTAAATCAAATAAAACTTATCCTGCTGTTGGGAACTTTGGCTTCCTGCTCCGTTCAGAATAATGTAAAAACAACTCCAAATAAAACCAGCCCTAAACAACCGGTTAAAACAGTATCTAAAACAAAAGAACCTGCCAGTGCAAATAAACCTGTAACTCCGCCCGTAGAAGAAGTGTTCAAAGTTAACCTTCCTGAAATCAAACGTGAATTCAGGGGAGCATGGGTGGCAAGTGTGGCCAATATCAACTGGCCTTCCAAAAATACCCTGTCCGCAGAAGAGCAAAAAGCAGAAGCGATCAGTATGCTGGATATGCTTAAAGACAATAACTTCAATGCCGTGATATTCCAGGTACGCCCGTCGGCAGATGCCCTGTATACAAGCTCATTGGAGCCCTGGTCTTACTTTCTTACAGGAGAAACGGGAAGAAGTCCTTACCCGAACTATGACCCTTTGCAGTTCTGGGTGGAGGAAGCTCACAAAAGAGGGCTTGAACTTCATGTGTGGCTCAATCCTTACCGCGCACACCATACCAATGGAGGGTCGGTTACCAGTCAGTCCATGGTGAATAAACTTCCGGATATTGTAGTACGTTTAAAAAACGGAATGTATTGGTTCGATCCTGCTAATCCCAAAACACAGGGACATGTTTCCAATGTCGTGAAAGATATTGTCACAAGATATGATATTGATGCCATCCACTTTGACGATTACTTTTATCCGTATGCTACCTATAACAGAGGAGCAGATTTCCCGGACCATGCATCATGGAGAGCTTATGTAAACAGTGGGGGAAGTCTTTCCAGGGCAGACTGGAGAAGAGATAACGTCAATAAATTCGTAGAAAGGATCTATAAAGAAATTCATGCCGAAAAAGAATATGTGAAATTCGGGATCAGTCCGTTTGGAATTTGGAAACCCGGATATCCGGAAGGAATTGTAGGTTCCTCACAATATGATGAGCTGTATGCAGATGCAAAACTATGGCTGAACAAAGGATGGATTGATTATTTCTCTCCACAGCTCTATTGGCCGATCAGTTCCAAAGGGCAGGGATTTGAGCCTTTACTGAACTGGTGGAAATCTGAAAATACCATGAACCGCCATCTTTGGCCGGGATTAAATACGGTGGAGGTCAAAGTTTCAGACCGTCCTTCGGAAATCAAGAACCAGATTGAAATTACCCGGCAGATCCTGAATAAGGATGCGGGAGAAATCCATTGGAGCATAGCGGGATTATCAAAAAGCCCTGCCATGTTAAGCACCTTAAGAAACGGACCTTACAAAGAAAAAGCATTGATACCAAAAAGTCCGTGGATTAAAGCCCAGCCTTTATCCCAGCCGACTTTATTCATCACCGACAACGGAAGCTTTGCAAGAGCCAGCTGGAGTAATAAAGAAATTGGTAAAGTATTCCAGTGGGTACTGTTCACCCAGTATAACGGAATTTGGGAAACAGAAATTTTAAATCTGGAAACCCTGTCCAAAGAAATTCCGAAACATAAAGATGGAAAAACTTTAAATGCCGTAGCTATCAAAGCTATAGACAGGCTGGGGAACGAAAGTGATTACCTCGCCAGGAAGATTAAATAAAAGAATCTGAATATATCATTATACCGAAACCGGCTCACTTGTGAGCCGGTTTTTATTTTAGAATAACTATAAATTATGTTCTTAAAATATTGAATTGTAGTTGTTTAGGTGAGATATTTAGTATCAATTATTAAATAATAAATCTTTATCGGAATCATTTTTGCATCATTTATGACCTAATCACAAAAAATCATATTATGAATACGAAAAGACTTTCCGAATCAATGGAAAAGGCATTAAGCGATCAGATGAATAAGGAAATTCATGCAGCTCATGTTTTTTTATCCTATGGAATTTGGGCGGATGACAGAGGTTACCAGGGAATTGCCAAGTTTCTGTTCAGACACGCTCAGGAAGAACGCAATCATTCCATTAAATTCATGGAATATGTTCTTAATAGAGGAGGAAAACCAAAAGTAGAAGCAATTCCGGCACCTCCGGAAGACCCTGAATCCCTGTCCGCCTGTTTTGATGGGGTTTTCAGACATGAAGTAGATAATACGACTGCTATTTATAGTATTGTAGATAAATCCATGGAAGAAAAAGACTGGGCTACCTGGAATTTCTTACAGTGGTTTGTTAAAGAACAGGTGGAAGAAGAAACCTTAGCTCAGGATCTTATAGATAAGCTTAAAATAGCAGGAGGGGACAGAGCTACCGATGAATCCTTATTCACACTGGATAAAGCATTGGAACAGGCACCGGATGAAGCCCCGCTGGCCCAGGATGCCACCGCAGATAATCCTTAAAATCATTAAAAAAATAAACTATTAGAAATCTGTCAGGAAACTGGCGGATTTTTTTGTTATGAAACTCACCTCAAAATCACTATCTTTGCACGCTGAAAGTTAAGACTTCCATTTTTAAATGCAGTCTGGACTTTTCATCCGTTTTTCCTTATGAATAAAGGAAGCGAACTTAAAATTTTGAACATTAATCTTTGAATCTAACGATATGAAATGTGGAATCGTAGGCTTACCCAATGTCGGTAAATCAACCCTTTTTAACTGTTTAAGCAATGCTAAAGCTCAATCAGCTAACTATCCTTTCTGTACCATTGAACCTAATTTAGGAACAGTTTCTGTACCGGATCAGAGATTATTTGAACTCGAAAAGATCGTAAAACCCGAAAGAGTATTACCCGCAGTAGTGGAAATTGTAGATATTGCAGGCCTTGTAAAAGGTGCAAGCAAAGGAGAAGGGCTGGGGAACCAGTTTCTTGCCAATATCCGCGAATGTGAAGCGATCATCCATGTTTTAAGATGTTTTGAAAATGGAAATATTGTTCACGTGGAAGGTTCGGTAGATCCTCTGAGAGATAAAGAAATTATTGATATTGAACTTCAGCTTAAAGATCTGGAAGCGGTAGGAAAAGCCGTTGAAAAAGCTAAAAAGTTCATTAAATCTGGAAAAAAAGAAGATATCCTTACCTACGAAACCCTTCAGAAGCTGCAACAGTTCATTGAGGACGGAAAAAATGCCAGAGAATTTCCTGTAGATGATTTAACGAAGACGATTATTGATGAAGTTCAGCTATTGACCAAAAAACCCGTTCTGTATGTATGTAATGTAGATGAAAACTCCATTAAAAACGGAAATGAGTGGATCGGTAAAATAGAAGAAATGGCTAAAAATGAAGGAGCGGAAGTAGTGGTTTTGGCAGCACAGATTGAAGCTGACATCAATGAACTCGAAACATTCGAAGAAAGACAGATTTTCCTTGAAGAACTTGGTTTGGAAGAACCGGGTGTAAACCGTCTGATTAGAAAAGCTTACGATTTATTAAAACTTCAAACCTACTTCACAGCCGGAGTAAAAGAAGTAAGAGCATGGACGATCGGAAAAGGATGGACGGCACCACAGGCAGCCGGAGTAATCCACACCGACTTTGAAAAAGGATTCATCCGTGCGGAAGTTATCAAATACGATGACTATATCACTTACGGTTCCGAAGTAAAAGTAAAAGAAGCAGGAAAGCTTTCTGTGGAAGGAAAAGAATATATCGTTCAGGATGGCGATATTATGCACTTCCGATTCAATGTATAAAATATATTAAAGTTAAATAGTTCAAAAAACGCTTTCATAAATTGGTGGAAGCGTTTTTTATTTATTCTAACATACCAGACCGCCTCCTACAAGCTTTAAAACTCACCCACATTCCCCCTGTCATTCAGAGCGCAATGCAATGAAGCGAAGAATCTCATATTTTCCAAACCCACTCCCATTTTCCCTCCTAACCCCTTTTTCAATAAAAATCAATTCGTACATTTGAATTATACAAATGCCCCCCCCCATGGAAAAGATTGCTCATACCTCGTTAGATGATTTTTATAAAGAAATGTCGGATAAACTGGGAAAAGATATAGAAAGTATTTTCCCCAAAGGTCTTCACAAAGATATCGGACATTTCAATGTCTTTGATATTGCCCAGACGATCGAAAAAGTAAAAACGACGGCAGAGATGCCCTATAACAGGAGAAAATATTATAAAATAAGCCTGATAAGAGGAAAGAACAGGGCGGAATATGCAGATAAAGTAATTTCCATACAGCAGAATGCCTTATTATTTGCAACGCCTAAGGTTCCTTATCATTGGGTTCCGGAAGAACCTGATCAGTCCGGAAGTTTCTGTGTTTTTACAGAAGATTTCTTTATTAAAAATAATTCTCGGACTTCATTGGAAGATTTACCCCTGTTTCAGCCAGGAAGCTATCCTGTCTTTGAAATTGATGATGACTTAGCCAACGAAATAGACGATCTGTTTAAGAAAATAAAAAAGGAGATTGCTTCAGATTATATATTTAAATATGACCTCATAAGAAATTATGTACTCGAGCTTATTCATTACGGGCAGAAACTTCAGCCGGCCACCAAATTGTCAACCTCCCATGATGCCTCACTGAGAGTGGTTTCCTTATTTATTGAGTTATTGGAAAGGCAGTTCCCCATAGAATCCTCAGAACAGAGATTACAGCTTAAAACAGCAAAAGATTATGCCGACAGGTTATCGGTACATGTTAATTATCTGAATAAAAAGCTGAAAGAAAGCACAGGAAAAACAACCACGGAACTCATTGCTGAACGTATGGTGCAGGAAGCGAAAATATTACTCAGACAAACCCAGTGGAATGTTTCTGAGATTTCCTATGCGCTGGGCTTTGAAGAAATAGCTCATTTTTCCAATTTCTTTAAACGTAAAACAACATTTACCCCGCTCGAATTTCGTTCCTGATTTGAATTTTGCAAATATAGGATTGATTGAAGCAAATCATCTTCCCCGGAAATAACAGAAATTTGTATCATAAAATAATGAAAACAATGAATACGAAAAGAAAAATTGCATTAGTAACAGGAGGAAGCCGTGGTATCGGCAGAAATACAGCTGTTAAAATCGCCCAAAAAGGGATTGATATCATCCTTACCTATAAATCAGATAAAGAAGCTGCAGAAAAAACAGTAGAAGAAATCCAGGCGCTGGGAGTAAATGCTGCTGCCTTCCAGCTGGACACCACAGATAGCAAAACTTTTGATGGCTTTGTGAAGGAAGTTATGGGATATGTGAAAACTATAACGGGAAACACCCATATCGACTATCTCATTAATAATGCAGGAACAGCTTTATATGCCCCGTTTGCGGAAACAACGGAAGAGCAGCTGGATGAAATGTTTATGATCCATTACAAGGGAGTATTTTTCCTGAGTCAGAAACTATTACCGTTCATTAATGATGGAGGGGGAATAATTAATGTTTCTTCAGGGCTGGCAAGATTTACCATTCCCGGTTCGTCGGTATATGCTTCGATGAAATCCGGTGTTGAAACTTTAACCCGTTATATGGCCAAAGAATTAGGGCCAAGACGCATTAAAGTAAATGTAGTGGCTCCGGGTGCCATAGAAACGGATTTCGGAGGAGGAAGAACAAGGGATAATAAAGAAGTTAATTCCTTTATTTCAGGAGTAACTGCATTAGGTAGAGCAGGACTGCCGGAAGATATAGGCGGTGTGATCGCTTTTTTATGTACCGACGATGCAGCCTGGATCAACGGACAGCGAATTGAAGTTTCAGGAGGAATGAATATTTAAAAATAAAAGTAGCAGGATTCTGCTACTTTTTTTATCTTTAATCAGTGTAAATATTGGATTTCACGGAATTATCAATGCTTATGATTAAAGAGTTTTTAAACCAGTTTCCCTACATTCTTCTCGGATTTGAAATTCTGTATTTCGCCGGTATTTTTTTTCTGTCAGCAAAAATCATCATGGACACCAAAAACACCAGTAAGACACTGGCTTATCTCATGTTGATTATCTTTTTACCTATTGTAGGAATCATCATTTATTTTGTGTTCGGAGTCAATTACAGGAAGAATAAGTTTTATACTTTTAAAATAGAAAGAAATGAAAAAGTATACAATGCAATCCAGACCTTTATCCAGGAAACTCATCACAAAGCCTTAGCAGAAAGGTCAGAGGAAGTGGAAAGCTTTATTCCGATGATTAACTTTTTATATAATGCTGCCTATTCCCCGTTAACCCAGGGAAATAAAGTGGAAATCCTGGTAAACGGAGAAGAAAAATTTAAAAAAGTCTTTGAGGTTTTAAAAAATGCCCGCCATCATATTCATCTCGAATATTATATTTATGACAATGATATAATCGGAAACAGGCTTGCCGATCTTTTGATTCAGAAAGCGAAGGAAGGGGTCATCATCCGTTTTCTCTATGATGATATGGGTAGCGGAAAAATAGGAAAAAAACTTTTAAATAGATTGAAAGAAGGGGGAGTGCAAACCTCTCCGGTCAATAAGATTACATTTAAACTTCTTGCCAACAGGGGAAATTACAGGGATCACCGGAAGATTATTATTGTAGACGGAAGGGAAGTCTTCACAGGCGGAATCAATGTTTCTGATAAATATATCAACCCGAACCCGTGGCAGTACTGGAGGGATATTCATTTATATATTAAAGGAAGCGGGGCTTATTATTTTCAGTTTTTATTCTGGACCAACTGGATTTTTGCGACGGAAAAATTTCCTGAGATTTCAAGGGATTATTTTAGATATGAAGGTTCCTGTCCGGAAAATCAATTGTTACAGGTAGCAGCAAGCGGACCTGATACCAATCCAGCGATCATGTTGAGCACCAACTCGGCAATTCTTTCAGCCAGAAAGAAAATTTATATTGTAACGCCTTATTTTGTACCCGTTGAAACAATCATTAATGCAATAAAGCAAATGGCACTGGCAGGGCTTGATGTCCGGCTGATGGTTCCGAAGTCAGGAGATTCGGTGATCGTAAATGCTGCTGCTTACTCCTATTACGAAGAATTACTAGAAAATAAAGTAAGGATTTTCTTCTATAAAAAAGGTTTTATCCATGCCAAAACCATGATCGTGGATGATCATTTTGCAAGCGTAGGAACAGCCAATATGGATGTGCGCAGCCAGGAACTTAATTTTGAGGTGAATACCCTTATATATGATCAAAAGACCAATAAGAAGCTCGAGGAAATCTTCCTGGCTGATATGGAAGACTGCGAAGAAATCACATGGGAACAATGGAGAAAAAGATCCAAAACCAAAGTCTTCTTTGAGCATTTGGCAAGACTGCTTTCCCCATTGATATAGTAATTAAACTTTAGCTAAAAATTCCAGTGCCTGCTCCAGGGTTTCCTGTTTTTTGGCAAAACACAGACGGATTACATTTTCATTGAGCCTGTTTTTATAAAAAGCGGAAAAAGGAACGCTTGCCACCTTATGCCGAATGGTAAGTTCAGTAGCAAATTCAAAATCATTTTTATCCGAAATTTTATCATAAGTAAGGGCCTGGAAATACGTTCCTTCACAGTCCAAAATGCCGAAAGACGTGTTAGAAAGACCTTTTCTCAAAAAATCTCTTTTTTCTTGGAAAAACTGACTGAGATGGATATAATGTTCTTCATTTTTCATGTATTCAGCCAATGCCAGTTGTACAGGCGTATTGACACAGAAAACGTTAAACTGGTGTACCTTTCGGAATTCATCGGTTAAAGCTTTTGGCGCCGCACAATAACCCACTTTCCAGCCTGTTACATGAAAAAGCTTTCCAAAAGAAGCGATAAGAAGACTTCTTTCTTTAAGTTCCGGATAGCGGCATATGCTTAAATGCTCACGTCCGTCAAAAGTAATATTTTCATACACTTCATCACTCAGGATAAGAATGGAAGTATCTTTTACTATTTTTATAAGCTCCTGAATATCATTTTCTTTAAATACCTTTCCTGAAGGGTTGTTGGGATTATTCAGGATAATCATTTTGGTTTTCTCCGTGATCAGCCCTTTTACGACGTTCCAATCGATAGAATAATCGGGAGCTTTCATTTCAAAACGTTTTACAATTCCCCCGAAAAGTTCCACGGTGGGTTCATAACAGTCATAGGCAGGTTCAAAAATAATAACTTCATCCTCTTTTTGTATAAAAGTAGCAATAGCGGTAAAGATGGCCTGGGTACCTCCTGCGGTAACCGTAATTTCTGAATCTGGATGGTAATCTGTCTGATGGCTTTTTTCGATCTTCGTCGCTATAGCTTCCTTCAGAGGGATCATTCCTCCCAATGGAGCATATTGGTTAAACCCTTTTTTTATAAAATGATCTACGGAACTAAGTAATCCGGAATCCGGCAGGAAATCAGGAAATCCCTGAGAAAGATTAATAGCCTGATGCTGGTTGGCCAATTGGGTCATTTGAGTAAAGATAGTAGTTCCCACATTGGGTAGCTTTGAAGAAGGAAGATGTACCATTTAAAAATAATATTTTTTAAGCAGATCGAAATTAAAGCATTTTTTATAAATGAAGAAAAAAAATATGAGGTTAAATTTGAAAAAAAGTCACTGTTTATTGATTTTTATTAATGATGTTAAATATTTTATGTTTTTCATAATAGTAATATTATATGTTTATTGTTGTTTTTGAGTAAAAAAGCAAACAGAATCAAATTTTGTGTTTAATATCCTGTGGATAGTGTAAAATTGAAAAAAAGAGATAAGATGTATTAGGAAAATTTTATCCAAATCTGTATTTTTGTACACTTGAGGAAATTAGCATATGTCACAGGAAATAAACCCAATCTATTCAGAAGATAATATCAGAACCCTTGATTGGCAGGAACACATTCGTTTGCGTCCCGGTATGTATATAGGGAAGCTTGGCGATGGATCTTCTGCTGATGACGGTATTTATATCTTGCTTAAAGAAATTCTTGATAACTCTATTGATGAGTTCAGAATGAGATCCGGTAAGAGAATCGAAATCAAATTGGATGACGGTAAAATGACAATCCGGGATTTCGGACGTGGAATTCCGTTAGGAAAAGTAGTGGATGCCGTTTCCAAAATGAATACCGGGGGTAAATATGATAGTAAGGCCTTTAAAAAATCAGTAGGTCTGAACGGTGTAGGTACCAAAGCAGTAAACGCCCTTTCCGATTATTTCAGAGTAAGGTCTTTTCGTGACGGAAAAATGAAGCAGGCCGAGTTCTCCCGTGGAATGATTACCCAGGACAACTCCGAAACGGACACCTCAGACAGAAACGGAACGGAAATATCTTTTATTCCTGATGGGGAAATCTTTCTCAATTTCAAATACCGCAAGGAATACATAGAAAGAATGCTGCGTAACTACGCTTATCTGAATCCGGGTCTGAAAATCATTTTTAACGGAGAAACCTATTATTCGGAAAATGGACTTAAAGACCTTTTGGAAGAAGAGCTGGAAGGCGATATCCTGTATCCGATCGTTCATTTGAAAGACAATGATATCGAGGTAGCTATTACCCATTCCGATAAATCCCAGACGGAAACTTATTTCTCATTCGTAAACGGACAGAATACCACCCAGGGAGGAACCCATTTAAATGCATTCCGGGAAGCTTATGTAAAAACAATCCGTGAGTTCTTTAACAAGAATTTCGATGCTTCGGATATTAGAAAATCTATTATAGCAGCGATCTCCATCAATGTGGAAGAACCCGTTTTTGAATCTCAGACGAAAACAAAACTCGGATCTAACGATATGGGGCCGGAAGGTCCTACCGTGAGAACGTTCATTATAGATTTCCTGAAAAGTAAATTAGATAACTTTTTACATAAAAACCAGGAAATAGCAGAGGCTATCCAAAGAAAGATCCTTATCTCGGAAAGAGAAAGAAAAGAACTTTCAGGAATCCAGAAGTTAGCTAGGGAAAGAGCAAAAAAAGTTTCTCTTCACAATAAAAAACTTCGTGACTGCCGCCAGCATTATAACGATCAAAAAGCAGAAAGAAAAGCAGAAACCCAAATCTTTATTACGGAGGGGGATTCGGCTTCCGGTTCCATAACGAAATCAAGGGACGTGGAAACACAGGCTGTATTCTCTTTAAAAGGGAAACCGCTGAACTGCTATGGGCTTACCAAAAAAGTGGTCTATGAAAACGAAGAATTTAATCTCCTGCAGGCCGCTTTAAATATTGAAGAAAGCCTTGAAGATTTAAGATATAACCAGGTAATTATTGCAACAGATGCCGATGTGGACGGAATGCATATCCGCCTTTTAATGATTACGTTTTTCTTGCAGTTTTTTCCTGACGTTATTAAAAACGGACACCTTTATATTCTTCAGACCCCTTTATTCAGGGTGAGAAATAAAAAGGAAACCCGATACTGCTATTCCGAAGCGGAAAGAATCAAAGCTCTTAATGAACTAGGAAAAAATCCTGAAATTACACGATTTAAAGGATTAGGGGAAATCTCGCCCGATGAATTTAAATATTTTATTGGAAAGGATATCCGTCTCGAGCCCGTTGTAGTAGGAAAAGATCAGACAATTGATCAGTTATTGGAATTTTATATGGGAAAAAATACACCGGACAGGCAGACATTTATTCTGGAAAATCTGGTGGTGGAAGACCCTGATATTGATAAAAAAGAAATATTGAGTGAAGTTGAAGAGTAAAAATTAAAAAAAACCAAACACAGATATAATTAAGTATGAGATTAAGTAATCGTAGTAAAATTCCCTTGTATAACTTTGTGAATACAGTGTTATTCATGATGCTGGCAGGAGGAATTGTCAGTTTCTTTTTAGAACGTTACAAATTTAACATTTTAGGGATTGAAAGTTATTTGTTAATTATTGTTCCTTTAGTCATTATCTTTGTTTTCCTCCTTCGGGGAAGGCAGGTCTTTGAATATGATAGTGACGGAGAAGCTCTTAATTTTAAGAATAGAAATATCATTCCCTTTTTGGACAGGCCTTTAAGTGATGAATTTCCAAAATATAAGTTCATCAGCTATGAAATTGTAAATATGCTTTTCATTAAAAGACTGTATGTAACCATTTCCAGTAAAAATAATGGTTCTACAATGCTTAAATATGAAATTTCTTATTTGACAAAGAAGGAAATAAATGACTTAAAACTCTCTTTAAATAAAGTAGTTAAGGCAAATAGTGAGAAAAAAGTAGTAAGTGTAAATGACAACAGAAGAATACTCGCATGAAGGTGAGAGCTTAAAAAAAGTTTCCGGTCTTTATAAAGACTGGTTTCTGGATTATGCATCTTATGTAATTTTAGATAGGGCGATACCGTCGGTATATGATGGCTTTAAGCCGGTACAAAGAAGAATCATGCACTCCATGCGGGAGCTTGAGGACGGACGTTATAATAAGGTAGCGAACATTGTCGGAAACACCATGAAGTATCACCCTCATGGTGATGCTTCCATTACAGATGCTATGGTGCAGATCGGACAGAAAGAACTACTAATCGATACACAGGGAAACTGGGGAAATATATACACCGGGGACTCTGCCGCTGCTGCAAGGTATATAGAAGCCCGGCTGACCCCTTTTGCACTTGAAGTTGTTTTCAATCCAAAAACTACCGAATGGGTCAAATCTTATGACGGACGAAATAATGAGCCCGTTGATTTACCTGTGAAATTTCCTTTGCTGTTGGCACAGGGAGTGGAAGGTATCGGGGTAGGGCTATCAACAAAGATTCTTCCCCATAATTTTAATGAGCTGATCAATGCTTCCGTTGCCCATCTGAAAGGAAAGAAGTTTGAACTGTTTCCTGATTTTATTACCGCCGGATATCTCGATGTTTCGGAATATAATGACGGACATAGAGGAGGAAAAGTAAGAGCGAGGGCAAAAATAACCCAGTTGGATAAGCATACTTTGGTCATTTCCGAACTTCCTTTTTCCAAAACGACGAGCGATTTAATAGATTCCATATTAAAAGCCAATGAAAAAGGGAAAATTAAGATTAAAAAGATTGAAGACAATACCTCCGACAAGGTCGAGATCCTTGTTCATCTTCATAATGATGTCTCACCTGATAAGACCATTGATGCCTTGTACGCATTTACGGATTGCCAGGTTACCATTTCTCCCAATGCATGCGTCATTGTAGGAGATAAACCGATGTTCCTGAATGTCTCCGAAATTTTAAAAATGAATACGGACCATACCGTATCATTACTTAAAAAAGAATTGGAGATAGAACTTCATGAGCTTCAGGAAAGCTGGCATTTTGCTTCCCTGGAAAGAATATTTATCGAAAACAGGATTTACCATGATATTGAAGAAGTAAAGACATGGGAAGATGTTCTGAAAACCATAGATAAAGGGCTGAAACCTCATACCAAGCATCTGCTGAGAGCAGTCACCGAAGAAGATATTTTAAAGTTAACCGAAATCAGGATTAAAAGGATTTCCAGGTTTGACCTTGACAAATTCAAAGAAAATATAGCTTCATTAGAAGGAAAAATAGAACAGGTAAAGCATCATCTTGAAAACCTGATCACCTATGCTATTGACTATTATCTTAATATCCAGAAGAAATACGGAAAAGATAAAGAAAGAAAAACCGAGCTTAGGATTTTCGATACCATTGATGCAACTAAAGTGGCGGTAGCCAATGAGAAATTCTATGTAAACCGTGAAGAAGGCTTTATAGGAACCTCTCTGAAAAGAGATGAATATTTATTTGACTGTTCCGATATAGACGATATTATCACTTTCCGCAAAGACGGAAGCATGAAAGTAGTTAAAGTGGAAGCCAAGACCTTTATAGGAAAAGATATCCTGCATGTGGCAGTCTGGAAGAAGAACGATAAAAGAACGGTTTATAATATGATCTACCGTGAAGGTAGGGAAGGACCGTATTATATGAAGCGTTTTTCGGTAACAGGAGTTACCCGAAACACTGATTATCCCCTGGCATCCGATAAAAAAGGCTCTGAAGTTCTGTATTTCTCAGCAAACCCGAACGGAGAAGCGGAAACGGTAACGGTTCTTTTGAAGCCGAATGCAAGGATCAGAAAAAATAAAATGGATATCGATTTCTCCGAGCTCGCTATTAAAGGGCGGGATTCCAAAGGGAATTTAGTAACCAAATACGCGGTTAAAAAAGTAGATCTTAAAGAAGAAGGAGTATCTACGCTTGCCCCTCGTAAAATATGGTTTGATGATACCGTAAGAAGGCTTAATGCAGATGGAAGAGGAAGCCTGTTGGGAAGCTTTAAAGGGGATGATAAAATATTAACGGTCAATTCTAATGGAGAAGCTAAGCTGGTGACCTTTGATCTAGGAAACCGTTTTGATGATGAATACCTGATCCTGGAAAAATGGAAGCCGGAACTTCCCATCACCTGTATTTATTATGATGGTGAGAAAGAAATCTATTTCATTAAAAGGTTCCTGCTGGAAAACAATACCAATGTCCAGAACTTCATGCCGTCCGAACATCCTAAATCATTTATAGAAAATGTAATCGTCGCTAACGGCTCTACTGCAGAAATTATTTTTGCTAAAGATAAAGGCAAGGAACGTGATGCTGAAACTATTAATATCGATGAATTTATTGCTGTAAAGGGAATTAAAGCCATAGGAAACCAATTTACCAAATTCAAGGTAAAAGCCATTAATATTACTGTTCCTGAACCGGAAGAGGAAATCATAGAATCCTATGAAGAACAGGAAGGAGATTTGGGAATTGATGATGAAGGGGGAATTATTGGAGATCTCTTTAATGAAGGAGAAAACGAAAAATAAAAATTTAAAAAAATACATATGAATACCATTGTCTTAGTCATTATAATAGCTACCTGTATCATCAGTTATATGGGCATGAATAATGTGGGACTATTCGAAAAATATAAATTCAACGTTGCAGCCATTGAATCCAAAAAAGAATATTTCAGGCTTATAAGCTCGGCATTTTTACATGCGGATTTTATGCATCTCTTTTTTAATATGCTTTCGCTGTATTTCTTTCAGGGAATAGTATTTTACTTTTTTGGAAATATAGGTTTCCTGATCATTTATTTCGGATCTATGATCCTCGGGAATCTGTTCAGTCTGCTTATTTATAAAAATCAGCCGTGGTATTCCGCTATTGGAGCTTCCGGAGCGGTGTCGGGAATTATTTTTGCTGCTATAGCAATGGCTCCCAAAGAGATTGAGGTTAACTTCCTGCCCGGATGGATCTTCGGTACTTTATATTTCGGATATTCTGTATACATGATGCTTAATCCTAAGCAGTGGGATAATCTGGGACATTCCGCCCACCTTGGAGGAGCTTTTTTCGGATTGGTGTATTCCATTGTCATACATCCGGCGCTTGCCATCAGCAATTGGTATTATTTAGGAGTGATGTCACTGCCTTTGATTTATTTGGCTTATCAGATATTTGTAAAAAAGAAAATCAGATAATCAGTATAAAACAAAACCGTTTCGAAGAGAAGCGGTTTTTTTATTTTCTTCCGTAGATGAAACGGTCATTCTCGGACAGGTCTTTTATCAGTTCAAATTCCGATAAAGAGGAGGAATATAAATTTAAAGTTTCTGCTCCAAGCTTTTGATTGATCTCTAAAAATAATAAGCCGTTCTTTTCTAAATGTTTTTCAGTATCCCTTGCAATTTTCTTATAAAATATAAGAGGATCTTCAGTGGGTGAGAAAAGTGCCATTTTAGGCTCAAACTCTTTCACGGAATCGGCTATTTCATGTTCCTCATCTATACCTATATAAGGGGGATTGGATATAATGATATCATACACCTGATCCAAGTCCATTTCGAGATAGTTATCATGAATAAAATGGATGGGAGTCTCATGAAATGCGGCATTCTTTTTTGCGGTTTCCAGTGCTTTTTCTGAGGTATCAATGGAATAGACTTTTATTTGGGGAAAGTGTTTTTTGAGGACAATAGGAATGATGCCGCTTCCCGTACCGATATCCAGAACCTGTATAGAATCAGAAGGAAAAGAATGACTTTTGATTTTTTGAATGGCCAGTTCCAGCAGTTCTTCCGTTTCCGGGCGGGGAATTAATACATTTTCATCCACAAAAAAATGCATTCCGAAAAATTCTGTTTCGCCCAAAACTTGTTGATAAGGACGGCCGCTTTTTAATTGTATAATACTGTTTTTTATCTGCTTTTCATCATCTATGAGCAGTTCCTGATGGGATAAATTCCTTTGCTGAAAGGAATTGAGACCAATGATCTTCTGAATAAAAACAGAATATAAAAAATGGGTTTCAGATTCTGTGTACAGATCATTGAGTTCCGTCTGGAAATATCTTTTAAGCTCCTGGATAGTCATTTATCTTGTAAAAACCAGTTTACTGTCCGTAGATTTTTCTTCGTCGATCATATATCCCTCATAGTTGAATGCTTTTACATCGTTGAGAGTCTTGGCATTGGTTTCAGCACAAAACCTTACCATGAGTCCCCTGGCATGTTTTGTATAGACGACTATGGTTTTCAGTTTGCCATCCTTTAATTCATAGAAATCAAAATCAATAATCTTATGATTCAGTTTTTTTCTGTTGATGACTTTACCATATTCATTACTGGCCAGATTCAGCAGGATTTCAGTTTTTTTCATCTCAGAATTAAGCTGATCCGTAATTTTTTCGGTCCAGAACTCATATAGGTTCTTATATTGGTCGAATTCAAAATGTCTTCCCATTTCCAACCGGTAAAGCATTACTTTATCTGAAGGCTTTAATAATCCATACAAACCGGAAAGTATTCTGTAATTTTTCTGTAAATAATCTACTGCTTCTTTATCAAGTGTCTTAGCATCTAAACCTCGGTATACTTCTCCTGTAAAGGCAAACATGGCGGGAGCAGATTCTTTAGGCTTGGGATTGGCTTTCCAGTTTTGATTTCTTTCCCAGTTTTCATCAGCAAGTTTCGGTGAAATTTCCATCAGCTCGGAAAGATACTTTGGAGATTTATGCTTTAGGAAAGATTGTATAAAGTCTGCATCGTCAATAAACCTGGGACTTGTAGTTCTTAATAAATCCGTAGCGTTCTGAACGTTCATTAACTTGGCAGGTGACGTAATTATTTTCATAACATATAAAAGTCTGAATGTAAAACTAAGTTTTAATTAAAGGATTCCCTTACCCTGTCTGATGATTTCGGGTTCTCCGGAAGTAAGATCCACAATGGTGGAAGCTATGTTATCTCCATAGCCTGAATCAATAACGATATCCACCAGATGGTCATATTTTTCTGCGATCAGTTCGGGATCTGTGGAATATTCAATGATTTCATCTTCATCTTTAATGGATGTGGAAGCAATAGGATGTCCAAGCTTTTCTACAATAAGCTGCGGGACAGGGTGGTCCGGGACACGGATACCGATTGTTTTATGATTTTTATAGGCCAGAGGTAAACTTTTGTTAGCATCCAGGATGAAAGTAAAAGATCCGGGAAGATGGCTTTTTAAAAACCGGAAAACAGAAGTTTCAATAGGTCTGGTAAAATGGGAAAGATGGCTAAGATCATTACAAATAATGGAGAACTGGGCTTTTTCCAGCTTTACCTTTTTAATCTGTGCCAGCTTTTCCATAGCTTTAATATCAAAAATATTACATCCCAACGCATACACAGTATCAGAGGGATAAATAATTAAGCCCCCGTTATTTAAAGTCTTAATAACCTCATTAATAAGATTTTCCTGTGGATTTTCGGGGTATATTTTTAATATTTTTGCCATAATACAAAGATACGAATAATTCGATAGCTTTAGTAAAAACGCTTTATTTACAAGAATAATTAGGACTTTTGAAAAAAAGTCGTATATTTGCAGTCCAATATCGCGGGATGGAGCAGTAGGTAGCTCGTTGGGCTCATAACCCAAAGGTCATCGGTTCGAGTCCGGTTCCCGCTACTAAGAGAACGTTTGTCGTACGTTCTGTAACAATATATCGCGAGGTAGAGCAGTAGGTAGCTCGTCGGGCTCATAACCCGGAGGTCGCACGTTCGAGTCGTGTCCTCGCTACAAGAGTACTTTTAAGTACACAAAAATACATCGCGGGATGGAGCAGTAGGTAGCTCGTTGGGCTCATAACCCAAAGGTCATCGGTTCGAGTCCGGTTCCCGCTACTACAAGGAGTAACGAAAGTTATTCCTTTTTTTGTTTTATATTTTCGCCTATTGATAAAATTCTATGAATATTTTACAGTATGCTCTCCATAAAATAAAATGAGCAGCTCTTTTTAAAATTAAAGCTGCTCATTTTTTATAAATAATGTGTATTATTATTCTGTTCCTGCATTTACTTTTGTCTGAAAAATATCAGCTGCATCATTAATATTATTTTGCACACTTTCTAACCCGTTATTGATTTCATCTAATAAGGCTGTATCTTCATTAGTATCTCCGTTGTTTTTTCTAATCTCTATAAGTTTCACATATTGATCATTAACAATACTTTTATAAGATTCCAGATTTTTTAATACTGCATTTTTGAATTCTACTCCATCTCCACTTGGCTCCGTTTTAGAAATTTTATCAATAGCAGCATCCAGGTTTTTGCTCCAGGTGGCTCTTATATCACCTGCCTTTGTGTAATCTTCAGATGCCATAGCATTGTTCATGGCTATTTGATCAGTTTGAATGTTATTGATGGCCATCATAATGCTGTTATTGAATTCTACTGCATTATAGCTGGATACCTGTTCAGTTATATCATTAACTAAAGATTTGGCAGTTGTAGAGTTTTTCGAATCACCAGAACAGTTAATAAAAGTAAAAGAAATAGCAGCCGCTGCCGCCAATTGGATAATTGAGTTTTTCATAATAGTGTAAATTTATTACAAAGATAGTATATTTCTATTATGTGTGAATAATATTTTTATAATAGTCTTTTAAATTGCAAATAAGCTTTCTAGCAGGCGATTAAAGTTGCTTAGTATTTAGAACATCTATTTTTTTGTTATCATAAAATATTATAAATGAAAAAAGTGAATATATTTAATGAATTATTTCTTAATTTAATATATGTTGTTGATTTTCTGTTATTTGTTTTTGTAAAATTCATTATTATTCTTATTATTGTGAAATATTTTAATTGTAAAAAATAGTTTTTAGATTATAATTAATTGATAATTATTTGGTTAATTAAAAATAAGACGTTAATTTTGTAGATAAAGGGACTTTTTAAAGAATTTTATAAAAACACTATGGAAATGAAAATACATCTTATAATACATTCTATTACTACATAGAATTATTAGCTTTAATTCAATTTACTTATAAATTAATCGGACTATTTATTAAAAAGATACGGTACGTATATCTGTTTATTCATGGGGATGAGAAATAGACATTACCGTAATTAATCAATGGCTTAAATGAAAGTCAGGGATCTGACTTTGTATTGGGATAAATTTTAATAATATAAATTGAAGGTATGAAAGCTTTGTTAGGGGTTTTACTTGCTATGGCTCTTATAGCAGTAATATTTTTTTTATTGAGTCGGTTAAATATGTTTTTAAGCAGTTTAGATGCTTACAAGAATGTTTCCAAAAAACTGGTACAGCTGGATAGTACCCAACCTGAGATAGGGACTTGGGATAACAGCAATGTATCAAACGTAGGTAAAAAGTATTTATTTTTAGAAAAAGGGAGCAGATATAGAGTGATTAAAAGTTTCTCGGATTATGACTCCAGTATTCACAAGGTAGGAGAGGAATGGACTTTTCTGGGATATGATATGGTACCTTATCACGACGGTCTGTCGCTGTATGTATCTTCAGATATGAAAGACGAGTCACAGATTCAGATGTGGCCCGGTTCCGAAAAACAAAGATCTGTTATTAACAACTTTCATGAATATGTTGAGCTGGTAGAATAGCACGATCTGTTGGTCAATTATATAAAAACACCTTTCGCAAGACATTTTTGTTTGTAAAAATAGTATTGGTAGTTTTGGTTTTGAATTGTGAGATAAAAACCCAAACCATTAATACTGTATAATCCATATTAAATAGATAAACATGAATGCTTTTTTAAATGTATTGCTCGCTATAGCTATTGTAGCAGTAATTTTCTTTTTATTTGACCTGTTTACGCGGTTTCTTGTAAATAAAGTTGTCCATAAGAAACTTCCGAAAAGGTTGGTAAAGCTTGATGATACTAAACTACAAAAAGGATACGTATCTACTAAAAAGTTTGCCGGAAGAACAGGATATATTGTTAACTTCTTTTTTACAGGTTTATTAGTGTTTTCTTATATGAGAATTCCAAAAGCACAGTATAAATGCTACGAAGCGGAAATGATAAAAAGAGGACTGGCCTTATAAAAGCTTCCATTCACAGAATAAATGAATATGATAAATAAAAAATCCCGCTAACCAGCGGGATTTTATTATTGAGCTATTTCAGCGTAAGGTTTAAGGTCTAGTTCCTTGGATCTTGTTTGTTCCAAAAACTCAGTTTTTTGAAGGCTTTTCATTCTTCCAGCCGCATCTGCAGCACTATAATAAGAATCAGCCAGCTTAGTTGTAATTTCTGAAGGGTTAAAATCAAATTTAGTATCTCCTTCTACTCCTAAATATCCATTTTTCTTAGTGAGGTGGGTAATATAATTATTGTAATTGATAAACGTATTCTTCAAATACTGATTGTGGTATTCCATACATTTTTTAGCCTTTTTGGTAGAGTTTCCAAGAATACAGTTGGCCATATTCCCTCTGTAAAGACGCCATTCGGACTCGAGAATTCCATATTCTTTGCCCAGTGCCGCTTTTCCATTGGTAAGGATAGAAGTGTCTTCCTCCTTGGTAGCAATATTATTTAAATGTTGTATAACTAAAGGTACTGTAGCTTCAATTTTAGCTTTGGTTTGCTGAAGGGAACTGAAATCTACTGCAGGAGAGGCTTTCTTTTGAGCATTTGCCACATTAAAAATGAGCAATAATAGTACAATCAATAAATTATATCTTTTCATGAGAAATTTTTAAACCACTAAAATAAATATATTTTCTTACTTAAGGCAAGTTCGTTTTAATTTTATTTAATAAAATTTAACAAGTTTTAAGGATTTTAGTCCTTACTTTATATTTTAGTATTGATTTTTCAGGCTATAAAATACTTCTGATGAAAATTTAACATAATTTAATATTTTGTAATTCATTGTAAATCAATTTATTATCATAATACATTTGCTATCACTAAAAAAATAGTTGTTCGGTTCAAAATAATTTCTACATTTGTATAACTAATTTATTAGTGATATAGAAAAATTAAGCTTATTATATCGTCTAAAAAGTAAGATATGAAAATTCAGACCTTAACGAAAGCGGAAGAGCAGGTAATGCAGTACCTATGGAAAATTGAAAAAGGATTCCTTAAAGATATCCTCGATCTCTTTCCGGAACCCAAGCCCCATACCAATACCGTTTCCACAATTTTAAAAGTTTTAAAGGATAAAGAGTTTGTAGATTATAATATATACGGAAGACAGCACCAATACTTTCCTTTGGTTTCCAAAGAGCAATATTCCGGTAAGACCATGAAGAATCTGGTAAAGAATTATTTCAAAGGCTCTTATACAAGTGCCGTTTCATTTTTGGTGGAAAAAAATGAAATGACCGTAGAAGACCTTGAGATGCTGTTGAACGAACTTAAAAATAAAGATTAATATGGCAGCTCTACTTCTTTACTTTGGAAAAGTTATTATATGTTCGGGTGTAATGTTTTTATATTATCAGTTGTCTTTAAAAGACAAGACATTTCATCACTATAACAGATTCTATTTGTTATCTGCGATGCTGGTATCACTGCTGCTGCCTCTTATAAAAATAGATTATTTCACCATGGAGGTCAATAGTGATATCTATAAATTGATTGATCAGATACAGAATTTTAATTCAGCAAAAAACAATGCTTATGATTTCATTTATCTTAGAATTATTTTTTCAGCTTTGGGGTTGGTTTCTCTCTATTGTATAGGAAGGTTTCTCTATGGAATCAACAAGATCCGACAATTAAAGAAACGATTTCATAAAGAAAGTTTTGATGGGATCAACTTCTATCATACCGATCTGTCCGAGGCACCTTTTTCTTATTTTAAAAACTTGTTTTGGAAGAATAGTATTACCCTCCAGTCAGAAGTGGGAAAGCAGATCCTCAAGCATGAAATGGTACATATCGAACAGAAACATTCTTTTGATAAAATTTTCATTGAAGTGATAACAGCCGTATTCTGGTTTAATCCGTTTTTTCATTTCATTAAAAAAGAAATTAATTTAATACACGAATATCTGGCCGATAAAAAAGCCATAAAAAAATCGGACACCAAAGCATTTGCGCAGATGCTTCTGGCAGGTCACTTTTCCGGAACACAGTTACCTGCTACCAGTCCGTTTCTAAGTTCAAATTTAAAAAAACGACTAAAAATGTTACAAAAACCTAAAACCAAGTTCGGATATGCGCGAAGAATCTTTGCCTTACCGGTTTTATTCACACTCGCCTTTGCTTATATGGTGAATGCCAAGAATAAAGAAATTGAGGAAACCAATCTGGCTATTGAAGAAGCTGTTTCTCAAGTCAAAAAAGATACGGTTATAAAAGATAAGATACAGGATCAGCGTATTGCTGAGCCTAAGGTCTATAAAAAATCTGAAAGTGAGAAAAAGATTGCAGAGCTAAGCCAGAAAATACAGGATAAAAGCAATGCTCTTAAAGATCTGGAGCCAGACAGCAAAGAGTTTCAGAAAAATGTAGACGATATCAATGAGCTTTCAGATAAGATCAATAAAATAGCAGGCTCCGATGATTTTCAAAAATCCGTATATCGGATGGCTGTTCCTTTCGACGGAAAAACAATGTCCATTAAAATAGATGATGGGGATATTAAAAAAATGACTGAATATTTTAATTCCGATGAATGGAAGAAAAATGTGGAAGAACTTAAAAATATGAAAGTGGATGTGCCTGAAATGAACTTTGATTTTTCAGAACTTCAATATCCGGATATAGCTTTCATTAGGGATACCCAATGGACGGGTGATAATGAAATGAAAGCTTCTGAAAGAGCTAAAAAAATGGCTGATATAGCTAAAAAAAGAGCCGGTCTGGAAAAGAAAAGAGCAAAGCTCAACGAGAAGAGAGCGAAGCTGGAAGGGGAAAGAGCCAAATTGGAGGCGGAACGAAGAGCCCTGGAAGGAAATAAAAGAAAAGTGTATGTGTACAGTAATTCTTTCAGCAACGGGGTAAACAATACCAACTTAAAAATCAATGCGGATAATCACGTTGTTTTTAATAAAGGGCGAGGACTCAGTGTTTCAGGAATCAATAATGCAAACGGGACAGATGACATAAAAATCTATATTGACGGAAAAGAAGCGACAAAAGCAGAAATGGAAGCCTTAAAGCCTGATACCATTAAAAGAATGGATGTCAACAAAAGAACCAATGACGGTAAACAAACCGGTGAGATAAGAATTGAGACTAAGAAATAAAGTTCCGGTAAGCTTTGTCAGCATTGGCAGGGCTTACTTTTTAAATGAATACCATGAAAAATATCTGCTTACTTTTGATATGGGTCAGTACATGGGGCATCGCCCAGACCAACCGTTTTTTTTATGAATATAAATTTATCCCCAATTCTATGGATAAAGCGGAAGTAAAAAAAGAAATGATGCTCCTTGATATTGATAAAAACGGATCTGTGTATTACAGTCATGATAAATTTGTTTCTGATTCTATCGCAAAGGCTGATGTAGAAAGGCAGTTAAAGGCAGGTTCGGGAAATATTAATATCAACAAAAGGGAAAAACCGGGTACGGTGACCTTTAAAGTAACTAAAAGCTATCCTGATTTTGTAACCTATCTTTTTAGAAGTATCGGTACCGACCAATATAAAATAAAAGAAGATACAAAACCCGAATGGAAAATAGCATCCGAAAAACAAAAAATAGGGGAGTACAGCACGCAGAAAGCCACTACAAGTTTAGGAGGAAGAGAATGGACGGCATGGTTTACAACCGATATACCCTTTCAGGATGGTCCTTATAAGTTTTATGGATTACCCGGGCTTATTGTAAAGATTGAGGATTCTACAGGTAGTCATTCAATGCTTCTGGTAGGTAATAAAACAGTGCTTCCATCTCAGGATAATGATGTACAGCTTCCAGATAATATCAGGCTGTTAGGAATGGGAGGCAAGGAGCTTGAGATTACGAAAGATCAGTTTCGTAAAGCCTGGAAAGCTTATGCCAATGATCCTTCTAAAAATATGAGGGAGATGATGATGAAAAACAGCGGGGATTCAAATATGAAAACGGTGGTAAAGATGAGGACATCAGATGGTAAAGAGCTTTCAGACCCCAATCAGATCTATAAAGAAATTGAAAAGAGGACCAAAGAGAATATCAAAAAGAACAATAATCATAGAGAACCGGATTTATTCAGATAAGTTGTAAATTGTTTTATAGGAAGCGGAAAGATGGCAGACGTCTTTCTGCTTTTTTTATGTTAAATTCATAACTTGTAGAAAATTTATAACAGGTAACATGAATGAAAAAGAAAAATGCGCCCAGGGACTTTTATACGATGCCAATTATGACGCGGAACTCATCAATGAAAGAATGGCTTGTAAAGACCTTTGTCTGGAATATAACGGGCTTAAAAATTCTGATACGGAGAAACGAAATCAAGCCCTCAAAAAGATACTGGGAAAAACAAAAGAAAATATATGCATAGAGCCGTCTTTCTGGTGTGACTATGGATATAATATCGAGGTGGGAGAAAATTTTTATGCCAATCATAATCTTGTAATCCTGGACTGTGCACCTGTAAAGTTTGGGGATAATGTTTTCATTGGTCCCAATTGCAGCTTTTATACGGCAGGTCATCCTTTAGACGTAAAACAGAGGAATGCAGGACTGGAATATGCACACCCGATTACGGTAGGGAATAACGTATGGTTGGGAGGGAATGTTGTGGTCTTACCGGGTGTTACCATCGGACACAACTCTGTGATAGGAGCTGGCAGTATTGTTACGAAAGATATTCCTTCTAATGTAGTGGCTGTGGGAAATCCATGCAAAGTGGTGAAAAGCCTGGAAGAGGAGCAATAGGTAGTCTTAGCAGGTTGTATTTATTTATATCTGGTGTTATTTTAAAGATTTCTCACTTCGTTCGAAATGACAGGTTTTGTTTGAAATTACAGGGGCTGTATCAAAAGGCAGTCATGTTTCAAAAGACGTCTTGTCATTCAGAGCGCAGCGAAGAATCTGGAATGGGAGCAATAGATATTCTTATCTGTGAATTAATCGATAGTATTGGGTATTATTAAAGATTTCTCACTTCGTTCGAAATGACAGGTTTTGTTTGAAATTACAGGGGCTGTATCAAAAGGCAGACATTTTTCAAAAGACGTCTTGTCATTCAGAGCGTAGCGAAGAATCTCAATTTCCTCCCCAATAACAATAAAAATCAATTAAAACTCGATCCCAAAATCCATTCCCAGCATTTAAAAACATAAAAAACAATGGCCGCCCCATCAAGAGCAGCCATTTTATAAATAGTAATCAATACTTTTTAAGCCAATTTCTTAGAATCTTCAATAAACTGGGCCAGTCCATTATCCGTTAACGGATGTTTTAATAAACTCAGGATTGGAGGCAGTGGAGAGGTAATTACATCCGCACCGATTTTAGCACAGTCAATGATATGCATGGAATGACGGATAGAAGCTGCAAGAATTTCAGTTTCATACATGTAATTATCATAGATTAAACGGATTTCCTGGATAAGGTTCAGCCCGTCGGTAGAAATGTCATCCAGTCTTCCCAAGAAAGGAGAAACATATGTTGCCCCTGCTTTAGCAGCTAAAAGAGCCTGTCCTGCAGAAAAGATCAGGGTACAGTTGGTTTTTATTCCCTTATCGGAAAAATATTTTAGAGCTTTTACTCCATCCTTGATCATGGGAATTTTTACTACGATATTAGGATGAATTGCTGCCAGTTCTTCTCCTTCTTTGATCATTTCTTCATACGTAGTGGAAAGTACTTCAGCCGAAATATCTCCGTCTACAAGCTCACAAATAGCTTTGTAGTGGTTTTTAATAGCTTCGGCCCCCTGTATTCCTTCTTTGGCCATTAATGTAGGATTGGTAGTAACCCCATCAAGGATACCAAGATCTCTGGCTTCTTTGATCTGATCTAAATTGGCGGTGTCAATAAAAAATTTCATTTGTTAAATAGATTTATTTTTGCAAAGATAACGATTCCCCGGTGAGATGAAAATTGAATGAAAAGAATTTCATATTTCTAAACTTAAGCCTAAATTTGTTTATCAATGCATATACATTATTTTACTGCCCAGCTGGAGGTCATCGGGATCAACCCCTTTGTTTTTATTCCGGATGAAACTTTAAATATGATTTTTGAGGTTTCAGGAAGGAATAAAAGCCCTATTCCGGTGAAAGGAACGGTAAACGGGCTGGATTATACCCAGAATTTGGTAAAATATAAGGGAGCCTGGAGATTGTATATTAATCTGACGATGCTTAAAAATTCACCAAAGAGAATAGGGGAAATAATAAAAATATCCATTCAATATGATTCTTCTGATAGAAGTATTCCTTTTCATCCTCAGTTGGAAACTGCTATTAAAGGAGACCGGAGAGCATTTGAAAATTTTGAAAAATTAACGCCATCAAGAAAAAAAGAATTGATCCGTTATATCCATCAGCTTAAAACAGAAGAAAGCATACAGAAAAACGTTAACAAAATAATAGCCTATCTGAGAGGAGAAGGCGATTTTTTCGGAAACAGAATATAATAAATTATTAAAATGAATATCATACTGGCATCTACATCCACCCTTTTTGGGGGAGAATATCTGGAATATCTGAGAGAAGAATTAATAAAATTATACGAAGGAATTGATGAAATTATTTTCATCCCTTTTGCCAGACCGGGCGGAATTTCACATGATGAATATACCCGCAAAGCACGTTCTTTTTTTGAAACCCTCAATATAAAAGTAAAAGGACTTCATGAGTTTGAAAATAAAGAAGAAGCTGTGAATCACGCAAACGCTTATTTTACCGGTGGCGGAAATACGTTTTTATTGGTTAAGACATTACATGAAGAAAATCTTATGGGGCTTCTTAAGAAAAATGTAGAAGGAGGAAAACCTTACCTTGGATGCAGTGCGGGAAGCAATATCGGAGGACAGAATATGAAAACGACGAATGATATGCCAATTGTCTATCCACCCAGCTTCGACTGTATGGGACTGGTTCCTTTCAATATCAATCCTCACTATTTGGATCCCAGTCCGGAACTGAAACATAACGGAGAAACCAGGGAAACCAGGATCAAAGAATTTTTAACCCAGAACGAAGTGAAAGTAGTGGGACTCCGCGAAGGAAACTGGATAAGAAAAATAGGAAACATTATTACCGTGGAGGGAAGCGAGTCCACACGCATTTTTGAAAAAGGCAAAGAACCTTATGAAATAGAAGCAGGAAGTACTATTTCATAGTCTGCAAAAGTCTATTTTATTATATTTGAATAAACAAATGGATTGTAAGTTCATATCCTCTGTCATTCAGAGCGAAGCGCAGCGGAGTGAAGAATCTCAATCCCGGTATTGATAACGCTCCTCATTCCTAATGGCAAAAGGATGTTATCAGATACACAATGTACCAGTTAAAAATAACAACACAATGAAAAAAGCATTTGCTGTTCTTACCCTTTCATCACAGCTTATTTTTGCCCAGAATACGGCCTCTAAGCTGGAAGCTGCAACAAAGAGCCTGATGAACTCATCTACAGCTGTCGCCTCTAATTTATCTTTCTATGTGACGGATGAATCAGGGAATCTTATTTACGAATACCAGGGAAACAAGGGGCTTTCCACAGCTTCAACCCAAAAAATATTTACGGCTGCTGCTGCTTTGGAAACCTTAGGGAAAGATTATACTTATACCACAACCTCCAGCTATTCAGGATCTGTTTCTGACGGTGTATTAAATGGAAATCTTTTTATCAGCTCCAATGGAGACCCCACTTTAGGAAGCTGGCGTTATGAAGCCTATAAACCGGAAAGCTTTAAGCAAAAACTACTGGATGCCCTCAAAAAATCCGGCATTAAAAAAATCTCCGGAGATCTGGTTATCGATGATTCTTATTTCGATTTTCAGACCATTCCCGGAGGATGGCCGTGGGATGATCTGGGAAATTATTACGGAGCTGGAGTCTGGAGTGTAAACTGGAGGGAAAACCAGTTTGATATCAATATTAATGGAAAAGAGTTTAAAAGCTTTTCTTATCCTCTGGAAGGAGTACAGTGGGTGAATGAGCTGAAAACGGGAGGAAGTTCAGATCAGAGTTTGATTTTTACAGCACCCCATTCCCGTGTAGCATTGATTAACGGGACCCTACCATCCGGTAAAACAGTTACGGTTTCCGGATCAACACCCAATCCACCATTACAGTTGGGAGTAGAAGCAGGGCAGTGGCTGAAAAATGCAGGTATTGATTTTTCCGGAAAGATCATTACCAATTCCCAGCTTCAGATTGAAGGAAAAAAAATACTGGAAGCTCCAAAAAACAATATAATCCTCACCTATCAGTCTCCTACATTGGATAAAATAGTATACTGGTTTTTAAGAAAAAGCGTAAACCTGTATGGAGAAACCCTCATCAAGACCTTAGGAAAAGAGAAAAAAGGAAACTCCAGCTTTAAAAGTGGGGTAGCTTACCTTAAAGAATTCTGGAAGTCCAAAGGAATCAATGGAAATATGATCAACTTTGCAGACGGAAGCGGACTCTCTCCTCAAAACTACGTTTCTGCAAAAGCTGAAGTTCAGGCTCTTTTATACGCTAAAAAGCAACCTTGGTTCAGCTCTTATTATGAAGGATTTCCCGTTCAGGATAACGGAATGAAAATGAAAAGCGGTACCATGCGGGATACAAAGTCCTATGCAGGTTATCATACCTCCAAGGATGGGAAAAAATATGTGTTTTCGATTATCATCAATAATTATCAGGGAAGCGGAAGTTCCGAACTTCAGAAAATACTGAATACATTAAAATAATTTACGTTGAGAAAATCCATTCTTTCCAGGCTGAATAACTGGATAATATTTGTTTTAATGACGTTGGTGGTGGTGACAATTGTTGTAGCCTCTACCTTGCTGATCAATTATTTACGGAAGGAAGAAATCAAAAGGGTAGATATTCTTGTCAGCGCTCTGAAATTTCAGCAGGAAGTAACGACTCCCAGTCTGGAAGCTCAGGAACTTATTCTTCAGATATACAGTTCCAATACAACCATTCCGGTAATAATCCTGGATAAGGACGACAGGCCTATTGCCCACAAAAATGTGCCTGGAGAAATAGAAAATGATACGGAACGAATTGCCGAGCTTGCACAAGCCATGTCCAGGAATTATCCTGCTATAGAGCTTAAATTTCCCAATGGTAATAACCAGTTTGTGTATTATGATAATTCCGCTCTTCTTAACAAACTCCGATATTCCCCTTATATCCTGGGATTTTTTATTTTATCCTATTTTTTATTTTCATTCTGGTTTTTAAGAACCATCAAAAAAACCGATGAAGGATATCTTTGGGCGGGATTAGCAAAAGAAACAGCACATCAGATAGGAACACCCCTGTCTTCCATGATCGGATGGATGGAAATTATGAAACTTGAGGACCCCGTTTCCGAAGGAGTTCTGGAGATTGAGAAAGATATAGAAAGACTACGGACCATTTCTGAAAGGTTTTCTAAAATAGGTTCTATTCCTGAGCTCAATGATATGAACTTCAACGAAACGATTCAGGAAAATTATGACTATCTCAAAACCCGGATTTCCAAGAGAGTAAACTTTGAATTACAGCTTCCTCCTTATGATATTCTCGTACCGCATAACAGGATCCTGATAAGCTGGGTTACGGAAAACCTGGTGAAAAATGCGGTCGACGCAATGAAGGGAGAAGGAGTACTGATCATAACCGTTTTTGAGAAGAATAAAAATATTGTGGTAGAAGTAAAAGATACCGGAAGCGGTATGACCAAGCGACAGGCCCGAAATGCCTTTAAACCTGGATATTCAACTAAAAAAAGAGGATGGGGACTCGGATTGTCTCTCGCGAAAAGAGTGGTCCAGGAATACCATAACGGTGATATTAAAATAGCCCAGACCGAAGTAGGAAAAGGAACTGTTTTTAGAATAACCATTAAAAAAACTTAAAGAAGATCATTTTCTTTTGTGAAATGAGAAATATAACTAAAAATTCGGGCATGTTTTTAAACATGCCCGAATTTGTGATTAAGAGAAAATTTTCCCTTTTTTATTTTTTACCTGTCAGCCATTGATCCTGCAATTTCTGTTCTGCAGGTGTAGGATTCGCTTTATATTGAAGCGTTTCTGATGTCAGCTTAGTAAGGATGGCTTTTCCTTTAAGGTCAATTTTATCAGTCTTATCACCATTTTTCCTTAAAACGGTTAGGGTAATATCCTGGTCATCCTTAATGGTCTGTGCATATTCAATAAAAGACTGTATGTTTTTTGGATCGATTGTTTTTCCGTTCAGTGCTACCACTTCGTCTGTAATTTCAAAGCCTATACTTTCTGCGAATGGGGAAAGTGCCAGGCTTTCATCAAAAGTGAAAGTGTTGTTTTTTTCATTGTAGCCTGTCTGGTTTGGATCATTAATAAACCATAACATCGGAGGTACTTCCTGCTTCACAACTTCTACCCCTACCTGATCCAGATACTGCGCATAGGGAGTAGGCTGGCTTCCTGCAATATATTGATCATAAAAATCCTTTACCTGGGGATAGCCTGTCACTTTTACCAGCTCACCGATTAATTTATCATCTTTAAAAGGCTTGTTTTCACCAAAACGCTGAGAAAGCTTCCGGATCATATCGCGGTAACCCATTTCTCCGTTGGATAGCTTTCTTAGCTCAATGTCCATACACATAGCTAGCAGTGCGCCTTTTTCATATACATTCCTGTACTGATCCTTGTACTCATCCAGGAGAATGTTTTTACTCATTACAGTAAAAGGTAAGGTATCATTATAATTTTTGGAATTATTGATCTTCTCATTAATGCGTTTCAGAAAGTCATTCTTATCGATCAGCCCTTCCTGAATCTGGAATAAGTTGGCAAAATATTCCGTTCCGCCTTCATACATCCATAGGTGTTGGGACATTTTAGGGTTGGCATAATCAAAATACTGGATTTCTTCCGAATGTACCTTTAAAGGATTAACCGTATGGAAAAATTCATGAGATACCACATCTACAAGGGTTTTATCAATATCTTCCTGGGACAGAAATTCCGGTAATACGACACTTGTGGATTCATGATGCTCCAATGCTCCGAACCCCTGGACAGAAGGGCCTCCATCACCGGATAAGTAAAGCATGATAGCGTATTTTTTATTGGTGTTCATATCCCCTAAGAACTTCTTTTGGGCTACCACCATTTTTTCAAGATTATCTTTAAAGTCTGATGCTTTGTATTTTCCTGTCGGGGAATAAACTCCTAGTACAAGCTCCATACCGCCGGCATTAAAAGTGACGTAATCCGGTTTGGTATACATCAGGGGAGAATCCGTAACTTTAGCATAATTGGCAAGGATATAAGTATCTGTGGCATCAGAGTGATCCTGATCTACTAAAGCTGTTGTTCCATAGAAATCTTTAGGCTTTTGAATAACCAGCTGATATGGGACATCCTGCATATTGTCAATATATCCTACAAAACCATGGGTATTAACCATATAAACTTTTCCTTCCTCAATATCGGTTCCTGATGGTGAAAATACCGCCTTGTGTTTGCTGGTATCTGTTTCCTCATCAAAACTGTCATTTACCCAGTAAGTCACTTTGGACAGAGCCTTCGCATTTTTTAGAGAATATGTATTGTCATCTACTTTTGTATAGGCCAATTCTCTTCCTTTATTATCAAAAAAATGAATTCCTTCTATAAATCTTCCGTAATCATCTACGGAATAAGTTCCGGGAACTGTTTTGGGAAAATGAAATTGTACAGTACGGGACTTCATTTTGGGAAATTCCATACTTACGGCTACTTTATCATCTTTAATATTGACGAGATCAATATTCGTTTTGATAGATTGGGCATTTACCAATACCTGAGCCAGAATTCCTAAGGTAAGTGCTGTTTTTTTCATACTTGAATTTATATGAATAGTATGCCATAAAAGCATTTAGTTACAGAAAATAAATTAAAATTTTCTTAAATATAAATTAAATACTTAAAAAATTACTGAATATTTTTATAATTAATATAATAATTATTATCAAATTTAGCAGGCGATGAACTCTTTAATTTTACAGTCTGCCAGCTCTCTGTGGGAGTAATAGTCTGGTCTCTGTTTATTCTTATGGGCAATTTAAAATCAGAAACCACATTCGTATACCGGAATTTCAGCTCCTCACCATTCTGAGTATATTCCAACGTAGGAATTTTAACGGTTCGCAGATATTGTTGGAAGACACTGGAAAAATCAATACCGGACTTCGAAGAAATATAATTTTCTACCTGTTCTCCCGTAACGGTCTGATGGTAAAAATCTTTATTTAAGCCCCTTAAAATCTGGCGGAACTTTTCATCATCATTAATCACCTGTCTGATCGTATGGATCATACTGGCTCCTTTAGGATACATATCTCCGCTTCCTTCATTTCTTACCCCGTACTTTCCGATAATGGGAACATCATTCTGTATTTTTTGTCTCAGCCCCCATGCATATTTTTCAGCTGAGGCTTTATCCATATATTTTTCGGTGAAAAGAACTTCCGAATACATGGTAAAAGCTTCATGAACCCACATATCAGCCTGGTCTTTGGCTGTGATATTGTTGGCAAACCATTCGTGTCCGCTTTCATGAACGATGATATAATCCCAGTTAAGTCCTACACCTGTCCCTGAAAAATCAGTTCCCTTATAGCCGTTCATATAGTCGTTTCCGTAAGCCACATTACTCTGATGTTCCATTCCAAGATAAGGAGATTCCACCAGCTTATAAGAATCCTGATAAAAAGGATAAGGCCCGAACCAGTATTCAAAAGCAGATAACATCGGCTTTACCTGTTGAAATTGTTTTTTAGCTTTATCTAAATTATATTCCATTACCCAATAATCCAGGTCCAGCTTACCATTTTCCCCGTGGAAGGTATCTTTAAAATTTACATATTTTCCAATATTGGGAATAATGGAATATGCATTAATAGGGCTTTTAACCTCCCATGTGAAAATATTCTTATTATTTTCTGTTTTCTTTTCGATTAATCTTCCGTTTCCTACGCCTACAAGGTCTTTGGGAGTAATGATCTTCATTACCATTCCATTATCCGGTTCATCGCTCCAGATATCTTTGGTAGGAAGCCATACCGAAGCCCCGATTCCTTCATCTGCGACACTCATCCATGGATTTCCTTTTTCGTCTGTGGTGAAAACCCATCCGCCATCCCAGGGTGGTCGTTGGGCAATAGTAGGATTTCCGGAATAAGTTACGTTGATAGAGAATTTTTCTCCTTTCCTGAATTTTTTCTTCGTATGAACAAAGATGAAGTCACCATCCTGCTTATATTCTGAGATAGGAAAGCTGGCATCTACCTTATCAGCTTTCATAGGCTGCTGCAAGTCGATCTGGAAAACAGGATTTACAACATCTTTAATGATTTCAAAGCTTATTTTATTATTTCCCTTTATACTTTTTTGTTCATAATTGGGCTCTACGGACAATTCATATTTTTTGACATCCCAGAAATTTCGGAATTCCGTATTGGAACCTTTTAAAGTGTCCTGTCGGGTAAAAGTTTCCGGTCTTTCAAAAAACTGCCCGAAAGCTAAACTTGATGCGAAGATAAAAGTATATGTAAGCTTTTTCATTGATCATAAATTATAAATCCATTCAAAAATAGAAAATTTAATACCAATAAAAAGGAAAATGGGAAAAAGCTTTTATTTAATTCTGTACGGACGGCAGATTGGTAGCATTACGTTTCTGAACTTTTTTATAAGTGTAAGAACACATGATAATACTAAATTCATACAAAATAACCAATGGGAAAGCTGCCATAAGCATACTTAAAACATCCGCCGGGGTAATGATGGCAGCCACCACCATAATGAGAACGATCGCATGACGGCGATAGGTTTTCATAAACACCGGAGTAAGAATCCCGATCGTAGTAAGGAAATAAATAAGAATAGGGAACAGGAATATGACTCCCATTCCTAAGATCACCTGTAAAAATAAGGTGGTATAATCACTTAAATCATAAAGCGGAACAATAATATCCGATATTTTAAAGATCACCCCGAAATTAACTGCAAACGGAAGGATCAGAAAATAGCCGCATAAAATCCCTGTTAAGAAAAGGATCCAAACCGCATTAATAATAAAAATAGAATTTTTTCTTTCTTTAGGATGCAATGCAGGACTGATAAAACGCCACAATTCCCAGACAATATAAGGAAATGCCAAAACGATTCCTCCAAAAATGGAGACCGCCATCATTACATTAAACTGCTGATAAAGCCGCTGTACACGTACAGGGAAATCTTTGGGAAGGTGGATGCTGTCTTCTCCCAAAAGCATTCTGGAAAAGTGATTTACAATACGGAAAGTAGGAAAATCATTTCTAGTAGGGCCAAAAAAGATATGGTCCATAATCCAGTTGATATTGAAGCCGACGATAAAAGCTGCAATTATAATAGCAATAATTGAGCGGATAAGGTGACCTCTTAATTCTCCAATATGTCCAAGAAAGGACATCTCTTTACCTTCACTCACAGAATAATTTTTTTTAAGGTTTCAAATTTATGAAATATTTAGAGATTCTAATCCCTGATTATGCAATTCTGAAAATTAAGATATCTAATTCTTAATTGATCCCTTCATCCAAAAGCTTATGAAGATCAATGATTCCATAATACTTTCCGTTCTCCGTTACAATAAGCTGTCCGATATTGTTTTCCTTCAATATTTTCATGGCTTCTTTTGCCAAAGCATTTCTTTCAATGGTTTTAGGATGGGCGGACATAATATCTTTAGCAGATACCGAGGAGATATCTTCATTTTTCATCAGCATTCTTCTTAAATCTCCATCTGTAATGACTCCCAGAATTTCATCGCCATTTGTTACAACGGTGATTCCATGGCTTGAGGCACTGATGGAAATGATAACATCTTTTATAGTTGAACTTTCTGAAACCTGAGGTTTTTGAGAAGAAAGAAACTGGTCCACTTTTGAAATTAAGTTTTTCCCTAAGCTTCCTCCGGGATGAAATTTAGCAAAATCATTTTCTTTAAAATCATTAAGCTCCATTAAGCAGATAGCCAGAGCATCCCCCAACGCCATTTGAATGGTGGTAGAGCTGGTAGGAGCCAGTTTATTGGGACAGGCTTCCATATCCACATGCGTATCCAGGATAATATCCGAAAATTCCGCAAGCTTACTTTTACTATTTCCCGTCATTCCGATCAGGGCAGAAGAATAATCTTTCAGGTAAGGAATAAGATTAACGATTTCCGGAGAGTTTCCCGAATGGGAAATACAAAGTACCACATCCTGTTTCTGAATAACTCCCAGATCACCGTGAATGGCTTCCGATGCATGAAGAAACTGTGAAGGGGTTCCAGTGGAATTTAATGTCGCTACAATTTTATTTCCGACATGGGCTGATTTTCCGATTCCGACTACGATAAGTTTACCTTTTGCAGCATTAATCACCTCTACGGCCTTGGCAAATTCATCATTAATTCTGTCTTTTAATTTTTCCAGTTCTGAAATTTCTATTCCTAAAGTGCTCTTAGCAATCGATATAATATTGGATCTATCCATGTGATTTTATATTGTATACAAAAAATCTATTAAAAAACGTTATATTTTAAAAAGAATATTTAATATAAATTTTATTTTTTATAAATTCGTTCGCTTTTATTTTAAGTAAAAAATTTATAACTTTGAGTTGAATGCAAATTTAGCAAACTAAATTAGATGAGCGCAAAAAAAGCCAATTTATCAGGCGAATTGAAAAAATACTTTGGGTTTTCTACTTTTAAGGGACAACAAGAATTAATTATAGAGAACCTGCTGAACGGAAAAGACATCTTTGTGTTGATGCCGACAGGAGGAGGTAAGTCATTATGCTACCAGCTTCCTGCATTAATTTCCGAAGGAACGGCAATAGTAGTTTCGCCATTAATAGCTTTAATGAAAAACCAGGTAGATGCGGTAAATGGCCTTTCATCTGATGACGGAGTGGCCCATGTTCTGAATTCATCACTGAATAAAACCCAGACCAAACAGGTTTTCGATGATATCAAAAGCGGTAAAACAAAATTACTTTACGTAGCTCCCGAATCTTTAATTAAAGAAGATTACCTGGATTTTCTGAGAGAAGTGAAAATTTCCTTCTTTGCTATTGACGAAGCTCACTGTATTTCAGAATGGGGACATGATTTCAGACCCGAATACCGGAACCTGAAATCTATTATCGATAAAATCGCTGATGTTCCCGTAATTGCACTTACGGCAACCGCCACGCCTAAAGTTCAGGATGATATCCAGAAAACTTTGGGAATGACCAATGCTATTGTATTTAAAGAAAGTTTTAACAGACCCAACCTGTACTATGAAGTACGGCCGAAAGTGAATATAGACAAGGAAATCGTAAAATTCATTAATCAGAATAAAGGAAAATCCGGAATTGTTTATTGCCTGAGCCGAAGAAAAGTAGAAGAGTTTGCGCAGCTTTTACAGGTAAACGGAATCAATGCACTTCCTTATCATGCCGGCCTCGACCAAAAAATCAGAGTGGCCAACCAGGATAAGTTCCTTATGGAAGAAGTGGATGTCATTGTGGCAACTATCGCTTTCGGAATGGGAATCGACAAGCCGGATGTGCGGTTTGTAATCCATTATGATTTTCCGAAATCCCTGGAAAGCTATTATCAGGAAACCGGACGTGCCGGAAGGGATGGAGGAGAAGGCTACTGCCTTGCCTTCTATGATCCTAAAGATATTGAAAAACTTGAAAAATTCTTAGCTCAGAAACCTGTTTCCGAAAGAGAAATCGGATTACAGCTTCTCAATGAAGTCGTAGGATATGCGGAAACTTCCATGAGCAGAAGACAATATATCCTCTATTATTTCGGAGAAAACTTTGATCCTGTAAAAGGAGAAGGGGCCAAAATGTGTGATAATGCATCCAATCCGCCTAAGCTGAAAGATGCTAAAGCAGATCTTAAAAAAGCATTGGAACTCATTCATGATACCGGAGAAAAGTTTAAAACCAAAGACTTAATTTCCGTTATCGTAGGAAAAGAAAGTGCCGTTACGAAATCCTATAAGCTGGAACAGAACCCTCACTTCGGGTTTGGAAAAGATGAAAAGGATAATTACTGGAAGACGATTTTAAGACAGGGAACCGTTCAGAACTTTCTTCAAAAAGATATTGAAACATACGGTGTATTGAAAATTGCAGAAAAAGGGTATGAAGTTTTAAATGACCAGTTTAAAGGAGATTTCCTTATCGCCGAAGACCGTGAATTTGATCTGAGCCAGGTAAAAGCAGAAAGCGATCAGATCCAGATGCAGTCCGGCGGAGGACTGGATCAGAATCTTTTTACCCAGTTAAAAGAACTGAGGAAAAAAGTAGCTAAGAAATGGGGTATTCCCCCTTACACTGTTTTCATGGATCCGAGTCTCGAAGATATGACCGTTCAGTATCCGATTACCGTAGAAGAAATTACCAAGATATATGGAGTGGGCGAAGGAAAAGCCAAAAAATACGGAAAAGAATTTGCTGACTTCATCAGAAAATATGTAGAAGAACACAATATAGAACGTACTCAGGATATGGTCCTGAAGCAGGTGGCTAATAAATCCAGCCATAAAGTTTTTATCATCCAGAGTACCGATAAAAAAATAGACCTTGAAGATATAGCCCGTGCCAAAAACCTTTCCATGAACGAATTGCTCAAAGAAATGGAGAGCATTGTCTATCAGGGAACTAAGCTTAATATAGATTATTATATTGAAGATAACTTCGATGAAGATATTGTAGACGGATTCATGGAATTTATGAACGAATCCGAAAGTGACAGTATGAAAGTACTCTTGGATGAATTTGGTGATGAGCTTTCCGATGAGGAAGTAAGAATGCTGAGGATCAAATTCATCAGTGATGTAGCTAATTAAAAACATTACCTTATCCGCATGGGTAAGGTTTTTTAGTATGAAAAAGAAAATTTCCGTTATTTTTATTCTGCCGGATCTGGAAACAGGAGGAGCAGAAAGAATTGTTACTACCATTGCCAATCATCTTTCCAGAGATCGTTTTGAGCCTAAAATCCTGCTATTACGGAAAAAAGGCGGCTATCTCAGCTTTCTTAAAGATGACGTGGAGATCATTGATATCAATACGGAAAGAATCAGGCATTCTTTAAAGCCCATTTTATCCCAGATCTACCGGAGAAAACCAGATATTGTGTTTTCAGGTTTTGGAGAAGTGAATGCTTATTTATCCATGTTTATAAAGCTTTTTCCAAAAACGAAATTTGTAGCCCGGGAGACCAATGTGGTATCTCAGCACGTCACCAGGAAAGAGATTAAGTTTTTCTATAACTTTTATAACAGTTATGAAAAGATCATTGCTCAGAGTGATGATATGATGAAAGATCTGATAGATAATTTCGGGATCAAAAAGAAAAAAATTGTAAAGATCAACAATCCTGTGGATTTTGATTTTATTGAAGAGAAACTAAAAATCTCAGAAAAGCCCGAAAGCTTTAAATATAATTATAAAAATGTGGTAGCCATTGGGAATTTATCGGCAAGAAAAGGTTTTGATAACCTTCTCAAAGTATTTTCCCGCCTTAAAAATGAGAAAATTCTTTTACATATTCTGGGAGACGGACAGGACAAAGAAGTTCTTCACCAGATGAAAGAAATGTTGGGGCTGGAGCATGTTATTTTTCATGGCCGCCAAGAAAATCCTTATCAGTTTTTAAAGTATGCGGACTTGTTTATTCTTTCCTCACGATATGAAGGTTTCCCGAATGTTCTTTTGGAAGCCGGTGCCTGTGGAACTTATTCTTTAGCCAATAACTGCCCGGGAGGAATTAATGAAATTATACAAAATACGGTGAATGGTGAAGTAGGGGATATAGAGAACTATGATGAGTTTGCCCAGAAGATTATTTCACTTTTACAGCATTCCTATGACCGGGATTCCATTAAGAATTCCATTAAGTCACGTTTTTCTAAGAACATTATCCTGGATAAATATGAAAAAGTTCTGCATGATCTCGTTTCCGGTTAATTGAATCCGTTCATTTCAGCATTCAGACAAACTTTCAGCTGCTGAAAATCAAACCCGTACTTTATTATTCCCACAGTTTGCCAAATGGCATTTATTCTGTAAATTTGTAAGAATTAAGAAATTAGTATAAACAAAATTCATAAAATACAATGAGTCAATTCGATGTTACCGTAATAGGTTCTGGTCCTGGAGGTTATGTAGCAGCGATCCGTGCTGCACAATTGGGCTTCAAAACAGCAATTATTGAAAAATATCCAACTTTAGGAGGAACCTGTCTGAATGTAGGATGTATTCCTTCAAAAGCATTATTAGACAGTTCGGAGCATTTTGAAAATGCAAAACATAATTTTGCAGGTCATGGAATCATCATCAATGAACCGCAGGCGGATATTGCAAGAATGATCGAACGTAAAAATGAAGTGGTAAAGCAAAATACAGACGGAATCAACTACCTGATGGGTAAAAACAAAATTACTGTTTTTGAAGGGGTGGGAAGTTTTGAATCTGCTACTCAGATTAAGGTAAAGAAGAATGATGTTTCATCCGAAACCATAGAATCAAAATATACTATCATCGCTACCGGTTCCAAACCGTCTACATTACCGTTTATTACGCTGGATAAAGAAAGAGTTATCACTTCTACCGAAGCATTAAACCTAAAAGAAGTTCCTAAACATTTAGTTGTAATCGGAGGAGGAGTAATCGGTCTTGAGCTGGGTTCTGTGTACCTTAGATTAGGAGCTCAGGTGACTGTAGTGGAGTTTATGGATAAAATTATTCCTGGAATGGATGGAGCTTTAAGTAAAGAATTACTGAAAGTTCTTAAAAAGCAGGGAATGAAATTTATGCTTTCTACTGCTGTTTCTGCTGTGGAAAGAAATGGAGATACCGTAAAAGTAACTGCAAAAGATAAAAAAGGAGAAGAAGTGGTTGTAGAAGGAGATTATTGCCTGGTTTCCGTAGGAAGAAGACCTTATACAGATGGTCTTGGTCTTGAAAAAGCAGGCGTGGAGCTTGATGAAAGAGGAAGAGTAAAAGTAAATGACCACTTACAAACCAATGTAGCCAATATCTATGCTATCGGTGATGTGATCAAAGGAGCTATGCTAGCACATAAAGCAGAAGAGGAAGGAGTATTTGTAGCAGAAACATTGGCAGGACAAAAACCTCACATTAACTATAATCTGATCCCTGGTGTTGTTTATACATGGCCTGAAGTTGCCGGAGTAGGTAAAACTGAAGAACAGCTGAAAGAAGAAGGAGTTGCCTATAAAGTAGGGTCTTTCCCGATGAGAGCTTTAGGAAGAAGCCGTGCCAGTGGTGATATTGACGGTCTGGTGAAGATCATCGCAGATGAAAAAACAGACGAGGTACTTGGAATGCACATCGTAGGAGCGAGAGCTGCAGACTTAATTGCAGAAGGAGTAATCGCAATGGAATTCCGTGCAAGTGCAGAAGATATCGCAAGAAGTTCTCATGCTCACCCGACCTATGCAGAAGCTGTTAGAGAAGCTGCATTGGATGCCACAGCAAAGAGACCTATCCATATGTAATGGAAAAATTAAAATATGAATAAATAAAGAGAGGCTTTTAAGCCTCTCTTTATTTATTTATATAATTGCAATTGTAATAATTTATGTTCTTCATGCAATAGCTCTGAGAAGGAATCCTATATTTTACAAAGAAGTCATTCTATATTTTGTACCTTTGTCAACTAACTCATTTGTACATGCAACTCGGAAAAACTCAGACTTTAAAAATTTCAGAAAAAAATACCTCAGGATGGATCTTAACGGATGATCTGGGTGAAAAAGCATTTTTACCTAAGATTTTTATTGATAATGAGAAAGAAATAGATGATGAAATAGAAGTTTTTGTATACCAGGATGACGGTAAGTTAAAAGCAACGACCGAGATCCCGTTGGCGGAAGTAGGTGAATTTGCCGTAATGAGCTGTGTTCAAAGCCTGCCAAGTGGTGCTTTTATGGATTGGGGAATTATCAAAGATCTTTTTATCCCCTATAAACAGCAGAAAACCAAAATCATTGAAGCAAAAAGATATTTGGTATATCTGTATGTAGATGAAGACACGGAATTAATCACCGGGACCACAAAATTCAAAAGAAATCCTCAGTATCAGGATTTGCCTTTTAAAAAGGGCGATAAAGTGGAGCTTATTTTAATGAATGAAAGCGAACTGGGATGGAATGTGGTAATTAATAAAAAATATATTGGACTTATTTATACATCGGATGTGTATAAGAAGCTTTATCCGCTGTCACAAGAAGAAGGGTACATTAAAGCCATCCGTGAAGATGGAAAGATAGATGTTTCCCTCCAGCCGGAAGGTTTTGAAAATATTGATGAGTTCAGGCAGAAAATTCTCAATAAACTGGAAGAGAATTACGGACTTTTATACCTTTCTGATAAATCTTCTCCCGAGGAAATAAAAGACGAACTTCAGATGAGCAAGAAAAATTTTAAAAAAGCCATCGGAGGATTATATAAAGATAAGGTCATCGATATATCGGAAGATAAGATTAAATTATTATAAAAAAAAGAGCAGATTTTTCTGCTCTTTTTTATTAAGTCCTTTCTTAGATTTAAAGACATCAAAAATATTTTAATTTTTTTGTTTAACAATTTTGTCAAAAAATAAAAATGCTTTACTTTTGTCCACAAATTTGTTTAACAAAAATGTCAAATCAAACAAAAAAAGAGCAGACACAAGAGCTGATCAAGGAAACTGCAAAGAATTTATTCTTTGTAAAAGGCAAGTTTGATGCTACAACTCAGGAGATTGCAGATGAAGCCGGTGTGAACAGAACACTTATTAACTATTATTTTCGCTCCAGAGATAACCTCATCCAGATCATTTTTGATGAGGCCCAAAAGGTGGAAAAAGAAAAATCCAATGTGATTCAAAGGTCTGATCTGCCTTTTAAAGAAAAAATAAGCAAATTTATCGAAAGCAGTTTATCAACCAGTCTTAAATATCCCTATCTCGAAACCTATATCGTTTCGCAGATGAATAAGGGAAATTGTCATGAAAAGGATATTGAAAAAGAAATGCTGGAGGATCTGTACAAATCCATAGAGGAAGAAATGGATCAGGGAAATATTGAAAAAATGAAGCCTGTTCAGTTTTTGTTTAATATGGTGGCCTTACTTGTTTTCCCGAGTGCTTTACGGCCTTTGCTTATGGATAATTTGCGGATTAGTGATGAAGAATTTGATGTGATTATTTCGGAAAGGAAAGAGATCATCCTCAACATATTATTTAAAAAATAAAAATTTAAAGTATTTTTTGTCATCATACGTCCTTGGGGAATAATACGCACACAATAAACTATTAAAAAATAAAAGAAGTAGATAAAATTATGAAAAGAAAACGTATAACTGCGCAAAAGCTAAAAATTGGGATAGCTGCAGCATTTATGATTTTCGGTATTTCATCGGTCCGGGCCCAGAAGCAGGTCAGTCTGCAGGAGGCCATTCAGCAGGCATTACAAAATAAGGCGGATGCTAAAAAAGCAGCCTTACAGGTAAAAAAAGCGGAATATCAGATTGATGAAGCCAAAGCAGGAGCCTTACCACAGATCAGCGTGGCAGGAGATTTAAGTTATAACCCGATCATTCAGGAGACGGTTGTAGAATTTGCAGGCCAAAGAAGTATTTTTAAAATGGGACAACCATGGACTTCCAATGTGGCAGCTACAGTTTCCCAGGCTTTATTTGATCAGAGGGTGTTTGTAGGTTTAAAAGCAGCAAAGTCTACCCGGGAATTTTATGTGCTTAATTCTCAGCTGACCAATGAACAGATCATTGTAAATGTGGCTACGGCTTATTATAATGTATTTGTGCAGGAAGAAAACCTGAAAACTCTTGAAACAAGTTACTCAAACACTGAAAGAGTAAGAAATGTTATCAAAAGCTTAGTGGATAATGGTCTTGCTAAGCCTATCGATCTCGATAGAACCAATGTTCAGCTTACCAATATTGCTTCCAATAAGCAGCAGCTTATTAATTCCGTAGAACTCTCAAAGAATTCTTTAAAATTCTATATGGGAATTCCTATTGACACCCCAATAGAGCTGGAGGAGAAAACTATTGAACCTCAACCGGAACTGATGGCGCAGTATGTGAACCTTGAAGACAGATCAGAGCTCAAAGTGCTGAGAAAACAAAGAGAACTTTTAGAATACAATAAAAAAGCTACTGAAGCTTATCTCTATCCTACGGTAAGTCTTCAGGGGCAGTACGGATGGTATGGAATGGGAAATAAATTCCCATGGTTTAATGGAATCAATAATGGAGTGAACTGGAGTGATTTTGCTTCGATAGGACTTAAAGTGAATATACCGATCTTTACCGGTGGAGCTACAAAGTCAAAAATCCAGCAGGCACAGATAGACATTCTTGATCTGGAACAGGATATTGAAAATACACAGCTAAGCCTGAGCTTAGACTACAAAAACTCCATTACCAATATGGAAAATGCGATTATCAATATTCAGAGTATGAAAGATAACGTGGCATTGGCTGAAAAAGTTCAGTCCAATACACAATCCAATTACCAGTACGGATTGGCTACGCTCACGGATCTTTTAGATACGGATAATGCATTAACCGAAGCTAAGCAGAATTATGCAAATGCATTATTAGATTATAAGCAGGCTGAAATTCAGCTGTTAAAAGCAAAAGGTGAATTAAACAGATTACAAAACCAACCATAATCAACTAAAAATGAAAAAAACTTTAATATATATTATCGTAGCTGCTGTACTTGTTGGTTTAGCAGGGTATAAAATTGTAAGCAATAAGAAAAATCAGGAGAAACAAGTTGCTGAAGTAGCAAAGCAAGTGGATAAAATTAACGTAAATGTTGTTACTGTAAAAAGAGAAAATATCAATACAGACTATTCAGCAAACGGAACTTTTATTCCTAAGCAGGAAATGAACCAGTCTTCGGAAATTTCAGGACGTATTGTAAGTGTGTTGGTTAAAGAAGGATCTAGAGTATCTGCAGGACAGACATTGGCTGTAATTAAAAAAGATGCTATCGAAGTGGATATGACTCAGGCACAAAATAACTTACAGAATGCCATTATTGACAATCAGCGTTATGAAAATGCCTATAAAACAGGAGGTGTTACCAAACAACAGCTGGATAACTCAAGGCTACAGTTAAAGAATATGCAGGCCGCTGTAAAGGCTCAGGGAGTAAGAGTAAATGATACAAGTGTACGTGCCGGAATCAGTGGTACCATCAATAAAAAAATGGTAGAACCGGGAGTAGTTGTTTCTCCGGGAACTTCCATGTTTGAAATTGTAAATATCAACAGTCTGAAACTTTCCGTATTGGTAGATGAAAGCCAGGTAGGAAGAATTCAGCTAGGCCAGACCGTGAACATTAAAGTGAGTGTTTTACCTGAAGATTCATTCAGCGGGCAGATTACCTTTATTGCTCCTAAGAGTGATGCTTCCCTTAACTTCCCTGTGGAAATAGAAGTTCCTAATAACGGACAGTTAAAGGCAGGTATGTATGCTACCGCAGTATTCCAGACCAATAACGGAGCGGAAACCCAGAATATGCTAACAGTTCCTGCTGAAGCATTCGTAAACGGAGTAAGCTCAGGACAGTTATTTATTGTTCAGAACGGAACGGCAAAAATGATTAAAGTAACTACCGGAAAAGTTTACGGTGATAAAGTTCAGATTCTTAGCGGGCTTAATGGAGGAGAACAGGTAATTACCAGCGGACAGATCAACCTGGATAACGGATCAAAAATCAATATTGTAAAGTAGAAGATTTATGAAGTTAGCAGAAATATCGATAAAGAGGCCTACGTTAGTTATTGTATTATTTACATTACTGACGCTAGGAGGAATTTTGAGTTACTCCATGATGGGGTACGAACTTATTCCGAAATTTGAGACCAATGTGGTAACGATTTCCACTACCTATCCCGGAGCTTCTCCTAGTGAGGTGGAAACTTCCGTAACCCGGAAAATTGAAGATGCGGTAGGATCATTGGAAAACGTAAAAAAAGTAGAATCATCATCTTATGAAAGCCTTTCGGTAATCATGATCCAGCTGAATGATGGAGCGGATGTAGACTACGCATTGAATGACGCTCAGCGTAAAGTAAATGCTATTCTTTCGGATCTGCCGGATGATGTGGATGCTCCGTCACTTAACAAATTCTCACTGGATGATTTACCGATCATCACGATGAGTATTTCCAGTGATAAGCTGAACAGTAAAGAGCTATATGACCTATTAGATAAAAAAATTGAACCTATCTTTTCCCGTGTAAGCGGGGTAGCACAGGTAGATCTTGTAGGAGGGCAGGAAAGAGAGATCCAGGTAAATCTGGATGAAAAAAAATTACAGGGATACGGACTTTCTATTGGGGATGTTCAGCAGGTAATTCTTTCATCCAACCTTGATTTCCCTACCGGTAGTATCAAAACAAGAACGGTAAAATCAACGATCAGGTTATCCGGTAAATATCAGTCTATTGAAGAAATGAACAACCTGGTGATCTCTTCAAAAAACGGGGCACAGGTTCGTTTATCAGATGTGGGAACGGTATTTGATACCCAGAAAGATGTAGATAAAATTGCAAGATTTAATCAGCTTACTACCATCCTGATGCAGGTGAAGAAACAGTCTGATGCCAATGCGGTGGCGGTTTCTGAAAATGTAAAGAGCACTATTGAAAGAGTTCAGGAGGATTATGCACAGCAGGGCATCAAGCTTAAAGTAGTAAATGATACGACTGACTTTACCCTTGAATCTGCGAATCACGTGATCTTTGACTTATTCCTTGCGATTATTCTCGTAGCGGTAGTAATGTTATTATTCCTTCACAGTATAAGAAACGCATTCATTGTAATGGTTTCTATTCCGGTGTCTTTGATTGCGACATTTATCGGAATGTATCTGATGGGGTATACCCTGAACTTGATGAGTTTACTCGGTCTTTCCCTGGTGGTAGGTATTCTTGTGGATGACGCTATTGTGGTCCTGGAAAATATTTACCGTCACATGGAGATGGGTAAAAGTAAGATCAGAGCGGCCTATGACGGAGCTTCCGAGATCGGGTTTACCGTAGCAGCGATTACTTTGGTAATTGTAGTGGTATTCTTACCGATTGCAATGAGTTCGGGACTTGTAGCTAATATCCTCGCCCAGTTCTGCGTCACGGTGGTAATAGCTACCTTATTATCCTTATTGGCTTCATTTACTATTATTCCTTGGCTATCATCAAGGTTCGGTAAACTGGAGCATCTTACAGGAAAGAATGCATTTGAAAAATTCATTCTTTGGTTTGAAAACATGATTGAGAAATTCACTCACTGGATTACAGGAATCCTTGAATGGTGTCTGAAGACTACTTTAAGAAGAATCACCACTGTAATTCTTACGTTTGTGATCCTCATAGCTTCATTCTTATTGGTGGTTTTCGGATTTATCGGAGGAGAATTTTTCCCTAAAACAGACCGTGGAGAATTCCTTGTACAGATGGAACTTCCAAAAGATGCAACAGTTGAAAAAACCAACCAGATTACATTACAGGTAGAGCAGTATTTAAGAAATAATCCTAATGTAGTCGATATGATTACTACAGTGGGACAGCAATCTTCAGGGTTCGGTGGAGCACAGTCTACAGCGTATCAGTCTGAAATTCAGGTAATATTAACGGATAAATCCGAACGTTCCGAAAGTACGGATATCATGGCTGCAAAAATCAAGAGAAATCTTGAAGAAAAATTCACAGGAGTTGAATTTAAAACGGCGCCAATCGGTATTATGGGAGCTGAAAATGCACCCATCGAAATGGTAGTTACGGCATCGGATAATGAAACGGCAACAAAAGAAGCAACCAGAATCCTTGAACTGCTTAAAAAAGTTCCGGGAGCAGTGGATGCGGAATTATCGACAGATACAGGAAACCCAGAGGTCCGTGTGAATATAGACCGTGATAAAATGTCCTCTTTAGGTCTTAATCTTTCCAATGTAGGACAAACGATGCAGACTGCATTTAACGGAAATACAGATGGAAAATTCCGAGCCGGGGAGTATGAATATGATATCAATATCCGTTTTGCTGATAACAACAGAAAGTCTATTGATGATGTAAGAAACTTAATGTTTACCAATCCTCAGGGTCAGCAGGTCCGTCTAAGCCAGTTTGCAGATGTGGAAATGAGCTCAGGACCGAGTTTGCTGCAGCGTAGGGATAAAACACCTTCCGTAAAAGTATTGTCCAAAGTAGTAGGTCGTCCCGTAGGAGACGTGGCCAATGAATGGTCAGACATGTTTATGAATAGTAAGAAAAAACCGGCGGGTGTTAATTACATCTGGGGTGGAGATATGGAAAACCAGCAGGAAGGTTTCGGTACTTTAGGAATTGCTTTATTGGCAGCCGTGGTATTGGTATACCTTGTAATGGTATCGTTATATGACAGTTTTGTATATCCGTTTGTAGTAATGTTCTCGATTCCGCTGGCAATGATCGGGGTTATGGTGATTCTTGCATTAACCGGAAATTCACTGAATATCTTTACCATGCTGGGAATGATCATGTTGATTGGTCTCGTGGCGAAGAACGCGATTTTGATCGTAGACTTTACCAATATGAGAAAAGCAGCGGGAGCAAATACCCATGATGCCTTGATTCAGGCTAACCATGCCCGTCTTCGTCCGATCCTAATGACAACGATTGCGATGATCTTCGGGATGTTACCGATTGCATTGGCAACCGGAGCCGGTGCAGAAATGAATAAAGGTCTTGCCTGGGTAATCATCGGAGGTTTGACTTCATCATTATTCCTTACGCTGATTATCGTACCGGTGGTATATTCTATTTTTGACTCCATTATGAGAAGATTCAAAAAAGGTGAGCCGATAGATTATGAAGCTGAAATGAAAGCGGATTATGAGCACAGAGAATTGAGTGAAGATGGTTATACGCCTAAACACGCAGATTAAAATAACCAACCTATTAATTAACCCATAAAAAAAGTGTATCGGATTTTCTGATACACTTTTTTATATTATAAAGTTACTTCTTAGACAGGGACTTTATTAATTCTTCAAATTTTTTATGTCTTCTGTCAATAACAACTTTTTCCTTTAATTGGATTTCAATGGATTTTAATTGTTTAAAAGAGGAATATTTTTTTACAGATGGCATATCTTATGACTTATTATATGTTAAGGTATAAAACTTATGCATACATTGTTGAAATTGAAATAATTAGTTTGAGAATCTTAAATTTTTAAGGCTTCTATTTCAAACAATTTTTCATAAAAGCAGGAGAATTTTTTCTCCTGCTCAAAAAAATAATCAATACACCAAAAAAAATTATAACCAATGATTATTTAACTTTTCTTCTGTTACATAGGATGCAGATGCTTCTTTAGCAGCTTCCACCATGGCAGTCAGGGCTTTTTCGGTTTCATCCCAATGACGGGTTTTTAATCCGCAGTCCGGATTTACCCAAAGCTGATGGGCTGGAATTACGGCTTGTGCCTTTTTAAGAAGTTCTACCATTTCCTCTTTTGATGGGACTCTCGGTGAGTGAATATCATAGACTCCTGGTCCGATTTCATTAGGATATTTAAAATCTGCAAAAGCATTTAATAATTCCATCTGGCTCCTGGAACATTCTATTGTAATGACGTCAGCATCCATTTCTGCAATATTTTGGATAATATCATTAAATTCTGAATAACACATATGGGTATGGATCTGGGTAGAGTCTTCCACACCGCTTGCTGAAATTTTAAAGGCTTCCACGGCCCATTTCAGATAATTCTGCCATTCTTCTTTACGTAAAGGTAATCCCTCGCGGATGGCGGGCTCATCAATCTGAATGATTTTAATTCCGGCTTTTTCAAGATCCTGAACTTCATCACGAATAGCTAAAGCAATTTGCTGACAGGTTACGGAACGGGGCTGGTCATCCCTTACAAATGACCACTGAAGAATGGTGACAGGTCCGGTTAACATCCCTTTTACCCATTTTTTAGATAAAGACTGAGCGTACTCGGACCAATATACCGTCATAGGATTGGGCCTGTAAACATCACCGTAAATAACGGGAGGCTTTACACAACGGCTCCCGTAGCTCTGGACCCATCCGTTTTGAGTAAAGGCAAAACCAGCCAATTGTTCCCCGAAATATTCCACCATATCGTTTCTTTCAAATTCACCGTGTACCAGTACATCGATTCCGATTTCTTCCTGCCAATGGATGGCAATTTCAGTCTCCTTTTTAAGAAGAGTGTCATATTGTTCCGCGGTAACTTCTCCCTTTTTGAATTTTGCTCTCCAGTTTCGTACTTCCTGCGTCTGGGGAAAAGATCCGATAGTGGTGGTTGGAAATAAGGGAAGCTGTAAGACTTTTTGCTGTGCTTCTTTACGTATATTAAATGTATTTTTCCGTTGAGAATCTTTCGGAGTTATAGCTTCTATGCGCTCTTTTACTGTCTTATTATGAATTAAAGGTGAAGTCTTGCGGCTTACAATGGATTTTGTATTTTCAATGTACTGTTCCTGAATTTTAGAATTTACAATACCTGATGCCAAAGCTTTCAGGGCTGCCACTTCATATAATTTCTGCTTGGCAAAAGCCATCCACTGTTTGATCTCAGGAGAAAGCACTTTTTCATTCTTTTCGATATCGAGATCAAAAGGGGAGTGAAGAAGGGAGCAGGAAGGAGCGATCAAAACCCTTTCGGTACCTAAGGCATTGACTGTTTTTTTAATGAACCTCAGTGATTTTTCAAGGTCATTTTTCCAGATATTCCTTCCGTCTACCACCCCCAGTGACAGACTTAGAGAGCCGGGAATCACTTTTAATACTTCATCCAGCTGTTCGGGAGATCTTACCAGATCAATATGTAATACATCCATAGGAAGGGAAACAGCCAGGGAAAGATTATCTTTTAATCCTTCAAAATAAGTGGCTATGATGAATTTCAAATCAGGAAACTGTTTTCGGATTTCGTGATAGACCCATTTATAAGTTTCTTTAGCTTTATCAGATAAATCCAATGCTAAAAACGGTTCGTCAAACTGAATCCATTGGGCACCATGGCTTTCCAACTCCTTAAGGATTTCAGTATAAACAAGGAGTAGCTTAGGGGCCAGATCCAGCTTATCAAAACCATCTTCTTTTTCTTTTCCTAAAAGAAGATAAGTAACCAATCCGGTAATTACCGGTTTTGCATTAATTCCCGCCTGTTTTGCCCTTATAAATTCATTGATGATCTTTTGTGAAAAGAATCTGAACTGTTGATTTTTATGAAACTCAGGAACTATATAATGGTAATTGGTATCAAACCATTTGGTCATTTCCATGGCAGTGATATCTAATCCATCCTTCTGATAACCTCTGGCCATGGCAAAGTACAAGTCCATCTCAGAATAGGAGTCTTTGTCTATTAATTCCTGATAACGCGCGGGGATCGCCCCTACGCTAAGGGACATATCCAATACCTGATCATAGTATGAAAAATCATTGCAGGGGATAAGATCAATACCGGCTTCCTGCTGAAGCATCCAGTGTTGAAGACTGAGATTTTTCCCTGTTTCTAACAGATCTTGTAAGGATGTCCTGCCTGACCAATATTGCTCGCAGGCTTTTTTGAGTTCTCTTTTGCTACCAATACGCGGATAGCCAAGAATGTGCGTTCGCATGTTCTTTCTAACTTTTAAATTAAACAATAATTTTAAAGCTCTTTAGAATGCTCCGCAATGCCGTCGCTGAATGAGTTTAAGAAAATAAAGGAGGTACGGAAAGAACGCAACTTTTCCTTTAACGGAAGATACGTTCTCAAATACCATCTGTATGACCCAAAGCTTCAGACCGCGAAAGCATTGTCAATTCAGAATAGGCAGGTCTCCTGACTTGTAACGGTGTTTGCCATCCTTCCCGCTTTCGGCAGTGGATATACTGGGGCAAAAACCTTTGGTGTGTTACTTACAGTTGCGCGACAGCTCGTGATTCTCACACGATTCCCTATTAATCTACGTTAAGTAAAACCTTTTCTGTTTGATGAAGTATGTTAAAGAACTATTTCAAAACAAATGTAGGGATTATTTGTTTGTATAGGATAGGTTGGAAAGAAATTTGTTTTTATAATGGATATTTCCAGCTTTGATTCAGCATATTCAGAATAAGATCATCAAAGCTCCATCCTATTTTCCTGGCAGCCAGTGCGGTAAGGCTGTCCTGATCCTGTCGGTGGGGCCTGGAAGGACCGGTCATATTGGGTTTCATATTAAGATCAAAAAGAAAGTATTTCCCTTTGGAATCGGCTCTGCAGTCAATTCGGATAGGAGCTTTTGCATCCACTATGCGGGCAGCTTCTTCGCAATCTTTACATAGTTGAATAATGATTTCACTTTGTAATTCAACATCATTTAAAACCTTGCTATTGTTGATAACCGCTACGGTACCATTATAAGGTGCTATGCCATTTTCATGATTGAAACGTCTTACCGGTGGTAATGACCAATAGTTCTTTTGAGGAATATTCTGGTGATCAATCGAATAATTTCCGGGAGGCATTACCGTAATGGTAACTTCTTCCCCGGCTAAGAATTCTTCTACATATAAGGCTTCTCCGAAATCATTGGAGGAAAACATTTCTTTCAGAATAGAAGAAAGCTCTTCTTGTGACCGGACGAGAGAAACACCCTGGCTTCCTCTTCCGCGGATAGGTTTGGCCACTACGGGAAAGTCAAAATCCAATGTATAATTTTCCAGATTTTCACGGGAAATCATAATTGATTTCGGAATGGGTAACCCATGGTCTTTAAGTAGGGTATTCGTTACCCACTTATCATCGTACAGATCAACATTTTCAGGTACCTGTCCGACGACAGAAATTCCCATTTTTAGAAATTCTTCAATGGGATGTCCTGTATAGAGAACCGTGTTAAGCCATATGATGTCGGCGCCTTTATCAATGGAAGATTGTATTCCTTCTTTGGAATCGGGGAATACCCAATCCAAATCATGATCCACACGGGGAGATTCGACCGGAGTAATCACTTCGATATGCTGTTTCTGAAGAGAGTAGGCTATATCAGCTCCACTGTCGGAATATCCTCCCGGTTTCATGGGTTTTATGATTCCGTTTCTTTCCGGTGGAGCCTGGGTCTGGTAGATGATGGCTATTTTTTGTGTCATAGTTTATTGTTTTATAAAATTCCTTTTATACGGATATGCTGTAACAACATAATGGTTTTGGCATCCATAATTTCACCGGTATCAATCATTTTAAGGGCTTCAGTGTAAGGTAATTCCAGTACTTCTATATTTTCTCCTTCCTCTTCAAGTCCGCCACCATCATTGACCTTCATTTCTTTAGAATATTCCGCGATGAAAAAATGAAGAATTTCCGTTACCGATCCCGGTGACATATAGGATTCAAAAACCTTTTCCACTTTTGAAATCTTGTAGCCTGTTTCTTCTTCCGTTTCCCTTTTAATGCAATCTTCCGGATTGTCATTGTCCAGTAATCCGGCACAGGCTTCGATCAGCATTCCGGTATTATTTCCGTTGACATAAGTAGGTAAGCGGAACTGTCTGGTTAAAATAACCGTTTGATTATCTTTATTATACAATAAGATTACAGCTCCGTTCCCACGGTCATAGGCTTCCCGGCTCTGGGTTTCTATGGTTCCGTCTTTTTTTAAGATGTTGAAGGTAATCTTTCTTAAAGTATACCAGTTATCAGATAGTATTTCCGTTTTTACAATATTTACTTTTGTATTTTGCATAAGGTGTAATTTTCTTTGGTTGATATGGTTTATAAAATTTTAATTAATTCTTTTTGATGAGTAGATCTTCCAGTGCATCTTTTAAATCCGGAAATTCAAATCGGAATCCCTCGTCCAGTAACTTTTGTGAAGAAACCCTTGAGCCTTTTAATAAAGGATCAGAAAGCTCACCGAATATTAGTTTTAAAACAAAACTGGGGATGTTAGGCATAAACAAAGGCTTTTTAAGGACTTCGGCAATCTTCTTTGTTAAATTTTCATTAGTGGAATGTTGGGGAGAAGATGAATTGTAAGCTCCATTCATATGATCATTCTTTAAGGCAAATTCATAAATGGAACAGATGTCATTAAGATGGATCCAGGGCATATACTGTTTGCCGCTGCCTAAAGGCGATCCTATATAATAGCGTATAGGAGGGATCATTTTTTTTAAGGCTCCTTCTTTATCAGAAAGTACGACAGCTGTTCTTAATTTTACCACTCTTTCTGCTCTCTTTTCTGTTAAGAACCGGTCCGCAGCCTTTTCCCAGAGAGTAACAACCTGACTCAGAAAGTCATGTCCTTTGGGATCTTCTTCTTTATATATTTTTTCTGTAGTTTCCGTGCCATAGACATTAATACCCGAAGCAGAGATGAAGGATTTCAAGACTATATTTTTTCTTTTAAGAGTATCCAGAATGAGCTGTGCGGAATCAATACGGCTGGAGATCAGCTCTTCTTTCCTTTTTTGGGTCCATTTCTTTTCTGCGATATTGGCACCGGCAAGGTGAATAACGTGGCTTACATTTTCTAATGCAGCTTCATCGATGGTTTTCTTATGAATATCCCACTCAAACTGATTTTCATCTCTTTTGGTCCGGGTAAGAAACCTGATGGTATAATCTTTATCCAGCCTTTGGGCCAGCTGCCGGGCGATCATCCCTCCGGCTCCTGTGATAAGTATAATTTCTTTCATAATGTGATTGGAATAATGTTAAGCCTGATTTCTTACAATGAGTACAAAATTGTCTTCTAAAAATTTGTAGCCATAGTCATAAATAAATTTATATTCTGAACCGTTTTTATAAACTTTCAGATGAGTAAAATATTCAAAATCAAATCCTAATGCATGAAGTTTTGATCTTAAAATTTTTGTTTTTCCTTCGGTATTTACTTCTCTTAGAATACGGTAATTCTTACGCAATTTGTTGTTGATATTGCGCATAAGATTGTTCGAGTCTTTGTTTTGCTTATTGTTGTAAGCATTCCGGCAGGCATCATTACAGAATTTTTTATCTGACCTGCCCATAATTTTTTCGCCACATTCGAGACAGTTCATAATTTTTATTTTTTCATTTGATGTAGGTGTTTTTTTCGTATTAGTCTTTTAAATCTTCCATGAGTAGGATAGCTTCTGTTCGGAGTTATATTATTAAAGAATAAAGCTACTGATAATAAAATAATACAGCCTGACAAAACCGGAGAAATGACATACCAATATCCCAATTCCGGAATTTTCCCGGTGGAGGTAACGGCTATAAGAGCAGTGGCACCTCCCGGTGGATGTAATGTTTTGGTATACTGCATTAGTACAATGGAAAGAGCTACAGCCAAAGGAGCCGTAAGCCAAAGTACATCCGGAACTATTTTATATATGGTAACTCCTATGAATGCAGAAAGCACATGTCCGCCAATTAAGTTTCTAGGTTGTGCCAAAGGACTTTGTATAGCTCCGTAAATTAAAACGCTGGATGCACCGAAAGAACCGATAAGAAATATATTTTCCTGCTCCAGCAGATAATGGGACTGGATGAAAGCAATAATCCCAATCCCAAAAAAGGCACCCAGAAAAGACCAGAAATGTTCTTTGTAATCAATAAGTGTTTCCTTATAAATTACATATTTTGATACTCTTAAGGTTCTGTGAATTTTCTTTTTCATGAGTAGGTTAGATGCTTTTAAAGATTTCGGTTATATTTTCGATAAAGTTTTTTGTATGAATACCTTCCGGATCGTAATCGGGATCCAAGATGGTAATTTCGATTCCGACACATTGGGGATGTGCTATAAGTGGTATAAGTATTTCTTTGAGGTCAGAGTAGGTAAGTCCATCTTCCATTCTGCTGTCTACCATAGGCATGATTTCATCCATTAAAACATCTACATCAAGATGAATAAAAAAGCCGTCCAGCTTTTCATCTTCTACCATTTTCAGGAAGTCCTTCGCTGTTTTTGAAAATCCGTTTCTTCTGAGATGATCGATATCCAGATAATGAATCTCTGAATTGATAATCTGTTCCACATATTCACGGTCGTCTGTTTCTGCATTTCCTGCACAAAAGATATGTTTTTCTTCAAAATAAGGTTTAATATTACCGATATTGGTAAGTTTTTCATGACCTAACCCTGTAACTATGGCAAGGTCCATTCCTGCTGCACCTCCGCTCGGTGAAAGACGGGGCGGAATAAAATCGGTATGACCGTCCAGATAGAATAATCCGAATTTTCCTCTTTTTTTCAGGGCAATAGCATTACCGATAAGAATACTGCAATCACCGCCCAGTACAATATTGAAGTTTCCGGGATTAAAATAATCTGAAATAAGAACGGCCTGACGCAGGGCATATTGAATAATAAGATCGGTATTTTTTACCTGGGTTTCTTCATCCGGTTTCATCTCATAGGGTGGGGCGTCCAACCGAAAGACATGGGTGGGGTCAATTTTTTTATGGAAACCGAGTTTTCTCAACCAATCCGGAAGCTTTATTACACCGGGTTCTTTTTCATGATCCTTTTTAATAAGTCCAAGATTGAAAGGAAACTCAAAAATATTTATATCCCTATTCATGCATCAAAGATAGAAAAATATCCGTTTACAAACGACTACAAACGAATTTAAATAGTTTTATACCGACTAAATTTTGTGTATTGGTGAATCTTTGTACCAGAGATTTGAGAAAAACAGTGAACGTCTCTTATCTGAATATTAATCTTTAAAAATATAAAATTATGTCACTAAGAAACAAAGTTACCTTAATAGGGTATACAGGAAAAGAAGTAGAAATTGTAAACTTCGATAACGGAAATGTCAAAGCAAGTGTATCATTGGCTACCAGTGATTATTACACTAATGCTAAAGGAGAAAAGGTAGAAGAAACCCAATGGCACAATTTGATAGCCTTTGGTAAAGTTGCCGAAATCTTTCAGAAATATGTTCCTAAAGGAAAAGAGATTGCTATTGAAGGAAAATTAACTTATCGTTCATATGATGATAAGGATGGGGTGAAAAAATATATCACGGAAATCCGGGTAGATGAAATTCTGCTTTTAGGCGGAAAATAATTTAAAATCCAAAACACAAAATTATGAAAGTGAAAATTTTTAAAGTAAGGCTGAATAAAGAGTTTCTGAATAAAGATCAAAGAACTTTGGATAAGTTTCTGGAAACCCATACCATACTTCAGACTAAAACAGCATTTGTAAATGACGAAAACTACTGGTCGGTTGTTCTTTATTTTGAAGATTTGAAACCTGCGATCAGTGAAGTGAAAGAAACCCAATCTATCAAGTATTCCATAGAAGATCACGTTTTAAATCCTGATGAGCTTAAAATATTGGATGCTCTTAAATACTGGCGATCTGAGAAAGCCAAAGATCAGAATTTACCCACCTATTTTATTGCTACCAATAAAGAATTGATGTCTGTTGCAAAATATAAGCCCGCCAGGAAGGAAGAACTTTTGGATATTAAAGGTTTCGGAAAGCATAAAATAGAAAATTACGGAGAAGAAATATTGGATATACTTGAAAATGCATAGATCAATCATGAGCATGCAGCTCCTACAATAAAACAGAAAGAAGAGCCCGAATATTATTAGAGCTCTTTGGTATGAGGGAAAAGTCTTTTCAATTCACTATTTTTGTAGCTTATACAATTCATTAATCAGATAAAATGAAACCAAGCTTAGCAAAAGGGACAAGAGATTTTACAGCTCAGGAAGTCTCCAGAAGAAAATATATTATCAATACATTACAGAAGAATTTTGAATTATTCGGGTTTCAGCCTTTAGAAACCCCAAGCTTTGAAAACCTTTCTACCCTTACCGGAAAATACGGAGAGGAAGGAGACCGCCTGATATTTAAAATTCTGAATTCCGGAGACTATACCTCTAAAGTAAATCAGGAAGACTGGGAAAATAAAAACTCTCAGAAACTCATTTCTCAGATATCAGATAAAGCGCTTCGTTATGACCTCACCGTACCTTTTGCAAGGTTTGTAGCCATGAATCACGGTCAGCTTACCTTTCCTTTTAAAAGATATCAGGTGCAGCCGGTCTGGAGGGCAGACCGGCCTCAGAAAGGAAGATTCAGAGAGTTTTATCAATGTGATGCAGATGTAGTGGGAAGCGAAAGCCTTTATCAGGAAGTAGAACTGGTTCAGCTATATTTGAAGTCTTTTTCGGATTTAAAAGTTCCGGTTACCATTCATATCAACAACAGGAAAATTCTTTCCGGTTTAGCAGAATATGCGGGAATAACAGATCAGTTAATAGACTTTACCGTAGCTCTTGATAAACTAGATAAAATAGGAAAAGAAGGAGTAGTAAAAGAATTGTTGGAAAAAGGTATTGCACAGGCGTCTATTGATAAATTGGATTTCTTATTTAATCAGTCCAGTGATTCTCTGGAAAACTTACTTTTACTGAAAGAGAAATTTTCCGGTAATGAAATAGGAACCAAAGGAGTGGAAGAACTTGAGTTTGTACTTACCCAATCCCTTAACTTAGGAGTAGATTTACAGAATCTGGTTTTTAATATTACACTCGCCCGTGGATTGGATTATTATACCGGAGCCATCTTTGAAGTAAAAGCTGATGAAGTGCAAATGGGCTCTATCGGCGGTGGAGGAAGATATGATAATCTTACTGAAGTTTTTGGAGTTAAAAATATTCCGGGAATTGGAATTTCTTTCGGATTAGATAGAATTTACCTCGTGATGGAAGAATTAGGACTTTTCCCTGAAGAAGCCTCTTCTAAAGTAGAATATTTGTTTGCTAATTTTGGAGGTGAAGAAACTATTGAAGCCTTAAAATTGATTATACAACTTAGAGAAAAAGGAATTTCTGCCGAGTTATATCCTGAAAGTGCCAAGCTGGGGAAACAATTTACCTATGCCGAAAAGAAAGGAATTAAAAATCTGGTATTCTTAGGAGAAGAAGAAATCAGGAACAGGACAGTTACTTTTAAAAATCTGGAAGCCGGTGAACAAAAAACTGTTTCTCTCGAAGAATTTCTAAAATAAAAAATAAAGAGCATTACCACGGTAATGCTCTTTATTTTTTATGGTTTAAATTTATCACCAAATTAAAATCATGGAAAATTATCTGAACATCAACCGAAACTCATGGAATGCAAAAGTAGAACCTCATCTGAAATCGGATTTCTATTTTGTAGATGAATTTTTGAAAGGAAGAACTTCTCTCAATTCTATAGAACTCGAACTTTTGGGTGACCTCAAAGGAAAAAGCATTCTTCACCTGCAATGTCATTTTGGGCAGGATTCCATTTCTTTATCAAGGCTGGGAGCTAAAGTTACAGGAATTGATCTGTCGGATAAAGCAATCGATACTGCAAAGGAGCTGGCCCGGAAATGTGGAACGGATACCCAATTTATTTGTTCAGACCTTTATAATCTTCACAATATGCTGGATCAACAGTTTGATATAGTATTTACCAGCTATGGAGTAATAGGCTGGCTTCCTGATTTGAAAAAATGGGCTCATATCATTAGCCATTTTTTAAAACCGGAGGGTACTTTTGTGATGGCAGAATTTCATCCTGTAGTCTGGATGTTTGATGACGACTTTAAAGAAATTACTTACAATTACTTTAATGAGAAACCTATTGTTGAGACCTATGAAGGTACTTATGCGGACCGTGATGCCGATATTGTCCAGGAATATGTAATGTGGAACCATTCCCTGACAGAAGTAATTAATAGTCTGATTAAAAGCAACTTGGAGATAAAAGATTTTCAGGAGCTGGACTGGTCCCCTTATCCCTGCTTTAAACATGTTGAAGAATTTGAAAAAGGAAGATGGAGAATTCCACAGATGGGAAATAAAATTCCTATGGTCTTTAGTCTTAAAGCACAAAAAAAGTCATCATAGCGGGGTAGCTTATGATGACTTTTTCTATATATGAATGTTAAAAACGTTGTTAATTCGTGGTAGAATCTTCTATTTTAGCTTTTGTTTCGTCTACCTTATTCTGTACCTGGGATGCTACATCATTTGCTTTACTTTTGATATCATTTCCCCATTTATTAAGGTTGTCTTTTGCTGTATTGATTTTATCTTTTACAGCCTGCTGTTCTTCAGGAGTAGACTTTTTATATTTCCAGTAAGCTAAAGCACCCAATCCTAATAGAGCTAATAAGCCATTTGTTTTGTTTCCCATGATTTCTATTTTTTTAAAAGTTAGTAAATTAAAATCTGTTATAGTAATACATGTAAAATACGTGCCAAATAAAATGGCTGACTTATAAAATTATGTTAAAGTTAATCAAACACTTGCAGACTATCTCCGTCGAAACTGGCAAAAACCATAGTAGGATATGAATCCTGATGAAAAATATTTCCCTCCCTGTTTATAGCTATGGCTCCTGCAAATCCGTCAATTGATTTTAGTTCCTGAAAGGTTTTATCAAAAGCACTTTGCAGGCTCATGCCGTCTGTGACCCTCGTCACGATTTTAGTAGCAGTGGCATTACTCACAATATCTTCCCCTACACCGGTACAGCTTACGGCACAGAAGGAATTGGCATAGTTTCCGGCAACGGTGGCAGAATCAGATATTCTTCCGGGAATTTCAAATCCTTTACCTCCGGTAGAGGTGGCAACGGCAAGTTTCCCCTCTTTATCCAATGCTACACAGCCCACAGTTCCCCTGCCTCCGTTTTTCAGTTTATCTTCATATTCCTGTCTTCTTTGGGGAATTTCGGTAGAGAAATCTTCAAACCCGTTTTCAGATGCATATTTTTTTGCTCCTTCACCTCCCAAAATCCGGTCTTCTTCACCAATTAGTTTTTTAGCAACAAAAACAGGATTCTTAACATTCTGAATATTAATGACACCACTCATTTTCTGACTGCTTCCATCCATAATGGCTGAACTCATCCGGATGACTCCATCGCCCTGGATCTGCGATCCTATTCCCGCATTGAATAACGGATCATCTTCTAAAAGTGACACGGCATAAGCGGCTGTATCGAAGGCAGAATGGGATTGTAAATATGCATAAGCCTGCTGAACGATAGTTTTTAATGCATTCTGTTTTGCAGTTTTAGTTTCATGGCTTTGGTCACTCTCAGAGAAAAATCCTCCATGTATAATGATTTTCATAGATATTAATTTGATGATTAAATTTATAAAAAAAGTGAAGAAAGATCTTCACTGCTTGTTATTTATCTCCATGGGGAATCGGATTGAATTGAGAATTCTCAATGGTCAGTTCCCGTGTTGTTAAATCATAATGATCATTCATGGACATTACGTGTACTACCAGATTATCTATGGAAATAGGTTCTCCCAGGTTAATATTGGTGAGATTGGTGTCTTTAATGAATCGTCCGTCTACAATAATTACCAGTCCGGAACCTACCGCTGTCATCGTATCATTATGAATAAAAAGTCCTGTATCTTCCCCTAATCCTATTCCTAAGGTTCGTGGATTATTGACAACCGCCTGAAAAAGCCTTCCTATTCTCCCTCTCTGCACGAAGTGAGTGTCTACGATTACATTATCGATGAAACCCAATCCTTGGGTGATCTTAATTTCTCCTTTTAAAAGAGCTTCAGAACTGCTTCCCTGATAGATCATATTTTCTGAGGCTGCAGCTGCTCCTGCGGAAGTTCCTGAATAAATGAAATCCTGTTCCTGGTATTTTAGTAAAATAGTATCATGAAACCGTGTACCTCCCAAAATGGAAGTAAGCCGTAGCTGATCTCCGCCGGTAAACATCACCACATCGGCTGCGTTGGCTCTGGCCACCATAGCATCGGAATTGGCTTCTTCACGGTTGTGAATATCCAGAATATTTACTTTTTGGGCTCCTAAAAATTCAAAAGCTTTTTTATATTCAGTTCCTACAATATGGGGAATTTGAGAAGCGGTTGTAATTATTTCAATTACAGAATTTTCTTTATTTTTAGACTCGCTGATAATTTTTCTTAAGATACCTCTTTCAAAAAAATTGAGATTCTTTTCAATGTTTTGATCATAATCATTATCTGAAAAGGCTCCTTTATTTACAGCACCTCCAATTATAATTAGTTTTCCAACAGGTTTCATCATAGTATGCAAATTTAAAAAATAAATAATTCTCTATCAATAATATTTAAATTGATTTTGAGTCTTTTACGGGGTTTGATTAAATTTAATCGTTATTTGATGAATCTTTTAACAGTGCCTGTAGTTTTTTGTATGCTTTTAGATTATCTTTGATTTTAAAAGTAATTTTTACTAATCGGAAAAATAGATAACCATGAGAATTGAGAAGATACAGGCTTTGAGAGGTCCGAATATCTGGAGTATAAGAAGAAAAAAGCTGATTCAGATGAGGTTGGATCTTGAGGAAATGGAAAATTTTCCTACCAATAAGATTGAAGGTTTCAGAGAAAGAATAGAAAAACTGATCCCTTCATTGATAACGCATAGATGCTCTGAAGGAGTGGAAGGAGGATTTTTTCATAGAGTGGAAACAGGGACATGGATGGGACATGTAGTTGAGCATATTGCTTTGGAAATACAGTCGTTAGCGGGGATGGATACAGGTTTTGGAAGAACCCGCGAAACGAAAACTCCGGGGATTTATAATGTTGTTTTTAATTATATTGAGGAAAGTGCAGGAATGTATGCTGCTGAAGAAGCGGTAAAAATAGCGCAGAGTCTTGTAGATGGAACCGAATATGACATTTACGCATGCATTCAGAAATTAAAAGAAATAAGAGAGTGCGTTCGCTTGGGTCCGTCCACAGGAAGTATCGTAGAAGAAGCTGTTTCCAGAAAAATCCCGTGGATCAGGTTAGGAAATAATTCCTTGGTACAATTGGGGTATGGAGTTAATCAGCAGAGATTTCAGGCAACCATTACGGGAAATACAAGCTCCATAGCCGTAGATATTGCGTGTAATAAAGAACTGACCAAAAGAATGCTTCATGAGGCTGCTATTCCCGTGCCCATAGGTGGTTTGGTAGAGAATGAAGAAGAACTGAATAATATTATTAACGAAATTGGCTATCCGGTGGTTATAAAACCATTAGACGGTAATCATGGAAGAGGAACCTCTATAAATGTTATTAACTGGGAATCTGCCCAGGTAGGTTTAAGCCATGCTCAACAATATTCTAAAAAAATTATTGTAGAAAAATATGTCCGGGGATATGATTTCCGGATTTTAGTAATTAATAACAAAATGATTGCTGCTGCCAGAAGAGTTCCTGCCCATATCATAGGAGACGGAGAGCTTACCATTCAGGAGTTAATTACCAAAGAGAACAAAGACCCACGCAGAGGTTACGGGCATGAAAATGTACTTACCGAAATAAAAGTGGATAAAGATACCCTTGAATTATTGGAAACCCTTGATTATACCCTTGAAACAATTCCTCAGAAAGGGGAAGTGGTATATCTTAAATCAACGGCTAATCTTTCCACAGGAGGAACCTCCATTGATGTTACCGATATGGTACATCCGGAAAATATAATGATGGCAGAAAGAATTTCCAGAATTATAGGATTGGATGTCTGTGGAATAGATGTAATGGCAGAAAACCTTACCCAACCCATAAAAGAAAATGACGGAGCGATTATTGAAGTGAATGCTGCTCCCGGTTTCCGTATGCACCTGGCTCCGGGGGAAGGTCTTCCGAGAAATGTTGCGGCGCCGGTAGTAGACATGCTGTATCCCCCGGGCAAGCCATTTACCATTCCCATTATCGCTATAACGGGGACCAATGGGAAAACTACCACTACACGTTTGATTTCCCATATTGTGAAGAACAATGGTTACAGGGTAGGTTTTACCACTTCGGACGGAATTTATATTCAGAATATGATGCTTGCTAAAGGAGATACTACGGGTCCTCAGTCTGCAGAATTTATATTGAAAGATCCTACGGTGGAATTTGCTGTTTTAGAAACGGCCAGAGGAGGAATTTTACGTTCCGGTCTTGGGTTTTCGCAATGTGATGTAGGGGTTCTTACCAATATTAAAGAAGATCATTTGGGAATGAATGATATCCATACCCTGAAAGACCTTACCCGCGTCAAAAGAGTGGTGCTGGACAGCGTGAAAAAGAACGGGTGGAGCGTCATGAATGCCGATGACGAATATTCCATGAGGATTGTAAATGATCTGGATAGTAATATAGCTATTTTCAGTATGGATGAAAATAATCCTTACATTAAGAAGTTTGCAAAAGAAGGAAAAGTAACCTGTGTGTATGAAGAAGGATTTGTAACCATAAAAAAAGGAGACTGGAAGATCCGGATAGGAAAAGCAAAAGACTTTCCCATTACCATGGAAGGTAAGGCCCGGTTTATGATTGAGAATGTATTGGCGGCAAGTTTAGCGTGTTATCTTTACGGGTTTGCCATAGAAGATATTTCAGGTTCATTGCGGACGTTCATTCCCAGTGCCCAGCTTACTCCAGGAAGGCTGAATGTTTTTAAGTTCAAAAATTTTCAGGTGTTAATTGATTTTGCTCACAATCCGGCAGGATATGAAGCCATTGAAGACTATCTCAAAAATGTGGAATCCCATAAAAAGATTGGTATTATTTCCGGAGTGGGAGACAGGAGGGATGAAGATATCCGGGAGTGCGGTAAGATTGCAGGAAGAATGTTTGATTATATCATTATCCGTAATGAGAGACACCTTCGCGGACGGACGGAAGAAGAGATCAACGGGCTGTTGATCGACGGAATGCAGGCATCAGGCAGAGATGTCAGCTATGAAATTATTCCAAAAGAAATTGAAGCCTTAAAACACGCCATAAGTATGGCCGAAGAAGGTACTTTTATAACCGCCTTAAGTGATGTGATTTCCAATGCGATCGAATTGGTACAGGAATACCAGGCCAAAGAACTCTTAGAAGAAGAATAAATAATCAGTACAAGTCCTTATTACGATAAGGACTTTATTTTTTTTCAAAAAAAGCATACGAACTGCCTGTCCAGATTTTATCCTTGTTAAATTCAGAATTGATCATTTCCGATTTGGTCATTCTTACCAGATTTTCCATTAATACCGGATTTTCATCTCCTTCTTTCCAGATATACAGCAACCGGATTTCCCCTTTGGAATACTCGTTATGAATATCTTTAAATACCGGTGCATATTCCACTTTTTTCTGTAAAATAAAATTGTCTTTATCCTGAATGGAATCGATGAATTCCTGAGTAGGATTTAAATTAACACCTTTTCCGGCCAATGAAAACAGAGGTTTCAGTACAAAATCCTTTAGGTTTTTATGATCAGGAAAATCACGTAAAAAATAGCTTTCGGGAATCAATGGATGATGTAGCAGAGGCAAAATATATTTTGAAATTTTAAAGAACCAGTTCGGATGGGTAAGCCATTTTACATCCACATCATCTCTGAGATCAAAGGAAGCAGAAAGAGACAGAGGATCCAGCTCCTCCAAAATCACACGGTTGTAAATTCTTTTGATCTCTGTAAGTTTACCGTCATTATTATAATAGATCTTTCTGCCCTTTTTTTCAATAGAGGTAAGGCATACGGTTTTAATTCCCAGCAATTGCTCTGTAAGGGCAAAATCAATGGCCGTTTTTTGTTTTTCAGGATGTATTTCCAGTAAAATTACATTTTCCGGTTGTTCATCGCCGATAATGAGTTCTTTTAATTCCGTCATAAAATCCTGTGAAGGATGGGTATTTCTCAGTTCATTCAGAAAAGGATATACTTCACATACCGTCTCTTCGTATATTTTTAAAAATGAAAAAAGAGAAGGAAACGCCTGAAGTTCTATAAGCTGAGGTTCAATATCTCCTGCTTCATTTTGGCAGATTCCAAAATCAATGCAAAAAAAATGAGGATGTGAGGTGTCATTAGGAACGTTATATTTTTCGGGAATTATTTTCTGTAGTCTTTCCTGAGGAAGTTTTTTTATTTGATTAAAGATTTCCCGGCAAGTATCGAGAAGCTGATCTTTAAACTGTTGAGAAAGAAAAACAGGACTTTCCGAAATTCTGAAATTAATTTCCACACCGCTTTTTTTAGACAGGCTTTCTTTAAGCTGCTCATATTTTTCTGGTGTAAACTCTCGGTTGAACCGTTCTCTGTATTGGGGAATCATAACGGGATATGGGAAACTTTGATTTAAGCTATTGTTAAAAGATTATTTTTTGCAAACTGTAAAAAACGGGGGAGAATTTGGGCCCTGGTGGCAATCAGATGACCCTTGTCAATATTATCCAGCGTTTCTATATATTTTTGCATACCTATATTTTCGATTACTACATTTTTATTCTTTTCATCTCTCAGGTTTTCAATCATAGCCTCAGGACTTGCTTCGGGATGAAACTGAGTTCCGAATATTTCGTCTGAAAAACGGATTGCCATTACCGCTCTTTCTATATTAAGATGAGGATGAATGTTTTCCATCGCCATGATTTTCATTCCCAGTTTTTCAAAACGCCTATGGTTGGGTTCAATAAACTGAAAAGAACGCGAATCCACACCATAAAAGGGTTCCTGCAAATTTTCAAAAAGAAATTCGTCTTTTGCTTCCTGGGTTTTATAAATGGGAATCACTCCGAAAGAAGAGGATTCTCTTTTACATATTTTTCCTAATTCCCAATGTATACTTGCTACTTGAAAGGAATGACAAATGAGGAACAGATACTTTTTCCGGTCGTGAGATTTATTATAACCGTAAATAGAATCCAAAAAATCGGTATACTTTCTCTCCCATTCCAGCCCTTCTTTATGAGGATTTCCGGGACCTCCTGAAGAAATAAAAATATCAAAGTCCTCAATATCCGGAACCTGATTTTTAGATCTTACATCGAAACTTTCAATACTTATATTTTCCCTGGATCCCCTGCGGAATGCCTCGGACAGTTCTTTAATATTTTTGAAACCCTGATTGGCATGATTGTTATTCATATCCAATAAGGCGATTCTAATATTCATCATAATCATCTTAGTTTTTGTAAATATAAAAAATTATATTATTCCGAATTCAGTTTCCGCAATCATATAATCCACTACTTTTTTAAGATCTTCGGTTTCATTATAGACTCTTAATTGCCGGTCTGCCCCGGTTCCGTTTTTTAAGATTTCCCAGGCATATTCCACTTCTTCCTTACATCCCAATTCAATAGCTGTATCATCAATAAAGTCCAGTAATTCCGCCAATATTTCAGAGAAAGGCAATGTCTGTTTTTTTTCAAAATCGATAAGGTGGGCTTCAATTCCATTTTTGGAAGCTCTCCATTTATTCTCGTTTATAAGTAATTTCCGGTAGCTTTTAAAGCTTTTGTTCTGTTCATTCAGTAAACTTATTTTAGCCACGAGACACTGAATAATAGCAGTAAGGCAGATCGTTTCGTCAATACGCAAGGGCATATCACATATTCTGAACTCAAGGGTAGGGTAAAATGGATGGATTCGCATATCCCACCAAATTTTTGTAGCATTGTCAATGGCTCCCACTTCGATCAGGAAATTAACATATTTATCGAAATCAGCTAAAGAATCAAAATAGCTTGGTATTCCTGTTCTCGGAAACTTGGCAAAAACTTCCTGCCTGTAGGATTTAAAGCCTGTATATCTGCCGATCCAGAAAGGTGAATTGGTAGAAAGAGCATAAATATGAGGTAAGAAGAAACGTAAAATATTCTGAATTTTTATTCCTTCCTCTCTACTTGGTATTCCTATATGAACATGAAGCCCGAAGATAAGATTTTCCCGTGCCGCATCTCCCATATCGTCCAGGATCTTCATATACCTGTCCCCTTGGTTGATGGTATTGGAGGCCCAGTGAGAAAAAGGATGAGTACCTCCTCCTGATACCCGAAGCCCTAAATGATGTGCGGTATGAATAAGCTGTTTTCGCAGCTGTGTAAGTTCAACTTTGGCTTCCTTGATATTTTGGCATATTCCGGTTTTCATTTCCACCATGGATTCATGCATTTCCCGTTTCAGGTTTTCCCCTAAAACAGGGCCGCCACCTTCCAGGATTTTGGAAACATGAGAGACCAGATCTCTGCTTTTAACATCAATAATTTGGTATTCTTCTTCTATTCCGATGGTAAATTGATTCATTTTTGTGTTCTTTAGTTTTATTGAGGATTACTAATAAAATCTCCCCACGCTATATTGATTTTTCCCGGTACATATTCCCCGGCTTTTTCAATAGCTAATGCAGCAGCATGTTCTACAATCCACGCGAAATTTTCACTCCCTACCGAATGAGGGTCCGCATCGGGAGCCGGATTACAGAAATCGATGGCATAGGGAACTCCATTTCTTACTGCAAATTCAACCGTATTAAAATCATATCCCAAAGCCTTATTGATCCTGAGGGTATATTCCTTAATCGTTTCCAATAGCCGGTGATCTTCTGTTTCCTTCTCGGAAGAATATCTTAAATGAAAAGGTTTGTTGGGTTCATAGGACATAATATGTACATGCTTCCTGTTTAAACAATAGACCCTGTAATATTTTTCATAAATGATCTCTTCCTGAAGCATCATAACGAGCTGCCCGGTTTCCTTAAGGACTTCCCAAAGCTCTTCCCGACTTTCTATCCGGTACACATTTTTCCAGCCTCCTCCGTTATAAGGTTTCAGATAGGCAGGAAAACCAATATAATTGAAAACATATTCCCAGTCGTAAGGATGTTTCAGGTTCCTGAATGAAGTCTCAGAAGTTTCTGAAGGCCTTTCATAAGAAGGAAGCAGTACCGTTTTGGGTAGAGGCAAGCCAAGCTTTAGCATTAAGGCATTATTGAAGAATTTTTCATCCGCACTCCACCAGAAAGGATTATTGATGACATAGGTGCCATTCAGTACCGCATTTTTTAAATAAGCCCGGTAAAAGGGAATATCATGGGAAATACGATCCACAATCACAGCATATCCGTAATCTTCTCCTTGTTGCAGCTTATCGATAATTACAGGTTCTGCTATAATCTTTCCTTCGCCCAGTTCATTAACTTTTTCTATGAATGCCTGGGGGAAAGTGCTCTCCATACCGTACAAAATACCCACTTTTTTCACCATTACGGCTTGTGACTTTAAAATCAACTGATAAAGTTACTAATTTTATATTAATCACTGTGAATTACTAAAAAAGTTATTACTTTAGTAGAAGTATTATAGAAGAAGAAGTATCAGGTATTATTTTTTAAGATAATACAGTAATGATTATATATTTTTTCGTACTTTAAAGCAAAATATAAAAGCAAATCAAATCAGGATGAACCCTGTTAAAAATTATACTCTTTTCACCGATCAGGATATTTATCTTTTTAAAGAAGGAAGACATTATAAGTTGTATGAAAAATTCGGAGCACATTCTGTAGAAAGAGAGGGTGCGAAAGGAGTTTACTTTTCTGTCTGGGCGCCTAATGCCAAACAGGTTTCCGTTATCGGGGAATGTAATGGCTGGAAGCCTTCCGTTCATATTTTATATCCGAGATGGGATGAGTCCGGCATTTGGGAAGGATTTATTGATGATTTGGGCTGGGGAACCCTTTATAAATATGCCATAGAGACAACCGGCGGGGAAATTTTAGAAAAAAGCGATCCTTTTGCTTTAAGCTGGGAACAAAATATACAGGCCGCTTCTCTGGTGTCTACCACCTGGTATGAGTGGAATGATAAAAAATGGATGCAGAACCGTTGGAAAAAGAACAGTAGGGAAGCTCCTATTTCCGTTTATGAACTGCATCTCGGATCCTGGAAGAGAAATGAAAATGACTCGAATCGGTTTTTTAACTACAGAGATATTGCGGAAAAGTTGGTTCCGTATGTGAAAGAAATGGGTTTTACCCATGTGGAGTTCATGCCCGTAATGGAATATCCTTATGACCCGAGCTGGGGTTATCAGGTAACAGGCTTTTATGCTGCCACTTCAAGGTTTGGATCGCCGCAGGATTTAATGTTTCTGATCGATCAGCTTCATCAGAATGATATCGGGGTTTTTCTGGACTGGGTTCCCTCTCATTTTCCGGGAGATGCCAATGGACTTCATCGTTTTGATGGGTCTTACCTTTATGAACATGAAGATCCGAGGAAAGGATTTCATCCGGATTGGAAATCGCATATCTTTAATTATGGAAGGAATGAAGTGAAATCATTTCTTATCTCCAATGCAGCTTTTTGGCTGGATCGCTATCATGCGGACGGGCTGAGAGTGGATGCGGTTACTTCCATGCTGCATTTGGACTATTCCCGGAATGAAGGAGAATGGGAACCGAATATCCATGGCGGGAATATCAACCTGGAGGCCAAAACCTTTTTGCAGGAGTTCAATACAGCTGTCTATAAGGAATTTGGAAATGATATTATTACAATTGCCGAAGAAAGCTCAGATTTTCCAATGCTTACCCATCCCGTAGATGTAGGTGGAGTAGGGTTTGGAATGAAATGGATGATGGGATGGATGCATGATACTTTAGATTATTTTAAAGAAGATATACAGAACCGTAAATACCATCACCATAAACTTACTTTTGCTTCCATGTATATGTATAATGAAAATTATATGATGCCTTTATCACATGATGAGGTAGTGCATGGAAAATCCAGCCTTATTTATAAAATGGCAGGAGACGAATGGCAAAAGTTTGCTAATTTAAGAGCGCTGTTTGTGTATATGTTTACGCATCCGGGGGCCAAATTACTTTTTATGGGTGATGAGTTCGGGCAGACCAGTGAGTGGAACTTTACAAAGAGCCTGGATTGGTATTTATTACAATATCCTGTTCATAAAGGATTGCAGACTTTGGTAAAAGACCTGAATCATCTTTACAGAAATGAAACGTCCTTATATGAAAATCAGTTCAATAAAGACGGCTTTGAATGGGTGGAAGCCGATGATCTTGAAAATTCGGTGTATACCTATTTGAGAAAAGGGAAAAGAGAAGATGATGTTCTTATGACCGTTCTTAACTTAACACCTAGGGTTTTGGATTATAAGATTGGAGTGAACGCAGATACCCATTGGGAAGTGATTTTCAATTCCGATGATGAGCAGTATCATGGAAGTGGAGTAAGATCGGAAGTTTTTAAAGAACAGAAGGAAGAATGGATGAGACGTCCTCAATCCATCAGCCTTGCCCTTCCACCGCTTGCGGGGATTATTTTAAGACAGAAAAAAGAATATAAAAAGGATCAGTTATATACAATCGAAAACACACAAAAAATAAGAAAATGATTATTTTTCATCTCAGTACAGAATGTTATCCGGTTGCCAAAGTGGGAGGTTTGGCAGATGTTGTAGGAGCATTGCCCAAATATCAGAACAAAATAAAAGGTATTGATGCTAAAGTAGTCATGCCCTGGTATAACAAATCTTTTATATATGATCATGAGTTTGACATAGTTTTTGATGGGTTTATTCATCAGGGGCCTACCATGTTGCAGGTGCAGGTGATGAAGGAAAAAACAGACGTATTAGGCTTTGAATTGTACCTGGTGAAAATTCCGGGACTGTTGGACCGGGAAAATCCCTATGGCTATCAGGATGAAAGCTTCCAGTTTTTAGCATTTCAGCATGGAGTGTTGCATTGGCTGAGTGCCATGCAGATCCGTCCCGATGTATTGCATTGCCACGATTATCATACAGGACTGGTTCCTTTTATGATAGAACATTGTCCCGAGTTTTCTTTTCTAAAAGGAGTAAAAACGGTCGGAACTATTCATAATGGTGAATATCAGGGAGTAATGGGATGGAATATGATAAGTTATATGCCTGCATTTGATACCTGGAAATGGGGGCTTTTAGATTGGGAAGGACTGATTAATCCATTAGCCTGTATGATTAAATGTTCTCATGCCTTCACCGCTGTTTCACAGGGATATCTTGAAGAACTTTTTATAAGCTTCAGAGGATTGGAAGGTTTGGTACGGAATGAATACCAGAAGGCATATGGAATCATTAATGGAATCGATACTGAAGTCTGGAATCCGGAAACGGATCCGATGCTGGATTATAACTTTAGTCAGGAAAATGCCATTGAGCAGAAGAAGAAAAATAAAGAAAAGCTTTGCGGGGAATATCAGTTGAATCCTGAATTGCCCTTATTTGCCTTTATCGGAAGATTTGCCACTGAAAAAGGAGCGGACCTGATGCCGGATGTAGTGTGGAGGGGAATCCAGCAGACGCAGGGTATGTTTAATATTATGGTATTGGGTTCAGGAAATGCTTATATTGAAAACAGATTAAGAGAACTGGATCATATCTATACCAATTTTGCTGTGGATTTGGGATATAAAGAATACCTGTCCCATAAAATTTATGCCTCGGCTGATTTTTTATTAATGCCCTCCAGAGTAGAGCCATGCGGATTGAACCAGATGTATTCCATGCGGTATGGTACAGTCCCTATTGTACGTTACACAGGAGGCTTAAAAGATACCGTGCAGGATATTTCCACAGGAGGAGCGGGATTAAATTTCACCTATCCCGGAGTGGACGATGTGATCCATGCTATTCAGAGAGCAATAAATATTTACAGGCAGAAGGAACTTATGGAAAATCTGATCCTCAGCAATATGAAATTTGATTTTTCATGGGAAAAATCGGCCGAGAAATATATAGATCTCTATAAAAAATAAACAAACTACAATTACAAGATATTTATGAAGCGTAACGTTATTTCCATTGTTTTAGGAGGAGGAAGAGGAACAAGACTTTTCCCTCTGACTTACACAAGGTCGAAACCGGCTGTTCCTATTGCCGGAAAGTATAGATTGGTTGATATCCCTATTTCGAATTGCCTGAACTCAGGACTCAATAAGATCCTGGTTCTTACGCAGTTTAATTCTGCCTCTTTAAATGCCCATATAAAAAACTCCTATCATTTTGATATTTTTAGTAAGGGCTTTGTAGATATACTCGCCGCGGAACAGAATGTAGAAAATGATAACTGGTATCAGGGAACAGCAGATGCGGTTCGCCAGTCGATGAAACATCTTGAAAAATATGACTATGACTATATTCTGATCCTTTCGGGAGATCAGCTTTACCAAATGGATTTCAGGGAAATGCTGGATTATCATATTAAAAGCGAAGGGGATATTACCATTGCTACTATTCCCGTAAACGCAAAAGACGCGACAGGTTTTGGAATTCTTAAATCCGATGAAGAAGGAAATATCACCTCATTCATTGAAAAGCCGGACTTAGATCTTTTAAAGGACCTTAAATCCGAAGTTTCCGAGCATAATAAAGAATTGGAGAAAGAATATCTTGCCTCGATGGGAATTTATATCTTCTCCAAAAGTATTTTGAAAAAGATGTTTGATGAAGGAGCCGGAGATGATTTCGGAAAAGATATCATTCCAAGTTCCATAGGGAAATATAAAACCTTAAGCTATCAATATGAGGGGTACTGGACGGATATTGGAACCATTGAATCCTTTTATGAAGCCAACCTGGATTTATGCCAGGATATACCCCAGTTTAATCTTTTTTCCTCTTCACCTATCTATACGAGGCCAAGAATGCTCCCGCCTTCAAAGATCAACGGTTCCTATGTAAGCAAAGCGATCTTTGGCGACGGATGTATCATTCATGCAGATAAAATTGAAAATTCCATCATAGGAAACAGGACCAGAATAGGAAAAGGCAGTACCGTAGTCAGTTCTTATATTATGGGAGCGGATTTTCATCAGAATACCGATGAGTTTATCCAAAATGAAAAAGAAGGAACCCCTAATATCGGGATAGGAAAATACTGCTATATCGAAAAAGCAATTCTGGATAAAAACTGCAGAATAGGTGACAATGCAAGGATTATTGGCGGAAAGCATCTTGCTGATGGTGATTTTGAAACCTACTCCGTAAAAGAAGGAATTATAGTGATCAAAAAAGGCGCTGTAATCCCGCCCGGAATCCATATCGGATAGTGAAGGATAATATGAGGGTAATAAACTTAATTTTTTACCCGATAAATACTACTAAGAGTGATCAGGTTATTGGTCACTTTTTTTATTTGTATTACTTTTGTGCGATGCGTTTTATTAGATTATTAATAGCTATTATCTTTTTGCTGGGAGGGGCTTATGCACTTTCCATGTATTATTTTGTAGATGAAAGCAGGGACTTTCAGCTGGAAAAGGAAATCGATTATCCGCTGGATAAAGTATTTATTCAGTTTAATAATTTACAGAACTTTACCCGCTGGAATAATTTCTTTTCCAGTTCACAGTCTATGGATATAGATTATTACACACCTTATGAAGGGCAGGGAAGTTCCATAAGCTACGTGGACGATAAAAACGATACCCAGGGTGAATTATTCATACGATATGAAAATCTTAATAAAACACTTAAATATCAGCTGTTTGAAGATGAAAATGAAAACCCTACGCTGATTGATATTAAATTTAAAGCCGTTTCCCCTGAACGGACAAAAATCATCTGGTATGTCCATACTCCGAAGCAGCCGGTTTTAAAAAGGGTAAAAAACTTCTGGACGGAAGACCGTTTTTCTGAGAATATTGATAAAAGTATGGTAAACCTTAAAAATGTTCTCAGCAATAAAGTGGAAAAAGATAAGCTCATGGCTACCATCAAATATGATAGTTTAATGGTTGAAAAAGAGGAAGAAGTCATACTATTGGGAATAAATGTAAGTACTTCCAATAAGAAAGATGCCCTTTATAAGAATATTGTTATGAATTATAACAAAATGTATAATTACGTAACGATGGACTTAGGAAAAAAACAGGACGAATTCGGTTATCCGGTTTTAATAACGGATGCGGATAATTATAAAGACAGAGAAGTTTCTTATTTTCTCGGAATTCCTTTGTCCAAAAAGGAAGGGATCACGGATAATAACTTTAGTTTCAGGACGATAAATCCTACTCAAAACTATGTGATTTACTATAAAGGTTCCTATGCCGGAAGAGTAAGGGCTATCCAGCAGATTATCCAAAAAGCTAAAAAAGACGTGATGCGTTTTGGGGATATCAAACAGACTTTTATAGAGCCTCCCACCGAAGAAGAAGAGGTCACTATGAAGCTGTCATTACCCGTCTATAAGTAAATTCCTTGAAATATTTAGGTTATAGTTTTTTTTAATAATTGCTAACTGCCCTGAATCGGTTTTTTTTATTAAATTTGAAGATTAATTCACGTAACAAAATTTAATAATAGATACACTGTAATAATGGACAGATTTTCATTCCTAAACGCAGCTCATTCTCAATTAATTGAGGATTTATACCAACAATATTTAAAATTCCCAGACTCTTTAGAACCATCATGGAAGGCTTTTTTTCAAGGTTTTGATTTTGCTTTGGAGAACTATGGTGATGATGATAATATTCAATATGTTCAAACTTCAGTGAATTCTTCCCCTGTTGTTCAGCAGGCTTCTCAGGCAGTAGCAGGTGGTGAGGTTCCGGAACACATTAGAAAAGAATTTAAGGTAGTAAACCTTATTGAAGCATACAGGACACGCGGACATTTATTCACCAAAACGAATCCGGTACGTGAGAGGAGGCACTATGCTCCCACTTTAGATATTGAAAACTTTGGACTTACACAGGAAGACCTAAATGTGAAATTCAATTGTGCGGTAGAAACCGGAATGAAAGGACCTGCCACTTTGCAGGAACTCATCACTCACCTGAAGAATATTTATTGCGATTCTATCGGAGTGGAGTATATGCACATTAACAATGTTGAAGAAAAGGATTTTATCAAAAAATGGTTGCAGGTAAATGAAAATCACCCCAATCTTTCGGCGAACGAAAAAACCGAGATTTTATTAAAATTAAATCAGGCTGTTGCTTTTGAAAATTATCTTCATACTAAATTCGTAGGACAGAAAAGATTCTCTCTCGAAGGAGGGGAAACATTGATTCCCGCTTTGGACCAGCTTATTTCCAGATCTTCTCAGCTAGGAGTGGATGAAGTGGTATTAGGAATGGCACACAGAGGAAGATTGAACGTGCTATCTAATATTTTCGGGAAATCTTATAAACAGATATTCTCCGAGTTTGAAGGAAAAGAATTTGAAGAAGATGTATTCTCCGGTGACGTAAAATATCACTTAGGATCTTCCAAAAAAATTAAAACAGCTTCAGGAGAAGAAGTTTCTATTAACTTAACTCCGAACCCTTCCCACCTGGAAACGGTAGCAGCCCTGGTAGAAGGGATCTGCCGTGCGAAAATTGACGATAAATACAAAGGAGATTCATCCAATATTTTACCGATCGTTATTCATGGAGACGGAGCTATTGCAGGACAAGGGATTGTATATGAAGTGGCTCAGATGATGAATCTGGAAGGATATAAAACAGGAGGTACGGTTCATATCGTAGTAAATAACCAGGTGTCATTTACAACCAACTATGTAGATGCAAGATCTTCCACATACTGTACGGATATCGCAAAAGTAACGGAATCTCCGGTAATGCATGTGAATGCTGATGATGCAGAAGCGGTGGTACATGCCATCCATTTTGCAGCAGATTTCAGAGCAAAATTCGGAAAAGATGTTTACATCGACCTTTTAGGATACAGAAAATACGGCCATAATGAAGGTGATGAACCTAGATTTACCCAGCCGAACCTTTATAAACTGATTTCTAAACACCCTAACCCTAGAGAGATTTATAAAGATAAATTATTGAAGGATAGCGTTGTTTCCAATGATGTTCTTAAGAAAATGGAAGATGACTTCAAGGCTCTTTTAGATAAGGACTTTGATGCTTCCAAAGAAATTGCCAAAAATACAATGGACGTGTTCATGTCTGATGACTGGACCAACTATCCGATTGGAAAAAGAGGAGCGGTACAGCTACCTGTTGATACAAAATATGATTTAGCTAAACTAAAAGAATTAGCGATCAGTATGTCCACACTTCCGGCTGATAAGAAGTTCATCAATAAAATAACAAGGTTATTTGAAAACCGTTTGAAAGCTATTGAAGGAGACTCTTTAGACTGGGCTTTAGGAGAATGGCTGGCTTATGCTACATTGCTTACTGAAGGACATAACGTAAGAATTTCCGGAGAAGATGTGGAAAGAGGAACATTCTCTCACAGACATGCGGTTGTAAAAACAGAAGATACGGAAGAAGAATATGTACCATTAAAACATGTTTCGGAAAGTAGATTTGATGTGTATAACTCTCACCTTTCTGAATATGGAGTATTAGGCTTCGATTACGGATATGCAATGGCTTCACCTAATACCTTAACGGTCTGGGAAGCTCAGTTCGGGGATTTTGTGAACGGTGCGCAGATTATTATAGACCAATATTTGGTAGCAGCAGAAGAAAAATGGAAAATCCAGGATGGATTGGTAATGTTACTGCCTCACGGATCGGAAGGTCAGGGAGCAGAGCACTCTTCAGCAAGACTCGAAAGATTCTTAACGCTTTGTGCCAATGAAAATATGGTAGTAGCGAATATTACTTCCCCTGCCAACTATTTCCACTTGTTGAGAAGACAGTTAAAATGGGCCTTCAGAAAACCATTAGTGGTAATGAGCCCTAAATCTCTGTTGAGACACCCGAAAGTGGTTTCTCCTTTAGAAGACTTTGCAAACGGAAGCTTCCAGCCTATATTAGATGATCCTACGGCAGATGCTAAAAAAGTAGATAAACTGGTGCTTTGCTCAGGTAAGCTTTATTTTGAACTATTGGCTAAGAAAGAAGAACTGAATGCTGAAAATGTAGCCTTAGTAAGATTTGAGCAGTTATATCCGTTACAGACAGATGCAATTGAAGCGATCTTCAAAAAATACGGAAACAGAAAAGAAATCATCTGGGCTCAGGAAGAACCTGAAAATATGGGAGCATGGTCTTATATCCTGAGAAACTTCAGAGATACGGGAATCCAGGTAATAGCCCCTGTACCAAGTGGTGCTCCGGCTCCGGGAAGTCACAAAATGTTCGAGAAAAATCAAAATGCAGTTATAAATAAGGTTTTTGGAACTGATGATACTCCGGGATCAAGACCAGTAACGGCTTAATTAAAATAATCAATTAAAAAATAAAAAAATACTCAATATGTCAATCTTAGAAATGAAAGTTCCTTCACCGGGCGAGTCAATTACAGAAGTTGAAATTGCAACTTGGCTTGTAAAAGATGGTGATTATGTAGAAAAAGATCAACCTATCGCTGAGGTGGACTCAGATAAAGCAACTCTTGAATTGCCAGCTGAACAAAGCGGTGTTATTACTTTGAAAGCAGAAGAAGGTGATGTAGTACAAGTAGGTCAGGTAGTTTGTTTAATTGATATGGACGCTGCAAAACCTGAAGGAACAGCTGCTCCTGCCGCTGAAGCTCCAAAACAGGAAGAAGCCCCTAAGGCAGAGCCGGCTAAACCGGAAGCTCCTAAGCCTGCAGCACAACCGGCTGCAGCGACTCAGACCTATGCTACTGGAGCGCCATCTCCGGCAGCTAAAAAAATTCTTGATGAAAAAGGTATTGATGCAGGTCAGGTTTCAGGAACAGGAAGAGACGGAAGAGTAACTAAATCCGATGCAGAATTAGCTGCTGTTCCTGCTATGGGAGGAACTTCATTATCGGCTACAGGATCCAGAGCGGTTACTACCACTAAGCTTTCAGTTCTTAGAAGAAAAATAGCTTCAAGATTGGTTTCTGTAAAAAATGAAACAGCTATGTTAACTACCTTTAATGAGGTTGACATGTCTGAAATCTTTAGATTAAGAAAACAGTATAAAGAAGAATTTGCTCAAAAACACGGTGTAGGATTAGGCTTTATGTCTTTCTTTACAAAAGCGGTTACCAGAGCATTACAAATGTACCCGGATGTTAATGCATCCATCGACGGAGACTTTAAAGTGAACTATGATTTCTGCGATATATCTATTGCGGTTTCAGGACCTAAAGGATTGATGGTTCCAGTATTGAGAAATGCAGAGAATATGTCTTTCAATGGAGTAGAGGCTAATATCAAAGATCTTGCAATTAAAGTAAGAGACGGGAAGATTACAGTAGATGAAATGACGGGAGGTACATTTACCATTACCAATGGAGGTACTTTCGGGTCTATGTTGTCTACTCCGATCATTAACCCTCCTCAATCTGCGATCTTAGGAATGCACAATATCATTCAGAGACCGGTAGCGGTAGACGGGCAGGTGGTTATCCGTCCGATGATGTATGTAGCACTTTCTTATGACCACAGAATTATTGACGGAAAAGAATCCGTAGGTTTCCTTGTAGCTGTAAAAGAAGCGATCGATAACCCTGTTGAGCTTCTATTAGGAGGGGACGAAAGGAAAGGTCTTGGATTATAATTTTAATAATATTATAATATAATAAATGTCTCGCCTCTAAAAAGGGCGAGATTTTTGCATCTATTCAATAAAAACGACTAAGATGTTTTCGAAAATTACTTCCAATATCAAAGTTTCAGTAATTCCTGAATATGATAGTAAGAACAGTTATCCGTCAGAAAACCGCTATGTTTTTAAATACAATATCAGCATAGAAAACGAGGGCGACTTCGATGTTAAAATCTTAAAAAGAAAATGGCTGATTTTTGATGTGGGATTCGGGTATACTGAAATAACAGGGGATGGAGTGATAGGATTGACTCCCGAGATCCCCGTAGGCGAAAATTTCACCTATTTTTCCAATGTAATGCTTCGTTCAGGAGTAGGAAATATGAGTGGAAAATATTTAATTAAAAACATGAAAACCCAGGAGACTTTTGAAATAGATATTCCTAAGTTCAATCTGCTGTCGGAAGTTTTGAGTAATTAAACCTAAAGCTTTTTAATAGTGGTGCTCATGTTTTCCCTTACTTCTTCATTGCTGTTGATAAATAACTTTTCAAAAGCAAGAAGAGATATTTTAGCACAGGCTTCGGCATCGTCACCTGCTCTATGGTGGTTAAAATGTATTTGGTGATATTCGGCTAAGTGTTTTAATCCGTATTTGGGAAGGTAATTCCAGGATTTTTTCGCCAGCTGGATACTGCATAGATAATTGAGAGAAGGCGTAAAAAGGCCGTAATGATTCAGGCAACCCCTTAAAACACCGGCATCAAAACTGGCGTTATGGGCAATCATAAGAGTTCCGTACATCATTTCCTCTACCTCATACCATATCTCATCAAACGTAGGAGCTTCTTTTACATCTTCCGGCAAAATTCCATGAATAGAAGTATTGAATTTACTGAAATAAGGAAAGCTTGGTGGTTTGATCAGCCAGGTTTTTGTTTCTACAATTTTGGAATCTTGTACAATACAGACTCCAAGTTCACATGCAGAACTTCTCTCATGAGTTGCCGTTTCAAAATCTATTGCGCAGAAATCCATTTTCTAAAATTAAAATATTAAGATAAGAATTTTTATCTAAATTATCATAATATTTTGTAAATATTTTAAATTTAATAAAGATATGTTTACGTATTTATAATATATGAATCGTCGGATATTAAAGAAATATCACTTTCCATATTACAGAAAATGTTTAAAAATGAGCCACTTGGTCTGGTAAAAGTTGCTGATCTGATGCTTTTGACGGAGTTTCCAGGTAGCAGGTGCTTGTGCATAAAAGCCAAAGTGGGCCCTTACAACCGCCCAAAGATGAGGAATACCACTTTTAAAGCCAAAATATATTCCCGCAATACCATCTAAACACAATCTGAAAAAAATAAGCCAGATAAGCTTGGGAAAAGGAAGGTTCTTAAGCATCATGGATAAATTATTGCGGATATTCAGATAGGTTTTCTGAGGGTTCTGTTTGTTTAATGTTCCTCCTCCCACGTGATAAACTTCCGATTTTCCCGTGTAGTATATCTTCCTTTGATTGTTTTTGAGCCGCCAGCATAGATCTATTTCTTCCTGATGAGCGAAGAAACGTTCATCAAATCCATTCTGATCCCAAAAGTCCTTTGAACGGATAAAAAAGCAGCATCCCGAAGCCCAGAAAATTTCTGTTTCATCATTGTATTGACCTTTATCTTCCTCTACATCATCAAAAATTCTCCCTCTGCAATAGGGATATCCGAGATTATCGATAAGCCCGCCGGCTGCTCCTGCAAATTCAAAATAATTTTTATGGTGGTAAGAAAGTATTTTGGGCTGAACAGCAGCTATGTTTTTATCTTTTTCAAATAAATGAAGAACCGGCTCAATCCAGTTCGAAGTGACTTCCACATCGGAATTAAGAAGGCAGTAATATTCTGCATTTATCTTTTTTAGCCCTTCATTATAACCTCCTGCAAAGCCAAAATTTTTATCGTTCTTAATCATTTCTACCGTCGGGAAAGTCGATTGAATATAACTTACGGAATCGTCAGTCGATAAATTATCTATAATATAAATTTTTGTCTCTTGAGAATGGCTGATTACAGAGGGAAGAAATTTTTCCAGCCATTTCTTACCATTCCAGTTCAATATTACAATTGCTAGATTTTGGGACATGTAAATTATATTTTTTTGGAATCAAAGGTTTTGATGGAATCCTGGTATTTCCACTTTCTGTGGGACCAGAGATAATTGTCAGGCCTTTTATGTAAGGTGTTTTCTAACAGCTTATGGAATTTTCTAACCACTTCATTTTCTACAAACTTTTCTCCATCAGGATAGATCCTCTGATAATTGACCTGATAGAATCCCCTTTTTACTTTTTTCATTTCACAGTAAATGAATACGAGATCCATACGTGTTGCCAATTTATCATAGCCGATAAAAACGGGAGTTTTCTGATGGAGAAATTCGAGTCCGTAATTGACATGGGCAACATGAGGAGTCTGGTCCGCGACAAACATATACGCTGAGTTTCCGTTGTTTTCTGACCGGAAGATATTGAGGATGACTTCATTGGCTTCCAGGGCTTCATTCCCGAATTTATTCCGCACTTTCTTCATCTGGTTTTCCCAGAAATTACTGTTCACCTTTCTGTAAACAGGGTGGCAGTGCTCCTGTGGGATAATTCTGGCCAGGGCATTAATCCATTCCCAGTTAAAGACATGTCCCGCAAGGAGAATGATATTTTTACCTTCCTTTTTAGCTTCATGAAAAAGCTCCTGGTTAATATGCTGCATCCTTACGCGTGATTCCGTTTCGGAAATACTGAATGATTTAATGGTTTCTACCAGGTAATCGGAAAAGTTCCAATAAAATTTCTTTCTTATTTCCCGGATTTCTTTTTCAGATTTTTCTGGAAATGAATTTTTCAGGTTCTGAGTGATCACTTTTTTCCGGTATCCTATCATATAATAGTTAAGAAAGAAGATGATATCCGAAAAAATGTATAATATTCTCAGGGGTGATTTAGAAATTAAGTATAATATTTTGATTAAAAAATTCATAAAACAGGCAAATTTAGTGATAATAAAATTATTGTTCTATTTTTGTGGTGATTTAAGTGTTATTTTTTACCTTTATTCTTATGAAAAAATTATTGATAATAGCCCTTTTGGGAATAAGCTTTTTAGGATATTCCCAAAAAATTATAAAAACCTCTGAAAATAAAAATTCAGGAGAAATATCCCTGGAAGAGAAAAAAAGAATAGCCGCTGAGGAAAAGGCAAAGCTTCCAAAGCCCTATGATCCTAAGGCAGATGCTCAAAAAGATATCAACGAACTGATCGCAAAAGCACAGCAGGAAAATAAAAATATCCTTATCCAGGCAGGAGGGAACTGGTGTATATGGTGCCTTCGCTTTAATCAGTTTGTACAGACTACTCCCGAGCTGAAGGAAATTGTAGATAACAATTATTTGTATTATCATCTTAATTATTCTCCTGATAATAAGAATGAAAAAGTTTTTGCCCAATATGATAATCCGGGAGATAAATTCGGATATCCGGTTTTTATTATTCTGGATAAAAACGGAAAGCTGATTCATATACAAAGAAGTGATGTATTGGAGCAGGATAAGGGATATAGTAAGGAAAAGGTTGCAGAATTTTTTAATAATTGGATTCCTGCATCCTGATAAAATAATATAAGGCCGAGAATTATTCTCGGTTTTTTTATTTCTTTATAAAGAAAATAATGATTATGAATTTTTATGAAAATGGAGGTTTCTGTGATAAATATCATAAATCACTTTTTTAAAAGCTATATGATTGAAATTAATTTACTTATATAAAAGATGAGCATTAATATGTGTTGAATAAGAGATTTACGGATTGAAAAAAATGTTAGTTTGTATTGTTTGATACTAAAAAATGCGTAGTTTTATTAAAAAATAATGACAGTGAGAAAGATAATTTATTTGGTTTTCCTACTATTTTGCTATGTTATTAAAGCACAATGTTCCAATTGTACGGTAAGTAATCCTACCGATCCCAATTATCAGTTCCCGGATAATTCTACTGTTTGCTTTACCACGGATATGGTGTTTAACAATCCAAGTTTTGGTGAGAATGTACGTATTTGTATTGCATCCGGTGTTACTGTTCAGTTTCAGAATAATATTTCTGCTGTCAATAACTCTATACTTTACTTTGATATTAGCGGATCCTTAAGCTTTAACCAGACTACTACAAGTGCTGCCAATCTTGATGTCCATATTTATAACGGGGGGAGTGTAACCGTAGGGGGAGGAAACGGAAACATGAATTTGGTGGGCTCCACTAATAGATTGGTGAATGAAGGAACCGTTCAGATGGGAGTTTTACAGCTGGGTGATAATACTACTAATATTATTGATAATTACAACCTTTTAACCATTAACGGAACTCTTAATATGAGTAATTCCGCAATGACACAGTTTAGAAACTGGACAAGCGGAACGATGAATCTCAACGGGAATTATTCCAATAATGAACAAAGTTTTTTTATCAATTGCGGAACCATTAATTCATTAAGTGGTTTTAATATTAACGGAGGAAAAATTTATAATACCGGAACGTTTAATGTTTCGGGGGATGTTAACCTTTCCGGAAATTCCAGTGAAATCTTTAACTATGGTAAATTCATTTCCAACGGAAATATGAATAATGCTCCCGCGGATGCGATTATTTATAATGAAGGCTTTATGTCCATCAACCAGTATCAGGGAGGAAATGCCCCTTTCAGAGGACCGGCTTCATCTGATAAAAAAGGATATATAGAAGTACAGAATGCCATCCAGGTAAACAATGCTACAATAGGCCCGAATCTTGATTTTAAAAGAACGACCGGAACATCGGATCAGAGTACCGTATTCGTAAACAGTAATCCTACATTCCTGGGGAATGTGACTTATGATTGTGCGGCCACGAACAGCTGTAGTGCCCCTTTGGTAACTGATGTGGATTTCTGTCCGACTATTAACGGAGACCTTCCGCCGATGGCTGTGGATGACACTTATACGATCAATGCAGGAAGTACCTCTGTAGGAACGGTTCTTGATAATGATTTTGAAACTTATAACGGTCCACAGGCTACTTTAGCTAATGTATTTTTGGCCCAGATATCCACTACCAATACGAATATTAACCTGAATACTGTTGACGCCCATATTGAAGTGGCAGCAGGAACTCCATCAGGAACTTATACGGTGGTATATCAGATTTGTCAGCAGGCTGCTCCTACCAATTGTGATACGGCTACTGATACCATAATTGTTCCCGCAGCTACGACGTGCTATAAGCCGGCAGCTACGGCAGGAACGGAGCTTTCATCAAAATACGGAATTACTTCCTTACAAAGAGCCCAGCGGGGTGACAGCAATTGGCCGGGAGCCAGAAAAGGAGCCTGGACAGTCTTGGAATCAAAAACCAAAGGAATGGTTTTAAACAGGCTTTCCGATGCTCAGGTAGCAAGTATACCGGCTGCTGATCTTAAAGAAGGAATGATTGTATACAATACGACACAGAATTGTTTACAGGTTAATATCGATGGAACTCCGACAGGTTGGAGATGTTTTAATACTCAAAGTTGTCCGGATTAATTTAAACTATGTTAAAAATGAAAAAATTAAGCTTTTTAACTCCGTTTCTGATTTCAGCATTTTTATCCGCCCAGGTTGCAATAGGAAAATCAGTGCTGGAATCTTCTTCTTCATCCATTGAATTTGGTGATGAAAACAGAGGAATAGTACTTCCCTGGGTGACCGATACAACCAGTGTGCAAAACGCTGTGAACGGAACTCTTATCTATGATACTTCGGACCATAAGGTTAAGGCCTATGAAAATAATGCCTGGGTAGATCTTTCCGTAGACACTACAGGAACAGCAGATACTGCTTTACAGGATCCTTTAAATGAGAATACGGATGCCAAAGTTGCAATAGGTACTCCTACTGCAACGCCGGGAATCCTCGTGTTGGAAGATGATGATAAAGCAATGATTCTTCCTAAAGTAGCTGATCCGCATCTTAATATTATCGCTCCGGCTCCCGGAATGATGGTTTATGATACCAATAAAAAACTCTTGGCGGTATTCAACGGGTCAGTGTGGACTTTTTGGGGAGAATAATTAGTTACATAACATTCCTGATAACAATTTTAATAGGGTGGGATAATAAAATAATGATGGCGGTGATAAGTGCCAGCCAGAACAATCCTGTAAAAATTTCCATATTGGAAAGTAAAAGAGATTGAGCTGATATTTTAGCTTTAAATGCTCCTGCTGTGAGAGACATGGACTCATTCACCGGAAGCTTGGCCATATTGGCTCCAAACAGCTGATTCCATTGAGAATAAAATAGAGGATTGGTTTCAGTTAAATTATGACTGAGCGTATCTGCATGTTTTAAAGTCAAGCCCAGGATCAGGTTCTGCATTAAGGCATATCCGATTGCCGTCGTCCAGAAACGGGCAGTAGTACCTACCGCTGTCCCGTTGGAAACATAATCCATCGGCAATTCAGAGATTAAGAAAAAGATCAGTGGAGTAAACAATAATCCCTGTGCCACTCCCTGTAAAAACAAAGGAGGACAAATTGTAGATAAAGTAGTATCAGGATAAAAAGTATAGGTAAACCAGGCGCAGTCGACTGCCAGCAAAAAGAATCCCGTAAAAAATACAATTCTTGATGAAATACCCCGGATCAGGCAGACACCTGATAAAAACACTCCTATAAGAGTTCCTGCCACATTCCAGTACTGTATGTTGACAATATAGTCCCAAGGCCATTTCCAGACAGTTGCCATAATGCTGTACACATTATTCAGTCCTGCACGTATAATGTAGAAAATGAAAAAAAGAAGACTTCCTAAAATTACATTTTTATAAGTAAGAACCTCAAAGTGGAATAGAGGTCTTTTTGAATTTCTTTGTTTCAGGATAAATAAGCCCCCTGAAAGAAGAAAAACGAAAATACACATAATGATCACATCAGATTCCAGCCACATCAGCCTTTTACCGTAAATAATAGCATATCCACCCGCCTGCATGGAAATCCAAAGCAGAAACCAGCTTTCAAGATCAAGCTGATATAAAGGTTTTTTAGGAAAAAATCTATTGGTATTAAAAATAGCAAACCCAACGACCAGTACGAAAATATGAAAATAGACGATCATCAGGATCATATGCTGGTAATCATAGTTCTGAATACTGGATTTTAATAGTGAGGTGGTCATGGTACCTCCCGTCAGCATAATGGAATACATAAATAAATATGCTAAAACCCGGGCGTGTTTTGTTTTTAGTTCAGCAGTAATAAGGGGAAGAAAGATTGCCCCTTCCAGTAACCCAAAGGCCCCTTCCAAAAATCTGATCACCAGGATTACATGATAATCGTGCGTTACAGACAATATATAGAGCAGAATAATCGATATCGAAGACATCAGCAGCACATAGTACTTCACGCTGAAATAAGCCATGAACCGGGGTAAAACAAAAAGAGTAACCACAATGGTCCCATACATCAAAATCAATAAGTATTGGACATCGTCAGAGTCAACATCCATAAAGGAAGATGTAAAAGCACTGTTCGAATGGAAGAGTGACATCAACATCAGATGGGGAAACAGTGCCATAATAAGAATCGGCAGTTTCAGCCATTGTGGTACCCAGTTATGATAAATAGAATTATGTTGCATTTTTTTAATTAACTTTCTTTGCACTTACCAGAACATTCATTCCGGAAAGTAGTTTTTCATTGTCTTTGCTGTCATTCAGGATTATTTTTACAGGAAATCTCTGTTCTATTTTCACAAAGTTTCCGGTAGCATTATCCGGTTTCACTAAAGAGAACTGAGATCCTGAAGCAGGAGAAACAGAGGCTATTTTTCCTTTAAATTCCTTATCCGGAAAAGCATCGGCTGTAATTGTCACTTCCTGTGCCGCATCGATTTGTCCCAGCTGGGTTTCTTTATAATTGGCAATGATCCATTTTTCCTTACTTACAATTTGTACCAAGGCTTGTCCTTCCTTGATAAGCTGTCCTTCCTGAATGGTTTTTTTACCTACCCATCCATCGTATGGAGCGGTAATTACGGTATAGGATAAAAACAGTTTGGCATTATTTAGACTGGCTGAGCTTTGCTGGATCTGGCTTTTCGCAGGAGCTACTTTGGTTTCCTGCTCACTGGCACCCGCTCTCACGGCACTTTTTTGTTGTTCCAATGCCAAAAGATTGGCTTTTGCCTGTTCGTAGGAAGCTTTTACATTCTCAAACTGCTGTTCCGTAGCGGCATCCTGTTCAAGAAGGTTTTTATAACGTTTATAATCCTGCTCGGTTCTCCAGATATCCACTTTAGCAGAAGTAATTTTGGCATCTATTATTTTGGTGTCGCTTTCTTTGGTATCTACTCCCTTCTGAATGGTGGTGATCATTTCAGAATTGGCCTGAAGATTGGCTTCAGCCATTTTAACCTGATTTACAAATTCACGGTTGTCGATCACAACAAGCGTATCTCCTTTATGTACAAACTGATTTTCATTGAACTTTATTGTTTTTATGAAACCGGATACTTTACTGGAAATGGGAGTAATATATTGCTCTACCTGTGCATCATTGGTAGTGATATTTTTTCTTGAAAACAGATAGAAACTTATCATTCCTGTGATTCCGGTTATAATGAGAATCCACGCTAATAAAGAGATCGTTTTATTGATTCTTCTTTCCTTTGTAGTCAATTGTTTCTTTGTCATAGCGATTATAAATTTCCAATAGTGTACTGGAGTTGGTAGTATTTTAGTTGTCGGTTAATTTTTACAGAAATAAGATTGGATTGTGCTTCCAGGTAAGCATTATCAGCGTCGATTAATTCGGTGATAAGACTTAATTTATTGGCATATTTTGTCCTTACGATGCGATAGTTTTCTTTAGCCTGATTGATGGCTTCTTCCGCAATTTTGACCTTTTCTTCCGTTTCTTCAAATTTTTTATAAGCTTCAAAAACGTTATGTCTTATCTTTTCTTCATTCTCTTCTATCTGAAGCTTCGCCAGGTCGATGTTTTCCTTCGCTTCCTGCATTTTATATTTATTTTTGTAAAGGCTTTCAATAGGGTAGGTAAGATTGACTCCTATCATGCCCAGGCGGTATGCATAAGGCTCGGGTGGAAAGAAAAGCATATTGGGATATTTAAGGAAATATTCTCCTCCTGCCGTTATTTTAGGCAGATAATTGGCTTTTACAAGTTTTTGATCCAATTCCTTTAAGGATAAATTTTTGCGGTTAATTTCTACCGATTCGTTTTTGCTTAATGCAGTGTCTGTTAATTCATTGATATAGGGAATATCTGCCTTCTCAGAAATCAGGTCTATGGTTTCCACATGTACTTCCTGGTCTTCCGGAAGGGAAAGAATGGTTTTAAGCTTATGTTCGGCGATCTGGATGCTGTTGTCCAGTTCCGTCCAGCTCATTTTATGATTGGAAAGCTGCAATGAAGTCCTTAATACTTCATTATAGGTAACTACGCCATTGTTTTTAAGTGTTTTTACCTGCTTGATGTTGACAGAATCCTCTTTCATTTTTTGATTGATAAGATGCTGCTGTTCTTTCAAATGGTGGATCTGGAGATAAGCAGTGATAATCTCCATTTTAAGCTGTCTTTCATCCCGGTGGGTATTCAGTTCCGAAATCTCACTGTCGATGGCTGCTTTCTTTTCTGTGTTTTTAATTTTTCCTCCCATATAAACGGGAATTGATGCAGAAAGTGTAAAATCATACATTCCGTTGATCACATCATATTTGGTAGATTGATTGAATACGCCGTTCTCATACTGATTAAGGTTGGTAAGCTGGGTGTAACTGGTATGAAATTCGAGATCCGGTAATTTTTCCATTTTGAGATCTTTCTCTCTGGTTTCGGACATACTGCGTTTCAAATGGCTGATCTGAATATTTTTGTTATTCTTTAGACCCAGCTCTATAGCTTGCTGGAGGCTTAGATTCTGATAATCTATCATTTGTGATTGTGCCGTAAAGCTTATTAAAAATAAGCACAACGCAATGCATTGATATTTACAAGCATGAAATATCATTTTCATAATTTTGATACAGGTTTTTTGCTAAATTGATTTTGATACTGCAAATTTACGACAGCATAGAAGAGACCTTATTTGTGAAAACAGAAAAAGATTTGCTCATTTACGCCAAATTCATTTTTTTTGCCTAGCTTTATTCTATGAAAAACACCCATTACGAGGAGCTTGAGGAGGAGGATGCCGAATTTTATGTTTATCATGTCCTGACGGGAAATATACAGACTGAAAAACATACCCACAATTCAGCACAGTTGATTTATGCCGAAGGAGGAATTGTCCATATCTTCACCGAATTCAGACACTGGTATCTGCCGGCTAGGTGCTTTATGTGGATTCCGGCAGGAGTTCCCCATTATGTCCTGAGTTTCAGCCCTAAAGTAGATCTGTATGACTTTTATTTTAAAAAGGAAGATGGAGAGGATGAATTTTTTAATACGATTAATATTTATTCCGTCAATAATCTTCTCCGGGAAATGATCATGTACACCAAAGACTGGAATGGGAAAATCACAAAAAATGACGGTTCAAAATATTATTTCCTTAAAGCCTTAAAAGGAATTTTACCGGAGAAAAAAGATAAAAGATTTGCTTTTCCCGTGCAGCACCCTTTTCCTAAAGACGAGACTCTGCTGAAGATCGCAAAATATATCAATGCCAATCTGGATAAGAACCTTACCATTGAAGCTACGGCAAAGGAGTTCGGAATGAGTACCAGAACATTATCCCGAAAGTTTAAAGAGATCCTGGGTATGAATTATGTCCGGTTTCTGAGAGCCTTAAGAATCACTCGCTCTTTAGAGCTTATGCTGGAAGGAAAATATAATATGTATGAAATTGCCATGATGGTGGGATATAATAGTTTATCCTCTTTCAGCAATATTTTTAAAAAGGTAATCGGGATTCCACCTACGGAATATTATCATAAACTGAAAGGAGATAAATAGTTGTCACAATAAAAAAACCACTTCGATTTGAAGTGGTTTTGTATGGTATAAGAATTATAATCTTATTAAGCTTCTTCAGATGCTGGTTTAGCTTCTTCTTTTTTAGCAGGAGCTGCTTCAACCGGAGCATCAGATACGATATCGAATTCGTAGTTGTACTCAACATTTCTGTGAAGTCTAACAAGAGCAGTGAATTTACCAGTTCTTTTGATAGTATTTCCAGGAATTTTGATGTATTTTTTATCAACTTCCACACCTGCTTTAGCAAGAGCCTCAGAAAGGTTAGCATTGTTGATAGATCCGAATAATTTATCACCTGTACCTACTTTAGCAGGAATAGTAATAGAAGTTTTCTTTAATTGATCTACTACAGCATTAGCAGCAGCGATTAATTTAGCTTCTTCTTCTTTTCTGGCTTCTAATGTAGCTTCAAGATTTGCTTTGTTTTTTGGAGTAGCTAAAACTGCATATCCCTGAGGAAGTAAGAAGTTTCTCGCGTAACCAGGTTTTACGTTTACTGTGTCAAATTCAAGACCTAAATTTTCAACGTCTTTTTTTAGGATAATTTCCATTGTTGTTGTCCTTTTGTAGATTTTGGAAACCAAAATCAAGTTAGAATTAATGATTTATTCAGCAACAAAAGAAGAGGAAAAACCTCTTCTTTTATTTATTTTGTTTGTCTTATTTTAATAAGTCAGCTACGTACGGCATTAAGGCAAGGTGTCTTGCTCTTTTGATAGCAGCAGAAACTTTTCTTTGGTATTTTAAAGAAGTTCCGGTGTATCTTCTAGGTAAAATTTTACCTTGCTCGTTTACGAATTGTAATAAGAAATCAGCATCTTTATAATCTACATGCTTAATTCCGAATTTTTTGAATCTACAATATTTCTTTTCAGATTTTGTATTGATATCAAGCGGAGTAAGGAATTTTACTTCTGATTCTCCTCCGGCTGAGGCTTGTTTTGCCATTTCATCTATTGCCATGTCTCTTGTCTTTGTTTAGGGTTAATTAATTAAGCTTTAGCTGCTTTTACTTTAGCTCTTCTAGTTACAGCGTATTCAATAGCGTGCTTGTCCAGTTTAGTAGTAAGGTAACGGATTACTCTTTCGTCACGCTTAAATGCTAATTCCAGTTCAGATACGATATTTCCTTCTCCTTTAAACTCGATTAAAGTGTAGAATCCATTCTTTTTCAATTGAATAGGATAAGCTAGTTTTTTTAATCCCCAGTTTTCTTTAGCAACGATTTCGCAGTTTCTTTCTTTTAAGAAATCCTCAAATTTTTTCACTGCTTCCTCCACCTGTGCATCAGATAGAACGGGAGTTAAAATGAAAACAGTTTCGTAATTGTTCATAATGTTAAATAAATTTGTTAATTATTTCGAGGTGCAAAAGTAGATATTTTATTTCTAATATGCAATAATGAAAGCTATATTTAAAGAAATAAAAGTGCTAAACCGGTAAATAATTCTTAATCATCTTTTCGGACTTCTTATTTCGGCCAGGAAATTTACTTTTATGACATCGTATAACGAATGTCTGCTCACGAGCAGTGAAACAATGGAAGAAACCATTCCGGCAAGCATTAGATGAAATATTAATGAATGTCTGTCCGTCATTTCCAACACGATAATAGCAGAGGTGAACGGAGCACGGGTAATCCCTGTAAGGAAAGCCACCATTCCGCCCAGAATAACAACATTGGTTTCGTGCGGGCTCAAATGAATTACTCCCGAAATTACAGATCCGATACTGGCTCCTGCCGTAAGTGCCGGTGCGAAAATCCCGCCTGCACCGCCTGAGGTGAAAGATAGGGCAGGACCCAGCATTCTTAAAATGGGAACATACCACTCTTCATGTTTATTGGAAGTAAATAGTACCCTTTCCATGATTTCTTTTCCCGAACCCAGAATTTCCCTGCTTATGAAATAGGCTATGGAAGCAATGATCAAAGCGGAAATGACAAGGAAAATAATATGGGCTTTATCGGATTTCAATCTTTTTTTCCATTGGTTGATCTTAAGCATAAGGACCGAAAGCTGACTGGCCAGAATACCGGAAATACCAGCTACAAGGATCACCGGAAACATAACGGTTAATGAAATATCACTGGTCTTTGGATAACCCAGGTACAAATAAGATCCGGCAAGGGTCTGAGCGGTTAAACCCGCAATGATTACCGCGGTAAAAAGAGCGGTTTTAAAGTAATTAATGTGGGTTTTTGAAAGTTCTTCCACTGCGAATACAATTCCTCCCAAAGGGGTGTTAAACGCTGCTGCAAGTCCTGCTGCTGCCCCTGTCATGATCATATTTTTTTTGGAGATTTTAGGCCACCACTCGGGAAGATATTCATTGACTTTCCTGAACACGGATCCTGCAATCTGAATGGTAGGTCCTTCACGTCCTACCGCACCTCCTCCTATAACCAGGACAACGGAAGAAAGGATCTTAAATAGGATGATTTTAATACTTAGAAGTTTATTGATCTTGGCGTGTTCTTTAGGATTAGCCAGCTCTACGGCTGCCATAACCTGAGGAATACCGCTGCCTTTTGCATAAGGTGCAAATCTTTTGACCAGCCACCATGAAAGCACAAAGCCGATCGGAGCAATAATAAAGATCATCCAGTCATGCCAGTTGAGAATAGTTTCCAGCAGCTTCTCTCCCCAGGCAAATATTTGGGCATACATCACTGCAAAAAAGCCTGTAATCACCGATCCGATCCAGAAAGGGACAGCCTGAAGCAGATTATGCTTTAACCGCTCATTTCGGATATTGTCAAATGATTTTTTGAGACTTCTGTGTATGTATATTAAGATCTTTAACATGATGCAAGCCTGTATTGTTGACCAAGTGTTATATGGGCCGTTAATAATTTTGGAATTATTAAAGAATAGAAATAAAATTTCATCATTTAAAGTTTGTTTTAAAATTAAGTATTAATTATAGAAAATACAAAAAAATAAAAAGCCTCTGTTAAAACAAAGGCTTTTATAATTGATTATATAAATTTTTTATATTTCAGTATTCATATCCCAGTTTTGCAGGTAATCATGAACGTGCTTTAAGAACATTCCTCCTAAAGAACCGTCTACTACTCTGTGGTCGTAAGAATGGGACATAAACATAAGCTGACGGATGGCAATAACATCTCCGTCTTTGGTTTCCAGGACTGCCGGTTTTTTAACGATAGCTCCAATGGCTAGGATCGCAACCTGCGGCTGAGGAATAATAGGGGTTCCCATAAGGTTTCCAAAGCTCCCTACATTAGAAATGGTATAAGTAGCTCCCTGGGTATCTTCAGGTCTTAATTTTTTATTTCTTGCCCTGTATGCAAGGTCGTTGATTGCTTTTGCCAGTCCGGATAAAGAAAGCTGATCAGCATTTTTAATTACCGGAACAATAAGGTTTCCATCCGGAAGTGCCGTTGCCATACCGATGTTAATGTTTTTCTTTTTGATGATATTTTCACCATTTACGGAAACATTGATCATAGGGTAATCCTGGATAGCTTTTACAATTGCTTTCACGAAAATCGGCATGAAGGTCAATTTTTCTCCCTCACGTTTTTCAAAAATATCTTTATGCTTGGCTCTCCATTTCACGACATTGGTAACATCCGTTTCAATGAAAGAAGTTACGTGAGGAGCAATTTGCTTTGCCTTTACCATATTTTCAGCGATGATCTTTCTCATTCTGTCCATAGGAATGATTTCGTCACCTGTCGCTACCTGTACAGGAGTTGCTGTAATAGCGGCTGCCTGAGGAGCAGGAGCGGACTGTTGTACTGCGGCCGGCTGTTGAGAAGCCTGAGGCTGGTTTCCTCTGTTGCTCACATATGAAAGAATATCTTCTTTGGTGATCCTTCCTTCCAGACCACTTCCTTTAATGGTTTTTAATTCGGATTCAGAGATATTTTCCTGTTGTGCGATGGATTTTACAAGCGGAGATAAATAAAGCTCTCCTGAATATTCTGTTGCAGAAGCAGCAGTTGTTTTTAACGGCTCTTCTATTGTTTTTAAAGTTTCAGCGTCCGGTGCTGCCGGAGCAGAAGTTTCTGCGGCAATATTTTCCGAACCTGTATTTTGTCCTTCTCCTTCAATTTCTAAAATAGCAATGGCTTCACCTACTTTAGCAACTTCATCTTTTTGCTTTAAAATTTTAACGATTTTTCCCGAAACCGGTGTCGGAACATCGGAATCTACCTTATCGGTTGCAATTTCTACTACGGAATCATCCTCCTTTACAGTATCTCCTTCATTAAATAACCAAGTGATAACTGTAGCTTCCATAACGCCTTCTCCCATGGAAGGAAGCAATAATTTGTACTCTGCCATTTTTATTTTTTAGATTTTGACAAATATATAAAAAAAATCGGTTTTTTTAAGAAATGTATAATTTTATGAAAACTCAATATAGATATTCTCTCCAACATTTAATCCAAATAAAGTTTTCGCTCCATTTTTTTTACTGCCTTTATAAATTGTAAGCTCCAGAAGCTGACTGTCATTGAATATTGCTGCAGATTGCCCATGATACTCCGTTTCTCTTTCCCAATCGGCAACTACCTCGGTGTGGCTCTGGAAAATCTTGGACAGGCTTAAGTTCCTGAATTTTATGGTAAAGTTCTCAAACCCCTTACTGATGGTATCAAATAATTCTTTGTTGATATTTGATATTATGTTTCCGAAATTATCAATATACATGACTTCACCGATAATCATCTTTTCGGATTCATTGTATACGGGTTTTGGGAAAGAAAGCTGCTTGGCGGATTTTATTTTTCTGCCGATTACTTCGGGAAGTCCTCCATTCGCCAGATGTACGGCTACGGGTACAAAAACATCGGTGGAAGTAAAGTTAACAATATCATCAAACCTGTTGTTCAGGGTGATTTCAAAAATAGCTTCAGGTTTTACATCAAAAAAGATAAGGCTCAGCAGGCCGTTATCAGCTGCAATAAAATACGATCCACCAGCCTGATATAAAATGTTTTTTCTTGATTTATTAAAAAAACTATCTACCGATAGGATATGAATGGTTCCTTTCGGAAAATATTTGTAGGCATTTCTAATGATATATGAAGTCTGGATCAGATTATAAGCCTGGATCTGGTGGGTAATATCGATTATGCGCACCTCAGGATTCAGGGATAGAATTTTTCCTTTTATGGCTGAAACTCTATAATCTAAATTTCCGAAATCTGAAGTAAGGGTAATAATTGACATTGTTGTAATGGAGAATATAATAGCTGTTTTGCAAATTTATTTAAAATAAAGGGAAATAACGGGAAAATTAATCATAAAATCTGATAAAAATATCAATGTGAGAACCTCCGGACCTGATGGCAGAGGCTCTTCAATTGATCGTATTTTCAGGAAATATTTAGGTATAAAACAGTTAAGCGGTACGTTTTACATAGACTCTTATAACTTCGATGGACCATGCCCATACAATATGCCCGAAAAGTTCGGATAAATGTTCCTGCCAGGGTTGATCCCAGGGAGCGGGTATGGTGCCTAGCAAAGGCATAATGATAATATGGAAAAGAATGTAAACCAATATGCCATAAAGCGCGCCATAGCCGAAAGTAATATTTTTATTACGTTCACTGAGGTAATAATAAAGCCATGCAAAGAAAAAACTGAATCCGAAATGAACTATAAAACTGAAGATGGGGCGGGTGTTTTCATTGAAAAGATAGGAGTAATGAGAAATATCTTTAGACAGTCCCAGCTGTTCCAGTAATGTCTGGGGCGGATTGGTGGCATCTCTTTCAGGAGTACGCGGTGGAAAAGGAACTTCCCAGCCGAATTTCACGATGGCAGATAAAAATCCTCCCAGTAAGGTTGCTTTAAATAACTGAAGTTTCACATTTGTGTTGGTCATAATATTTGTATTTTTAATGTATTTGAAGGTATGAAAGTACAATATTATTGAAAAATATTATTTAATAGGAATTTTTGACGTATCAGAATCTTTATTTAAAGAGTGAATATTGTGGATAACAAATTGGCCTTAATTTGAAAAAAAACTTTAATTTTAAGTCAAAATAAATATTATTGCATGTTTGAACTGACCTATGATTTAGAAGGTATTGATGCGAAAAACTTCTATGGAGTTAATAACCAATATTTCAATTTAATAAAATCCAGCTTTCCGACACTTAAAATTACAGGAAGAGATCATTATATTTTTGCGATGGGTAATCAGGAAGCACTGGATGTTTTCAGATCAAAGCTTGATGATATCGTTAGTTTTATTTCCAGGAATAACTCCATAGGCCTTAAAGATGTGGAGAATATTCTGAATATTAAAGACGAAGCGGAAAAACAATTGGTGTTTGATCAGGATATTATTGTTAAAGGAGTTAATGGTAAAATAATAAAGGCAAAGACTACCAATCTTAAAAAGCTTGTTAAAGAAACAGAGAAAAAAGATATGGTATTTGCCATAGGTCCGGCAGGTACCGGAAAAACGTATACGAGTGTTGCCTTGGCAGCAAAAGCACTAAGGGATAAAGAGGTGAAACGGATCATATTAACCAGACCGGCGGTGGAAGCAGGAGAGAGCTTAGGTTTTTTACCGGGAGATCTTAAAGAAAAGCTGGATCCTTATTTACAGCCTCTATATGATGCTCTTAGGGATATGATTCCTCATGAGAAGCTGGAAGGCTTTATGGAAAAGAAAGTGATAGAAGTGGCTCCTTTAGCTTTCATGAGAGGGAGAACTTTAGATGATGCTTTTGTTATCCTCGATGAAGCGCAGAATACTACTCATGCTCAGATGAAAATGTTTCTTACCCGTATGGGGATGAATGCTAAGTTTATTATTACCGGAGATCCCAGCCAGATAGATTTACCTAAAAACCAACATTCCGGACTGAAAGAAGCTATGAGGATTCTTAAAGAAGTAAAAGAAATAGGTTTTGTTCATCTTACCGAAGAGGATGTGGTAAGGCATCCGGTAGTAAGGAAAATTATTCTCGCTTATAATGAGGAGGAAAAAAGACTGAAAAATGAATAAAGCTCCATTTAGGTTTATTGAAAGTTTATTCTGTAATTTTCTTAAGGTTTTAACTTTCATTCATACATATTAATACTATTTATCAGTATGAATAATATGAATTTAGGGTTTCTTTAACAACCCTTTCTAAAATTATTTGGAGTTTAAATAAAGGTAAAAAAGGTATAATCGGCTATGAAAATCCTATTTTTCAGCCGATTTTTCTTTTTTAATAATTACAACCAAAATAGTGAAATAAAAGGAAAATTGTTTGGTTTTTTTAAATGGTTGTTTGATTTTTTAATAAAATCATATAATTGTTGTATTTTTATGAATTTAATAGTTGGGATTTTAGGCTCTAGAGTATCAAAAAAAAAATAAAAACATAGGTATTTACTATGATATTAATCACGTTAACAAATTTTAATATTAGAAATAAGGATTGTAGATTTGCAATAGAAAGTATTAAAATTTTTTGAAAATGAAAAAAATATTATTTGCAAGTGCTATTGCACTTTTCGGATTAGCTAATGCTCAAACAACTGAAAAATCTGGTTTTGAAGGAAGAGTATTCCTAATGGGACAAGTAGGATATGAATCAACAGATAACAACAACAATAACGTAACTACTAATAACTTTAGTATTGTTCCAACTGTTGGTTATTTCGTTTCTCCTACAGTAGCGGTAGGTTTAGGAATTGGTTATGTTAACGCAACTACTAAAAACGAAACTATCGATACTAAGTATATCAATGATGCATTCAAAGTAATGCCATTAGCTAGAAAGTATTGGGGACTTGGAGATAAATTATACATCTTCGGTCAGTTAGCTGTTCCAATGGAGTGGGGTACTGATAAAACTAAAGTAGCAGGAAGCGAAACTTCTAAAGCTAAGTATTCTTCTTACGGAGTACAAATTGCTCCAGGTTTAGATTATTTCTTAACAAACAACTGGTCAGTAGAAGCTACTATCGGAGCATTCGGTTACCAAAACACAAAATACAAAGGTGCTGAAAGTTTAGATAACTACAACTTTGGTTTAAACTTAAGCAACATCCAATTAGGTGTTAAATATATCTTCTAATAAGGTATTATTCTTAATAAAGGCAGGACATATTTATATGTCCTGTTTTTTTATGGCTGAATTAAGAGAAGTCATGACAATAAAAAAATCCACCTTAAAAAGTGGATTTTTGTTATAGTAAGTTGGTTGTTTTTTATTTTCCGAACATTCCTCCCATTCCCGGCATATTAGGCATTTTGCTCATCATCTGCATCATTTGTTTTCCCTGAGGTCCCTGCATCATCTTCATCATTTTACCCATTTGGTCGAACTGTTTCATCAGTTGGTTCACATCTTCGATTTTTCTTCCGGCACCTTTAGCAATTCTTTGTTTTCTCTGGGTATTGATAATGGAAGGTTTTCTTCTTTCTTCCGGCGTCATGGAATAAATAATAGCTTCAATATGTTTGAAGGCGTCATCGCTTATTTCCACATCTTTAATGGCTTTCCCGACACCCGGAATCATTCCCATTAAATCTTTCATATTACCCATCTTCTTAATCTGGTTGATCTGCTTCAGGAAATCATCAAAACCAAATTCATTTTTGGCAATTTTCTTATGTAGCTTTTTAGCTTCTTCTTCATCAAATTGTTCCTGGGCTCTCTCCACTAAGGAAACAACGTCCCCCATTCCCAAAATCCTGTCCGCCATCCTTTCCGGGTAGAAAAGATCCAGGGCTTCCATTTTTTCTCCGGTAGAGATAAATTTAATAGGTTTTTCCACAACCGAACGGATCGTTAAAGCTGCTCCCCCTCTTGTGTCCCCATCTAATTTTGTAAGAACAACCCCGTCAAAATTCAAAGCATCATTAAATGCCTTCGCTGTGTTTACAGCATCCTGACCCGTCATGGAATCTACAACAAATAATGTTTCCTGGGGTTTTATAAAATAATGAACAGACTTGATCTCATTCATCATCTGCTCATCGATGGCCAAACGTCCGGCAGTATCGACGATGACTACATCATGATTATTATCTTTGGCAAATTTAATCGCGTTATCGGCAATAGTGGAAGGGTTGGTAGCACCTTCTTCCGTATATACGGGAACATCAATCTGACCTCCCAGAACTTTCAGCTGATCAATCGCAGCAGGACGATATACGTCACATGCCACGAGCAAAGGCTTTTTATTCTTCTTAGTTTTTAAATAATTGGCCAGCTTTCCTGAAAAGGTCGTTTTTCCGGAACCCTGAAGCCCTGCAATAAGGATAATAGTGGGCTTTCCTGAAAGGTTAATTCCTTCCTGGGAACCTCCCATAAGATCAACTAATTCATCATGGACAATTTTAGTCATTAACTGTCCCGGAGTAAGAGAAGTAAGAACATTTTGTCCCAATGCCTTATCCTGAACTCTTTTGGTAAGATCTTTCGCTACTTTATAGTTAACATCGGCATCTACCAATGCTCTACGAATTTCTTTTACGGTCTCCGCAACATTGATTTCCGTAATTTTTCCACGTCCGGAAATATTATGAAGTGCTTTATCTAATTTATCCTGTAAACTATTAAACATATTGATTGTAAATTATAGTTTGCAAAAATAAGGAATTTTTAATAATTACAGTAAAGGAAGCTTGGGATTTACCTTCGTTATAAATTATAGTTTTATTTTTGCACCATGAATTTCCCAGAGAACTTTCTTGTAGCCGCTTTAATAATTGTCTTAAATCTTATTATTTATAGGATTTTTAAGAAATATTTGTATGCTAAACCCGATTCCGCCATGAAATTTCTAGTGATTAATATTGCAAAAGATATTCTGTGGCTTGCTTTTTCATTGATTATTCTGGAGCCTACAAAAGCTAATTTTCTCTTTATCCTACTGTGTTTTATAATCGCTTCTTTTTTTATTTATTTCTCTGTAATAAAACTGATCAACAGGTCCTGATTTTTTTGATGATAAAAATCAATTTTTAGTATTGGTAAATTTTAATAAAATCAATATATTTGCACACGATTAAAAAAGAGATATGAACAGAAAGATTTCTTCATTATTTTTCGCATTTTTATTTATGTTTATGGGTAGTTTTGTATTTGCCCAGCATGAAACAGAAGGTGAAAAGTTAGCTGAAAAAGTAGAGCATACTGAAGAGGAAAGTAACTTCAATGCTACCAAAATGATCATGGAACACATCGGTGATTCTAACGAATGGCATTTATGGACTACAAAAGACGAAAACGGTGAAGAGCATCATGTTTCTATCCCATTACCTGTGATTATTAAAGACAATGCAGGATGGCATACTTTCTTATCCAGCAGCATAGCTCACGGTCACGAACATGATGGATATACTATGGAGCATGGACAGGTAGTATCTACAAAAGGTGTTGAAAAAGCAATGCTATTTGCTTTAATAAGTGGAAAACAAAAATCAGGAGATGTGTTTTTTGATTTATCCATTACTAAGAATGCCGCTTCTATGTTGTTATCAGTTATCTTTATGATGATTGTATTTATAGGAATGGCGAGAAACTATAAAAAATCTCAGCTTCCTAAAGGATTCGGAAAATTAATGGAGCCGGTAATTGTATTCATCAGAGACGAAGTGGCAATTCCCAATATCGGATCTGTAAAATATAAAAGATATATGCCTTATCTTCTTACGGCATTCTTCTTTATCTGGTTCAACAACCTTTTCGGATTGATTCCTTTCTTCCCGGGAGGAGCTAACCTTACAGGTAATATCGCAATTACAGCTGTATTGGCTATCATTACATTATTAATCACTTTATTCAGTGCCAACAAAGATTACTGGAAGCATATTTTCATGCCGCCGGTTCCTATCTTATTATATCCGATCATGGTTCCTATTGAAATCATCGGGGTTTTCACAAAACCGTTTGCATTGATGATGCGACTTTTTGCCAACATTACAGCGGGTCACATTATGATCTTAGCCATTATCTCCCTGATCTTTATCTTTAAAACTCCGTTTTTAGGTTTTGCATCAGTGCCATTAGCATTATTTGTATCGGTATTGGAATTATTGGTAGCAGCGTTACAAGCTTATATATTTACAGTGTTATCTGCACTATTCATCGGTATAGCAGTAGCTGAACACGATCATGGTCATGAAGAGCATGCTCATTAATAAAAAGAATAAAATAATTTTTAACTAAATATTTAATATTATGGATTTATCAACTGGAACAGGGTTAGTTTACGTAGGTATCGGTTTAGCGGTACTAGGAGTAGGTCTTGGTATCGGTAAAATCGGAGGTCATGCAATGGATGCTATTGCTAGACAACCAGAGCAGGCTGGTAAGATTCAGGGAGCAATGCTTATTGCTGCAGGTCTTATCGAAGGAGCTGGTCTTATCGCGATTATCTTTGGTGCTTTCATCAAGTAATTATCCTCAAAAAAATATTCTTAGCAGTGAAGCGGTTGGCTGCTGCTAAGAATTTTAAAAACAATCCATAATTAATACACTTAAAAAAAGAATTTACAGATATGGGAATTATTGAACCTGGAATTGGACTTTTATTTTGGATGACGCTTACATTTGTTATCCTGTTGTTTCTTCTAGCAAAATTCGCTTGGAAACCGATTGTAAATGCGGTTAATGATAGAGAAACTTCTATCGTAGATGCATTGAACCAAGCCAAATTAGCCAAAAAAGAAATGGAAGATCTTAAAGCTGATAACGAAAGAATCATTCGTGAAGCCAAAGTGGAAAGAGACGCTATTCTTAAAGAAGCAAGAGAAATTAAAGATAGAATTGTAGGAGAAGCAAAAGATGTGGCTAAAGCAGAAGGAGATAAAATAATCGCAGCTGCCAAACAAACTATCGAAGCTGAAAAGAATGCAGCAATGTCTGATATCAAAACTCAGATCGGTGCTCTGTCTGTAAATATTGCAGAATCTATCTTAAAGCAAAAGCTTGATAACAGTGAAGCTCAAAATGAGTTGGTTCAAAATTATTTAAACAAATCTAACCTTAACTAAGAATGCTTACATCTAAAGTAGCTAAAAGATACGCACAAGGTTTGCTTGATTTCACTAACGAATCAGGACAGACAGCTACTGTATTTTCTGAAATGAAAGATGTGGTAAAACTTATGTCTGAATCTAAAGATCTAAATAAGTTTTTTCTTACACCTTACATTGACTCCAAAAAGAAAATAGAAGTAGCAAACGAGATTTTCAAAGGTTTATCCGCTTCCTCTCAGAATCTGATCAAACTCGTGATTAAACAGGGACGTGAAAATCAATTGAGAAATATTGCCCAGGAATATATCAATAAGGTTGAAGATATCAATGGAGTACAGAGAGTAACCCTTACTACGGCAACTCCCATTTCAAAGGAAAATATGGATCAGATTATACAGTCCACAGATCTTGTTAAAGACTCCAATTTTGACCTGAATGTAATCATCAATCCTGATATTTTAGGAGGGTATATCCTAAGGGTAGGAGATCAGCAGATCGATGCATCTGTAAAAACCAAACTTAACCAAGTTAAAAAAGATTTTCAATTAAATTAAGAAAAACAACCATACAATGGCAGAAATAAATCCGGCAGAAGTATCTGCGATCTTAAAACAACAATTGGCCAACTTCGATACTCAATCCAACGTTGAGGAAGTAGGTACGGTTTTAACCATCGGTGATGGTATTGCTCGTGTATACGGGTTAGAAAACGTACAATACGGAGAGTTGGTTAAATTTTCTAGTGATGTAGAAGGTATTGTACTTAACCTTGAAGAAGACAACGTAGGGGTTGCACTTTTAGGAGAAAGTAAATTAGTAAAAGAAGGAGATACAGTAAGAAGAACCAACAGAATTTCTTCTATTAAAGTAGGAGAAGGAATGTTAGGAAGAGTAGTAGATACTCTTGGTAATCCTATTGATGGTAAAGGTCCTATTTCCGGGGATTTATATGAAATGCCATTAGAAAGAAAAGCTCCCGGAGTAATTTACAGACAGCCGGTAACTGAACCTCTACAGTCAGGTATCGTTGCAATCGACTCTATGATCCCTGTAGGAAGAGGGCAGAGAGAGCTTATCATCGGTGACAGACAGACAGGTAAAACAACTGTTGCGATCGATACGATCATCAACCAAAAAGAATTCTTTGATGCAGGTAAACCTGTATATTGTATATATGTAGCGATCGGTCAGAAAGCTTCTACCGTAGCTCAAATCGTTAAAACTTTATCGGATAAGGGAGCTTTGGCATACACTGTAATCGTTGCAGCAAACGCATCAGATCCGGTTCCAATGCAGGTATATTCTGCAATGGCAGGTGCTGCGATCGGTGAGTTCTTCAGAGATACTGGTAGACCAGCACTTATCGTATATGATGATTTATCCAAACAAGCCGTAGCTTACCGTGAGCTTTCCCTTCTATTGAGAAGACCACCGGGACGTGAAGCTTATCCTGGAGACGTTTTCTATCTTCACTCAAGATTATTGGAAAGAGCGGCAAAAGTAATCGCTGATGATGAAATTGCTAAGCAGATGAACGACTTACCGGAATCTTTAAAGCCAATCGTAAAAGGAGGCGGATCATTAACTGCACTTCCGATTATCGAAACTCAGGCTGGTGACGTATCTGCATATATCCCGACTAACGTAATCTCTATTACAGACGGACAGATCTTCCTGGAGTCTGATCTATTTAACTCAGGGGTTCGTCCTGCAATCAACGTGGGGATCTCCGTATCGAGAGTAGGAGGTAACGCTCAGATCAAATCAATGAAAAAAGTATCTGGTACACTTAAACTGGACCAGGCTCAATATAAAGAATTGGAAGCATTTGCTAAATTCGGTTCTGACCTTGATGCTTCTACGTTAGCTGTAATCTCTAAAGGAGAAAGAAACGTGGAAATCCTTAAGCAGCCGGTAAACTCTCCACTTCCTGTGGATAGCCAGGTAGCAATGATCTATGCGGGAACTGAGAACTTATTAAGAAACGTTCCTATCAGAAAAGTAAAAGAATTCCAACATGAATATATTGAGTTCTTAAGATCTAAGCATCCTGATACAATGGCTGCTATTAAAGCAGGTAAAATCGATAACGAAATTACTGACGTTCTTAAGCAGGCAGCTAACGATTTAGCTTCTAAATATAACTAAAAAATTCAATGTTTAAGGTTTGAAGCCCGGCTTTGAACCTTGAACTTTAAACATTGAAAAACATACAATGGCAAACTTAAAAGAAATAAGAGGAAGGATAAGCTCAATTTCATCTACGATGCAAATTACAAGTGCTATGAAAATGGTTTCCGCTGCGAAACTTAAAAAAGCACAGGATGCAATCGTAATGCTGAGACCTTATTCCGAAAAACTACAGGAGATTATCCAGAATGTAAATTCTAGCTCAGATCCTGATCAGGTTTCTATTTATGCACAAAAAAGACAGGTTAAAAGAGTTCTTTTTATCGCTGTGACTTCCAACAGAGGTCTGGCTGGAGCCTTTAACTCATCAATTGTAAAAGAACTGAACAATCAGTTCCAGGACAAATCTCAGTATGAGGTTGAAGTTCTTACCGTTGGTAAAAAAGTTTTTGATGCAGTAAGAAAAAGCCGAACTGTTTTTTCCAATGAGAGTGCCGTTTATGACAATTTAAACTTTGATGTGGTTGCCAACGTTACCGAAGGGGTAATGAGCAGTTTCAGAGAAGGTAAATTTGATGAAGTTTATTTAATTTATAATAAATTCGTTAATGCTGCTACTCAGGAAGTTACTACAGAACAGCTTCTTCCTATTTCAATGCCTGAAAATACAGAACCTCAGGTAGAAACAGATTATATTTTCGAGCCCAACAGAAACGAAATTTTAGATAATCTAATACCTAAATCTATCAAAACACAGGTGTTCAAAGCTATTTTGGATTCTGTGGCCTCTGAGCACGGAGCCAGAATGACAGCAATGCATAAAGCGACGGATAATGCCCAGGCGTTGAAAAATGATTTGGTAATTTTCTATAATAAAGCAAGACAGGCTGCTATTACAAACGAGATCTTAGAAATCGTTTCAGGAGCAGAAGCTTTGAAAAACTCGTAAATTATTTTAACAAAATAGAAAAGCACCGAGATTCATCGGTGCTTTTTTTGTTATTTTTATTTTATATATCTTTGTAAATAAATTATAATATTTAAATGGACTCGGACATAGTCAGGCTTTTGCTAGCCTTGTTTCTTGTATTACTAAATGGCTTTTTCGTAGCCGCTGAATTTTCCATAGTTAAAGTTCGTTACTCACAAATCCAATTAAAAGCTGCTGAAGGTGACTCTATGGCTAAGCAGGCAGAGCATATCATCAAGCATCTCGATGAATATTTATCCGCAACACAGTTGGGAATTACGCTGGCCTCTCTTGCATTGGGTTGGGTAGGGGAAAGTGCCTTACATCACGTGGTAGAAAGTGGATTTTATTATTTCAATATAAGCCTGAGCCAGGCAACCATCACTTCGGTATCATTAGTGATCAGTTTCGTGTTGATCACCATTATGCACATTGTTTTTGGGGAATTGATACCCAAATCAATTGCGATCAGAAAATCTGAATCGACTACCATGGCTACGGCCGTACCTTTGAGGGTATTTTATACCATTTTTAAGCCCTTTATCTGGCTGATGAATTCAATGTCGAATGCATTCCTTAGAATTATGAAGATACATCCGGCATCCGAACAGGAAATTCACTCTACGGAAGAACTTCAGCTTTTGGTAAAACAGAGTGCGGACAGTGGGGAAATTGAAGAGGAAAACTACGAAATTATAAAGAATGCCTTTGATTTTACAGACCATTCTGCCAAGCAGATCATGGTTCCCAGACAGAATATAACTTCTATTGATTTCGAAGAAGATATCAATGAGATTATCAATAAAATAATGGAAAGCGGATATTCCCGGATTCCGGTGTATGTGGACTCCATAGATAATATCATCGGAGTTTTTTATACCAAAGAAATTATCAGGGAATTTGTTAAAAGAAAAGGTGAGCTTAATCATGACGGCCTCAAAAGCCTGATGCGGGAAGCTTTCTTTGTGGTCGGAAGCAAAAAAATATCCGATTTATTAAAAATATTCCAGCAGAAAAAGCAGCATTTGGCCATTGTTATTGATGAATTTGGGGGAACGGAAGGAATTATCACCCTCGAAGATATATTGGAAGAACTGGTAGGTGAAATTCAGGATGAAGAGGATGATGAAGATAAGGTTGTAGATAAGATAGGAGAAAATATCTATTGGGTACAGGCCACTCAGCCGCTGGAGGAGATCAATGAGTTTTTACCCAAAAAATTACCTCTCTCGGAAGAAAGTGAGTATAATTCCTTAGCGGGATTCATACTGTATGAACTCGAAGATATACCGGAAGAAAATCAGGAATTTGATCTGGAGGGCTATCATTTTAAAATCCTTAAGATGAATAACAAAAGTGTAGAGCTTGTGGAGCTGGTATATGAGGAAACGAACATTATCAATGAATTAACAGATAATTAGAAGTTTAAAAAGTTAATAATGATTTTTTATAACAGCATAAAAGACTATGAAGATCCGAAACGTCAGTACGAAGAAGAAGTCCTCGTGCTGGATGATACGGACGATGTATATAAACTGGTTTTACATAACGATGATATACATACTTTTGATTATGTGATAGAATGTCTTATAGAAATTTGTAAACATACGCTGGAACAAGCCGAACAATGTACGATTTTGGTGCATTACAAAGGCAAATGTACGGTAAAAACAGGCTCAATGGATCTGTTGAAACCTATGCATGAAAAATTAATTTCCAGGGGTTTAACAAGCGAAATAATTTAAAGCTGTAATAATTATTACAGCTTTTTTTATAAAGGATTTCCGGCACATTCATCTAAAATAGTATATTTGTAAAAACTATAAAGAATGCTTGTAATAGGAATTGCAGGAGGTACAGGGTCCGGCAAAACTACGGTTGTTGACAGGATTATTCAGCAACTTGATATTGAAGGAATGAATATCCTTTCACAAGATAATTATTATCATGACAATCAGAACCTTACTCTTACCGAAAGAGAAGCTCTGAATTATGATCATCCTAAATCTATAGACTTTGATCTCATGCTGAAACATGTGAAAGCATTGAAAAATAATGAAGCCATTGAGCAGCCGATCTATAGCTTTGTGACTCATTCCAGAACCGGTGACCATGTAACTGTAGAACCTAAAAATGTATTGGTAGTAGAAGGAATTCTGGTGCTTACCAATAAAGAGCTTCTGAAAGAATTTGACCTGAAAGTATTTGTTCATGCAGATTCCGATGAAAGACTGATCAGAAGGATCAGAAGAGATACGCAGGAAAGAGGGAGAGATCTGAATGAAGTACTTCACCGTTATCAGACCACCCTCAAACCTATGCACCAGGAATTTATCGAGCCGTCCAAAAATGAAGCGGACCTTATTATTCCGAACATGAGACAAAACTCGGTAGCGATTGATTTTTTAACCACTGTTATTAAAAACTCTTTGAGAAAGTCCTGATATGGCAGAAAAAGACCTTATAAAAGATATTCAACCCAAATCGGAAGTGCTTAAAGTCCTTCAGAAATATGTTCTGAACAAATACTTTATTACCATATTTTTGTTTTTGGTTTGGATGATTTTCTTTGATAAAACTTCATTTTTAGTGATCAATGAGCTGAATGAAGAAATCAATAAATATGAAGACCAGCTGGAATATTATAAATCTGAATATAAGAAAAATGATGACTTTTATAAAAAGCTCATGAATAATAAATCAGAGAAAGAAAAATTTGCCCGCGAAAATTACTTTATGAAAAAACCTAATGAAGAAATTTTCATCATCGTGGTGGACAGTGCCAATATTTCCGGTAAAAAGTAAATAAATTTTAATCTAAACTTCCATTTCCAATGCCAAACACCGAATCATTTACCAATTGGGAAAATCTGGTAAAAAAACAGCTGAAAACAGAAGATATTTATACCATCCTGAATAAAGATAATTTAGAAGGAATAGAGGTAAAGCCCATGTATAATGCTGTGCAGGAGCCTTTGAAAAATTTACCCAAAGTGGAGGAAAGCACCCATTTGGTAGCTGCTTATCATGAGAGCTTGGAAGAAGATGTTTTTGCATTTCTTTTAGAACAAAATGTAGAAAACCTTCAGGAAAAAACAATATTTATCAATAATAAAGACCTGGCTGAGCATATCAGTCCTGAGGATACGGATCAGTATTTTTCTTTAATCGATGTATTTGATGAAAAGGCAGGGATTATTAATGAACAGCTTGCCAAAGAACTCTTAGGAAAAAACTTTAAAAGAAATATTTGTATAGATATTTCCCTTCACCAGAATGCAGGTGCTGCGATTTACCAGCAGTTGGGAATTGCCCTGGCCAAAACCAAGGAATTAATTGAATTATTAGGAGAAGGTATTCTAAATAAAATACTTTTCAGAATAGCAGTAGGAGGAAACTATTTCTTTGAAATGGCTAAGCTGAGAGCATTTAAATTGGTTTTTAATCAGTTAACGAAAGAATACGGGGCTGACGAAATACCTTATATTTTTGCCGAAACCAGCTGGAGAAATAAAGCCGTAGCGGATGCTGAAAATAATCTTATACGTTCTACTTTAGAGCTGGCATCAGCCATGATTGGGGGAGCAGATGCCGTATACAGCAATAATTATCTGGTAGATAAAAGTACCGCAAACTCAGAAGAAATATCGTTCAAACAACAGATCGTTTTGGCATATGAAAGTATAATCAACGTATTTGAAGATGCTTCCAACGGGAGTTATTATGTAGAAGACATTACCAGACAGATTGCTGAGAAAGCCTGGGATTTATTTGTAGAAATTGAAGAAAATGGCGGATATCTGGAACAACTAAAACAGGGAGTTATCCAGAAAGAGATTTATAAACATGCAGTGGAAGAGCAGAAATGGGTGGAAGAAGGTAAAATTAAACTCATAGGAGTCAATCTTTATCCGAAACTGGAAGTAAAGAAATCAGCAGATGACTTATACAGCGAAAAAGAAATAAAAGCAGTACGCTGGGCGGAAATGTTTGAATAAACGTGGAAAAAGACATTTTAAAAGCAGAAATTCAAAAATATATCAATGCAAATCTTACCACTGATTTGCATTCTTTGTTATTAAAGAAATCTCCTTTTCCCGAAGTTTCCATGCAGGAAATTGTCCAGCAGATCAAAGGAAAGCAGGTAGCCCGTAAAAAATTTCCATTTCTGTTGAAAGAAGGGATTATATTTCCTCCCCAACTGAATTTGGAGCAGTCTTCTTCTGATAAAACCGCAGCATACAAATCCGGAATAATAAAAGGTGAAAAATTTATTGATCTTACTTCAGGATTTGGAATAGATGCGTATTACCTTTCCGGAAACTTTCAGGATATAACACTGGTAGAACAGAATCAGGAGCTTTTGAATACTGTGGAGCATAACTGGACTGTTTTAGGGAAAAAAGCCCGCTTTATCAATGACCGGTTAGAAAGCTTTTTACATACCAATACAGAAAAATTTGATGTGGTTTACCTGGATCCGGCGAGGAGAAACGAAAATAAAAATAAAGTCTTTCTTCTCGAAGATCTCTCTCCCAATATCCTGGAAATCCAGGAAAAGCTGCTTACTATTTCAGAAAAGGCAGTAATCAAGCTTTCCCCTCTAATTGATCTGAAATATCTGAATACCGTATTACCCGCTCTTTACAGGATCGATATCATAGCCGTTAAAAATGATGTAAAAGAAGTTCTGGCATTTCTTTCCAAAGATACATCGAATGAAAAAGTGATCTGTAACTGCATTAATCTGGAAAGTGATGAACCCGATTTCAGCTTTTATTACGGAGAAGAAGAAAAGGCATATTCGGAATTTTCAGAGCCGGAAACCTTTATTTATCTTCCCAATAATTCGATTTTAAAAGCCGGAATTTTTAATTTGATATCCGAAAAATTCGGACTTAAGAAACTTCATCCCAATACCCACATTTATACCTCTTCAGAGAAAAAAGCTTCTTTTCCGGGAAGAGTTATTAAAATGGAATTGATTGATAATAAGCAGATTAAGAAGAAAGATCAGTTTAATATTATTTCGAAGAATTATCCGTTGAAGCCGGAGGAAATCAAAAAGAAATACCAATTAAAAGACGGAGGAGAAAACTATCTTATTTTTACACAGTCCAAAAAAGGAAAAATAATACTAAAATCAGTATAAAAATGTTGCCGAAAAATGCAATATTTCTTACTTTTGGGCAATCAAAAATTTAAACATGAGAAAATTAGTTATATGTTTAGCCCTTGCGACTGTTGCAGTAAGCTGTAAAAAAATACCACAGGGAGGTAATAAAGGAACTTTGAAGTTGGAAGAAGGAGTAGAAAGATATTCTGATGATCACCAGGTAGGTGGTGAAGGTCATGGTCATGGAACAGCTCATGGTTCTGAACAGGCTGAAAAACCTCAGGTTTCAATTGATTTGAATGGTACGGCTTTAAAAGGTTTTGCTAACGGGATGGAAGAAAGTATGATTAAATACCTGAAATCCGGACAGTATGAAACAGCTACCGAAGACGGGTTGAAGAATGTATGGTATAACTTTGATAATGTAAACTTCAAAACAGGTTCAGCGAATCAGCTTGAAGCAGGTTCTCAGCAGCAGCTGGATAACTTGGCAAAAATCTTAAAAGCATATCCTGATGCCAAAATAAAAATCGGAGGTTACACAGATAAAACAGGTGATGAAGCTAAAAATGTAAAATTATCTCAGGACAGAGCTAATTTCATCAAAGCTGAACTTTCCAAACTGGGAGTTACAGGTCAGATTGTTTCAGCAGAAGGTTATGGAAGCCAGTTTGCAACAGTAGACGCAAAAGCTTCTGATGCAGAAAGAGCCACTGACAGAAAAATGGCAGTAAGATTTACAAAATAAGATTACTACAAAGAACATATGAATGTCTTGCGGAAGCAAGGCATTTTTTTTATTTTTAACAAAATAAATTTTTACAATGCAAGAGACATTAAATTACATCAATGAAAACAAACAACGTTTCGTAGATGAATTATTTGAGTTATTGAGAATTCCCTCTATTTCTGCAGATCCTGCCTATAAAAATGATGTACTGAAATGTGCGGAAGTATGTGCGGGACACCTTAAAAATGCAGGAGCAGATAATGTTGAAGTATGCCAGACAAAAGGATATCCTATTGTTTTCGGTGAAAAAATCTTGAACAAAGACCTGCCGACGGTATTGGTTTACGGACATTATGATGTTCAGCCTGCAGATCCTCTTGACCTATGGAAAAAGCCGCCTTTTGAACCCTATATTGAAAAAACGGAGCTGCATCCGGAAGGAGCCATCTTTGCCAGAGGTTCAGCAGATGATAAAGGACAGTTTTTCATGCATGTAAAAGCATTTGAAGCTATGATGAAAACCAATGCTCTGCCTTGTAATGTGAAATTTATCCTGGAAGGTGAAGAAGAAGTGGGATCTGTAAGTTTAGGAGATTTCGTAAATGAAAATAAAGAAAAGCTGGCCTGTGACTGTATTCTGATTTCCGATACCCATATCTATAGCAATGAGCAGCCTACGGTAACTACTGGATTAAGGGGATTGAGCTATGTGGAAGTAGAAGTAGAAGGCCCGAACAGGGATTTGCATTCCGGTCTTTACGGAGGGGCTGTTCCTAATCCTATACATGTGCTTTCAAGGATGATTGCACAGTTAATCAATGAAGACGGATATATTACCATAGACGGATTTTATGATAATGTAGAAGTGGTTTCAGCTGAAGACAGAGCGGAAATGAATAAGCTTAAAGATAATCCGGAAGAATTTAAAAGCTCTATCGGATTAAAAAATACAGAAGGGGAAAAAGGGTATACAACCCTCGAAAGAACTTCTATCCGTCCTACCTTGGATTGTAACGGTATTTGGGGAGGATATACGGGAGAAGGAGCAAAAACGGTAATCCCTTCTAAAGCTTTTGCTAAAATTTCCATGCGTTTGGTACCTTACCAGACTCCGGAAGAAATCACAGAGAAGTTTACAAAATACTTTGAAAAAATAGCACCTGATACCGTAAAGGTAAAAGTAACGCCTCATCACGGGGGAATGCCTTATGTATTACCAAGCGATACCAAAGAGTTTTTAGCAGCCAAAAAAGCCATGGAGACAGCATTTGGAAAAGAAGTCCTTCCATACAGAAGTGGGGGAAGTATTCCGATTACCGCCATGTTTGAAAAAGTATTAGGAGCAAAATCAGTGTTAATGGGATTTGGATTGGACTCCGATGCGATACACTCACCTAATGAGCACTATGGTCTGTTTAATTTTTATAAAGGAATAGAAAGTATTCCGCTCTTTTTTGAAAATTATTCAAAATAACAATATAGAACCCTTAAGATAATATTTTTAAGGGTTTTTTATTTTTTAATAATTATTATTTTGTATTCTTAAATAAAACTTTAAATTTACGGCATTAACTAAAAAATAATGCCATGATTAAAAAACTACTTTTTGGTACTGCTTTAGTATCATCTTTTTGTGCTTCAGCACAAGTATTAGAATCCGATAATTATAATTCCTATACCGTAGGAAATATGGGAACAGATGCTACCGGAGCCACTGCCGGGCAGGGCGGAACCTATCTTAAAGGAGGTGCTGTTACCGATTATCAGATTGTAAGCGGAGGAACCGGGCATGCCAATTATCTGCAGGTTACCACGGGGAATACTGCTGCAAGCACTTCCAACAGAACAGCTTATAAAACAGGTTTAGCTACTGCGTGGCAAAACAGGACCGCAGGAAATAATATCATTAAAGGTTCTGTGGATATCTATACCGGAACTTCAGCAGGAGTTCATGTATCGGGAGTAGGAATTTATGGAGATGATGGCTCGGGAACATCCAAAATACTGGTAGGAATACGGTATAATTCTTCTACCAAACAGATCAACGGGCTAGCTTATCTTACGGATGGAATTACACCCGGATCTTATAATATAAGTTTTAACGGGGCGCCTTCCTATCCTGCCAATACGTGGATTACCGTAGGCTACAGTTATAATACCACTACAGGCGCAATCACCTATACGATGAACGGAACTACCACCACTCTGAATATTGCAGGATATACGACGCCTACGGGACTTGTTCCTACCGCGCATTATGTGATCAGCTCTTATGGAGCGGGAAATGCAGCTGCCACAACTTTCGGTATTGATAATTATACCGTAGAAGCAAGTAACACGGCAGTATTGGCAGTAAGTGAAACCGGTGTTTTAGCTAAAAAAGAACTTTCCATCTATCCGAATCCTGTATCTGACATATTGAATATCAGTGCAGCATCAAAAGTGAACAAAGCGGAAATTTATGATATGAACGGAAGAAAGATTAAAGCCGATCTTAATGGTGACCAGGTAGATGTTTCAAGCCTTGTACCGGGTAATTATATAATTAATATTGAAACGAAAGAAGGAAAAGCTTCAAAAGGATTTATTAAAAAATAAGAAAAACAGGAAAATAATTAATCTGTAAAAAACGCTTCTGATGGAGCGTTTTTTTATTATTTTTAAAGGAAAAATATAATAATATGTTAGATCACAAAGTAGCTTATATAACAGGTGGGACCAAAGGAATAGGTTTCGGAGTAGCAAAGATTTTACTGGAAAACGGTGTTTCGGTGGCATTTTCGGGAAGGAACAGAGAAGATGTAATGCAGGCTGAAAAAGAACTTCAGCAGTATTCTGAGAATGTTTTGGGAATTGTTTCCGATGTCAGAAGCCTGGAAAGTGAGCAGGAAGCGGTAAAATACATAGTGGAAAAATTCGGTCAGCTGGATTTTGTAATTGCCAATGCGGGATTGGGGATATTTAAGCCCGTAGATCAGTTAACGGTAGAGGAGTGGCAGGCTATGATCGAAACCAACTTAACAGGAGTTTTCTATACCTTAAAAGCTTCAGTGGAAGAATTGAAAAAGACAAAAGGATACTATATCACCGTATCGAGTTTGGCAGGAGCTAATTTCTTTGAGAACGGAACAGGATATAACGCTTCCAAATTCGGAGTGGTAGGCTTTACACAGGCAGCCATGATTGATTTACGTAAATATGGGATTAAAACAACGGTCATCATGCCCGGATCCGTAGCTACCAATTTTAATGGAAATATTGTTTCTGAAAAAGATGAATGGAAAATTCAGCCGGAGGATATGGGGAATCTTGTATTGGATATTTTAAAAATGAATCCAAGGGTTTTACCGAGTAAGATTGAGTTTAGAGCAACTCATCCCGCCAAGTAACTACTCTTAATGTATTGAATAATAAATTAATAAGTATTATGCATGCATAATATATTTTTTATTTATATTTACAGAAATTAATCAATCAAAAATCTCTATATCATAACCGGAAGGTTATACGTATGTAAAAGAGAAAATAGTAAAATAGTACACATGAAAATATTAGTTTGTATTAGTAGTGTTCCGGATACTACTTCCAAAATTAACTTCACGGCAGATAAGTCTGCTTTTGACAAAAACGGAATCCAGTGGGTAATCAATCCTTTAGATGAATTTGCTTTAACAAAAGCAATTAAATTACAGGAATCTCAGGGAGCTACTGTAACCGTAATAAATGTTGGAGATACTGCGACAGAACCGGTAATCAGAAAAGCACTGGCTATCGGGGCCAATGATGCCATAAGAGTAAATCTTGATCCTAAAGACAGCTATTCTACAGCGAAAGAAATTGCTGCTGTAGCTCAAAACGGAGGATATGATGCTATCCTTTGCGGAAAAGAATCTATTGATTATAACGGAGGTTCCGTACCCGGAATGGTAGCCCAATTATTAAACCAGCCTTTTGTAAATGCTGCGGTAGGATTGGACGTTAACGGAAATGAAGCTACTGCTGTAAGGGAAATCGAAGGTGGTAAAGAAACGATTTCTGTAAAACTTCCGGCTGTAATTGCAGGACAAAAAGGACTGGTAGATGAAAAAGATCTTATTATTCCTAATATGAGAGGGATCATGTCCGCCAGAACGAAACCTTTACAAGTCGTAGAACCTACTTCTTCGGAAGTGAAGGTTCAGGGAGTATCTTATGACAGCGTTCCTCCAAGAGCAGCCGTGAAAATGGTTTCTCCGGATAACCTTGATGAATTGGTGAGACTACTTCATGAAGAGGCTAAAGTAATATAATCGAAAGTTTAAATTTAAAATTGACTAAAAATGGCAGTATTCGTATACGCAGAAAATATAAATGGAGTTTATAAAAAAGCAGCCTTTGAAGCAGTTTCTTATGCTAAAGCTATCGCAGATCAGGCGGGAGACACTGTAACTGCAATCTCTGTAAACCCTACGGATTCTTCAGATTTATTATATAAATACGGAGCATCCAATGTAATTAATGTAAAAGATGAAGGGCTTAAAAACTTTTCAGCAAAAGCATATGCACAGGCTATCAATGAAATTGCAGACGGAAATATTATTGTATTTCCTCATACTACTGATGCTTCTTCAATTGCTCCTATGCTGGCTGTAATAAAGAATTATTCTTTAATCACCAATGCATTGGCAGCTCCTGAAAGCCTTTCTCCTTTCCAGGTGAAAAGAAGGGCGTTTTCCGGAAAAGGATTTATGCATGCTAAAGCAGAAGGAAATAATGTAATTGTAACAGTTTCCCAAAATGCTTATGGAGTAAAAGAAAATGCAGTATCAGGATCAGAAGAAGTGAAAAACTTGTCAGTTGCCAATGAAGATACTAAAGTGATTTCTCATGAACAGAGTTCAGGAAAATTAGACCTTAAAGAAGCTGAGATCGTAGTATCTGCGGGAAGAGGGTTAAAAGGACCTGAAAACTGGGGAATGATAGAAGACCTGGCTAATGTTCTGGGAGCTGCTACAGCCTGCTCAAAACCGGTTTCCGATATCGGTTGGAGACCTCACACAGAACACGTAGGACAAACAGGAAAAGCCATTGCACCTAATCTTTACATTGCAGTAGGAATTTCAGGAGCTATCCAGCATTTGGCAGGGGTAAACTCATCCAAAACAATTGTAGTGATAAACAATGATGCGGAGGCACCTTTCTTCAAATCTGCCGATTATGGAGTAGTAGGAGATGCTTTTGAGATCGTTCCTGCATTAACGGAGAAAATTAAAGCTTTAAAATCTTAACTCAGGATTTTATAACCCAATAAAAAATAGAGTTCAGGAAGTTCCCGAACTCTATTTTAGTATCTAAAAAACAATATTAATCCAGTTTTTCCACAAATAATGTAACAGAAGAAGCTGCTGCCGGAACGCTTCCTGAAGCGGCAATATTTCCGTTCGCATTCGCTGTTACCCTGTATACTTCTTTTGTATTGTGAAGGATGAGTATAGCATATCCGATATCCCTGTTGCTGGGGTTAATATCACGGGTAGCATTCCCTACTTCACCATTTAAATTGTACCAGGTATTGGCATTGGATGCCTGGCGTCCCCATTCTTCTAAGGAAGAACCCCCGCTTCCTGCTTTATGATATAAAATAGTCACATGGCTGGGTATAGAAAGATTATATTCTATATTGGACGCACTTGAGGAGGTCCCGTTGTATCTGAAGCTTATGTTTCCTATTGCAGTAACGGAATTGGCAGGCGTATTACTATCTATCGGGCTCACTGTTTTTCTTACATAGGTGAGTGTTTTTGTGTCTTTGGGAAGGGAAGCTCCGTAAAAAGAAAGTTCCCATAATGCACCGGATGTACTCGTTGATTCATTTTTTATGACTTCTACATATCCCCCTGCCGGAATTGTATAGGTTGAGGTGGAAGCATTTGCAGTTACCCTGATAAGCTGTGTACCTCCGAATCCTGTTAAAGTTGCATTTTCAGAGGAATTATTTCTGATACGGTAAATTCTTCCTGAAAATGGATTGGCAGTAGAAGTGCCGTCCGGTAATGAAATACTAACAGCCGAAGCTCCGGTAATGGTTATATATTGGTCTAAAGCTGTTAGAGCTGTACTATTGGTTATATTTTTGTATGCTCCTTCGTATGAGCCTTCCACTACTAACGTACTGTGGGGATTAGGTGTATTTATCCCTACTTGAGCTTTTAAGTTAAAAGCTACTAAAGTGAGCCCCATCAAAATAATTTTTTTCATTATATCTTTGCTTAGTATTTAGGGCTGCGAAATTATGAATGAAAAAAATAAAATTTAGGAATTATCCTGATCTTATTTAAACTTAAAAAATCATATAATAATGGATAGGTTTGAAATATTTTTCTGATATTTTAATGTCTACTAGATTTTAATCAAATATAAATGTTGGTTTTTTATTGTTTTATATAAGTTTTATTGGAAATATTTAATTGTATTCTTCCTAATTATGAAAGATATTTTTATTAAAACAATAATCATTAATAAAAATGTTGTTTTGGCTGAGAAAAGGTTTTTTATAAAAAAAGTAAAACCAAAATCAGAAATTACTTTATCTTTGTAACTATGGATTATAAACAGCTAATTATTCGCGGAATATCGTATAGCCAGACCCAGTCGGGGGCTTATGCTTTGTTATTGGAACATGAAGAAACACACATAAAATTACCTGTTGTTATAGGAAACTTCGAAGCTCAGTCCATTTCTTTAGGACTGGAAAAAGACATCCATCCTCCGCGCCCTCTTACTCATGATCTATTTACAAAATTTATAATATCCGCTCATTACGAATTGGTATCTGTGATCATTTACCAGATTGTCGATGGCGTATTTTTCTCCAATATTAACTTTAAGAATAAAACCACGGAAGAAGAATTGATATTGGATGCAAGAACCTCTGATGCAGTCGCAATGGCTGTAAGGTTTGATGCTCCTATTTTTACTACCCAGCAGGTTTTAAGCGAAGCCGGAATTCTCCTTGAGCTGGAAGAAACGCCAAAAGAAGAACAGTCTTTCTCGGAAACAGTAAGAACAGAAGATACACTCAAATCACTTTCTATGGAAGAACTTCAAAGATTGCTCGATGAAGCCGTAAAAGAAGAAGATTATGATACGGCTCTTGAGATCCAGGAAGAAATCAAGAGGAGGAAGAAGACAATAGATTAGTAGATTATGAATTTAAAATTACGCCTTACTGTATTAAGCTTTTTCCAGTTTTTCGTATGGGGAGCATGGCTGATCACAATGGCCAATTTCTGGTTTGGTACAAAACACTGGGATGGTACCCAGTTTGGAGCGGTATTCGGAACAATGGGAATAGCCTCTATCTTTATGCCTACGCTTACAGGAATTATTGCTGACCGATGGGTAAATGCAGAAAAAATTTATTCCGTCTTACATATTTTGTATGGAATTACACTATTTGTTCTTCCTCATACTACGGAACCCAATTCCTTTTTTTCCGTAATGCTTATAGCGATGTGTTTTTATATGCCGACCATTGCACTCGCCAACTCTATTTCTTATACAGTTCTTAAGAACAGTGAGCTGGATGTGGTTAAAGTTTTTCCTCCCATTAGGGTTTGGGGAACGGTTGGTTTTATTGTCGCTATGTGGATTACCAATCTTACAGGAAATAAAGCAACTGAGGGACAGTTCTATATCGGAGGGGCAGGAGCTATTTTTCTGGGAATTTATGCTTTAACGCTACCTAAATGTCCGCCTCAGAAATTAATAGATAAAAATGCACCTTTATTAGAACAGCTGGGACTTAACGCTTTCAAGCTTTTTGCCAATTATAAAATGGCCTTGTTCTTTTTATTTTCCATGCTGTTGGGTGCTGCGTTACAATTAACCAATGCCTATGGAGATGTTTTCTTAAGTGAATTTGCCCATTTTCCTAAATATGCAGATTCTTTTGTAGTGCAGAGGTCCACTATCATAATGTCTATCTCACAGGTATCAGAGACCTTATTTATCCTTGCCATTCCTTTTTTCCTTAAGAAGTTCGGAATTAAAAAGGTAATGCTTATCTCTATGTTGGCCTGGGTACTGAGGTTTGGATTCTTTGCCTATGGTATTCCGGAAGGATATGGCTTAATGCTGATTATTCTTTCCTGTATAGTATACGGAATGGCATTTGACTTCTTTAATATTTCAGGTTCACTCTTTGTAGAGACTACAACCGACAGGAAGATACGCTCTTCCGCCCAGGGTCTATTCATGATGATGACGAATGGTTTCGGGGCTGTTTTCGGAAGCTATATTGCGGGCTGGGCAATAGATAAGTTCTTTACCCATAAATTTACAACGGCTGCCGATTTATCCGTTTATTTGCAGACAACTCCTAATGATCCTGTTTTCCTGGATATTCTTAAAAAGAGTTTTAATGCAACAGTTAGTCCCGATGGAGTTTTATCGAAAGTGGTAATGATGAAAGACTGGCAGCAGATCTGGTTATCCTTTGCCATCTATGCATTGGTGCTGGCTATTCTCTTTGCAGTTTTATTCAAACATAAACATAATCCCGAAGAAGTACCATCTGCGAATCATTAAGACAAAACTTTTTTACAATATAAAATACACTTTAGAATAAAGTGTATTTTTTTTAATATGGCGGATTGAATCTTTTTATTCCATTTTTGTGTAGATCATTAACGCAAAAATGATCATTAGAATACCTTATTAATTTAAAATTATGTTTTTAAATTAATATTTAATTTGCTTTTTTATTATTAAATATTTAAAATTTAAAAAGTTTTTCCTTCTAATTCCAACTGTACTTACGAATAATTTGTTTTTTAAAAGAGAAAGTTTTTAAAACTGTTTTTTTTCGTATTTTGGCACTTTAAGAAATATGAAAAATATTCAGTTACTGGGATTATTATTAGTGGTTGTAGGAAGTTTTCTTCCGTTGGTTCATATACCGGTTATCGGTAACTGGAACTATTGGAAAGTAGATAATTACCTTGCCATCATCTGCTGGATCCTTTCTGTAATGGCCCTTTTTGGGATTGTTAATAGTAGTACTAAAACAGTTAGGTTTTTTGGAATTTTACTATTGGTATTATTTGGCTTTACTTTAGTGGCTATAAAACTCCAGTCAGTAGAATATTTCAATTTCGTACCTTTTAAATCATGGAGAGAGACCGTAGCGGGTATTGTAAAATTGAAATGGGGCTGGGCGGTAGAATTTGCAGGCGCTATACTCATGATCCTGGCAAGAGGAAATAATAAAAAGAATTAAAAATAAAATTATAAAAATGAAAGAAGTATTCATCGTTTCCGCTGTAAGAACACCTATGGGAAGCTTTTTAGGAAGTTTATCAACGATTCCTGCTCCAAAACTGGGAGCGGTTGCCGTGAAAGGTGCATTGGATAGAATAGGGCTTGATCCTAAAAATGTTCAGGAGATCTATATGGGAAATGTTTTACAGGCTGGAGAAGGTCAGGCCCCTGCACGTCAGGTTGCTCTTGGATCAGGTCTTTCAATAGAAACTCCGTCTACTACTGTCAACAAAGTTTGTGCTTCAGGTATGAAAGCCGTAACGATGGCAGCACAGGCTATTAAAGCCGGAGATGCTGACGTGATTGTAGCAGGAGGTATGGAGAATATGTCTATGGTTCCGCATTACTTTAATGCAAGACTGTCCACCAAATTAGGAGATGTAAAAATGCAGGACGGGATGTTGGTAGATGGTCTTACAGATGTTTACAATAAAGTTCATATGGGAGTTTGTGCCGAGAAATGTGCGGCGGATTATAGCTTTACAAGAGAAGATCAGGATAATTTTGCTGTTGAATCTTACAAAAGGTCTGCAAAAGCCTGGAGTGAAGGTAAATTTAAAGAAGAAATAGTACCTGTTGAAGTTCCGCAGAGAAAAGGAGATCCGATTATTTTTGCAGAAGATGAAGAGTATAAGGCAGTTAATTTTGACAGAATTTCAACGCTTCCTACCGTATTTAAAAAAGAAGGAGGAACGGTAACGGCTGCCAATGCATCCACATTGAATGACGGAGCTTCCGCGCTGATCCTTGTTTCAAAAGAAAAAATGGAAGAATTGGGTCTTAAGCCTTTAGCCAGAATCGTATCTTATGCAGATGCAGCTCAGGAGCCTGAAAACTTCACTACGGCACCGGCTAAAGCATTGCCAATTGCCCTTAAAAAAGCCAATCTTCAGATTTCGGATATTGACTTTTTTGAATTTAATGAAGCTTTTTCGGTAGTCGGTCTGGCCAATAATAAGATTTTAGGATTAGACGCTTCCAAAGTAAATGTGAACGGAGGTGCAGTAGCCCTGGGACACCCGCTGGGAAGTTCCGGATCAAGAATCATTGTTACATTAATCAACGTTTTAAAACAAAACAATGCAAAATATGGTGCTGCAGCGATCTGTAATGGAGGTGGCGGTGCGTCTGCTATTGTTATTGAAAATATGTAATCCTTTGCTTAATAACATATTACCATTAAGGAATAGATAATTTGCTTAAAAGTTTATCCATTTCTTAATGGTTTTTTTATTTTTGTGCTACTAATATTTATTATTTATTTGAAATGTCTGAAATTGAGAATCGAAAGCCCCGTCTTATAAAGAATAATCCAAAAATAATGAAGGCTTGGGCGGTGTACGACTGGGCTAATTCGGTGTATTCTTTAGTCATTACCTCCACTATTTTCCCCATTTATTACTCCATTCTTACGACGGCGTATGAAAAAAAGGAATATGTTCAGGAAACCCATCACTGGATTGATGTTCCGGTAAGGCATATGATAAAGATCTTTGGAAGGGAATACCAGCCGGATGCAGTGTATGGTTATTCATTGACCATTTCATTTTTTATCGTGGTATTGCTTTCTCCGTTTTTGTCATCCCTGGCAGATACTATCGGGAATAAAAAATCATTTTTACAGTTTTTCTGTTATTTGGGAGCGACTTCCTGTATGGGGCTGGCGATGTTTACCGGAATGCATAATGTATTTCTGGGCTTGCTGTTCAGCATTACGGCCAGTGTCGGTTTTTGGGGGAGCTTGGTTTTTTATAATTCATTCTTACCCGATATTGCCACACCGGACCGTCAGGATGCCCTTTCTGCAAAAGGTTATGTATACGGGTATTTAGGATCTGTGGTATTGGTCGTAATTTGTCTTCTTTTAATCCAGGTATTTGCTAAAGGAGCGGCACAGCAATTATTATTCACCAGGATAAGCTTCCTGTTGACAGGAGCCTGGTGGTTTGGATTCTCTCAATATACATTCAGGTATCTGCCTCAGTTCGGAGATGTTAAAGATAAATTACCAAAAGATCTCGTCCTTCTGAATTATAAAAATATATTTAAAAAACATGAAGAGCAGGGAGGCTTTTTTATGGTTTTAAAAGATAATATGAACTTCTATATGGATATTGCCAGAGAAAGTTTTCATGAATTGTTTAAAGTAGGGAATGAGCTTTTTAAAGACCGTAATCTTAAATTTTTCCTGTCCAGTTTCTTTTTTTACAGTGTAGGAATGCAGACTATTTTCCTGATGGCTACCCTGTTTGGAAAAAGTGAGATCAACCTGGCTCAGGACAAGCTTATCGGGACTCTTCTTGTTATCCAGATCGAAGCGATCATAGGGGCGATTATCTTTTCAAGGCTGTCCAAAAGAATCGGAAATAAAAATGTAATAACGATAGCGGTGGCATTATGGATTGTAGCCTGTCTGTGGGCCTATTTCTTAAATAAGGAAAATCCTACCGTAGAATATCAGTTCTATGGTGTGGCAGCAGTAGTAGGGCTGGTAATGGGTGGACTCCAGGCGATGTCCAGATCTACTTATTCCAAATTACTTCCGGAAAACTCTATGGAAAATACCACTTTTTTCAGCTTTTATGATGTGTTGGAAAAAATCGCTATTATCTTAGGAACCTTTATTTTTGCAACTTTAATAGAGCATTTCAATAATATGCGGTATGCAGCCCTTTCAATGACTGTCTTTTTTGCAGCAGGAATGGTATTGATCCGGTTTTTAAAAGTTAAACCCCTAAAAAATAAGGAAACACTGTAATTCGGCTCGAATTTTGCTTATATTCACGTGAATCTTTATCTTTGCAAAAAGAATTATTGTCATTATGACTAACCCTCTATTTTATGCTAAAATAATTCTATTCGGAGAATACGGAATGATTGAAGATTCCCAGGGCTTGGTAGTACCATACAGCTTTTATAAGGGAACTTTAAAATTTTCAGATTTAGACTCGGAATTTGAATTGAAGTCTAACGGACATCTGCAGAAATATTCTGATTTCCTTGCAGAGCTTGACCTTTCTGAAGATTTTACATTAGATATTGAAAGATTTAAAAAAGATATATCCAGAGGTCTTTTCTTTGATTCTAATATACCGCAGGGATATGGAGTGGGAAGCTCAGGAGCTCTTGTAGCAGCTATTTTTGAGAAATATTCCCTTAAGAAATTAAATCCCGATCATATTTCCAAAGATAATCTGAAAAAGCTTAAATCCGTATTCGGAGAAATGGAAAGCTATTTCCATGGAAAAAGCTCCGGTATGGATCCTTTGATATGTTATATGAACCTGCCTATCCTTATCGAAAATAAAGAGAATTTAGATAAAGTTTCCATTCCTAAAGGTGAAGAAGGTAAAGGGGCTATATTCCTTATAGATTCAGGAATCACGGGGGAAACAGGACCTATGATTCAGATTTTCTTTGAGAAAATGAAGACTGAAGGGTTCAGGAATACACTAAAAGAAGAGTTTATTCGTTATAATAATGCATGTATTGATGCATTCCTTAAAAAAGATATGAATCCGTTTTTTAGAAATTTAAAGAAGCTTTCTCATTGGGCGTATGAACATTTCCGTCCGATGATCCCTGAAAGTATATTTAATATCTGGAAAAAAGGACTGGATTCCAACGCTTACTACTTAAAACTTTGTGGAAGCGGAGGTGGAGGCTATATTTTAGGCTTTACGAAAGATTACAATAAAGCTGAAAAAATGCTGGAAGGTTTCCATAAAGAAGTTATTTATAGATTTTAAACAAGTTGGGGATGAGTTCTGAAAAAGAAAGTTTCCGACATACAAAGAATACGTCCAAATCCCTATTTTATAGGATATCACAATTAGTGGGCTTTCTCTTGGGAGCCCGTTTTTTTGTAGCTTTACTTCTCACTTTTGCCCTTTATGTGTCCACCTTCTTTCTCTTTAATCAGGAGGAGAGCTTTAAAAGATTTGTGTTTGATTTTAAAGTTCATGGAATTATTTTTTGTACGGTATTAAGCATACTGGCCGGGGGAACGATCAATCAATTCTACGACCAGGAAAAAGACCATATTGCAAAACCTTTCAGAACACGTCTTCAGAATTTTACCGAGCAGAAGTATTTTCTCTATGCCTATCTCTTATTGAGTATTGTTTCCCTGGGAGTGGCTTTGCTTATTTCTTACAGGGTCTTTATTTTTTTTATTATCTACCAGTTTTTTATGTGGCTTTACAGTCATAAACTAAGCAGGATCCTATTTATTAATAATCTTACTTTTGTAAGCCTTACTTTATACCCATTTTTTGGCATGATGGTTTATTATGAAACGTTTTCGATAAAGCTTTTTCTAATGGCTGTTTTTCTATTTCTGCTTCTTCTGTGTATTGATATTGTAAAAGATACCCTTACAAAAAGTGTGGATAAAGCTTTCGGATATACTACTATCCCTAATTATTTCAGCACTCAGCAGGCTAAATCCATCCTTATTTCACTTATTATCATAACCATGCTTGTTTCCATGAAGCTGATCTTAAAAACGGGAATTTCAGGGTTTGTAGGCTATTATTTTTCTGCCGGACTATTTGTATTGATCCTGTGTGTTTATCTGCTTTTGGATTATTCCAGAAAAAGTAAATTTTTTACCCTCAATATTTTGCGGCTTTGGATATTTGTAGGGATCATTGCCATGCTAATTAACGGCATTGAATACAAATTGTAGAAAATATTTTTTCAAAAGACTGAGGTTATTATTACATTTGTATAACTAAACTTATAAAACGAATGCCCATTTTCAACGATACCAAAATAGCATTTGCAGACAAGTCTGATGCTCAATTGAAGAAAGCGTACTGGATGTTTAAAATGATCGAACAACCGGCTTTAACCAATATTGGAACTTCTATCCTTAATTTTACCATTCATAATAATTTTCCATTTGTTCCCGGAATTGTAAAGAACACTTTGTTTGAGCAGTTTTGCGGCGGAGAGACGAGAGAAGAAAGTATGAAGGTGGTGAAACAGCTTTTCAAAAGAGGAGTCGGAAGTATTTTCGATTACTCCATAGAAGGAAAGGAAGAAGAAGAAACCTTTGATGCAGTCTGTAATGAGATTAAAGATATCATAAGATTTTCCGTAGGAAATCCTGCCATTCCTTTCGTGGTGTTTAAGCCTACGGCTTTCGGTAGAATTGATATCTATGAAGCCGTTGGAAAGAATGTGGAACTTACTACAAGCCAGAAAGAAGAATGGGAAAGAGTGGTAAGAAGATTTGATGAAATATGCAGGCTGTGCCATGAAAATGATAAGAAGCTGATGATTGATGCGGAAGAGACATGGATGCAGGATGCTGCAGACCATCTTTGTGAAGAGATGATGGAAAAATATAATCAGGAAAAGCCAATTGTCTGGAATACCATTCAGATGTACAGAACCGGCAGGATCGAATATATGGAACAGAATCTGCAAAGAGCCAAAGAGAAAAATTATTTTATAGGGTACAAAATAGTAAGAGGGGCTTATATGGAAAAAGAAAGGGAGAGAGCTCAGGAAAAAGGTTACCCTGATCCTATTCAGCCTACCAAAGAAGCTACGGATAACAATTACAATGCGGCCATTGATTTCATTATGAATAATTTGGACAGGGTTTCAGGATTTTTCGGGACCCATAATGAGATCTCTTCGGAGCTTGTCATGGATAAAATGAAGCAAAATTCCCTTGAACACGATAATAAACATGTTTATTTCGGACAGCTTTACGGAATGAGTGATAATATCACCTTCTATTTATCCGATAAAGGTTATAATGTGGCCAAATACCTGCCTTACGGACCTGTAAAGGATGTTGTACCTTATTTAACGAGAAGAGCCCAGGAAAATACTTCTGTGGCTGGACAGACCGGAAGGGAATTAGGACTCATTAGTAAAGAACTCCAGAGAAGAAAACAAAATTAAAAATAAATCAGCTCCGCATCAGGCGGAGTTTTTTTATGGGAAAAAATGAGTCTGCTTTGAAAATAATTTAATCCTTATTTACGGCTCAAAACTTTCAAATTTTCCGTTTTCAAAAAACAATACGATCCTCTTTATCTTATTACTCTGATTTTCAATTATTTGACTTACTTTATCTTCTTCCTTTACTTCTAATCCCTGAGATTCCGTTATTTTTTCCTGTCCTTTACTTTGGGCGGGAATATCCGATTCTCCGGACACATATTTTTGAGTGCGGTCTTCACTTTCTGTAGTTCCGAAGTTGTCATCATCAATTAATGTAAAAAGATCCGGAAGAGGAGTCGGTTTTACTTTTTCTTCATGGCTGTCTTCGGAGGTAGCTTCCGGCTCATCGGACTTCAGCATTTCCCCATCCCCGTTAATAAGCCAATCCCACATGATCTCAGGAAATCTGGATTTTATTTTAATAATGAATTCCAGAGAGGGTTTATTCCTTCCTGATGTGATATGGGAAATAGAAGATCGCTGCACATCTATTTCATCTGCAAATTCAGAAGAGGTCAGTTTGGAATACTCTATAACTTTTGAAATTCTTTCGTTTAAGCTCATAAATATGATTTTAAATGAGATTACAAATGTAAAAATAAAGTTTACAAATGCAAAATACAAAAGTAAACAAATGGAAACTGTTTCAGTATACAAAAGTAAATTGATGTAATATATTGATAAACATCTAATTATAATCAAATTGTTAATAAAATTGGATGTACGCTATTATATACTTTCAGTAGACCCTCTATTTTCTGAAGTAGTTAAAGTAAAAGATGAGATAGATTCTCTAGTTAAAATCGATTGCTTCAAACTAACCTTAAATTTCTTCTATATTGATTCTTTTACCCTTCTAATGGGCTATACAGACGATATGGAGTGGGAGAGAAGTTAAATACCTGGTTTTGTACTGTAAACGCTTAATTAAGCGAGATAGGATATCCTATTATCAGGTTTAAATGTCTATTAATACGCAAAAAATAGACTTTCTTGCTAAGCAATAATTCTTTTAAAACTACATGATCATCATTAAAAGTTACCATCGATTAATAAGGTAAAAATGAAGTCTCTTTTATAGGGAAAACTAACAAATTTCAAATAGTTTACAATTGTATATTGTATCAATTTCAACCACTTTTCCACAAAAATATTGTTTAATGAAATTACACTCATTTCATCTCTAACAGGCTTATTAACACTTAAAGTAATATTCAAAATTAAGTTTAGATAAAAATTGTAATTATCTCATTTATAAATATATAATATATTTCAATTTAAAATAATGCAATCCACAATTTTATCAACAGACATTCTGACATTTTACAATGTTTAATAATGTTACAAATGTTAATTATGCTAATTGCTTTAAATTGGTTAATTTTGACTCATGTAAATTATTATTCAAATGAATTTTGAACAGATCTATCAGAAAAATCAGGATTTTCCTAATCGCTATATTTCCCCTGAAAAATTATTTTCTTACCTACAGAGCAATCTCACGGATTATATTTCCGAAATAGGAAGATCATATCTTAATAAACCGATTTATCAGCTAAGCATAGGAAGCGGAGAGATACATGTACTGGCCTGGTCGCAGATGCACGGGAATGAATCCAATGCTACCCATGCTATATTGGATTTGCTGGAAAGCTTAGATCATGCTCCTGAATTGAAAGATGAAATTTTCGGTCAAATTAGATTAGACTTCGTATTTATGCTTAATCCTGACGGCTCTGAAAGATGGACAAGGCTTAATGCTTCCGATATTGATCTGAACCGGGATTTTCATAATGAAGACAGTGGAGAAATTAAAATCCTGAAAAATATCGTAGCCTCTAAAAAATACGATTACGGACTTAATCTTCATGAGCAGAGAACCATATTTACAACGGACGGAGTTCATCCGGCTACCCTTTCGTTTTTAGCCCCTTCAGAAGATGCAGAACGTACCGTAACAGATAACAGAAAGAAATGTATGGCGGTTATAGCCAATGTATATAATCATTTAAAAGGTATGATTCCTGATCAGATAGGAAGATATTCGGATGAATTTTATCCTAATTCTACAGGAGACAATTTTATGAAAGCTGGAATGCCAACCATACTCTTTGAAGGCGGACATTTTGAAAATGATTATGTAAGGACAGGAACCAGAAGATATTATACCATTGCCCTTTATTATGCTTTAAAAGCAATGATTGAGCTCAGGGGAAGTAACAAAGGCTGGGAAACCTATCTCGAAATTCCGGAAAATCAGGAAACCCACTATGATATCATTTACAGAAATGTTGAGCTGAATACGGAGCATCCCTGCGTTTTAGATGTGGCGGTTCAGTATAAAGAAATAAAAGAAGAAGGAAAAGAGGAAATCTCTTTTGTTCCTTTTGTTATGGTAGTAGGAGATGTGAAGGAGCGGAAAGGATGGAAAGAAATTGATTGTACGGGCAAAAAATTTATTTCGGCAAGTAAATATCCTAAGCTGGATGCAGAAGTGGATTTTACTATTCAATAAAAAAGAAAAGCGAAACATAAGTTTCGCTTTTTTATATCATTAAGTTTTAAGGGATTAATTGACAACCTTAATACCATTGGCTACAAATCTGATTTCTTCTTTGGGCTGCGTGATAGCATCAATTTCAGACTGAGGTTTCTTAGCATCTTCCGCATAATGTTTCTGCTCATCCACGGAAGTTACTTTTCTTTCGGCGTTACCTTCCAGTACTACGTTTTTACCTTTTAAAGCTGTTGGAACAAAAAAAGCATAATCTTTCATTTTTACAAAAAACTGAGAATTATCTTCTGTCTGAATGGTAAGCCAGCATCCTTTTTTCTCACAAACATCGATTACTTTTCCTTTAACGGCTACATTCTCAACTTTTTTATCTTTTTTCAGTTTTTTACTTAGTTTATCCGCTGTTATGGCCTTGGTTTCCGAAGTATTGTTAACTCCTGCACCGTAAACATCACCTACAAGCGCATTTCCCGGAGGGGGAGAATATTTCTTTTGTGAAGTCTCCTGAGCAAAGGCTAATGTGGACATACTTACAGCCACTGAAAAAAATATCGCTTTGAATTTCATTGTATAATAATTTTATCAAAAATAATAATAAAAAATGAATTAAGAATAATTAAAAAATTCATAAAAAACATATTGATTTTTTAAAATAGGTGTAGAATATTGGACTCAATCAGGATTTTTTTATATTTGATTCCGAATATTTACTTATGCATAAAAAATTAAAACTATGGGATGCCATTATGTTGGTAATGGGTTCTATGATTGGAAGCGGTATTTTCATTGTAAGCGCTGATATGATGAGAAATCTGGGTTCCGGATACTGGGTGGTCATTGTCTGGCTTATTACCGGAATCATGACGGTTGCTGCGGCCATAAGCTATGGTGAACTGTCAGCCCTGTTTCCTAAGGCGGGAGGACAGTACACTTATCTTACCGAGATTTTCGGAAAGAAAATGGGTTTTTTATATGGATGGGGATTGTTTACCGTTATTCAGACAGGAACCATCGCTGCAGTGGCAATGGCCTTCGGTAAGTTTACAGCCTATCTTATTCCCTCCCTTAATAATGCTGCACCGTTGTTTCAAAGCGGAGAATTTCAGATCACCTGGATACAGATGCTGGCAATAGCCGTTATCATTCTTTTAACGTATATCAACACACGGGGGGTAGAAAGCGGAAAGCTATTGCAGAATATTTTTACAGGATCGAAAATTATTGCGCTATTAGGGTTAATTGCAGTGGGGTTTATATTGGTGGATGTTTCTCAGATGGCTCATAATTTCAGTTTTGGTTTTGAAGCTTTTAATAATATGAAGAAGGATTTTAATGGTAATTTCCTTAAAGAGGGCTGGGAGCCTATCGGCGGAATGACCTTAATGGGAGGAATTGCTGCTGCGATGGTAGGTTCTGTATTCAGTTCCGTGGCGTGGGAGAGTGTAACGTTTGTTTCCGGTGAAGTGGAAAACCCTAAAAAGAATGTCGTAAAATCTATGATTTATGGAACTTCTGCCGTAATGATCTTATATATAGCCGTGAATTTTGTTTATTTAAACGCATTGGATCGTGATTCCATAGCCTTTGCAGCTAATGACCGGGTAGCTGTTGCCGCTTCTCAGAATATCTTTGGGAGCGCCGGGACTATCATTATTGCATTACTGGTGATGATTTCCACATTCGGATGTAACAACGGATTGATCCTGGCGGGAGCAAGGGTATTCCAGACTATGGCAAAAGACGGTCTGTTCTTTAAGCAGGCCATAGAAAATAATCAAAATGAAGTTCCCGGAAATGCTTTATGGATGCAGGGAATCTGGGCTTCTCTATTATGTCTGAGTGGGCAGTACGGTAATCTTTTGGATATGATTTCCTTTGTGATTGTCCTGTTTTACATGATTACGGTTTTTGGAGTAATTTATCTCAGATACAAAAATCCTGATCTTGAAAGACCTTATAAAGCCTGGTTATATCCGGTGACACCCGTTATCTATTTAATTATCGGGGCAGGTTTCTGTATTCTCCTTCTGATCTATAAACAGCAATATACATGGCCTGGCTTTTTAATGGTTTTACTGGGTTTACCGGTATATTATTTTATCAATCGTAAAAAAGAATAGCTAAATAATAATGGTTTTGGTTACATAAAATATTATTTAACATAATATAAAAGAAAAAATATAGTTTGGAAAGGTTTTTCAGACTATATTTTTTTATTTTTATCCCTATTCTGTTTTCTAAAAAATGTTTATATTGGCCCTTTATTTAAGCCATTTAATGATGATGTAAAATTGATAACCACATGGACACACCAAATTACAGAATGCCTTTTGTTCCATCAACATTAATGACCGAAGGGGGGAGTATTGAAACCTGCGATATGGGGGAAAGTATAGCCCACAACATTATGTTGCTGATTACCACTAAAAAAGGCGAAAACAGATATGACGAAAATTACGGAAACGAGGTATGGAACCTGGAATTTGATAATGGAGTTACAAGTGCTGTTTGGGAAAATATTTTTATTAAAAGTCTTAAAAGACAGATACAGGAATATGAACCCCGCATTGTTCAGCCACAGATTGACGCACATGTGGAATTCGTTGAACACAGCTATGATACTAAAGAGCATACGGAAGTCAAAAAGAAAGTAAAAATTGCGGTAAATGCTAAAATGGAGTCGACAGGCGAACGTTTCAGCTTTTCTACCGAACTTTTTTTGAGTCCTATGTCTATTGATTAATTGATTGTAACCTATTAGAAATTATGAATCTAGATCAGAATATCTATTCCAAGGAATCGGTAAAAGCAAGAATGCTTCAAAATGCTACAAAAGTTTGGGGATTAAAAAGTCCTCAGTCTCTGGATCCTTTTGTAAAACTGCTGATAGATGCATTCAGCACCGAAATATTTAAAGCAAATAATGAAATTCAGACGGTGAATGCCCGCATACTCGAAAAGCTGGCAAAACTGCTTACTCCGTCTATTTATACCCATCCAATTCCCGCTCACGCCATTGCCTTTACACAGCCCTATGAATCCTCTGAAGTTTTATTGGAACATACTGAATTCTTTTTTAGAAAACAGCTGACCTCCACTATAAAATCTGAGTCCGATAAACAGTTAAATATACCCTTTACTCCCGTAGGAAATGTAAAGATCAATAAACTCCAGACATCCATAATGTTTGTAGGAAATACCTGTTACAGCATTGACGACAGGCTCAATAAAATTCCGATGGCAAGATTTCAGGGGCAGCCTTCCGATTACAGAAAGATTACTATTGGAGTGGATGTGACAAAATTCAGGAATGAAAATTTCCCGAAATATTTAAGTATCTACTGTTCCAATCCGGCCTTTGAGCATCTGGATTATGTATATAAACTTCTGCCTTATATCACGGTGACAAGCAATGGCAATCCTTTATTTGTAAAAGAGGGTTTATCCTATGTTAAAAATATTCAGCATGATGGTTATGAGCAGATATTCTATGAACAGTCTATCAAAACAAAAACCATTGAAGATATCAAGAGTATTTATAATCACAGGTTTATTGAAATTACCGGACTATCTAATACACTCATTACCGAAGCCGGAAAACTTCCTGAAAACCTGGATTTCCTGGAAGGAAGAGAAGAAATAGAAAAATACCTGAACGGAAAGCAGTATCTGTGGCTTACTATGGAGTTTCCACCACAGTTTACCGCGGAAATTCTGGATAACTTCTCATTTGTATTAAATGCATTTCCTATCTATAACAGAGGCTGGAAAAAAACGGAATACAGCCTGGATATCATGGGAAACAATATCCCTTTGATAACGGATGAAGGAGAACATTTCTTATATGTAGATGAAGTGCAGGATGGTGAAGGAAGGAAATATACAGAGATTCCTTTTACTTCCGGAGATGATCTTAAAAAAGGTCTGTACACGGTAAGAAAAGGTGGGATGGAACGCTTTACCAATAGAAATGCCGTAGATATGATCGCGCATGTCCTGGAGCTGACCCGTGATGAAATAGCCGCATTTTCCTTATTAAACAGAGATAATGTTAAAGGAATACTGGGTGAAATGTCCGATAAGATGAAGTCCATGGTACAGAAGGTAAACAATGCCAAAAGAAATATCAAACAGGAGCTTAACTATGTAATTATGGAGCCGGTGGAAAAAACTGATCACACCTACGCTTCATTTTGGGTAACTCATTCTACCCTGGCAAATCATATGCGTCCGGGAACCGAACTTTCCAATCAGCTCAAATCACAATCGCTGGTACTTCTTACCGAGACAATAGGAGGAGCGGAAGAACAAAAAGGAACAGACAGCATTCAGGCTTATAAATATGCCCTTACCACCCGGGATAAAATCATTTCTCTTGAAGATGTAAAGAACTATTGCAGAATGGTGCTTAAAGATGAATTACGGGAAGTACGGGTAAAAAGAGGTACTATGATCAGCACCAAGCCGCGAGAAGGATTTATACGCACGGTAGAAGTGGAAGTGGTTCCGCAAAATTATGCTTTCTATGGCAGGGTATATTGGGAAAATATGGCCAATGTACTTCGAAATCAGATCATCTCCAAAGCTATTGACGGTATCGAATATCACGTAAAGGTCAGTAATGAAGATGTAGATATTTAAGATAAAACATACAATAAGCAACAGAATAATTTATTCATAAAAAAGAGGGAACGGTTCTACTGAAAACCGTTCCTTTTTCCTGACTATCAATTTTCTTACAATGAATAATTTATACTTCCAAAAATCATATTTACATTCTTTATTCAATTCAAATATTCGTAAATTTGTAGGTCCTTTGTTGGAGACATGAGACTATTATGAAAAATGATTCTAAAGAATACATAGAAGTTTACGGTGCACGTGAACATAATCTTAAAAATATCAATGTAAAAATTCCCCGCAATGAGCTGGTAGTCATTACCGGGCTCTCAGGCAGCGGGAAATCTTCATTGGCCTTTGATACGATTTTCGCAGAAGGCCAGCGTCGGTATATTGAAACATTTTCAGCCTATGCCCGTCAGTTTTTAGGCGGTTTGGAGCGTCCTGATGTAGATAAGATAGAAGGACTGTCCCCGGTGATTGCCATTGAGCAGAAGACTACCAATAAAAATCCCCGTTCTACCGTAGGAACGGTTACCGAGCTATATGACTTTTTAAGACTCTTATACGCAAGGGTTTCCGATGCCTATTCCATGACTACCGGAAAAAAGCTGGTAAGCTATACCGAAGATCAGATTCTCGAAACGATTAAAGAAAACTATAAAGGAGAAAAAATCATGCTGCTTGCCCCTGTAGTACGTGCAAGGAAAGGTCACTATCATGAGCTTTTCGTGCAGATGGCTAAGAAAGGTTACGGACAGGCAAGGATTGATGGAGAACTGCAGGATATAGAATATGATTTAAAGCTTGACCGTTACAAAACCCACGATATCGATATAGTAATCGACCGTTGGATTATCGGGGAAAGTGCTTCTGAAAACCGAATGGAAAAATCGTTGAGAACAGCGATGGAAATGGGGGAAGGTATTATCGGGATCCAGAAATTAGGAAGTACCGATATCGAATATTTCTCCAAAAACCTGATGGATGCCGAAACAGGACATTCATTAGCATTGCCGGAGCCGAATACCTTTTCATTTAATTCCCCTAAAGGAAGCTGCCCGGATTGCAAAGGTCTGGGAACCATTAAAAAGATCAATACGGAATACTTCATTGAAAATCCTAAGCTGTCCATCAGTCAGGGAGGACTACTTCCGCTGGAAGATATTAAATCCAATAAATGGGTGTTATCTCAGATTAAAAATATTCTGGAAATATTTGGATTAGGACTTTCAACACCATTAAAAGATATTCCTGGAGAGGCATTAGATTACATCTATAACGGATGTCATAAAGAGTTTAACAAAGACCTTAAATATGCCGGAATCACTAAAAAGATAAAAATCAGTTTTGATGGATTGATTCCTTTTATGGAGGAAATTATCGAGGAAAGAGAGTCTTACGAAGCGGTTTTATTGGAAAGGCATTTTACCACAGAAGAAACCTGTCCGGAATGTAAAGGAACACGTTTGCAGCCGTCCAGCCTTAGCTTTAAAATAGACGGAAAAAATATTGCTGAGGTCAATGGACTGAGCCTGGCAGATCTGAAAGAGTGGTTGCAGGATGTAAAAGATAAATTTTCAGAAAAAAATAAGATCATTGCTCATGAGATTTTAAAAGAAATCGAAACCCGTCTCCAGTTTTTATTGGATGTGGGGTTGGATTATTTAAGTCTCAGCAGAAGTTCCAAAACGCTTTCCGGGGGTGAATCCCAGAGAATTCGTCTGGCTACTCAGATAGGTTCGCAGTTAGTCAATGTACTATATATTCTTGATGAACCCAGTATCGGACTTCACCAGAGAGATAACGAAAGGCTCATCAACTCACTGAAAAACCTGAGAGATATAGGAAATTCGGTATTAGTGGTAGAGCATGATAAAGATATGATCCTGGAAGCTGATGAGGTTCTTGATATAGGTCCGCGGGCAGGGAAGTTCGGAGGAGAAATCCTATGGCAGGGCAAACCAAAAGATCTATTAAAAGCAGATACCATTACGGCACAATACATCAATGGAGACAGAAAAATAGAAATTCCGAAAGAAAGAAGAAAAGGAAACGGGAAAAATATACTGCTGAAAGGAGCAACAGGAAATAACCTTAAAAATGTAACTCTCGATATTCCATTAGGAAAGCTGGTGGTGGTTACCGGAATTTCAGGAAGTGGAAAATCTTCTTTGATCAACGGAACATTATATCCGATTCTGAATAAGCATTTTTACAGAGCCGTTCAGGAGCCTTTACCTTATAAAAAAGTGGAAGGGCTGGAGAATATCGATAAGATTGTAGATGTAGATCAGACTCCTATCGGGAGAACGCCCCGTTCCAATCCGGCAACGTATACAGGAATGTTTACAGATATCCGGAACTTGTTTGCGGAATTACCGGAAAGTAAAATCCGTGGGTATAAGCCCGGAAGATTCTCTTTCAATGTAAAAGGAGGTAGATGCGAAACCTGCCAGGGAGGAGGTTTAAAAGTTATTGAAATGAATTTCCTGCCGGATGTTTATGTGCATTGTGAAACCTGTAATGGAAAAAGATTCAACAGGGAAACTCTGGAAGTCCGCTATAAAGGAAAATCCATTTCCGATGTACTGGATATGACGATAGATGAAGCTGTAGAATTTTTCCAGCCCATTCCTAAAATTTACAGCAGGGTAAAAACTTTACAGGATGTAGGATTGGGATATATTACACTCGGCCAGCAGTCTACTACACTTTCCGGAGGAGAAGCCCAGCGTATAAAGCTGGCCACGGAACTTGCCAAAAGACAAACCGGAAATACCCTTTATATTCTTGATGAACCCACTACCGGACTTCATTTTGAAGATGTAAAAATATTAATGGATGCTATCAACCAGCTGGTGGAATTAGGAAACTCTTTTATTATTATTGAACATAATATGGATGTGATCAAACTGGCTGATCATATTATTGATGTAGGACCGGAAGGAGGTAAGCATGGCGGACAGATTGTGGCCCAGGGAACTCCCGAAGAAATCGTAAAATCTAAGAAAAGTCTCACAGGAAAGTTCCTGAAAAGAGAATTAGAATAAAAAATAAGGCTGAAATTATTTTCAGCCTTATTTTTTATAATTAAATTTCTATTTGTTGTTCATTTCTTATTTTATGGTAAATATTTTCAACAGCCAGCCAGTAATCGGCACACATCCATTTATATTTCGAATAATTAAAGTCGATAAGAAGATTGTCCAGGTGGGTTCTCTTTGTAAGTTTGGAGGTGATGGTAGTAATTAACCACTCTTCCTCAAAGCCTGTCCATTCCCCGGCGTTATCCAGCAGGTTATCCTGTAATACGGGAAAAACTTCATATTTATTAATATTTTTTATTTCTTCAAGAGAAAAAGAACTTTCAGAGAATACCATGGCTATGTAATTAAAATTACAATCCTGTAATTCCGTATCCAGGTAGAATTCGGAAAGGGCAATCCATACGGATTTACGCTCCTCAATGTTAATAGGTTTCATCATGGTCTTAGGTATTAGTTGTTTTCGTAATATTAGTGAAAAAAATTAACAATTGCAATGTATTTATATTAAAATTTATTAATCGGGGACAAAGTATAGACTTTTCCAATGTTAATTTTTCTAATATTTTCATTTTGTAATATATTGATAATCAATTTAATATATTTTAATGTTAACTCAATGTTAACTGGATGTAAATTTAATATTAATTATTTTTATATCTTTGGGTAGAAATACAAATAATTTTAACAGTTAATTTAAAACCAGACCGTTATGAATAATAAAATTAAAATATTGATCGCTTCGTTTTTTGTATGTGGATTATCATTTTTCAATACTCTAAAAGCCCAGACCTCCAATACCATTCAGGAAGTACAGGTTAATAAAAATGATGCCTTTAATGAAATCAGAAATCTTCTCATGGCGAATTTTGATTTTACAAACTCAGATTATAAGCAGGGGACCGTTAATTCCGAAGTACGTTTGAAGTAACGAAGAACAGGCAGATCGTTAATGTACACGCTAAGGGAGACTGTAAAAACTTAAGTAAGGAGATGGAGAATGTGTTAAGTAACCTGCATTACAGAATATATACCAAAAAACTGAATGAAAACATGCTGGCTTCTACTTACGTAATGCCCGTTAAAGTAGATATAAGCAACCGATAGTACAACTTCAATACAGGAGGAAACCATATGCTTCATGTGTATGGTTTTTTTCTGGATTTTATTCATGAAAAACCACAATAAAAAGACAGATATTACGTTTTGTATTTAATCAACCATAAAAATTAAATAATATGAAAAATTTAAAGAAATTAACCCATCACGAATTAAAAACAATTAATGGAGGTGTAAATCCCAAATATTGTGTATATTGCGAACGATTAAATAAAACGGTTTGTAGCGATATTCCTATCGCCCAGTGCCCTTAAAATTATAGCTGCTTAAACAAGCAGCTTTTTTATTTCCTGTCCGGGTTCTCCGAATGAATAGCAATGAAATCTCCTAAAACGGTTTTAATATCTTTAGAATGCTTCTCTATGCTAGGGTCATAAACGATATTATCCACTTTCCATCCCTTACTTAAACAATTAACCAGGCGTACTTTATCCGTATAAATTACCGTAGGTGAAAAATTAGTATTTTCAAACTCTACCGTTACATCAGCAATAGAACCTATAGGCTCAATACTTTTTAAAATATCAACGGACTTGATTTTGTAAGCAGTGAATCCTTCCGGTAAGCTTACGAAAACAGTTCCCTCCATTAAAGCAGGCTTTTCCTGAATATTTTTCTGTCCTACTCCTATAATTTTCTGACTTTGCTCAATCAGATGGGTAAGATCGTTAGAAAAAAGATCTGTGGAAGCAGGATGCTGGTAAAAGCCTCCGTTTCCGTAAGAATTATAAAGTTGGGTTATTTTCTCTTTAATTTCATTGTTGGTGGATGGATCTATGGAAATATTGGAACTTTGCTGACAGCTCAGCATAAGGCATAGGATGCCCAGACAAAGGAACAGATGTCTCATAACTTGTGTTTTTTTTAGTAAATTCTTTTTCAGTAGTGTTGTTACAAATTTAGTGATTTCTCCACTTTTATTTGAATGTCTATTAATGATATTTATTATTTAAATAATAAATTTTTTACATTTGAGATCTAAATTTTATGTATGTGAATCCACTTATTGATGTCGCTGTTCGTTCCCTGTGTGTGTATCTGTTTATGGTAATAGCTATCCGGTTGTTTGGGAAGAATCAGCTTTCCCAGCTTAATGCGGGTGATGTAGTCCTTTTATTGTTGATCTCCAATGCAGTACAGAATGCAATGGTAGGGCAGGATACCTCTTTGGAAGGCGGAATCATTGCAGCGCTGGTTTTGTTTATTGCCAATTTAATATTGAAAAGGCTGATTTTTTCCAGCAGGTCTTTTGGTAGTCTGGTAGAATCGGATCCTGTCATCCTGGTGAAAGACGGTGTAGTAGATCACCAGGCTTTAAATAAAGAGAAAATAACCGAAGAAGAGCTGGAGGAAGCCATAAGAGAGCACGGTATAGCAGATATGAAAAATGTAAGGCTTTCCATATTGGAAGTGGATGGCAATATAAGTGTGGTTTCTGAGGATGAAAAAAGTAAGCAGACGCATTACGCCCGTATCAAAAGAAAAATCAAAAGAAAATATCATTAAACATGAATTACGAAATAAGAGAAATGCTTCCCGAAGATGAGGTAAGGGTACTGGATATTTACAGACAGGGAATTGAAAGCGGGATCGCAACATTTGAAAAAGAAGTTCCGAATACAGAAGTATGGAATACCGCATTTTTTAATGACTGCAGATGGGTTTTGGAAAATGAAAATAATGAAGTGATTGGCTGGTGTGCCTTGAAACCCGTAAGCAAAAGGGAGTGTTATAAAGGCGTAGCGGATGTGAGCATTTATTTGGACGTAAATTATCAGCGGAAAGGTTTGGGTTCACTTTTGTTGAAAAAACTTATTTTAGACAGTGAAGAGCATGGGTTCTGGACCCTGCAGTCCAGTATATTTCCGGAAAATGAAGTCTCTCTTAAATTTCATCATAGAAACGGATTCAGGACAGTAGGAGTCCGTAAAAAAATAGGACAGCTCAATGGAGTCTGGAAAGATGTTATTCTATTAGAAAAGAGAAGTAGTACTATTTAATCATTATTCAGTGATTAAATATTTCCTTGAACCTACTTCTATCAGGGTGTTTTTCCAATATGTAGTCGTAGAATTACTACAAAATTCAAGATTTTAGCCTAAAAATTTTTTAGATTAAATTTTGGATGCTACCTTTACTTTACCAAATCGCAAAATGATAATAAAAAAAATTACAAATGATGACAGTAAATGTAAGGGAAACCTTAAAATTCTACAGTAATAGATTTCACGATCTTCTTCAACTCAAATATGGAGGTTCCCCATCTGCCGGTTCTCATGACAGAAAGAAATTAATTACACTTAGCAGGAAGAATTTTTAACGAAAAAATGGCGGGTTTCCGCTGCTAAATTAATTGTTCATTCAGTTATGACCGTTAATTCTTCAGGTGCTGTGTGTCTTATATCTAAGACCATATTTCCGGCTGTTATTCTAATTAAACCCACCCCTTAGTATGGAGATCATAAAGTATGAAATTGAAGTAGGAGATACCTTACAATCTATTGCTGAAAAATTTAATGTAAAGGTTAATGATTTAATAACTTTTCATAATTCCTTATGTGGTATTACGCAACAGATTATAGACCATCATTTTCCGGTACACTTAAGCCATCTGTTTTTAGATAAGAAATGGTCTATTCCGTCCATTGCAAGTATAGATGAAGTTGACAGGCACGAGTTTAAGCAGGATTTTAAATACCGGACGGAATTTGTGGTAGCAACCAAATTAGAAAGTATTTTGGTTGATAATTCTACTTATAAAAGTCAGTATCATGTGAAACTGGATGATGAGAGAAAAAATATTGCTGTTATAATGGAGGAAAATCATGTCTCCAGTTCTCCCGCACTTGTTCAAAAAGGAATGCAGCTCATTGCCGATATAGATAAAATAAAATGTAATTCTATGTTTCAGGTTTCACCCGAAAACGGGAAAATCATCAGAGTACTGAATTATGATGAAATAATTTCCAATTGGAAAAAATTTAAATCTAATTTTAACCGGCAGAAAACGGTTATGAATTTTTCAAAATCTCAGCAGGATATTGATAATTTTATAACTACTGTGGAATCTTTAATAATTCCTGAGCAGAGATTAATTAAAGATTATGATACAAAAATGTTTTATGAAGTCTTTTTCAATTCTTTTTTAGTAGGGAAAGGTGACTTTTCAGAAGGTTATTCGAAGACTTTTTATTCAACCCTGTTTGATCAGGAGCCTGTGGTACTGAATTTCACATCTACAATAATAGAAGAAAATGAAGATATCATAAAAGTAAGAAGGGTAAGTGAAATGGATCCGGCTGCAATTAATTTAAAAAAGATCATCAGACTGTATGACGAGAGAATAAAACCGGCTGTGCATTATTCATTTTCTGAATATAAATACAGCATCCGGGAAACCCTTAGCTGGAACAAAAACGAAAACATATGGCAGGACACCCATATCACTGTAATAGAAGAAGTGAAAAATAATGTACAGCTTCTTATAGATTTTAATCTGAAACTGATAGAATAATGGCTCAGTCTTATATCCCGGAAGGTACAATGGTGATTTGTACCGAAATGAAAAGCCCTAAAGATAATTCTGTAATTAGCAATAGATCAAAGGCTACTGTAATACATCAAAATAAGGAAGTAATTTTACTTAATAAATCGGACCTTAAATTACAGACGGAATTTGTCTGTAATATCAACAGCAAATTTTGGGGTGGGCTAAAGATGCTTGGTGCCATTGTAGCAGTAGGTGCTTTAGCAATTGCCACTGTGGCTACGGGTGGTCTGGCACTGGTTGCTGTGGGAGTGGCGGTAGCTGCAATAGGGACGTCGGCTTTTTCCTCTTTTAAAGAAGTGGCCCACAACTGCGATGCCACGCTTACCTCTAAGTGGATAGGTTACCATAGCAGTGTCCGTTTTAATGGAGATAATGCATTGCTGCAGACCTCCAATATGATCTGTTCAAAAGGGGGTGGTCTAACCTTAGTAGTAGATCCTGTGCTAGCCCGTGCTGCCGCTCAGAAAATTTCAGAAAACAATACGAAAGAATACGATGCTCATATTAATTCTCAGATTATACAGGGCGGAATGTTTGTGCTTTCCTCTAATGGAGATCCACGGGCACTGGCATTTGGTTTTCCGTTGACAGTGTCCAACTATGCAGTAGGAGAGAATAAAAAAATAGATGAAAGAGCAGAAAATATTGAAGCTAGAATTACCGGAGCTCAAAATCCTGAACAAAAAGGAACTTTAACAACCGTATGGGGCGCAGTACCCGACGGTGAAGGAACTTTTAATGCGGGCAGGGATGCGGCAATTGGGGTGATGACAGAAGCCAGTTACAGCCCTGAAATGATCACGGCCATCGCAAATAATGCCGCCATTATAAAAGCATATCCTGCTATTGTAAAAGGTTCTTTAGGTACCTCGTTTCCTATGGCATCCTTGAGACTTAATTCAAGTATATATTTTGCCGCAGCAAGACATACCTTTAATCCCGGCGTCATAAAATCTCTGGGAACAGGTTTCGCCTGGGGAATGGGAGGTGCTATAGTGGATGGAGCATCTGATGAATATGAGAATAGTGTGTATAAGGATACTTTAATATTTTTTGAAAAGTTAATAAAGAATAATAAAAAATCAAAGGGAATAAATATAATTGCATATAAAGATTAAATATGAAAGGAATCGGTTACTTTTTAGGATCAATATTTGGAGCGGCAGCTGTATTTTTTATAATCAGCTATATTTTTCTGCGCCCTAGAGATGTAGAAGAAAGTCAGGTGAAAAAATTTATACAAAATTCAGATAAAATATTAATTAAAAATATTCCTTGGGTAGGAGGCATTCTGGCTAATGATGATGAAAGATTAGGAATTGACATACTTAGCAAAACAACTTATTTCAGTAACCGTAATATGTCTTATATATATGCTGATACTTATACTTATTTTTCTAAGGAATTTAATAAATATATCAAAGCTTATTATATGTCAGCTAAGGGATCAGGTTTAACATCTAAAATGATAGACTTTGGTGATAGTGATAAAGATCCTCATATCTACCCTGATCTCTATTTCTATTATAATAAAACACAGAATGCGGATAAGTCTTACGGCACAATAGACAAGCCGTTACCCATTTTGTTTTTTGTAAGTTCCGATCCTGCCTTAAAATCAGTAAGACCTAATAATCTGGATTCAGATAAAGCTTATCTGGAAAAGGAATATCAGCAACAGGTAACTTTATATCTTCAGTACTTTATAGAAAAGGAAGACTTTAAAAAACTTTTTCCTGAGAAATAATCATGCGGGGAATCGGCTATTTTTTAGGATCAATATTTGGAGCGGCAGCTGTATTTTTTATAATCAGCTATGTTTTTCTGCGCCCTAGGGATGTAGAAGAAAGCCAGGTAAAAGAATTTATACAAAATTCTGATAAAATATTAATAACAGATCCTATTCCATTGCATACTGAGTTTAGAAAATCGGATCCCAGATTAGGAAGAGAGACTTTAACTAAGACTACCTATTTTAGTAATCGTAATATGACGTATATCTATGCCGATACATATAGCTATTTCTCTAAAGAATTAAATAAATATGTTAGAACATATTATTTTACTTCTAATGGAGCGGATATCAATGGGCGTATATTGGATTTTGGAGATGAAGATAAAGATCCTCACATCTACCCTGATCTTTATTTCTACTATAATAAAACACAGAATGAAGATAAGACTTATGGTACAATAGACAAGCCATTGCCTATTTTGTTTTTTGTGAGTTCGGACCCGTCAAGAAGAACGTTTTGGTATAAGGATGTTAAAAAAGAAAAAGACAAAAAACTGATGGATGCGATTTATGAAAATAATGTAAAAGCCTATTTGGCTTACTTTATAGAAAAGGAAGACTTTAAAAAACTTTTTCCTGAGAAATAATCATGAGAGGAATCGGCTATTTTTTAGGGTCAATATTTGGAGTGGCAGCTGTATTTTTTATAATCAGCTATATTTTTCTGCGCCCTAGGGATGTAGAAGAAAGTCAGGTGAAAGAATTTATACAAAATTCTGATAGAAAACTGATGGACTATCCTATACCTTTACTTACGGAATATGATGGAGATGATTTAAGACTAGGGGGAGGAATTATATCGAAAATGACTTATTTTAGTAATAGAAATATGGCTTATGTTTATGCGAGTACATATAGTTATTTTTCAAAAGAATTTAATAAATATATTAAGACTTATTATTTTTCGAATAATGGAGCTAATATAAATGGTCAAATTTTAGATTTTGGAAGAGTAGGAAAAGACCCCAACGCCTATCCTGACATGTATTTTTATTATAATAAAACACAGAATGAAGATAAGTCTTACGGCACAATAGACAAGCCGTTACCCATTTTGTTTTTTGTGAGTTCCGACCCTGCCTTAAAATCAGTAAGACCTAATAATCTGGATTCAGATAAAGCTTATCTGGAAAAGGAATATCAGCAACAGGTAACTTTATATTTTCAGTACTTTATAGAAAAGGAAGACTTTAAAAAACTTTTTCCCAGAAATTAGCCCCTTCCTGTTTAAATCAATTGATTCATACCCATAAAGCCGTATTTCAAATTTTTATGTCTGAAATGGACTTTAAAGAATATTTGAAGACTAATATGATATAAATGAATTTTCTTTCATTTTTGGCATTAAGATTGATAATTTACGTTGTGGAATTTGAAATAATGAATTTATGAAAGGTATCATTAAAATAGCAGGTATATTTTCGTTACTGTTTGTACTTGCTTCGTGTACGGTGCATCACCATCACGGCAGAAGAGTGCCTCCGGGACATGCTAAAAAGATGTATGGCGGAAGTGCCAGATATTACGCTCCCGGACAGGTCAAAAAAAGAGGGTATTACCAGGAAAGGCAGAGACCTCACAGAAAACATGGAAGAGATTAAAAAAATGATGAATAAAGCTCCGGTTGAAACCGGAGCTTTTATATTAGAATCTTGATTTCTTAGGATTTAAAAAGGTGTTAAATATCATAATGTTTTCCCCGAATTTCTTTTCAATTCTCTCCGTGATATTCACCAGCTCACTTTCTATAAAATCGTTCCTCAGCTCATCATTGTCAAAAACCAGAAGCAGGTTGTAATTCTTACCCTCATCAATATAATCGCTGTGAACTTCAGAAAGGATATATTTATTTACATCCATTAAATTTTCAGTCATTAAAACCAGGGTTTCATCCATATAATTTTCCCAGTCTTCAATATTATTTTTAGTACAATGGAAAGTAATACTTAACACGCTCATTTTTTAAGATTTTTTAAGATTTTGTGGATAATTCAAAGGCAAAAATCGGCAAAATTTTCGTAAATTAGCCCGTTAATAAAAATTGGAAATAAATAATTTTCAGACATACAGCTAAGGGTCTGATTATCATTATAATAAAATTTGTTTATGCAAAAAGAAGGAGAAAGACTGATTCCTATCAACATTGTTGATGAAATGAAGTCATCTTACATTGATTATTCAATGTCGGTAATCGTTTCCAGAGCGTTACCGGACGTAAGAGATGGCTTGAAACCCGTTCATAGAAGAGTGCTTTATGGTATGTATGGATTAGGGGTTTTTTCTAACAGAAAATACTTGAAATCTGCTAGGATTGTTGGGGATGTTTTAGGTAAATATCACCCGCACGGAGATTCTTCTGTATATGATGCCATGGTAAGAATGGCGCAGGACTGGAGTTTACGTTATCCTCAGGTAGACGGACAGGGGAACTTCGGTTCCATGGATGGTGACCCGCCGGCAGCAATGCGTTACACGGAAGCAAGATTAAAGAAAATCTCGGATGAAATTCTTTCCGACCTGGATAAAGAAACCGTTGATTTTCAAAATAACTTTGATGATAGTCTACAGGAACCTACGGTTCTTCCTACGAAAATTCCTAATCTTTTAGTAAACGGTACTTCCGGTATTGCGGTGGGGATGGCTACTAACATGGCCCCTCATAACCTGTCAGAGTCCATTGATGCCATCTGTGCCTATATCGACAACAGGGAAATTACCATTGACGAACTGATGCAGCATATTATTGCACCTGATTTCCCGACAGGAGGAATTATTTATGGTTATGACGGGGTAAGAGATGCTTTCCATACAGGAAGAGGAAGAGTTGTGCTGAGAGCAAAAGTAAGTTTTGAAGAAATAGGAAACCGGAATGCAATTATCGTAACCGAAATTCCTTATCAGGTAAACAAAGCGGAAATGATTGCCCGTACGGCAGAGCTGGTAAAAGACGAGAAAATCCCGGGAATCTATGAAATCAGAGATGAATCGGACAGAAAAGGTCTTCGCGTTGTTTATGAACTGAAGAACGATGCCATTCCGAATGTAGTTCTCAACCTATTGTATAAATATACAGCCCTTCAGACTTCTTTCAGTGTTAATAATATTGCACTGGTAGACGGAAGACCTGAACAGCTGAACCTTAAAGATATCATTCATCATTTTGTAGAGCACAGACATGAGGTAATTGTCAGAAGAACCGAGTTTGAGCTTAAAAAAGCGAAGGAAAGAGCGCATATCTTAGAAGGATTCATGAAAGTGATCGGTACCCAGGACTCTCTGGATAAAGCCATCGCTATAATCCGTCATAGTGCCAATCCTCAGGCTGCCAAAGAAGGTCTGATCGAAGAATTTGACCTTTCTGAAATCCAGGCACAGGCCATTCTGGATCTCCGTTTGGCGCGTTTAACAGGAATGGAGCTGGACAAGATCCGCGATGAATATGATGCGATCATGAAAGAAATCCTGAACTTGGAAGATATATTAGCCAATGAAGGAAGAAGATATCAGATCATCAAAGATGAATTGATTGAGATCAAAGAAAAATACGGAGATGAAAGAAGAACCGAAATTGATTACTCAGGAGGGGAAATGTCTATTGAAGATATTATTCCGAATGAATCAGTAGTTCTTACCATTTCCCATGCCGGATATATTAAGAGAACCTCTCTTTCCGAATATAAAATTCAAAGTAGAGGAGGTGTAGGAAACAGAGCGGCAACCACGAGGGATGAAGACTTCCTGGAATATATCGTTTCCGCAACCAACCACCAGTATATGCTGTTCTTCACGGAAAAAGGAAGATGTTACTGGCTAAGAGTATTTGAAATTCCTGAAGGATCAAAAACAGCCAAAGGTAGAGCTGTACAGAATCTGATCAATATTGAACCTGATGATAAGATTAAAGCTTACATCAGAACCAACAACCTGAAAGATACCGAATATGTAAACCAGATGAGTGTGGTAATGGTAACGAAGAACGGAACCATTAAGAAAACATCACTTGAAGCCTATTCAAGACCTAGAGTTAATGGGGTAAATGCCATCGAGATCAGGGATAATGACCAATTGTTAGGAGCTTATTTAACCAATGGAACTTCTCAGATCATGATCGCTACCAAAAACGGTAAATGTATCCGTTTCCCTGAAGAGAAAGTAAGAGAAGTAGGAAGAGGATCTATCGGGGTTCGCGGGATTACCCTGGAAGATAATGATGAGGTAATTGGTATGATTGTTGTGAATGATGTAGAGAACGAAACGGTTCTGGTAGTATCTGAAAAAGGGTATGGTAAAAGAACTGCGGTAGAAGATTACAGAATTACCAACAGAGGAGGAAAAGGTGTAATCACCCTTAATATTACTGACAAAACAGGAAACCTTATTGCGATTCAGAATGTAACGGATGAAGATGGACTTATGATTATCAATAAATCTGGAGTGGCCATCAGAATGGGAATGGATGAAATGAGAGTAATGGGAAGAAACACACAAGGCGTTAGATTAATTAATCTGAAGAAAAATGATGAAATTGCTGCAATAGCCAAAGTGGAAATGGATAAAGATGTAGAAGAAGCAGAAGAAAATGAAGAAGGAATAGAAGGAGAAAACCAGCCGGCTAATACTATTGCGCAGACTGAAAATAATTCAGAACATGAAAATTCAGGGGATGAGGTTGAAAACTCGGATTCTGAAGAATAATTAATTAAATATAAAATAGTATTATGAAGAAGCTAATTTTAGGAATAGCAATCGTTTCATCAGCTTTTGTTTTTGCTCAAAAAGATGTGAACGCTCAGCTACAGGAAGCTAATAAAGCAGCTATGGATGCGTATAACGCAAAAAACTATGCAGTGGCAGCTCCTAAGTTTATGGAAGTATATAACTTACTGAAAACGAACGGGCAGGATGATAAAGTTTATATGTATTATTCAGGTCTTAACTATGCATTGGCTAATAACGTAGACGAGGCTATCAAAATTTATACGGAACTTGTTAATTCAGGATATACAGGGGTACAAACCACTTATACAGCGAAAGATAAAGCAGGTAATGTAGGTACTTATGATAAAGCTACATGGGATATGCTTAAAAAATCTAAAGATTATACGGATTTTAAAACCGAGCAGACACCAAGTGTAGAGCAGGATTTATACGAAACTTTATCAACATTGTTGTTGAATGCCAAAAAGAATGATGAAGCCCTGGTAATTATTGAAAAAGGATTAGCTAAATATCCTAATAATGCTAAGCTGAAAGAATTTCAAAGTACAGCATACTACCAGTCCGGAAACACGGAGAAATTCGTAACAACTTTAAAAGAGCAGTTGGCGAAAAACCCTAATGATGCTACCAACTGGTATAATCTAGGAGTTATGCAGGCTAAAGATCCGGCATCTGCTACCGAAGCAGAAGCAGCATTCAAAAAAGCAATTGAGCTTAAACCTGATTTCTCCAATGCCTATCAAAACTTAGTGTATACCATTATCGGTGACGATGAAAAAGCGGTAAACGAGATCAATACATTAAGAAAAGATAAGCCTGATGAAGCAACAAAACTGATTGAAGCAAGAAAAGAAAGATTTAATAGCTCTTTACCTTATGCAGAAAAATGGCACCAGGCTGTCCCTACAGACGTGAATGCGGTTACCATGCTAAGAGAAATCTATACGATTACTAAAAATCAGGAGAAAGCTAATGAAATGAAGGCTAAAGAAGCCCAACTTCAGGGAGCAGCAACAAAATAATTCTGATATATAGAATAAAAAAAAACCGGAACCAATCGTTCCGGTTTTTTTATGCAGAAAATCCCCGGTGAGGTCAGATTATTTTTAGAAGATTATCCTCAAATTAGACCTCAGAAATTCTCTGTAATTCCGTATCTTTGAGAAAATTTTTACAAAATGATCGAGTGGAAAACCGCTAAAGAATACGAAGATATTACCTATAAAAAATCTAATGGTGTAGCCAGAATTGCTTTTAACAGACCGGAAGTTCGCAATGCGTTCAGACCGAAAACAACTTCGGAACTATACGACGCCTTTTATGATGCCTATGAAGACCCTTCCATAGGTGTTGTTTTACTTTCAGGAGAAGGTCCGAGTCCCAAAGACGGAGGATGGGCATTCTGTAGTGGAGGAGATCAGAAAGCCAGAGGACACCAGGGATATGTAGGAGAAGACGGAAGACACCGGTTGAATATCCTTGAAGTTCAGCGTCTTATTCGCTTTATGCCAAAGGTAGTTATCGCCGTAGTTCCCGGATGGGCTGTAGGAGGAGGACATTCTCTTCACGTAGTGTGCGATCTTACGTTAGCCAGTCAGGAACACGCTATCTTCAAACAGACGGATGCCGATGTTACCAGTTTTGACGGAGGTTACGGATCCGCTTACCTTGCTAAAATGGTAGGTCAGAAAAAAGCCCGTGAAATATTTTTCTTAGGAAGAAACTATTCAGCTCAGGAAGCCTATGAAATGGGAATGGTAAATAAAGTGGTTCCCCATGCAGAACTTGAAGATACAGCCTATGAATGGGCACAGGAAATTTTAGCCAAATCACCTACATCCATCCGAATGCTGAAGTTCGCTATGAACCTTACGGATGACGGAATGGTAGGACAGCAGGTTTTTGCAGGAGAAGCAACCCGTTTGGCCTATATGACAGAAGAAGCTAAAGAAGGAAGAAATGCTTTCCTTGAGAAAAGAAAACCGGATTTCGGAGAAGATCAGTGGATATCGTAAAATTGTAAACAGTATGCAGTAAAAGCATTAATAATTCAACATTATTTATCATTTTTACATCCATACATTTTACATGAATACAAGAAATAAAGTATGATTGACTGGATAAAAGCCGCAAGGCTGAGAACATTACCACTTTCTTTAAGTGGGATTATCATGGGTGCCTTTATTGCAAAATGGAGGCTTTATGGCGAAGGAGGAACCTGGGACTGGAAGATTTTTGCACTGGCATTATTGGTGACCCTGTTTTATCAGGTATTATCCAATTTTGCCAATGACTATGGCGACGGAGTAAAAGGAACCGATGCTAAAAGAATTAATGAAGCAGAAACAAGAGCGGTAGCATCAGGAAAAATCACGGCGAAACAAATGAAAAATGCTGTGATTATACTTTCCCTGCTATCATTTGCAGCAACTGTTGCCTTGTTGTATGTAGCATTTATTCCTCAGTATATGAATGAATTTTATATTTTCATAGGACTGGGAGTCGCCAGTATTCTAGCGGCGATAGGATATACGGTCGGTAAAAAACCATACGGATATATGGGACTGGGAGATATCTTTGTGTTTATCTTTTTCGGGCTGGTTTCCGTATGCGGAAGCTATTTTCTTTTTACCAAGACTTTCAGCTGGGATATTTTACTTCCCGGTACAGCGGTAGGAATGATGAGCATGGCGGTGCTTAACCTCAATAATATGAGAGATATTGAAAGTGACAGGCATACCGGAAAACATACGCTGGCATTAAGATTAGGCTTTAAAAATGCTATGATCTATGAAATGATCCTTTTACAGCTTCCTTTAATTCTGATCCTTATATTTTTAGGGCTTAACGGCTTTATACAAAGTCAGAATTATTATGTCTTCATTGTAATGATATTGCTGTTTCCATTCGCTAAATTAAGACGAAGCATTATGTCCGTAAAAGAGCCGAGAGAGCTGGATCCCTTTTTGAAGCAGGTAGGAATCCTGACTTTTGTAATGGCACTTTTAACAGCAATCGGGCTTAACTTTTTTAAATAAATATAATACAATGAGTTCTACTGCTTACGTTGAAGCTCAGATGCTTATAAGAAAACCCGTTCAGGATGTTTTTCAGGCATTTATAGATCCCGCTGTCACTACCCAGTTCTGGTTTACCCGATCCAGCGGAAAACTGGAAGAAGGAAAGACAATTACCTGGGAGTGGGAAATGTATAATGTGGAAAATCAGGTGAAAGTAAATGAGATTATTCCCAATCAGCTCATCAGAACGGTATGGGGAGATTTTTCCGTGCATGTAGACTATGAGTTTAAAGAAATGGAAAAAGGAACCCTTGTTATCATTAAAAGTTTTGGATTTACCCAGACGGGGGAAGAGCTTTTAAGAATAGTAAATGACAATACCGGAGGTTTTACCACTGTTTTAGACGGATGTAAAGCTTACCTGGAACATGGAATCAAATTAAATTTAATTGAGGATAAATTTCCTCAGAAATAAATAAATCTAAAGTTATGAAAATACAATTTTTAGGACAAAACTGTTTTTTATTTACGTATAAAGACAAAACCATTTTAAGTGACCCTTTTTATAACTATCAGAAAGCGCAGTCAGGATTTGATATTTCGGCTCAGAAAATAGATTATATCCTGCTGACCCACGCTCATGGAGATCATATTGCTGACGTAGAAGAAGTATTACAGCATTATCCGGAAGCTACCGTGATTGCGGTTCCTGAAATTTGCGGATACTTTAAAAATGCTAAAAATACGGATGACGTTAACTTGGGAGGTTCAGCAAAAATAGAGGATCTTAAAATTTCTATGGTTCCGGCACATCATACAAGCTCATTCCCGGACGGAAGTTACGGAGGAGTTCCTGTAGGGTATATCTTCAGACTTCCTGAAGGAAAAAATATATATTTGGCCGGAGATACAGGGGTAATGGCGGATATGGAATTATTCCCAAGACTGTATGGAAACCTGGATCTTTCTATTCTTCCGATTGGAAGCCATTATACGATGTGCCCTAGAAAAGCGGCTTTTGCAGCTTCGGAACTGTTGAAAACACCTAAAGTAATCGGATGTCATTTTGATACATTTCCACCTATCAGGATCGATCATGAAAGTGCATTGAAACATTTCAGTGATAAAAATGTAGAGCTTGTTTTACCGAAACTGGGAGAGGAGTTTGAATTTTAAAATAAAGGAAATAAAAAATGGCAAGCTATCTACATCACACCGCTACGACCGATTACCTTTGCTGCGTTCCCACCCTGGAGGATTCTCAGGAGCTGGTTGTGTAGGACTTGCCGGTGCAAAGATAGGAATTAATTATAAAATTGAAAATATTATCAAGGAAAAATAATTTGAAAAATGCCCGGACAGTGCTAAAATGTTGAAATCTAAGGCAATAATTTTTTGAATTTTTTCTAAAAAACTAAATATGACGAAGAGTCCATCTACATTAGGAATTATCCTTTTTATCGCAACTATGATTATTTTTTTCATAGTCTATTTTTTCTTCTCGGGAATTAACTATTTTGATACATCGCTTAAAATCAATGCGTTTGTTTTACCGGTGCTTTATGCCGGAACTGCTTTCTGGTCTGTAAAATCTTACTGGAACAATCACCGTCTCGGATTTAGAGATGCTTTCAAAAGAGCTTTTGTTCCCATGTTTATCGGAGGAATTCTTTCCATTTTCAGTATCTACCTGTTTTTAAACTTTGTAGATACCGATGCTAAAAGCCTATTAAACTATCAGTATGTTGAAAGGCAAAAGTCGGAACTGGACGCAGAATATACCAAAGCAAAACAAATCCTGAAAAACAAAGAAGATATCGAAGAACTGGAACAGAAATATAAAGAAAGAAAAGAAAGCTTTGCCCCTGAGCTCGTTAAAGAAAAAGATATGTTAACAGCCAGTCATTTTTCAGGATACTTTGCTGCAATTCTTATATTTTACTTAGTTTTGTCATTGTTTTTCGGGGCATTTTTCAGAACAAAAACCATATATCCCGATACAACCAATCAAGAATAATTTTATTACATTAAATGGACTTATCTATAGTTATTCCGTTACTCAACGAAGAAGCCTCACTTGAAGAACTTTTTTCAAGAATTGATAAAATTTGTACCACCCATCATCTTTCCTATGAAATTTGGTTTGTAGACGATGGAAGTACGGATTTGTCATGGAATATTATTGAAAACCTTAAAGTTCAGTATCCACAGATTCATGGAATAAAGTTCTCCAGGAATTATGGAAAATCACAGGCCCTGCATGCTGCTTTTGAAAGAGCAAACGGAGATGTTGTTATTACCATGGATGCTGATTTGCAGGACTTTCCGGAAGAAATTCCCGAATTATATAAAATGGTGACAGAGGAAAATTATGATATCGTTTCGGGGTGGAAAAAGAAACGTTTTGATAATGTTATGACGAAGAATCTGCCTTCAAAATTATTTAATTCAGCTGCCAGAAAAGTTTCCGGAGTGGATCTTCACGATTTTAACTGCGGATTGAAAGCTTATAAAAAACAGGTCGTAAAATCCATTGATGTATACGGAGATATGCACAGGTATATTCCGGTGTTAGCAGCCAATGCGGGGTTCAGACGGATCACGGAAAAAGAAGTTCAGCATCAGGCAAGACCCTATGGAAGCTCCAAATTCGGGACCGAAAGATTTATCCGTGGGTTCCTGGATTTAGTGACACTTTGGTTTGTTAGCCGGTTCGGGGGAAGACCAATGCACTTCTTCGGAGCAGTAGGAACATTGATGTTCCTGTTAGGATTTCTTTCTGCATTATGGCTGGGAGTTTCTAAGCTTATTGACGTTTCCAGGGGAATTTATGGACATTTAATTACCAATAATCCGTGGTTCTTTATCGCATTAACCATGATGATTATGGGAACCTTACTCTTCGTAGCAGGCTTCCTGGGAGAAATGATCATAAGGACCAATAGGGAACATAAAAACTATAATATTGATGAGATAATTTAATTTCGATAGATTTATAAGTTTAAAAATATAAGAGACTGCTTTAGGGTAGTCTCTTTTTATTATTGATGATGTAATAGTTGTAAAAATATTTAAAGGAATAAAAAAAAAAAAAAAATTTGAATAATTTTTTGTCGCTATGGATAAATATTAAAATTTAAAGCTTCTTATTTTTTTAGTAATTAATAATTATAATTTATTATGACGAAATAAAATGAATAGTAGTGTCTTAATGCAATAGTCTACCTTTTTTGTAGACTATTTAAAAATGTATATTTTAGTACCTGAAAATAAAAAAAACAATTATGGCAGAAGAAAAACACTACGCCCAGACCGCACTAGGAGATGTTGCGGCACGTCACCTCGCAATTGCAACCCGTACAGTTCCTCAGATGGAAACCATCACCCCGAGATGGCTCACGCAATTACTCCATTGGATCCCGGTAGAATCAGGTGTTTATCGTTTGAATAAAGTAAAAAATGCTTCACATATTGAAGTGGATTGTTCTACACGTGATGAAAAAATACTTCCCAGAACCTTTGTAGATTATATAGATAATCCCAGAGAATATAATCTGGCTGCAGTACAGACCATTGTAGATGTGCATACCAGAGTATCGGATCTTTACAGCAAGCCTTACAATCAGATTTCAGAGCAGCTTCGACTGGCTATCGAAACGATAAAGGAAAGACAGGAAAGCGAACTTATCAATAACAAAAATTACGGCCTTCTACACAGTGTAGCAGATTCACAGATTATAAAAACCCGTACGGGCGGAGGTCCGACTCCCGATGATCTGGATGCTTTGATCAGTAAAGTATGGAAAGAGCCCGGGTTCTTCCTTCTTCATCCTTTAGCTATTGCAGCTTTCGGCAGAGAGTGTACCAGAAGAGGAGTTCCGCCTCCGACAGTTTCTTTATTCGGATCACAATTTATTACATGGAGAGGAATTCCGTTGATCCCGTCTGATAAATTACCAATTGTAAAAGGAAAAACAAAGATCATTTTACTAAGAACAGGAGAAAGTAAGCAGGGAGTTGTCGGATTGTTTCAGCCGGGATTACAGGGAGAGCAGACCCCCGGATTATCCGTAAGATTCATGGGGATCAATGACCGTGCTATTGCTTCTTATCTTGTTTCATTATATTGTTCTCTTGCAGTGCTGGTAGATGATGCTATTGCTGTATTGGAGGATGTAGATATCAACAACTATTATGAGTATAAATACTAATCCGTTACCGGATATCAACGAAATTCAGAACCTGGCTAATGCTCTTTTCAAAGGGTTGCCTAATGAAGTTCCCAAAGAAATATCATTGGATCCGGAACAACATCCCAAAGCAAGATTGGCTGCTGAAAATGTGTTGAATACCTTCAATAATTCCAATTTGAATGCAGCAGATTATCAGCCCCAGTCCTTAGACTTTCAGCCGAAACCGGCCGGAGTGGCAGGAATAGGAGTCTCTCCCTCTTTAAGAAGTTCGGATTCTTATTTGAACCATACTACAACAGACAGGGCGGATATTTCAAAGGTTCATCAAAGTGCAAACGGAGGAAGGATTCCGGCTTCTGTAGCAGGCAGTGGAGCAACACCTTCTTATATGAAACAGGGCGAGCACTTTAATATCAATGATCCTGAAACAAGTTTTCGTGATAGAAACCTGGAGCAGACAAAAGGACAGAATGTTCAGGAACATCAGGGATTGAAAGGACTTTTCGAGTATGATTCCTTTTTGACGGCATTGCCGGAAATATTGAAGCTTAATAATTTTGATTACAGAAAAGAAGAGTTTTTTCAAAGTCCGATTACCAGCACAAGTGCTACACCTTCATTTTATTTTTTAGAAGGAAATGTAAATCCTTCCCATAGTCTGTTTTCAAAAGACACACTGAAACCCGGAATATTTTCAGGCGGGTCTTTTGATGCCTTTGCGGTGAAAAAAGACTTTCCTATTTTATCTGAAAGAGTGAACGGAAAACCTTTGATATGGCTGGATAATGCTGCCACTACCCAAAAGCCTAAGCAGATTATCGATAGGATCACCAGGTTTTATGAATATGAAAATTCAAATATCCACAGGGCGGCTCATGAATTGGCTGCAAGGGCTACGGATGCTTATGAAGAAGCCAGAGAGAAGGTCCGTGAATTTATCGGAGCCCGTTCCGTAAATGAAGTCATCTTTGTAAGAGGGGCTACGGAAGCTATTAATTTAGTTGCTCAAAGTTGGGGAAATCAGTGCCTGAAAGCAGGTGATGAAATCGTTGTGAGCAATCTGGAGCATCATGCCAATATTGTTCCGTGGAAAAGATTAGCCGATAAAAAAGGACTGGTTTTAAAAGTCATTCCTGTAGATGATGACGGACAGATCATCCTGGAAGAATATGCCAGGTTGCTGACTCCTAAAACCAAACTGGTAGCCTTCACCCAGGTTTCAAATGCATTGGGAACCGTAACACCTGCCCAGCAGATGGTGGCTATGGCCCATGGTATGGGAGCAAAAGTCCTGGTAGACGGTGCGCAGTCCGTTTCCCATATGAAAGTTAATGTACAGACTTTAGATGCAGACTGGTTTGTTTTTTCCGGACATAAAGTTTTCGGACCTACAGGAATCGGAGTTTTATATGGAAAAGAATATATCCTTAATGCCACAGAACCTTGGCAGGGAGGAGGAAATATGATCCAGGATGTTACCTTTGAAGAAATCCAGTACCATAACGCACCCAATCGTTTTGAAGCCGGAACGGGAAATATTGCCGATGCAGTAGGCTTAGGTGCCGCTATTGACTATGTGTCATCCATAGGAATGGATGTGATTGCACAATATGAACACTGGCTGCTGGAATATGCTACCTACTATCTTAAGCAGATCCCGGGGCTTCGGCTCATAGGGACGGCAGAAAATAAAGCCAGTGTGCTATCATTTAACCTGAAAGGATTTACCAATGATGAAATAGGAAAAATATTGAATAAAGAAGGAATTGCCGTAAGGACAGGGCATCACTGCGCCCAGCCCATACTCCGGAGAATGGGAGTGGAAACTACCGTACGCCCTTCTTTGGCATTTTATAATACCTATGAAGATGTGGATATTCTGGTAAATACTTTACGGAAGCTGACTCGTTAAGGAAGTACTATACCTTACTTTATATTGCATTAATTATGGCCCATTTATTTTGATAAATGGGCTTTTTCTTAGCGGTTATATTACCTTAATTTTGAAAATAATATTGTAAATTGCCACATTATATAAGTCAAAATTTTTATGAATATTAATCTTCAGAAATTCAAATTCTTAGGTCTTTTTTTATTCTTGGTTTTTTCTTTATCAGGTTGTGGTAAAATCTCTCCTGAAGGGAATATAGAAAATAAAGAAATTGAAGTTTCCGAGTTTGTCAATTTGGATGTGGCGGGAAGCTTTAGAGTGTTTTATGCAAGAGGTCCAAAAAATTTGGTGGAGATAGAAACCTATCCCAATATTGCTAAGAATCTGGATGTAGATGTAAAGGATAAAACTCTTTTCATAAAAGAAAAAAGAAAAACTAAAGGAGTGGATTTTTATAATGTAACGATCTATTCTAAATACAATCTTGAAAAAGTATCCATTTCCGATTCTGTTGAAATGAATATTTCCAGCGAAATAAAAACTGATAATTTCAGATTAAACTTAAAAAATAACGCTAAATTTATCGGATCTATTAATACGAGAAGGGCGGAAGTTGAAATGCTGAATACCAGCCGGGCCAATTTTTTAGGAGAAACTAAAAATGCAGTCATTAAAATAGCCGATACTGCAAGCCTTATTGCTCCTTACTGGAAAATTACCAATCTTAACCTTGATTCTAAGAATGGAAATTATGCCGAAGTAAATGTAAAAGATTCATTGAAAGGAGATGTGAAAAATACCGCTAAACTGGTTTATTATAATGATCCTATCCGTGCTTTTAAAATAGAGAGGACCACTAAGGTAGAAAACAAAAAGCTGGATTAATGTCAGTTTATGTTCTGGCAAAAATTAACCTTCTAAGATTTAATATACAATTTAATAAACTATAAGAAACAAAATATAAGTATGACAACACTGGAAAAAGCAAAGCTTTGGTTAAACGATACATTTGATAAGGAAACTAGAGATGCTGTTCAATTACTTATTGACAGTAATTCTCCTGATTTGGAAGATTCTTTTTACAGAGAGCTTGAGTTTGGGACAGGAGGTATGAGAGGAATAATGGGAGTAGGGACCAACCGTTTAAATAAATATACCTTGGGCCAGGCTACCCAGGGACTTGCCAATTACCTTCATCAGCAGTTTCCCAACCAGGAAATCAAAGTAGCCATTGCCTATGATGTGCGTAATAATTCTAAGGAATTTGGAAAAATGGTGGCCGATGTTTTAACGGCAAACGGAATTAAGGTGTTGTTGTTTAAAAATCACAGACCCACTCCTGAATTATCTTTTACGGTAAGAGATAAGCAATGTAATGCGGGAATCGTACTGACTGCTTCCCATAATCCACCTGAATATAACGGATATAAAGTATACTGGAATGATGGAGCACAGATTGTTCCACCTCATGATGAAGCTATTATTAAAGAAGTATATTCGGTGGCGTTTGATACCATTAAATTTGATGGAAATGACGATTTGATACAATGGATAGGAGAAGAGCAGGATGATGTATATATTGATGCCTGCATCGCCAATTCCACCTACCAGGATGTAGGGAAAGGAAATTTGAATATCGTTTTTACATCCATTCATGGAACAACTTATACCACCGTTCCGAAAGCACTGGAAAAAGCCGGATTTAAAAAAGTGGATCTTGTAAAAGAGCAGATGATCCCAAGCGGAAATTTTCCTACGGTAGATTCTCCGAATCCGGAAGAGCCGGCAGCTTTATCCATGGCTATGGACCTTGCAAAAATTACCAATGCGGATATCGTGATCGGAACCGATCCGGATGGTGACCGATTAGGAATTGCAGTAAGAAACCTTGATGGAGAAATGCAGCTCTTAAACGGAAACCAAACCAACACTATCCTTACCTACTATATTCTCAATGAATGGAGAAAACAGGGTAAAATCACCGGAAAAGAATTTATAGGTTCAACTATCGTAACTTCGGATATTTTCTTTGATATCGCTCAGAAATTCGGAGTAGACTGCAAAGTGGGACTTACAGGTTTCAAATGGATCGGAAAAATGATCCGTGATTTTGAAGGAAAGGAAAAGTTCGTTTGTGGGGGAGAAGAAAGCTTTGGTTTTATGACCGGAGATTTTGTAAGAGATAAAGATTCCTGCGGAAGTATACTTCTTGCCTGTGAAATCGCAGCCTGGTGTAAGGCCAACAGCAGAACGATGTATCAGTACCTGATAGAAATTTACCAGGAAACAGGAATGTATTATGAAGGATTGGTCAATCTCGTAAGAAAAGGCAGGGACGGAGCTGAAGAAATTCAGAATATGATGAAAAACTTCAGAGAAAATCCGCCTAAAGTTATTGCGGGATCTCCGGTAGAAGAAATTAAAGACTTTAAAGAGCAGACTAATTTTGTAGTTTCCGCCAACCAAAAAAATGTAATGGATGATATTCCTACATCCAATGTACTTATCTATTACACGCAGGACGGGACTAAAATCTGTGTAAGACCTTCAGGAACCGAGCCTAAAATCAAATTCTATATTTCCGTGAAAGATTCCATTCAATCGGAAGCAGAGTTTTCAGAAAAGCTGGTTGCCCTGAATGAAAAAATAGAAGAGGTAAAAAGAGATCTTCAACTCAACTAAAAGAATGAATTGTCATTCATCAATTATAAATATAATTAATTTAACAATAATAAAAATCAAGTGAAAGTTTCAAAATTAGCGGCGAACCTTATTGGTTCTGAAATTGTAAAAATAGGTAATGAAGTAAATGATTTAAAAGCAAAAGGAGCGGAAATCGCTAACCTGACTATTGGGGATCTTAATTCCAATATTTATCCGATACCGGCTCAACTGAAGGAAGAAATTCAGAAAGCTTATCAGAATAATTTGACGAATTATCCGCCGGCTAATGGGCTTCTGTCTTTAAGAAATGCAGTATCCAAAGATTTGAAAACAAGATGGAATCTGGATTATTCCGCGAATGATATCCTGATTACAGCAGGTTCCAGACCTTTGATTTATGCTGTATACAAAACCATTGTGGATGAAGGAGATAAAGTGATCTATCCTACACCTTCATGGAATAACAATCACTACGCCTATCTTACTTCAGCCAATGCCGTAGAAGTAAAAACTAAACCTGAAACTAATTTCCTTCCGACAGCAGACGATTTGAGACCTCATTTGGATGGAGCTGTGCTGCTGGCACTTTGTTCTCCGTTGAACCCTACGGGAACGATGTTTACCAAAGAACAGCTTACTGAAATCTGTGAAATGATTTTAGCAGAAAACAAAAAAAGAGGAGCAGATGAGAAGCCTCTATACTTAATGTATGACCAGATTTATTCCAACCTTACTTTTGGAGCTGAACACGTAGATCCGGTTTCTCTTTTCCCTGAAATGAGAGAGTATACCATCTATATTGACGGAATTTCAAAATGCCTTGCCGCTACGGGAGTTCGTGTAGGATGGGGATTCGGTCCGTCTCATATCATCGATAAAATGAAGGCACTTCTTACTCACGTAGGAGCATGGGCACCAAAACCTGAGCAGGAAGCTACTGCAAAATACTATGAAAATACAGCGGAAGTAAACAATTTCGTGAATGAATTCAAAGGAAAACTGGAAGCGAGCTTAAAAGTTCTTCACCAGGGAATTCAGGATTTAAAAGGAAAAGGGCTGGCCGTAGAAAGTATTAAGCCGATGGGAGCGCTTTATCTTACCATTAAATTAGACTATATCGGAAAAACAAAACCGGACGGTAGCGTATTGGAAAGTTCTTCTGATTTAGTATTCTATTTAATTAATGAAGCAGGAGTTGCTTTAGTTCCTTTCTCAGCTTTTGGGGAAGAAAAATCAGAGCCTTGGTTCCGTGCTTCTGTGGGTGGTATAGCAATCAATGAAATAGAAGTGATGCTTCCGAAACTGGAAGCGGCTTTAAATAAGTTGGCATAAATTCGTTATGAGTTATGGGTTATGAATTATGAGTAAAAATATTGTTGGAAAAAGAGCTTTAATTTTACTGGAGACCATTACCAAAATACTTATGATTTATACCCATAACTTATCATTCATACCTTTAACTAAATATGAAAATTATAGCAGTAATCCCTGCCCGTTATGAAGCAAGCCGGTTTCCCGGTAAACTGATGCAGATGTTAGGAGATAAAACAGTTATTACCACTACCTATAAAAATGTGGTGGAAACAGGTTTATTTGATGAAGTATTTGTAGCGACAGATTCCGGGATTATTTATGATGAAATTATAAATAACGGGGGAAAGGCAGTCATGACGGGTCAGCATGAAACAGGAAGCGACAGGATTGCAGAAGCTGTTCAGAATATTGATTGTGATATTGTAATCAATGTTCAGGGAGATGAACCTTTTTTAAAGCTTGAACCTCTGAAGCAGCTGATAGAAGTCTTTAAAGAAGATGATAACCAGGAGATTTCTTTAGCCTCATTAAAAATTAAGCTTAATGAAAAAGAAGAAGTTGAAAACCCTAATAATGTAAAGGTGATTACCGATAACAATGGTTTTGCTTTATATTTCAGCCGTTCTGTAATCCCTTATCACCGGGAGACTTCTTATAACGTAGAGTATTTCAAGCATATAGGAGTATATGCGTTCCGGAAGCATGCTTTGATTCAGTTTTCCAAGCTTGAGATGAAGCCGCTGGAAATTTCAGAAAAGATAGAATGTATCCGCTATCTGGAATACGGAATGAAAATTAAAATGATCGAGACCAATTTCATCGGAGTTGGTATTGATACTCCTGAAGACCTGGAAAAAGCAAGAAACTTAATCTAAAAAGGAAGTTAAAGATTATAATATTCATTTACAGCACTACTTTAGCATACATTAACAATAGAATTAATTACAAAACCTTATATTTGGATTTATAAACTGAATTAATGAAGAGATTTCTGTTAGTACTGGTATTGATTTTTTCCCAGTTTTCTTTAGCACAGACAGCTAAGGAGATCATTGATAAAAATATTGAGCAGTCCGGGGGATTGACGAATTGGAAGCTTTTGAATTCCGTATCGTTACAGGGAAAAGTAGTGTTGGGAGTTAAAGATGAATATCCTATAAAAATATATCAGCAGCGTCCTAATCTTACCAAAACGGTTATTACCATAGGAAATAAGGATGTAGCGATAGAAGGATATGACGGAAAAAAAGGGTATGGAATGAACTATGCTACCAATAAACTTCAGGAATATGGTGATTATGTGCCCGAGAGCTTCGATAATGATTTTATCGATTGGGAAAATAAAGGGTTTGAGGCCAAATATTTAGGAAAAGAAAAACTAGGAAATATATATTGCCATAAGGTAGAGCTTACGAAAAATGTGAATAAGAATATATATTATTTTGATGCACAGTCTTATATGCTCATTAAAGAGGTGAAAAAAGAAGAAACATTGGTGTATTCCGATTACAAGAAAGCCGGAAACCTTATGATGCCTTTCAGAATAGAATCTTCAAGTCCTAAAAAGAATGGGGATTACGTGATGATATTGAATAAAATAGAGGTGAATAAAGTATTTCCCAATAATACCTTTAAATTCTAACAGGATTAATTAAGATAAGATCCTGCCTAACTAATATAAAGAATATCCCTATGAAAAAGATTTTTTTATTACTGCTTTCGTTTGTTGCATTTTTACAGAGTTGTACCAATCAGAAAAGTGAATTATCACAAGCTAAAACCAAGGAACTTATGGGAGAAACAATATATGACTTCAAAGTGGAAAGTCTGGATGGTAAAGAAATCAACTTTGCAGACTTTAAAGGAAAAAAAATTCTTATCGTCAATACGGCTTCCGAGTGTGGATTTACTCCCCAATATGCTGATCTCGAAAAGTTGTATGAAGAGCATAAAGATAAGCTGGTAATCGTAGGTTTTCCGGCTAACAATTTTGGAGGACAGGAGCCGGGAACTAATAAGGAGATCGGAGCTTTCTGTCAAAAAAATTACGGAGTTACATTCCCTATGGCTGCTAAAGTTTCCGTAAAAGGAGATGATATGGTACCCATTTTTAAATACCTTACGGAAAAAGAGCTGAACGGATTAAAGAATACGACGATTCTTTGGAACTTTACCAAGTTTCTGGTAGATGAAAACGGAAAGCTGATCGATACTTTTGTGAGTACTACAAAGCCTACCGATGAAGCGATAACAAAATATCTAAAATAAATGAAAGCCTCAGCAATGAGGCTTTTTTTAATCATTTTTTTTCTCAGCGAAACAGAAGATATTTCCCAATTTTATACTGGAATATCCATTGCTTTTTATTTTTGAAGAATTGATCATAGCTTTAGCCAGAACATCGGTAGGCAGAGGTTTCTGACTTTCCAGCAGGCCTAGCTTGTTGGCAAATTTGATAATCCTGCTTCCCAATACTTCTCCGGTTCTGTCGGAATCTTTTCTTTCCAGCATTCCGGGTTTGAAAACGGTTATTTTATTGAAATGAAGCTTTTTTACGGCTTCTTCCAGTTCTCCCTTCATTTTGGAATAAAAGATTTTTGATTTTGGATTGGCTCCATAAGATGAAACCAAAATATAATCTTCAACATTATTTTCTTTGGCCGCCTTTGCAAATTCATATTGATAATCGAAATCCACTTTTTTCTGAGCTTCCTTACTTCCGGCAGCTTTGAGGGTTGTTCCCAGGCATGAAAAGGCAACATCCCCTTTGATCAAATGTTTCCATTCTTCGGGTTTTGTAAAATCCACGACATGGATATTGAGTTTTTCATTCTGCAGATCCAGCGGTTTTCTTACAAAAATATCCACTTCTTCAAAGTCTTTATCTTCCAGCAGCTGGGAGACGAGATCTTTTCCTGTGGCGCCCGTAGCACCTATTACCAAAGCTTTCATAATTAGGATTTTGATATGGTATTAAAATTACAAAAATTTCCGATATGAGCTTAAAATAAAACCCCGCTAAACAAAAGTTCAACGAGGTTTCTGTCATAATGATGGAATATTTTAATATTGTATGCTTACAAAGCTTCCATCCAGATTAAATATAAGATCAATATTGTTCGTCAGTTCCACTTCTATGTGAGAAGGTTCTTTTTCTATTGAATTTACACTTACATTAGGATAGTTTGTTGTAATATATTGCATAATGTTTGTATCGATAAATCCGGTAGGAATACTGCCGAAATCATTTTCCTGGCTTACGCTCAGCCAATCTCCTTCGTTGGAGAAATCCGCTTCATAGCCATTCGTTAAATCCACTTCGTATACGGTACCGTCATATTCTGCAGGAACATTTTTTTCAACTCTTACAATAGATTCATTTCCAAGATAGGTACTTAAAAAAGTCTGGGATGTTGCAGGAAGCTGGTCTGCGCTGATAAGTCTGTCGTTATCATCATCATTACAGGAAACTGAAACTAAACCGATAATTGAGAATGTGATCGTTGTAATTAATTTTTTCATTTGTTGTCTATTAAATTATGGAGTTGTCTTTTTTTAATCATCTATTTTTGTGAAATTCCCTTTAGAGTCAAATTCAAGCTCTAATCCATTAGAAATATCAACACTGTATCCATATCTCTTTTTTTCAATTTTAGTAATGAATGTGTTGGGGAACTTCTGTTTTATGTGGTTTTGAATACTCGCCGGAGCAACACTGAAAGGAACTCCCGACTGTTCGTTTTCTATTTCTTCCCATGAACCGTCTCTTCCGAATTCTATGGATGTCCCGTTATCTAAGTAAACCTTATATTCTCTGGCTATACCTGCAATACTTTCTTTTTGGGCCTGAGAAACTTTAGCCTTGTTAAAATTCTTCGTGATAAACGTTTGTGAAGTCTTAGGCAGTTGTGCAGTAGGAATTACAGTATCCTGTGCATAAGCATTGATGCCTGTTGCCATAGCGGCAACAACCATTACTGTTTTTAATTGTATTAATAATTTCATTGTCTTATCTTTTAATACAACAAAATAAAGAATACATTTGGGAAAGAATTAGGAATTTTTTCTTTGGATTGTGAAATAATGCATACCCTCTTTGTAGGAATATTCCAGATCCAAACGATTATTTTTATTAATAATACTTTGAACAATAGAAAGTCCTAGTCCGGTGGAAGACTGATCTTCGCCTTTTTTATAAAATCTTTTGAAAATTTTATTCTTATCAAGAGCTTTTCCATCCGCAGCTGTATTGGAAATAATAATTTTATCCATATAAATATCCACCTGGATATAAGTATTTTTAGGAGTATATTTTACGGCATTAAAAATGAGGTTATTGAAAAGAATCTGCAATAAATCCTTATTAAAATAAATAAGAAATGTCTGGTATTCATTCAGGGTGAAATTCAATCTTTTATACAGCAGCCATTCCTGGATTTCCTCTTCAATATTTTTAATGGTTTCATTGACATTCACTTCGCTTTCATTCTGGAATTGTCTGTTCTCTATTTTTGAAAGCATAAGCAGTGAACTTACCAGATCAGACATTCTTTTGGTAGTTTTTTTAATGTCTACCAGCTGATTGAGGTTATTTTCATTCAGTTCTTCATTTTCTATTAACCAATCCAGTTTATTCTGAATAATATTGATGGGGGTTTTCAGTTCATGGGATGCATTTTCAATAAAGCCTTTTTGCTGAAGGAAAGTTTCCTGGTTATCTTCAAGCATTTGGGTGATCCCTTTGGAAAGGTCATTAAATTCTTTAATAGGAGTTTTAATGGTTTTAAAATTAATTTTTTCTCCGAAACGGTATTGTTCCAGTTGGGAAACAATCTTTTTTAAAGGCTTAAAAGCCTTGCTGAGGACAATCTGATTGGTAGCATAAATACTGGCAATAAGTAAAATATAAAGCACGATCAACGCCGTAAGCAGATTATAAATAAGATCATCCTCTTCAATAGTGGAAGTATAAATTTCGATTTGATAGGCATTTCCGGCCTTATCCAGAAAATGGCTTTTCAGCACACGGTAGGGCTCTTCCTCATTATCATACGGCATGAAGATCATTTCATTCTTTAATTCATCTTTTTGTGTGAACTTTTCTTTAGGTATAGGAATTATTCTGAACTGGTTAATACCGAACTCCCGGTTTTCGATTAAAATTTCAGGATTGGAGTAGGCTTCCCGGATAATTTCGATTTTTTGGTTTTTAAGGCCGTCATCTACATTATCATACACTTCTTCCAGTATAAAGGCATAGAATAATCCAGCCCATACTGCAATGAGCAGGAATAAAGAGATCAGTAAATATTTAAGCGTATAGTTTTTTAAATAGACAACCATTAAATTAATTTATAACCTATTCCATAGACAGCGGTGATATCCATATCAGCATTATGATTTTTCAGTTTTTTTCGAAGGTTTTTTACCTGTGAGTAGATGAAATCGAGGCTTTCCGTCTGATCCATATGATCACCCCAGATTGATTCGGCAAGAGTCGTTTTTTGAAAAGTTTTTCCCGGACGGCTGATAAAATAATAAAGCATGTCAAACTCTTTTCTGTTGAGCTGCATTTCCTGATCATCAATCATTACAATTCTGTCTTCTATATTCATTTTCAGGTTTTTGTAGGAAATCCATTGGTTTCCTTCATGGTTTTTTCTTCGGATGACAGACTTAATTCTGGCATAAAGTTCAGCCAGATGGAATGGTTTGGCTAGGTAATCATCCGCACCCAGTTCCAGTCCCTTTACTTTATCGTCCACAGAATCCCGGGCAGAGAGGATAATTACTGAGGTTTTTTTATTTTGATCTTTTATCTCCTTCAGTAAATTGAGTCCGCTGCCGTCAGGTAAGTTAATGTCCAAAAGTATGCAGTCATAATCATAGTCTGAAATTTTAAACAGTCCCTCCTGGAAATTCTTTGCAGATTCTACCGTGAATTTTTCTTTTTCCAGAAATTGTTGTGTAACTTCCCTTAGAGCGTCTTCATCTTCAACAATAAGAATTTTCATATATAATAATAACCTTAAAATTTGAAATGAAATGGGAATATACAAAAAATATAAGTAAAAAGTGATATATTTGATATATATCAGAATTTAAATCATGGAAATAGATGAAATAAGGGAATATTGCTTGAATAAAAAAGGAGTTACCGAAAGTTTTCCATTTGACAACGAAACGCTTGTTATGAAAGTAGGAACCAAGATTTTTATTTTGATATCTTTAGATAGTAACCCGCTTTCCATCAACGTAAAGACAGATCCGGAATGGAGCCAGGAACTTAGAGCGCAATATCCGCAAATTACCGGAGCTTATCATATGAATAAGACCCATTGGAATTCCGTAATGATGGACGGAGTGAAAAAAGAATTGATCTTAAAGCTTATCGATCATTCTTATGATCTGGTATTTTCTTCCCTTACTAAAAAAGCAAAAGAAGAAATCCTGAATTCCTAGAACGGAAACATTTCTGTAAGTCTTTTATCCTCATCCAATCTTTCAATCAGCTTTTCCAGGCTTTCGAATTTTATTTCATCATGGAGATAATCCCTGAACTTAACTGTAATAGGTTTATCATAAATATCTTCATTAAAATCGAGGATATATACTTCCACGGTTAATTGATCTCCATTCACGGTTGGGTTGGTCCCGATGCTCAGCATTCCTTTATATTGCCGGCTGTTGACCTCTACTTCTACAATATAAGCTCCTTTTTTAGGTAAAAGTTTTATGGAATCAGTTTTGATATTGGCAGTGGGATAACCGATGGTCCTTCCTATTTTTTTACCATGGGTCACTGTTCCCGAAACAGAGTAGGGGTAGCCCAGCATTTCAGTAGCTTCTTTAATATTTCCCGACAGTAAAGCATTCCGGACTTTCGTAGAGCTGATATTATTTTCATGAATATTGATGGCTTCCATTTGCTCCACTTCGAAACCAAGTTCCTTAGAGAGTTTCTGAAGGAGGTCAAAATTTCCGCTTTTATTCTTTCCGAAAGAATGGTCGTACCCTATAATAAGGTATTTTATATGAAGTTTATCTACCAAAATCTGACGGACAAATTCTTCACCCGTAAGATTCCTGAAATCTTCATCAAATTCTTTAAGGAATAAATTATCAATACCATATTTATCCATCAGGAACTTCTTTTCCTCCAGGGTATTAAGAAGCTTTAAATCTTCATTGGGGTTGAAAACAAAACGGGGATGAGGCCAGAAAGTAAGAATGGCGGTCTCCAAATTATTTTCTGAGCCCACTTTTATTAATTCGTTGATGATACTTTTATGCCCAAGATGGACCCCGTCAAACATACCTAAAGATAATGCCAGAGGTTTCTGAGAAGAATATTCATTAAAGTTCTTGAAGATTTTCAAAACGGAAAAAATTTGACTGCAAATATAAAACCTTTGTATTATATAGAGTAATAATAGGAGATGTTATTTTATGTTATGGTGTTTTATCTTATCTATAAGTATAGTTCTTCAATCCAAATCTCAGAAAAATAACCCAAAAAACTATGATAGGAGGTAGTTTAAAAAGCATGATAAAAATCTTTTTTTTAGCAATTGTGGGTTTGTGAAGTTTCATTATATTTGCACCAAGAAAAAATTTAGCAATGGCAAACCAAATTAAAGGAAAAATTTCTCAAATTATTGGTCCGGTAATCGACGTTGTTTTTACAGATGTGGAAGCAGTTCCAAGTATCTATGACGCGTTGGAAATTACAAAAGGAAACGGTGAAAAAGTTATCTTAGAAGTAGAGCAGCATATTGGTGAAGATACAGTAAGATGTATTGCAATGGATGCTACAGACGGTCTTCAAAGAGGGCAGGATGTGATTGGATATGGAAATCCTATTACAATGCCAATCGGAGAAGCTGTAAACGGAAGACTATTCAACGTTGTTGGTGATGCTATAGACGGACTTCAGAATATCTCTAAAGAAGGTGGATTACCAATCCACAGAGAAGCTCCGAAATTTGATCAACTTTCAACTTCTGCAGAAGTTTTATTTACGGGTATTAAAGTAATCGACCTGGTTGAGCCTTACGCAAAAGGAGGTAAAATCGGTTTGTTCGGTGGTGCCGGGGTAGGTAAAACAGTATTGATCCAGGAGTTGATTAATAATATTGCAAAAGGACACGGAGGACTTTCAGTTTTCGCCGGAGTAGGTGAAAGAACGAGAGAAGGAAATGACCTTTTGAGAGAGATGCTTGAGTCTGGTATTATTAAATACGGAGATGACTTCATGCACTCTATGGAAAACGGAGGATGGGATCTTTCTAAAGTAGATTTAGAAGTTATGAAAGATTCTAAAGCAGCATTCGTTTTCGGACAGATGAATGAGCCACCAGGTGCGAGAGCGAGAGTAGCACTTTCAGGACTTACATTAGCTGAATATTACAGAGATGGAGGTGAAAGCGGACAAGGAAGAGATGTACTTTTCTTCGTAGATAATATCTTCCGTTTTACACAGGCCGGTTCTGAGGTATCTGCACTTTTAGGGCGTATGCCATCAGCGGTAGGTTACCAACCGACTCTTGCTTCTGAGATGGGAGCGATGCAGGAAAGAATTACTTCTACAAAGAACGGATCCATTACTTCAGTACAAGCGGTATATGTACCTGCGGATGACTTAACTGACCCGGCTCCAGCAACTACATTTGCCCACTTGGATGCAACAACAGTACTGGACAGAAAGATTGCTTCACTGGGTATCTATCCTGCGGTAGATCCGTTAGCTTCTACTTCAAGAATCTTAGCTCCGGAAGTAATTGGTGAAGAACACTATAACTGCGCTCAAAGAGTAAAAGAAATTCTTCAGAGATATAAAGCATTACAGGATATTATTGCGATCCTTGGTATGGAAGAACTTTCAGAAGAAGATAAATCTGTAGTTTACCGTGCAAGAAAAGTTCAGAGATTCTTATCTCAGCCTTTCCACGTAGCAGAACAGTTTACAGGTATTCCAGGTTCATTGGTGGATATTAAAGATACGATCAAAGGATTCAATATGATCATTGACGGGGAATTAGATCACTTACCGGAAGCTGCTTTCAACCTGAAAGGAACTATTGAAGAAGCTATTGAAGCAGGACAAAAAATGTTAGCTGAAAACGCATAATAATGCTAATTGCTGATAGCCCAACAGCTATTAGCCAAAAGCCAAAAGCAATTTAAAATGAATATAAAAATTTTAACACCAGAATACGTAGTTTTTGAAGGAGAAGTGAATTCTGTATTATTGCCTGGAAAAAATGGTGAATTTCACATCATGAAAAACCACGCAGGAATAGTTTCTTCTTTAATAGGTGGAAAAGTAAAATTATATGTAAACTCCATTGAAGATGCATATGCCAAGAATTTTACCAGAGAAAACGAAAAAGACTCTGTTTTTTCTTATCCTATCAAAAGCGGTGTTGTAGAATTTAATCATGATAAAGGAATTATCCTTTGTGAATAAATTAAAGAAAAAGCTAAATATATTTTCAAAAAAAGTGTAACATTTTGTTGCACTTTTTTTATATTGTAAAAAATCTGATTTTATGAAGAAATATATGATCATATTATTTACGATTTTAGGAATGATCATTAATGCCCAGAATATTAAAGTAAAAAGAGGAGTAATTAATATTGACGGAGTTGCCGTAGCAAAAATTAATAATAAATCCAATGAATATACTTTTATGGATTTAAAAGAAACTCCTATTTACACCATCGAATTCGTAGATAAAAGTATATTGGATTCAATAAGAGATAGTTACATAAAACTCAATAGAGTCTATAACAGAGATAAAACACTGGAACTAGATTATATTTCCCCTTCTGCATTTTCCGGAGATGAAAAATCAGCGATTTATACCTGTCTTAAAAGTTTTAAAATCATTGATGAAAAAGGTATTAATATCAAAAAGCTGGATGAAATCTTTACCAATGCCCCCAAACGCAAGATTGAAGGTAAGCTGAAGGAAGCCTACACCTTAAGAAATAAAATTGACAAGCTTCAGCTGGAAGTTAATTATGTAGGTGAGATCCTGAGCAAAGGAAAAAGAGTAGGTTACTTCACCAATCTTCCCGTAAGCTTTGGCTCCAATGATACCATCATGGATAAAACTTTTGTAGATATCGAAATCTATGACGCCAACAATAAATACATTGGAAAATATATTACGACCACTAAGCAAATTAAAACTGCCAATGGAAAAAGCTTCACTTTATACCGGGAGATGTCCGGAAGAGCTTCTCTATTAAAATATCCTACCTATAAATCTATAGTTGAAAGAGTGGTCATTATGGATCCTAATTTTATAAAAGGATAATTATAAAATGGTGTATTCAATGGGAATGGGCTTAAGCCCATTCTAAACAATGGATTAAAATATTTTCAATCGATGTTGAATGATAGGAATCAAACTATTAAAAAAATAATCTGCAATTATATTCAATAGGAATGGGCTTAAGCCCATTCTAACAATGAATTAAAATATTTTCAATCAATGTTGAATGATATGACAAATCATTTGAAAAAATAGTCTGCAATTATATTCAATAGGAACGGGCTTAAGCCCGTTTAAAATAAAAATAAATTTCATCTGGCTTAAGCCAAAATCTAAATCTTCCCCTTATTATAAACACAAAATAACCCCATTATCCCTAAGCTGCTGCATCGGTTTTGAAAACCAAAACAATTCAAAATCTTCAAAACTTTCTTCAAAATTTCCCTTCAATTGCTGAAGACTAATCTTTTTGGAATTTTCCAAACAATTCTCTTCAAGAATTTTAACCAGCCATTCTGCTTTTTCTTGCTCCAGTTCAATTATAACAATATTGGTTTTTAAATGGAATGAAATTCGAGTATATGGCCAGGAGTTTTGTTTTTTTGTTTTTACGTAATTCTCAGCGATTACGTTTTTTTCCAGGAAAACCACTTTTGAATTTACTTTGAAAGCAAAATCATTCTCCTGTAAAAGACAATCATGAATATAATCAGGATGAATGGTCGTTTTAGGAATTTTAAAATCAAACCAATCTTGCAGCGGAATATCAAAATGAACTCCATGCATATAATTAAAAATGGATTTTTTTAGTCCATAACTAAATTTGCTGTGATCAATTCCTGTTTTATCTGTGAATTCGATATCGTTATTGGCAAAATAAATTTTTTGTTTTACAGGAGTAATCCCAAATTCTTCCGGTTGGAGTCCGATTGGAGAATGAGCGGTCAGGGCAAACTGGTGCCAGAAACCACTTTGAAGAATACCCATTTCAAACATTTGCCTTACCATTTCTAAAGAATCGACGGTTTCCTGAATAGTTTGAGTGGGGTAGCCGTACATAAGATAAGCATGAACCATAATTCCGGCTTCTGTAAAATTCCGGGTAACCTGGGCAACCTGTTCTACGGAAACACCTTTGTCGATTAGCTTTAACAATCGGTCACTTGCTACTTCCAGCCCTCCTGAAACAGCTATACAGCCCGAAAGCTTTAATAAAAAGCATAAATCCTGGGTGAAGCTTTTTTCAAATCGGATATTAGTCCACCAGGTAACCACTAATTTTCTGCGTAAGATTTCCAATGCCACTTCTCTCATCAGGGCAGGAGGAGCAGCTTCATCCACAAAATGGAATCCTGTCTCGCCCGTTGTTTTGATAAGATCTTCCATTCTATCCACTAATATCCGGGCAGAAATGGGTTCATAGATTTTAATATAATCAAGCGAGATATCACAAAAAGTACATTTTCCCCAATAACAGCCGTGAGCCATTGTAAGTTTATTCCATCTTCCGTCACTCCAAAGGCTATGCATAGGATTAGCGACTTCTATAACAGAAATATATTTTTCCAACGGCAGATCGGTATAATCGGGAGTTCCGGTTTCCGATTGTTTATAATCGTTCTTTTTGGAATTATTTTTATAGGTAACCGATTGGTTTTCAATTAAAAAAGTTCGTTTATATTCTGGTTCTTCTTTCCCTGAATAATTCTGAATACTTTCATAAAGTAGCTCTATCGGGAGTTCACCGTCATCTAAAGTAATAAAATCAAAGAATTCAAAAACCCGGGGATCATTGACTTCTCTCAATTCCGTATTGGGAAATCCGCCACCCATTGCAATTTTTATTTCAGGATAATTTTGCTTGATGAATTGGGCACATCGGAAAGCAGAATATAAATTTCCGGGAAAAGGAATGGAAAAACAAACCAGTTTAGGCTGGGTAAATTCCAGTTTTTCTTTTAAGATCTTTAAGGTGATCTTATCAATAAAAGTTAAGTTTCCGAGGAGCTTAGTATAAAGTTCATCAAAAGAATTGGCACTTTTGCCCAACCTTTCCGCATATCGGCTGAAACCAAAATCCGAATCAATATTTTCAATGATAAAATCGGATAGATCCTCCAGATATAAAGTAGCAAGATGCTTGGCCTTATCCTGTAATCCCATATTTCCAAAGGCAAATTCCATATCATCCAAATGATTGAAACGCGAAGCTTCTGGAAGAAAATTCAGGGTACAGATCTGTCGTGCAAGCGTAGGATTTCTACCTTGCAGGAAAAGAATAACCTGGTCAATGGTTTTGATATATTCATCTCTTAAAGTATAGATACGCTGAGCGTTTTCAGAAATGTTGGAAAGGCTGATGGGACTACTGAACACCTCTTCAATTCCGTCTTTAGAAAATAAATTCAGAATAACCTCAATTCCTAAATCCATCTGGTAGCTTGAAATATTTTTGGTATTTAAAAATCCTTTAATATAAGCTGTAGCAGGATAAGGAGTATTAAGCTGGGTAAAAGGCGGAGTAATAAGAAGCAAATCTTTCAAAAGAAAATTTTTGCAAATATATTTTAAAAAAATTAAATGATCATGACCCTAAATTCTTAATTAGTTTGAATTTCTAAAACTTAAGAGGCAGGTTGCTGCTGGGTAACACAATGTACCATTCCTCCGTTTTCATATAAATTTCTTACATCTATTCCCACCACGGTTCTCGTAGGATAGAGAGATTGAATGATCTGGTTGGCGATACTGTCGTTCGGATCATTATAGTTAGGGACCAATACTTTATTGTTGGCTATATAATAATTGATATAGGAACCTCGATATCCAAGATCGGTACCGTCTGTTTTTTTTACATTGTTTTTGGTTAAAGGAACTTTTACAAACGTATAAGGAATGCCGTTTTTATTTTTTGCAGTAAATAAGGTATTGATATCACGTTGCTTAACATCAAAATCCAATAAGCTGTTTTCATCCATGGTAACGATAGTGTTGGAATTTCCAAATCGGGCAAATCCATCAATATGCTGGTCGGTGAGTTCCAGACCTGCCTGTCCGTCAAGCCAGATAAAATGGGTAGCCCCTAAATACTTTTTGAATATACTTTCTGCCTGTGCCTGTGTCATCCCTGGATTTCGGTTGCTATTCAGAATAGAGCTTTTGCAGGCTATCAATGTGCCTTGTCCGTCAATTTCCACACTACCGCCTTCATTGATCATGGTAGAATTTAGATCTACTAATGTCCTTTTTTGATCGGCTGCAATTTTGGCAGGAATGATATTACATTTTGAATAGGTGATTGGTAATCCGGTTTCACTATCCGTTTTCTCACCCCAACCGTTAAAGCCCCAGTCTTCGATAACCAGATTGCCTTTTTGATCCTTTACATAAATAGGCCCATTGTCTCTTACCCAGACATCATCCGTTTTGTAGATTTTGAAATCGATATCATCAAGGGGAATGCCGGCGGTATTTAACAAAGAAATAATCCTGCCCTTTTCAGTTTCATTGTAAGCGATGATGTGAACTTTTTCACTGGAGACCAAAGCTTTTGTCATAGCTACCCAGGTGGGATCCAGGCTGTTCCGGTAGGCGGTGCCGTACTGATATTGATGCGGCCACTGAAGCCAGGTTCCTTCATGAGGTTCACTTTCGTCCGGCATAGTATAAAAAATTTCCGGATCGGTAGGATTCTGTTCCTCATTCTTTTCGCATGAGCTGAATGCAATAGTCGTTAAGGCCATCAAAGAGATAATTAATTTGTTCATTAGTGGTTTAGTATAATTTGAAATATGGAAATAATGATTCCCACAAAGGCAAAACAAACTCCGCTGATGAATAATTTTAGGGTTTTCCTATAATAGCCTGCCGTATTATTTTTAGGATAATTATTGTTGAGAATTCGATACAGAGAGATAATTAGAAAGATGACGCTTAAAAATAATCCGGTGCTTACAAGGTAGTCAGAGGTTTGGGTTTTAGATACTGGTTCAGTAGCCCATTTACCTGTAAAGCCCAGTACAAATCCTAGTATAATTCCAATGGAAGTAACCATTGGCTGTCTGTAATTTTGTATGTTTTCATCCATTTGTGTAAGTTGAAATAACTAACGTTAAAATATTTTCAGCTAGTTAATGGACAAATTTAATCAAAATAAACGTATTAATTGATTTTGTTGTTGAATTTACTTTTTTTAAGGTAAAATATCGGAAATATCAATAAAAAGAAATGTTCTGAAAAGGAGAGGAGTGATTGGATGTTTTTGAAGTTCGAAGAAGTAATAAAAAAGCCACTGAAAATTCAGTGGCTTCTAATCTTATATTAAATCGGTTTGAAACTTAAACCCTGCTCCTGCAGAAGTTTTTGTTCTTCCTCTTTATAATAACCGCTTACCAGTTTATCATGAATAGCTTCAAATGCGGAAAGTGTTTCATTAATCTCTGCATCAGTGTGAGAAGCTGTAGGAATTAATCTTAAAAGAATCATTCCTTTTGGAATTACCGGATAAACTACCACCGAAGTGAAAATTCCATATTTCTCTCTCAGGTCTTTTACAAGAAGGGTAGCTTCCACAGGTGTTCCCTGCATCATTACAGGAGTTACACATGTATTGGTATCTCCGATATTAAATCCTCTTTCTCTCAGACCATTCTGTAATTTATGTACATTTTCCCAAAGCTTAGCCTTGATTTCCGGTCTGGATCTTAAAAGCTCCAGTCTTTTTAAACCACCGATTACCATTGGCATCGTCAATGATTTTGCAAAAATCTGTGATCTTAAGTTGAATTTTAAATATCGGATAATCTCTTTATTTCCTGCTAAGAACGCCCCGAAACCTGCCATTGACTTGGCAAAAGTAGAAAAGTATACGTCAATCTGGTCCTGGCAGCCTTGTTCTTCACCTGCTCCGGCGCCTGTTTTTCCTAAAGTACCGAACCCGTGGGCATCATCTACCAATAATCTGAACTGATATTTTTCTTTAAGAGCACATATCTCTTTGATTTTACCCTGTTGTCCGCGCATTCCGAAAACCCCTTCCGTAATCACTAAAATACCTCCGCCTGTTTCTTCAGCCACTTTAGTAGCTCTCTGAAGGTTTTTTTCAAGGCTTACCATATCATTATGCTTATACGTAAATCTCTTTCCAGCATGCAATCTTACTCCATCTACGATACAGGCGTGTGAATCAACATCATATACGATTACATCATTTCTGTTTACCAAAGCATCAATAGTAGACACCATTCCCTGGTAACCGAAATTTAATAAATAAGCAGAGTCCTTTTGAACAAATTCAGCTAATTCTCTTTCCAGTTGCAAATGCTGTTCGGTCTCTCCGGACATTGCTCTTGCTCCCATAGGGTAGAACATTCCATATTCTGCAGCAGCTTTAGCATCAGCTTCTTTCACTTCAGGATGGTTGCATAATCCTAAATAATCATTAGCACTCCAAAATATAACTTCTCTTCCCTGGAACTGCATTCTGGGTCCGATAGGTCCTTCTAATCTTGGAAAAATAAAATAACCTTCACCATAATCAGCAAATTGGCCAAGAGGTCCTGGATTTTGCTTTATTCTTTCAAAAATATCTAACATTTTTTAAAGGGTTTTTTTAAGTAAAAAAGCCTTTTAAGGTCTACAAAAAAGGCTTGATTTGTTTCGTAAATTATTTATTATTTAATGAATTCTGTTTTGAAAACTTCATCATAGTTATGTACACAATTATTAACAAAGCCTTGTTCAGCCATCCATTTATCACTGTATACTTTAGTAATATACCGCGAACCATGATCCGGGAAAATAAGAATTACCATATCATCTTTTGAGAATGGATGAGACTGGGCGTACTGTATTAAAGCCTGAGTAACGGCGCCTGTCGTATAACCTCCCATGATTGCCTCTTTAAGGGCGATTTCACGGGTTCTGTAGGCAGACATTTCATCATTTACTCTCACAAATTCGTCTACTTTATCAAATAGAAGAGCGGAAGGGATCAAATTTTTTCCCATTCCTTCGATCTGATAAGGATGTACGTCTTCTTTGTGGATTTCTCCTGTTTCATGATAGCTCTTAAGAATGGAGCCATCAGCATCTACACCGATTATTTTTATATCAGGATTTTTTTCTTTCAGAAATTTTGCCGAACCGGAGAGGGTTCCTCCTGTTCCCGTACAAGCGAAAAGATGAGTAATCTTGCCCTCCGTCTGTTCCCATATCTCAGGACCTGTAGTCTGATAGTGGGCATCAATATTCAGCTCATTAAAATACTGATTGATGTACACAGAGTTGGGAGTTTCCGCAGCAATTCTTTTAGCTACTTCGTAATAAGATCGGGGGTCATTCGCAGGTACATTTGCAGGACATACATATACGGTAGCACCAAGAGCTTTAAGGTAGGCAATTTTTTCAGGTTTTGTCTTGTCACTTACAGCGAGAATACATTGATACCCCTTGATGATGCAAACCATAGCAAGAGAAAATCCTGTATTTCCGGAAGTAGTTTCAACAACTACGGAATCTTCTTTTAATAAACCTTTTCTCTCAGCGTTTTCTATAATATGAAGTGCAATTCTATCTTTAGTGGAATGTCCAGGATTATATGATTCTAACTTGGCGTAAACAGTTGCAGGAATATCTTTTGTTACAGTATTTAGCTTTACCAAAGGAGTGTTTCCAATTAGGCCAAGAATATTATCGTAAACATTACTCATTATTTGTTATTTTTCAATAAAAATCTGACCGCAAAAATACAAAAAAATAAATAATATCTAAACTTTTGTTCAATTAGTAAGCCAGTAAAAGATAAATATCATTTTTTTGCTTGCAATCTCAGCCCTTGAATCTTGGCAAAAACCACGCCAAAATCTTTAAATTTTGTTAAAAACAACATAAAATCATCTAAAAACCTTATTTTCGCACTATTGAATTAATTCTATGAGAAACTGGACTTTTAAACGATGGAACACCGTTTTGGGGTGGGTAATTTTTGTAATAGCATTCTTTACTTATTTATCAACCATAGAGCCAAATTTTAGCTTTTGGGATTGTGGAGAATATATTTCTTCTGCTGTAAAGCTGGAGGTAACGCACGCACCGGGTGCTGCTTTATTTCAGATTGTGGGGGCTGTGGCCGCCATTTTTGCATTTGGGAAGGGAGAAAATTATTCCATTGTTATTAACGCGATGTCTGCGCTTTTCAGCGCCCTGACTATTTTATTTTTATTCTGGACCATTACGCACTTTGTAAGAAGACTTCTTAATAAAGACTTTGAAGAAGTGACCAGACACCAGGAAATTTCTATCCTTTTTGCGGGAGTTATCGGAGCCTTATGCTTTACGTTTTCCGATACTTTTTGGTTTTCCGCGGTAGAAGGGGAAGTGTATTCCATGGCTTCCATGTTTATAGCCCTCTTAGTATGGCTGATTACCAAATGGGAGAATGAATATAACGTAGCAGGAAATGAAAGATGGATTATCCTTATTTTTTTCATAGTAGGACTTTCTGTAGGGGTTCACATGATGGGAATGCTTGCCATTCCCGCAGTATGTTTAGTGTACTACGCCCGAAATTATAAGTTTACATGGAAAAACTTTATCTGGGCAAATGTTATCACCCTTATTATTTTAATACTTGTTTTCAAAGTAGTTTTCCCTCTGATCATGACCATGTTCGGAAGACTGGAAATCTTCTTTGTGAACGGACTGGGGCTTCCTTTCCATTCAGGAACGATTGCAGCCTTTATTATTATGGTTGCAGCGTGTTACCTGATTATAAAGTATGCTAGAAATACCAAAAAAAATGTCTACCAGACCATTGCACTATCTCTAGTATTCATGATGATTGGTTTCTCATGCTGGATGGTAATTCCTATCAGAGCGAATGCCAATCCGCCAATGAACCTTAATGATCCTGATACGGCCATCGGAATGCTGGATTATTATAACAGGGAACAATATGGTGACTGGCCGACTATTTACGGACAAAACTATACGGCTTTCCTTGATGCCAACGGAATAGAAAAAAATGAAGACGGAAGCTATAAAACCAAAAAAACAGGAGATGTTTATGAAAAAGATGAAAAAACCGGAACTTACAGAAAAGTAAACGACCGTTTTAACTATGTTTTCAACAAATCTCATGTAAGCCTTATGCCGAGAATGTTCAATGAGGACAAATCGGTAATGGCCAATTATATTTCCATGTATGGGGCTCCTGACTTTACATTTAATTATGATAATGAAAATGTAGCGGATAATCCTCAGGCAAAAGAAATTTTTGATGACCTGAGAAAAAAATATGAAGATAAATCCATTACGGTTTCAGATTATTTAAAAGTAAGACCTTATGACCTTATTAAAGTGCAGAAGCCTTCTTTTGCCCAGAATATGGATTACTTCTTTACCTTCCAGAACGGATATTATTTTGTAAGATACCTGATGTGGAACTTTGTCGGAAGACAGAATGATCTGGAAGGAAATATGGAAAGCACCAATGGAAACTGGATTTCAGGATTTTCATTTATTGATGATGCTTTATGGGGAAATCAGGATAAAATGCCTGCTAAATTTAAAAATGAAAGCACGGTAAAATTCTTTTTCCTTCCTTTGATTTTAGGCTTGATCGGATTCTTTTTCCAGCTGAACAGGGATTTCGGAAGATTCTATGCTTTATTATCCCTATTTATTCTTACCAGTGTGGGAATTATCTTCTACACAGGAGTAAAGCCATTTGAGCCGAGAGAAAGGGATTATGCAATGGTAGGATCCTTCTATGCATTTGCCATCTGGATAGGATTAGGAGCCGGGGCGCTGCTATGGTTCCTTCAGTCTAAAGTAAAATCCAATGCAGTCAATATCGCAGCTGGTGTTATTTTATTGGGAGTTCCTCTTATGATGGGATTCCAGAATTATAATCCTCACGACAGAAGTAACCGTTATACCGCTTATGACTATTCCTATTCCGTATTAAAGTCTCTCCCGAAAGAAGATATTCTTTTTGTGTACGGAGATAATGATACCTATCCGGTATGGGCTATTCAGGAAACCGAAAGGTTCCGTGATGATGTGAAAGTAGTTAACTTTACATTATTGTCAACGCCATGGAATATTGATCAGGTAAAGAGAAGAACTTATAATGCAATGCCTATTCCCAGTCAGCTAACTCACGATGATTACAGAGACGGAGTGAATGATCAGGTTTATCTGATGAAAAAAGAAGACTGGCAGAATATATTCAATAATCTTCAGCAGCAGGGAGCTCCGGAAACGGAACTGCAAATGTTCAGAAAATATCTGGTTCAGGATTCTATGACATTAAAAGAAGCCGTTAATTTCATTAAGTTCCAGTCTCCTCAGAAAGATGAAATATTAAAAATGATCTTTGGAGAAGAACGATACGAAAAATATAACTTCTTACCTGTAACCAAATTTATTTTACCGGTTAATAAAAATAATGCTTTAAAGGCTGGAATCATTACAGCAGCTGACATGCCTCACACGGTTAATCAGATCACCATCGATTATAAAGGAAATACATTATATAAAAATAACCTGATGATGTTTGATATCCTGGCTAACTTTGACTGGAAAAGACCAATCAACTTTTCATCGGGAGGGGTTTATGACAGTGAAAATATTTTCTATCTGGACGAATACCTCCAATTTGACGGATTTAGCTATCGCCTGATCCCTGTTCATACTCCAAGAAGCATAGACGGAGATCTGGGTAGAGTGGATGCTGACCAGCTTTATAATGTAGTTAAGAATTTCAAATGGGGTAATTTCAAAGACCTGAATGTTCACTTTGATGAAACGGCTACTTCCAATATCATCAGCTATAGAACATCAGCAAGCAGGGCAGCAGCAGCGTTATCCCTTAACGGACAAAAAGGAAAAGCACTGGAACTATTGGATTTGGCAGCTAAGGAAATCCCGGCTGAAAAATATAATGATCCACGTTCTTTAAGCGCAATTGTATATGGATATATTGTGGCTGGCCAGGAACAGAAAGGTCTTCAGCTTGCGGAAATCCTTAAAAAAGGAATTTTTGAAGAATACGATTATTACCTAAGTCTGAGCCCGACTGAACAGCATTTCCTGAACAGACAGATGAGAACAAAACCTATGGAATATTCTCTTGTAGTATCAGCGGTTACTGATGCGTACGGAAAAATCGGGCAGAAAGATAAGGCGTATACTTATCTGGTAAAATCCATCGAGCCGATTGATAAGAAGTTTAATGTTTTCATAAAAGACCTTCAGCAGATGGGTAAAGAAAAAGCCATCGGCGAATCGGAAAATGTACAGAAAATTACACCATTCTATCAATACCTGTTTGATATCATGGAACCTTTTGACTCCACCTACTCAAAGGAAAAAGAGGATCAGATTACAACAGCAATTATTAAAGCAACTCAATAAAAGAATATTATAATAGAAAAACGGAACATATGTTCCGTTTTTTTTATTATTTGTATTCATAAATATTAGAATTATCTTTGTGCAATTAAAAAAGCACGATGGCTGAAACAAAAAATAATAAAATTCCAATCTATGCTGTAATCTTTACAGTAGTCTTCAAACTCTTATTTTTACTGACCCATTATATCCAGGAAGATGCTTTCATTACCTGGAGGGTAGCTCAGAATTTGTTGGATTACGGAGTAATAGGATTTAATGGAGATGAAAAAATATCAGCTTCTACAACTCATTTATACGTTTTTGTTTCTTATCTGTTTAATTTGGTTTTAGGTAAAGAAGGGTTTATTGAACCGCTCCTGATATTTAATTCCATCTTATTTACAATTGGCTCTTTATTACTTTCACACTTGTTGCTGAAAAATCCATGGCATAAAGCTATATTTATATTTCTGATCGGTATTCTGCCTCCTGCCATTAAAATTTCAATTTTGGGAATGGAATATGGAATCCTTTTCTTTTTAGAAATGGCTTTACTGTACTATGGTTTCAAAAAAGAAAAAAAATGGGCTTTGATCTTATTTCCCATTTTAATTTTATTTACAAGGATTGATACGGTTATCTTTTTAGGAATTGTTTTCCTTGTAGATGTTTTCTGGAACAAAAAGATCAGATGGAGCTATATCCTGGGAGGAATATTGGGCGTAGGTATTGTAGTGGCATTTAACTGGTTTTATTTCGGAGAAATTGTCAATAATACGATTACGGCTAAAAAGCTGAGATACGACAATAATTTCACTATGGCCCAGAATCTCGAATACTTTAACCAAAGTTACGGTAACTTCTGGGGAATGCTGAAATTGCCGGGTGATTTTAATCCATCTACTATTGTTGTACTGATTTTTGAGCTGGTCTGCTTTATTTTCCTTATCAGACAGAAAGAAAAGAGAAACTATTTTCTATGGATGATCTTTCTTTTCGGATGGGCAAAACAATTGATATTCATATCCCAGAGAAGTTTATTTGACTGGTATTACTGGGTTCCTCAGCTGCTGCTTTTCACGCCGGTGTTAGTGTTTGTACTGGAGCAAAAAACGAAGAGAAATCTCTGGCTGTTTTTACTTCTTGTCTTTTATATTGTACCGATGTTTGCTTTTCAGACGGTTCATTCGATTGCTACGGGAAATGGGGAATGGAATTACAGAAGAACGATCGGTTTATACCTGAATCAATATGAAAAAGATAAAAATCAGTGGATCTTACTGGAGCCGGCCGGCTACGTACCTTATTTTTCAGGATTGAAAACGATTGATGAAGTGGGGCTGGTAGATAAGGAAGTTCAGACAGAGATTGAAAAAGATAAACCCAATTATTGGATCAATACGGTTAAAAACAGAAAGCCCAAATACCTGCTTACTTACGATGATATATTCAAAGGCAAAAACGGTGCGTATTATAAAGAACATTATAAGCTGTTAAAAGAGTTTCGTGTAAAAGATCACCTGAAAAGTGACAACAAAATATTAGAAAGGATTTATAACCTGAAACCTTCGGGTACGGATTATAACCTCTATGTAAGAGAGAAAGATTTAAAATAATTAGATACTATAAAACGATGAGATACTGTGCTTTTCTTCGTGGAGTGAATGTAAAAGGAACCAATATGAAGATGGCGGAAGTATGTGAGGTTTTTAGTAATGAAGGGATGGAAGACGTCAGTTCCGTACTGGCTTCAGGTAATATAATTTTTTCTTCTGAAGAGATGGAAAGCAGTCTTAAAGTAAAGCTGGAAAAAGCCATGTCAGAGCATTTTTCCTATGAAGCTTTTCTTTTTTTGAGAACTAAAGAGGAAATAGAAAATATTTGGAATAAAAATCCATTTGAGAAAAAAGAGGATTTTCACATTTATGCTTTTATCGGAGCTTCGGACATTGAAAATATCTTAATGCAGGAATTTGAAAACACGGTCCCGGTAGAAGATGAAAAAGGTTGTATCCTGGATAATACATTTTACTGGCAGGTTCCTAAAGGAAACACGCTGGGCTCTACTTTTGGAAAGGTGTTGGGAAAGAAAAGCCTTAAAGACAGATTGACGAGCAGGAATATCAGTACGTTTGATAAGGTGCTGAAGAAAATGTAAGGGGAACAGAGAATTTTTTTGTTGATTTTATCAATAAAGAAGGTCTATTTCCGTTATTATTTCAAAACGGTTTTTGCACTCATTTTTTTATCTTTAATTGGGTATAAATTTGAATAAGACTAAGGACCGGGAAAGATAAACAAGTAGAAAAAAGCACTTTTTTAACTATTGATTTAGTAAAGAAATAGCTTATATTTAGAAAATAAAATAATGAACAGAATTTAATATTCAATGTTTAGAAAATAATTAATAATTAAGATGATACAATATTTAGATAATATACAGCACAAAGATTCAAAGAACTTTTTTCTTATTGCCGGACCATGTATTATTGAAGGAGAAGATATGGCGCTCAACATTGCAGAAAAAGTAATTGAGCTTACCAATAAGTATAATATTCCCTACATTTTTAAAGGTAGCTTTAAAAAGGCTAACAGAAGTAGAGTAGACTCGTTTACTACCATAGGAGAGGAAAAATCTCTGGAAATACTTAAAAAAGTAGGAGAAACTTTTAATATTCCTACTACCACCGATATTCATGAAAATGAGCATGCGGCTTTAGCCGCCCAATATGTAGATGTTTTACAGATTCCTGCGTTTTTGGTTCGTCAGACGGATTTATTAGTAGCTGCTGCAAAAACAGGTAAATGTGTAACCCTGAAAAAAGGACAGTTTCTTTCACCGGAAGCCATGAAGTTTGCCGTACAGAAAATAACGGATTCCGATAATCAGAAAGTAGCTATTATTGAAAGAGGTAATTCTTTCGGATATACGGATTTAATTGTGGATTACCGAGGTATTCCGACCATGCAGCAATATGCTCCCGTTATTTTGGATGTTACCCACTCCCTGCAACAGCCCAACCAGAGTTCAGGTGTTACAGGTGGAAGACCTGATCTGATCGAAACAATCGCGAAAGCCGGAATTGCAGTAGGAGCGGACGGTATTTTTATTGAAACACACCCGACTCCTGAAACCGCTTTGTCGGATGGGGCTAATATGCTAAGATTGGACCTGTTAGATGATCTTTTACAAAAATTAACTAGAGTCCGGGAAGCTATTTTATAATGATGAAAAAACTGGCCACCCTTTTTATTTTTTCTTTCTTTTCTGTTTTTAATGCGCAGAAGAAGGATTCATTACAATTTGTTTTACCTGCTGAATACAGCCTTTATTTGGCAGAGAATCAGAAAACTCCTCAAATGGAGATGCTGGAATATATTCCTAAAGGGCAAAACTGGGATAATTATAATCTTATTGTAACGAAACTGACGATAAAAAATGCAGCCGACTCCTTTACAGGCTTTTTTGGATAATCAGACCAAATTGGTGGCAGCCAAAACTGATAATCTGAGAGTAAAAGAGCTGTCCCGTAGCAAAGAAAATGAAAGAGAATATATTCTTTTCACCATGGAAGCGGATGCTTATAAAGATTCCGATACTACAGAATCCCAGGTATATTACTTCACCAAAGGCGAGCAGGATGTATTTATTTGCATTTCCGCAATAAAACAGAAAAAACTTCCCGAAAAGTTTATTGATGTATGGTCAAAAGTTTTCTTACAAAGCCAGATTATCAAATAAAATTTATAAATTCACTTTTTGAAATCCTAAAACATTTCTTTTGAAAAAAATAGTTTTACCACTGAGTATCCTTGTCCCTATGTTAGCTTTCTCCCAGGTGAAGAAAAAGGACACCATTACAAGGACAACCGATATTGAGGAAGTTGTATTCCAGAAAAAAGTAGTCGGAAAAACCAATGACCTCACCAATGTGAAAATTTCAGCAAAAGATGCTCAGAATGTAGCGAGTATTTCCGGAGGTATTGAAGGTATTATAAAAACCTTACCCTCCGTAAACTCCAATACTGAGCTCTCTTCCCAATATATGGTTCGGGGTGGTAACTATGATGAGAACCTTATTTACATCAATGATATTGAGATATACAGACCTTTTCTTATCCGGAATTCCCAGCAGGAAGGATTAAGTATCATTAATCCTGATATGGTTTCTACGGTTAACTTCTCAGCCGGAGGATTTGAACCCAGATATGGAGATAAAATGTCTTCTGCTTTAAATATTTACTATCGTGAACCGGAAAAATTTGAAGTTTCTGGAGAAGCAAGCTTAATAGGAGGGAGACTAACAACCGGTCTGGCATCAAAAAATAAAAAACTAACGGCTTTATTTTCCGGAAGATACAGAAATACCAATCTGGTTCTTAATACTTTAAATGAAGATACTGATTTTAATCCTACGTACTGGGATTTTCAATCGTATATCAATTATCATATCAGTCCTAAGTTTACATTATCATTTATAGGGTATTACTCCAAAAATGATTATGAGATGGTTCCAAAGGAGCGAAGTGTGGACTTTGGTACGGTAGACCAGCCTATTAATCTTAACGTAAGCTATGGGGGAAAAGAAAATGATAAGTATAAGAATATGATGGGAACCGTATCCATGAATTATAAGCCTTCTGATAAATGGAGGTTTACCCTGGATAGTTTTGCTTATCAGAACAGAGAAAGAGAATATTATACTATTTCTTCTGCTTATATTTTACAGACTTTTGATCCTATTACAGGAAATCCTGTGACTTCATATGATGTGGGAGGACAGATTGAGCATGCCCGAAATGACCTGTTTGTAAGAACTTACGGGGCTCAGTTTAAAACCCGATTTTCCCCGAATGTGAATACGGATATCGAAGTAGGATTTAAATATGAAAAAGAAAATCTTAAAGATCTTACCAACGAATGGAAAGTGGTGGACTCTTCCGGATATAGTATTCCAAGACCTCTGGATGATCCGAGAATTCCTAATTCTTCGGACCTTACACTTAATTATTTAATCTCAGGGAACAACAGTATTGAGCCTACAAGACTTTCCGCTTATGCACAATATTCGCAGAAATTTTTCTGGGGAGCCAGCAAAGTTTTTGTAAATGCCGGTGCCCGGGTTTCCCATTGGAGTTTTAATAATGAAACCATATTTTCACCAAGGTTCCAGTTTGCTATAAAACCGGATTGGGAAACGGATATGCTCTTCAAGCTTTCCGGGGGAGTGTATTATCAGTCGCCTTTTTATAAGGAGATCAAAGATCTGGATGGTACTTTTAACTCAAATATAAAATCCCAACGTTCTTTACAGATGATTTTGGGTAATGATTTTGAATTTTATATGTACGACCGTCCATTTAAGCTTACTACAGAAGCCTATTATAAGAAAATGGATAACCTGATTCCTTATTACATGGATAATGTAAGGATCCGTTATTCAGGGAAAAATAATGCTACGGGATATGCGTACGGAATAGATACACGTTTGTATGGGGAATTTGTTCCGGGAATAGATTCGTGGTTATCGGCGAGTTATGCCAGGGTATATGAGAATATTGATGGCCAGGGAAATATTCCGAGACCTACAGATCAGAGGTTCCGCTTTGCCATGTTCTATCAGGATTATATGCCTCAATTTCCATCCATGCGTGTGAACCTTACTTTAGTATATGCTATGGGACTGCCTACCGGATCTCCGGTAATGACTAATCCTTATAATTATCAGAAAACTTTACCCTCTTATAAAAGAGTAGACATCGGACTTTCCAAAGTTTTTATAGACTCTAAAAACAAAAAGAATATGTATGGTTTCTGGGGGAATTTTGAAGAACTCACCTTAGGTGTGCAGGTATTTAATGCCTTTAATATTAATAATACGGTTGCCAATCAGTGGGTAACGGATTATAATACCAATTTGATGTATCCGGTTCCTGTACGTTTAACAGGTAGGTTCTTTAATGTCAAACTTGAATTTAAAATAAAATAAAATACAGACTCCTGAAATTTTCAGGAGTTTTTTTTAATATCTGTTTTTATAAAATCTATGAGCAAAATCCTGGTAAACAATTTCATCTGCTCCTTCCTGAATGCTGTATGGAGTTTTTGTAGGAAAAAAATCCTCATAAATAATACTGTCTTTTTTAAACAAAATCCCCTGGACTCCGTTTCTTCCCTGTATGATGATTGTGTGATCTACATTGACATCGGGGTAAGAAAAAGACAGAACTTTTCCATTTCTTCTTAAGAAATAGCATGGAGATTCAATCTTTATTTTTCCCGATATTTTATATTGATCGGACTTTATGTTTAACGTACCCTTTCCTATGCTGTCTGTAAGCTCTAGAAGTATACCACCAACTATAGCTTTATCAGTAATATTTTTTTGAGACTTAAACTCTGTAGAGACTTTCTTTTTTTCTTGGGAACAGGAAATAATAAACAAACTCAGGATAAAAATGGAAATATTTTTTTTCATACATTATTATTAGTTTTTAGAATGAGTCTGGAACCTAATCTCTGCTTTTTCCGATTGAACATCTGGGTATTGATATTACTTGTTCCTGTAAGTTCTGTGTGCAAAATCCCAATACAACGATAGAACTTCACCATTATTTCTCAAAAAATAAAAGGGTGGATGTCCTATGATTTTTCCTGAGAGGGAATATTTTTCAGAATGAATTTTAATCTCACTTTTCCCATTATTGTCAATGAGTTCTATCAAAGCACCGCCTATGAGTGTAGTATCTGTAATAATTCTTTCTGTTTCCTTTTCGGTAGTGCCGGATAAATTTTGTTTTTTTTCTCTTTTTGAACAAGAAAAACACAGAATAAACAAGCATACATAGATTAGGAATGTTTTCATAGATTAGTATTGACTAATGTGTTTTTGAGTTACAAGGTGATTCACAAATCTATTAAATTAAACTGAGAGTATAGTCTAATTCATATTTTATTTTTCATTATTCAGTGAAATATTAAAAAAGATAAGAGAATGAGTAGCAAATTAATTTTCCAGAATTTTACAATAAGATTACAAAATTTTATAACAGGCATTTATAACTTCTCTTTATTTTTGTTTAAGATTTTTAATTACTTAATTATGAAAAAGTATATCATTACAGCATTATTGACTGTATTCTCCGTATTTTCGGTGGCTGCACAACTAAAATCCGATGCCCAGGTTTCGACCTTATATAAAGATTATATTGCCATCAAAACGTCTTTAAGTTCAGATGATGCCGATAAAGCTTCCAGATCAGCCCAGGAATTTATTAAATCCGCTTCTTCGGTTAAAACATTGCCGGAAAATAAATTAAAGGCGCTTACAAAAGATGCCGATGTTATATCCAAAACTAAAAATATAAAAAATCAGAGGGAGGCATTTCAAAGACTTTCGGGAAATATGATTGCTTTAACCAAAGAATTTAAGCTTTCCGCTCAGCCTGTATATGTTCAGCATTGTCCTATGAAGAACGCAGACTGGTTAAGCAATGAAAAGCAGATTGTAAATCCTTATTATGGAAAAGCCATGTCCTCATGTGGGAATGTGAAAACTGAAATTAAGTAATTCCATTTAATTAAATGATATGTTAAGGAGCCATATAGGTTCCTTTTTTTATTGTTCAGAAAATAAAAAAAACGGAGTCTGAAAATCAAACTCCGTTAATAATTATTACATTAAGATTATTTACCTAAATAAGATTTTAAGATCTTACTTCTGGTATTGTGTTTTAATCTTTTGATCGCCTTTTCTTTAATCTGACGAACTCTTTCTCTTGTAAGATCGAAAGTTTCACCAATTTCTTCTAACGTCATAGGATGTTTTCCGTTTAATCCGAAATACAATCTCACTAGGTCGGCTTCTCTCGGTGTTAATGTATTCAAAGCTCTTTCGATTTCAATCTGAAGAGATTCTAACATTAAATCTTTGTCCGGACTTGGTGATTCTCCTGAACGTAATACATCATAAAGATTAGAATCTTCACCTTCTACAAGGGGAGCATCCATAGACAGGTGTCTACCGGAGTTTTTCATAGATTCTTTAATATCTTCCTCACTCATGTCAAGAACTTCAGCCAATTCTTCCGGGGAAGGTGGTCTTTCATTTTCCTGTTCAAGGTGAGCATATGCTTTGTTGATCTTATTGATTGAACCAATTTTATTCAGTGGCAATCTTACAATTCTTGACTGTTCAGCCAAAGCCTGTAAAATCGACTGACGAATCCACCAAACGGCGTAAGAGATAAATTTGAAACCTCTGGTTTCATCATACCTTTTTGCAGCTTTCATTAATCCTAAGTTACCTTCATTAATTAAATCCGGTAAGGAAAGACCCTGATTTTGGTATTGTTTCGATACAGAAACTACGAAACGAAGGTTGGCTTTTATTAATTTCTCTAATGCGGCTCTGTCTCCAGCACGTATTCTTTGCGCCAATTCTACTTCTTCGTCTGCAGTAATCAATTCCACTTTACCAATTTCCTGCAAATACTTGTCCAATGAAGCAGTCTCCCTATTGGTAACCTGCTTGGTAATTTTTAACTGTCTCATTTATTTTATCCTCAAAAATAGAGTTACATATATTATACGTTTGAAATACCAAAAAGGTTACACCGGGTTTAATTTTTTTTCCGGATTAGCGTTAAAAATGAAAAATTTAATTAAAGAATTATTTTAAATGATTGGTTATCAGGTGTTTTATATTTTACCGATATATTTAATACCTGAAAATCTAAGGGAGACTAGAATAAAATAAACCCGGACAACTCAGAAAGTTGTCCGGGCTTTTATCATAAACCTGATGTTTTAAAATCAGAATAAATCATTCAGTACCTTGGCTAATCTCAGACCACCGTAAAGAAGCTGTCTTTCCAGAGTAGCATTGAATTTATATTCATAATCATAGGCTAATTTAGCATCATTAGGAGTTTGGGCATAAATGGTATTGGCTATTTTATGAGAGTCATACAGCCATTCCTCTAATGTACCGTTCTGGATTTGACGTACTTCATCTTTGGATTTGATATCCAGAAGCTTGGAATATTCCGTATAACTGTATTTTTGAGAATCCACAAGCTTACCGTCCCATACGGAATGAAGATTGGTTTTGCTGCCGAAAAAACTCACATTGATTTTATTACCTCCCAGATCACCGGCTCTCCCTGTGTGCATAGGCTGGGCAAGATCACCCATGATATGAATTAAAAATATAAGAGCAATTTTTCTGTCCTTTTCAGGCGTATTTTTATCCTTTATTTGAGCAGAAAGAGTTTTTACCTGAGTATAAAGGTTGGGTCCGGCCTGGGCTTTTAAATTTTGTTCAAATGATTTAAAGTCCGTTTGAGGATCCACATTTACATAATGCCATGCGGAAGCCTGTTTCCAAACCCCTGTGGTATCGGATTTAATGAAATCCGGCCAGTTGGCCCAATAGGCAAGGCGTTCTTTTCCCATTAGTTTTTTTATTTCCCTTCTCGCTTTTCCGGAAAGATGGTTTTCAGCAATCTCAGCAATTACCCGGTGACCGGTTAATCCCCACGCATAAGAATATAAGGAAGAGGAAATGAATAATAAAAGCAAAAGCTTAGAATACATACTTTTCATTGTAAATTATAATTTCGAACTGCAAAGATAAAATAGGTTTTTCAACTACCATTACAAATCATATTAAATATTATACTTTATGTGTAAATAATATTAGATCTCAGCAGGTTAAAATATAATAACCATATTTTTTTATGAATAAATAATCAATTAAAAATTTTTTATAATTTTATCAGGCTATTATTCTGAAATAAATTTAAGATGATACTTTTTTCAAATAGGGGAGAAATATTATCTTTACACCTGAAAAACAAAATAATCATAAAGCAAAGAAGGGCTTATGCATGAGAATATCATCAATATGTATTACAACAAATTACAGACGGATTTTAAGGCTGAAGCAGTAGCCGTAAATCTTCTAAAATATTACAGAGCTGTAAGTAATATATTCATAGAGCGGAGCGGTATCAATGACAGGGCCTATTTGAAGGATATAAAAAGTATTTCCAGCAGCTATTTAGGACTTGATGAAGAAGTGATTACCTTAGAAACCTATAGGGAAGGGATTTATGATTATCTTCCCGAGGGAATATTTCATCCGCCTTCTCTCAGTACTTCCCGGAAAAATATTGAAACGGTCGTCAAAGAAATACGCAAACAGAAAAAAGTAGAGGAAGATGCCCGTAAGTTTTTCCGCCCTTTCGAGCTGGAAATCTTTTTTACGGAGATCAGCTCCCTGCTGAAAGAGTATGAATTTGATATTGCAAGTGATACGGATACCTTACTGGATATTACAAGTGAGCTTTGGCCCCTTATCAAAATGCTGGACCAGCAGAATGCTTATATTTTCATTCATATATTGCCGTTTTTCCATCAGATCAGGGGAGATAAAAAATGGTTTGAAAGATGCATGACTGCTTTTTTGCAAGTCCCTGTTGAAGTAACCTTTACTCCTAATGTAGTGGATGATATAGGAAAAAATGATGATTCTATGCTTTTAGGGAACTCCCAGCTTGGTGTTACTTATATAACAAGTGGTAAACATATGGACGGACAGCGGAACTGGATGGTTAATATAGGACCGATTCCTTACACGGATGTAAAAAAATATATCCCCGGAAACCCCTTCAGAAAAGTACTTCAGGCTTTGTATGATTATTTTCTTCCTGTTTCCGTAGACGTGGAAGAGAATTTTATTACTGAGAAAAAAGACTATTCCTTTCTGTTGGCGGATGATCACCGAAACACCTGCAGGCTCGGATATTCCACTTTTCTTTAAAAAAGTTTTATCTTTACAGTTACCAAACATCAACAAAATATAAATTTGAAAGAAACACAATGGAAATTTCCTCAGTAAAAGGCATTTTTTTTAGATATATACTGCTTCCCCTTATAGCGGTTATTATGATGGTTGTATTAGGTGTGATCAGAAGGAATAAACCTGCCATTAAAATGAAAGTGATCATCATTTACTTTCTTTTATGCAGCTTATGTCTGGCTATACCGGGTTTTTTCGGATTTGCAGGAAACCTTTTCAACCCTTATTGGTATCTTATTGCCCAAATCATTTATCTTATATTAGGAATTATCCATGTCAATCTTCTGCATGTATACTTCAAGAAACATATTGACTCCCTGTCATTAAGCATCCTGTTTGAAACATTACTTTCGCTTACCTGCATGGTATTTGGAGGTTATCTTTTTGTCCTTATTTTCGACTGGATGAGTAAAGGAACAGGCTATTCGCTAATGGCGGCTACAAGTGTCATTATTTTCATAGTACCGCTGGTATTTTATTATTGCTATGTTCAGTTTATCAGCATTCCTTTTGATATATATAAGACATGGAGATTTTCGCCAGATCAGAAACCGCCTGATTTTGAAGGAGCTGATTTTGATAAGCTGATGGTATTGAATGTAGAGCTCAGTAAAAATTTGGAAGATGCCAACCGGTTCAGAATCAAAGCTAAAACATTGCCGACGGGAGTGACATTCGGAGACTGGTTTTACAGGGTGGTCGATGATTATAATCATAAAAATCCAGGGTCGGTCATTCATCTTGCGGATCAGGAAAAGGAACCCTATTACTGGATTTTTTATACTAAAAAGTCATTTTTTAGCTTTAGAAAATATATCGACTTCGACCGGGATATTACCACTAATAATATTTCAGAAAATGAAGTAGTGATCTGCAAGCGGGTAATTCATCATGAAGAAGAAAAAGCCACGAAAAAATCATAAACACCAACATTAAAAGTATTTTAATATGATACAGCCAATCAAACATTTTGCAATCAATTGGGTGGATGGGATGAAAGTTTCCCAAAAGCACCTGAATGATCAGGATAATTTTTTAATAGATACCATCAGGGATTCCAACTCTCTGAACATTAATACATACAATTACGGACTTTTACCTATTTCCAGTGATTTCACGGATAAAACCATTTTTGATGTTCATAATACGGCTACCAATGATGTACAGCTGATTATCAAGCATTGTAGTGCCATTACGTTAGCCGGTTACCGAATGGAGCTGAATGACAGAAAGATCAGTGTAAAGTCCCTGGCAAAATCCATGAATGAGGAACAGGCAGATGGAGAATATTATATATTGATCTCAGTAAATCCTTTTGATAAGGTTCCGTTCGGGGATATTGATCCTGAAGAAATACCTCCTCGTCATCCCAATGCACAATCTAATTATCATATAGAATTATTACCTGTTAATTCTTTAAACAGCAGTTATTCAGGCGGAAACTATCTGGTAATAGGAAAAGTGGATCTTAAAGGTAATATTGCCCAGGTGGATTCCCGGTTTATACCTCCTTGTACCTCGGTTCAAAGTCATCCTGCGTTATTGGAATATTATAACGGATTTGCAAAATCTATTGGGAATTTGCAGCAGTATGCCTTTAAAATAGTTCAGAAAGCATCCCATAAAAATCAAAATACTGCTCTGGCACAGAATGTTAAGTTTTTATGTACTACCATGATTAATACTTTTGGAGATATGTATTTCCAGTTCCGGAATATTATTCCATGGCAGCCACCTGTATTTTTAATAGAATCTTTTGCCAGACTTGCTCTGCATTTATATAATTCCACGCAGGTTCTCGTTCCTGCGGAGCTGGAAGAAATGCTGAATTATAGTCTTGAATGGAGTGAAATAGCTCCCCATACATTACTCAACCAGCTTTCCATAGTTGCGGAAACCAATTATGACCATCATAACAGCGGTGAGCCTCTTCTCTATATCCAGCAGATGCTGAGAAGTCTCGAAACTATTTTCTCCAAACTCAGCGAGCTCGATTATATCGGTCAGCGAAAAGAAAATATTATTGTTAATGAGCAGGAGGTTTCTACAAATACCAATCCGAAAAGAGGTTGGAGTGTTTTAGATTAAGGAAAAATTAATAATACTCTTGATGAATCCCGGTTTTCGGGATTTTTTATGTCTTAAAGAAATATTCAAAAATATTTTTAATACAAATTTGCAATACCAAACCAAATCAAAAATGGATATAAACCGTATGCGCCAGGAAACTCCGGGATGTCTCAACAAAATCTTCCTGAATAGTGCAGGAGGTTCTTTAATGCCTGACAGTGTAGTGGAAACCATGACCCGTTATCTGGAACAGGAAAAAGAACTGGGGGCTTATGAAACAGCAGCCAGAAATACTCAACATATTAACCGGTTTTATGAAGAAACGGCAAAGCTTCTGAACTGTAACCCGTCCAATATAGCCTTTGTGACCAGTTCTACGGACGCTTATTCTAAAGCATTATCAAGTATACCTTTTCAAAAAGATGACTGTATTATCACTACGGATGATGATTATATTTCCAATCAGCTTGCTTTTCTTTCTTTACAGAAAAGGGAAGGAGTAAAAGTGATCAGGATGAAAAACCTGCCGGACCATGAATTGGATTTGGAAGATCTGGACCAGCTGATTAAAACTCATAAGCCTAAATTAATTGCAGTTACCCAGATTCCCACCAATTCAGGATTGATCCAGAATGTGGAAGGGGTTGGAAAGATATGTAAGCAGTATGATATTTTATATCTGGTTGATGCATGTCAGTCGGTAGGGCAGTTACCAGTGGATGCAAAGGCTATTGGATGTGATTTCCTGACAGCTACCGGAAGAAAATTTATAAGAGGCCCACGGGGTACGGGACTTTTATATGTTTCAGATAAAGTTTTGCAGCAGGATCTTGTCCCGTTATTTTTAGATACGAAGGGAGCGACATGGGTACAGTTTGATGATTATGAGATCGGTACAACAGCCAAAAGATTCGAACACTGGGAAACTTCCATGGTTAACTTATTGGGACTTACTGAAGCAATACGCTATGCCAACTCGGTAGGATTGGATTATATTGAAAAGTATAATAAGAACCTTTCCAGTCAGCTTCGGAAGGGACTTCAGGATAAAGGCTTAAAAGTTTTGGACGAAGGAAATCATCTGGGAAGTATTGTTACCTTCTGCGAAAAAGACGGGAAAATAGAAAATGCGAAAAAAGTACTCGAAGAAAATAATGTCTTTTTTTCTTTAAGTAACAAACAGAATGCTTTAATTAATTTTACCCATAAAAATGTAGACTCTGCAATCCGGCTTTCCCCTCATTATTTTAATACCCATGAAGAAATGGAACAGGTGGTTCGTTTACTTTCTTCCCTTTAGCCCAGCTGGGATAAGCTGCTTAAAGGGATTTCTAATCCTGACTTTGTAATATCCATAGCCACAGATGTTTTGAAGTGCTTAATATTAGGATTGCTGTAAAATATCTGTCGGCTCAGCCGCTCATAATCTTTCATGGAAGGTACTACAATGATCAGGATAAAATCAGATTCTCCGGTTACATAATAGCATTGCTGGACTTCGGGGGTAGAAGTGAATACGGATTTGGCATAATCGATCAGCTCAATTTTTTCACTTTCCAGAAATACTTCTACAAACACGGTTATGGAGTGGGTGAGCTTTTCAATATCTACAACAGAAACATCAGCTTTTATAATACCGGTTTCCCGCATCCTTTTTATTCTTCTCTGAACAGCGGCAGCGGATAAGCCGATGCTTTCACCGATATCCCTTTGGGGAGTCATATTGTCCTTTTGTAAAATTTGCAGGATAGATATGTCAAAATGATCTAAATTTTTCACAGAAAAAGTTTTTATGATGAAACAAAATTGCAAATAATGTATGAAATTTCATAAAAAAACAATCATAAATTAATGCATTTTTGCATTTTATAAATCCAAGTATTGTATGAAAACAAGTGTGCTGAAAGGTTTCTTTCTGGCGATTATCGCTGCATTATTATGGGGAGTTTCCGGTACATTCGGTCAGTTTTTATTCCAGCAGAGAGGAGTGAATATTGAATGGATGATTACTGTACGAATGTTGATTTCCGGTGTCTGTCTTCTGCTCTTTGCCAAATTCTGGGAGAAATCAGATTTGCTCTCAGTCTGGAAGCATAAAAAGGATGCCTTGCAATTGGGTATATTCAGTATTACGGGAATGCTGGCGGTTCAGTATACTTATTTTGCAGCGATCAAGCATTCCAATGCAGCGACGGCTACTGTTTTGCAATACTCTGGGCCGGTATTAATAGCCGTTTACCTGGCATGCAGGAATAGAAAGCTTCCTGTTTTTATTGAATTCATAGCGATTGTATTGGCCATATTAGGAACTTTTTTATTGGTGACTCATGGAAATGTAAATACTTTATCCATATCACCGGTTGCCTTAGCATTTGGACTGGCTTCGGCTGTGGCATTAGCTATTTATACTTTACAGCCTATCCGTTTGCTTTCACGTTATCCGTCTTCCGTTATTATCGGTTGGGGAATGTTGTGTGGGGGATTGGCTTTCAGTTTTGTAAAAGCTCCTTGGGATGTAGAAGGGATATGGGATCTGCAAACGTATTGGTATACAGGCTTTATTGTAATATTTGGTACTTTGATGGCTTTTTATGCCTACCTTACGGCCGTTCAGATTATTGGCGGACAGAAAAGCAGTCTGCTGGCGTCTATGGAACCTCTTTCAGCGACCGTATTGGCAGTATTATGGCTTAATGTTCCCTTTACTGCAATTGACTGGTTAGGGAGCTTATTGATCGTTTCAACGGTATTTCTCCTGAGCAGAAAGCCTAAACAGGTACAAATGGTAGAAGAGGAAGCAGAGTAGCAGGTTACCGTTTAACCAATATTTTTTCGGTGGCTTTTTTGCTTAAAATTTCTTTTTTACCCTCAATTTCTATGGTTACCGATTTATCAAATTCCTCAATTTTATTGATCTTGATTTTAGTATTAAGAAGAAGTTTTCTTTCATTGAGGTAATTGAGAAAGGCATCATCGGATAAAGTAACGGAGGCGAAAATTACAGTTTCCCCTTCCTGGCAGCTGCTAAGCTTATGAAGATCCTGGGCAATGATATTACCGTCTTTGTCGGGGATGGGTTCTCCATGGGGATCAAATTTAGGATAATTGAGGATTTCATCCATTTTATCAAAGAAAATAGGAGAGTGGACGTGTTCCAGCTGTTCAGCTATTTCATGGACATTTTCCCAGCCGAAGTTCATTTTCTTTACAAGAAACATTTCCGTCAGCCTGTGTTTTCTTACGACAAGGGCAGCTTCCCGCTTTCCGGTATTGGTTACACGAAGGGGCTTGTAAGTTTCATAAACCACCCAGTCTTTCTCAGCAAATTTTTTCATCATATTATTGACACTCGGCATTTTTACATTTAAAAATTTGCTGAGTTCATTAATCGTTACTTTATTTTCATGGTCCACCAGATGAAATAAAGCCTTTAGATAATTTTCTTCTGTTAAGGTTGCTTTCAAAATGTTAGATGATTTTCAGTACAAATCTAACAAAATATTATGAGAATACTGTTTTTCTTATTTTAAGTTTTTTTTACTTTTACTTTATGAAATATTCATTCAAAAACGATTATTCGGAAGGGTGTCACCCTGCTATTTTAGAAGCTCTTTCACGTTATAATTTTGATCAGCAGACGGGTTATGGAGAAGATCAGTATTCCTTAAAAGCCAAAGAACTGATCAGGCAAAAGATAAAGAATGACCATGCGGATATTTATTTCGTATCGGGAGGAACGCAGGCTAACCTTCTGGTTATCTCATCGGTGCTGAGACCTTATCAAAGTGCTGTTTCTGCATCAACAGGTCATATTCTTAATAATGAAACAGGTGCTATCGAAGCGACGGGTCATAAAGTATTATCTATTGAAACGGAAGACGGGAAGCTGAGACCGGAGGATATTGTTCCGGTGTTGGAAAATCACGGTAATATTCCGCATCAAGTAATGCCTAAGCTGATTTATATTTCCAATTCTACGGAGCTGGGAACCATTTACACATTGGAGGAACTGGAAAAACTATCCGATTTTTGTAGGAAAAATCAGCTGTATTTATTTATGGATGGTGCCAGACTCGGGCATGCCCTTACCGCTGAAATGAATGATCTTACACTGGAAAAAGTGGCTGAACTTACTGATATATTTTACCTTGGAGGTACGAAAAACGGAGCATTAATAGGGGAAGCCATCATCATCAATAATAAAGATCTTCAACAGGATTTCGGTTTTAATATTAAACAAAAAGGAGCTTTACTGGCGAAGGGAAGATTACTGGGTATTCAGTTTTTGGAGTTGATGAAAAATGATCTTTATTTTAAACTGGCCGATCATGCCAACCAGCAGGCCATGAAGATCAAAAATGCATTGCAGGAAAGGGGAGTAGCGTTTTTATCTGATACGTATACCAACCAGATTTTTCCGGTTTTGGACCGTCATACGATCAGGGTGCTTTCAGAAAAATTTGAGTTTTATGTATGGAAAAAAGTAGATGAAGATTTCTCTGCTATCCGCCTGATAACCTCTTGGAATACTCCGGATGAAGCAGTGGATGACTTTATACAATCCGCCGGAAAAGTAATACGATAAAAGATTATAACAAAAAAACCGTCTGAAAAAGTTTCTTCCGACGGTTTAATTTTTTATTTCAGGGCTTCCATGATTATCTTACAATCAGCTGTTTCCAGTTTTGTCCCGTCCTTATAGCTGATTTTCTTTTCATCAGTATATTTTACGTGTCCTGTCTCATCAGGTTTTGAGTTGCCAATCCCTTCTACCAGCGTATTATCTTTCTGTATGAAGAAAATATCTCTTTTACTTTTGGTTCCTTCTGATTCAAATTCATAAGTTAATTTTAAAGTATCACCCGATTTGAATCCTGAAAGATCTCCTTTAGAACTGTCTTTCTCACTGTTTTTATAGGCCAGCTTTCCCGTAATGGTTCCCAGGTTGTCATCAATACTTGCATAGATACTGTCTTTGCCAACTGTTCCCATATAGCAGAAAGATTTGGGACCTAATGTGTCAACAACAGCTTCTGTATTGAACTCCGTAGAATCGGTGACCGGAGCCGGAGTTTCTGTTTCCGTTTTCTTATTACAGTTTATCAGCAAACCGGATAATAAACTGAGTGCAATTAATCTTTTCATAACAAGTTTTATAGTTGTGTATTCAAATTTAATTAAAATAATGGTATTTTCAATTGAAGTACATCCTTTCTACGTCTTATTTTACACTTTCAAAGCACCCCGGAATCCTCTTGCTGCATAATAAGAATCGGCACCGTTATGATAAGTAAAAACCGTATTATAACGGCGGTCACAAAATATAGCCCCTCCATGCTCACGAATGGATGAAGGTGTTTTTATCCAGCTGGAAGTCTTCTGATCAAATTTTCCTAACTCCTGAAGATAGCGGTACTGTTCCTCAGTAAGCAGCTCTATTCCCATTTCCTTAGCCCTGTCAATTACATTGCTTTCAGGTTTATTGGCTTTTCGGGCTTCCCAGGCGGGATAGTCGTAGCAAAGGCTTCTGCGTTTAGGACTTTCCGGAGAGCAATCAAAGAAGATGTATTCATCGGTCTTTTTATCGTAGTCTACTACATCAGGTTCACCTTCTGTTTCTTCCATTAGGAAAAGGAAATACATTTTTTCAGGTTGAGATTCCAGCTTCGTCAGAATGGCATTCCACTGGAGATCCGGGTGACGATTGACATTTTTTTCAAAACGCTTTTTTAATATGTCCAGCAGGGTATGGAACTGTTCTTGGGATAATTCATTTTTATTCATGATTAATTAAATTTAAGTGATTAGTCGTTTAAACCTTTGCCTTTAAGAATAGAAGGAATCCATTTTTGAATACGGGACTCGCGGGTTTGGGATTGTTTAGCAGAAGAAAAGTGGAGGAGGTAGGCTCTTTGCCTTCCTGGTGTCAATGATTCAAATGTAATTTTTAATGCTGAATTTCTGTCCAGTTCATCCTGAAATTCCGGAGCTATTTCAAATTCTTTTGTTTTTTTCAACGGAACATCCAGGCCGGATTTTTCTATTTCTACGGCTTCATACATATAGTTTTTTATAATATTTTCATATTCAATGATATCCGGGAAACTGCTGAAACGGATTTGTCTGGCTGCCTGTACGTTTTCGGTCTGTTGGATAAGAATATTTTCTGCGTCGTTCAGTAAAGCACCTTTAAAGAATAGAAGCGCACAATAGTCTTTAAACCCATGGATTAAAAATATATTTTTTCCGTGGTAAGTGTAGCAGGGACATCCCCATTTAACTTCTTCCTGAAGTCCGGTCTGTAAGGCAATTTCTCTTAATTTTTTATATTCTTTCTGCCATTGGGAATCGTTGGTAAAGAAAAAATCAGCTTTCGGGTTCATGGCTTTAATTTGAAGGTTTAAAAATATTCTGCAATCTGTTATGGGCATTGTTTATTCCCTGGGCAAAAGGCAACCTGAGTACCTGGTTTCTGATCTCTACGGATTTATAGATAATATGCATGGTCAGCTTACTTTGTTGGTCGGACAGCGATTCAAATTGCAAAAACTCCAGCTGAACAGGAAAAGGTGTATTTTCCATTTTAAAGGTTCTGGTAATCCTTTCTTCCGGCATAAACTCATGGATGGTACCATTGGCTCTGAAGACCACATTTCCATTCGGGTCGGAGGTTTCAAACTGATAACCGCCATGTTGTTTATTCTCGAGTTTAAGCACTTTGGTTCCCATCCATTGTTCTAGCAGTTCAGGTTCTTGATAAGCTTTAAAAAGGAGATGAATAGGTAGGTCAAATTTCCTGGTGATGAGGATTTCCTGTTTTTCTTCTTCTGCATGAATTTTTGTTTTGAGTTCCATACGGTTACTTATTTTGATAGTTTTTCATGATACTTTCCAGTGTGTTGAATCTTTCATCCCACATGCTTCGGAAAGGTTCTATAAAATCAGCAATTTCTTTCATTTTTTGTGGGTTAAGATGGTATTTTATCTCCCGGCCATTCTGTTCCTTTTTTAATAATTCACATTCGGTAAGGATCTGCAAATGTTTTGAAACGGTAGGCCGGGCGGTATCAAATTGCGATGCAATAGCCCCAGCAGTCATAGATTGGGCTGCTACGAGCATCAGGATAGAACGTCGGGTAGGATCGGCAATAGCCTGGAATACATCACGTCTTAAATTCATTGTGTAGCTATTTGACTACAAATATATATGTAGTTATTTAACTACACAAGTTTTATTTTAAATTTTAGATTATTTCTTTTAGAAATCAATAACTGTAAAGCTACTGAAAAAATGAACGTCCATATAAACTGAAGTATTGAGTGGCTGTTTTTAATTAAAGAAAAAAATAATAATCAGATATGAAGCAAGCATCAACTTGTTAGATAATAGCAGATAACGGCGATAAAGAAAAATACAAAACATTGCAAAAAAGAAGGTTCCAGCTTTTGATATCCTGAGCTTTTCCTGGAAAGAAATCGTACACGGGATTCTCAGCGATTTTAAAAATCTATAAATAGGACTGTAAATGGATGTCTGACAAAAATATAAAATAATGGGCTAAACGATAAATTTCCTATTCTCAATAGTAGCTATAAAAAATCCTATAATTTATATTATGTTAAATTGTATATATTCAAGGTTTTCATTCTGAGCTGTTTACTATATATTAAAATCCCTTTCCGGATAATTCCGGAAAAGGATCACACCATTTCATCATCACTTAGTAACAACTACTTTTATACTATAAATAACGATGCAATAGCCTGTGCATCACTACCACTTAAAATTTCATCATAAGCCGCGGAACCGGCTTCGGCTCCAAACAAGCTGGCTGTGTTATATCCTGCCTGGTTTGTATTTTCTTCTCCGGCGTATACCGGATTGGTTGCTGATGGCATATTTCCGCCGTTGGCAAGTTCTATCCAGCCTTTATTAGCTCTCATTCTACGTACCTGGGAAGCATGTCTCGCTTCTACGGAATGAATCTGTAAAGCAGCCTGAAGAACTACTTTGTTGGACATTACATTTCCTGCCTGCCCTTTATAAGCTCTTACTCCGGTATCTTCAAAAGCCTGGGCAAGAACCATGAACTGATTATAATCTGTAAAGGGAGAAAAATTTCCGTTAGCTGTAAAGTCAAAGGTCGGTTTGTTACCCGGCGTTGTTCCCAAAGAGGTTAATGTACTCTTCAGAAAACTTACATGAGCTGATTCATGTTTTGAAATTTGCATAAAGACGGCTCTGTCTGCATTGGGAATTAATCCTGCTGTGGATAATCCTATGCTGTAATACTCATTTTCCAGGTATTCCAGTACCAGTGCCAGCTGTAAAGCATCCGTTAAGGTACTCTTTAAAGTTCCGGCTGTAAACTCATTTTTTGTAGTTTCAGCTTTTGCGGGTGTGCTCATTAAAGAGCCTAAGCCCAGAGGAACTGCTACTACAGCTGCTTTTTTTCCGAATGCTGACATATTCGTTATCGTTTCTAATCTTGAGGCTTCCGTTGTAAAGAATTTATCGTGGGAAAGCTTATCTAATAATTTAAGAATGTTCATAATTACAGGTTTTTGAAGTTCAAAGATTAATTAATACCTCTCTCCTTCCAGGTAAATTTGGTTTTTATAAAGCCTCCGGCAGCTGTTACTACGTCTTTCGGCTCTTTAGCGAGATCGAGACCGTTTGCGTCCACCACATCATCTCCTGAAAAGTCGGCACTTCCGGGATTGATCAGATTTCGGATTGCTGATGCGTGTCTGGCTTCTACCGAAACTATTTTTCCTGCAATTACAAGATAAGCAGCATTGGTAATATATTTTCCGGCTCCATTGTATGCCGCTACTCCCGTATCTTCCAATGCTTTAGCGGTAGCCAGCACGGAGTTTCTGTCACTAAAATTGACATTGGGATATTGAAAATCGAGGGTGGGAAGTACATTTTGGGTGGCACTGCTGATCGCAGCCTTGAAAAAATCTCGGTGTACAACCTCATGATGATACAGATCCGTGAAAATTTCTTTTTCTACACTGGAAATTCCTGTATAAAAATTATTGACTACTTTGGTGTAAAAATCAGCTTCCAGCTGTTCAAGGGCGTAGGCATAATTCAAAACTCCGACATCTCCTGATCCGAGATCAAAAATTTGGTTATTCTCTATTATTTCAATATCATCATCGTCGCAGCCTATGAGGGTAAATCCGGCCATGGCTAGTCCTACACCACTCAGTTTTAAAAAGTTTCTTCTGCTGGTATCAAGGGTGGCTCCCTGATTAGAAACATGAATTGTTTTTTTCATAGTATTAATTTTAAGGGTTTGGGATTGTGGGTATTCCTGATATTTTATGGCATCAGGACCGTATCTATTACATGGATGACTCCATTGGACTGATTGACATCGGCTATGGTTACCTTAGCGTTATTCCCTTTGGAATCCTGTACATAAAGGTCTTTTCCTTTGGTCCAGAATGTAAGTTCTTCACCTTGTACTGTTTTCATCATACTTTTTCCGTTTCCAGCTTTTACAGCAGCCCATATTTCCTTAGCATTGTATTTTCCGGGCAACACATGGTAAGTTAAGATACTTGTAAGCATCGCTTTATTTTCCGGTTTTACCAGGCTTTCTACGGTACCTTTGGGAAGTTTTGCAAATGCTTCATTAGTAGGAGCCAATACGGTAAATGGTCCTGGCCCTTCCAGTGTTTCCACTAACCCGGCTGCTTTTACGGCAGCTACCAGTGTGGTATGGTCTTTAGAATTTACTGCGTTTTCAATAATATTCTTCGAAGGATACATAGGAGCGCCTCCTACCCTTACGGTTTTTTCTTTCATCATCTGTGCTGTTACCTTTCCGCTAAAAGCAAATGATAAGGCTACCATTGCTAAAACTGTGATTTTGGATCGTGTGTTCATCGTGTTGATTCTTTAATTAATTTATAATGTAATTTGTGTTCTTATTGTCATTTACGAGCTTGGTTTTAATTTAGATTGAAAAAAATGCAATTTATTTTTAAAAACCTGTAAATCAATTCATTAATTTTTGTTAGGCACGAAATCCAGACAGATTGAATTCATACAGAAACGTTTTCCTGTGGGCTTTGGACCATCATCAAAAATATGCCCCAGGTGAGAATTACATCTTCCGCACAAAACTTCTGTTCGTACCATATGATAAGAAGTGTCTTTTCTGTACAGGACACTGTTTTTACGGATGGGCTGATAAAATGAAGGCCAGCCACAGGTAGTAGCGAATTTGGAAGTGGACAGGAATAGAGGATTTCCGCAGACCGCACAATAGTAAGTTCCTTTCTCATCATATTCATAGTATTTTCCTGTAAATGCAGTTTCCGTAGCTCCTTCCCTTGCCACCTGGTAGAGGTCGGGTTTTAAAATTTTCTTCCATTCTGAATTGCTTACTTTCAGAGGGGTATCTGCCGTATGGGAATAATAGGGGTTTTTTGCTTTAAAATGATGGGTCTGAGCCTTATATTTTCCCGGAATAAGTGTGATACAGCAGATGAATATTGCTTTTACTATTAAGTTTTTCATATTTAGTATTTCTTAAATATTTGCTTTAAATTATTTACGATATAAAATTTTATTTAGATTTTATTTGAAATATGTTTTATTTTATTACATTTGGATAGAAAATTAATAGTCATAAAAACAACCTATTCGGAAGAGCAACTTATCGTTTTATTAAAAGAAAAAAACGAAAATGGTTTTCATTATTTGTATGACCACTATTCCGGTGCGTTGTATGGAATAATTCTCCGTATTGTTCAGTCTAAAGAATATACAGAAGAAGTAATGCAGGATGTTTTTGTTAAAATCTGGAATTCCATTCATCAATATGACTCTTCCAAAGGAAGATTCTATACATGGATGATTAATATTGCACGGCATACAGCTATAGATTATTTAAAATCCAAAGGATTTCAGAACGGACTTAAAAACCAATCTATACCCGATTTCGTATATAATTCAGCAGACCTTTCCACCACCAATAATTCGTCCGATTATATCGGATTTAATAATGTACTGGAAAGATTGGACGTAGATAAGCAGGAGCTTATTAATCTTGCTTATTATCAGGGATATACACAACATGAGATATCTGAAAAACTGAAGATCCCTTTGGGAACAGTGAAAACTAAAATGCGGAATGCGTTGATGAAATTAAAGGATTTGTTAAAAGATTATCAATAAATTGAACACTAAGGAATACATATCATCCGGAATTATAGAATCTTACGTTCTAGGTCATGCTTCTCCCGAAGAAGCAGGGATTTTGGAGTGTGTGATAAAGAATAATGCCGAAGTAAGGGAAGCTTTTGAAGAGGCTCAAAAAACACTGGAAACCCTTGCTACCGCACAGTCCGTATCACCTCCTGGCGATCTGAAATCTAAAATTTGGAATAAAATCCGGGAGGAACAGGTTACAGAGGAAGAAAGGCCTTCTGTTTCCTCCAGCTCTCCCCTTATAAAATCTAGGAAGGAAGAGGCTGAAATCAAAAAAAATACCCATTGGAAAACATTGGGTATTGCTGCTTCTGTTTTATTTTTAGCAAGCATTGCCGGAACCTTTTTTCTGGTGAATAAACAGTCCGGAATTCAGAAAGAAATTGCCAGGATGAAAACGGAGAAGCAATCCCAGGACCTGGCCATGCAGAAAATGACTCAAAAGCTGACTATGTTTTCTAATCCTGATATACAAAGAGTTTTGCTGAAAGGAGTTGAAAACCATCAGGATGCCAATGCCATCGTATTCTGGAATAAGAAAAGCAAAGAAGTTTACCTGAATGCTGAAAATCTACCTAAAGCTCCGGAAGGCATGCAGTATCAGCTTTGGGCCATTCAGGACGGGAAACCGGTAAGTGCCGGAATGTATTCCGAAGACAAAGACAGCAGTGCTGTGCTGGCCACTATTCCAAAGGCACAGGCTTTTGCTATTACTCTCGAAAAAGAAGGAGGAAGCGTAAGTCCAACTATGGAAAATATGTTTGTACTGGGGGAAATCTGATAATGAATATGGGGCTAATTCTTTCTCTTTGAATAAAGACTTTTGAGCTATTCTTTTATAAAATGTTTTTAAAATTTACACTCCAAATTACTATTTCCTTTTTTTGGGTTCTTGATGTTCCTGTAATTCTTCCGTAAATTATTTTTAAAAATAGGTAGGGAATACTTGCAATCCCCTACTGTAAAATGGTAGGTTAATTTTAACCTGCCGTTTTACATTTTGTCTTATATAAGGTGAATTTTTTGTATTTCTATATCGAGTTCTTCTTTCAATTTTTATGTAAAACACAAGGTTTTTATAAATAAAAAATACTAAAATAATAGGATTTTTTATTTTAAAATAGTGAAATTAATTAAAAATAATATTCAACATATTGTGATTTATTTTATATTTGTATATCAACAAGTAGTGAAAAAATGTTTTTAAGGGTTTGAGTATTTGAATCATATGATGGGAGAATGGGTATACGCACTATTGTAGGTGTATTATGTGATTTTAAGAATACTGTGTCGAGCGTATACGGCAAAAAAATCCTTAACAATTTATTTCTTGCTTGTATGAGGAATAAATAACACAAATTATAATTTTAAATTATGGCAAAAATCACAACTTACACTGTTGATCCTGCGAAACGTCGCGTCATCACAGTTAAAAACATGGAAGAGTTAGGAATAACAGATGAATTAATTCAGAATTTTTTGAAGAAAAAGATCCCTGAATTAAGGAGAGTTAAAGTAAATGAAAAAGGAACGCCTGTTCTGGATAGTAATAATCAACAAATCCCTTTATGGCCTGTGGGAGTCTCTATAAACGACAAAAAATTCGGAAATTTTCCTGACCCAAATGCTGCACAACGGGGATGGATTGGTTTCTTTGAAATTGGAGCGCCCTTGTTTGAAGAAAGGTCAAATATCATTCCACCCGTTGCGGATGTAATATCTACCAGAACCTATGATAACAGATCTTCTGAAGTGCGTCAGTTTTCTGATACCATTGAATTTACTATAGAGAATACGATCAGTTGGAGCTTGTCAGGTATGGGAAGCCTTACTTTTGGAGGAGAAATTGAGGGGGAATTACAGAGCGAAATATCAAAAACTATAGAGAAGAAACTGGAAGAGAGTTTGGCAAATGGTTTAGAAAAAAGACAGAACCATAAAGATCTTAATCATAAAGACGATGTAGGAACCGAAGAAGAATCAGAAGCCACTACAAAAACTGAATTTACCAGTACCAATTCAAGCATGGTGAGCTATACAGCGACAGGTACTGCAACGGGCCGTGGGGAGTTACATGCGGAAATAGAGCTTTCTTTGACGGGTACGATTTCCGGGACACTTACAACATCATGGAACTCAACATCTAATGTTTCAGGAAATATTCCTGCGAATTCCCGTGTGGAGACCTTGGCCACACAAAGACGTCAGGTGAAACAATTTACTTATGAAGTACCCATTACATTTGATGGATACATGGCTTTGAACTATGCCGAATTAGTATTTCCTATTGCGGATGGAAATGGTCCGCCACTAGCAAGTACCAATTATTACACTCCTTCTAAAGTAATTCCCGCCAGTATATCATACTTAGAACTTGTAGAGAAAAATAAGCTATACAGACCGCAAGGAATAGCTGAAACAGTCTCAGCTCTGGATGTAAACCATTCTATTTTCGACACCAAGCAACTTAATAGAGATGTGAGTGAAAGATTCGGAACAGAACGTCCTCATAATTTGTAAAATCAATATAACCTATTTAAAAAACAATCATATGGCATTTCCAGATATATTCAATTTTGGCCGCAGTATAGCTGCAGGAGGAAACAACTCAGAAAAAAAACTTTCAGGGTTAATACCAAAAGAAGAAAATGAATCAATCAGTGTACCTCCTCACGATCCGTTTAAACCCTTAGAACCGGCTCCACAAGATCCAAAAATTGTGAGAGAAACATCTCCACAAGCTGATATCATATTTAATTTTATAAGCTCTACAGTTACTTCTGATATAAAACAATCTAGTGATAATGTAGAAAAATCAATGAGTGATCCTTCATCAGTAGTTGATCCGGCAGCCGGAGCTATGGGTAAAGCCAGAGAAACTTCCGATAAGGTTAATGAGGATGCTCCTACTCCTGATGATGAATCAATTCCTACTCCACCACCACCTAAAAATGTAAAACCAGATGGATGGAATGATATACCCAAACCAAAAGATCCTAAGAACAAGTAGGTATAGATAAGTTTTTAATCAGATATTTTTATCAAAATATGAGCCTCAGATACAATCTGAGGCTTTATTTGAATGTTTTTATACCAGAAGCAAAATATCTTTCGATTACGAAAAGTTTATTTTTCAGCCTTCCATTATTACTTTGATTAAAAATTTTCAAAGCCCCTTCACTAAAGTGAATATTAGATAATAATATTAATAAATCAAACTATATTTTCATTATAATGGCTTGATTTTAGATATGTAAATGATTATTGTTACTTATTTGTAATAAAAAAGCTGTAAAAATCAAAATTATCTATTTATGGAAAAGTTTAAAAAAATAATTTTGAAGATTTTGAAATGGATGGGGATTTCAGTAGCATCAATTCTTTTTCTGATGTTTATTATTCCCATTTTGTTTCCCGGTACTATTTCACAACAGGTAAAAATCTTTGCGAATAAACATCTTGCCGGAAAATTGGATTATAAAAAATCACATCTTACATTTTTCAGGCACTTCCCTTCTCTTACAGTGTCTGTAGATGACTTTTTATTGCAGGGTTCCGCCCCTTTTCAGCAGGATACCTTACTCGCGGCAAAAGAAGTAGCAGTAGGAATCAATCTGAAGAACCTTATCTTCAACCGTGAGGTCCGGATTGATGAAATATACGTAACAGATGCCTATGCCAATGTCTTTGTAAACAGTAAAGGACAGGCTAATTATAATGTTTATATCTCTCCTTCCGATAATAAACCTAAAGATACTACAGAGACGGGAGCTGCTATAAAGCTGGATCTTATTAAGTTCAGAAATTGCCATATCAGATATAATGACCATTCCGCACGTATTTTAGTAGATGCTAAAGGTTTGAATTATACCGGTAAAGGTGGTTTAAGTGAAGATATTTTTGACCTTAAGACTAATCTCGGGGTGGATAAAATAGATTTCAGTCTCAACAGAATTTATTACGCCAAGCAAAAAAGGCTCAAAGCAGACCTGATTACCCGGATTAATACGAATGCCCTAACCTTTGTACTGAGGAAAAATGAGTTGAGAATCAATGATCTTCCTTTACGGTTTACGGGCTTCTTGACCATACTCAAGGACGGCTATAACCTGGATATTAATGCAGCTTCACAACAAACAACGATCAGGGATATGATCTCCGTACTGCCCCCACAGTATCTGGATTGGGCAAAAGATACTAAAATAGAAGGTAACAGCGATTTATTCTTTAGTCTGAAAGGCAGGTTCAGTGAACCGCGAAATCTTAAGCCAAGGTTAAAAGCAAGGTTATTCATCAAAGACGGATTTGTTTCGAGTGGGAAAGCTCCGGTACCGATGAATGATCTCAATATGGATCTGAATGTTGACCTTCCCTCATTAGATACGGAACAGATGGCTTTGGACCTTAAAACTCTCAGCTTTAATTTAGGTCCGAACAATAATTTCCGCGCCGTGGTCAGAACCAAAGGTCTGAATGAAATGCAGGTGAATGCAGATATCAAAGGAGCCGTCAACCTTCAGACGCTGGATGAAGCATTGGGCTTAAAAGATATTGATCTGCGTGGTTTGATGGATACCAATATTCAGACAAAGGGTATTTTCAGTCTGGATAAAAAATTATTTCCTAAAACCAACGGCTATCTGCATCTTAAAAACGGATGGCTGAAGACCAAATATTATCCTAACCCTATTCAGAATATCAATATGGTTGCCGATATTAATAATACGGACGGAACTTTCAGGAGCCTCGGTGTAAAGCTAGATCCTTTTAGCTTTGATTTTGAAGGAAACCCGGTGTATGTAAATGCAGATTTGAAAGATTTTGAAGATCTGCTCTATAAAGTGAGGGCAAAAGGTGTTTTAAACGTAGGACGGATTTACCAGGTCTTTGCACAAAAAGGCTTGGATGTTAGCGGAACAGTAATTGCCGATCTTTCGCTTAACGGCCGCCAGAGCTATGCAACTACGGGCCAGTACAGCAAACTGGATAACCGGGGGACCCTGATCCTGAAAAACATCAAGGCGACTACTTCCTATCTTCCTAAATCTTTTTACATTAGAGAAGGAAATTTTCAATTCGAAAATGAGAAAATGTGGTTCCGTAAATTTTATGCGACTTACGGGAAGTCAGATTTTGCCCTGAACGGATACCTGCTTAATACCATTAATTATTTCATTGAAAGAAAAGGAACTCTTCACGGGAAATTTGTGCTGAATTCCAATTATATCCTTATTGATGAATTCATGGCCCTTAAAAGCGGTGACAATAATAAAAAATCTATCGAAGTAGAATACGCAAAAGTAGAAAATCCGAAAAGCAGCGGTGTGGTTATTATTCCGAAAAATCTGGATGTTTCCCTGGAAGCACATGCCAAAAAAGTAGAGTTTAAAGGTCTGGATCTTAACCAGCTTAATGGTACCGCTTCTGTAAATGCAGGACAGGTATATCTTAAAAATACTTCTTTTGATGTTGTCGGTAGCCGGATGAATATTGATGCACGCTATCAGGATGAATCCCCTATTACCGCTAATTATGATATCGCCCTTAAAGTACAGGACTTTAATGTTCAAAGAGCTTATAATGAAATAGACATGGTACGGGAAATGGTTACGGCTGCTAAGAATGTGAAAGGTATTGTGTCCCTGGATTATAAGCTTAAAGGAGATTTTGATAAAAATATGAGACCTATTTATCCGTCTTTGGAGGGCGGAGGAATTGTGAATCTTCGGGATGTGGAAGTGAAAAACCTTAAAATGCTTTCCGTGATTGGCGATGACATCGGAGCAAATGCTTTTAATAATCCCGATATGAAAGGAGTTAATATTGAAACCAATATTAAAAATAACCTTATCCACGTGGATAAATTTACTTTTAAAGTTTCTATTCTGAGACCTTCGATCAGTGGAACGACGAGTTTTAACGGATTATTGGATTTAAGAGTACGGGTGGGTCTTCCACCGGGTGGCTGGATCGGTTTTCCGATAGTAGTTACGGGGACTCATGAAAAGCCCAAAATAAAGATTTTCAGTAAAACAGGTCAGGGAATTGTGGATGCTCTGTACAATAGGAAATCCAACAGGGTAATCCGTGAAGAAAGACGTGCTGAAAAGAAATCACGTGTACAGCAGCGTAAAGAGAAGCAGGCTCAGGAAAGAAAAGCTAAAATGGCTGAAAGACAAGTAAGTAAAGACCTTAAAGAAAAATAAATTTAAATTATAAAAAACCATCACAAAATGAAATCGGATCATACATTAGAAAAAAGCCTGAGAGGGAAAACAGTTGTAATCACCGGAGGTAGCAGTGGCGTAGGACGGGCAGTTGCCGAAGCTTTTGCCTTGGAAGGCTGTAATATTGTAGTAGCAGCCAGAGGTCAGGAAGGTTTGGACGAAACGGTAAGCTTATGTAGAGATTTGGACGTTTCTGCGATTGCTGTGCCTACGGATGTTTCAAGAGCAGAAGATGTACAGAACCTTGCCAATAAAGCACTGCAGTTTAACGGAAGGATTGATATCTGGGTGAATAATGCGGGGGTAATGGCCAGCGGTAAATTTGAAGAAATTCCGATGGAACTCCATGAGCAGGTCATTAAAACCAATCTTTTCGGGTATATGCATGGGGCATACATGGCATTACCTATATTCAAAAAACAGAATGAAGGAATCCTTATCAATAACGTGTCTATCGGAGGTTTCATGCCGGCTCCTTATAGTGCGGTATACTCTTCTACCAAATTTGGAATTCGCGGTATGATGGAATGCCTGCATGGAGAAATTTCTGATTTCCCTGATATTCATATCTGCAATCTTTATCCGCAGATCCAAAAATCTACAGGAAATATGCACTCTGCCAAATATTCAGGACTGGATTTCAAAATACCTCCTTTTGCTGCTGATCCCAGAGATACGGCTGCCAAAGTCGTTGAATTGGCAAAACATCCTCAGAAAGACCTGTTTCCGGATGTCACTTCCCTGTTGTTAAAAAATATTTACGGATTATTTCCAAAGCCCATTATTAATATAGCTTCGGCAGGAATGCGACTGGTAATGAAAATTAAAGATGCTCCCTCTGTGTCGGGAAATGTATTGGAACCTTCGTCAGAACCTCACCGTATCTATGGAGAAACAATGTTTTCAGGATCTTCCAGGAAAATAAAGATGGCTCTTTTAGCAGGCGTTGGGCTGGGCTTAGGGTATATGCTTTTGAAAAATAATTCTTCGGAGAAATAGCCTTAGATATGATTATTATAAAAAATATAATGATAACTAATAAGGCATAAAATATGCATTTATTTAATCAATAACTTTAAAACTTTATCATCATGAGAAATTTATTATGGTTAGTAGCAGTCATTTGTATTGTGGTATGGCTTTTAGGAATGTTAGGTATTGTACCTGGAATCAGTACAGGATATTTACTCCACGTTCTATTGATAATCGCCGTTGTTGTGATACTTTATAATATTATTTCAGGAAGAAAACCTCTTGATTAAGTATTTACAATACAGGGGTAATTCATTATTGGCTTACCCCTTTTTTATGTGCACTTATGGATCAGCTAAGCTTATTTGATAGCAATGAATATTACCGGTTTCCCAAAGAATTACTGGAATATACAGAACATTTTTTATCGCAGGAGGAAGCTTCAAAGCTGGAAGAATTACTTCTGACAACGGTACCATGGAAACAGCGTACCCAAAAGATGTATGATAAAGAAGTTCTGACTCCCAGATTAACGGCATGGTATGGAGATGAGAATAAATCTTTTATACTCAATGGAAGCCGTATTCCGGTCAATAACTGGTCGCCCGAATTACTATCTCTGAAAGAACGTATAGAAAGTGCTACCGGTTATCATTTTAATACTGTTCTGCTTAATTTATACCGTGATGGGAATGATTCCGTCGCATGGCATCGGGATAAGGAAAGTGAACTGGATAACCGCCCTGTGATAGCTTCTCTTAGCCTGGGACAGATTCGTAATTTTGATTTCAGAAAACTGGATGATCATAAAAATAAATACAGCTTACCCCTTCCCCATGGTTCATTGCTGATTATGAAAGGAAATTTGCAGGAAAATTGGGAACACCGGATAGCTAAATCTACCAAAAAGATGCGGTCCCGCATTAATCTTACTTTTCGTTTAGTCCGTGAAATATAATCCTCCTCGTTCGGCTAGGATACTTCGCCGATAATAATATCCGGTCACCATTAAAAACATAATACCAAGCAATAAGCTCCCCATTACGTCACTAAACCAATGAGCTCCTAAATATATTCTTGAAATGCCTCCAAGGAAAATGAGAAATATAAAAAAGGTAATTAAGAAAGCCTTCAGAACCTTGTTCATTTTTTTATGATAATAAATTATAATAATGATAGAACCGAAAAACACTGTGTAAAAAAGGGTATGTCCGCTCGGAAAACTCTGAAATTTGGCATCTTCAAGAATGATAGCAAAGTCCGTAGTAGGCCTTGGCCTGTTTATCAGGATTTTGAGCAGTAAACACAGACCACTGGAAATTAAAGTACCGGAAATAAGCAAAGCTTCCTTCTTATAGCGGAATGCTGCGAGTAGAATAATCGTAATGGTTACAAGTACGGAGGCTACAGATGTTTTACCCATCCAGCTTATACTTTGCATCAAAGTGTTAAGGGAATTACTATGCTGTTCCTGTATGAGTTTTGATACCCGAATATCTGTCGACTGAGGTGGTTCCAGCGCAATAAAACCTGTCAGCAGCATGAATGCAAGAAGCAGTATAAAGAATAATCCGGAAAAAAGATGTTTATTTTTAGGTATTGCTTTCAATTTCATCGTTTTTCATGAGCTAAGATGATACCAAAGTGGAGGAACATTTTATATTATTCCGTTTTTTGTAGAGAGGATTTCTTCCAGTTCGGTAATAAGTCCGGCCTGCGCGGTATTAATCTGTTGTTTAGCCTGTTCCGAAGACCACCATTTCCACTGGTCAACTTCCGGGATTTTCATCTTTTTACCTGATCTCGGTGGCCAGTCGATTTCGAGATGATTGCTGTGCATTACCGAAGGATCTGCTTCTCCCTCCACCGCCCACGCGTATACTGTTTTTCCCCCTTTCTGCCGGATAGGTGAAAGTTCAATAAAATTCCCGTCTATGGTTTGTCCGGTTTCCTCTTCAAATTCAGTTAATGCCCTTTTCAAAGGCTCTTCATCCGGTGCTATCTCTCCTTTAGGAATAGACCAAGCTCCCAGATCTTTATTTTTCCAGAAAGGACCTCCGGGATGAACCAGAAAAATAAAAAGCTGAGATTCTTCTCTTTTAAATAATAGAATTCCGGCGCTTATCTTCATGCCTAATTTAGTTATGGGTTTATAAAGATAAATATATTTGATTTTAAATTAAAATAAATACTATTTCAGGTAATAATCAGTCTATTTTCTTCATTGGTCTTGTTAACCGAGTTATATTTTCAGCTGTAATATTTTTTCTTTAACCATAAACTTATTTTTACAAGCAATATCAAAACCGGCACTTCCACCAATGGACCGATTACGCCTACAAATGCTTGTGGAGAATGGATCCCGAAAACAGCAATTGCCACGGCGATTGCCAGCTCAAAATTATTTCCTGTTGCTGTAAAGGATATTGAAGCGTTTTTATCATAAGGAATATCAAAAGATTTGTTGACAAAGAAACTTACAAAGAACATGAGTACAAAGTATACGATGAGCGGTACAGCTATCTTTAAAACATCTAATGGCAGTTCTAAAATTTTATCCCCTTTGAGACTGAACATCAGTACAATGGTAAATAATAATGCATATAGGGTGAGCGGCGATATTTTAGGAATAAACTTCCTGTTGTACCACTCCGCACCTTTCCGTTTAATTAAAAGATAACGGCTCAAAAAACCTGCTAAAAAAGGAATACCTAAATATATCAGAACACTTTCTGTAACATCTCCCATTGATACCGTAACATTAAGATCAGCCAAACCTAGTTTTTCAGGCAGGACATTGATAAAAAGCCAAACCATAAAACTGTAGCTCAATACCTGAAATATACTGTTTAGGGCAACCAATAATGCTCCGTATTCACGGTTACCTTTAGCTAAGTCATTCCATACAAGTACCATTGCAATGCATCTTGCCAGCCCAATAAGAATTAAGCCAATCATATAATCCGGTTCATTTCTCAGAAAAATGATGGCCAGTAAAAACATTAAAACCGGTCCGATAATCCAATTCAGTAACAGAGAAATTCCCATTGCCTTTTTATCCTGAAAAGCTTTTGGTAACAATGAATAATCAACCTTTGCTAAAGGAGGATACATCATAATTATTAAACCAATTGCCAGCGGAATATTGGTGGTACCTACGGATAAAGAATCCGTAACTTCAGAAATATAAGGAAAGAAATATCCTAAACCTATTCCTAAAAACATAGCCAGGAAGATCCACAGAGTGAGGAATCTATCAAGAAATTTTAACTTAGGTTGCATATTTACTTATATTAATTTATACCGACTATTTTACTTCTTCTTTCCATGATCACCGTATTTTTCCATACTCCTCCTAGTTTACCTATTTTTTCCCGGTAGCCTACTGTTCTGAATCCAAACATGGTATGTAATGCTATGGTTGCTTCGTTTTCTGCGAACATTCCGGATTGTAAAGTCCAGATACCGTTCGCTTCACTTTCTTTAATGAGATGGTCCATTAAGATTTTTCCTACTCCCCTTCTCCTGTGGTTTTCAGATACGTAGACACTTACTTCTGCTACTCCTTCGTACACACACCGGCTGCTGACTTTTGATAACGCAATCCACCCTAGTATATCATTACCCTCAACACAAATAAGCCTGCTATGGGGTAATTTACTTTCATTCCAGATCTCCCAGGACGGCACCGAGGTTTCAAAGGTTGCCATTCCGGTATTGATGCCCTGTTGGTAGATATGGGCAATATCATCATAATGATTTTTGTTGATTGAAACTATTTCCATTTTATTTTTTTATCGGGAAAAATATAGAGCACTTTAGTCCATTCACTTAGGGTTATTGGAACTTAGCAACATCCGGAATTGGGGGAACAATGGGACGTAGAACCTGGAGAAAGCTCGGATAATTTCACTTTTTGTTTTTCGCTGGGAATACCACAAGCATCCTGGGCCAGGCAGGCTGTTGTTTTGTTTTTAAGAACAAAATTTTGTCCGTTGAATTCCAAATCAAATTTACCTATTGTTGTATTTTGATACTCAACTTCAATTTCATCGTCTTCGATTCCCAGTTTTTCTTCTGACAATCTGATAATATTTAAAAGTTTTGCAGGTTTTAAGCGGTGTTCAAAATCATCAGCATTCCATAGCTGAAAGTTTACAACCTTCTCATTTCGGATAATTCCGCCACAATCTATAAAGTGTTTGGTAATCGTTCCGATTTCCGTTACATGAAAGTGTTCAGGAACAAAACTTCCATTTTCTAATTGAAATTGGACATTTTCCAGCGTCGGTAGAATTTCTTTGATTTCAGATAATTTCATTTTTTTTGATTTATTGGTTAATTGCTATATTACGATATATGTGGCTAAAAAAAAGGCTAACAGCATTTCTGATCGCTAGTCTTTACAATTATATTTGAAAAATAATCTTTAAGAATTTCAAAAGTTTTTTCGTCAATACAGTAACAAATGGCAGTTCCTTCGATATTACCTTTAATAAGCCCTGCATTCTTCAGCTCTTTCAAATGTTGGGAAACTGTAGCCTGGGCCAGAGGTAATTCATTAACGATATCTCCACAGATACAGGTATTTACTTTTAATAAGTATTCAATAATGGCAATTCTTGCCGGATGTCCCAATGCTTTTGCAATGGTAGCGATTTTATTCTGCTGTTCCGTAAAATGATCTGTTTTAGTAGCTCCCATATTGGAATGAATATTATATCGCAATATTACGATTAAATATTGAACTTAAAAAATATTTTCTCACTTTTTAATTATAATCTAATTTATCAGGGACCTAAAGTGGAATTAAAAAATAAAAAGCAGTTAAAAGAAACTGCTTTTTTATTGAATTGAAGATATTGTAAGAATTAAGGAGTCTGAGCCTTTTCATAAATCAGGCCTTCAGATTTCAGTTCCTTCCAGAAATCAGTAGGAACCTCAGTATTTAAGGCATCCATATTATCCTGGACTTGTTCAGGTTTACTGGCTCCGGGGATAATTGAAACAAACTCATCTGCTGCCAATACAAAGTGCAGGGCTGCATCTACAATGTCTATATTATATTTTTGAGCAATCTGGGAGATCCTGTCTCTTTTTTCATTCATTCCCTTAGGGATAACATCTTTATAGTTGTACCGTTCTCTTCCGGTTATGAACCCTGAATTATATCCGGCTCCCGATACAAGCTTTACATTTGCCTTTTTTACGGCAGGAAGTAACCTGTCCACCGCGTCTTCATGTTCTAAAATAGAATATTGCGTAGCCGAAAGACAGATATCCGGATCCGCTGCTTCTATACAGTCCAAAATAGGTTCAATTTTATTGACACCCATACCCCATGCTTTAATCACACCCTGGTCACGCAGATCTGAAAGAACTTTAAAAGCTCCTTTCTTGGCCTGTTCCAGAAAATATGGATAGCGGTCCCCTACCTGGTCCTCAGATAAATCATGGATGTAAATGATATCGATATAATCCAGTCCGGTACGTTCTAGGCTCTCTTCAATAGATCTTTTGACGGCATCGGCAGTATAATCATGCCTGAAATCAAAATTAAGCGGATTTTTCCACATCGTAGGCGGAACCTCAGATTCCGGAACTTGCTTAAATAGCCTTCCTACTTTGGTGGAAAAACGAAATTCATCTCTGTTCTTATTCTTCAGGAAATCCCCGAACCTTCTTTCGCTTTTGGTAAGTCCATACCATGGAGATGTATCGTAATACCTGGTTCCCAGATCCCATGCCTTCTGTAATATTTCATGGGCTCTTTCATCACTTACATCTTCAAAGGCTGTTCCGATGGCTACCCCACCCAGTCCTAGTCTGTGTTCTTCCGTTAGAATGTCTGTTTTCATATAGAATATTTTATGGTTGTGTATTAAAAAATGCAAACATCATGCAAGAAGCCCTGAAAGCAGCCTATAAACAGACTCTTTTAATAGGAAACTGTTTTAAATCATATTATTTTTTTCTTTCGATCGGGATTTAAAAACTACTTTTACAACATGAGATGGTTTCCCATATTTTTTTTAACCTTATTTCTGTCTCTTCGTCCTTTAATTCCTTTATTGGACTACGCCATCAATTATGATTATATCTCTACCGTTCTGTGTATCAATACCCAGAAAGCAGAACTGAATTGTAATGGTAAATGTTATCTGGCCAAGGAAATGGCGAAAACCAATGAAGAAAATTCTGCTAATATGACCGCAGGATTCAAGTTTATTGATGTTTTTTTGGGAACTGAAAGTCTTTTATTTACTAATGATACTTCCACTTTATCATTTACGGAGAAGAATTTTTTCTACACCGATTCTTATATCTATCTTTTATATACCCGGGTTTCAAAACCACCCACAGTTTAATGTTTTTATTTATAGGATATCTTTAAGGATATCTTCCCTATTCCATCATACTTTGTAGTGTGAAGGGTGTTCACGCTATGGTTAATTACATAAATAAAACATTAATTATAAAAAAACATGAAAAACATATATCAGTCTTCTGTCTTCATTATCACTCTTTTAGTTTTCGTATTACTTTTTTCCTGTGAAAGCGGAAGTGATGAAAATGATTTCCCCATCATTCAGGACAATAATACACTGGTTAAAATTCAGGATATAACCAATGAGAAATATACTATATCTCTTTTTAATTCCACCGGAAAGCTAAGTACCGGATATAACGAAATTTACCTTCAGATAAAAAATAAAGCTACGGGAGAAATCGTTACAAACGGTGATTTAACATGGCATCCGGAGATGAGCATGATGACTATGATGCACTCCTGCCCGCATAGTGAAATAGAAAAACTGACCGGTCAAAATTTATATAAAGGATTTATTATTTTTCAGATGGCCGGAAATGATTCTGAGCGGTGGAAATTGACCTTAGACCTTACCGTAGATGGCCAGATTGATCAGCTGGAAGATTTCATAGAAGTGAATGCAGCTGCAAAGAGAAATGTAGAAGTATTTACGGGGGCAGATAATCTGCGGTATATTCTTGCGATGACTGCCCCATCCTCTCCTAAAATAGGAATAAATGATATCACGGCTTATCTGTTTCAAATGGTGGATATGCATACTTTTATTCCTGTCGACGGATATACCGTAAAGCTGGACCCGAGAATGCCCGGTATGGGAAATCACAGCTCTCCAAATAATTCAGATCTTATTTTTAATTCCGTAACCGGCTTATATCAGGGTAAAGTATCACTTACGATGACGGGATATTGGAAGCTTAACCTTATGGTTTTAGACCCTTCGGGAAATCTTTTAAAAGGAGAAACAGTAACCGGCACTCAGGAGTCCAGCAGTCTGTTTTTTGAAATAGAATTTTAGGATGAAAAAGATCATTATGCTGTTGGGATGTATTACCCAGCTTCCTTTGTATGCCCAGGTTAAAGATTCGCTTTCAGTGGGCCATATTGAGCGTATTACAATCACGGGTAGAAAAGGAATTGACGTAAACAAAGAAGCAAAACCTTTATCCACACTGGATGAATATATGGAAAACTCCGGGAGAATCAAGATGATCAGAAGAGGAAGCTATGCCTGGGAACCTTTTCTTAATAATATGGCTACGGAAAGAACTTCCGTTACCATAGACGGGATGAGGATATTCAATGCCTGTACGGATAAGATGGACCCTGTTACTTCATATGTTGAAATTTCAAACCTGGATCAACTTGCCATATCGTCAGGATTGGAAGGCGGTCCACATGGAGGAAACAATATCGGCGGAAATATTGATCTTCAGCTTAATAAAACCGGATTTTCCGGTGGGAAATGGAATTCTTCGCTGAGTACAGGATATGAATCCAATGGAAATTACCACAGCAATGGAGGACATGTTTCTTATTCCTCTTCCCGCTTTTACACGAATCTTGGGATATTCCACCGTAAAAGCGAGAACTATTCGGCGGGTAATCATCAGGAGATCAGTTTTTCTCACTTTGAAAAAGTCAATGTCTATGCTAATGTCGGGGTTAACTTTAAAAAATCCAGAATGCTGGAAGGTTCACTGATTTATGATGATGCGTCCAATGTAGGTTATCCGGCCTTGCCAATGGATGTAAAGTCCGCCCGGGCATGGATCGGGTCCCTGACTTATAAAAAGGAAAAAGTTTCGGATGTAATCTCATTATGGGAAAGTAAAATGTATCTTAATGATATTACCCATATCATGGATGATACGAAACGCCCCGATGTTAAGATCCATATGGATATGCCGGGATGGAGCAAAACCTATGGCTTTTATTCAAAGCTAAAAGGAAGTAAGGGAAAGCATTCGTTTCTGGTGAACTGGGAAGGTTTTTATAATCAATCCCTTGCAGAGATGACCATGTACCCCAAAGATGCGGATGAAAAGTTGATGTTTATGTATACCTGGCCTGATATCCGCACTTTTAATACAGGATTTTACCTTGAAGATGAATATTTGATTAATAACAGGAGCTCCATTCATATATCTTCCCGGCTAAGTACCCAGACGGAAAGCATTGCCAATGATACCGGTTTGAAAAGCCTCCGGATATTTTATCCTGACAAAGAAAAAAATGAAGAACGTTTCCTGGTGAAAGGCTCGGTTTATTACCGCTATACAAAGGATGGGTGGTCTTTCTCGGCGGGAGGTGGATACGGAGAAAGAGCTCCTTCCGTTTCGGAAGCATACGGTTTTTATTTATTTAACAGTTTTGATGGCTTTGACTATATCGGAAACCCTGAGATAAAAAAAGAAAGATCACTTGAGGGCTCTTTTAATCTGAAACTTAAAAAGAAATCTTTTGATATAAGTTGGGATGCCAATTACTTTTATTTCCTGAATTATATCATCGGAAAAGTAGACTCTTCCTTATCCTCCATGACGTTGGGGGCTAATGGAGTGAAAGTATATACCACTATTCCGGACGTTTCCCTGATCAATACCAATCTGCAATTCAACTATCGTTTTTTACATGGTTTTGAGTGGAACAACCGAATATCTTACAGTCTGGGTAGAGACCGTGAAAAAAATACAATTCCTTTAATAGCCCCTCTGATGTACAGCTCTAAAATTATTTTTAAGAAAAATGAATGGGTATCGGAACTGGGAATTAACGGAGCAGGGAAAAAGAACAAATACAGTTCTGAATACGGGGAAGGTAAAACTTCAGATTATATTATTTATAATGCTGCCTTAGGATATGCATTTAAATGGGATAACAGCAGGCTTACCATTAAAATGGGAGTTGAAAACATTTTTGATAAATGGTATTCCACCTATGCAGACTGGAATCATATTCCCAGGAAAGGAAGAAATTATTTTGTGAATGTATTGCTCAATTTATAAGATTTAATTCAAGATAAAACCCTTTCGCAATGAAAGGGTTTTGAAATTTATACAATTATTCTTTTAAAAGCCGGTCAATCTGCTGATAAAAGGAATTCTTACTGTAGTCCGCCATTCCGGAATGATGAAGTCTTATCTTTCCTTCTTTATCCAGAACCACGGTGGTAGGAAGTGAGCCGTTGAAATATTCTTTAGGAATATCCCCGTCGGGAATGAAGAATGGTATTGTGTATTGTTCTTTTCTCATATAGTCTTTTCCTTTTCCGGGATTGTCATCCAGGTTTACAGTTAGGAATCGGATATCGGGATTGGATTGATATTTCCCGTAAAACTTCTGGATGGAAGGAAATTCAGCTCTGCATGGAGGGCACCATGATGCCCAGAAGTTAATAAAAACTACTTTTCCTCTCAGCTGTGAGGTCTCTATCGTTTCTCCGTTTTCATTTTTGATTTTAAAAAGTATCGGAGCTTCCTTTATATGAGTTGGTTTTTCTTCTATTTTTGAATTGAAAAGACCTGTGGAAATAATTTGTCTCATCCACCAGGCCTTCGCATCCGGACTTAGTAGTAAGATCAGGAAAAAAGTGATGAGTACGGCATTTCCCCAGTTTTTCTTTATCCACATTTTAAATTTTTTCATGTTTTTTAGTTTAAAACTTTAAATAGTTGCTATTCACTGTCCGGATTTTCAAAATTATATATTTCTACTCATTGGCCCAAAACATTGCGAAATTTATATGAAAATCAAAGGCTTGGTAAGGTGAATTCTACAGGGATTAAAAAGTTATATTAAATTTTAATAATAAATTTGAAATAATTGTTATTGTAATCTAATAATATTTTATATTTGCGCTACGAAATAATTTTTTTTCATCATTTGTGTTTTTTTTGGTCTCCTCTTCTTGGAGACCTTTTATTTTTCCTTTAGTAAAGAAGGCAGAAAAGTTTTAATTATAAGTCAGGTATAATTTATAACTTTGTAAGACTTTAAAAAAATCAGTCAAAAACCATTTAGTCGTGAATATTCATAATAAGAGAAAGTATCTGAGCTTTCTGAAGTTTAAAAGAGACTTTCAACATTATGGACTTGAAAAAGTCAGAAGTTATGAACTTATTCTTCATTGGCTTAATAACAGGCTCACCCGTAGCCAGTTTCTTATCCTTTCCGGTATTCTGGTAGGATGTACAGCGGGGCTGGCCGGAGTTTTACTGAAAACCCTTGTTCATGAGATCCATTATCTTATTGTCAATAAGGTTCATTTTGAATATCAGATCCTCTTTTATATTATTTTTCCTTTTCTTGGAATTGTGCTTACAACGAGTATAGTGCTTACTTTGTTTAAAGGCCAGGACAGAAAAGGTATAGGAGCTATCCTGTATGAAATTGCACAAAATTCCAGTATTGTTTCTTCGGTTAAGATGTATTCTCAGATCATTCAGAGTGCTGTCACCGTAGGACTGGGAGGATCCGCGGGTCTTGAAAGTCCCATTGCGGTTACGGGTGCTGCTATTGGTTCCAACTATGCCCAAACCTATCGTCTGGGATATAAAGAAAGAACCCTGTTATTGGCAGCAGGTGCTACGGCAGGTATTGCTTCAGCTTTCAATGCACCTATAGCGGGAATCATGTTTGCTTTTGAAATCCTGCTGACAGGGGTGGTATTTTCGGATTTTATTCCTTTGGTGGTGGCAGCGGTCTGCGGAAGTCTTTTATCCCGGATATTGCTTCAGGAAGATATTCTTTTCAGGTTTTATGCCAGGGAATCATTTAATTATAAGAATGTACCTTACTATTTGATCCTGGGTGTTGTTACGGGTCTTTATGCACGGTATTTTGTGGTTATTTCCCAGAAAGTCGAGCACTTTATTAAGGAATTAAAGATGTCCCGTCTCCGTAAAGCCATGCTGGGAGGAGCGGCTCTATCTTTACTCTGTGTCCTTTTTCCTCCTTTGTTTGGAGAAGGATATGAAACGGTAAAAGCTTTTACAAATGGAAATACACTTTCTATTATAGAAAACAGCCTTTTCAGATATTTGGAAATTGGGGACTGGACGGTTATTGCTTTTTTAATTTTAGTATGCCTTTTAAAGGCTTTTGCTACTTCCATTACAATTTTTAGTGGTGGAAACGGTGGAAATTTCGCTCCTTCCCTGTTTGCGGGAGGTACCGTAGGGTTTTTATTTGCGGTGATCTGTACGGAAATAGGTTTTGAAAATGTACCGGTTACCAATCTTGTTTTGGTAGGGATGGCAGGAGCTATGAGTGGCGTTCTGTATGCCCCGCTTACCGCTATATTCCTGATTGCAGAATCAAGTTCGGGGTATGATTTGTTCATTCCTTTAATGATTGTTTCCGTTATTTCTTACCTGATCGCCAAATGGTTTTCCCCTATCTCTCCGGAATTAAAATCTTTGGCCGAGGAAGGGAAAATATTTACTAACGAGTATGATAAAAATTTGTTGTTTTCCCTACGGACTCGCGATTTTATCGATATGAACTCTTTAGTGATCAATGAAAATGCTCCCATAGAAGACCTTTTTGAATTAGTAAAAAACAGCGATAAGAATATATTTGCAGTCATTGATGATAACCGCTTGCTGAGAGGAATTCTCACGTTGGATGATATCCGGCCTTATCTGTTTAATAAAGACAGTGAAATTTCCTTATCTATCACTCAGCTGATGAAAGTGCCTCCTGCGGTTATTCATCCCAATGATAAGCCCTTAGGAATTATCCAGGCCTTTGATGACACAGGGGTATGGAATCTGCCGGTAGTGAATGAAAACAATTACTTTATCGGGTTTATCTCCAAATCAACTATTTTGTTAAGTTACAGACAGCTTTTAAAAGGCTATTCGGAATAAAAAAATAAAGACCTGTTTTAACAGGTCTTTTATGTTTTTATTTACTGGCTTCATTTAAGAGGTTGATATCATCCTCATTCAGTCTTAGCTGGGGAGCATCGATTAAAGTTTTCAGCTGAGACGGGCTTGTAGCACTTACAATAGGAGCAGTAACCAATGGATTGGCGAGTAACCAGGCCAAAGCTACGGATGCCTGAGTCGTCTCGTGTTTTTCACTTACGGAGTCCAGGGCTTTAAGCACATTTTTCCCTTTGTCATTGAGGTATTTGCGTACTCCCTCACCTCTTGCGCTTTTCGCCAGATCCTCTTCCGTACGGTATTTCCCTGTCAGGAAGCCGGCTGCCAATGACCAATAGGTAAATACGCTCAGATTATATTTTTCAACAATTTCCGCATACGTATTTTCGAAAGTTTCTCTTTCCAGTAAATTGTAATGTGGCTGGAGCGCTACATATTTGGGAAGGTTGTTTTTTTCTGCTGCTTCAAAGGAAGCGATCAGTCTTTCCGGTGACACGTTGGAGGCAGCTATATATCGTACTTTTCCAGCTTTAATAACTTCATCATAAGCTTGTAAAGTTTCTTCGACGGGTGTTTTATGATCGTCAAAATGCGTATAATAAAGATCAATATGATCGGTCTGAAGTCTTTTTAAGGATTCGTCTACCGATGCAAGGATATGTTTTTTACTGATGTCATACCCGTGTTCTTTGGTTTCTGATCCTACCTTGGTCGCAAGAACTATATGGTTTCTGTTTCCTCTGCTTTTTAACCATTTTCCTATAATCTCTTCCGACTGACCGCCTTTTCCGTTAACCCACCAGGAGTAAGTATCGGCAGTATCTATAAAATTAAAACCTGCATCGATAAACTGATCCAGCATTTCAAAAGACTGTTTTTCATCCAATGTCCACCCGAAAACGTTTCCACCAAAATTGATAGGAGCTACAGATAAATCTGTATTTTTTATGTTTCTTTTTTCCATAGTAATTAACTTGAAATTTTATCAGATGTAATTTATAGCTTATTCGTTGAATAGAAAAGTCAGGATGGATGTTTTTTTCATTATACCGTAAGAGTTTTTATCAATGAAAGCCGCTATTCTCCCAAGATCTGTTTTCACTTTGTTAAGAATCATTAATACCGATCATCTCTTTTTCCACTGCTCATTAATGAAAATCACAGAAATAAGCATTATGCTTTTAAAAAGGTTTTCATAAATTTTTTAATAATTTATTTTTTCTAAAGCCCTCTGAAATTAGGTAATAAAAAAATTAAATTATATTTCACTTTATGTTGATATAATTGAAAAACGACGGCGATAACTTTGGTGAAAACTTTAATCAATTTTAAAACTATGAAAAAGAATTATCGTCCCTATGTAATGGTATTGGGAGCCATGGCAGTATTATCTTTAACTGCTTGTAACAGCGACAGTGATCTTACTGAATCTTCATCCTTAACTTTGTCAGGAAATGAAAGCAGGAAAAATGAAGAATTTGAAAAACTTCAAAAAATTTGTTCGTATGTAGATCAGAACTGGTCTCAATCGGCTGTATTGAGAAATAACCTGGCTAATTCCACAGACACGAATTTCATGTATTCACAAATGACGCGTATTGCAAACTTATGGGGAAAAAACAGTCCTGTGCTAAAGTTTGTAGATGATCCTTACTATCCAAACTCCACGCTGAATGCATACTCATATCCCGGTGGAAGAATCTATTTTGGGTACGCTTTGTATTATGATGCTAAAAATAAGGGAGGAAACATAGTAAACGCCATGATTTTAGCCCATGAATTCGGACATCAGCTGCAGTTTCTTTATGATTTACCCACCTATGTTGAAAATACAGCCCGCTCCATGGAGCTGGAGGCCGATGGATTTGCCGGTTACTATTTAAGAAGGCCGGAAGGATATAATAAAACGAATTTTTCCGAAATAGCTAATGCTTATGAATATGCCCGGCAGATCGGAGATTATAATACCACTTCTTCTAATCATCATGGAACTCCTGCCCAAAGAAGATCTGCTGTTCGTCTTGGGTTTTTATTGGGACAGTACAGCCTTAATGCGAATGAGTTTGATGACTGGTTTTTCTATTATTATCAAGGTGTTTTGAACGGAACACATAAAGGAAATAAAAAGATAAATAATCCTGAACTGGAAGCCTATATGAATCAATATACTGATGAACTGAAACAAATACAGAAGGGAGAAATCTCCGCGGAAGAATTTAAGAATCTGAAATAGAATATTATCTATATTAAAAAAAGGAAAGAGCTGCTAATCATTGAACAGCTTTATTGGTGAAATAATCTCATTGAGCGGATTATGGTAGTAATTTGAATATAACAAAAAGGTAATAAAGATTGTATATCTGTAATAATATTTATTTTATTTACTATCATATAAATTATTGATGTGTAATTTTAATATGTAATTATTTTTATATTAAAAAACATCTATTTATTCAGAGCTGAAAATCTAGTGCTTCAGATTGTTTATAAAATTTCTAAATATGTATTCATCAGGGAAAAACCTTCATGAACAAGTTTAAAAATACTGAATTAAAATAATAGATTATACAAAAAGGGAAGAAACACCTTCTTCCCTTTTTTGTTTTTTATTCCAAAATCTTTTTCATCATGATATCCGTCTGCTCCTCCTCTCCCATCCTGAAAATATGCTGATCAAAAGCAATGAATCCATTCTTCTCATAGAACCGGATGGCTTTTTTATTTTCTTCCCATACGCCTAGCCAGATCCAGGATTTGTACAGTTCTTTTGCAACATTCAGGGCTTTCTCATATAATAGTTGCCCTACTTTCTTGCCATGATATTCCGCTTTTACATAAATACGTTCTATCTCTAATGCTTCATCACCCTGTAATTCTGTCTGGGCACTTCCTGTATTTACTTTAAGATATCCTACCGGAAGGTCATTTTCCCAGGCAATGAAAAATTGAGAATCCGGATTGTTGAGCTCCTTTTCCATTTTTTCCGGGGTGAAACTTTTTTCGAGATATTCCTGTATACTTTCTTCCGTATTATAAGGTGCGAAAGTTTCATAAAAAGTTTTTTTTCCCAAAGTTTGTATGGTGGTAAGATCTTCCGGGCTGGCTTTTGTAAGGGTAATCTGCATCATTATATTAATTTTATGCAAATTTACAAAATGATCCTCTCGTTTACCATTCGGTTTTATTTAAAATCTCCATAATCTGAGCATAAATATATTCCAGGTCCTCATAGCTAATACAGTAAGGAGGAACCAGATATAATACATTTCCTAAAGGTCTCATCAGTATACCTCTCGATAGGAATTCATCATAGAATAGTTTTCCTATATTATTAAAATAAGAGGTCTGTTGATCGTTTTTATATTCCCAGGCCAGGATAGTTCCGGTTTGCCGGACATTTTCTATATGCTGATGCTCTTTAAGAAGGATAGCGAATTGAGCATGCTGCTGACAAATCCGTTCTATACTGAGCTGGTTTTTTTCTTCTGATAATAATTCCATACTGGCTAATGCAGCCGTGCATGAGAGTGGATTGGCGGTGAAAGAATGCCCATGAAACAATGTTTTATAAGGATCATCGGATAAAAAAGCATTATAGATTTTGTGGGAACAGGTTGTAATTCCCATAGGAAGTGTCCCTCCGGTTAATCCTTTTGAAAAGCACATGATATCAGGCTGCTCAGAAAGATAATCGGCAGCAAACAACTTTCCCGTTCTTCCAAATCCCGTAAAAACCTCATCCTGAATCATGAGAATCCCTTCTTCCTTACACAACTTCATTAATTCATTTAAATCCCGGGCCTGATACATCAGCATTCCTGCCGCTCCCTGTATTAAAGGTTCATAGATAAAGCAAAGCACTTCCTCTGAAATGGTTTTAAGTTCCGATCTTAAATTTTCCAGGTTTTCAGCAGTGGGGGTATCAATGAAGATGACTTCAAAAAGCATTTCTCCGAAAGGTTGTGTCCAGGCACTTCTGCCGCTTACGGACATCGCCCCGAAAGTATCTCCATGATAGGCATTTTTAAAAGCCAGTATTTTGGTTTTAGGTTTTCCCTGATTATAATGGTATTGAATGCACATTTTTAATGCTACTTCCACGGCAGTAGAACCATTATCGGAATAGAAAACTTTCTGTTGGTTTCCGGGAAGAAGCTGAAGTAAATTCTCAGATAGCCGGATAGCCGGTTCATGGGTGAAACCTGCAAAAATTACCTGCTCTAAAGTATTCAGCTGCTCCGAAACACGTTGTGCAATATAAGGATGAGCATGACCGTGTAAAGTAACCCACCATGAAGAAACTGCATCAATATATCGGTTTCCTTTATCATCATATAAGTAAGCTCCTTCTCCTTTGATAATCGGGATGATGTTGTCGGCAGTTTTCATTTGGGTATAAGGATGCCAGTTGACAGCCTTATCCCTCGTTTTTAATTCGTTGCACATGATGTTTTGGATTCTTTGGTCATAGGTTGAAGTCCCAGTGTGTTCAGCATTTGCATATCTTCGGAAATTCCGGGATTTGGAGTTACTAATAAAGTTTCCCGTTCTCCTGCAAAAATGGAATTGGCTCCCGCCATAAAGCACCACGCCTGTTCCGTTTCCGTCATTTCAATACGTCCTGCACTGAGGCGTACTACAGAAGCAGGCATGATGATCCTTGCCGTAGCGATCATTCTTACCATTTCCCAGGCATCTACTTTGGGGTTATTTTCCAGGGGTGTTCCTTTAACCCTGGCTAAAGCATTGATGGGAACCGATTCCGGATGTTTGGGCATGGTAGCTAAAGTCAGTAACATGGAAATCCGGTCCTGGTGAGTTTCCCCTAGCCCGATTATTCCTCCTGAGCACACTGTTATTCCGGCTTTTCTTACATTATTGATAGTATTGATCCTGTTGTCAAAATTCCGTGTAGAAATGATTTCTTCATAGTATTGTTCAGAAGTATCAAGATTGTGGTTGTAAGCATATAATCCCGCTTCCTGAAGTCTGACGGCCTGCTCTTCCGTTAGCATTCCGAGGGTGCAGCACACTTCCAGCCCTAATTCATTAACTCCTTTTACCATATCAATGACACGGTCGAAATCCCTGTTGTTCCTGACTTCCCGCCATGCAGCAGCCATACAGAAACGGGAGGAACCGTTTTCTTTTGCTTTTTTAGCATGTGATATTACCGTTTCTGTGGGTAAAAGCGCCTGAACTTTAATGTCGGTATGATAGCGTGCAGCCTGTCCGCAATAAGAGCAGTCTTCAGGGCAGCCCCCGGTTTTTATAGATAATAAAGTGGAAATCTGTACTTCCGAAGGATTATGATATTCACGATGTACGGTAGCAGCCTTATAAATAAGATCTAATAAAGGTGAATGGTAAATCTCTTCAATTTCTTCTTTAGTCCATGTATTTCGGATTTCAGCGGATATATTCATTTTCGTCGATTTTTAAGTTATTGATAATAGTTTGAATGGATTCCGGGCTTAAAATTTTAATTGCAGGAATCCTGATGATTTTGGTTTCAGGAGGTAAATGCTTTAGGATTACCCTTTCAGTGTCAGGAATAAAATGGCCGTTAAGAATTAAGTATTCAATATTAATTTTCTTTTCCTTTAAAAGAAAAACAGAAAGCAATGTATGATTAATACATCCTAAATAGTCTTTTGCAACCAGTGCAACAGGAATATTAAGATGCGTAATCAGATCAATCATCATTTTTTCCTCAGATAAAGGAACCATTAAACCACCCGCTCCTTCTACAATAATCCGGTTGTCGGCTGTCGGAATCTTAAAATCATCAAGGCCTATGGAAATCCCTTCCTCAGAAGCGGACTGATGAGGTGAAGCTGCCCGTTGCAGCCGGTACGTTTCAGGGTGACAAAAGATTTGCTGATTGGATAAATACTGAATAGCCATAGTGTCTGTAAACTCTAAATCTCCCGATTGTACAGGTTTCCAGTAATCCGTTTGAAAATATTGGCTCAGTACAGCAGAACAGACGGTCTTGCCTATTCCCGTTCCGATCCCTGTTATAAATAAATTTTGTTGCATTTTATAAAGAGGTGAAATGATTGATGATTTGAGTTAATTCTTTTATTTCATCTTCCGTATTGAAAGAATGTAAACAGACTCTGAGCCTTTCCGTTCCGGCTTTCACTGTGGGACTGTAAACCGCATAAGTTTGAAATCCATTTTCAGACAACGTTTTCTGCAGACTTTTTAATAAGAAATGATCTGGAAGCAGGATAGCCTGAATGGGGCTCTTTTCTGAGGAGAAATTCCTGATATTATGCTTTCTGAACAGTTGGATGTTTTCCTGTAACTGCTTACTTAAATGCATATGGGAATGAAGAAATTCATATCCCGAGTGTATAGCCCTCCACTGCATGCTCTGTGCTGAAGTCGTATAAATAAAGGGAGAAGCAAAATTGATCAGATAAGAAATCAATATCTCATTGCTTAATATGGTTGCTCCGTGGGCTCCTAAAGCTTTACCGTAGGTGATTACTGCTGCGGTTACTCTGTTCTGCAACTGATATTCCGAGACCAATCCACGTCCGAATACTCCGAAGGCATGCGCTTCATCTACCATGAGAAAGGCATTGTATCGGTCTGTCAGTTCAGCAATCTCCCGAATGGGAGCAAAATCTCCGTCCATAGAATACAAGCTCTCAATGACAACGTAGCAATTGGAGGTTTGCTTTTTTAGCTTTTGTTCCAAATCATCCGGATTGTTATGCCTGAATTTTATTTTGCGTGCATTGGAAATGCGACAGGCGTCATGAATTGACCGATGGATCTTTTCATCCATGATAACGGTGTCATGCCTTCCAGGAATAGTAGAAAATAAAGCCAGGTTAGCATTATAACCGGAGGAAAAGAGCAAAGCTGAGGGGTAGCCATGCTGCCGGGCAATATACCTTTCAGCATCAATTGCATCTGAGCTATTCCCACTAATTAATCTGGAACCGGTACTGCCTGATAATAATTCAGGTTTATCAATCACCTGCTGCAAAAGAATTTTTTGTAATTCCTTATTTTTGGCCAATCCCAAATAATCATTAGAATAAAAATCAATTCCGCTGTTGGGTGGAGATAATACCCATAGGTTTCCCTCTTCCTGCCTTTTCTTTAGGGCTTTCTGCAAATGGTCCATAGATTAATTCTGAAAAGAAATCTCCTGTATGATGGCATTGATCCACTGCTGATGAAGGTCCTCCTCTATTCTTTGAATATGTTCAGCATAGGATTTCCAGTGATCCGAAAATTCATTGAGCTGATTGATCATTTCTTCCAGATGACCTTCTTCTTCAAGGATAATGGATTTTACCATCACTTTATGATTGGCTTTCGTCAGTACTTCCTGGTAAACCGGGTAAAGATCATCGGCACGGACTTCAATGGCATAGGTTACAAACAGGTAAGCAGCATATTTAAGCTCTTCCCTGCTAAGGTTGAGCTGACTCTGAAGATATCTGCAAGTCTGAATATCCAGCATATGAAGATATTGACGTGTAGACCGGGATGCAAGAACCTCGTCGCTGCCGTAGTTTTTGCAAAGTTCCGGATTAAGTTTACTGATCTGCTTTTTCAGGTAATAGGCATGCCGGTGTTCTTCAGCAGCATGTTTTAACTGGATCTGGCTGACCAAAACGGGATGCTCGCAGGCAGAGATTTTTCTGGCTCCGGCATTTTCCATAAAGGAAAGGGTGTTCAGCCATTTCGCGTGGAGAATATGATCCTGAACGATGGTTTCTAAAAGATTATACAATTCCATTTTTCTATTTTGAAGCAAATGTATTATATTGCCGGATGGTTTAATAGTGCCAGTTTTAATGTTATGGATAGTCCGGTTGAAGTTCCTTATAAAAGTTTTATTAAAATTGACAGGAAATCTGAGATTTCTATTTATATGCAAATAGCGAATCAGCTGATTAATGCTATTCAGAGAGGATATTTACCCTCGGGAACCAAACTTCCCGGAACCCGTTCTTTAAGCCGGCTGCTGGAAGTCCATCGAAACACAATCGTAGCGGTATATGATGAACTTCTGGCACAGGGCTGGATAGAAAGCAAACCGAATAAAGGTACTTTTATCCTTGGAGAAAATGATACTCCCTCTTTTAAGAAAAATCATTTTAAAGAAAATCAGCTCGAGCATTACCCAAAAACAACGGGGTTTTCATTTAAAATTTCTAATATCCTGGATAATCCATTTGAACATTCTAGCTGTGAATATCATTTTAATGATGGAATCCCGGATATCAGACTTACCCAAATCGACCAGTATTCACATATTTATACATCCATCCTGAAAAGAAAAGGAAACCATAAGATGTTAGGCTATAACCATGATGGAAGTGAATTTTTTAAGAAAAATCTGGCCCAATACCTGAATCTTTCCCGGGGATTGCCTATCTCGAGGAGCAACCTGTTGATTACCAGGAGCACGGAGATGAGTACTTATATTGTTTCTGAAATATTGATTTCAAAGGATGATATCGTCTTAGTGGGTGATCTGAGCTACTTTTCGGTTAATATGATATTCCAGCAGTCGGGAGCGAGAATACTTTCCATTCCCATTGATGAAGAAGGGATATCCGCAGAAGGGGTGAGAGAGGTTTGTAAAAGACAGAAAGTACGTATGCTGTATCTTACTCCCCATCATCATTATCCTACTACGGTTACATTAAGCGCACAGAGAAGACTGGAATTACTGAACCTTGCCCATGAGTTCGGGTTTGTTATCCTTGAAGATGATTACGATTATGATTTTCATTATGATAAAAGTCCAATTCTTCCCCTGGCCAGTGCCGATCATCATGGAATGGTTATCTATATCGGATCTTTTGGGAAATCCCTTGCACCGGGTTTTCGTACAGGTTTTATTGTAGCTCCGGAAAACCTTATGGCTGAAATGAGAAAGTACCTGGGGATTATTGACCGGCAGGGAGATATTCTGATGGAGCATGTTTTAGGGGAAATGATTGCAGAAGGGGAAATTAACCGTTATCTGAAAAAATCTTTAAAAATATACCAGGAAAGACGGGATCATTTTGTTTCATTGCTGGAAGAATACCTTGGAAATTCCATAAAGTTCCGGAGACCGTCGGGAGGACTTGCGGTATGGACGGAATGGCAGGTTCCTGTTAACCTGATGAATCTTACTAAAAACTGTGCTCAGAACAATCTTTTTATTCCCAGAACACTTCTTTATCAGAATAAAGATCTCGCGGGCATGAGATTAGGATTTGGAAATATGGATATGGAGGAGATGGAAAGAAGTGTTGATATTTTAGCCCGTTCAGTTACCTACTAAGAGATAAAGCCTGACCTATCAATTAAGCTGAAGATAAATTTTAATTCTATCATGATTATCAGTTGAATAGTGATATAAATACAAATGCATGTAGGTTTTTCTTTTTATCATAATGATTTGGTGAGGTTTTTGAAGGATAAAATTTAACCAATCATAATACTACCATTGAAGCTCATTACATTTACTAAAAAAGGAATTTATTGTCCGAAAGGGAAATTTTATATAGATCCGTGGAAGCCGGTAGATCTGGCTGTGATCACCCACGGGCATGCGGATCATGCCCGTTGGGGAATGAAAAAATACCTTTGTCACCATTTTACCAAACCTATTTTACACCAGCGCATCGGTAGAGATATAGAATGCCAAAGTGTGGAATATGGAGAAACCATCAATATGAATGGCGTGAAAGTTTCTTTACATCCGGCGGGACATATTATCGGATCTGCACAGATACGGCTGGAATATGAAGGATTTGTAAGTGTCATTTCCGGGGACTATAAAGTGCAGGACGATGGTCTCAGCACTCCCTTTGAATTGGTAAAGTGCCATGAATTCGTTACGGAAAGTACATTTGGACTTCCTATTTACAACTGGATGGATATCCCTTCCATTAACCAACAGCTTCAAAACTGGGTACTCAGGAATCAGGAGAACGGAAAGACCTCAGTCTTTATAGGATATTCTTTAGGAAAAGCCCAGCGTATCATGAAGGCAATGGAAGGACTGGGAAGAATCTATGTGCACTACTCTATCGGAAAGCTTAATGAAGCCTTTGAAGAAACGGGAATTATTTTACCCGATTATGAAATCATCAATTTTAAAGAAAGTGTAAAGCATTTGCAGAATGAAATTATTATTGTTCCTCCTGCTTTATTTGACAGTAATATAATCCGTAAAATACCGAATGCAGCTACGGCGATCTGTTCCGGATGGATGCAGGTACGTGGATCCAGGAGATGGCGAAGCGCGGATGCCGGATTTGCGGTAAGCGATCATGCAGACTGGGGAGGTTTGTTAAAAACAATCAAAGCGACAGAAGCCGAAATTGTACATGTAACGCATGGGCAGACCGAAGTATTTTCAAAATACCTGAATGAAATAGGAATCCGCGCCGATGTTGTAGAAACCTTATACGGTGAGGATGAAGAAGAGACGGAAAAAGAAATCATTGAAAATCCTGAATCATGAAACATTTTGCAGATCTGATCAACGCCCTGGAAAGTACCAATAAAACCAATGCCAGAATAGATGCTATTGTGGACTATCTGGAACGTGCTCCTGAAGATGATAAAGTTTGGTTTATTGCCTTATTTACGGGGAAAAGACCCAAAAGAAATGTTTCCACAGCATTGATGAAGGAATGGGCATTGGAGATTACACAGCTTCCCTACTGGCTGTTTCAGGAAAGTTATTCTTCCGTAGGAGATCTGGGAGAAACTCTTTCATTGATCTTGCCGCCGCCTTCGGAAAAGATTGATAAAAACCTTTCGGAATGGATGACGGAGATTGTTAATTTAAAAGAGAAGACAGAAGCCGAAAAAAAAGATTTTGTGCTGAAATCATGGGACGGACTGGATTATACCGAAAGGCTGATATTTAATAAACTCCTGGGAGGAAGTTTCAGGATCGGGGTTTCCTCTAAAACACTGATTAATGCCTTAGCCAAATATTCAGGACAGGAAATGAGCGCTTTGATGCACAGTACCATGGGAAAGTGGCAGCCGGGTGAAATATCATTTAATGAATTGATTTCTGCCGAAAAAGTAAATGCAGACAACTCCAGACCTTATCCTTTTTGTCTCGCTTATCCTTTAGAAAAAGAGCTTGAAGACCTCGGAACCCCTGACGAATGGCTTATCGAATATAAATGGGATGGAATCCGAGGACAGATCATCCGGAGAAATGATGAGGTTTTTATCTGGTCTCGGGGAGAAGAACTGGTTACCGAGCAGTTTCCGGAAATCGCAGAAACTGTCCGATCAATGAAAGGAAATTTTGTACTGGATGGAGAGATCCTTGCTGTGAAAGACCGTAAAGTCTTAAATTTCAACGAACTTCAAAAACGGTTGAACCGTAAAAACATTACTAAAAAAATGCTTGAGGATATTCCCATTGAAGTATTTGCCTATGACCTGATAGAGCTGGAAGGAAAAGATCTGAGGGAAAAGCCTATTGCTGCCCGGAGAGCCTTGCTGGAAGAAATTCTTCTCAATCAAAAGCCTGGTCATATCCATATTTCTCAGTCGGTTAATTTTGAAAAGTGGGAAGAGCTGAACGGAATAAGAGAAAGCTCAAGGGATATCAACAGCGAAGGATTGATGCTGAAACAGAAAAATTCCCCATACCACTCAGGTCGAAAAAAAGGAGATTGGTGGAAATGGAAGATCAGCCCGCTTACTATTGATGCGGTTTTAATTTATGCCCAGAAAGGAAGCGGAAGGCGAAGCGCCTATTATACAGATTATACCTTTGCGGTAAAAAACGGTGACGCGTTGGTAACCATTGCTAAAGCTTATTCGGGGCTTACCGATAAAGAAATTATGGAAGTCAGCCGTTTTGTAACAAAAAATGCGATTGAAAAATTTGGTCCGGTCCGTACTGTGAAGCCGGAGCTTGTTTTTGAGATAGCCTTTGAAGGGATCGGTTTCAGCAGCAGGCATAAAAGCGGTGTTGCATTAAGGTTTCCGAGAATTGTACGTTGGAGAAAAGATAAAACGGTGGATGAAATCGATGAACTGGAAGAAATAAAAAAACTGATTCAATAAATTGGCAGGTTTCGAAAATACAGAAGGATTTAAGATCATTCAGCAGTGGATGACCGGAAAAGGTATTGCGCCTTTTAAATTCCAGATAGATACGTGGAAAAAATTCGGGTCAGGATATAGCGGTATGGTGGTAGCCCCTACAGGCTTTGGAAAAACATTTTCCATATTTCTCGCTTTGGTTTCTGACTTTCTCAATGCCCCTGAAAAATATAAATCAGGCTTAAAAATGATCTGGGTCACTCCCCTGCGTTCCCTTTCCAAAGATATTGCTAAAGCGATGCAGGAAGCCGTCAATGAAATCGGTCTGGACTGGGTAATTGGTGTACGGAATGGAGATACCGATCTTAAAATAAGACAGCAGCAGGTACGCAATATGCCCGAAATTCTTGTAGTAACCCCGGAAAGTCTTCACCTTTTGTTGGGTCAGAAAAACCATCTCAGGTTTTTTAAAAATTTGCATTGTATTGCGGTAGATGAATGGCATGAGCTGTTGGGATCCAAAAGAGGGGTAATGACGGAACTGGCCATCTCCCAGCTCCGAAAATATGTTCCTAAGCTTAAAATATGGGGAATTACCGCTACCATTGGTAATCTGGATGAAGCTATGAATGTTCTCATCCCTTATGATATCAAGAAAACAAAAATAACTGCCAAAGAGCATAAAAAAATAAAGATCATTCCCGTATTTCCGGATGAAGTGGAAATATTACCATGGGCCGGACATTTGGGAAATAAGCTGGCTGATAAGGTGGTTCCGATCATTTTAAACTCAAAATCTACGATTGTCTTTACCAACACCCGAAGTCAGAGTGAGATGTGGTATCAGCTGTTGCTGGATGCTTATCCTGATTTTGCCGGGCAGATCGCTATCCATCACAGTTCAATAGACTCCCATTTAAGAATATGGATCGAAGAAAACCTGAGTGAAGGAAAATTAAAAGCGGTAGTTTCCACTTCATCCCTGGATTTAGGAATTGATTTTAAGCCCGTAGATACTGTTATTCAGATAGGATCTGCCAAAGGCGTAGCCCGTTTTTTACAGCGGGCAGGACGTAGCGGGCACTCCCCTTTTGAAACTTCAAATATCTACTGTGTTCCCACCCATTCCCTGGAGCTCATTGAAGTGGCAGCTTTGAAAGAAGCGGTCAAGCAAAACGTCATTGAACCCCGGGAGCCTTTATTTCTTTGTTTTGATGTCTTGGTGCAATTCCTAATGACTCTGGCCGTCGGTGACGGATTTGAGCCCGATGAGGTTTATGAACGTATAAAAAAGGTGTATACTTTCCAGGAAATAACTTCCGAAGAATGGAAGGCGATTCTGGATTTCCTGACGGTTGGAGGAAGTGCTTTAAAAAATTATGAGGAATTTCATAAAGTGGTAATTACTGAAGAAGGTTTGTATAAAGTTACTTCCAGAAGAATTGCCATGCTCCACCGCATGAATATGGGAGTTATTGTAAGTGATGCGATGCTGAAGGTAAAATTTATGTCCGGCGGATATATCGGAATGGTGGAAGAATACTTTATTTCCAAATTAAAAAAGAATGAAAAGTTTATACTGGCGGGAAGAGTGTTGGAAGTCGCTATGGTAAAAGATATGACCGTCTATGTACGTTCTGCGAAAGGAAGGGCTTTTGCTCCAAGTTATTTAGGAGGAAGACTGCCTTTGAGTTCTAATCTGGGACATTTTTTAAGGGAAAAATTATCAGGAGCTTTAAACCCTTCTTCTTCGGAAAAAGAGCTTAGATTTTTGCATCCGCTGCTGGCAAATCAGGAAAAGAAATCTCATATTCCGAAAGAAAATGAATTTCTCGTAGAGCTTATTAAAACCCGCGAGGGAAACCATTTATTTATGTATCCTTTTGAAGGAAGACTGGTACATGAGGTGATGGCTGCTTTGATTGCCTACCGCATCTCACAGATTTCCCATCTGTCTTTTTCAATGGCTATGAATGATTATGGCTTTGAGCTGTTCAGTGATAAGGAAATTCCGGTGAATGAAGAGAATCTCTATCATATTTTAAGCCGGGAACATTTAATGCGCGATGTAGTGGCAAGCATCAATGCAACGGAAATGGCCCGTAGGAAGTTCCGTGATATTGCGATCATTTCGGGAATGGTGATCCAGAATTTCCCCGGACAGCAACGTTCCAATAAGTCGCTTCAAAGTTCTTCGGGATTAATTTTTAATGTGCTGGAAGATTATGAGCCGAACCATTTCCTGATCCGGCAGGCTTATACGGAAGTTTTTAATATGCAGCTTCAGGAGCAGCGTTTAACGGATGCTTTTAAAAGAATTGAAAAGGCTGATATCGTTCTTAAATTTTCAGATACCTTTACACCTTTAAGCTTTCCGATCAAGATAGACAGTCTGCGACAGACACTTTCAAGTGAAAATTTAGATATGAGGATTCAACGTCTTTTAAAACAGGCTAGTAAGAAGTTTTAATTCAATATGAATATAGCAGTAAAAAATATAAAGATCCAAACAGAAACTTTTACCTTAACCAATCAAAGGGCTTTGTTCTGGGAAAAAGAAAAAGCATTGATACTATCCGATTTGCACATAGGAAAAACTGCCCATTTCAGAAAAAACGGAATTGCGGTAGCTAATCATATTTTTAAAAGTGATCTCGAAAGGTTATCTGCTCTGATCGAATATTTTCAGCCGGAAAAATTTATGGTGGTGGGAGATCTTCTTCATGCCGGAAATAATTCGGATGTTGAAGAATTCTGTACCTGGAAAGAACAGTATGAAGAGCTGAAATTTTATCTCATAGAAGGTAACCACGACAAAATTTCCAAAAGCCTGGCAAAAAAACTGAGCTTTGATTTCATGTCGGAGGCTTTGGAAATGAATGATCTTATGTTTTCCCATGACTTTCAAAAGACATCTTCCCATTTTCAGATCACCGGACATATTCATCCGGGGCTGGTTATCTATTCATCGGTAAAACGGATCAAGCTTCCCTGTTTTGTGCTTACTTCCCGACAGCTTTTACTGCCGGCTTTCAGTGAGTTTACCGGATTGGATATTAAAAATATTCCTAAGAACGGGCAGTATTTTGTTTTTACGGACTCTGAGATTTATGAAGTTTAATCCTGATTAAAATATAATTCATATTATTGTGATAAATTATTACCATGATATGATCAGCATTAGGAGAAGAAAAGTTTTTATAACCTCTTTAGTTTTATTTTTCTGTATATATTCATGTACAAAGAATGAAGTAGGTTTACAGCAATCCGGCTCTCAAAAAGGTTTGGCAAAACCGGTAGTAACCGATACGGCAAGAATCAACGGCTATTTATTTGAACTGATCGACAATAACGGGGTAGCAGAATTAAAAGTAAGCAATGATCAGATCAGGATTGAAGGGAAAATAAAAATGTCCGCACCCTGCTATTTCGTACGTTACGAAAACCGGCTAAGAAATTATGAATATCCTGATATAGGGATAAAGGCTGCTGTTATGATCTTAGGAGATACTCTACCTTCACAAAATAAACCCCCTTGTGGTAGAACCTTACAGGGGATTTCTTTGAGAGAAGATGATAAAGTTGTTCTCTCTTCCACTACCATAAACGCAGAAAATTTTTGTCCTGATTCATAGATTGATGAAAAAGACTTCCGTGGTTTTGCTGCACCATCTTTTAAATAAAGAAGTTTTAATTATTTTTTTTATGATATAAAATATAACAGGTGAGCAGGCTTATATTCACCAATACTGCAAAAGCATTGGAAAGGATAATAGGAAGTTCATCTTTAATGAATCCATACCAAACCCAAAGCGATAATCCGGTTATCAGGATTAAGAGCATTACCCATGACAGGTCTTTTGCATTTTTCTCTTTTATTACTTTTATCAGCTGTGGGATCATAGATACGGAGGTCAGGACTCCGGCGATGATCCCTAATAAATTTTCGTTCATATAATACTCTTCCGTTAATTAAAATCCAGTAATCCGTCCACTAGAAGCTTCCATTGAATTTTTGCGATTCCTGCCATACCTCCGGCTGCTGTAAAGAGATTTCTTACTTTATCAATAAAGTCTGTTTCAAAGTTGGGGCTTTCATTTCTGCCATGAACACTTGCTTTGATGCATGTTTTAGTTCTTGTAATGATAAAGGTGGAGGTGGCAGCTGCAGAATAGAAATGGGCAATATGATCGGAATTACTGTTTCCTGGTTCCGGAGAGGGACTGCAGATAACAATCAGTTTTTCTATCTCCCCTTCTTCCAGTTCATTATCAATGATCTTTGTGATTTTGACCCAGTCATATCCGTTGGCTTCCACAGTGCCGGGACCTGGAATATCAATTCTCATAAAATCCCCTACCTCAGGAATTCTGCTGATCGGGTTTCCCAGTGAATCATAAAGCCGGAAATCTGCGGCACCTTCACCGGAGTAGTCAATCCACCGGTCTATTGAAAAAAATCTTTCTTTTAATATTCTAAACTTCTCAGAGGTGATTTCCGGGGTGTCAAAACATTTCTGACTTTCGGTATCATGAAAACCTCCTTCTTTCTGCTCCGGTACTCCGGGAATTTTTTTGGGTTCCATATTTTTATTTTTTGGTGTGATTTAGGTAATTCTTTTTTTGTTGCTGGAGCGTATCCATTTATCTTTCTCACACTTCCTGCAACGGCCTGCATTTCCGGCTTTTTTTTCTTCGGTATATCCACAAAACGTGCAGGAATAATAGCCTTCTTCCATGATGATCTTTAGGGGATGTTCCAGCGAATCGGGCATAATGGGAAGTCCATATTTCGTTTGTTTTTCTTCATAGAAAAAGATACTGATCTCTCCGGAGTTTTCTTCAATAGCGGTTTCGATCTGTCCGAGATGTGAGATCCCTTTAATCCTGAGTTCTGCAAAGAATTCATCGGCTCCAAGATTTTCTTTGTTGAAATTATCGATGGCAAATGTTCCGTTCTCAATCAGGCAGATAGGCTTTCCTTCTACAAGGTTTTCAAACTTTTTGGATTTTCCGATCAGGTAGGTTACCAGGCTGTATAAAATGATGATAATTATAAAAACAATAATAGATGATACTACTCCCACTTCTCTGTAAAACATAGGGTCTCCGGCTGCTGATCCCAGTCCAATGATGACCACAAGCTCAAAAACCGAGAGTTGCTTCACTCCCCGTTTACCCAGGACGCGTAATCCTATGATGATGGTAAAAAACATGATAAGGGTGCGGAGAATGATTTCCAGAAGAAAAGGCCAGTCTTCATTTCCTAATAATAATTCTTTCCAACTAAATTCAGAGAGGATGGTGGTTATCATAGAAAGTTTTTGTTATAAAATATTCAAAAAATAAGCCAAAAATGCGTTTATTTTTATGGTATAAAATTATTTTATTGATTAATTAAGATAAAAAATAAAGCATGTCTTTCTACAAAAACATGCTTTTAAATAAAAGTGAACAACCTTCTGTAATTCCGGTTGAGTTATTTTTTAATACCAGCCAGATATTTTATCATTTCAGGGTCTCTGTGACTGAAGAAAAGGCTTTCCCGGGTATCTAAAGACTGAATGGCATTCATATCTTCTTCCGATAATTCAAAATTAAAAACATTGATATTTTCAAGAAGTCTTTCCTTTCTTACAGATTTAGGGATCACTATGACATTGCGCTGAATGAGCCATCTGAGCACTACCTGCGCCACCGATTTTCCGTATTTCTCACCAATACCCGATAACAGAGGATTGCTGAATAGGTCATTTCTTCCTTCTGCAAAAGAAGCCCAGGATTCCATCTGAATTCCGTTTTCCAAAAGAAACTGCTGGTCTTCCCTGCGCTGGTAGAACGGATGTGTCTCTATCTGATTAACAGCAGGAACTACCGAGTTATTGACGATGATATCCATTACCCTGTCCGGATGAAAATTACTGACTCCTATTGCTCTTGTTTTGTTATTTTGATAAAGCTCTTCCATTGCTCTCCAGGAGCCGTGAACATCTCCCACGGGCTGATGGATCAGATAAAGATCCAGGTAATTAAGCTGGAGCTTATTCAAAGAATCGTCAAAAGCTTTTTTAGCTTGTTCGTAGCCCGCATCCGAGATCCATAATTTGGTAGTGATAAATAGTTCTTTACGGTCTATTCCGCTTTCTTTAATAGCGTCACCAACGGCTTTTTCATTTTGATAAACAGCAGCGGTATCAATAGACCTGTACCCTGCGTCCAGAGCGTCGAGCACCGTTTTTTTACATTCTTCATAATTGGGGATCTGATACACTCCCAATCCTAAAACCGGCATTTCCACACCGTTGTTTAATCGTAAGTTTTCCATATTATAGGTGGTTTATATTGTTTATTGTTATTTTGAAGGCGGCAAAATTTCATTTAAGCAGTTGATGGCATTTAATGTTCTGGGATAGCCTACGTAAGGTAGTAAATTTGTTATTAAATCAATTAAAGCCTGTCTGTCATTTCCCACATTTGAATTTCCACGGATATGTCCTTTAATCTGACTTTCTGTTCCGCCAAGCGCAATCAGAAACGAAAGGGTAACCATTTCCCTTGTTTTAATATCCAGCCCGCTTCTGGTCACATAATCTCCGAAACAGTTGGCTGACAGGAATTTTTGAATATGAAGCAAATCATCCGGTGAATTTTTATACATATCGTCAATTCCATTGCCGAAGATTCCTTTTTGTAAGGCAAGACCTTTTTCCGCACGGTTGGCAGGAGTGGTTACCGACTGGCTTTCCAGAGGAAGCTGAATATCATGTTCTGTGAAAACCTCATTGGTCACCTGAATAAAATCAGTCACTTTCGAAATTCCTACATAAGGAACGGATTGGTACAGGATTTCTTTTATTTCGATTGGTGAAACTCCTGTATTCAGAGCGGCATTCAGATACATTTTATATTCGGTAAGCGCGTGGCTTCCAATGGTGGATGCCATGATCATCATCACTCTTGTTCTGGTATCCATAGCGTTTTGGGTAAGAACTTCATCAAATGCAAAATTATCGAATACTTCTACTAAATCAGGATCGGTTTCCTTTGCTTTAGAAACATGATTGGGGCATAATTCTTCATGATTCATAATGGCTTTGGGAGAAATATGATTTTCCACTTCATATACCGGAGCTTTAAAACTGTTGTATTCTTCATTATTGACAGGCTGTAACCATTCCGTTGTATCTTTATCAAGCTCAGGCACGATGGCGATATGTCTCATAGAGCTGTTATGGGAAGCACCATGCCAGTGTAAGGTATTTTTTGGTATTTTGATAACATCTCCTTTCTGGATAAGCTGGATAGGTTTTCCTTTTTCCTGATAATAGCCTGTTCCTTCAATTACCAGTAAAATTTGTCCTGTGGTATGCGTATGCCAGTTGGTTCGTGCTTTAGGTTTGAAAGTAACGGTTCCTATCGTGGTATTATAATCATCATCCTTACCGGAATGAGGGGTTACCCATACCGTTCCCGTAAAATATTCTTTGGGTGCGGGATTTCCTTTATCTGAAAATGTAGTCATAGAATAAGATTTTGTTTTGGATTGGGCTGTCAATAGTGAAGTAAATATAAAGTATAAAATGGCGGAGATATGGATTTTTCTTATCATTTTAAGTTTTTAATGGTTTCATAATCTATTTTGTTTTTTGATTTTTAAGGTCTACTTATCCCCAGATTTTCATTGACGTACAAATGGGGATAGTTAATTAATTTAGCAACAAAGTCTGCAATACTTTTCCTGGAAATGGCAGAACCGGTTTCGGGTTCTCCTTTTCGGGTGAGTGAATAACTGATTTCATTGGTATTGGTAAACCAGTCCGGCCTTAAAACCGTATAATCCAGTCCCGAATTTTCAATGATATCTGCCAGCTTTCTATAGGGCTGTAATACAGACTTCAGTGGAGTATCGTAGATCCCGACCGAGCTGATCGCAATCACTCTTTTTACGCCTTCCTCCTGCATGGCCTTTACAATATTTTGAGACATGGTTTCCAGGTCACCTTCAAGATTGATATAGACAATATCCTGTCCTTGAACTGCCTTTTTTATATCTGTATAATTCAGGGCATTTCCTTCTACCACGGTACAATAATCGGAAAGGTATTTTGAAAGTTTATTTCTATTTCGGACAAACAGGGTCAGTTCTATATTTTCCAGACCTTTAAGGTCCTGTATCACATACTCGGCTAAGCTTCCTGTCGCTCCTATAATAATTACTTTTCTCATTGGGTTGCTTATATATTGTTTTTTCATTAAATGGGATTATTTTCCTACGTTTTTCAGCAGGTTTTCAGGATATCGTTCTCCTGAAATGCTGATGGTAGCAGCCGTATCTTCTATCTTTTGCAGGTCGTCAGTGGTAAGCTGTATGGAAGATGCTCCGATGTTTTCCTGTAAACGGTGGATTTTTGTAGTTCCCGGTATGGGTGCGATCCAAGGTTTCTGTGCTAATAGCCACGCCAGGGCAATTTGTGCAGAACTAGCTTCTTTTTCTTTGGCGATATTTTGCAGCAAATCTACAAGCTTGATATTGGCCTTTCTGTTTTCTTCTGAAAAGCGGGGAACAATATTTCTGAAATCGGTCTTGTCAAATTGGGTATCGGCATTGATAGTTCCTGTTAAAAAGCCTCTTCCCAACGGGCTATAAGGTACAAACCCGATCCCAAGCTCTTCGACAAGAGGAAAAATCGCCTGTTCGGGTTCTCTCCACCACAGCGAATATTCACTTTGAAGGGCAGTAACGGGCTGTACGGCATGTGCTTTCCGGATGGTTTCAGGACTGGCCTCTGAGAGCCCCCAATGTTTTATTTTACCTTCTTTCATTAATTCCTGAATGGTACCTGCTACTTCTTCAATAGGAACATTCGGGTCTACTCTATGCTGATAAAACAAATCGATATAATCCGTCTGGAGATATTGTAGGGAAGCTTCGGCTACTTTACGGATCCTTTCTGGTCTGCTGTCCATTCCTTTTGTGGCGTCTCCTTCCCTAAAGCCAAATTTAGTGGCGATAACGATTTTGTCCCTGAATGGTTTTACAGCTTTTCCTAATAATTTTTCATTCCCTCCCTGGCTGTAAGCTTCTGCTGTGTCAAAAAAAGTCACTCCTGAATCATACGCTTTGGTGATCAGTTCAATGGCATCCTTTTCGTCGGTGGCAGGTCCGTACCCGAAAGTAAGTCCCATACATCCTAATCCTAATTCGGAAACTTCAAGTCCACTGTTTCCTAAATTTCTTGTTTTCATATTTTCTTTTGATTTTTTTACATGACAAATTTCGGAAGGATAGATCAGGTTCCTTTTATACAGATTACTGTATTTCATACCAAAATTACTGTTTAAGCTTTTGTAATGATTATCCCTGACTTTGAATATCTTACATTTGTATTCTATAAATGACGCCATGGAAAAAATTGTAAAAATTGATACGGTGGATTTCTATAACAAGATGAGAGGAGTAGAAACACTGAACCCTCTGATCAGTATTATAGATATGTCTAAAGCGGCACCGATACCGGCCCAGACTTTTAATTTCGGAGTCTATGCGGTCTTTCTGAAAGAACTGAAATGCGGAGAGCTGAAATACGGCAGAAATAATTATGACTATCAGGAAGGAACACTGGTATTTGTGGCACCGGGACAGATAGTGGGTGTGCAGCCGCAGGTAACTGCGGTGGAGCCTAAAGGCTGGGCACTGCTGTTTCATCCTGATCTTATCAAAGGTACACTGCTGGGAAAACATATTCAGGATTATACATTCTTTTCGTATGATTCCCATGAAGCTTTACACCTTTCTGAAAAGGAAAGACAGATTGTATTGGATTGTTTTGAGAAAATCCAGGATGAGCTGAAACAGAATATTGACAAGCACAGTAAGACGCTTATCGCCTCCAATCTGGAATTGTTTTTAAATTACTGCATCCGTTTCTATGACCGCCAGTTTATCACAAGAGATAATGAAAATAAAGGTATTCTGGAGCGTTTTGAAAGCCTGCTGAATGATTACTTTTTTTCGGAAAAATCCCGGAATATAGGATTGCCGTCTGTCGCCTGGTGTGCTGAAAACCTGAATTTATCAGCTAATTATTTTGGAGATCTGATCAAAAAAGAAATGGGAATTTCTCCTCAGGAATATATACAGACCAAAGTAATTACCCTTGCCAAAGAAAAGATTTTCGATGTAGATCAGTCGATCAGTGAAATTGCTTACAGTTTAGGATTTAAGTATCCGCAGCATTTTACCCGTTTATTCAAGCAGAAGGTAGGAATGTCCCCTGTGGATTACCGGAACAGGATGAGCATACAATAGTTAAAAAGCAATGAGTCATCATTGCTTTTTATATTATTTTAGGTATTCCTGAGTAAATAAAATCTTCCTGAAAGCTTCCGCAGCCAGATGTACCTGTACGGACCAGTCATCCGCAGCATCACTACCGGCATCATCCGAAATATATTTAAGGCTTAAAAACGGGATTTTCTCTTTCATGGCGATTAAGGCGAGTGGATAAGCTTCCATATCTACTACATTATAATCTTTTTCACCATGATTCATTTCAAAGCTGTCTCCGCTTCCGCAGATTCCTTCCGGCAGATGATCCATTTTTAAACCATATTCCAATACGGGAGGAATTCCAGATAGCGGAGTTTCATACAATTTGAAGCCAAGTCCTCGTACATCCATATCCCTCTGTATGAATTGGGTACAGCAGATCACCTCCCCTTTTTTAAAGCTTTTACTTCCCGCAGATCCAAGGTTGACAATAAGCTTAGGCTTCTGATCGTGAATTCTTTTTGAAAGCGCTATGGCGGCATTTACTTTTCCGATTCCCGTAATGAGCTTATGGGTATGATCAAAAGCTTTCCCAGCCTCAGATTCCAGCGCAAATACAAAAAGGGTGTCTGCTACCGGAAAAGAATGTTCATTATTTACTTTTATCATAATTCTTCTGAAGCTTAATTAAATACTGCATCCGTCGGCGTCACATGCATTCCCGTTTTCCCCGGAAAGGTCTTTAAAAGGTGAAGCGGTTTCCTGGTAAGTCTGGTTCAATGCATTTTCAAAAACTTCTACCGGCTGTGCTCCAGAAACGGCATATTTACCATTCAGAACAAAAAACGGAACACTGCTGATTCCATTGTTTCTGGCTTCCATAATATCCTGATTGACATGATCATCGTATTCGTCAGAACTTAAAACCCTCTCCGCTTCCTCTCTGTTGATCTCTAATTGCTCAGCAAGTGATAATAGGAAGTCGGTATCAGCCACATTTTTACCATCTGTAAAATGAGCTTTGAACAGAAGTTCTTCCATTTCATTTCCTTTATGGTATTTTTTGGAAAGCTGTAATAATTTATGGGCTTTAAAAGTACTGGTAATTATAGCACTTTCAGGACGAATGTCTACTCCTGAAGATTTTCCCATCTGTACCACCTGCTCCATAAGCTGTTTCGATTGAGCTTCAGAAATTCCTTTTCTGCTTTTTAAATAATCAAGCATGCTCTCAGATTTTGCAGGATCTAATGTAGGGTCCAGCTGAAAGCTTTTCCATTCTACCTCTACTTTATCTTTAAAAGACAGCTTTTCAAGTGCTGATTCAAAATTATGTTTACCTATATAACAAAACGGACACATTACATCCGACCAGATTTCTATTTTCATTTCTTTGTTTTTAATTAATATTTTGATGTCTGTACTTTCCATTAAGAAGTACTGTTTACTTTTTTACTGAATAACAGGTGGGCAATCAGTCCTAATAATCCGAAACTGGCCCCTACAAAACATACCCCATCCCACTGGGCTATATTCCATGCGATAGATGCCAGCCATGTTCCCAGAGATCCTCCTATAAAATAAGAAACCATATACACGGTATTTAAACGGTTAACGGCATTGGAACGTATTAAAAAATAATTGGTCTGGTTCATGATATGGCTGGATTGTACTCCTAAGTCTACGAGGATAACTCCGACGATCAGTCCCCAATAGGTTTCTCCTGCAAAATAAGTGAAGGCCCAGCTTCCCAATACAATGCATAATGAATAAAAGATAATACGGTTGATATCCAGGTATTTTTGGAGCTTTCCTACTTTAGCTGCAGCCAATGCCCCCACTGCTCCCGCCAATCCGAAACTTCCCACTACGGAAGACCCAGCATTGAACGGCGGTTTTTCCATATGAAATACCAATGTCGTAAATAAGGCACACATGGAACCGAAAGCCATAGCTCCTCTAAATGAAGCTAGCTGCAATATAGGCTGTGTCCGGGCCAGTTTGAAAACAGACTGCATTAATTCTTTGTAAGAACCTGTAAAATTGGGTGTAAGCTCCGGCAGCATTTTATAAACAGCCAACCATACCACCACCATGACGCCGGCAGCAATTCCGAACATCGCTCTCCATCCCCATATTTCCCCCACTATTCCACCGATAAAACGGGATAAAAGGATTCCTAATAATAATCCGGACATTACCAGACCGATATTGGAGGAACGTTCTTCATCAGAAGAAAGTTCAGCTGCAATGGGAACAAATAGCTGGGGAATTACGGAAGTGGCTCCAATCAGTAAACTGGCAACATAAAGCATCCATAATTGCCCGGCAAACGTCATCCACAATAAGGCTGCGATAACCAGGATAAGATCGATAAGAATGAGCTTCTTACGAAAAAGCTTATCCCCGAGAGGAACGATCAGCAGTAATCCTAAGGCATAGCCTACCTGTGTAAGGACCGATATTTTGCTGGCAGCACTTTCCGCAACATGCAGATCTTCAGCTATAAGAGCCAGTAAAGGCTGGTTGTAATAATTGTTGGCTACCACAAGTCCCGAAATAATGGACATCAGCCAGATAACGGTACGGGAAATACCGGAAGAAGAATTACCCTGCATAAATTTCTTAAATAATTAAGTGGTTAACTTCACAGTGAAGTATGAATTTTCAAATCAAAAATACTTCAATTTTATGAATAATGCTTTACACAATAATCGTTTTTTATAATGACGGATATTGAGAAAAGGAAAATGTAAAAAATATAGGCGGACTTAAAGAACGTTCAGAAATTTAAAATCCGTAGGGCTTACACTATTCTGTTTTTTAAAATAGTTGGTTAAGTGGCTTTCATCTGTAAACCCAAATTCATAGGCGATCTGTTTCATGGTCATTTGTCCGGAGAAGATCCTTTTTTCAATCAGCTTAAGCTTATAATCCGTAATATATTTCCGGTAGGACATTTCAAAATTCCTTTTAAAATAGGCGCTGAAATAAGTATGAGAAATATTAAAATGCCGTGCAATCGTATTAATGCGGATCAGTTCGGGATTATAAATATTCCGGTGGATGTAGGAAATGAGGTCCTCCTTTTGAGGCGTACTTTTTTCCGTGGGAAGATTCAGTTTTGAGGAAGCTTCCCGGATAAGCCCGAATAAGGATAATATCTGGAAAAAGATCATCGGTGAAGAAGAGACCTTGTGAAACTCATTGTAGTTAATGATATTTTCCACGGTATTGCGCAGTATGGTTTTACAAGGTTCGTCAAAGACCAGCTTTTCTTCTTTTAATAGATTGTTTCTCATAATATGTATGGGAGACGTGGCCATTAAAGTGTCAGGAAAAAGGTGCTTGTTATTCTCAAAAAAGCTGTCATTAAATTTTATAAAACAAAACTTTGTGTTTTTTTTAATCTCGAAATAATGTTCATCATCCGGCGAAACAAGGTATAGATCTCCGGCTTTATAAGGAATTACAATCTGATTGATGTGATGGTTTCCACAGCCTTTAAAAATATAAACGAGCTCATAATAGGTATGACTATGCTTGGGAAACGGAAAAACAGAGGTTTCAAACGTATCGATTTCCAAAGGTTCAAACTGCTTTCTTTTCATATTTTAAAATTACAATATGTTAAACGAAATTTACAACCTAAAACTTAAAATTTTTGTTAAACTTTGTAAGAAATAAGAAACACTCAGGATGAATTATTAAATTAATAACCAAAAAAGTACACCCAGTTATTAAATTATTAAAACATTGATTATATGCAGATCCTAAAAAAGACATCAGTATTCTTATTTATTTTAATGCTGTTTTTTTCTTGTAATAAAAAAGATAATGATGAATTTCATAAAGAGCTTTTACTTGAAAATGTCAGACTCATCGATGGTAATGGAGGTGCTCCGCTGGAAAATGTGAATATTCTTATTAAAAACGGTAAAATTGCTCAGATAGGGAAGCAATTAATCAGTGAAAAAGCTACCCGAATAGATATGAAAGGAAAGACCATTATTCCGGCCCTGATTTCTGCCCATTCTCATATTGGTACTTTAAAAGGAAATACCATCAGTGGTGAAAACTACACGGAGGAGAATATCCTGTCCCAACTGAAAAAATACCAGGATTACGGTGTTTTGAACATTATGTCTATGGGAACGGATCGCCCTGTCCTTTTTAAAAGTGGACTACGGGAACGTTCTGCAAAAGGAGAAATTGAAGGAGCCCGGATTCATTCCGCAGGTTACGGATTTGGGGTTTTTGATGGTGCTCCGCCTTTGGAATTTGCCATGGACCGTGTCTACCGCCCTATTTATCCTTATCAGGTCGCTGAACAGATGGACAGCCTTAAAAAAGTAAATCCCGAAATGATAAAAATATGGGTAGATGATTTCAGCGGAAAATATAAAAACAAAATGGAGCCGGAAATATACAGGGTTATCATTAACGAAGCCCATAAGCAGGGATTGAGAGTAGCCGCCCATGTCTATTATCTTGAAGATCTGAAACAGCTGATAGCCGAGGGTGTGGATGTAATCGGGCACAGCATCCGAAGTGAAGTTATAGACGATGCCACACTGGCACAGATGAAGGCTAAAAATATCGTGTATATACCCACACTTTCCCTGGATGAATTTGCTTACATATATGCTAAAAAACCTGAATGGATTAATGATGAATTTTTTAAAAGATCGCTGGAGGTGGACGTTTACGAAATGATTACTTCAGAAAAGTATCAGACCGAACTGAAGAACTCTCCTCTTTTTGAGACCAATATAAAAGCATTTGAAACTGCCAGGCAGAATCTTAAAAAGGTATTTGATGCAGGAATTATGGTGGCCATGGGAACAGATAGTGGTGCCACTCCCCTGCGTGCACAAGGCTTTTCCGAACATTTGGAATTACAGCTTATGACGGAAGCCGGTCTTACTCCTCTTCAGGCGATCAGTACAGCCACGAAAAATTCAGCAAAAGCATTGAAAATTGATAAATATTTCGGAACTCTTGAGCCTGGAAAAGTGGCGGATTTCATTATCCTGGATGCTAATCCTGCCGAGAATATAAAAAATACAAGAAAGATTTTTGCCGTGTACAAAGCAGGAAAGGAAGTGAGTAAAGGGCCTTTTAAAAGTCAGGAAGAATAAAAATTTAAATAAAAAATACAATGGAATTTAGAAAATTAGGAAACAGTGAGTTGGAAGTATCAGCAATTACATTCGGAGCGTGGGCTGCCGGAGGATGGATGTGGGGAAGCACGGACAGAAAAGATGCGGTGGAAGCTATTAAGGCATCCTATGATGTTGGAGTAACCTCTATTGATACGGCTCCTATTTACGGACAGGGAACCAGTGAAGAAATCGTGGGAGAAGCCATTAAAGGAATTTCCAGGGATAAGGTTCAGATTCTGACTAAGTTCGGAATGCGTTGGGACCTGCCTAAAGGAGATTTTGCCATGCATAGCCAGGACAACAACGGAAATGCTATCGATGTATATAAATATGCAGGAAAAGAAAGTATCATCTATGAATGCGAACAGAGCTTAAAAAGGCTCGGAACGGATTATATCGATCTTTATCAGATCCACTGGCCGGATTCTACAACTCCGCTTGATGAAACTTTTGAAGCGGTTTCCCAGCTCATTCAGCAGGGAAAAGTAAGATTTGCCGGAGTTTGTAACTATAATGCGGCACAGATGGCAGAAGCTGAAAAAACACTTCCTCTGGTTTCCAACCAGATTCCTTTCAGTATGGTTAACCGTGGCATTGAAGAGGAAACAGTACCTTACTGTATTGAACATCATAAGTCCATTCTTGCTTACAGTCCGTTGGAAAGAGGTCTTCTAACCGGAAAAATTCATCCGGGATATCAGTTTCAGGATGGAGACCACAGGGCTAAGCTCCCTCATTTTCAACCTGAATTTGTGGAAAAAACCAATCAGCTTTTAGATAAAATTAAACCTATTGCTGAAAAATATAATGCAAGCTTAGGACAGCTGGTTTTAAGATGGACCATTGAAAGACCCGGAATAACGATTGCTTTGGCGGGGGCAAGAAATGCTTCCCAGGCAGTGCAGAATGCCGATGCTATCCGTATCCAGCTAAGTCCGGAAGAACTGGCTGATATTAATAACTTGGTGAACCATTTTTAATCTGTCAGCCAATACAAAATTTAAAAAAACAAGCAAATGAATAAAGAAAAAATTGGCTTTATAGGATTGGGAAATATGGGACATCCTATGGCTAAAAACCTGGAAAAAGCAGGTTTCCCTTTATCCGTCTATAACAGATCACCTGAGAAGGCGGCAGATTTTAAATCTCTTTCCACGGTTTACTCCAGTGTAAAGGAATTGGTGGAAAACAGTGATGTTATTTTCACCATGCTTACGAATGACCAGGCTGTAAAAGAGGTTTATGAAGAGATTATTCCCCTTAATATTCAGGGAAAACTATTTGTGGATATGAGTACGGTTTCTCAGGAAGCCACTATAGAAACGGCACAGGCCGTGAAAATAAAGGAAGCTTCTTTTATTGATGCTCCTGTTGCAGGAAGTACCCAGCCCGCTGCGGAAAGTACGCTTATCATTATGGTGGGAGGAGAAACCAAAGATCTTCAGAGAGCGGAACCTTATTTACAGAAATTGGGTAAGAAGGTTAAGCATTTGGGAGAAAACGGAAAAGGTATTGCTGCCAAATTATCGATTAACTATTTTATATCCATGATCTACCAGGGGCTTGCGGAAACCGTTCTGCTTTCTGAGAAATTAGGTATCGAACGTAAAGATATGCTGGAGATCATCAATGAAAGTGCCACAGGAAGCGGAGCCACTAAAGTAAAAACGCCTTTGCTGATCGCTGACCAATATGAACCTGCCTTTGCTTTGGAGCTTATGTTGAAAGATATCCTTTTGGCGCATACAGCCGGTGCGGATTATCCCCTGTCCAAAGTTTTGATAGAAACCTATCAGTCAGCTAAGGATGAGGGATTCGGTAAAGAAGATGTGATCGGGATTATCAATTATCTGAAGAATAAAGCGTAACGATATGAAAGATTTTAAAACAGCTTTTTTCTTTCTGCGTTTGCCTGTTGCTGTTTCACTGGCGGGACATGGGCTCGTAAGGCTGCCTAAACTGGCAGGTTTCAGTGAGTGGATGGTGACCACGATGGAAAAGTCTGTAATTCCCGCGGCTATGATTGTTCCGTTCAGTTATCTGCTGCCGGTACTGGAAGCATTAATTGGTATTGCCTTACTGATCGGATGGAAAATAAAGTATACGCTTTATGCAGGCCTTGCAATGATGGGGGTCCTTATTTTAGGAAGCTGCTCCATTGAAAACTGGTCAGCCATTGAAGCACAATTGCTTCATTCCTTTTATCTGTTCGGGTTGTTCTGGTTTTATCAAAAATATCATCAGGAAAATCATCAGGCTTAAACAATATTTTTAATTTTAATAAATTACACATGTAATGAGTACACAGACTATTAAAGGAGCTCTTTGGACAGCCAGGAAAATAGATCAGACTTATATTGTCAGTATAAAAAATCATTCCGGTATCGTAGAAGCATTAACGGATTTTGTAAATAATCAGAGCATTCAAGCCGGCCAGATCACCGGTATCGGAGCGGTTAATGAAGCTACTTTACGTTTCTTTGATCCTTCTACGAAACAATATGTAGATAAGACTTTCAAAGAACAAATGGAAGTTTCCAATATTTCCGGAAACATTTCAAAAATAGACGGAAAACCTATGCTTCATCTCCACATTACATTGGGCAGAAGGGATTACACAGCTTTGGCAGGACATCTTCTGGATGCTACAATAAGCGGTGCGGGAGAATTCTTTTTCTATCCTCTGGATGCGGATATCATCAAAACCAGGGACGAAGAGTTTGGCTTAAACTTTTATGATTTGTAAAAATAAAAAACTGTCTGCAAAAAAGCAGGCAGTTTTTTTAAATCTAACTAAGTATTATTTCTTTATCGGGTGTATTTTTGTTTCAGGATATCAATTTCTTTGGGACCTATTCCCATTTCTACCTGAAAGAAGTTTTCAATACTGCCGTATTTATTTTCTATGGCTCCAAAAAATGTTCGGATAAGCTCCGGTCTCAGTTCCATTTGTTTTTTTAACTCTTCATTGTTTATTCCTGTTATTTTTGAAAGTCCGGTATAAGTCTTCAGTAAATTAGGATTTTTAGCAAGGTAAAAATTGGAGGCCACATAATCCTGTTCTATTATATCCTGTGGAACATCCAAAATTTTAAGGAATAAAGCAGCAGCCATTCCCGTTCTGTCTCTTCCTCCTGTACAATGGAACAGCAATGCTTCATCCGGCTGTAAGGTAAGAAGTTTTACAAATAAAGACCTGTACCTTTCCCCGAAGTATGGTAAGCCTTCTTTTCCATACATATCGGTCAGAAAGTTTTTATCTTTAATTAATTTAGCTATATCCTGAGCTGTCGGAAGATCATTGCTTCCTGCCGGACATAGAAGATAATTGGTGTTCTGGGGAAGACGGTCTTGTGCCTTTTTAGCTTCTTCCACCCCACGGAAATCCACTACGGTTGTGATATTCCTGTCCTGAAAAGTCTGCAAGTCCTTATCCGATAACTTGCTGAGTGCATCACTCCGGTATACACTTCCCAATACTACTTCTTTACCATCTTTGGTTTTATAACCGCCGGTGTCCCGGAAGTTATAGGCACCATCCATTTTTACCACTCTGCGAAGAATGTCACTGATTTGTGCATTGGATGTTGAGCCCAGAGTCAACATAACTGCCATTAATAATAATTTTTTCATGTATCTAATTTAAAATATTTACCGGCGATTTCCTAATTCTATTTTTTCAGACTTTATTTTAAAGATATAATGGAACAATAATACCTAAATGTTACATAAATTTTTGGAGGAGTACGGGAAATTCGTTTAAAAAATTCTATAAAGGATGTCTTTGATTATTTTATTAGCTTACATAATAATTTTTGGTTGGATTTTTGAAGTATAAATACGGTATTCAATTTGAATATCTAATTTCTTTAATAAAATCACCTTAAAATATTAATATTATGTCAACACAAAATCTTACCCACCTCGAAGCTATTAAAAAAATAAAGGAACTGTCGGAAGCGGCCAGAATCTGCATGTTTTGTACGGAGCTGGATAAAATCCCTGTAAACTCCCGTCCTATGACGTTACAGGAAACGGATGAGAGTGGAAACCTCTGGTTCATAAGCAGCGATACGAGTAACAAGAATTTTGAGATCAAGGAAGACCGGAGGGTTCAGCTTTTCTTTATGAATAACGGAGATTCCCAATACCTTTCCGTATATGGAGAAGCCTCTGTTTATAAAGATAAAACAACTATTGAAGAAAAGTGGTCAGCCATGGCCAATGCATGGTTTGACGGAAAAGATGACCCGAATGTTTCTATTATCCGTGTAGAGCCTAAAGAAACGTATTATTGGGACACTAAGGCTGGAAAACTCGTGAGCTTATTAAGTTTTGTGGCAGCTGCCATAAGCGGGAATAAAACCAATAATTCAGACGGTGTAGAAGGTAACGCTGTAATATAATCGCAGCATCCTTTTAAAATAAATACAAATCAGGTATTTTTTACCTGATTTGTGCTTTTATTCATATGATAGATAAGGTAAGAAAGCCAATAAATGAAAAAACAGAGTTCAATAATAAAGTCCAGGAAATAGACCCATTTCAGGGTGCCCTGCAAATAATAATAGAGATCTATAATGGCCAGTCCTATGGAGCATATACTTCCGATAAGCGCATGGATAGGTAATATCCTTTTGCAAAAAGCAATATAAAAGAACAAAAAGCTGTACGACAGCAAAAGTACCGCAACTGTTTTCACCAGCCAGATATCTGTTTTGTCACCTGTTACTTCCAGAAAGCTTTTAAGGTGTATCAATGGCCAGACAGAGGTAATCAGGTAATATATTCCCTGTAATAACGGGATGAAATTCAGTTTTTTCATAACGGTATTCTATGGATTTTCATCATTCGGCATATCCACAGGCTTAGATTCCGGAGAACCTTTTTCTCTGAGCCAGATGGATAGGATGACCAGTGAGGCTACGGCAAGAAATTCGCTCTGCCAGTTCTGAAAAGATTCAAACCAAAACCGGGATTCTGTAGCATATTCCCACATCCGTGCAGGAATTTTATCCTTTGCCATTTCCTCCGTTTTGAAATCTTTATAGCTTCCATAAAAATGTAATAGAAAACTGGCCAGAAATAAAACTCCAAAAGCAATAGACAAGGAGTGTTTATAGACTTTCAGCCATATTCCTCCTTTTTTTACAGGCCATGGGGCATTAGGATGGTTTTGAGGTTCCCTGTCCACATCTTCTTTTCCTTCCAGGGATTTGGACTCGCTGGATCCTTTTTGTCGTAGGGAAATGGTAAGTAGAACGTAGAGCATCATCTGCAGAAATTCACTTTCCCAGTTTTCAAAGGTGGCCTGAATAAAATGACCGCTATGTAAATATTCCCCTAAGCTGAGCAGCTTCTCTCCTTCTTCTGCCAATTCTTTATTTTCTGTACGCCAGCCTGTTAAGACCTGTCCGAAAAGACAGACTATCATCAAGGTAATTAATACAATACTAAGGCTGTTGCGGTATATAAAACTTTTTTTTGACATGTCATCAGGATTTAGAGTTGGACAATAATTCGTCTGTATCCAGATCTAATCTTTCTAAATTTTTTACAGCAGGAGCATTAAGGACATCACCATTAATGTTGTATCTGGAACCGTGACATGGGCAATCCCATGTTTTTTCTGCACCATTCCAGTGGACTTCGCAATGGGTATGGGTACAGGAGCTTTTAAGAACATGAAGCTTTTGATTCGGTTCCTTGTAAATGGCAAATGATTCATTCTTATATTTTACAACCCTGCCTTCTCCATCTTTTATATCGGATAGGGAGTTGAGTTTTTTGATGAAAAGTTTATCTTTCACAAAATTGAATACGACATCGGTTTCTTCTTTTATGAAATTATCAAACCCTGAAACCGGCTTTATACGTTGAGGATTAAATAATTTTCTGTATTCACTGTCCCCTCTTATGATAAGATCACTCAGAACTTTAGAAGTAATGCTTCCATAGATCATCCCATTTCCCCTGAAACCGGTAGATGCAAACACTTTTTCCTTTCCTCCCTGCATTTTTCCTATATAGGGCAATCCGTCGATAGGCTCAAAATACTGGCTGGACCAGCTGTTCACAATTTCATCCACATCGAAATGAGTCCGTACATATTTCTCCAGCCTTGCAAAGTATTGTTCCGTATCTTTTCCGTGTCCGGATTTATGATCTTCTCCCCCGGCTATGAGAAACTGTTGGTCTTCCTGCTCATAAAGGCGGTAGTACCTGTAAGGTTCATTAAGGTCATAGCCTAAAACGTTGGGGTACTCCTCGTTCTTCAAAGTGAAGGCTATTGCATAGCTACGGTAAGGAGCGTTCATAAGATGAAGTGAATTGACACCGGGTGGAATATGAGTGGCATACACCAGGAAATCAGCTGTGAATGTACCTTGGGTGGTATGGATGATTACTTCATTATCTTTGATGGTATGTTTTTCACAACGGCAGCCTTCCCGTATAGTTCCGCCTTTCTGTATAAAAGCTTCACAAAGTCCGTTAATATACTTTATAGGGTGAAACTGAGCCTGATCTTTTATGAAGACCGCTTTTTTAAAGGGAATTGGAAAAGGAATATCGTAAATGAAATTCATGCTGTGCCCTACTTTGGCACTTCCTTTTACCATGTCTTCCAGCTCTTTTTCCTGGTTTTCATCCAAAGCAAAGAGGTAAGCGTATTTATATTGAAAATCACAGTCAATATTATATTGTTGTACATTGGTATCAATAATATGGATTGCTTCTTTGGCGGCTTTATGTAAGAGTTTAGCTTTAGCCAATCCAAACTTTTTGATGACCTCGTAATAAGGTGTATCAAAAAAATCATTTAAATGAGCAGTAGTTCCACCGGTAGTTCCAAAACCTATATTGGAAGCTTCCAGTAACAGGCATTTCTTTCCTTCAGACTGGAGTTGTAAAGCTGTACTTACTCCGGTAATTCCTCCCCCTACGATAATGACTTCAAACTTCCGGTCCGGACCTGCTCCGTCAGGGAATCTTTTAATTTCCTCCTGCCATATACTTTTTTTTGCACCATCTCTATTCATAAGCATAATTTTAATATTAATAATTACTACAACAGAAAGTCGATCGCAGAAGAAGAACAGCTCAGTATTACTGAATACTTAAGCTGTCACTTTCCGTAGAATTGTTTTTATTTTGATTTCTTTGGGTCTCCGGTTCATCACTTTCCAGATCGCATTTGCATGAGGTGAAGCTGAACAGGGTAAGTAAGCCCAGAATAATAGTTGTTGTTTTCATAATCATAATCTTTATTTTATTCTATTTTAACCTAACCGTTTACGATAAGGCCTCCATTAGGGTGAAGAACCTGTCCTGTAATTTGTGCAGCCGCATCGGTAGCTAAAAATAAAAAGCTGGTGGCCACCTCTTCTGGTGTTGCATTTCTTTTGAAAGGAGGTTTGTTCGGGTCTTCCTCTTCTTCCCCGAAGGTTTCTTTGGTAAGAGGTGTGGCAACAGGGCCCGGAGCTACTGCATTGATCCTGATACCTTTTGGTTTTGCCTGTAAAGCCAGGGAACGGGTAAAAGAGACAATGGCTCCTTTTGTAGCTGAATAATCAAGTAACTCCGCATGCCCCTGATAGGCTACAGCGGAAGTGGTATTGATTACAGAGCTTCCCATTTTAAGATAAGGAAATACTATTTTGGTAAGTAAGATCATCCCTACGATATTGGAATCAAAAGTTTTACGGATATTTTCTTCTTCCAGTTTTTCAATATTATCGGAAGGAAACTGTACTCCGGCATTGTTGATGAGGATATCAATTCCCTCAAAGTCTTTAATGACCTGCTGTACGGTTTGTTCACAGAATTCATAATCATTGATGTCTCCTGAGAAAATGATACATTTCCGTCCTAAATTTTCAATTTCTTTTTTGGTGGTTTGGGCACTTTCATCATCTTCATAATAAATAATAGCAATGTTAGCGCCTTCTTCGGCAAAAAGTAAAGCGGTGGCTTTTCCAATTCCGCTGTCTGCGCCTGTAATAAGAACCGATTTGTTTTGTAATTGCATATTCTTCATAGTTTAAAATTATTTTTCATCTACGGGTTTTTGCATTTCTGCCATTCTGTGGGCGGCCATATTATCTGTTGACAGATTGGACATTGCCACGGTAAGCTTATTTTTGATCCCGGAAATTATTTTGTCATCATTATTCATGAGGGCATTATAACCGTCTGCTGCTACCTCTTCCGCTGAAGCAAGATCATTTTTATCCTCTACAATTTTGCTTCTGTTCATTCCTGCTTTATTAAAAAAGTCGGTATCAGTAGGACCTGGTAACAGTGCAGTTACTGTAATTCCTGAATCTTTTAATTCTTCACGGATGGCTTCAGACCAGGATAAAATAAAAGCTTTTGTACCATGATAAACGGAATGCCAAGGACCAGGAGCTTTACTGGCTATGGAGGCCAGATTAAGTATTTTTCCCGATCCTTTTGGCAGTCTGTCTCTTAAAAATAATTTTGTTAATATGATGACTGAAATGATATTAAGATTAATGAGGTCTACTTCACGATGAATATCCGTATTCTGGAATAATCCGTAAAGTCCCTGCCCTGCATCATTTACTAAAATTTCAGGGCTGATCCCGTTGAGTTTTAAATCTGCATATAAAGAGTAAACTTCTTCGTTCTGAAATAAATTTTTTGAAATCGGAATTACATTCACTCCATAGCTTTTAAATTCTTCTGCCTTTTTTTTCAATTCTTCATGATTTCTGGAAACGATAACCAGATCATAACCGTTTTGGGCAAATTTTTTTGCTAGTTCATATCCTATTCCGCTGGTAGCTCCAGTAATGAGGGCATAGGGATTCTTATTTTCCATAATTTGATTATTTTGTTATTAACTGCTTATTCATTTCACTTTTAAAGCACCCCAAAATAAATTCAGTATAATATAGCTGGGCATTTAGGGCTTGTGTTTTGGGGTGCAGTTCAAGTTTTTTTGAAAGAATAATCTCGTTTTTATAACTGAAAGAGAAATAACAAAAAAGTCTATAATTGGAATGGCGTATAGGTGTTGAATATCCCGTGATGGCAATAGACCAGTCGGTTTCAAACAGCTTTGCCACATTTAATGCCATATTATCCGCAATATTCTGGGAAACACAGTTGCATTCCTGGGCTTCTTTTTCATCAATATTCAGAAGCTGAACTTTCTGAGGAAGCGTATAAGCGGTGACTCCTCCCCGATAAAACAGTGAAGCATTTGGCATCTGTGAAAAAGCCAGCTGTAAAAAGCCGGAAGTTACACTTTCAGCTATGGAAATGGTTTCATCCGTTGTAAGCAGAGAGTGGCTGATATATTCCAGAGTACTTTTTTGAAATTCCATGATTGATTAGTTTAAAATAAATTAATATCTTGAAGGTTGATTAGTTTTTATTTCCATGGATCAAGGACTACCTTTACACATCCGTCCTCCTTTTTGTCAAATATCTCATAGCCCTTGGCTACTTCATCCAGCGAGAGACGGTGGGTAATGATGTCATCCAGTTTTACCTGTCCGCTTTCTACATATTTTAAAAGCTTGTCAATAATGGTGTGTACCGGGCACTGTCCGGCTCTGAGCGTAATTCCTTTGTCGAATATCTGACCTACTTTGAAGTTGTCATAATTCACAGGATAAACGCCGAGTACGGAAACTATTCCACCACGTCTTACCCCACTCATGCAGGCTTCCAAAACTTTAATAGATCCTTTTTCAAAATTGAGTAAAGCTTTTGCTCTGTCTGCAAAATTTCTTTCGGGCTCGAATCCTACGGCATCAATGCATAGATCGGCTCCCCTGCCGTCGGTCATATCCCGTAATTGTTCTATGGTGCTGTCGGCATCTTCCCATAAGATGGTTTCACAACCCGTCAGATTTTTTATTTGATCGAGACGGTATTGTAAGGTGTCGATGACGATGATTTTCCCTGCATTATGAAGAACGGCACTTTTTACAGCCATGGAACCTACAGGACCGGCTCCGAAAATAGCAACAGTTTCCCCTCCTTTCAGGTCCCCCCACATAACACCGGTATAGCCTGTTGGAAAAATATCTGTTAAAAATAAAGCTTGTTCGTCCGTAAGATTTTCAGGTACTTTTCTCGGTCCGAAATTAGCATAGGGAACTCGCACATATTGTGCCTGTCCACCGTTATATGCACCGTACAGGTCAGTATATCCGAACATTCCTCCTCCTTTTTCGGTCAGGATTCCTCCTTCAGGTCCATAGTATTCAGGGTTACTGTTTTCACAGGCGGTAGGAAGGTCATGCTGACAAAAATAGCATCCCCCACATGCTACGGGAAAAGGTACTACTACCCGGTCCCCTTTTTTGAGATGGGTGATATTAATTCCCGTATCTTCTACAATACCCATGAATTCATGTCCCATCACCATCGGCCGGAGCTGGGGGATTCCTCCTGAATACATATGCAGATCGCTACCGCAAATTGCTGTGGATGTTACTTTTAAAATAATGTCGTTGGGATCCTGTATGATCGGATCTTCTACTTGATCACAAGTGATTTTTCCGGGAGAATGAAAAACAGCGGCTTTCATAATTTTATATTTTTGGTGTGTTGGTGTATGTTTAAGTGATAGTGGTGTGAAAAGCTATTTTTTATGAATTCCTTTCTTTTTCAAGCTCCCATACTCTGTGTTGAGCAATGGCTTTAATAAACTTGTCTCCGCCATTCTGATCCGATGCAGTTACTATTGCAGGATCTTCGTGCTTTTTATAAGCTACATTGCTGCTTTTATACAGGGTGTCCGTACCTTCCCCGAAATAAATAGTTTTACAATGCTTATAAGCTTCATTGATGAAATGTAAGGTAAGATGTTTGTTCTCAGGAGCGGATAATTCTTTAGTAGAATCTTCACCCGGACAAATATACAAGGCATCAAAACATACACTGGCGGTACTTGTCAAGGAATGCTGAGGAGTAAGGGTATCTCCGTTATTGGTTTTTACCGGAGCCATGCTTGTGGCTATGATTTGTACGCGGGCTCCCTGTTCTTCGATTTTGCTTTTTAATTGTGAAACCTGATCTGCATCTACTCCATTCCCCATAATAAATCCGATAACACGGCTTGCAATTGTATTTTTTACTGTATTCTGCATACTCAAAGCTTCGGAAATTTTTGTTTTAGGTTCAATTTCTTTGCTTTGAAGATCTTTTGGATCACTGTCTGCGGGAATACTCTGATTAGGCATATCTAATTTTTTTGCTTCCAAACCTAGTTTTTCAGCAACTCTCCACGCTAAGGTCATGTCAATATAAGTTAACTGTCCTACTACTCTTTCCCGGATGTGAGGCATGGTAACTTTTGATAACTCGAAAATAAGCGCATTCTGAAGGTGGATCTTTTCAGGGGTAGATTGGCTGTTATAGAATAATTTAGCCTGAGAATAATGATCTACAAAGCTTTTACTTCTTTCTCTTACTTTCTGCCCGGAAACTTTCTCCTGGTGGGAAGCAAAACCGCCATCTTTAATCATAGACTGGAAAGGACATCCCTGAGCTATGGAATTAGGCTCATAGCTTACTTTTCCTTTTACAATCTGCTGTCTCATATGACCATCCCGCTGATTATTATGAACCGTATTGATGGATCTGTTAATTGGTATTTCATGGAAATTAGGAGAACCTAATCTTGAAAGCTGTGTATCAGTATATGAAAATAATCTTCCCTGTAATAATGGATCATTGCTGAAATCTATGCCGGGTACCAGATGTCCTGGATGAAAGGCTACCTGTTCAGTTTCTGCAAAGAAATTATCAGGATTTTTATTAAGTGTCAACGTCCCTACAATTTCTACGGGAACCTCTTCTTCAGGAACTATTTTAGTAGGATCCAGAAGGTCAAAATCAAATTTATGCTCATCTTCTTCAGGAATAAGCTGTACTCCGAATTCCCATTCCGGAAAGCTTTTATTTTCAATGGAATCCCATAAATCCCTTCTGAGGAAGTCCGGATCTACACCTGAAATTTTCTGAGCTTCATCCCATGCTACGGAGTGAACACCTAATTTAGGTTTGAAGTGGAATTTTACAAAATGTGATTTTCCTTCTTCATTAATGAATTTAAATGAATGAACGCCAAAACCTTCCATCATGCTGAAACTTCTCGGAATAGCCCTGTCACTCATCAGCCACATAATCATATGCATACTTTCAGGCATCAGAGAGATAAAATCCCAAAACGTATCATGGGCAGATGCTGCCTGGGGAATTTCGTTATCCGGTTCAGGTTTTACGGCATGGACCAGGTCAGGGAATTTAATGGCATCCTGAATAAAGAACACCGGCATATTGTTGGCCACCAGGTCATAATTTCCTTCTTCCGTATAAAATTTCACGGCAAAACCTCTCACATCTCTGGGAAGATCTGTACTTCCCCTGCTTCCCGCCACGGTAGAGAACCTTACGAAAACGGGAGTTTCCTTACCTACTTCCGTTAAAAATTTGGCGGTGGTAACATGTCCGAGGCTTTTGGTGAGCTTAAATACTCCATGGGCACCGGAACCTCTTGCATGAACAATTCTTTCAGGAATTCTTTCATGGTCAAAGTGGGTAATTTTTTCTCTTAAAATAAAGTCCTCCAGTAAAGTGGGTCCTCTGTTTCCTGCTTTTAGGGAATCCTGGTTGTTATTGATTTTGAGACCCTGATTGGTGGTTAGTTCCGTGTTTTCATTAGAAGTGCTTAATGTTTCTAACTGCTCTGTTTTTTTGTTGGGTTCATTCTTTTTCATATCAGAATTTTTTTAATGGTGATTTATAAAATTGAATAAGAGCTGTAATAGTCCGTATTCAGTCTTCAATTTTTATATACTTTTCAAAATAGTGAAAATCCTCCCTGTTTTTGATGGAGAGGTAAAACATGATTTGTATGGGTTCTTCTTTCCCAATACTGCTCATGTTTTCAAATTCGGCAATAAGTGCCTGGACTTTTGCAAGTTTTAGCTTTTTCAGGACTACAAAAAGAAGAAAGATGTTTTCTTTGATTTCTTTTGCATAAATGGAAGTTCCTTTTTCAAACCAGCCACCGGTATTATTGATTTTAATGAAATTTTCAGATTTTAATGAATTTAATATTTTTTGACAGTCCATTTCGAGTTTTCATGGTTTTAAAAATAAGCCATACAGAAGCTCTATATGGCTTAATATATTGGATCAGTCTTCTTGTTCTGCATCAAAATTAATTGATACTTCTGCTATTTCCGTAAGCAAATAGTCGGTTTCCTCCTCTTCCTGAAGTGTTTTTTCCAGTAAATCTGCGACTTTATCGTGTCCCATAGTAATGGCAAGCTGAGCCAGCCCTCCATAGGTGGCGATTTCATAATGTTCTACTTTTTGAGCAGCAATGATAAGGGCTGCATCACGGGTCATAGAACCTTCCTTAGTGGATTTAATCACTTCTTCACCCTCCTTGATGATTCCTTTTATGGCTTCACATTCTTTTTTCTGAGGCTGTTCATCAATCAGTTTGAAAACCTTTTCTAAACGGCTTACATGCTTTTTGGTTTGAAGCTGGTGATCTTCAAAAGCATCTTTTAATTCTTCCGTAGTACTAGCTTCCTGCATTTTTTCCAGGGCATCAATAATGGCATTTTCTGCGTAATAAATGTCTTTAAGGGCATCTACAAAGAATTTGTGAAGGGGAGCATTTTTCATCTCCTTTTTGTTGACACTGGCGTTGTCTACAGTCGTTTTCTTTTCCGTCGCTGTAGCAGTGGTATTTTCAGTTGTTTTATTTGGCATGATTAGTGGTGTTTTTAAAATTAAAAAGGCTACCCCTCTACTTTTAGATAAAGAGGCAGCCATATAAAGAATTATGAATTACGTCTGCCTCCGAATCCGGATCTTCCGGAACCTGAGGATCTGCCTCCACCATGGGAAGCCTGGCCTCCCATACGGGCAATTCTCGTACGCTCTGCTTTACTCATAGAAGCAAAACCTCTTCTTGATGTTCCAGATCCAGATCCTGATCCTGAATCTCTACTTGAGCTATTTCCACCGGATCTTCCTGAATTACCGGAACCTCTTGAACCTGATCTGCCGCTATTGGAATTGGATGATCTGCCTCCACCATGAGAAGCCTGGCCTCCCATACGGGCAATTCTTGTACGTTCAGCTTTGCTCATAGAAGCAAAACCTCTTCTGGATGTCCCATTGGATGAAGAAGACTGTCTGGAATTACCACGTGAGTTCCCTCTTCCGGAGCTTCCTGATGTAAATCTTCCCTGGTTATCTCTTTGCTGGTTTCCACCTCTTCCTCTTGAACCTGAACTTCGGCCTCTGCCTCTGTTGTCATCGTCATCATCGTCATCTTCCTCGCTATCATAATCATCGTAGTCATCATATTCTTCCTCATCATCATAATCCTCGTCATCATTGTTGTCATATTCATCATAATAATCCTCAAATTCTGAGAAATCATCGTCATAATCTTCATCTTGTGAAGCGTCATTGAATCCATGGTCGTAACCTAATTGATAAACTTCTTCCAAAGTTGATCCCGAACCTTGAGAAGAATTGCTCCTCGAACTACGATTGTTTGAATTTCTAGTGTTCATAACTAACTGTTTTTGTAATTAATATTAAGTGATGTTTTTGGTATTGAAGTCTTAACTAGTATCGACGACAATAGTTATATTTTGATTGGCAAAATTAAATGCTGCTTATATAAAATTCCTTGAAGGTATCATGAAAATTAATACCACAAAGCTAGTGTAAAATAATTCACAGTCTTATGACTTGAATCATATCAGTACAAAATTTTGCGGTTTTCTATTTTTAAAAGATTTGAATTCTCCATTTTTTTCAATGTTCTGATTACTGTTTCTACCCTAAGACCCGTAAAGTCAGCAATTTGCTGTCTTGTCAACGGAATCTGGAAAGCAAAAGCATCTACTTCCTGCTGGGAGCTTTTCAGATAGTCGATTAAAGCTTTAATTCTTACCATGGGATTATGAGAAGCAATATGCTGAATCATAATCAGTTTAAAATATATTTGCTGCGAAAAGCTGTAATTCATCTGGGTAGAGATGGAAGGATGGTCATTCATCATTTCCAAAAAGTTACTTTTAGGAACCCTCATCACTTCAGTAGCAACCAGTGTTTCAGCATTTATGGGGTACGCTTTATCCAGAAAAATCAGTGCTTCTCCAAAACTTTGTTCTTCGTTTAAGATATTGTGAATAAACTCTTTCCCCTCTTCATTGTAATTGTTTAGTTTCACAATACCCTTTATAATCTGAAAGTAATAGAGGGGCATATCTCCTTCACTGAAAATCAATTCGGAAGTTTTATATAATTTACTTTCTCCTCCATACGAATTGAGTATTTTTTCGTCAATACTCATACCACTTGCAACCTCCATATCTTCTGTTTCAGTACATTATTTTTCTGTTTTCAATACGGAGCACATGATCCCTTTCCATGGTTTTGATTGTTCTGATAGCAGTTTCAACACAAATACCTATGATGCTGGCGAGCTGCTGTCTGGTAAGTGGAATCTGAAAGGAATAAGGTTCTTTTTTGTGCTGAAAACTTTTGAGATAATCCAGCAGAGCTTTTATTTTAACAGCCGGATTCTGTGTTTGTATATTTTGTGTCATAATCAGCTTAAAATACAGTCGCTGAGAAAGACATTTATTCATATCCATGCAAATCTGCGGATAACATTGAAGTAAGGTGAAAAAATCAGATTTTGATAATCTTAAAACTCTACAGTTGGTAAGTGTTATCGCGTTCATTGGAGATGGCCTGTCCATAAATAATAAAGACTCTCCTATACTTTGCCCTTCATCCAAAATATTCTGGATAAGTTCTTTTCCCTCTTCATTGTAACTGTTTAGTTTTACTTTTCCGGTAACAATCTGGAAATAAAAAGAAGGCTGATCTCCTTCGTTAAAAATTATTTCCGAGGGAAAATATTCTTTGATTTCTGCTCCCATAGAATGCAAAATCTCTTCATTAATAATCATAATAGTTAGTTTTTTATTTTTTTAATGTATAGCTTGCATCAACTTAGTAAAAAATAAATGCTAAACCACCTGTTAGATAGAGAAGCAAATGTTGCACCGTACTGCTTAATTAAAAGTTAAAAAAAGTTAATTGTATAATTATTTTTAATTATATTTAAAAATAATATAAGTATTTATTTTATTAAATGTGTATTGTTTATGTATAATTTACAATATATAAATAAAATATAATTGCATTGACAAAATATTATTGCAATGCAATTATATAATCAGCGATGTATGTTGGAATATTGAGTTCTTTAAATGAATTATCTTGTATTTCGAACAGAATCTGTTCTGTTGGCAGTTGTATCTGCCGGCATAGAATTGGTAGTCGTTGCCGTGTCCGAAGATACAGGAGGTACTGTTGTCATAGTGCTATCCGTTGTAACGGTAGTATCTATGCTATCAGTAGTTGTTGTTTGAGTTTGTGGTTCTTTTGTACAGCTCAGGAGTAGAAATCCTCCGATAAGACTTAGTGATAAGATGATTTTCATAATATTTTTTTTGGTGTGCTTCAAAGATAGACAAGTATCTATTCCTGTTCTTATGACTCAAATCATAATTTGTACAAATCCCTAATTAATCTTTTTTACTCCCTAATCAAATAAATTCAATAGGGTCATGAATAGTTTGATACTGATAAGATATAAACAGTATATCCATCTATTTATCCGGAACGAAATTCTTACGGGCCAGTTCCTTCCTTACACGGCTCAAGCTCTCGGGAGTAATTCCCAAATAAGACGCAATCATCCATTGAGGTACCCTAAGTAATAAATCAGGATAGGTTTTGATAAAATGGAGATATCTTTCTTCTGCCGTTTCGCCCAGCAAAGAATTGATCCTGTTCTGAAGAGTCCTTATATGCTTCTGAACAAGGATGTCACTTTTTTCAATACTGTTGGGAAACTGCTCCACAAGTCCGTTAAAAAAATCCGGATGCAAATACAATACTTCGGAATCTTCAATAGCTTCTATATAGTAAACGGACTTTTCATTGAAATATAAACTGCTTCTGTCAGACAGCAGCCAGCTTTCAGGAGCGAACTGGATGATATGCTCTTTACCGTTTTTATCAATAGAATACATTTTCAGCAGCCCTTTTTCCACGAAGAAGATATACCTGCAGATCTCACCATACTGAAGTAAAAACTGGTTCTTAGGAATTTTCTTTATTTCATAATGAAGGCTGCATGTATTAACATTCTCTAATGGAACATCTAAAACTTTTGCTAAATAATTATTGATATTCTTCATCGTGTTACCTGGCTAATAGATATATTTTGGTGTGAAGCATGATGTATAACTTTTCCATTTTCAATAACGATCAGTTGCGGACTTTCATGCCTGATTTGGAAAAGTTCTGATATTTTATTCGAAATACTTCTGTGTGCAAGTAAATCCAGATAATAAAAATCAGTTTGTATATCTGAAGCTTCTGTAATTTCTCTTTCGAAATTTCTCAACACAGTTTTGCTGATAAAGCAGCTGGTAGAATGCTTGAATATCACAATTCTGCGGGTGTGGGAATCATTTATAGCTTTTTCCAGGTCCTCTACTGTCCGGATTTCTGTCCAGAAGGATGCATGTCGCGGCTCATTTAATTTCCCTCCAAAAATTTTATCAAGAAAACTCATACATTAAATTGTTTAAGGTGATGGTCGAGATGTTTGTATTCTAAAAACCCCCAGTCCTTTTCCCTCATCGCTCCAAAGAGAGCATGGTATTCCGGCAGCTGGTTGTTCCGATAGACCTTTCTGTAATCTTCCAGGGTCTGCAGAAGGGTTTTCCGGGCCATCTCCAAATCACATTCAAAATTAACGATTAGTTTTTGAAAAGTAGGCATATTATGCAGAATTCCATTATTAAAAACCCACATTTCCTTTTTGGTAACAACTCCAATGAACCTAATAAAGAAGTTGACTTCGGGAAGATCGATCTTTTTCAGTGCAATCTGTAAAATAAGATGACAATGAAAAAGCATCTGGGAAACTGACATTTTGCCCCACTTTCTTACAGATTCTTCAGATAGAAGGTTAATTCTAATGATAATCTCTTCGAAATACAACGGATCGTGAAGACTTTTTCTTACCAACCTTTTTCTTTTTTCAGGTTATCAATATGGGCGAAATGATGGTTACAGTGCCATACATACATAGCAAGATAATACCTTAAATCATGATCTTCCTGATGTTCCGGATGGCGGAAAGTCCTTTCAAATTGTTTATTGGTAAGGGATTTAAGGAGAACATACCATCTTTGGTGAGTCCCCTTGATAATCCGGAGGGCTGGCTTTATAGAAATGCTGATGCTGTCCTGTAGCTCTGCCCATTTGGCTTCATCATAAGGCTTGATAATCGGATTATCCTCGGTAAGAGCGAGCTTGAACCTTATAAAACTGTTGATATGACTATCTGCAATATGATTGATAAGCTGTCGTACAGTCCATCCCTCCTCTCTGTAAGGGGTATCCAGTTCATCGTCACTCCAGTTTTCAACCAGGTTTTTAAGCTTTCCCGGAAAGTTTTTGATGACCTTTATATATCCATCCAGCTCAATATCGCAAATATTCTGGGGAGCGATAAAAGGCCCGATGGGAAATTTTTTCTCTTCTAGGTTAGTCATAGTTATTAATTTTTACTCAAAAATTTGTCGTTTTGTCCGATAATAAAGAAATGGACAAATTTTTGAGGATTTGTTTTTGTAAATTTATCAAAAATTCGAGAAATCTAAATATGAAAAAAGCATTAATAATAGTAGATGTGCAGAATGATTTTTGTGAAGGAGGAGCGTTGGCTGTTCCCGGTGCGAACGAAATTATTCCCTATATCAACCTTCTTATGGAGGAAAACGAATACGATCAGATTGTTCTGACCCAGGACTGGCATCCTGCCAATCATAAAAGCTTTGCAAGCAATAATGACAAGAAAGTAGGCGAAAGCATTATTCTCAATGGTGTTCCCCAGTTCATGTGGCCGGATCATTGTGTGCAGGGCACATTTGGGGCAGAATTTCATAAAGACCTGAACAGGGATAAGGTAACCCATATTGTCCAGAAAGGTAAAAATCCTGAAATAGACAGTTATAGCGGCTTTCAGGATAATAATCATTTCATGAAAACCGGGTTGGATGATTTCCTTAAATACCATGAAATTCAATTGTTGGAAATTGTAGGTCTGGCCATGGATTATTGTGTGAAATTTACCTGTCAGGATGCCGTAAGTAACGGATATATTACATGTCTGCACTTCAACGGAACGAAAGCGGTAAACGTGAAGCCGGATAATGGCAGAGATGCTATTTATGAAATGATCCAGAAAGGTGTTACTGTTTTAGGATAAAGTACATAAGTGATAAGTTGAAAGGGAATTTTTTGACACTGTTCATATTAATCCTAACTTTCTCACTATAAAAAAAGACCTGCAAAATTTTACAGGTCTTTTTTATATTTTCTTTAAAAGTGAACTTATAACTTCTAAAGCATTTTTAGATTATTGACTTCCAGTTCCGTAAGGATTCTCCAGTGTCCACGCTTGATATTCTTTTTAGTAAGTCCTGCAAACATTACTCTGTCCAGGGATTCCACTTCATATCCAAGTCGTTGGAAAATCCTTCTGATGACACGGTTCCATCCGATATGAATTTCAATACCGATTTCATTTTTAGGCTTTCCTTCGATATAGGAAATCTGATCTACCTGTGCTACCCCTTCTTCCAGACGTACTCCTTCTGCAATCGTTCTTAAATCTTCACCGGAAAGCTTTCTGTCTAATGTGACATGATAAATCTTTTTCACATCAAAAGACGGATGCGTAAGCTTTTTAGTCATATGCCCGTCATTGGTTAAAAGGATAACTCCTGTGGTGGAGCGGTCCAGTCTTCCCACCGGGAAAAGTCTGTAAGGAGAAGCGTTGGCAACAAGGTCCATTACGGTTTTTCTTGCCTTATCATCCTTTGTGGTGGAAATATATCCTTTAGGCTTATTCAAAACAACATATACGGGTTTTTCCGGAGTGATGTTCTGTCCGTCAAATACCACCCTATCGGTTTTCTGTACCTGATATCCCATTTCGGTGATCACTTTTCCGTTCACTTCTACCAATCCCTGCGTTATTAATTCATCAGCCTCTCTCCTGCTGCATATTCCTGAATTAGCAATATATTTATTAAGGCGGATGGTATCTTTGTGAAGATCTTTATCTATTTTGGTAAGTCTTCTCTTTTGTACGAATGATTTGGTTCGGTCATCATTTTTATCGTTTTTAGAGAAACTTTTTTTACCGTATTTCAAATCACCTTTTTCATACTTGTCTCTGCTGTCGAAATCTCTTCCTCTTTTAGAAGGTGATTTTTTGAAAGGTTTTGATTCTGAAGATTTTTCAGATCTGGAAGCACGAGAATCATCAGAACTTTTTCTAGGTGAAATTCTGGGTCTTTTGGGTCTGTCTGAATTGTTTTTATCTCTGCTCATTCTAAATATTTCTGCAAAGATAATTAAATTAGTTACCAGTTAAAAATTAAGAATCATAACTTTGCAGCATACTTTAGTATTAACTTTGTAGAAATTGCAACGATGATTACAATATTAGATCATAATTTTTCTCAACTGAATGAGTTTTTGAGTGAAAAATCTTTCAGTAAAATCTTTATTTTGGTTGATGAAAATACTCATGAATACTGTCTTCCCGTACTGATGGGAAATCTGGAAACCCTTACTGCCTTTGAGATATTGGAGATTGAAGCCGGGGAAGAAATGAAGACCATTCAGACGGCCAACCAGCTTTGGGAAATTTTAACGGAAATGCAGGCGGACCGGAAAGCTCTTGTTATTAATCTGGGAGGTGGTGTTATTACCGATATGGGAGGTTTTGTAGCTTCTACTTATAAAAGAGGTATTCAGTTTATCAATATTCCGACTACTCTATTATCGATGTGCGATGCTTCCATTGGTGGGAAAACGGGGATTGATCTTATGAATTATAAGAATATGATCGGAACTTTTACTTTTCCGGAGAAAATATTTGTTTATCCTAAATTTCTGGAAACACTTCCCTTTAAAGAATTAAGGAGCGGCTTTGCTGAAATGCTAAAGCATGGACTCATTGCCGATAAAAAACATTGGGAAAACCTTATTCAGCTTAATAAGCTTGAACCGGAAGTGGTATTTCCCCATATTCAACAGTCCATGGACATAAAACAAAATGTGGTAGAGCAGGATTTTCATGAAAAGAATATCAGAAAAACCCTGAATTTCGGACACACTATCGGACATGCTATCGAAAGCTTATGCCTGGAACAGGGAAATCCTATCCTTCATGGAGAAGCAGTCGCAGCGGGAATGATCTGCGAGGCCCATCTCTCCTATCTTGAAAATTTAATTACCAAAGAAGACTCTAAGGTTATCATTGAAAATATACAGCGTTATTATCCTTATCTGGAAATAAGTGATTTTTCCGATGAAGATATATGTAAACTTCTTTTAAATGATAAGAAAAATGTAGAAAGTAAAATTAATTTCTCTTTACTTTCCGGGATCGGATCGTCTGTATATGACCATCAGTGTACTCAAAAACACATTCTGGACTCTCTTACTTTTTACAGAGAATTGAATGATCCTTCTTTATAAAAATATACAGGGAGCTTTTTTAGGCTCCCTGCCTTACTCTTCTGTATGTATTTCATGAATATTTTTCTATTTATATTCCAAAAATACGCTTAAAATGAATTTTATGCCGTAAAATTACATGCGGAATCTTTCCTATTTTCTTTTTTAATTTTTTTTTAAACAATTGCTTGGTAATAAATTTAATTTATTAAAAATCAATATTTTACATCTTATAAATAAATTTATAAATGCTTTCTTTTTGATACCCGTAAAAGTGAATTATCTATTTTGGCAAACAATTTGAAATATATCCATCGTCAAACTGACATATAGAAAGTTTGGCGCAGTAAAATTTAAAATTAAGAAATAGTAAATTATTAAAAATTAAAGTTATGAAAAAGTTAATTTTAGGATTAGCAGTTGTTTCAACTTCATTAGTATTTGCACAAACTACAACAACAACATCTTCTTCTCCACTTACATTCGGTGTTAAAGGAGGAATGAACGTAGCCTCTCTTTCCAAAGGAGCAGACTTAAGTGATTCCAAATCTAAAATAGGATTTAACGCGGGAGTTTTCATGAATGTTCCTATTGCTTCTCAATTCAGCATTCAGCCGGAGGTGTTATATAATGATCTGGGATCTAAAGTAACCAGAGAATATAATGTAGCGGGAAATACTTACAAATCAGATTATTCAAGAAATTTAGGATATATAGCAGTACCTGTAATGTTCCAATATAATGCTACTCCTGAATTTTATCTTGAAGCAGGACCGGAATTCGGATTTTTAGTGAATGCTAAAGACAAATTTAAAAGTTCGACTAACGGAAATGTAAGTTCACAGGTTTCCAGTTTAGATAAAAGTGATTTCCAAACCTTTAATTTCGGAATCGGAATTGGTGCAGGATATTACTTCATTCCAAACTTAGGACTTACTGTAAGATATACAGCCGGAGTAACCGATGTATATAAAAATAATAGTGGAGATGCTGTAAGAAACAATGTCTTCCAGGTAGGTCTTGCTTATAAATTCAAGTAAGAACCTGCATTCATATAACAAATTTTAATTTCAATAGAAAGGATGGATTAAGTTTTTTAATCCGTCCTTTTTATTTGTGGCAGGATATTTGCTCCCAATGCTGAAAATAAAAAAATGATGAAAAAATTACTATTTGTTGCTGCTTTAACCGGTGCGACCTTATCCTCTGCCCAGATATTGGGGGTAAAAGGAGGATTGAACATTTCAACCATCTCCGCTTCTGATACGAAATCTAAAGCAGGATTTTACGGAGGAGTTTTGGTGAATTTTCCCGTAACCCCGGAATACAGCATTCAGCCGGAGATCTTGTATAATGGAATGGGTGCCAATACAAAGGGTGATACCAATGTGAAATTGAATTTAGATTATATTTCCGTTCCTGTGATGTTCCAGTATTATGCAAGTCCCAAATTTTATTTTGAAGCAGGTCCGCAATTTAGCTATTTGATTGATTCTAAAGTTAAAATTGCCGGCTTGGGAACTTCTGCCAATACCCTTTTCCAGAAATTTGAAGTTGGGCTTGGTTTTGGGGCAGGATATTACTTTGATGAAAAATTCGGAATTACAGCGAGATATGTTTCCGGTATTTCCAATATCCTGAAAGATATTAATGAAAGGGAATTTTCAACCAATGGCGCAAAATCATATAATCATACTCTACAAGTAGGACTTGCTTATAAATTTGGAAGATAACCTTTAAAATAATTAATGATTTAGGATAAATCCATATCAAAATTTCAGATTTTCAACATACGAAGCTTTGGCAAGATATTTGCCTAACGAGAATAGAAAATTAACTAAACTAAAATTTAAACAATGAGAAAATTATTACTAGCTGCGGCTTTCGTTACGGGAGCCTTATCTTTTGCCCAGACATTTGGAGTAAAAGCCGGATTAAATATTTCCAGCATTTCTGACAGTGACGGGAAATCCAAAGCAGGATTCTACGGAGGTGTATTAATGAATGTTCCTGTGGCTTCAAGCTTCAGTGTACAGCCGGAAGTATTATACAGTGGTCTTGGTGCAAAAAACGATGGAAGCCCTGAGCTTAAAGTAAACCTGGATTATATTTCAGTACCTGTTATGTTCCAATACAATGCGACTCCTGAATTTTATTTAGAAGCAGGTCCTCAATTTAGTTTTTTGGTAAATTCTAAATTTAAATATCAATCATTATCTGTAGATGCGAATGACTATATGAAAACATTTGATTTCGGTATCGGAATCGGGGCAGGTTATTACTTTCAGCAGAAATTCGGAATTACTGCCAGATATGTTGCGGGAGTTACTGATATTATGAAAGAGATCTCAGGATATGATGTGAAAGGAAAAAATAACGTATTCCAGATTGGTCTTGCCTATAAATTTAAATAAATAATTTTGATTTCAATAAAGGGCGGATTTATATTTATATAAGTCCGCTTTTTTTGTTGTAAGAGCAGCAAAAAATGTTCTCTAGAGCCCCTATCTGTAATTCTTTAAAAATATTTTTAAAAATTAAATATATATATATATTGTTAATTTTTTTAAAATATTTCAATTAGTGTGTGAAATATTTAATTTTTAAATTTAAATAAGGCTAATGTAATGTATTTACTTTAAACAGAGAGAGTTTGTTAAAATATTCCTATATCTATTTTGGCAAGTAATTTGTAAAAAACAACAAAGTCTTATTTGTAAAATGTGATAATTAAAAGTAAATAGTATAAATTATGAAAAAATTATTTTTAGGATTAGCTATCGTTTCAACTTCATTAGCTTTTGCTCAACAGACAATAGAAAAAGAGCCTGTAAGCTTTGGTATCAAGGCAGGTGGAAATGCTTCTTCATTCAGTGAGCAGAAACTGGGTTTTAACAATTTGAAAGCAGGTTATTATGCAGGTGTTTATGCTAATATTCCTCTTTCCACAGAGTTCAGTATCCAACCTGAAGTAATATACAATGAGCTTGGTTCAAGAAATGTAGTCTCCAGTAGAGACGTAGTAACAGATGCAGTAACTGCCAATTTTAGAAGTGAGTACAGAGCTACTTTACGCTATATTTCAGTTCCTGTAATGGTTCAGTTTAAGCCTGCACGTAACTTTTATGTAGAAGCAGGACCTGAATTCAGTTATTTCCTATCCGGAAAAAATACAGGGGAAGCTAAAATCACTACAACTGTAGGTAATAATACAGTGACTCAAGTAGAATCTACTTCCAGCAGTATTGATAAGGATGATATCAACAAACTTAACTTCGGTTTAGGTCTAGGTTTAGGATATAACTTCACTCCTCACTTAGGTATCAATGCAAGATATGTAAATAGTTTAACGCATATTTATAACAGCAGACTTCAGAATGAGACAAACTCTTCACCAAATAACAGAGTTTTCCAATTAGGTCTTAATTATAAATTCTAAAAAAAAATAAAAGCTAGGTTAAAACCTAGCTTTTTTTATTTACTTAATTATTCTTTTTTCTTAGTTGAATAATTCTACATTTTCTCCTTTTCCTACCGGATATTCCTCTGTAAAACATCCGAAGCAGTGATTGGAAGAACCTAAAATCTCTTTAAGGTTATCCGTACTTAGAAATTCCAATGAATCTACCCCTAAATAATCTCTTAGTTCCTCCGTAGTCATATTGGCAGAAATAAGATCGTCTTTAGACGGCGTATCAATCCCCAGATAGCATGGAGCGATAATAGGTGGAGAAACACTTCTGAAATGAATCTCTTTAACACCAGCATCTTTAAGGATCTTAACCAGTCTTTTAGAAGTAGTCCCACGTACGATAGAATCATCGATGATCACTACCCTTTTGTCCTTAATTTCCGAGATGATCGGATTGAGTTTGAGATTGACTACCCTTTCTCTCATCTCCTGGGTAGGAACGATAAAGCTTCGTCCAATATACCTGTTTTTAATAAGCACCGGGCGGAATGGTATTCCTGAAGCTTTTGAAAAACCAATGGCAGCCGGAACCCCGGAATCGGGAACCCCAATTACCACATCAGCATCTACCGGAGCCTGTTCCCAGATCTTTTCACCTGATTTCTCACGAATTTCATATACGTGGATATTTTCCATGGTAGAGTCTGGTCTCGCAAAGTAAATATATTCAAAAGAACAGATTCTTTGTTTACCCTTTCCATTGACCATATAAGACTGTAAACCGGTCTCATTTTCATTGGTGTAAATAATTTCTCCGGGAAGGATGTCTCTTACATACTGAGCACCCACCGCATCTAATGCTACGGATTCTGAAGCTACTACATAGCTTTTCTCATCAATGGCACCTAATACCAAAGGCCGGATTCCGTTGAAGTCCCTGAATGCAAAAAACTTATTTCTGGTCATTCCCACTACGGAATAAGCACCTTCAATTTTTTCCATTGTTGCTTTAATAGCACCTCTCAAGCCCAGGTCAAGATTTTTTTGAATTAATCTTAAAATAACCTCTGAATCCGAGGTAGCACGGAATACGACACCTTCTGCTTCCAGTTCAGCTTTCAGCTCCTTCGCGTTGGTCAGATTACCGTTATGAGCAATAGAAAGTATAATCTGATCATACTCATTTTTAGCAAAGAAAGGCTGAAAATTATACTTTTTCTTATCTCCTGCAGTAGTATAACGGGTATGTCCTATTGCAGAATTTCCCATAAAAGTTTCGGGATCATGGATCTCTTTATAAACATCCAAAACCAGTCCCTCATCCTTTAGGTTATTGATTTTTCCATCTTTTAAAACAGAAATACCACAAGCTTCCTGACCTCTGTGTTGTAATGCAAAAAGTCCGAATTGGGAAAGAGAGAACGTATCTAGATCATTATCTGAATACAAGCCGAAAATACCACATTCTTCGTTCGGTGCATCCAGTTTTTCTTCCTGCGGAGTTCTGAAAAGATTTCTGCCGTAAGGCTGAGTTTTAAACTGTTTTAAATATTCACTTTTATGAATTTCTAAACTTTTCATTTTATTAAGATATTAGAAGCTAGTGTAAGGATTGATTTCCAGGCTAACCTCGAATTATTTTTAAACTTGCTGTTAACAAACAAATTATTTCTTAAGCAGATTTTTTAATCTGTTGTAAATTTCAACATAAGCTTCGGTAACTTCCCCTAAGTCTCTACGGAAACGGTCTTTGTCTAATTTCTTCATCGTATCCTTATCCCATAATCTGCATGTATCAGGAGATATTTCGTCTGCAAGAATGATTTCCCCGCTTGATGTTTTACCTAACTCAATTTTAAAATCTACCAGAATAATGTTTATTTTATCAAATAAATCAATCAGGATATCATTGATATCTGATGTAAGCTCATACATTTCGTCAAGCTCCTCATAAGTTGCCAATCCTAAGAAAACTGCGTGGTGATCATTAATCAGCGGATCTCCCAATTCGTCTTTCTTATAGCAGATGTCGAAGATCGTCACCGGTGACTTGATTCCTTCTTCCACACCCAGTCTTTGAGCCATACTTCCTGCAGAGTAATTTCTTACTACCATTTCCAAAGGAATGATAGAAACTTTTTTTACCAGTTGCTCTCTTTCATCCAGTTGTTTGATGAAGTGAGTTTTAACCCCTTTTTCATTTAAATATTCAAAAATAAGAGTGGTAATCGCATTATTCATTTCTCCTTTAAGATCCACCTGTCCTCTTTTCTGAGCATTAAAAGCAGTGGCATCATCTTTAAAACGTACGATTACTTCATCCGGGTTATCCGTAGCAAAAACCTGTTTTGCTTTACCTTCGTACAACATTTCTCTCTTTTCCATTCTTTAAATTTTCGTTATAGTTAGATTTATAATTATTTTATTAAAATTCCTGTTAATACGGCCATTCCAAAGCTTAAAAGTGTACCTATAAGCACATATTCCGTCAGTTTCCTTTGCTTAGCCTCGGCCAGATCACTAAATCTGAATACAGATTTTGCTGCAATCATGAATCCTACTCCTTCCCAGTGGTCCACTACAATAAAAGTAAAGACCAGTAGTCTTTCCAGTATACCGATATACTTTCCTGCACTGGTTAAAGAGTCTGTCTGGATATTATTAAATTCTTTAGAGACGGGTGTCCATGAAGAAAGTAATATTTTTATAATGATCGACGTCGGTACTGTTAAAAATACAGCAGCCATAATTATTTTCAAAATGTTCTGATCGTGTAAAAAATCAAAGTCAAATTCTTTATAATAAAAAGAAATACCGGCTATCACCAGCACATGTAGTAGCTGATCGATAAAAAACCATCTTTTTTTTGTTTTGGAATTTTGAAAAATAAGTTTGGCAGCATCAATTAAGAAATGGGTAACTCCTACTAAAACGGCTATCCACCAAAGCTGCAGATCCCATAAAAACACAAACGCCAGTAAGATGTGTAGAAGTACATGAATGTATAAATATTTACTTTTCAGATGTCGTTTTTCTTTATCAGCAACCCATGAATCCGGCTGGAGAATAAAGTCTCCGAGTAAATGTGCCAATATGAGTCTAACAAAAATCATCTCTATAATTCTGAAATTTTCTTCTTAAAATACTGGTTGGTTTCTACAATCAGGTCATAATTGGCCCGTTTTAATCTCTGGCTTACAGAAGATTGGGAGATATTAAATTTCCTGGCGAGATCTTCCTGAGTGATATCCTCATTCATGATCATTTCATGGATGATCTCAGCCGTTGCCATGGTCCAGTTATCAAAATCTTTGGAGGACCATTTTAAAAGTATATTCAAATCTCTGTCTACAATATCATTGAGGGTTTTAATAGCCACAGTATGGCCATCATTTTTAAGATCGTTAAGTAATCTTCCTGAATTTACATAAGCCGTTCCGTTGGATTCTGTAATTTTTTCTGAGGAAAAATTTTCTTCTCCAATACCTATAGCTATTCTTACGTCTAAATTTTCCTGACTTTTTATAAGGGATTTTATAGCGAGAAAATACCAGAAAACCTCGTCGATATTACATTTGAATTGGAACTCATCGCCTCTGTATATTTCCCATATCTGTGGAGAATTTCCCCAGCATTCCAGGAGATTCTTTAGTTTGGTAATCCAAACTTCTGTGTCTGCATGTTGCGAATTTATAATATCACCGGTAATGACCGCTATCATCCTGCAAATATAAGTATAAATACTTATAAATAAAAGATATAAGGCGAAACACTTATAGATTTTTATTATGAGCTAGTCTGCTTATATCAATCATAATTATGGTGATAGTTTATTTTGTTTATAATGAATATGTTATGAATATTAAACAGGATGATTTTCGTTACTCTTTATAATTTTCCTGAGAAATTTAAAGATTCATTAATTACAATTCGGGATGATAAATAGTAAAATAAATGAGGGTAAAGTTTTAATTTAATAATGATAAAATGTAAAAATTAAGCAATATAAATTAATGATTATGAATAAGTTGTATATTCATTATTATGGAAAGAATAATTTTTTTTCGTATTTCTACTTTTTAAGTATCTTTGAGAGCTAACTAAAACTTATATGAATACAGAAACATTAAACAATATCAAAATGATAGCGGAAACGGCAAAGGAGTTTGCTGAAAAAAATATAAGACCTCATATTATGGAGTGGGACGAAAGCCAGACTTTTCCTAAAGACCTTTTTCACCAATTGGGAGAAATGGGATTTATGGGAATCGTAGTTCCTGAAGAATATGGAGGATCCGGATTGAGCTATCATGAATATGTTGCTATCCTGGATGAAATTTCTCAGGTAGATCCTTCTATAGGGCTTTCTGTAGCTGCCCACAATTCTCTTTGCACCAATCATATTTATGAGTTTGGTAATGAAGAGCAAAGGCATAAATGGCTTCCTCAGTTAGCTACCGGAAAGGTAATCGGGGCCTGGGGACTCACTGAGCATAATACAGGTTCTGATTCCGGAGGTATGTCTACCACTGCTGTAAAAGAGGGTGACGAATGGATCATCAACGGAGCGAAAAACTTCATTACCCATGCTATTTCAGGAGATATTGCCGTAGTAATGACCAGAACAGGAGAAAAAGGAGCTAAAAATAATTCAACCGCTTTTGTCCTTGAAAAAGGAATGCCGGGATTCACATCCGGAAAAAAGGAAAATAAGCTGGGGATGAGAGCTTCGGAAACTGCTGAACTTATTTTTGATAATGTACGTGTTCCGGATTCTCACCGTTTGGGGGAAGTAGGTGAAGGATTTAAGCAGGCCATGAAAGTTTTGGATGGAGGTAGAATTTCTATTGCAGCCTTAAGTCTGGGAATTGCAAGAGGTGCCTATAAAGCTGCTTTAAAGTATGCCAAAGAAAGACATCAGTTTGGTAAAGCGATTTCTGATTTCCAGGCTATTAATTTTATGCTGGCGGATATGGCAACGGAAATTGATGCCGCTGAGCTTCTTATCCAGAGAGCATCTACCCTGAAGAATGCCAAACAAAAAATGACAAGAGAAGGAGCCATGGCAAAATTGTATGCTTCCGAAGCTTGTGTAAGAATTTCTAATAATGCCCTGCAGATTTTTGGAGGATATGGATATACTAAGGACTTCCCTGCTGAAAAATATTACAGGGATTCTAAATTGTGCACCATAGGAGAAGGAACTTCCGAAATTCAAAGATTGGTTATCGGTAGAGATATTACTCAATAAAACAGTTTAAAATATAAATAATCCAGAGATGATATGTTTTACATATCATCTTTTTTTGTGTATTTAAAGTATTTTCACCCAAATTTGAAATAATAAGTTAATTATTCATAAAATGTTTTGTTTTTTGTTTAATATTTTTTATTAGTTTTGGTTTTCCACAATCAAATAAAGATTCTTATATGAAAAAACAATTATTAATGATTGGGATGCTTTTGGTGTCAGGCATCTCTTTCGCACAGACAGATCGTCTTTGGTCTGAAGGTTCTTCTAAAACCCCTTCTTCAGTATTTGAAAATAAAGTAAATATTAATAATCCCAGGATATATACACTGGATATTAATAGCTTAAAAAATGTTCTTGCCAAAGCTCCTAAAAGACTGGCGGCCGGTGAGAAATCGGAAGTGATTATTTCTTTTCCTAATTCTGAGGGACGGATGGAAAACTTTAAGGTAAAAGAAAATTCTAATTTTGATCCTCAGTTAGCAGCCAGATATCCTGACATTAAATCCTATGTAGGAGAAGGTCTGGATGATCCTAATTCTACGGTGTATTTTAGCATTTCACCTTTAGGATTATCTTCCATGGAAATCTATGGTGATAAATCTGCGGTTTTTATTGAGCCTTATACAAAAGACCTTTCTTCTTATGTGGTTTATAAAAAATCGGATAAGAAAGATGATCTGAATAAATTCGAATGTACTGTGATCGATACTGCTCAAAAAGGGATTGGGAATACTTCCGCTCTTGCAGCAAGACCGAATGCTGATGATGCGACTTTAAGGACGTTCCGTTTAGCATTGTCATGTACAGGAGAATACGCCGTCTATTTCGGAGGGACCAAGGCCCAGGCACTGGCTGCTATGAATAATACCATGACCCGTGTGAATGGTGTATTTGAAAAAGACTTTGCATCCAGAATGGTTCTTATAGCCAATAACGATGCTGTTATTTATACCAATGCATCTACGGACCCTTACTCTCCTTCTTCATCTATGAACAACTGGAATTCACAGCTGCAATCTACCCTTACCTCGGTAATCGGTGAAGCCAACTATGACATCGGGCATTTATTCGGTGCTACGGGTGGCGGTGGTAATGCGGGATGTATAGGCTGTATCTGTACAAACGGATCTAAAGGAAGCGGCTATACTTCTCCTGCTGATGGTATACCATCCGGTGATAATTTTGATATTGATTATGTAGCTCATGAAATGGGACACCAGTATGGAGGAAATCATACGTATTCTTATTATAACGAAGGTACGGGAGTAAATATGGAACCGGGATCGGGTTCTACTATTATGGGATATGCAGGAATAACACCATATGATATCCAGCCCCACTCTGACCCGTTTTTCCATGCGATAAGCATTCAGCAGATCACTAATAATATTAAAGCCAAAACATGTTCGGTAAATACTATTACAGGAAATTCAATTCCAACAGCCAATGCCGGTCTGGATTATACGATTCCTAAGAGTACACCGTTTATGCTGACAGGTATAGGAGCAGATGCAAACGGAGATTCTCTCACCTATATATGGGAGCAAATGGATAATGCCACCAATTCGCAGGCGAATGCTAATTCAGCTGCAATTGCTACCAAAACTTCCGGACCTGTTTTCAGATCATGGGCACCTACAACGACTCCGGTAAGATATTTTCCAAGAATGGCTTCCATCTTAACGGGTGCCACTACTACTGCCGGTTCTGAAATAAATGTAGAGGCTTTACCTTCCGTTGCAAGAACGATGAATTTCAGATTTACTGTTCGGGATAACAGAGCCGGAGGTTCAGGAAATAACTCTGATGATGCGGTTATTACTGTGAATCGAACGGCCGGACCATTTAATATTACATCCCAAAATTCAGCGGTTACCTATGCCGGAAACAGCTCGCAGACCATCACATGGGATGTGGCGGGTACTACGGCCAATAATATCAATACTGCGAATGTAGATATCCTTTGGTCCACAGATAGTGGTAACACATGGACTCCTATTTTAGCAGCTACACCTAATGACGGCTCCCAGGCTGTAATCATTCCTAATGTGGCTACTTCTACAGGTAGAATTATGGTGAAAGGAACTAATCACATTTTCTTTGATGTGAATAATGCCAACATCACCGTTACCGCATCATCCGGAGGAACAGATACTGTAGCCCCTACGGCTCCTGTTTTATCTGCATCGGGAACTACTTCTTCTTCCACTAATCTGTCTTGGAACGGTGCCACTGATAATGTAGCCGTTACAGGATATGATGTGTACAGAGGAGCAACTTTAATAGGATCTACCTCTTCCACCACTTATACGGCAACAGGACTTAATCCTTCTTCCAGCTATTCATTTACGGTAAGATCAAAAGATGCTGCCGGAAATACTTCAGTTTCCAGTAATTCCGTAAGTGTGACTACTCTTGCAGGAAGCACGGTTACTTATTGTACCGCATCTGCGACCAATACCGCTGATGAAAGAATAGGAAATGTAACATTTGCCGGAATTAATAACACTTCTACGGGTACAGCCGGATATGAAGATTTTACTTCAGTGTCAGCTAATGTAGTAAAAGGAAATACCTACACTATTTCAATCACTCCGGTATGGACATCTACAGCTTATAGTGAAGCATATGCCGTTTATATTGACTATAACGGAAACGGTGATTTTGCAGACAGTGGAGAATTAGCCTGGTCTAAAACCGGCTCTACTACCACTCCGGCTACCGGAAGCATAACCATTCCATCTACTGCAGTTTCCGGAAGTACAAGAATGAGAGTAATGATGAAATACAGTTCTTTACCTACTTCTTCATGTGGAACTTACACTTATGGACAGGTGGAGGATTATACCCTTAATATAGGTTCTTCATCCAAAATAAACGGACTTAGTGCGGATAATCTGGCTAAAGATATCAAGCTGTATCCTAATCCGGTAAAAGATATTCTTACCGTTTCCAATACGGCTAACGAAGATTACAAAATCTTTGATATGTCCGGTAAAATGGTGGCGTCAGGACAGCTCAACCGTGGAACAGTGAATGTAAGCAGCCTTATCAAAGGAGCTTATACCATTCAGATCGGTGAGTTCAGCAAACGATTTATTAAAAATTAATTAATAAACTATATAACTATGGGTAAGCCGGATCATTTGATCCGGCTTTTCTTATAATAAACTAAGAAGGACTTAACTTTATAATGGTAATGTTTTTTGTTATATTTGCTTTAAATTTAAAAAATTCATGGATAAAATTGACAGCCTGAACCAAGTAGCAGAGTTCCATACTACTTTTAAAGCACCTATTTTAGAAACTCCGCAAATTCCTTCTCCTGAAAGATGCAGCCTAAGGGTAGAACTTTTACAGGAAGAATTGAATGAGCTGAAACAAGCTATTGAAGATAAAAACTTAGTAGAAATTGCAGATGCCCTTTGTGATCTACAATATGTGCTCAGCGGTGCCGTACTGGAGTTTGGGCTTGGCAGCAAATTTGTAGAACTGTTCAATGAAGTTCAGCGTTCCAATATGTCGAAGGCATGTGATAATGAAGATCAGGCGAAAGAAACGGTAGAATTTTATAAACAGAAAGATGTAGAATCCTTTTATGAAAAATCAGGAGAAAAATATAATGTATACAGAGCTTCAGACCATAAGGTTCTTAAGAATAAGTACTACTCTCCTGCCGATTTGAAAACAATTATCGAAAAGTAAATATGAAAAAGTTCCTTATCCGTCTTTTCACTTTATCAGGTCTTGTATTGGCCACTCAGTTTTATGATGCACAGAAAATAATCGTAAACAGAGAGGTGGAGACACAAAATGATGGTAAAATGCTTTTGGGAAACCAATTGAAAGATCAGTTTTTAAAAGAACCTTACAGCGATTGGTATGTGCAGGAGCATGATGAATATGCGGTAGACAAAAAGGCAATCGCCGAGTTAAGAAAAAAGAAAATTAATTCTTATAATATCATAGTTTTCATGGGAACCTGGTGTGAAGATAGCCACAGGGATTTCCCCAGATTAATGAAAATTCTGGAAGAAGTAAAATACCCTGAAAGTAAACTTACCATTATAGCGGTTAACAGAAAAAAAGAATCTCCTACAGGAGATGAAGGGCTTTATAATATCCAGAAAGTTCCTACCATTATCGTTCAAAAGTATGGCAGGGAAATTGGAAGAATTATTGAAATGCCTACCTCAGGGTATATCGAAAGAGATCTGGTAGACATTCTGAATAAAAATGATACTTCTGTAATTAAAGAAATATTTAAATAAAATTGAAGAATTATAAATTAACAGCTTCGTTTATAGCAGGAGCCCTTATCATGTTGCTTCTGTTTTTTGGTGTTAAGTCCTGTTTCAATTTGGGGAATAAGACGGAAAAATCAGATTATTATATTCTGACCAACCAGATTTCTAAAATGAACAAGATGGTTGTGCTGGAGCAGAACAGTTCCAGTATGCAGAAAACCAAGATGGGATATGAGATCTTTGGGAATGAGGTTTCTAGTAATAGCATTATTACGTACACGAAAACCAATGCCCAGGTTTCTTACGATCTCAATAAAATGAAACTGGAAGTGGATTCTGTCAATAAAAAACTCATTATTAAAGAATTGCCGGATGCTGATATCAGGATTACACCCAGTGTGGAAATACAGTCTATGGATGATTCCTTTTTTAACAGGATATCGGAAAAAGATATTAAAAATGTAACCCAGAAAGCAAAGGAAACAGCTGTAAAATCCATAGACCAGAATAAGCTCAGAAATGAAGGACGGGCGCAGCTTATGGAAAACCTTAATAATATTTTTGTTTTGGCAAAGGCTTTGAATTATACTATAGAAGATCAGACCGGTAAGATCGGTATTTTAGGACTTTAAATGTATAACTATGAATTCAAAAGAAAACCAGAAGAAAGAATCTGCTAATACGGCAGAATCCAAAAAGCAGACTCAGGATTTTCCTGATATTCCTGCTTCATCAAAGAAAACCAATCCTCCTGATATTGATAAAGAGGATGTACAGAAAGCTTCAAAGAATAAAAGCGGTAAAACAGATAATACCAAAAAATAGAAGCATACAAAAAACAAAAAGGTATTCAGATTTGAATACCTTTTTTGTTTTAAAAAAATTAAATAACTAATTAAACAATCATACGATTGTGGACTTTCCAATTTGGACATTTTCAAAATTATAGTAAGATTTCTCAGAATATCTGATATAATCTGCAATGAAGTCTCCCACTTCATTGGTTGAATAATGGTTATCTGAATTAAGATCTACCGTTACATAGCGGTTTTCAATAGAATGTTCCACGGCCTGTCTTAATTTATTGGCAGCTCCTTCCAGTTTTAAATAGTCAAGCATCATAGCTGTACTTAAAATAGAAGCCACAGGGTTAGCAATTCCCTTTCCTTTGGCCTGAGGATAAGAACCGTGAATTGGCTCAAATAAAGCATTTTCCTTTCCTATGGATGCGGACGGCAATAATCCTATGGATCCTCCGATCACGCTGGCTTCATCAGAAATGATATCCCCAAACATATTTTCTGTCAGAATTACATCGAATTGTTTCGGATTTAAAATCAACTGCATGGCAGCATTATCCACAAACATATAATCCAGCTGAACTTCAGGATATTCCGCAGCAATTTCCTGGCTTACTTTTCTCCATAATCTGGAAGTATCCAGTACGTTGGCTTTATCAATAAGAGTCAGCTTTTTTTTGCGTTTCCTGGCATCCTGGAAAGCCATGTGCGCTATGGGAATTATATCTTCCCTGCTGTACTGGCAGACGTCATATGCATAAGCTCCTGATTCTTCCGTATACTTTTCCCCGAAATAAATCCCGCTTACAAGCTCCCTGTAAATCTGAATATCCGTCCCTTCAATAATTTCCTGTTTTAAAGGACTTTTCTTGAGAAGGGACGCATAAGTTTTCAGCGGTCTGATATTAGCAAACAGACCTAATTCTTTCCTTAGTTTTAAAAGTCCCTGTTCCGGCCGTACTTTCGCATCGGGATTATTGTCGAAAGACGGGTCACCAATAGCACCGAATAATACGGCATCGGAATTTTTGCAAATTGCCAATGTCTCGTCAGGAAGTGGATTTCCTGTTTTAAAAATGGCTTCGGCTCCCATACTTCCGTATTCAAACTGAAAGTTATAGTGAAAAACTTCTCCTATAACGTTCAGGATCTTTACACTTTCCTGGGTTACTTCCGGCCCGATACCGTCACCCGGAAGAACGGCTATTTTAAAATTATTGTTGCTCATATATCTTTTGTGTTTTTGTTTTCTGCTCAAATTCTTCGATGGATGCTTTCTTACTGATCAGAAAGTCGATATCATCATAACCGTTGATCAGACATATTTTTTTATAAGGATCCAATTCAAAGTTTTCTGTTTTTCCGTTACATGTGATCGACTGATCTTCCACGTTCACGGTAATTGAGGTTTCCGGATGATCGGTGACAGAAGCTAAAATTTCTTTTAAAAATCCTTCTGAAATTTTAACGGGAAGCAAGCCGTTATTTAAAGCATTTCCTTTAAAAATATCTGCAAAATAGCTTGATACCACTACTTTAAATCCATAATCGGTCAAAGCCCATGCCGCATGTTCCCTGCTGCTTCCACACCCGAAATTATTTCCTGCCACCAGGATTTCACCTTTATATTCAGGTTTATTAAGAACGAAATCAGGATTAGGCTCATGGGTATGGACATTATAACGCCAGTCTCTGAACAGGTTGTTTCCAAATCCGGTTTTATCAATACTTTTTAAAAACCTGGCAGGAATGATCTGATCCGTATCTATATTTTCAGCAGGTAATGGTACCGCTTGAGATTGTATTAATGTTAACTTTTGCATATGCTCGGTTAAGGTGTTTTTTAGTATTTATTTTAATGATTTAAAGCTATTAATTCAAATTTCCGAATGCGGGAATCCTTCCTTCAATAGCCACTTTAGCAGCTGTTAATGGGCTTGCTAAAATAGTTCGTGCCCCCTGCCCCTGTCTTCCTTCAAAATTCCGGTTGGAAGTGGATACGCAATATTCTCCTTCAGGAATTTTATCATCATTCATCGCGAGACAGGCAGAACATCCGGGCTGACGGATCTGGAAACCTGCTTCCGTAAAGATTTTATCCAAACCTTCTTCATAGATCTGCTTTACCACCAGCTGTGATCCCGGAACAATAAGAGCTTTAATATTTTCAGATTTCTTTTTTCCTTTAATATATTGTGCCGCCGAACGGAAATCTTCTATCCTTGCATTGGTACAGCTCCCGATAAATACATAGTTCACTTTAATATCGGAAGGAAACTGTCCTGCTTCCAGACCCATATATTTCAAGGCTTTTTCTTCAGACTCATTTTGAGGTGCCGGGATTGAATCATACATAGAAATTCCCATCCCCGGATTGGTTCCGTAAGTGATCATAGGCTGAATATCCCCTGCATCAAAAGTAAATTCCTTATCAAAAACGGCATCTTGATCTGTAGGTAGGGTTTTCCAGTATTCCAGTTTTTCTTCCCATTCTTCTCCCTTTGGCGCAAACTGTCTTCCTTTTACATATTCGAAGGTGGTTTCGTCAGGGGCTATCATTCCACCCCGTGCTCCCATTTCTATGCTCATATTACATACGGTCATTCTTCCTTCCATAGACATCTCCTCGAAAGCCTGGCCTGCATATTCACAGAAATAGCCGGTTCCTGCGTCAGTTCCTATTTTAGAAATGATATATAATATAACATCCTTAGGCTGAACATTCGGATTCAGTTTACCATTCACAGTAATCCTCATGGATTTTGGTTTGTTCAGCAATAAGCACTGGCTGGCGAAAACCTGTGCCACCTGGCTTGTACCTATTCCGAAAGCTATCGCTCCGAAAGCACCATGAGTGGAAGTATGGCTGTCTCCACATACAATGCTCATTCCCGGCTGGGTAATTCCCAATTCAGGAGCAATAATATGTACAATGCCCTGGTACTGATGTCCCAAACCGAACAGTTCAATATTATTTTTTTTACAGTTTTCCGTAAGCTGCTGAATTTGGTTTCTCGATAGTTCATCCCTGATAGGCTGCTCCTGGTTTAGTGTCGGAACATTATGATCTGCGGTAGCGACTACCTGCTCAGGTCTGAAAATTTTGAGGTTTCTTGATTCCAGTTCGGCAAAAGCCTGTGGGCTTGTTACTTCGTGGATAAGATGTTGATCAATATAAATAATTTGAGGACCATCCGGAACGGTTTCCACCACATGTGCATCCCAGACTTTATCAAAAAGTGTTTTTTTACTGTTATTCATTTTATTTCTACTGCTGGTTATGATAAATATATCTGTCTTCTCTCCTATACTATCTTTCTGCTGAATGTTTCTATAATGACGTGAAGATCTTCATTATTTATCTCTTTTTTGACGTCCGCTACTTTTAAAAATTCTTTGTAAAGGAAATCAAGGTCATTTTTAGTAACATCAAAACCGATATGTTTAAATCTGTATGCCAGGGCTGATCTTCCGCTTCTTGCCGTAAGGACAATGGAAGATTCATTAACTCCTACGTCAGCAGGATCAATGATCTCGTATGTTTCACGGTTTTTAATAACACCGTCCTGGTGAATACCGGAGCTATGTGCGAAGGCGTTTGCTCCCACAATAGCTTTGTTGGGCTGAACCGTCATACCCATTAAGTCGGAAACCATTCCGCTCATATTATTCAGCATTCTGGAATTGATACCGGTATGTAAATTCAGGTCTTTATGTTGTCTGAAAATCATAACCACTTCTTCCAAGGCCGTATTACCGGCTCTTTCCCCAAGCCCGTTTATGGTACATTCTATCTGGCGGGCTCCATTGATGGCACCTGCGATGGAATTAGCAGTAGCCAGCCCTAGATCATTATGACAATGGCATGAAAGAATGGCTTTATCGATACCTTTTACATTTTCTTTCAGGTATCTGATCTTCGCTCCGTATTCTTCCGGCAAACAATATCCTGTGGTGTCAGGGATATTAAGGACGGTAGCTCCTGCTTTAATTACCTCTTCGCAAATTCTGGCAAGGAAATCATTATCTGTTCTTCCTGCGTCTTCAGCGTAAAATTCTACATCTTCTACAAAGCTTTTGGCATACTTTACGGCCTGAACGGCTCTTTCGATAATATCTTCCCTTGTGGAATTAAATTTATATTTGATGTGTGATTCTGATGTTCCGATCCCTGTATGGATTCTGGGTCTTCTTGCATATTTTAACGCTTCTGCCGCGGCCTCAATATCTTTTTTATTGGCCCTGGTTAATCCGCATACCCTTGCATTTCTTACTAGTTTTGAAATTTCTGAAACCGAATAAAAATCGCCAGGACTTGAAATAGGAAATCCGGCTTCAATTACATCCACTCCCAATTCATCGAGTTTTTCAGCGATGATCAACTTCTGTTCTGTATTCAGTTTGCACCCCGGCACCTGTTCTCCGTCTCTCAATGTCGTATCAAAAATTTCAATTTTTTCAGAATTCATAATGATGTTTTTATGTAATTTTGATTCAAAACTAAGATTTGAGTTATTTTTTTATGTTTAAATTTTCTGGAAATTACAATATTCAAAGAATTAAATTTTAAATTCAAGTAGCTGTAAATCAATTTATTAAATGTTTGTAAATTACAATGGCAGAATTACAGAAAGATTTTTTATTTGTGCTGATTAAGTCCCTTACCACGTCCGAAAAAAGACAATTCAAGCTATATGTCAACCGTTTGGGAATAAATGTAGATGCCAAATTTCTATTATTATTTTCCGAGATGGACAAAATGAAGGAATACGATGAAAATATAATCATCGAGAAAAAGATATCTACCAAGCAGCAATTATCCAATCTTAAAGCCCACCTTTATAAACAGATTCTGGTAAGTCTCCGTATGAACCCAAGTCACCAGAATTACCGGATCCAACTCCGTGAACAGCTGGATTTTGCTAATATTTTATACCAAAAAGGACTTTATAAACAGGCTCTTAAAATATTGGATAAAGCCAAACAAGCCGCCCTTGAGCTGGATGAGAAAACCATTGCCTCAGAAATCATAGACCTTGAGAAAGTAATTGAATCCCAGTTTATTACAAGAAGTATAGAAGGCCGGGCGGATGAGCTTATACAACAGTCCAGAGAAATAAGCAGGCAGAATACCTATACGACGGAACTGTCCAATCTTTCCCTGAAATTATACAGTGAAATGCTTATTCACGGCTATGTAAAAAGTGATGAAGAACGCGAAAAAATATTAGAACTCTTTCATTCCCATATTAAAGAAATTGAGCTTAGTAAACTGAATTTTACAGAAAAACTCTGGTATTTTAAAGCACAGGTATGGAAAAACCAGCTTTTACAGGACTATAAATATACGGTGAAGTACGCCTATCAGTGGGTGGGACTGTTCCATGAAAATCCTGAGATGATCATAAGCCATCCCGTATGGTATGTGAAAGGAAATAACTATCTGCTGAAAATTCTTTTTTTATACGGAAATATAGATATTCTGGAGGAACACTTTGAGAAGTTCAGTAAAATGGTACATTCACCCCACTTCAACCAGAATGAAAACCTTCAGTCTCTTATTTTTGTGACCCAGTATAATACGTTAATGAACATTCATTTTATAAAAGGGGAATTCTTTAGCGGAACTAAGCTTATTCCTGAATTGGAGCTTAAGATGGAAAAGTTTAGGGATAAAATAGATGAACACCATTTTATGATCCTTTATCTGAAAATGGCAGCGATGTTTTTCGGGAGTAAAAAATTCGGTCAGTCCATTCAGTATGCTATGAAGATCATCGAATCCAAAGGCAATGTCCAGGAAGACCTTCTGTTTCATACCCGTATCCTGATCCTGATGTCCAAATACGAATCCGGCATAGATGAAGATTATGATGATTTTATAAAGGCTACTTCAAAATTCGCCCTCAAAATGAAGAAGCCGGGAGAGTTTCATTTTACCAGTATTTCCTTTTTTAAAGAACTAAATAATCTTGTTCCCGATAAGAAACAGAAAGCATTTGAAGAATTTAATGAACAGCTGGATGAATTTTCCGAAAATGAGTATTACAGAAGATCACTATTATATATTGATATTCATGGCTGGGTAAAATCCAAAGTTTATAATCTGGATGTCATAGAAGTTATCAAGCAGAAAGTAAAGTATAAGAGGAAAAGTTAATATTTCAGTTTTTATTTAGTTTACTGTATAAAATTCATATTGCTGTTTTCAAAAACTTCCAGAAGATCAGGTACGAAATCTCCAAATGTTTTGTATCGGTTTCTGTCTGCATTATATTCTTTTAATTTCTCTTCCGGCAGGTTGTTTTAAGAAGATAATCTTCCGGCTTTTGAGCACCTGTAAGACTGGCAGACGGAACATTCTTTGATTTTAAAAATTTTAAAGTCTTTAATCAGCTCTCTATGCTTTGCTGAGGGTATTTCCGCAAGAAATTAAGTTTCCATATTTTTGTGAAAGGAAACGGAAAATTTTGAAGTGTTATTTTGTGAAAAACCTAAAGTGAAAATTAACAGACACAAAAAGGTGAAGATATTTTTTGTGGTTGGATCATAATTGTAATTCCAAATATACATTAAACTTCTATTTTAAATAAAAAATCCGTATTTTTGCATATTAAATTTCTTAGTAAAAACATGATAAAAATTACACTTCCAGACAATAGTGTCAAAGAATTCGATGAAGGAGTAACTCCTTTAGATGTGGCAAAATCTATAAGCGAGGGATTGGCTAGAAATACCATTTCCGCAATTGTTAACGGTAAACAAGTAGAAATAACCACACCTATAACGACGGATTCCACCGTACAATTATTAACCTGGAATGATGATCTTGGAAAGAAAGCTTTCTGGCATTCTTCTGCCCACCTTCTGGCGCAGGCGATCCTGGAATTTTATCCTAATGCTAAGTTGACGATCGGTCCGGCTATTGAAAGCGGATTCTACTATGATGTAGATTTTGGTGACGAAAGCCTATCTGAAAAGGATTTTGAAAAAATTGAAAAAAAGATGCTGGAAAATGCAAAGAAAGGTTCGACTTTCTCTCTGTATCCGGTTTCTAAAGAAGAAGCATTAAAAGTATATGCTGACAATCCTTATAAAGTAGAACTGATCTCAAATCTTAATGATGGAGAAATCACTTTTGTAACTCATGATAACTTCACAGACCTTTGCCGTGGAGGACATATTCCTAATACAGGAATTGTAAAAGCGGTTAAGATTTTAAATGCAGCAGGGGCTTATTGGAGAGGAAATGAGAAAAACCCTCAGTTAACCAGAGTTTACGGTATATCCTTCCCTAAGCAGAAAGAACTGACAGAATATCTGGAATTACTGGAGGAAGCTAAAAGAAGAGATCACAGAAAATTAGGAAAAGAATTAGGAATTTTTGCTTTCTCTGAAAAGGTAGGTGCAGGTCTTCCGTTATGGTTGCCAAAAGGAGCTGCTTTGAGAAAAAAATTAGAAAATTTCCTATCTGAAGCTCAGAAAAAAGGAGGCTATGAATTTGTAATGACTCCGCACATCGGAGCCAAAGAATTATATGTAACATCAGGACACTGGGATAAGTATGGAGCAGACAGCTTCCAGCCTATTAAAACACCCAATGAAGGTGAAGAGTTTCTTCTTAAGCCGATGAACTGTCCTCACCACTGTGAAATTTATAAAACTTCACAATGGAGTTACAGGGATTTACCTAAGAGATATGCGGAATTCGGAACTGTTTACAGATATGAGCAAAGTGGAGAACTTCACGGATTGACCAGGGTTCGTGGATTTACTCAGGATGATGCTCACCTTTTCTGTACTCCGGATCAGCTTTCTGAAGAATTTGAAAAAGTAATTGATTTAACTCTATATGTATTCAAGTCTTTAGGTTTTGAAGATTTTGTAACCCAGGTTTCTTTAAGAGATCCTGAAAACAGAGATAAATATATAGGCAGTGATGAAAATTGGGAAAAAGCAGAAAATGCAATCATCAATGCGGCTGAAAAGAAAGGCCTTAAAACTGTAGTGGAATATGGTGAAGCAGCATTCTATGGTCCTAAGCTGGATTTCATGGTAAAAGATGCTTTAGGAAGAAAATGGCAGCTTGGAACAATTCAGGTGGATTATAACTTACCGGAAAGATTTGATCTTCATTATATCGGAAGCGATAATGAAAAGCACAGACCGGTGATGATTCACAGAGCACCATTCGGGTCTATGGAGCGTTTTATTGCTATTTTGATTGAAAATACGGCAGGAGATTTTCCTTTATGGCTAAGCCCGGATCAGTATATTATTTTACCGATTAGTGAAAAATATGTAGATTATGCAAAAAAAGTTTCACAATTTTTAGAAAATAACGATATTAGTGGTCAAATTGATGAGAGGAATGAGAAGACGGGTAAAAAGATCCGTGATGCTGAATTAAAGAAGATTCCTTTCATGCTTGTAGTAGGAGAAAATGAAGAGCAAAATGGCACAATTTCTGTACGAAGACGTGGCGAAGGCGATCTTGGAACCATGACTACAGAAGACTTCGTTGCCTATTTTAAAAAAGAAGCAGCTATTTAATAGCTCATTAAAATAAGAATTAACCAATAAAATTTAATACAATAGCACAAAGATTTAACAACAGGGGCCCACAGAGACGTCCACAACAGGAGGACGCACACATGATTAACGACAAAATTCGAGTAAGAGAAGTTCGTTTAGTGGGCGACAACGTAGAACCGGGAGTTTACCCAATTGATAAGGCAAAACAAATTGCTGCAGATCAGGAATTGGATTTAGTAGTAATCTCGGATAAAGCAGAACCTTTTATTGCTAGAATACTGGACTATAAAAAGTTCTTGTATGAGCAAAAGAAAAAGCAGAAGGAACTTAAAGCTAAGCAGGTAAAAGTGGTGGTGAAAGAGATCCGTTTCGGACCTCAGACCGATGACCATGATTATGAATTTAAAAAGAAGCATGCTGAAAAATTCCTTGAAGAAGGCTCTAAATTAAAAACCTACGTATTTTTTAAAGGACGTTCGATTATCTTTAAAGACCAGGGGGAAATCCTGCTTTTAAAGTTAGCCCAGGAACTGGAGCATGTCGGAAAAGTAGATCAGCTTCCTAAGCTGGAAGGAAAAAGAATGATTATGATGATGAGTCCTAAAAAAGCAATTAAATAGTCTATTAACTAAGATTTACATCTATACTTTAGAATATGAAATCCTCAAACCAAGTTTGAGGATTTTTTATTTTAACGGTTCTTTACGGGAATGTTAAATAATGTTTAAACCATCCTGTGCAATGAAACATCCTGTTCTTTTTCTGCTAAATTTGTAAGGAACTAAACAATATAAAACACAATTTCTTTTTCAATATTTCTCAATTATGATGAATGAAAATATTAAAAACCTTACTATTCAATAAAAATTTATTTCAATTATGTAATATTTATTGAATAAAACTCACTAACTTTAATCTTTATTATCAACTAATAATATAATCAGGAAGAGTTCCTGACAGATCATATTTATCAACAAACACAAACTACACTTATGAGTACATTCACATTAAAAGATGGTACGGAAATTTATTACAAAGATTGGGGAAAAGGACAGCCCGTATTCTTTCATCACGGTTGGCCTCTGTCGGCAGACGATTGGGATGCACAGATGTTTTTCTTTTTAGAAAAAGGATACCGAGTAATCGCTCATGACAGAAGAGGTCACGGAAGATCTTCTCAGGTAGACACAGGACACGATATGGACACTTATGCATCTGATGTTGCAGAACTTGTAGAGCATCTGGATCTGAAGGATGCTATCCACGTTGGACATTCTACCGGAGGTGGTGAAGTTATCCGCTACGTAGCAAAGTATGGAAATAATAACGGGAGAGTTGCCAAGGCTGTATTAATAAGCTCTGTTCCTCCTATTATGGTAAAAAGTGAAAGCAATCCGGAAGGAACACCTATTTCTGTATTTGATGATATCCGTTATAATACTGCGAACCACAGAGCTCAGTTCTATATCGATATTACCCTTCCTTTCTATGGTTACAACAGAGAGGGAGCTGATGTATCGGAAGGAATCCGTAGAAACTGGTGGAGACAGGGAATGATGGGGTCTATCAAAGCCCATTATGACTGTGTGAAAGCTTTCTCCGAAACGGATTTTACAGAGGATCTTAAAGCCGTAGATTTACCGGTATTGGTATTGCACGGAGAAGACGATCAGATTGTGCCTTACAAAGATGCAGGTGTAAAGTCTGCTCAACTGGCTAAAAACAGTAAGCTGATTACTTATCCGGGATTCCCTCACGGTATGCCTACTACAGAAGCAGAAACTATTAATAAAGATCTCTTGGACTTCTTTAAATCTTAATTAATACAAAAATTACTGAAGCAGCAGACATTGAATGTTTGCTGCTTTTTTATGATATAATTCAACTTTTTTTTGTAATTTTGCGGACTATTATTCCTAATTGACGAGGAATACCCAAAAAGATATTGATAACAAAACAATAAAAAAGCAATACAATGCCAAAATTAAAAACGAAATCAGGTGCTAAGAAACGTTTTGCTCTTACCGGAAGCGGTAAAATCAAAAGAAAAAACGCTTACAAAAGCCACATCTTAACTAAGAAAGAAACTAAGCAGAAGAGAAATCTTACGCAAACTTCTTATGTTGCTACAGTGGACGAAAAAAGTGTTAAACGTCAATTAGCAATTAAGTAGTTTTTATAAATCAAATATTCGGTTTATAGGAATTAAAACAAAATTCAGAATTTTTAACCCTGAAATGGAGCAGCTAAGTGTAATGAGACAGATTACCGCCCTTTTCAAAAAAACAATTTAAATTATGCCAAGATCAGTAAATGCAGTAGCTTCAAGAGCTCGCAGAAAAAAAGTTTTAAAGCAAGCTAAAGGTTATTTCGGAAGAAGAAAGAACGTTTGGACTGTAGCTAAAAACGCGGTAGAAAAAGCAATGCAATATGCTTACCGCGGAAGAAAAGAGAAAAAGAGAAATTTCAGAGCTCTTTGGATTACTCGTATCAACGCGGGAACTAGAGAACACGGAATGTCTTACTCTCAGTTTATGGGAGCTCTTAAAAAGAACAACATTGAGCTTAACAGAAAAGTTTTAGCAGATTTAGCAATGAATCACCCTGAAGCTTTCAAAGCTGTTGTAGATCAAGTAAAATAATGTAGAATTTTTTGTTATCAATATAAGTCCCGGGTTTTGCCCGGGATTTTTTTATTAGTACATTTGTTAAGTTATTACTGTCGAAAATATAACAAATACATTAAATTGATAGATAAGTGAAAAAAATTACTACTCTTGTACTTCTTTCTTTTACCATTGGTACCACCCAGGCTCAAAGTTTTATTCAAGCCTACCAGAACAGAGCTAATATGGTTTCACAAACCAATATTACAACCAGCCTGCAGGAATTTGAAAGCTTTGGTATTAAAACTACGGGAACTGCCAATAATGACAATGCGCTGAACTGGATCAAGAATAAATATCTTTCTTACGGATATTCAGTCAGCCAGATCTCTGAAGATCCTTTTTCTTTCAGCTATCTGGGAACGACGATCAATTCTAAAAATTTGGTCATTACCAAAACAGGAACCGTTTATCCTAATACGTACGTGATCATTTGCGCTCATTTTGACAGTATTAATGGACCTGGTGTCAATGACAACGGAAGCGGTACTTCCATTCTTCTGGAGGCTGCCCGTATTCTAAAAGATATTCCTACAGAGTATTCTATTAAGTTTATACATTTTTCAGGGGAAGAACAGGGCTTATATGGAAGCAACCATTATGTGAATAATGTAGCCTATCAGAATAACGTGGCTCAGATCGATATTAAATTAGTATTCAACCTGGATCAGGTAGGTGGAAAGTCGGGGAATAACAATAATACGATCAAGTGTGAAAGAGATAACGGAGGACAAACGGAAAATAATGCCGAATCCAATCTGATCACCCAGCAGCTCGCTACCTGTACTTCACTCTACTCTCCCCTTCAAACGGTAATTTCTGAAGCATATTCATCCGATTATATGCCTTTTGAAGCGAAGAAAGAAGTAATTACAGGGTTTTATGAAAATATTCAGAGTCCTTATCCGCATACCGCCAATGATACGTTTGCCAATGTAGATCCTGTATACGTTTATAATGTAGGAAAGGCTGCGGTGGGAGCATTGCAGCATTTTGCGGTAGCTACTTCGGCTACCTTAGCCACAGATGAAATTTCGAAATCTTCAGAATCTTTAAAAATTTATCCAAACCCGGTTAAGGATATACTGAAGATCGAATGGTCTAAAGAAACCAATTTCAGTATTGAAATTACTGATTTATCAGGACGCTCATTATTAAAAACGGAAAACAAGAAAGAAATCAATGTTTCCGGATTGGCCAACGGAGTATACTTATGTACGGTAAAAACGGATGAGTTGAGTACAACCAAAAAGATTATTGTTAATAAATAAAATTCAATATTTTTATCAAAATACAAAATCCTGAACTATTGTTTAGGATTTTTTTATTATATATATTTGTAAAAACACCGAACTATTTAAAAATATTATACAATGAAAAAATTAATTATTTCTGTACTATTTTCGGGAATAGTATTACATGTACATGGCCAAAATTTTATTCAGGCTTATCAGGACAGAGTGAATCTGGTGTCACAAGCCAATATTACATCTAACTTACAGCAGTTTGAAAGTTTAGGTGTAAAAACCACCGGATCGGTTAACAATACCAATACTTTCAATTGGATCAAAAACAAATATTTGTCGTACGGATATTCCGTGAGTCAGATGGAAGAAGATTCATTTACGTATGGTAATTCGACTTCTAAAAATTTAATTATTACCAAAACCGGAACTACTTATCCCAACACTTATGTAATAGTCTGCGGGCATTTTGACAGTATATACGGACCCGGAGTTAATGATAACGGAAGCGGAACCTCTATTCTTCTTGAAGCGGCCAGAATATTAAAAGATATCCCGACGGAATATTCTATTAAATTCATTCATTTTTCCGGGGAAGAGCAAGGGCTTATAGGAAGCAGCCATTACGTTAATACGATCGCTTATCCGAGTAATGGACCACAACTTGATATAAAGCTTGTATTTAACATTGATGAAGTAGGCGGAAAATCAGGCAGCAATAATGATACGGTTTACTGTGATCAGGATCAGGGCGGAGTTACCACCAATAATGCAGCTGCAACGGTAGCATTACAGGAGCTTATTAAATGCACGACTCTCTATTCTCCTCTTAAAACAGCCATAGACCGTGCAGAGAATACGGATTATATTCCTTTTGAGAGAAAAGGTGCCGTTATTACCGGATATTATGAAAAAGTCCAGAGTCCGTATCCTCATACTGCTAATGATACATTTGCAAATTTAGATCCCGTATATGTATACAATATAGGAAAAGCAAGCGTTGGAGCTATCCAGCATTTTGCCGTAGCAAGTACTGCTACCAATACTTTAAGGGTTGAGGAAATTCCGGCTTCTCCCCTGTCATCTGTAAAAATCTATCCTAACCCTGTTAAAGATAACGTTTTGATCCAGATTCCCAGTTCTTTAAAGGTCAATAACTTAAAGGTTAAAATTGTTGATCTTACCGGAAATACTTTAATAGAAACCAAGAATAAAAAATCCATCAATGTTTCCCATATTCCCGAAGGAGTTTACTGGGGAATCATTACGGTAAATGATCAGGAAACAGTAAGAAAAATAGTAATAGATAAATAATTCTTATACCTGTTTAAAAGAGAAAAGCCTGTTTTTACAGGCTTTATTTCTGATCACGTTTTCTTAATACTTCCTCAATTTCCTCTAAACTGAAGTTTTTAGCTTTTAATAAAATCAGAAAGTGATACAGCAGATCGGCCGCTTCATTTTTAAAAAGATCATCATTATTATCTTTAGCTTCTATCACCACTTCTACAGCCTCCTCTCCTACTTTTTGCGCTACTTTATTGATACCTCTCTGAAATAAGGAGTAAGTGTAAGAGCCCTCCACCTTATCATCTATGCGCTGGGATATCTTAGTTTGCAGCTCATATAAAAAGCCTTTGTCCTCCTTTTCTCCAAAGCAGCTGAAACTTCCGGTGTGGCAGACAACATGGGTGGGAATTACTTTAATCAATATCGTATCCTGATCGCAGTCCTCAACCATACTTTTTACAGTCAGAAAATTACCGGACTCCTCACCTTTGGTCCAGAGCCTGTTTTTGGAACGGCTGAAAAAAGTGACAATGCCTTCCGCTTTTGTTTTTTCAAAGGCTTCTTCATTCATATATCCAAGCATAAGCACTTGTAATGTTCTGTCATCCTGAATAATGACCGGAACGAGGTTATTCATTTTCTTAAAATCTATTTTCATCGTATTTCTATATTTTGATATTTGAGTTCTTGTTTTAAATCCTGTATATGAATTTCTCCGAAGTGAAAAACACTGGCAGCCAATGCTCCGGTAGCCTGGGTTTTATTAAATACTTCTGTGAAATCTTCCATTTTTCCGGCTCCTCCTGAGGCTATAACCGGAATATTCACATTTTCTGAAATAAGCTTAGTGATCCTTATATCAAACCCATTTTTTGTACCGTCTCCATCCATTGAAGTTAAAAGAATTTCTCCGGCTCCGGAGTCTTCCGCCTGTCTGGCCCATTCTAATGTTTTCAATGTTGTAATCTCTCTTCCTCCTTTGATGTGCACCCAGTCCTCATTGTTAACCCACCGGGTATCGATTGCCACCACAATACACTGGTTCCCGAACTCTTTGGATAAATTGTAAATAAGACCGGGATTTTTTACAGCTGAAGAATTGATGCTTATTTTGTCAGCACCAGCTTCCAAGAGCTTTCTTACATCTTCAATAGACGAGATGCCCCCTCCTACAGTGAAGGGAATACTTAATTCCGCAGCAATTTCCTTCACCAGCTGTGCAAAGGTTTTGCGCTCTTCGATAGTAGCTGTGATATCTAAGAAAACAAGCTCGTCAGCTCCCTGTTCTTCATATTTTTTGGCCAATTCTATCGGATCTCCGGCATTGCGTAATCCTTCAAAGTTGATCCCTTTTACCGTGGTTCCATCTTTAATATCTAAACAAGGGATAATTCTTTTTTTAAGCATTTTCAATTAATTTTTTAAGTTCATCCAGCTGAATTTTTCCTTCGTAAATGGCTTTCCCGATAATGGTTCCGGAGCATCCTATTTCTTTCATGGCATAGACATCTTCAATGCCTGAAATCCCGCCACTGGCAATTAACTGTACTGATGTTTTACCGATAATTTCTTCATACAGTTCCCGGGAAGGTCCTGCCAGCATTCCATCCTTTGAGATATCAGTGCAGATCACATATTTAATTCCTTTTTTCTTATAGCCTTCGATAAAGTCTACTACTTCCGTATTACTTTCTTCCAGCCAGCCCGAAGTTTTTATTTTCCTGTTTTCACAGTCGGCACCCAGGATAATTTTTTCTGATCCGTATTTTCCGATGATGTTGTAGCAGAATTCCGGATCCTGTATGGCGATACTTCCAATGGTAATCTGTTGAGCCCCTGAATTAAAAGCAGTTTCAATATCTTTCTCTGTCTTTAAGCCACCTCCGAAATCAATTTGTAATGAGGTTTCTCTGGCAATATTTTCCAATACTTTCTGATTGACAATATGTTTGGATTTTGCTCCGTCCAGATCTACCAAATGAAGGTACTTAATGCCGTGATCTTCAAATTCTTTTGCTACTTCCACGGGATTTTCATTGTAAACCTTTTTGGTATTGTAATCTCCTTTGGATAGGCGTACGCATTTACCTTCAATTATATCAATAGCGGGAATTATTTTCATCATTTATAATTTTAAAAAGTTTTTAAGTAAAAGATTTCCTGTCTTTCCCGATTTTTCCGGGTGAAATTGGGTAGCAAAGAAATTATCTTTCTGTAAAGAAGCACTGAACGGCAGCAGGTAATCGCACACCGAAGTGGTATAGGCTGATAATTCACAATAATAACTGTGTACAAAATAGACATCATTTTCTTTTTCAATTCCCTGGAAAAGCGGAGATGTACAGTCCGAAAGGGTGTTCCAGCCCATATGAGGAATGATTCCTTTAGCAGGAAACCTTTTTACGCTGATATCAAATATGCCCATTCCTGTTGTATTTCCTTCTTCATTGTCTTTACACATAAGCTGCATTCCCAGACATATCCCGAGAACCGGCTGCCTGAGTTCAGGAATAAGGAGGTTCAGCTTTTTCTCTTTCAGTAAGTTCATCGTGGAAGAGGCTTCTCCTACTCCGGGAAATATCACTTTATCTGCTTTTTGAATAAGTTCGGGATCATCTGTAATCACCGATTTTACATCAAGACGGTTCAGTGCATTCTGTACGGAATTTACATTTCCTCCGTTGTATTTTATAATGGCAATCATATTATAGGCTTCCTTTTGTGGAAGGTAAATTAAAGTTTTGATCGGATTGGTTAACTGCCATTTTAATGGCTTTGGCAAAAGCTTTGAAAACGGATTCTATTTTATGATGCTCATTGTCTCCTTCGGCTTTGATGTTAAGATTGGATTTTGAAGAATCTGTAAAGGATTTGAAGAAGTGGAAAAACATTTCCGTAGGAACATCTCCAATTTTTTCTCTTTTAAAATCTACATCCCAGACGATCCAAGGTCTTCCTCCAAAATCAATCGCGGCCTGGGCCAGGCAATCATCCATAGGCAGGAGAAAGCCATATCTTTCAATTCCTTTTTTCTTTCCTAAAGCTTTTAAGATCGCTTCTCCCAGGACAATTCCCGTGTCTTCTATGGTGTGATGCTCGTCTACCTGTAAGTCTCCATCCACTTTAATCTTTAGGTCCAGATTTCCATGTCGTGAGATCTGCTCCAGCATATGATCAAAAAAATGAAGTCCTGTTGAAATTTCAGAATTTCCTTTTCCGTCGAGATTAACTTCTATTTCGATCTGGGTTTCATTGGTTTTTCTTATAACGCTCGCTTTACGGGGAGCTTTTTTAAGAAGTTGATAAATATCTGCCCAATCGGTAGTGGTAAGCTCAGCATCTTCATCCTGGTCTTTACTTATTAAAATAGCTTTTGCACCCAGGTTTTTAGCTAGTTGTATATCTGTAATCCGGTCTCCGATGACATACGAATTGGCAAGATCATAATCTCCGTGGATGTATTTTCCCATCATTCCGGTACCAGGTTTTCTGGTAGGAAGATTTTCATGTTCAAAGCTTTTGTCTATAAGAACATCGGAAAAGAAAATACCTTCCCCCTCGAATGCTTTCATCATTTTTTCATGAGGTCCGATAAAGTCTTCATAGGGAAAACTATCTGTCCCTAAGCCGTCCTGATTGGTCACCATCACCAGTTCATAGTCCAATTCTTTGGCTATTCTTGAAAGGTTTTGAAATATTCCGGGATAAAATTCCAGTTTTTCGAGAGAATCTACCTGAAAGTCAACCGGCGGTTCTATAATTAAAGTTCCGTCGCGATCTATAAATAATACTTTTTTCATAGTGTTTTAATTTTTTAAGGCCTGAATAAGCTGGATATTTTCTTCTCTGTTTCCGATATTGATCCGAAGACAATTAGGTATATAAGGAGTTCTTTTACTGGTTAAAACTTCTTTATCCAACAGCTTGTTATAAATGTTTTCCGCATCGTTAAATTCTATCAGGAAAAAGTTGGCATCGGTAGGATATATTTTGGTAATGCTTTCTATGGCTTTAAATTCATCAATAAGCCACTCTTTTTCAGCATTGATATTATCCAGATTTTGCCTGAACTGATCCAAATTCTCAAGACTTTTCAATACAAACTGCTGGCTTAGGGCATTCACGTTGTAGGGTGCTTTTACAGTGTACATCAATTGTATTATTTCTTTTGAAGCATAGGCTATTCCAACTCTCGCACCAGCAATTCCCCATGCTTTGGAGAAGGTCTGAAGAACAATCAGGTTAGGATATTTCTCTAACAGCTCCAGCGATGATTTTTTATTTGAAAATTCTATATAGGCTTCATCCGCCACTACTATCCCGCTAAAATTCTGTAAGAAAAATTCTATGTCTTCCGTGCTGTTTCCCGTAGGATTGTTCGGAGAGCATAAGAAGAAAACTTTTGGCTGCACTTTATTGATAATGGAAAGAAATTCCTGTTTTTCGATTTCAAAATCCTCATTCAAAGGAAGCTTTATGACTTTATTTTCATTTATAGATGCATAAAAAGCATACATGGCAAATGACGGATCCATCATCATTATGGAATCTTCTTTGGGTTCACAGAATATTCTTATAATCAAATCGATGAGTTCATCACTTCCGTTTCCAAGGGCTATTTGTTCCGCTGAAATGTTTTTCAGCTGGGAAAGCTTTTGTCTGATCTCTTTATGAGTGGAGTCCGGATAACGGTTATATTCCCCAAAAGGGCTTTCATTAGCATCCAGCAGGACAGGATTATCAAATTCATTCTGATCCCGAAAGCTGGTGTATGGTTTTAGCTCCAATATGTTTTTACGTACCAGGCTGCGGATATTAAACTGCTTCATTATTAATTTGTTTTAAACGGATGGATACTGCATTTTTGTGAGCGGTAAGCCCTTCTGATTTTGCCATTACTTCAATAGTTTTCCCTAAGCACTGCAATCCCTTTTTAGAAAGGTGCTGGAATGTAATTTTTTTGACGAAACTATCGAGTGAAACCCCACTATAATTTTTGGCGAACTTATTGGTCGGGAGGGTGTGATTGGTTCCGCTCGCATAATCTCCGGCACTTTCACATGAATAATTTCCCAGAAAAACGGAGCCTGCATTTTGTACGAGGGGAATGGCTTCTTCAAAATCTTCTATAGCCAGGATAAGGTGTTCGGGGGCGTATGTATTACTAAATTCCAGGGCTTCTTCAATAGTTTCCATTAAAATGAAACGGCTGTTGTTTAAAGACTGCTTAGCCAATTCATTTCTCGGAAGGCTTTTTAACTGTTTATTTACTTCTTCAATGGTTTTATTAAAAACATTTAGGTCCGTTGCAATAAATACCACCTGGCTGTCGCTTCCGTGTTCTGCCTGTGAAAGCAGGTCGGCTGCACAAAATTCCGGAAACGCCTGCTGATCTGCAATAACAAGTACTTCACTGGGACCGGCCGGCATATCGATAGCTACTCCGTAGTTTAATGCAAATTCTTTAGCGGCTACTACATATTGGTTTCCCGGTCCGAAGATTTTATAAACATTGGGAATGGTTTCAGTGCCTAATGTCATGGCAGCTATTGCCTGGGCTCCCCCTGTTTTAAATATTTGGGTAACTCCGCATAACTGTGCCGTATACAAAATAGCAGGGTTTACGTTACCTTCCTTATCCGGAGGTGTACAAAGGATAATTTCCTGACATCCCGCAATCTGAGCCGGGACAGCTAGCATAAGCACCGTAGAAAATAAGGGTGCCGTACCTCCGGGAATGTAGATCCCGACTTTCTCTATTCCTCTGTATTCTCTCCAGCATGTTACTCCTTTGGTGGTTTCAATTTTTTGTATTTCATTTTGCTGGGAAGAGTGGAACTTCGCGATATTTTCTTTTGCCTTCTGGATAGCTTTTTTGAGATCATCACTAATCAGTTCGCCAGCTTTTTCAATTTCATCCTGAGAAACTGCCAGGCTTTTGATTTCAGCATCATCAAATTGTTTGCTGAAATCAAATAAGGCCTGATCTCCTTTTTGCTCTACTTTGGAAAAGATCTCCGTAATAATTTTAGAAATCTCTGCTTTTTTTATTACCGGACGGTCCACTAAATTGATCCAGTTTTCTTTCGGGGGGTATCTGTCTATATACATAATTATATCACCATTTTGTCTATTGGAATTATTAAAATATCTTGTGCTCCACTGGCTTTGAGTTCGTCGATGACTTCCCAGAACCTTTTTTCATCAATTACGGAATGGATACTACTCCAGCCTTCTTCTGCAAGAGGAATAACGGTAGGGCTTTTCAGTACGGGAAGAACTTTGGATATGATGGGAATCTTATCATTGGGAACGTTCATCAGTATATATTTAGAATTTTTGGCTTTAAGAACTGCCTGTATTCTGAATAAAAACTTTTCCAGTATTTTCTTTTTATCGGCATTCAAATCTGAATTTTCAGCTAAAACAGCTTCGGAAGTAAGAAGGGTAACCGTTTCTCTTAGTCCGTTTTTGAAAAGTGTACTCCCGGAACTCACGATATCGCATATTCCGTCTGCAAGACCTATATTGGGAGCAATTTCTACTGAACCCGAAATAACGTGTATATCGGCTTTGATATTATTTTTGTTCAAAAATTGTTGTAAGGTATTGGGATAAGAAGTGGCAATTTTTTTGCCCTGAAAGTAACTGAGATCGTTGGTTTCAATATCTTTTGGAACTGCAAGAGATACCCTGCATTTTGAGAAACCGAGTTTCTGTACGATCTTTACTTGTTTTTGTTTTTCAATTAATAAGTTTTCTCCTACAATGGCGATGTCTACTACTCCATCTTCAAGGTATTGGGGGATATCCGAGTTTCGCAGGTACATAATTTCCATGGGAAAATTATCTACTGTTACCTTAAGCTGGTCCTTGCCGTTGTTGATGAAAATTCCGCAGTCTTTCAGAAGTTGTAATGAATCTTCATAAAGACGTCCGCTTTTCTGAATAGCAATTCTTAATTTACTCATTTTGTTTTTTTATGGGGTCTGAGTAAATAGATAAAGGCAAAAATTTCCGGAAATAATAGAAATAAAAAAACCGTCTATTGACTCAGACGGTTTTTAATTATTTTTTGTTTTTAACACAAATTATCAATCAGTTCCGTCTTAGCAGATATGATGATAATGATGATGTGTTAAAAAGTTAGGTTTCATTTGTAAAAATTATGTTACAAAATTAGAACTTATTTTTAAATAACAAAGAATTTTAAAGAATTTTTTTATAAAAATCCATAAGTTCGCCTGCAATAGTCTGGTCATTGAACTTTTGAACGAACTCAAATCCTTTATCTGAACGGCGTTTCCTCTCTTCTGCGTTATCCCAAAGGAATTTAATTTTAGCCTGAATATCCAGATATTGAGAAGGATCCACATATACCGAATCGGGTCCACCCGCTTCAGGCAGACAGCTTACATTACTTGTAACAACTACTGTTTTGGAAAATAAGGCTTCGATCACCGGAATTCCAAACCCTTCAAAGAAGCTTGGATAAACAAATATATCGGCAAGTTTGTATAGTACCGCCAATTCTTCCATAGAAACACCTTCCAGAAAATGGATTTGCTTTTCCATTTTATTCTTTCTGATGTACTTTTCTATTTTTTGGTAGTATTTTGTTTTTTTTCCGACCACGACTAATGGAATTTCCGTTTTATCAATAGCCTTTACAATATTTAAAAGGTTTTTTCGGTTTTCTATGGTTCCTACATTCAGGATATAACGTTCCGGAAGATTGAATTTTTGCTGTACGGCTTCTTTAAAATCTTTTTGCTGTTCCTCTTTAAATGCCTGATGGCAACCTTGATAAATGACTTCAACTTTAGTTTCGGGAACTTTCAGATAGTGAATAATATCCTGTTTGGTCTGCTCGGAAATTGCAATGATTTTATCGGCTAGTAAAGCTGCTTTCCTGAATTTCCAAAGATGGATTTTACGATCAAAAAACGAATAGTATTGAGGATATCTCATGAAAATAAGATCATGAATAGTCACTACTTTTTTTATAGTTTTTTTCTCCCATTTTAAAGGTAATTCTCCGGATAAGCCATGAAATATATCTACATTCAGCCGCTGCGCATCTTTCCCCATTTTTAATTGGCGGGCCAGGCTTCCTTTAGTGGTGGCTGCAAATTTTACATTTGGCTGGCTTAGAATCTCTCTGCCTCTTTCGGATTGATTTTTATTGAGAAGGATATATTCATTTTCAGGATAATACCGGGAAAGTATTCTGATAAGATCTCTGGAGTAATTCCCCAGTCCGGAAGCATTATGGAAAAACCGTTTAGCATCAAAAGCTATTTTCATTATTGCCTGTTTTTTTGAAATTCCTGAAAGGTTCCAAAGTTATATTTTTTATCTTTAAGCCATCCTATAAAATCGTCAAACCTTTCGACCATTTCATTTCCGGTGTTTTTTACGGTAAATCCGGGCAGCTTAAATTCTTCATCTTTTATTTCTGCAAACTCCCATGGATGAAAATAGATATTAAGGTATTGATCATGTTTTAATACATCAAGAGCCAACTTTTTATAAAGTTTTAAAGGAAAGTTATGAAAACTAAGCCAGAATAAAGGAATCCTGAAATTTGGAGTTACAGAAGCCGGTACCTGGGTTACATTTCCTTCTTTAAAATAAGTTCTTGGTACTTTAAGGTTATTATATCTGCCGGGAAGAAATGTGGGATTAACTGATGAATTGTAAGCATACCCTGCTTTCTCAACAGCCTGCGGACTTACGGGCATCATTCTCGGCATCCGGAGCCCTGTAACCGGAGTGGAAAACATTTCTTCAAGTTTTTCTCTTGACTCCTGAAGATGCTTTTCTTCAAATTGGGAATGGAACCACGTGTGGGAAGCGAGCTCGTGGCCTTCCTTTAAAAGCCTGCTGATTAAAGGTTTGCTGTTTTCTGCAAAGACAACGGTGGAAAAGAAGGTTGCCTTTACGTGATGTTTTTTAAGAATATCCAGAATCGTTTCCAGTCCAGTCTGGGAAATAGAAATCTGCCTATCAAAAGGAATGGCTCCTTTGTATTCCAATGGCATATCAAATTCTTCAATATCAAAACTTAATAATACCATTTTTATAAATTTTTAGATTTGATAATATAATTAGGTCTCCCCTTCATCTGCTTAAATATTTTACCTAAATAAATGCCTATTATTCCTAAAATAATGAGTTGGATCCCACCGAAAAAAACAATCGTCATGATTAAAGAAGCCCAGCCTGATATTTCTGTTTTGGAAATAAAGCTGTAAATAACGTACAGGATATATCCTACTACCGAAACCCCGGAAAATAAAAATCCAAGATAGGCTGCAATATAAAGCGGTTTCACACTAAATGCGGTAATCCCTGTAAAGGCAAAGGTTAACATTTTCTTTAAATTATAGCTGCTTTCACCTGCCAGTCTTTCGTTGGCAGTAAAGTTAATCCCTATTTGTTTATATCCCATCCAGCTGGTAAGCCCGCGTAAAAAGAGATCATCTTCTGTGAAATTTCTCATGACTTCTACTGCTCCGGCATCCATGAGCCTGAAGTCTGAGCCTCCACCTTTAGTAAGATTTACATCCGATAGGCCGGAGAGTATTACATAAAAAAAATCGGAGGTCTTTCTTTTAAAATAGGAAATCTGTTTGGGATAGGTTCTTATGGTATAAACGATATCATATCCTTCTTCCCATTTTCTGATCATTTCGGGGATGAGTTCCGGTGGATGCTGCAAGTCTCCATCCATAGAGATTACAGCGTTTCCGTATGAAACATCTATTCCTGCTTTTACAGCCGGCTGATGCCCGAAGTTTCTTGAAAATTCAATGAATTTAATTTCTTCATGCTGTTCGGACAGCTGTTCCAATATCTGCTGGGTGTTATCTCTGCTTCCGTCATTCACAAAAATAATTTCAAAGTCATAGTGATCCAATTGAGAAAAAACATTCTTTATTTTCTCATGAATGAGAGGAATATTACCTTCTTCATTATAAGCAGGGATGACGATGGAAATTTTTTTCATACTTTATTGCAAACTGTAATCTTTTTCAAAATCTTTAACTAAAAGCTCATAAATAATCCTTAGCCAGACGAAAATGCAAGGTACGGCTTTTAACGAATATTTTATAATGTAATTGTGCTTTATATGTTTCGGAAACAGGTCTGAAGTAGAAAAACATGTAAAAATAATAACGAAAATCAACAGCCCCATGATTAAAGAGGTTCTTTTCTTTTGAAGGAAAAACCATATCAAGACTCCGGCAACCGCAATTATATAGGTGGGAGATTCCGAGCTGGAACTGAAAAGGACTAAAAACAGTAAAGTAGAAGCCAGGATCATAAGCTGAAAAGCGTAATGTTTATACTGGCTGATACGGATATAAGGAATGGCAAAAAGCGGTAAGCCGAATGCTAAAAATACCAGGTTGGATATGGAAGCATCCCCTAAGATCCTTCTGAAAAAACCCATTAATGAAATATCCTGCATATTTCCCAATACCTGGTTTTCATTGTTTTTTTCCATGATGGAATGAAACCAGTCGCTATATGACTGAATCACAAACTGAGGACTGGAATAGATCATGGGAACTGCAAAAAATATCAAGGCAATTACAAGTCCTCCTCCAATGAATTTCAGTTTGTTTTTAATAAAGAAAAATTGAGAAAGCCCTACTATTCCATAAATCTTTACAAATATGCCAATGAGTATAGCTGTTACGGATTTTAGCTCTTTTTTATTATAAATGTATACTGCAGATAGGATTAGCAATCCGGTAAGGGCTACATTGAACTGTAAGCTTAAGGCTGCTGTAATATATTCCTGCAGGCAAAGGACACCCAATACTGCTTTTTTGGAATCGGAGAATGGTAATTTGTAAATGGCATATACAAATATGAAGGTATTGGCCACATTCCATAAGGAAATTCCTAGCCAGTCCGGCATTATGGCAAAAGGAGCAATCAACAGGCTGAAAAAAATACCGTAATGATTGAGATCAAAATATAAGTCAGGGTAATGGATAAATAAGTTTTTCTGATGAAGGGTATTAAAAAATACATTTTTAAAGATCAGATAATTATTGATAGCATAATCTCCTCTCAGATATTTTGAAATAGCGGTCGCAATGGCTATAATAAGATAAACCCCAAATATATATTTAGGGTTTACTATTATTTTTAAAAGTTTTTCTTTCAAAATGTGGGATGTTAGGGTTTAATAATTATACCGCAACATTATTATCTCTCAACGCATCATTCAGGGAAGTCTTTTTATCGGTGGATTCTTTTCTTTGACCGATAATTAAGGCACATGGAACCTGATATTCTCCGGCAGGATATTGTTTGGTGTAACTTCCTGGGATCACTACGGAACGTGCAGGAACTCTTCCTTTGATTTCTACAGGCTGGTCTCCTGTTACATCAATGATCTTAGTAGAGGCCGTAAGTACTACATTAGCACCCAAAACAGCTTCTTTTTCCACATGTACACCTTCTACAACGATACATCTTGATCCGATGAAACAGTCATCTTCAATAATTACCGGAGCAGCCTGTAACGGCTCCAATACACCTCCGATACCTACACCACCGCTTAAGTGTACATTTTTACCAATTTGTGCACAGCTTCCTACTGTTGCCCATGTATCTACCATTGTTCCGGAATCTACATACGCCCCGATATTCACGTAAGAAGGCATCATAATTACTCCTGAAGCTACGAAAGAACCTTCTCTGGCTATTGCATGAGGTACAACTCTTACTCCTTTTTCGGCATAGTTTCTCTTCAAAGGAATTTTATCATGAAATTCAAATGGACCTACTTCTATGGTTTCCATTTTTTGAATCGGAAAATACATTACTACTGCTTTCTTCACCCATTCATTTACCTGCCACCCGTTTTCCGTAGGCTCAGCAACACGAAGCTCTCCTGAATCCAATAGAGAAACTACTTCTCTGATGGCTTTCTGGCTGTCTTCATTTTGTAATAAATCTCTATTATCCCAAATGTTTTCAATTGTTTGTTGTAACGACATGTCTGTAATTTATATTTAAAATAATTTTTTAAATGCAAATTTACAAAACTCTTTGCGCATGTAGATAAGCTTTGTTCCAATATTTTTCATTTAATGAAGAAATTATCACTCCCTTTGAAGTGGAAGCATGAATAAATTTAATTTCTCCGTTATCAATATCGTGAACAATTCCCACGTGAGATACCCGGCTTCCCCCGCCGGTAGCAAAAAATAAAAGATCACCCGGTTTCACTTCTCTGATATTTATTTTTTTACCTGTTTCTGCCTGATCAGATGATCTTCTTGGTAATTTGTAATCGTTTTCTTCAAATACTTTTAAGGTAAATCCTGAACAGTCAAAACCGGAAGATGTATTACCCCCGAATTTATAAGGTGTACCTATATATTTTTCCGCATCCTTCAGTAAGCTTTTTACCGAACCTGAAACTTTTCCGCTGAAACCGGAATCCAGACTTCTAAGGCTTTCGGTTTTTGCAACCGTTTTGGTCTTAGTAGACGTTGTCTTTCTGGAGGCTACACTTTTTGAACTTCCGCAAGAAATGATCACGGATGATGCAACAAGTAAAGCTGAAACCTGCTTTATACCGAAATTTTTCACAAATAATTTAGAAACCATATCATTTGATTTTTAGCTGAGTAGCTGAATTTTTACAAATATACATATTATATTTTAATTATCTATAAACTATACTATAACTATACTACAAGTATACTTAAAGATTATCTATTAAATTAATTATCACTATATTTGATGCCAACTAATAGATATGGCTACATACGAAAGCTTGATTAAACTGAAAGGATCAGTCGGTGATCTGGTATTTTACACCCTGAACGGAAAAAATGTGGTTCGGAAGAAAAGCGGGTTCAATAAAGCTGCTTATAAAAAGAATCCTGCTTATGAGAAGGTAAGACAGAACAGTTCGGAATTCGGGCACTGCTCCAAAGTGGGAAAAATAATCCGGACCGCCTTAGACGGCTATATCAAAGAATCCGGCGAGCCCCTACTCTATCAGCGATTTGCCAGGCTGATGACACAAATAAAAGATCTGGACGGTTTATCGGAAAAAGGTAAAAGAACGGTATACAACGGACTCAACACCGAGGAAGGTAAAATGCTTCTTAAAAAGTTCCAGATGGGTAAAAAATCCAGTTTGGAGCATTTGGCCGTAAGTATGGGTTTGTGGGATAAAACACTTCATATAAAGGATCTTACAGCGGATGAAGTGATCATTACGACTTTAAAGATCAACTTTGAAGACTATGAAGTAAATGCAGCCGAAGAGACGATTCCTTTTAATGAGCAACCGGAAGTTTCTTTTGAAAAGCAGTTTTCGGATGATGATTTTCTGCTTCATTTTGTTACGGCTAAAAAGAAAGGGAAAATAACAGCTATGGGATTTGTATAAAAAAAGCCTATAAAATGAATTTATAGGCTCTGTATATTTAGATATTTAAATTAAGGTAATTACATACAATTTTACACTAATGAGTTTATCTTATTGTTATGACTCTTTTATTCTGAATGTAACGAAGTGAAATGAAGAATCTAAGCCATATTATGAGATTCTTCCTTCTTCAGAATGACAGTAGTGAAAAATTGTATATAGATATTCAAATTAATTCTTTTCTCCGGTCCACGATCCCGATCTTTCCGGTGTCGGAACTGAATTAGTCCAGCTTCCACTTCCTTTTCCATCAGCCAGGTTTCCTCTGAAATCTCCGTCGGAAGGTAAGCCTACCACGGCATTAAGCTCTCCGGAATCACTTAAACGTCCTGAAATGCTGTAATTTTCTTCATTAACTTCGGAATGCATTGTTCCTGTTACTTTTCCGTCACTTGCTACTACGATGTTCCATACTCCTTTGTCACTCCCCTCATAGGTTCCCGACCAGGTTCCTATATAATCATAGATGGTATCTTCATCCGAGCTACAGCTTAATAAGAAAAGTGCTGCAAAAAAAAGTAGAAAAAGCTTCTTCATAGTTAATGATTGTTTTATTTATATTTAAAATTCGGGCTAAAATACAAATATTTTTTAAATATTAATAAATGAAGACTGCCATTTGTTGTTAAACAATACTATTTACCTGAAATTGATAATGAAATTTTAATATTTTACCGTTTTTTAACTTAATCCTTCTATCTGTCCATCCTGAAAATCTATATGTAATGCCTGAGGTTCTTTCGGAAGCCCCGGCATACGCATGATATCTCCGGCTAAAACCACTATAAATTCAGCTCCCCTGTTGATCACAATATCGGATATCTGAAACTCAAAATTGTGGGCTACTCCATAAGCTTTTGGATCGGCAGAAAATGAATATTGGGTTTTGGCAATACAAACGGAGAAAGTATTCATATCGGTTTCCTGAATCTTTTTAATTTTTTTAAGCGCCTGTGAACTGAAATTAACAGATGCAGCGCCATAAATTTTCTGAGCGATCTTCTCTACCTTAACTTTTATGGAATCCTGATCTTCATACACAAATTGTAAAGGTTGGGAAGGATTTTCTTCTATGGTATTTACTACCAGCTCAGCAAACTTCCTGGCTCCTTCACCTCCGTGGGCGAAGGCATCATTAAGAGCGAAACCTACTTCGTGTTTTTTACAAAATTCCCTGATGATTTCTATTTCCTCTTCTGAGTCCGTATTATATTTATTAAAGGCAATCACAATGCTTTGCTTATAGGACCGGATGTTTTCAATATGCTTTTTCAGGTTGTCCAGCCCCTGGATAATTCCTGCTGTATTCTTCTGTTTGATTTCATTTACGGAAACTCCTCCATGCATTTTTAATCCTTGTGCTGTTACTACAATTACCGTCAGCTTCGGATTTAATCCTGCTTTACGGCATTTGATATCAAAGAATTTTTCTGCTCCGAGATCGGCCCCGAATCCTGCTTCAGTAATCACATATTCCGAATGGCTCATCGCCATCTTAGTAGCGATCACGGAATTACATCCGTGTGCAATATTGGCGAATGGCCCTCCATGAACGAAAGCAGCCGTATTTTCAGTAGTCTGAACCAAATTAGGATTGAGCGCATCTTTGAGTAAAACCGTTATCGCCCCAGCTACTCCCAGATCCTTTACAGTGAACATGCTTCCATCTGCTTTATATCCTAACAGTATGTTTTCTATTCTTCTTCTTAAATCTTCAACATCTCTGGAAAGGCATAATATTGCCATAATTTCGGATGCCGGTGTAATATCAAATCCTGACTCCTGCGGAACTCCGTTGGCACTTCCACCCAATCCTGTCGTTATATTTCGGAGATTTCTGTCATTGACGTCCAGTACTCTTTTCCAGAGTACTTCTTTTAAAACTTTATCTGTTCCCCTGTTATGATAATTGTAATTATCAAGCAATGCGGTAATCATATTATGAGCCGAAGTAATAGCATGGAAATCGCCTGTGAAATGCAAATTGATGTTTTCCATAGGTAATACCTGCGCATATCCGCCGCCGGCTGCTCCTCCCTTCATTCCGAAACAAGGACCTAAAGAAGGCTCGCGAAGTGCCACCACTGCTTTTTTCCCTATTTTATTCAATCCCAATGCCAGTCCTATGGAAACGGTTGTTTTTCCGATTCCGGCTTTGGTGGGCGTGATGGAAGTAACCAATATCAGATTGGACTGTTTTATTTTTTCTTCGGAAATGAGGTCCAAAGGAACCTTAGCCATATGCTTTCCGTAAGGGATCACATATTCTTCCTGTATGCCCACTTTTGCGGCAATCTGGGTAATCGGTTCTAAAGCTGTTGATCTTGCAATTTCAATATCGGAAGGAAAGGTGGTCACCTCTTCTTTATATAAAGTACTCATGTGTTTTTATTTGTTTAGAATCTATTCAAATTTAATTATTTTAAGCTTCTTATGAGGTGAGAAACATCATATTGGAGAAAATAATATCGTCAAAAAAAAGGGTCAGAATTATAAGAATATTCTCTATTCATTTAATCTCCTGATGTAAGAGAAATTTTCATAATTTTATAATAAACTAACAACCAAAATTTTATGTTATGAAAACTTTATTTTTATTCTGTTTTTTCATTCTATCCTTTTCTTTAACAGCTCAGACCAAACTTACAAAAGACTATGAAACCTATGCCTATTTTATGGAAGATGAGAGTAATAAGAACGACTATTATGTATGGCTTTATGACGGAGAATCTTACACGATGAACTTCCCTAAAACCATCACCGGTCTGGAAAGCATCCGGGACAAAGTAGAATATATTGCCGGACTAAGCGGTATAGAAGAACCCTCCAGCAATACAAGTATTATTCCCGATCAGTATAAAGATGTAGAAGATACGAATGTGGCTTACCGGTTAATAATGGATGGGAAAATCGGGATTTTCCTTGACTATGTTATTGATGACAGAAAAATTTCTGTGATGTGTACGGATAGGAATTTCAGGATGTACATTACTACGGTGGATTGAAAATTAAAGCCTTCTATAATGTACCTTAGATGAACAAAAATCAGTAAGTAAAAAGGCTGATTCTATTATTGTAATAATAATAAAACCAGCCATTATGAAGATTAAAAGTTTATTGTTTAGTGAAAATAAGATTTCTGGTATCAGGGAGATATATTTTTAACTCACCTGAATTTGGACAAGTTGAATCACTGAGAAGTACTGAGTTAGGATAATAAGCCCATTTAACTTGTGTATCATTAATTTTTAATAATGTAATTCTTCCCCATCCAATACTACATCTACCACCTGTATAATGAAAATCAATCGTGTTATTATCCTTTGGATTAGTTCCCATACTCATCATTTCATTTAGATCTTGATCTACAGGATTTAGGTTGTCTTCAAGTATAATTCCAGTTGCTATATTCTTTATTATATATTTTATATTAAGAACATCCATATAGTATCTATTATTCAGTATTTTTTGTAATCTCTTATCCTCTTTGGTAATAGTTAATGTAATTTCATTCCCTTCAAAAGTAGCTTTATAAGTGCCTATATAAGGAGTAAGTTCATTATTTAGATCCTTCATATAAGAATAATCAGAAACATCTCCATAGTAAGTATTCAGTGGATAAGTCTGCTGTGCTTTATAAGTTACCAAACTTAGTGTTAAAGTAAGTAATGTGTATATTATTTTCATAATAAATAATCCGTGATCAGAGATAATAAAGTTTATTGTTTTGTGAAAATTAAGTTCTCTGTATCAGGAAGGTAGACTTTTATGCTTTTGCTATCAGGGCAATCATTACCGCTAAAAATACTTGAATTAGGATAATATGTCCATTTAAATTGTGTATCATTAATTTTTAAAAGGGTGATTCTTCCCCAACCTATGCCACATTTAGTACCGGAGTAATATAAATCAATGCTATTATTATCAAGTGCATTTGTCCCCATGCTTTCAAGTTTCTTTTTATCAGGACCTGTCGGGTTTAGATTATCATCAAGTATGGTTCCTGTTGTAATATCTTTTACAGTGTATTTAACATGAAGAACATCCTGATAAAATTTCTTAGATGTTAATTCTATCAGTTTCTTATCTTCTTTGGTAATAACTAAGGTAATTTCATTTCCGTTATAAGTGGCTTTATAAGTCCCTAAATAAGGGGTAAGCTCATTATTAAGGTCTTTTAAATAGGAATGATCAGCAACCTCGTCAAAATCTGCATTTAAAGGGTAAACCTGTTGTGCTTTACATGTGATTAAACTGACTGTTAAAGCAAATAGTGTGAATATTGTTTTCATAATAAATAATCCGTGATCAGAGATAACAAAGTTTATTGTTTTGTGAAAATGAGATTTTTAGTATGAGGGAGATAAACTTTGATATTTTTGCTATCAGGGCAGTCATTACCACTAAAAATACTTGAATTGGGATAATAAGACCATTTAAACTGGGTAGTGTTGATTTTTAAAAGGGTGATTCTTCCCCAGCCTATACCGCATTTTGTACCATCATATCCTAAATCAATGCTGTTATTGTCGGGGGGATTAGTCCCCATGCTCATAAGTTCCTTTTTGTCAGGACCAGTTGGATTTATATTATCATCAAGCACAGTTCCTGTCGCTATATCTTTTACTGTATATTTTACATTCAGGACATCCTTATAATATTTTCTATCATTAGAGCGTGTAAGTAGTTTTTTATCCTCTTTGGTTATAACTAAAATAACCTCATTGCCATTATAAGTGGCTTTATAAGTTCCCACATAAGGGGTAAGCTCATTATTAAGATCTTTCATATAAGAATAATTAGGAGCATCTTCATAGTAAGTATTTAAAGGATAAACCTGTTGTGCTTTACATGTGATTAAACTCATTGTTAAAGCAAATAATGTGAATATTGTTTTCATAATTGTTATTTTGAATATTAAGGGCATTGGGAATCTTGCGGGTTACCGTTAGTATCGGGCGTTACATTGGTTATATTTCCGTTTTGATCTACTCTCTGTAAATTAATCTGATTGCTTTTGATTCCCATTTTATTAAGGGTGCTATAAAACAGTTTTTCTAATGCCTTATTTCCAACATAATTCCCATATTGTGAAGAATTACCGGAGCTATTTCTAAGGCTTCGTTCATAATCCCTATAATCATTTGTTAAAGTAGTGAGATCAAGAGAATGTACATGTTGATATAGAGTTCCGGCATCGCTTGAATTCCCTATGTAAGTCATAATGTAATGAAAATATTCGTAGCCATCAGGGCAACCGCCTGCGCAAACTTCCGTGGACACCATTCCTCCAAAAGCGGTATCAAGAGAGATTCCAGCAGGTAATTTAATGATAAATTCAAACAATTTACGAATATCACCGGGGGAAAATATCTTAACCCCATCGGGTGTATGATTATGATAATACCCTTCATATCCTGATATGTCTCCAAAGTCTACGCTATGGTCTTCACCTGTTACAATTGGACTTGTTAAACCATCAGAATTAGCCATAAAGCCTTTTTCTCCCGTCAGTTTGGATTGGTCAAACAGTGCGTTTGTTTTTTCTTTTATCTGCTGTTTAGAAATCATTAGTTTTGTTCTGAAACATGAACTTAGTTCAAGTTCAGGAACTCCACCACCGCCACCACCGTCGAGGTTACCGTCAATACAGTTTTGATAAATAGAACAGCCTCCCGATGTTCCACCGCTTCCCCCAGACGGTAAACCGTTGCCGTTGCCACCTGTTTTTGGAACTGTAATAATTACCGTATCAATATCGCAGGGAGGATAACCATCAAAACCACATGCAGATTTATTTAATCTGCTTTTTACCGTACTTTTCAAATACTGCACTTTAAATAGATTTAAAATTTCCTGATAGTTTTTTTCATCCTTGGACATTTCATAATATTCTACTATGGTTTCCTCTTCTCTTAGAGTCGCAACCATTATGCCATCTACCTGATAATTTCTTATCAAAGGGAAAAGTACATATTTTTCATTGTTATCTGTGGTGAATTCCTGTGATCGGATATTAAACTCTATATATTCACTTGCGATACTTTCAGATTTACTGAAAGACCTGTGCATTGTCTTTGTGGTATGGCTGACAGTATAAAGGCTGTCGTATCTTTCCATCAGAGATTTAAATCCCTCTGCATAATTGATCGTTTTTCCATCCTGAGCTAAAAATATTTGAAATTTATTAGAAGTATATTTTTCATCCTGACTTTTAATATAGTCATCTTCTGAGCTACAGGAATGAAATGTAAATAAAGATATGGCTACAGAGAATAGCCAGAGTATAATTTTTTTCCTCATGTTTGTTAGTTTTTATGTGTTAAATATAATACAAATTTATTATATCCCAAATATGTGAAAATAAATTATTGTTTTATTACGGAAAACCGTAATAGATATGATTTTGGTCATTTTGATGAATACTTGTTATGAATAATAAAGAATCTTAAAAAACTTCTGAAATAGCAAAATGAGAAGTAAATGCCAGAAACTAAAAAAGAGTTGCAGTAAAAACTACAACTCTTTTTAGTGGAGAATACGGGGATCGAACCCGTCACCTTTAGACTGCCAGTCTAACGCTCTAGCCAGATGAGCTAATTCCCCTTCCTGCTTTTCTAAAGCGGTACAAAAGTAAGTAATTAAACAATAGCTACAAATATTTTATAAATAAAAATTTAATATTGTTGCTAATTACTTTAAATTGAGCATATAAAAGACATTATCCGTTCCCATTACAGGAAATTTTGAGGGTAATACTTCCTTATTTATTTCTTTAAAAGTATTACGTTCATAAAATCGCATCGCTGCTTTCAGAATACTTACGGTTCCCAGATATAATTCATCGATTCCCTGTTCCGTACAGAATGAGATCAATTCTTCAAGAAGTATTTGAGCTATCTTCAATTCTTTTCCTCTGTATTCTTTCTTTACAAACATTTTTCTGATAGCCCCTGCCCTTTCGTCAAACTTTATTAAGGCAATGGTTCCGGCCAGCTCTCCATTTACAAAAGCTCCCCAAAAGTGGCCACCGTCCCTGTGATAAAAGGCTTCAATCTGAATGAGATCAGGCTGATCCTTCAAAGTAACAGGTACATTAAATTCTTTCTGCTGGATATTCAGAATGAGATCGATAACTTGTTCGGAATATTCGTTTCCAAGGGACTTTACGTTCACCGTCATACTTCAATTTTTAGAGTTTAAAGCTATACATCAGACTTTATAAATCCAAATTATTATATTAAAAAACGTATGTCCCTGCGAACATACGTTTAAAATTAATTATTTATTTACCATTATTTCCATCCTCCGCCGAGCGCTTTATAAAGGTCTACGGCTGCTTTCATCTTATTATATTCCGCATTGGTAATATCCAGTTCGGCATTCAATGAGCTCACACTTGCAGTTAATACGTCAAGATAATTGGCCATACCGTAATTAACAAGCTCCTGAGAATAATCTACCGTCTTTTTATAGGAGGCAAGCTCTTTTTTCTTCAGATCAATAAAAGAATCCTGTACGGAGAATACTCTAATCGCATCAGAAACTTCTTTACCTGCCGTAAGTACGGTTTTCCTAAAGTTAAGATAAGCGGTTTCCTTATTGGCAAGACTCACATCATAGTTGGTTTTAATCTGCCTTTTATTAAGTATAGGCTGCGTTAATCCCCCTACAACGGTCGCGAATAAGGAGTTTACATTGAATAAATGATCGATATCCACCGTTTGAACCCCTCCGCTTGCCGTAAGTGTCAGGCTTGGATAAAACTGGGCTTTGGCAACATTCGTCAGTTCAAATGCATTCATTAATGAGAACTCAGCCTGCATTACATCAGGGCGGTTAGCCAAAAGCTGGGCTGGATATCCCAATTCTAAATTTACCGGAAGCTTTTGAGTTTCCAATGCTGTTCTTTCAATAGCATGTGGAGCTTCTCCCATTAAAAGGCTCATCGTATTCTCCAAAGACTGGATCTGCGTGTCCATATCAATAAGGGAAGACTGGGCATTGAGAAGTAAAGCTTCACTTTGCTGAACGGCTACCTCAGTAACGGTTCCCGCTTCTTTTAAAGCTTTGTTGGTTTCTAAATTTTGCTTACGGACTTCAATAGTTTCCTCAATAATTCTCTTTTGGGAATCATACGCCAATAATTGATAATAGCTCGTCGCAATAGAAGCTACCAAATCACTTTTCACTGCTTTATGGGCTGCAATAGTTCCTAGATAACTTGCCAGCTGGGCTTTCTGCTGAGCTTTTAATTTTCCCCAAATATCAGGTTCCCATCCAATACTTGCTGTAATATCAAACTGGTTGATATAACGTCTGGATCCGATGATCTGACCAAACTGGGTATTCAGAGACTGGGTCTGAAAGGTATAATTGGGTCCTACCGAAAGTGTGGGCTGGAATGCAGCTTTACTTTGCTTTAGGTAAGCCTCTGCAGAAGTAATGTTCTGCAGGGCAATACGGATATCTAAATTATTTTCCAACGCTTTTGAAATGTGACCTTGAAGTACAGGATCCGTAAATATTTCCTTCCATGAAATATCTGCAATAGTAGTACTATCCTTGGGTAACATATCGGTTCGGAAAAGTTTTTCGTCCACTACATCTTTCGGTCTTTCATATTCTTTTCTCGCCATACAAGATGATACGGCAGCTAATATGACCACTGAAAAAGTAATTCCTTTTATTGTTTTTAATAAACTCTTCATTATATGAAATCTTAAAGATTTTTATTCAGCTAAATTGATCTCTTCTTGTTTAAGCGGCTTGATTTTCTCCTGTAAATATTCAAAAATCACAAACAGCACAGGAATTACAAACAGTCCCAGAATGGTTCCTATCAATAACCCTATGGCAGCTCCCGTTGCAATGGATCTGTTACCCACAGCTCCGATACCGCTTGCCAATACCAGTGGTAATAAACCGAAGATAAAAGCAAATGATGTCATAAGGATCGGTCTTAATCTTGCTTTGGCAGCATTGATGGCAGCCATTACAATCGTTTCACCGTGATGTCTCCTTTGCACTGCAAACTCTACAATCAAAATCGCATTTTTAGCTAATAATCCTACCAGCATGATCAGCGCGATCTGGAAATAAATATTATTCTCAAGACCCATGATCTTCTGGCCAAAGTAAGCTCCCATTACCCCTAAAGGAAGTGAGATCACAACCACCAGCGGTAGAATATAACTTTCATATTGTGCAGAAAGAATGAAGTATACGAAGATCAAACTCAATGCAAAGATCAGGACGGTCTGGGAACCGGAGTTCAACTCCTCCCTTGTTAACCCTGTAAACTCTACATCATAATTTTGGTTTAATTCTTCTTTAGCCACTTCCTGAACTGCTGTAATAGCATCTCCGGAACTGAATCCCTGAGAATTGGAACCTGTAATTTTTACAGAGCTGAATAAGTTATAACGGCTTACGGATTGCGGACCATATGTTTTCTCAAGTTTCACGAATTGCGAAATAGGAGACATGGTTCCCGATCCTGTTTTTACATAGAGCTGGTTCAGGTTGCCGACATCTTTTCTGTCATCAGGAAGAGCCTGTACCATTACACGGAACTGCTTCCCGTATTTGGTAAAGTCTGCGGTATAGATTCCCCCGATATAGCCCTGCATGGTTGATAAGATATCACTTACGGATACTCCCATCTGTTTAGCCAGAGGGACATTGATTTCCATCTGATACTGAGGATATCTTGTATTGAATGAAGTCTGAGCAAACTCAATTTCCGGTCTTTGCATTAACTTACCGATAAACTCACTTGTAATATTATCAAGGTCGGTATATTCACCACCGGATTTATCCAGTAATACCATCTCAAAACCGGCACTGGTACCAAATCCAGGTACACTTGGCGGCTGGAAGAATACGACTTTAGCATCAGGAACTTTCCCTGAAATACCAAATAATTTCTTGGTAATATCTTCAGACGTCAAACCATCTTTTTTTCTGTCTTCAAAAGGTGTTAACTTAATGAAGGCAAGACCGTTGTTACTACCCGTACCGGATAAGAATCCACGGCCGGTGGAAATGGTAACGTTTTGAATCCCCGGAATCTTCATCGCATTGGCCTGAAGGGTTTTCATCGCATTATAAGTTCTTTCCATAGAGGCACCCGGAGGAAGCTGAACATCTGTAAAGATAATTCCACGGTCTTCCGTAGGTACAAACCCTTTTTTCATGGTAGAACTCGCCCAGTAAAGAATACCTCCCGTAATGGCAAATATCACCAGAGTTACCCATTTATGTCTCAATAAGAATATAAATCCTCTTCCGTAACGCTCGGTAGCTGTTCTGAAGGCAATATTAAACTTATAGAAGAATTTTTTCAGAAAGTTCATTTTCTGATAATCTTCATGATGTTCAGAATGAGGTTTTAAGAATAAGGAACATAATACAGGACTTAATGTTAATGCATTAATGGCGGAAATTACAATCGCTACAATAAGCGTAATCCCGAACTGCTGATAGAATACTCCCGTAGGACCTGTAATAAAGGTTACCGGAACGAATACCGACGCCATTACGAGTGTAATGGAAATAATCGCACCTGTAATTTCATCCATCGCTTCTACGGTAGCCTTTTTAGCATCTGATATACCGTGCTCCATCTTGGCGTGCACGGCCTCGACGACGACGATCGCATCATCCACCACAATACCGATTGCCAGCACGAGGGCGAATAATGTTAAAAGGTTAAGCGAGTAGCCTAATAAGTTCAGGAAGAAGAAAGATCCTACAATAGATACCGGAACTGCAATAGCCGGAATCAAAGTAGACCTGAAGTCCTGTAAGAAAATATATACTACGATAAATACCAGTATGAAGGCTTCGATCAAGGTATGTACCACCTTTTCGATGGAAGCATCAAGGAATTCATTGGTATCAAAGTTATAGGTATATTTTATCCCGGCAGGAAAACTTCCTTCTGCTGATTTTAGATAGGCTTTAATATTTTTAATAATCTCCTGCGCATTGGATCCTGGTGTCTGGAAAATCCCCATACTGATGGAAGGATAATCTCCGTTTTCACCAATACCCGTATAGGAAAGACCCGCCAGTTCAACTTTGGCAACATCTTTCAGCATCAGGTTTTGTCCGTTGCTAAGAGATTTAATGATGATATTGTCATATTGTTCCTTTTCATTGAATTTACCCACATATTTAATGATATATTCAAAGGAACTTCCGCTATTTTGTCCGATGGAACCGGCTGCAGCTTCCAAACTCTGTTCGTTAATGGCACTTGTAACATCGGATGGTGTCAGTCCATAAGCTGCCATTTTTGCAGGATCCAGCCATACTCTCATCGAATAGTTCTTACCTCCGAAAACGTTGGCATCACCTACTCCATTAATCCTTTTAATCGCCGGAATGATATTAATATTCAAAAAGTTCTGAAGGTATACGTCATCAAGGTCTTTATTTTCTGAGTAGAATGACATATACATCAGGGCACTTGTCTGCTGCTTTTGAGTAACAACCCCGGAACGGGTTACCTCACTTGGGAGCAAAGGGGTTGCTCTGGTTACACGGTTCTGTACGTTTACCGAAGCAATGTCCGGATCAATTCCCTGTTTAAAAAACACCTGAATCTGGGCAGAACCATCGTTTCCGGCTGAAGACGTAATATAATCCATTCCTTCTACCCCGTTGATCTGTTCCTCGAGAGGAACCACCACACTCTTCATTACGGTTTCGGCGTTGGCTCCGGTATAGGTGGCACTTACACTCACCGTAGGCGGAGCAATATCCGGATACTGTGTAACAGGCAAGGCTATAAGTCCTAAAATCCCGAGTATAACAATCAAAATTGATATAACGGTGGACAAAACCGGTCTGTTAATAAAGTTTTTTATCATTAGAATTTCGGTTTTATAGATTGAACAAGGCTGTCTAATTTCACAGGTTGTGGTTTAACCGGAGTTCCGGATTTTAATCCTCCGATTCCGGCAGCGATAATCGTTTCTCCTTTATTGACACCTGATTTTAATAATGCCATATTATCAATTCTGTCAATTACATTTACCACTACATTTTTGGCGGTATCCTTTTCTACCTTATAAACATATACAATACCTTGTTGTTCATAAGTAGCACTTTCAGGAACTACCATTACATTATCATAAGTTTTTGGAAATCTTATGGTACCGCTGTTACCATTACTTAGAAGTTTTTGAGCATTGTTAAACCCTACACGGAACTGTATGGTTCCCGTACCGGGATCAATCTGTCCTGTAATCGCTTCAATTCTTCCTTTTTCAGGGTAAAGGCTTCCGTTGGCCAGCTGTAAATCTACCATAGGAAGATTCCTGATTTTTTCCGGCATAGTTGCTCCTACAGTTTTTTCAAGGAAATCAAAGTATTCTTTTTCATTCATTGAAAAGTAAGCATATACCTGTGATGTATCGGAAATGGTTGTAAGTGCCGTCTGATCTGTAGGCCCTACTAAGCTTCCTACTTTTAAAGGAAGTTTTCCTACCACCCCTGAAATAGGCGCACGGATGATGGAATAATCGATATTGGCTTCCACTTCCTTATAATTGGCTGAAGCCTGGTGTTGCGCTGCAATAGCCTGTTGAAGCTGTGCCTGAGCGGATGCTAAATTAGCCTGAGCTGTCTGAAGCTGAACATTACTGATGATCTTCTTCTCTACCAGCGGACGTAATTTATTAACCTCTACTTGTGCGGCATTCACGGCAGCCTGTGCTGCAGCTACACTAGATTTAGCCGCTCCAATACCAGCCTTGGCAGCTGCTGCATTTTCATTCAAAGTATTTGTTTCCAAACGAAACAGTGGCTGACCTTTCGTAACATATTGTCCTTCATCTACTAAAACCTGGGTAATATATCCCTGTATCTTAGCCCGCACATCATTATTTACGATCCCTTGTATGTTGGCAGGAAAAGTCTGGTAGCCTGTGATGTTTTTAACTTCTACCGATACTACCGGATAGGGCTTTGCTCCACCCTGGTTGGCCGCTTCCTTTTTACAGGCAGTCAGAGAAAACGCTGCCACTGAAAATATAATAAGCTTATTTTTCATTTTATAGTTTATTAAGAGATTCCTGAATATTTTTTATATTTTTATTTAAAAGAGATTTGTACGCTTCTATCTTTTCCATATAAGTTTCGTCTTTGTTTTTTCTAAAATTGTTGATGTCATCTAAAAGTTTTAATTCGTCCTGCATTTTTTGTACTATTTTTTCAAACCGTATTTTCATATAATCATCATTTGTGAAAAAATATCGTTTTCGTTCGTCGATCTTATTAATATCTACGACGAGTTGTAAATTGATCAACATCGCAATATTAGTAGAGACTGAGCTTTTACTTGCAGAAAATACTTCTACAAATTCATCAAAAGTCACCCCCACCTTTTCGAAATCAAAAATAAGGTAGGCATAGATTTTAGATGCGAGTGGCGGAATATTGAAAACTGTTCCATAGAACTTCACCGCATCCTGAAAAATCTTTTCGTCAACCTCTATACTTCTTTGCATTTTGGTAAAATTTCTCACAAATGTAAAAATTAGTTCGGAACTAACCGAACAAAACGTAATAGACTTTATAAATATGTTGCGTTTTAAAAATTCAATTAAAATGGATTTAACTTTTTGCTTAAATAATAATCTTCTCAAAAGCTTTTCTCATTCCCTCTCGCAAAAGTACCTCTCCACAATAGGAATATCCGAGCTTTTCCAGAATTTTAAGCATGGCTAAATTATCATAATTGGTATCCACTTTAATACTGACCACATCATGAGACCTGGTGAAGTCCTCAATAAGTTCGAATAATTTTTGGACCAATCCCTGCCCGGCAAAGTCTTCCGAAACTGCTACCCTATGGATCACTAAAAATTCTCCATCACTCAGCCAGCTTCCTTCTATGGTGCTGTAGGCGGGTTCATCATTAAAAATCAAAGCTGTATAAACCGCTACCTGATCATTTACAGTAAGGACATATCCGAATCCTTTTTCTATATCACTTTCCACGGTTTGAGGGTTAGGGTAACCATCCTGCCATTGGCTGCTTCCGTCTTTTCTTCTTCTTTCTATGGCCTGCTGCAGTATGGTCCAGATAATTTCCTTATCCTGTAATTGCGCTTTTCTAAGTTGTATTTCCTTGGTTAGCATTTTTTAATTTTTGAAGTAAAAAACCGAAAACTAATTGTTATTAATTTTCGGTTTGAAGTAGTAAAATTTAAAATTATGAAATTGTTATTGATTTTCACTCTGTTGAAGATATACATCAATAATTTCAAATGCTTTTTTTTCGTTTTCCAGATCCACCATCACTTTTAATGAGGTTGCCGTAGGTGTAGTAGTAAAAGTTAAATAATTATTTTCAACTTCATTACTGATCTGCGCTTCATCTAATTTTGATTTGATTAACTGAATTTCTGAAGGATTATCACTTTCAAAAACTGATACACGTGTACTTCTTTCCATATTTTATCCCTTTTTGAACACCTAAAAATACAATGTTTTTTTGAAAATTACAAATTCTCGTATTTAAATTTTGTTAATGTTATTCTCAATTTTATCTAAAGCCAGCCTGATTTCCTCCCTGGAAACATTCAAATGAGGTCTGAATCTTAATGAATGGTCTCCGCATCCCAAGATGATCATTCCATCTTTAAAAAGCTCGTCCCTAAGGATATCTCTTTGCTGATGGCTAGGCAGATCTATGGCACACATTAACCCTCTTCCCCTTGCGTTGGATAATTTATCAGGATATCTTTGAGCCAGATCCATAAGGCCTTCCAACAGGTATTCTCCCACAACTTTCGCATTTTCAACCAGGTTTTCTTTTTCTATCACTTCCATGATAAGTTGAAACCTGAGCATATCAATAAAGTTACCTCCAAAGGTAGAATTGATACGGGAGCTTTCTCTGAAAACGTTATTCGGAACCTGATCAAATTTTTCTCTGTTGGCCAAAACTCCGCAAACCTGTGTTTTTTTACCGAAAGATATAATATCCGGCTTTGCCGTAAAATGTTGGAACGCCCACATTTTTCCGGTGATTCCTATTCCTGTCTGAACTTCATCGAAAATCAGCAATACTTCATTATCATCACAAAGTTTTCTTAACCCTTTAAAAAATTCATCCCGGAAATGATTATCTCCTCCTTCTGCCTGAATCGGTTCAATGATGATACAGGCTACTTTATTAGGATGGGAAAGGATAGCTTCCTCGATCTGTAGTAAGGCCAGCCTTTCATTTTTTATCGTTTCTTCCAGGTTATCTTCGGTAATTGGAAAATTAAGTTTGGGATTAAGGATCCTAGGCCATTCAAATTTGGGGAAGTATTGATGTTTTCTGGGATCTGAAGTATTGGTTAAGCTTAAGGTATATCCGCTTCGCCCATGAAATGACTGCCGGAAATGGATGCAGATTCCTGCTTCTATCTGTAAGCCTTTGCTGAAATTTTTTCTGGTTTTCCAGTCAAAACATGCTTTCATCGCATTTTCCACCCCTAAGGTTCCTCCTTCAATAAAAAAAGCATACTGCAGCTCTTCCGGAATAACAACACGTTCAAAAACTTCAAGAAAACGGGCATATTCCTCAGAATACACATCTGCCAAAGTGGGTTTATTAACCGCCATTTTTCCCAGCCAGTCTGATTTGGCAAGTACATAAGGATGATTATATCCTATGGAAGCGGAAGCGAACATGGAAAACATATCCAAATATTCCCTATCGGTAAGTTTATCATAAAGCCATGATCCGTGGGATTTTTCAATATCCATAACAAAATCAAAGCCGTCTGCAAGAACATGTTTGCCAATTGTTTCTTTTACTTTATTTGTTCTTATTTCGATTGTCTGTTCCATATTGAGTTGTGATTGAAAGATTAAAATATGATTTTTGAATAGTTTTAAATATCAAACTTAATTCCCTGTGCCAGCGGTAACTGGGCTGTATAGTTAATGGTATTCGTCTGTCTTCTCATATAATATTTCCAGACATCGGATCCTGACTCTCTTCCTCCTCCTGTTTCTTTTTCTCCACCGAAAGCTCCTCCGATCTCTGCTCCGGAAGTTCCTATATTGACATTTGCAATACCACAATCTGAGCCTGCATGGGAAAGGAATAATTCTGCTTCCCGCAGGTTTTGGGTCATAATAGCGGAAGAAAGCCCCTGCGGCACATCATTCTGAATGGCAATGGCTTCTTCCAGTGTTTTATATTTTATAAGGTATAATATAGGGGCAAAAGTTTCATGCTGCACGATTTCATAAGAGTTTTTAACTTCCGCCATGCATGGTCTTACATAACACCCTGATTCATATTCTTTACCTTTAAGGACTTCGCCTTCAACCACAAATTTTCCACCTTCTTTTTTGCACTTTTTAATGGATAGTTCGTATTGTTTTACAGCATCTGTATCGATTAACGGTCCTACATGATTTTTTTCATCAAGCGGATTTCCTATTTTTAACTGTCCATAGGCTTTCACCAGGCGGTTTTTCACTTCATCATATACGCTTTCATGAATGATCAGCCTACGGGTGGAAGTACATCTTTGACCTGCTGTTCCTACGGCACCGAATACGGCTCCTATTATAGACATATCCAGATCCGCATCTTTAGAAATGATAATGGCATTATTTCCGCCTAATTCAAGGATAGATTTCCCGAATCTTTCTGCTACTTTTGAAGAAACCATTCTGCCTACTCTGGTAGATCCCGTGAAAGAAACTAAAGCAATTCTTTTATCATCTACCAGCTTTTGCCCTACCGCATGATCCGCCACCAATACACTGGAAATTCCTTCAGGAAGGTTATTTTCCTTTAAAACTTCTGCAATGATATTCTGGCAGGCAATAGCACAAAGAGGTGTTTTTTCGGAAGGCTTCCAGATGGTAACATTTCCGCAAATGAGAGCTAATGCCGCATTCCAGGACCAAACGGCAACCGGAAAATTGAAGGCGGTGATAATTCCTACGATACCCAGCGGATGATACTGTTCATACATTCTGTGTCCCGGTCTTTCCGAATGCATGGTGTAACCGTGAAGCTGTCTTGAGAGTCCTACCGCAAAGTCACAGATGTCGATCATTTCCTGTACTTCTCCGAGTCCTTCCTGTAAAGATTTCCCCATTTCATAGGATACCAGCTTTCCCAGATCGTTTTTATAATCCCTCAATTTCTGAGCTAATTGTCTTACAAGTTCTCCTCTTTTTGGGGCAGGAATCAGTCTGAATTGCTGAAAGGCTTTTTGAGCAGTTTCGATTACTTTATCATAATCACTTTCTCCTGAAGATTTGACTTTTGCGATCAGTTTTCCGTCTACCGGAGAAAAACTTTCGATCGTCTTTCCGGAAGCAAAGAATTTGCCTCCTGTGGATGTTCCTTTATTTTCTTCTTTTATACCTAGATTTTTAAGTGTTTTATCAATTCCAAAATCTTTGAGCTTTTTAGACATAAATATTGCTTTTCGTTTTTCTAAAGATAAAAATATTATGCGAATCGCAAAATTTTAATTTTTTGTTCAGCTTTTTATTTGGACTAATTATAAACATGAGTATATTTGTAGTGTTATTTAATTTCAGATGATGGAAAATTCACAGGAAAATAATTCAAAGTTGAAAAAATGGTTCAAACGCGTAGGCTGGGCAGGTCTGGCTTTTTTTACCATTAAAGGTTTGGTTTGGCTCGTAATATTCTACTTTGGAGCGGACGCCCTTCAAAGTTGTATGAAATAAAAAAGCGGAGAATAAGTTCTCCGCTTTCTTTTTAAGGTTAATTGAGGCTGTTAGTTACTCCTTTTTCTTTCTTCCCGCTTTAATCAGGCTTTGATGAAGGATATACTCAATCTGTCCATTTACACTTCTGAAATCATCATTGGCCCATTTTTCCAGAAGCTTATAAGTAGACTCATCTATCCTTATCACAAAAGATTTTTTTCCTTTACCTGAGGAAGGATTTTGAGTTGGTTCAGATTTCATTTTTAATTATATAAAGTTCCTGCATTTAAGATGGGAGTAGCTGCTTTTTCTCCACATAGCACCACCATGAGGTTACTTACCATAGCTGCTTTTCTTTCATCATCCAGTTCTACAATATTTTCCTGTGAAAGCTTTTTTAAAGCAAGGTCTACCATTCCTACCGCTCCTTCTACAATTTTCGTTCTGGCTGCGACAATAGCAGTGGCCTGCTGTCTCTGTAACATAGCCCCTGCAATTTCTGATGCATACGCCAGATGTGTAATTCTGGCTTCCTGAATTACAATTCCGGCCGGTGCGAGTCTTTCCATAAGTTCCTGTTCCAGGATTTTATTAACCTGATCTCCTCCATCTCTTAATGTGATATCTGCATGCTCATCTTCAAGGTTATCATACGGAAAACTTACAGCAAGATGACGTACTGCTGCCTCACTCTGCATTTTTACATAATCCATATATCTTTCCACTTCGTAAGCGGCTTTATAGGTATCTCCTACTTTCCATACAATAACGGCAGCAATTTCAATAGGATTTCCCATTTTGTCATTTACTTTTAAAGTCTGTCCCTGCAAGTTTTCGGAACGCAGACTGATCTTCTGGGAAGAATACAGAGGATTGATGAAAAATAATCCGTTATCTTTTACCGTTCCCACATATTTTCCGAAGAAATTCAATACCCTGGAATGGTTAGGCTGTATAATCATCAGCCCTTTAAGAAAGAAGCACGCGATTAGGAAACACAGGGTTGAAATAATAAGAAAGGTAACATTGGTATCGATTCCTGATATAAAAAGATAAACCGATGCGATGAACAATACTAAGCAAATGATCAAAGCAAGGTAACCTGACATGGGTTTTAAGATTTTTTCCATAAATTATAATTTTAAAATGATATTATTTTGATATCATAAATATAGTGATAATTTTTTAAATCTTAATGTTGTTATATCCTCTTATATTCGGGAACAGCAATAAAAAATCCCCGAATTACTTCAGGGATTTTTTGTAAGTTTTAAAAGATTATTTCTTAGTAAGTAACTTAAATTTGAAATAAGAAGCTAATGATAAAACAAGCATAGTAGCCAGTCCTATATAAACCCAAGCCGGTACCGGAACAGGATCTCCTGCCGCATAGGAATGCAGCCCGCTTAGATAATAGTTAACTCCAAAATAAGTCATAACCATAGAACAGAATGCAAACATGGTAGCTACATGAAACGCCCATCTGCTTCTTAATCCCGGAACGAGTCTCATGTGAACAACGAAAGCATATACTATGATGGAAATGAAAGCCCAGGTTTCTTTCGGGTCCCAGCTCCAGTATCTTCCCCATGATTCATTCGCCCAGATCCCTCCCAGGAAGTTACCGACAGTAAGGGCGTAGAGCCCTATCGTAAGGGACATCTCAGATACTATCGTTAATTCTTTTAAGGTTGTATCATGATGAATTTTATGATTCTGTTTGTTGGAAATAATATAAAATACTAGACAGATCACTGCAATAATCATCGACAGGGCAAAGAAACCGTAACTGGACGTTATAATCGCCACGTGTATGATTAACCAATAAGATTTTAATACCGGAACCAAAGGGGTAATCTGAGGATCCAGTGCTGAACCTCCATGCGCAAATCCCATCATAATAACAGCTACCATAAATCCTGCTGCCGGAATTAATGCATTGGAATTTCTGTAAAGGACCAGCCCCGCCGTAATTCCTACCCATGAAATGAAAATAATCGCTTCATAACCATTACTCCAAGGTGCATGTCCTGAAATATACCATCTTGCAATCAGTCCTAAGAAATGGAACAGATAACCGATAAGTCCGATAAGGATGATACTTTTAATAATGGTATTTAAAACTTTTTTAGGCTTGAATAATTCAACAAAACCTAAGATAAGCAGAAGTCCGCCAACAAGGGTATAGAATATCAGGAGCTTAAAGTTAATATTCACTTTATTCATGAATACTTCAAGGTCTACTTTGGATTGGGCAGGAACTACACTTTTCCCCCACTTCTGCTGATATTCGGAAAGCTTCTGCAATTGTACATCAGCTTTCGTCCAGTCTCCGGATTGTTGAGCCGCCAGCACTTCAGCAAAGTAAGGTCCCATTACCAACTGGGATTCCATGTCCGGTTCAAAGTTCTGGTCCAGCCAGGAGTGCCATGTATGGTTCGGGTCATTTTTCACGGGAACAATTCTCATAAACTGTCCGCTGAAAAATTCATTAAAAATCTGTACTCTTTCATTAACCGCAATGACTTCTTTATCATAATTGGTCTGCTCAGCAGGTTTTTTACGGAAAGCCGTATTATAATCGTGTTCAAGGATATAAGTAAGGTTACCGTTGGCATCAGCCGGGAATAAGTTCATTAAAGAAGTATACCCGTCATCATCGGCCTTGGTTTTATTCTTCAGTTCATCTCCGCCTTTTGTTCCTACTTTAATGATCGGAACCATTGTCCAGCTCGGAGTATCGGTATTGATGGATAAGAACCATTGGTTAGCAGTAAGATACTTACCGTCACTTCCTTTAAATTCATCTTTTTTATACAGTTTTCTTAGAATATCAAGAGCTTCCGTATTGATAGGAACAATTCTTCCTTCATAGTTCTGTACCAAAAGATATCCGAATTTATCTGCATGTTCTTTATTGATTTTATTTCGGGCAATAATTTCATCGGCAGACATCATTTTCATTTTAGAAAGTGGCTGTGCCAATGAATTTTGTTGTGGAGCAGATTGTGGAGACTCCGGTGCCTGCTGCATTTCAGGAGCGGGAGCATGTGTATGCCCGTCTCCTTCCACATGGATATGTTCCCTGCTTCCGTCCGTAGTACCATGAGTTTCTATTTTTTGTGCGTTTAATCCGAAACTTAAAAATAGAAGAAGTACGACTGCCGCTTTTCTCTTGTTTACATCTTTAAGCATTTTGTTTAATTTCCAGAAATGGGATCCTTTCCAGAAGAAGATCAGAAACATACCTAAAAATAAAAATGTATATCCTATATAAGTAATTAAAGTTCCCCAATAATCGTGGTTTACTGAAAGAACGGTTCCCATTCTGTCAGGATCAAAGCTGGCCTGGAAAAAACGGTAGCCTTTATGGTTAAGAACGTGGTTCATATAGATTTTATAAGGAGTCTGGGTACCCCCGTCGATGATTTGAACGTGACTTTCATAAGCACTTGGTGATGAGCTTCCGGGATAGGTTTCCATTACGAAATCATCTAGTTTCAGGGCAAAAGGAGTATTGTAAACTTTAGGACCGAATCCCAGCATCACATTCATTCCGTCAATTGAAATCTGCTTGAAGGTATTAGGGTTTCCTTTTTCTACGGAAAGCTCCACCAATTGTTTGGTCTTTGGTCCTTGCACTTCTACTTTCAGCATATCCGGAACCATCTGATCTTTCTTCTTATCTCCTTCAAAAGCCAACAATTTACCTTTTTTAACACCTTCAGGAACTACCAGTTTAAGTTCATTGATCGTGTACAGGCTTCTTAAAGCCAACGGCTGAAATTCATCTTTAACCGTATTACCCGTAGCCTGCGTAGCCATTGTCATATAGCTGGCCTCTACCGGAGTTTTAATGAAAATCTTTCCGTTTTCCACTTTAAAGTCAACAGCACCTTCAATCGGTCGGTTGAAAGTAACTAATGTACCGTTGATGGATTTGGTTTCTCCGGGTTTAATATAAATATTCTGTCTTCCGGTCTGCCCTGTAGAAACCAAATGTAGGTATTCACTTCCATTGGCATCTGCAATCAAACTGTCTTTTTTTCTTTGTAAATATTCTTTTGCGGTTACTACGATTTTCTTACCGCGAAAATCATAGGTAGCATTAAAATCTTTGTGCAAAGGAGACATTAAATAAGGTATATCCTGATAATTGAGGACATCCCCGTTCTCCTCCACCTGAATCTTGAAGAAGTTCTTATCCGTAATAATCTCATTGGATGTCTGCCCTTCCCTGATATGCATCGTCCCTTCATAACTGATGTATCGGGTAATCGCACCCCCTATAAAAATAAGGATAAAAGCAAGGTGGAAAACCAAAACGGGCCATTTTTCCTTTTTCCAAAGCCGGTATCTTCCAATATTACCTATAAAATTCAGGATTAAAAGGAACATGATTAATTCGAACCACTTGGCTTCGTAGATGAGAGCTTTGGCGGTGGGAGTTCCATAATCGTTTTCCAGAAAGGTGGCATAGGCCATGGCAAATGCAAACACGAGCAATAGAACAGCCATGGTTCTGGTTGAGATAAGAATATCTTGGATCTTCTTCATGATTTTTTTACTTGACATGCAAAAATAAGGAGGATAAACCAAAAGGAGCATAAAAAAAACTGTTTTTTATCATTTTGAATCGTATATATCTTATTTTGAATTACTCTTAATAAGAATGAATGTTTTAAGAAATATTTAAATAATCTACTCTATAAAATACAGGATATAATAAACTATTATCTGTTGAATTTCAAAGATTTATTTATTATGATGCGGAAGTAATAATGGATATAGGGATTTAATGTTTCATATTAACAGTAGGGATCCCCGTTATAGTTCGCAATAATGCCCTTTAATAATGCTAAAAATTTACTATTTGTCCCGCTGTATTTTTATATGATAAAATTTAAATAAGATTTAAATGATTGAGAATACTTTTAAAAATGACCTAAAAAAAAACCGGAATTCTCAATTTTTTGAGCCTTAATTGTTTAGATATTATGGTATATTTTTTTTGTAAATAAACCGGAATGCGAACTTCTTTTAAGCAAAAAAGATTCTTTTAATGTTGAAAAAACATTAAATTTGCCCTCATTGAGATTATGGACAAAAAGACACAAAAACAGCAAACGGGATCGCCTGAGAAGGGCAAAATTTTATCAAAGCCACGTATATTTTTGGGGCTTACCTGCATACTTTTAGCATTTGTTCTTGCCTTTTCATTTATTTCTTATTTAATGAACTGGAAAGCGGATCAAAGCCAGGCAGGGACCATGATGGATAAATCGATTAAATCTTCCAATGTTTTCGGGAAAGTGGGAGACTGGCTCGGAAATATTTTTATTTTTGAAAGCATAGGAGTCGCTTCTTTTATTATTGCTTTTCTGCTTTTGGTAGTGGGAACGCTTATTTTAAAGAAGAAAATTTTTAAACCCTGGAAAACCATCGGCCATTCATTATTCTTTATCTGCTGGCTTCCTATCTTTTTTGGAGCCATCACAAAGGGACAAGGTGTACTGGGAGGTGTGTACGGATATCAGATCATGGATACCTTAAATTCTATGATCGGAAGTGTCGGACTGTGGGTCGTATTGGTAGCGAGTATTGCCTTATACTTTATCCTTGAGTTTAATTTGAGACCAAGCTCTATTAAAGAGAAATTCAATAAGATCAATGAAAGCACCATCGGGAAAGTAAAATCCATGATGCCAAGTTCGGATGAAGAATTTAAAGCAGACGAAGAGCTTGCAGAAGAGGTTTCATCAGAAAGCCTTCCTAATATTTCGGTAACCGATCTTTCCGATACTCCAAAAAAAGAAGAACCTGTAAATTTACCAAAAGGATTTCCGGAAGTTCCGGTTTCTACCAATCTTGAAACCATAGTAACTCCTAATAAAACATCATTTGAGGAAGAGAATAATTCTACCCCTTCTGTTAATCTTAATCTAAAATCATCAACCTCTGATCTTCCTCTCACAAAACCGGAAGATGCGTTTGATGTAAAACCTTCCCTATCCGATTCAAAAGAAGAGAACATTAAATTCAATGTGGAAGTAGCTCCCGTAGTAGATGTGATGGACGAATCCGATAGGAAATCCCAGGAGCTGGTAGATAAACACGGCCTTTATGATCATAAATTAGATTTGGCTAATTTCCAGATGCCGACAGTAGACCTGCTGAAAGATTACGGAAGTGAAGAGATATCTATTAATAAGGAAGAACTGGAAGAAAATAAAAATAAAATTGTAGGACTTCTTAAAAACTTTAATGTCGGGATTTCCGAAATAAAAGCAACCATCGGCCCTACCGTTACTTTATATGAAATTGTACCGGAAGCAGGAATCCGCGTAGCCGCTATTAAGAAGCTTCAGGATGATATAGCCCTTAACTTGTCTGCTTTAGGAATCAGGATTATCGCTCCGATGCCAGGAAAAGGAACCATCGGTATTGAAGTGCCAAGAAAAAATCCGACCATGGTTTCCATGCGTTCTGTGATCGCTTCTCAAAAATTCCAGAATTCGGAAATGGATCTTCCTGTTGTTTTCGGAAAGACAATATCCAACGAAATATTCATGGCAGACCTGGCAAAAATGCCCCATCTTCTGATGGCAGGTGCTACAGGACAGGGTAAATCGGTCGGGATCAATGCTATCCTTACTTCCCTACTCTATAAAAAGCATCCGAGTGAACTCAAGTTCGTAATGGTAGACCCTAAAAAAGTGGAACTTTCTTTATACTCAAAAATTGAAAGACATTATTTAGCAAAACTGCCGGATGCCGAAGAAGCGATTATTACAGATACCAATAAAGTAATCAATACATTGAACTCATTATGTATTGAGATGGATACCAGGTATGATCTTCTTAAAAATGCATTCTGCAAAAACTTAAAAGAATACAATAAGAAGTTCAGCGAGAGAAAGCTTAATCCTGAAAACGGACACCGTTTTCTTCCTTATATTGTCCTGGTGGTGGATGAGTTTGCAGATTTGATCATGACCGCAGGAAAAGAAGTGGAATTACCTATTGCCAGGTTGGCCCAGCTGGCCAGAGCGGTGGGAATACACCTTATCGTAGCTACACAGAGACCTTCCGTGAATGTTATTACGGGTATGATTAAGGCTAACTTCCCTGCGAGAGCTGCTTTCAGGGTAATATCCAGTGTAGACTCCCGAACCATCCTGGATTCTCCAGGGGCAGATCAGCTTATCGGTAAAGGGGATATGCTGTATTTTAACGGTAATGAAATTTTAAGGCTTCAGTGCGCTTTTGTAGATACTCCGGAAGTGGAAAGAATAGCAGAATATATCGGGGAACAAAAAGGATATTCTTCGGCATTCTTACTTCCTGAATATGTATCTGAGGAATCAACCGGTTCAGCAGGCACTTTCGATCCTAACGAAAAAGACGCATTATTTGAAGAAGCTGCAAGAATCATTGTATCTACCCAGCAAGGCTCTACTTCTATGCTTCAGAGACAGCTGAAATTAGGATATAACAGGGCAGGCAGAATTATGGATCAGCTTGAAGCCAGCGGAATCGTAGGAGGTTTTAACGGGGCAAAAGCAAGAGAAGTATTAATCAGTGACCTTCATTCTTTGGAACAGTTTTTGGAAGATCTGCGTAAATAAAAGCGAATCGGGACATTTTAACCTTCACAGGCTTTAGTTGTCTAAAGATTATAATAGTAGAAAAATGAAGAATATTATTTCAAAAGTCATAGTAGGAAGTTTTGTAGTAGGAGCTGTAAGTTTTGCGGACGCTCAGAAAATAGACGCAAAAGCCAAAAAGATCCTGGATGATGTTACCGCCAATTACAACGCAAAGAAAAACTCATATTTTAAATTTTCTTTCGGAATTGGTACCAATGGTGTGGTAACCAAAACTGACCCGGGAATTTATTATTCAGCAGGTGATAAATACAAGCTGAAGATTATGGACACCGAGCAAATCTTTGACGGAAACAAAATCTACAATATCAATACGGAAGATATGGAAGTAACCATTGCAAAGCCTAACGGCAGCAGTACCATGTTCTCCCCTATCAATTACCTTTCTACCTACAGAAAAGATTATAATGTAACCTATAATGGTAAAAAAGTAGTAAACGGTGTCAATACGGACTTCATAAAACTGACTCCCGTAAAAGCGAACGGACTTAAATATGTATATCTTTTCGTAGACTCCTCCAAAAATCAAATGGTAAAACTGGAACAGCACGGAAGCAATAAAGATATTGCAGTAATTGCCATTAAAGAATACAAAGAAAATCAGGACCTGGATCCTAATATGTTTGTTTTTGATAAGAATAAATACAAGAATTACATCATCACGGAACTGTAATTCTTAAAAAGTAATAAAAGTTGAAAGTCACAAAGTAATTTTGTGGCTTTTTGTTTAATTTTGGCGAATGTTAAAAATATTAGACCGGTACATTATTAAAACCTTTTTCGGGCCGTTTTTTTTCATATTCAGTGTGCTGTTTTTCATATTCATAGTGAATATTATCTGGGTACAGCTGGGACAGTTTATGGGAAAGGGACTCAGCTATTGGCAGATCCTTAAGCTTCTCTTTTATCTGGGGGTGAGTGTCGTCAGTATGGTTTTACCTTTAACGATTCTTTTAGCCAGTATCATGTCTTTTGGGGAATTTGGGGAACGCTATGAGCTTGCTGCCATGAAAGCGGCAGGAATTTCCCTTACCAGGGTAATGAAACCTTTATTGGGTGTTACCGTAGTCTTATCCATACTACTCTACCTGTTTTCCAATAATATCATTCCTGATTTTCAGAGGAAAGCTAAAAATATGCTTTTTAATATTGCTCAGACCAAACCTGCTTTGAACTTTACTCCAGGACAGTTTATTGATCAGATCCCCGGATATATGGTAAAGTTTGATAAAATATATGGAGAAAACGGTGAAAATATTGAAGGTGTTTTTGTACATAGAAAAGCCAGCCCTTATGAAAATCAGCAATCGATAGTAGCTGAAAAAGGAAAGTTTGTTCCGGCAGCTAATAAAAACTTCCTGAAACTGGTTCTTTATAACGGATATGTTTTTGAAGACAGTCATGCCGGTAAGGGTGAAAATGTACGGTTAAAACAACCTGACCAGGCTATTAAGTTTGATACACTGGTTTCCCATTTTGACATTAGTGAAATTATCAACAAAGCCATTGAAGATGAGCAGATAACCGATGATTACCGTTTCCAGACTTATAATGAGCTTAATAAAACAATTATTCATACCAAGGAGGAAAATCAGAAGTTTTACACCAATGTTACGAATGATATCATAAGCCAGACCAATTCAGTAGTGAGCTATATGGATAAGATCAATAAACCTAAAGCTGCTCCTAAATCCCAGCTAAAGCTGGACAGTGTAAAAACGGATAAAAAACTGGAAATTATTTATAATGCCTATAACAGGCTGGATAATCTTAAATCCTCATTGGATGGGAAAAATAAAGACATATCCCCCAATGTAAAATATTTCAGTAAGGTGGTTATTTACCAGCAGCGGATTATTTCCTATTCGGTTACCTGTATTATTTTCTTTTTAATTGGTTCCAGCCTTGGATCCATTATCAGAAAAGGAGGTATGGGATTACCGGTTATCATCGCGATTGTTATTTTCATTATTTTCTATATTATTAATGTGGGAATTGAAAATATTGCATGGTCGGGAAATATGAATCCGTATTTGGCGGCATGGGTCCCGAATATCATATTTTTCCCATTGGGAATGTGGATGACATACAAAGCACTTACCGACTCACAGCTATTTGATGCCGAAAAATATAAAGCTTTCTTTAAACCTATTATTCAAAGGTTTTCTAAAAATAAGGAGCATAAAAGATATCAGTAAAACGAATTACTATTAATCATAAAGATCTGAAAAATAATTTCAGATCTTTTTTTGATTTCTAATTAATTTGATTTAAAAAAATATATTTGTAAAAAAATAAAATGAAAAAAATATTATTTATCGGACTGTTCGGATTTATTTCCTTCCATACCTATGCACAGGAAAGTTCCGATACATATAATGGCCAAAAATACGGCTATATTATAGACAAATCCGGAAAGAAGATCGAAGGTATTGTCCAGTTAAACGGAAGCTCCATGAGTCCGTGGCAAAACCAATCCAAGGTGAAGTTTGCAGCTAAAGATGATATTGATAAATCAAAAAGTAAGATCAAATATAAAAGCTATTCTGCCGGAGATATCAAAGAGTACATGATTTATGAAAATGAGACTCCTAGGGTATTTCAGTCTGTAAAATATACGAATACCAGAGAAGCGATGAATAATCCTGAGAATACCCTGGGACTGAATGCAGGTTTCAAAGCTCTCACCAATCTTACAAAAAACTCCCAGTTTGCAGAACTGGTAACCGATGGGAAAATAAAAGTATATAAACTCTATGGCTATCCTACTGCTGCATCCATAGGTGTTTCAGAAGCAACCACTCAGTCTGAAGCAAGAAGGATAAGAGAAAATCCGAATTATATATATTCCAAGAAAGGAGGAAAGATTGAGGAGCTCAGCGCTGCAAAAGTAAAAACCATTACTGCGGACTGTCCTGTTGTAAAAGAAAAAATCACCAAAGGAGAATACGGCTCTATAAAAAATGACACAAAGAAAAGAAGCGGAGTTGGAAAACTGATCCGGGAAGAAGTTGATAATGCATTGACGGATAAGCAATCCATGATCAAGGAAGTAATTAATGACTACAATGAAAATTGCAGATAATACAAAAAAGCAGATTCTCCATGAACCTGCTTTTTTTATATTCAAAAATCTGAAAGTTTATACTTTCATGATTTCAGCTTCTTTTGTTTTAAGGTGATCGTCACAAGCTTTAACATATTTATCAGTAAGTGCCTGGATATCTTCTTCCACTCCTTTTATAACATCTTCAGAAACACCATCCAGTTTTTTTAATTCTTTTAAACCGTCCTGTCTTGCATTTCTTACCGTTATTTTGGATTGTTCCGTTTCCACTTTTGCCTGCTTAGCCAGATCCCTTCTTCTTTCCTCTGTCAATGGAGGTACATTTAAGATAATATTATCACCGTTATTGGAAGGTGCAAATCCTAAATTAGAGTTGATGATAGCTTTTTCAATAGCATTAATGGCTGTTTTATCCCAAGGCTGAATAGAAATTGTCATGGCATCCGGTACGGAGATATTAGCTACCTGAGAGATAGGAGTTGGAGAACCGTAATACTCTACCATTACATCCTGAACCATGTTGGTAGAAGCACGTCCTGCCCTGATTTTTTGAAAAGCATGTTCCAGGTGCTTGATAGCAGCATCCATATCCTGTTTTACAGATTCTAATATAAGATCTAATTCTTCCATTATATATTTAAAATTTGATAGGTTACACATTAATTATTAAAGATCATAGTTGAATTATATTTTACAAATCAACTAAAGTACCAATATTTTCTCCTTTTATAATTTTTTCTAAATTACCTTCTTTATTCATATCAAATACAATAATCGGCAATTTATTTTCGTGGCTTAAAGTGAAGGCGGTCATATCCATTACTTTAAGGTTTTTTTCAAAAACTTCATCAAAAGATAAGGAATTGTATTTTACGGCGTTCACATTTTTTTCCGGATCGCTGTCATAAATTCCGTCTACTCGGGTTCCTTTTAAAATAACATCAGCCCCGATTTCGATAGCTCTCAAGGTAGCTGCTGTATCTGTCGTAAAATAAGGATTCCCTGTTCCGGCACCGAAAATTACTACTCTTCCTTTTTCAAGGTGTCTTACCGCTCTTCTTTTAATGAATGGTTCAGCCACTTTGTCCATTTCTATGGCAGACTGTAACCGGGTCTTAATACCTGCATCTTCCAAAGCTCCCTGTAATGCCATACCATTAATTACCGTAGCCAGCATTCCCATATAATCCCCTTGTACTCGGTCCATTCCTTTCGCAGCTCCTGCTACTCCACGGAAAATGTTTCCTCCTCCAATTACAATAGCAACTTCACAACCCTGTTCTACAACCTTTTTAATTTCCGTTGCATACTCTTGCAGCCTTTCATTGTCAATACCATACTGTCTGTTTCCCATTAAGGCTTCACCACTAAGTTTCAGAAGGATTCTTTTATATTTCATCTTTAATTTTTAATAAATTTTTATTAGGTATAATTTTCCCAAAAATTGCCTGTGCAAATATAATCATTAAAAATTTTGAAAAAAGAAAAAATATTTAAGTACAAATAATGTAGGAAATATTTTGATAAGTACTAAAAAGAATTATTTTTGCATTAATTATAAATTGAATTGAAGAAAGTTATCATTTTTTCATTATTTCTGGCCGGAATTGTGTCTTATGCACAAACAGGAACCAATGTTTATACATTTTTGAATATTCCTGTTTCCGCAAGACAAGCTGCTTTGGGAGGAGATGCAATTACCTTAAGAGATTATGATGTTTCCTTTGCTATAGCCAATCCGGCGTTATTAAATCCTGATTCGGACAAACAGCTTTCAGTGAACGGAGCTGCTTATCTCGCTGATTCAAAATTCGGAACCATTGCCTTTGCTAAAGATCTGGATAACGGACATATGGTTACCGCCAATGCCCGCTATATGAGCTACGGAAGTATTCCGAGAACAGATGAAAGTGGCTTGGAAAATGGCGAATTTACCGCTTCCGATGTAGCCATCGGAGCAGGATATGCCTATCAGTTTGAAGAAGACTGGACTATTGGAGGAGGATTAAACTTTATTACTTCAAAAATTGATAATTATACCTCTTCCGCCATCTCGGGAACAGCCGGAATTACCTATCACAATAAAAAAAATAAAGAAGTCGCTTCCCTGGTTTTACGGAACTTCGGATACCAGCTCAGCTCATTCAATGGGGTAAGAGAAAATCTTCCCTTCCGTATTGATCTGGGATATACCAAAATATTAAAGGCTATTCCTTTGGCTATTACGATTACGGCTCATGATTTACAGAAATTTGATATTTCTTCTGAATATAACGTCAATGGAGATAAAGTAAATGTTGGAAGAAAAATTGCAGATCACTTTTCTCTCGGAGCAGAATTGTTTCCTGAAAAAGGCTTCAATATAAGACTGGGATATAATGTGAAAAGAGGAAATGAACTGGCAGTCGCAGATCAGAGAAACTTTTCCGGTCTTTCCGCAGGATTCGGGATAAAAATTTCAAAATTCCGTTTAGACTATGCCCATGTACGATATCATAATTCCTCCAATGTCAATCAAATAGGGATTTCCGTAGATCTTAGCGGACATCAGTATTAAACTTTTTTCAGCAAATACCCGTGGAATATCTTGATTTATAAAAAAAAATCTGGAAATTTGTATTATGAAAAAACCTGTAATAGCAATTGACGGATATTCCTCTACCGGGAAAAGTTCAATTTCTAAAGTTATTGCTGATAAATTAGGGATTATACACCTTGATACAGGGGCTCTTTACAGAGGGATTACCTGGTATGCACTTGAGAATTGTTCTAATGAAGACGGTAGTATCAATATAGATAAGCTCATTTCCCAACTGAATGAGATTCATCTGGAATTTGTCAATAATGAAGGAGAACTGGTTCTGTATCTCAACAATAAAAATATTTCCAAAGAAATAAGGACGCACGAGGTTTCCGATAATGTAAGCCTTATCGCCAAACAGAAAGAAGTAAGAGCTTATTTATTACAGTCCCAGCGTTCGATAGCGGACAAAGGAGGCGTTATTATGGATGGAAGAGATATCGGAACTGTTGTTTTACCCAATGCCGATTTTAAATTTTTTCTGACCGCCAGTATTGAGGAACGTACCAAAAGAAGATATAAGGAATTATTGGATTTAGGAATTGAAGCGGACGAAAATCAGGTCAAAGAAAACCTTATAGAAAGGGATAAAACTGATAGTGAAAGGGAAATTGCCCCCCTTAAACAGGCAGAGGATGCCATTGTCATAGACAACACTCACCTTACCAAAAGAGAAACGATAGAGAAAATGCTCTCTTACATCTTAAAGATTTAACATTTTTTAATATGTCAAACTCCCTATTTGGTATGTTAATTGTAATATTTTACATGTAAAAACTAATATTTTATTAACTATTAAAAAAGCCGAAAATGTCTAAAAAAGGAAAAAATACAGCAGGTATATTAGCAGGACTTCTAGCAGGTGCAGCAGCAGGTGTAGTATTGGGAATGCTTTATGCTCCTGAAGAAGGTAAAGAAACCAGAAAAAAAATCAAGAGCAAGGCAAATGATCTCAAAGATCAGGCTAAAAATAAGTATGGTGAAGTTTCTGAAAAAGTAAAAGATCAGTATGGCAACATCTCTTCTACCTTTAAGGAAACAGCTAATAACGTAGCTAATACTATGAAAGAAGGCTATGATAAATATAAAGATCAGATCGTTTCTAAAACTACGGACGTAGTAAAGAACGTAGAATCAGAACTCAATGATCTTAAAAAATAAAAATTCAGATAATTAGAAATTATAGAAGGAACTTTGTGCACAAAAGTTCCTTTTTTTGTAACTTTAAAGAAAAACAATGATAGAAACTGTTAAAGAATATGTATCCAAGAGGATCGATCTACTAAAAATAGAAGCCACAGAAAAATCTTCCTTATCAGCAGGTATCGTTACTTATCTTATAGTATTGCTTGTTGCTTTTGCATTTTTCATTGTACTTTTCAATTTTGGAATGGCCTATCTTATAGGTAAAGCTCTGGATAATACCTCGTATGGATTTCTGATTGTTGCTGCATTTTATTTTGTGGTTATGATAATTATAATTATCTTTAAAAATAAGCTGGTGAATGCCGTAGCAGATAATGTCATTAAATTTTTAAACCACTAATTATGGGTAGAAATTACGAGAATTTGGAAGAGTTAAGAAGAAAAAAGAAATTATTAAAAAATGAAATAGATGATTTGGAAGATCTCTTAACTTTTAAAAATACAAAAGAAAGCCTGAGTGCTTTTACCAACGGTCTTACAGATCAGTATTTGCAGGAAAAGGTAGATGAGGACGGAGATGAAAAAGTGGTATTGAGAAAAGATGTTATCGCTAAACAGATTACTTCGGAAGTTAAAGATATTTTCATCAATAAAAGTACTGCAATGGGAATTGCCAACTCTGCATTCAAAGGAGATGCAGTGGAAAGCATGATTAAGCTGGGAGCAACAGCATTCGTAGGAAACTATGTCAAAAAAAATATGACCAGCTCAAGCTGGAAGAAAAAAATGATAGGAGTAGCCATCATCTATTTAGCTCCGATTGCTTTGAAATTCGTCAGAAAAAAACTCGAAGATTATCAGAAAAACAGAAGTGTTTCCAGCCTGGAACAACTTATATAAATTTAAACCGCTATTGAGCGGTTTTTTTATTTCTTATCCGAATACAGCTGTCCTAATATGATTCCTGCTGCCATAGAAACATTCAGGCTTTCCGTAGATTGAGATTTTCCAAACCGTGGAATGCTTATTTTTTGATGAAGCAGCTTTTCCGTTTCTTCCCTCATGCCATTCCCTTCATTTCCCAGAATAAGATTGATTTTTTCAGGTTTCTCAAAGGTGTAAATACTCTCCCCTTCCATATCTGTTCCGATATTTATATTCTGAGTCTTGGAAAGATAATCCACCAGATCACAATATACCATATTTACTCTGGTAAAAGATCCCATACTGGCCTGTATTACCTTTGGATTATAAAAATCCACCGTATCTTCACTGCAGATAATCTGCTCTATACCGAACCAATCGGCCAGCCTAATGATCGTACCCAAATTTCCGGGATCCTGGATTCCGTCCAAGACCAGCTGAATATTCTGATCTTCCAACTGTATTTCCTCCTGTAAGAAACATACGGCAACTGAATCTTTCGGGTTTTTGAGAAAGCTCAGTCTTTTTAACTCATTTTCAGTAATATGAGTGGAAGGAGCATTCAGAAAATTCAATTTTTGAGGATCAATAGAGAATAATTCTTTAATTTTAAAGTTTGAATTGGAAAGTTCACAAATGATTTTATTACCTTCAACCAAAAACAAGTTGTATTTTTGTCTGAACTTCTTTTTATCTAAAGATTGTAAAACTTTTATTGTATGAGCTGTAAGCATTATCAGAAATCTCCTCAAAAATATTATAAAATTATTTCATTTGCAACATTTATTGGGCTCCTTTACGCTTGTAGTACAACTAAAAAAGTGCCGGATGGCGAATATCTGCTTACGAAAAACAATTTTGAATTTGAAGATAAGAAACAGTCATTTGATGAAGAACTGAAAAGCTATGTACAGCAAAAGCCCAATAAAAAACAATTGCTGTTTATGCCATTAAGCCTTTGGTTTTATAATAAGGCTGATCCTAAATATGATACGATCCTCAATGAATATATGACCTACCCTGGTGAAATGAGAAATCAAAAATTAAGAGATTCTCTTTTCATTAAATACAATATGAAAAGCAGTGTAGGAAAGAGTTTGCTTTTAGACAGGCTATACCATAACTGGGGATCTCCACCCGTTATCCTGGATCAGAGCAGAACTGAAAAGAGTGCTGAATCCATTGAAAAAAGAATGGTGTACAGGGGATATTGGGATGCCGAGGTAAAATTTAAACACGCTATTGATTCTGCGGCCAAAAAAGCTGCGGTTACTTACTTTATAACTCATAAAGATCCTACTTATATAAAGGAATACTACTATAATATTCCTGATCCGGGAATTAAAAGTATGTATCAGCAGCACCTTAACAAAAGTCTTATACGATCCGGGCAAATCCTTGACCAGACGGTTTTGGAAAAAGAGGTAAGCCGGATTACAGACCTGATGAGGGAAAAAGGCTATTACAGGTTCAACAGTTCCAATGAAGAAATATTCTTTATCGCCGATTCTCTCAAAAGCAGAAAGCAGATTCCATTAACACTGGAAATCCATAAAGACTCTTTGGATTCCCCGTACAAAGTTGCAACCATCGGAAACATTGATGTAGCGATTGTAGACGAAGCCGGTGATTTTCCTAAAAATACCGTTAAGGATAGCTTAAGAAGGATAAGATTTCATAAAGTGAATGACCAGTACAAAACTTCTTCAATATGGAGAGCGATTACGGTAAGTACAGGTCAGGAATATGACCAGAAAAAGCTGGATCTTACAAAAAGGAACCTTTTATCTATGAATAACTTCAGTATTCTTAAATCAAGAGATTCTTTAAGACGCGGTGGGGAAATAGCACCTAATGACAGTATTATAGATGTTTTATATTTGTTAAAGCCCCTACCCAAATATGAATTGAAATTGGGAACAGATATTAATTATTCCCAAATATTAAACCTGGGGATCTCCCCTTCTGTGGACCTTACCTCAAGAAATGTATTCAGGGGGGCGGAAAACCTTTCTACGAGTCTATCAGGAACTTTTGGTTCCATCAGAAGTACAAAGGATATCAATAAGAGAGTTATGGCTTACGAAATTTCAGCGCAGGCTTCTCTTAATTTCCCACGGCTTCTGCTCCCGTTTGATTACTATAAAATAATTCCGAAGAGATACAGCCCTACTTCCTCTATTGTTTTAGGAACTTCTATTCAAAATAATATCGGATTAGGAAGGATTAACTTTAATACGGGGCTTAATTATCTTGCTACCGTTAATGATAAAATTTCTCACAGGCTTACTTTATTCAATACCCAGCTCAGTTTAACGAGGAACAAAGCTGCTTATTATGATTATTATGTCAATGATGATAATGTAAGACGGGAAATATTTGATGATTATTTTCAGTATAACCCTAGTGCAGAACAGCAGTTCAATGCAGACCAGTTAACTATTGATGAAGTTTCCCAGCAGATCATTAATGACTCAGGATATTATAGCTCTTTAAACCAGCAGGGATTAGACCGGTTAACCGCTTTTACAGGAACATTGGTGAATAAGGACCGGCAAACACAGGATGTTATCATTTCTTCCATGATCTATAATTTTGTGTATAATGAAATCGGTAAAAAGGATTACCCTAATGCCTTTTATTTCAATGGAAAAGTAGAATTGGCGGGAAATATTTTAAGTATTTTCAATCAGAAACGAGATGACGGAGGGGGAATTGTTTCAAGCCCGCAGAGAACGATCTTTGGTATTCCGTATGCTCAGTTTGTGAAATTTGATATTGATGTCAGAAAATATTTCAAATTTAACGGAAACCAGACCTTGGTTCTGCGCCAATTCGTAGGGGTGGGACTTCCTTATGGCAACTCCTCCTCTATGCCTGTAATAAGATCTTATTTTAATGGAGGTTCCAATGATATCAGGGCCTGGGTAGCATTTGGAGGACTGGGACCTGCGGATTCTCAGGTAGACGAAAGAGTCCGTACATATATGACGGAAGATTTGAAATTAACTACCAATATTGAATACAGAATCCCTTTCAATGATATGTATGAAGGAGCTCTCTTTACTGATATAGGGAATACATGGAGCCTTCGTAATTATAATGATGGATATGGAGACGAATTTAAATTCAATAAATTCCTGGGACAGGTCGGAATAGGAAGTGGTTTCGGGATCAGGGTGAATATTGCTTACATCACCTTAAGACTGGATTTTGCTTATAAAATTTATGATCCTAACAAGCCAACCGGACAAAGATGGAGATTTAATGATATCAATCCATTTAAGCCTACGCTGAACCTTGCTTTCGGATATCCGTTCTAATCAGCTGAAATCCCCAACACAAAGTATACTACAGCTATCACACGGGCTAAGACTTCCCGAGACTGATTTCTGTAGTAGCTTTCAGGTTTGTTGACGTCCTGTGCATCAAATCCCAGGGCATTCATATCGTTATTTCTGGCAAAAAATAAAGCCCTCAGATTATGAAACCCCTGTGATACGATGATCACATTATCCTTCTTATAAACATCTTTGCACCTTAAGATGCTTTTGTATGTATTGAAGCCTTTAGGATCTTCGAGGATAATTTCTTCCGGCACTCCTTCCTGATAAACCAAATAGTTTTTCATTGCGGCGGGTTCATTATAGCCTTTACTCTTTTCACCGCTTACTATTATCTTTTTGATTTTCCCATGATGGTAGAGTAAGGCTGTGGCATCCATTCTCTTTGTAAAATACGGATTGGCCAAGCCCGATCTCATGCGGGGTGATGTTCCCAATACAAGGGCTACTTCGCGGGGAGGAATTTTTGAAATTTTAGTATAGGTTCTTCCGTTCGTCAGGGCAAAAACCCAGGCATTGGCGAGACATATCAATAAGATTCCAATCTCTATTGATATAAAACAGAAGTTCAATATGTTTTTAACAATTCTCAAGTAAGATCAAAGTTAAGCTTTATTTTTTTACTCTTTGCAATAGACATGCATGCTAAGATCTTTCCCTGATGCTCCTCTTTTTCCGTTAAATATTCATTTTCCAACAGTTCCACTTCCCCTTCTTCAAGGTAACATTCACAACTTCCGCATATTCCGGATTTGCAGGAATAAGGAACAGGAAATTTCTGAATAAGCAGCTGCTGAAGAACTTTATCTTTATTATCGGGAAGAACGGTTTGGTACTCTTTACCGAACATTTTAAATTCCACCTCTACATTTTCAATCAAGGGAAATTCTTTTTCAATAGGATAAATATCATTATTGTATTCCTCGAACAGTTCAAAATGAATGTTTTTCTTAGGAATACCATGATGATAGCACGCATTGGCCAAGGTTTTAATCATATCCCCTTTTCCGCATATCAAAACTTCATCCACGGCATCCCAGATGGTAGACTCTTCATCGGTATCATCAAGATGCAGAATCTGGTTGATAATCAAAGCCAGCTTTTTTTCATCCAGACGTCCGTAGAAAAACTGATCCGAAGTTTTTTCCTGAGAATAAAAGTAGAATATCTGTAACCTATCACCACATTTTCTGGCAAGATTGTCTAATGCTTCACGGTAGATAACATCTTCTGAACTTTTATTTCCGTAGAACAAAAAGATCCTTGTTCTATGCTCATTATGGAGAAGATCTTTTATATGACTTAAAACCGGAGTAATTCCGATACCTCCTGCAAAGGCTATAATGGTTCTGAATTCACTGGGTTTGGAAACAAGCGTAAATCTCCCGCTAGGTTCACTGACAAGCAATTCATCACCTACTTCATAATTTTTATATAACTCAGAGGTTGCTCCGTCCGGAGAGTTTACTTTTATTCCCAGCGCAATTTTATTCTCATAAGGAGCTGAAGTCATTGAATAATCATTGATAATTTCTTCCCCTTTTGCTTTGAATTTTATACTTACAAACTGCCCTGCCTTAAATTTAAAATGAGACTTTATTTCCGCGGGAATCTCAAATTCCAGGCAGAAAGTATTTTTGGTCAGTTCTTCCTTTTTCGCTATTTTTAGCCGGTGAAACTTTATAAGTTTACCTTTATAGATTTGTTGTTCCATAACTTCATATCAAAAATATAAAAAATAATTATGAAGAATATAATTTTATCCATGCTTTTCGTCATTACGCTCACCAGCTGTAAGAAAGAAAATGCCAATAAAAATAATGATACCGCGATTACAGATTCCACTTCCACTTCGGAAACTGCTGGAAATGAAGACACTGCTGTATTTGCTAATGAAGTTTCCCCTGAAAATATTAATCAGTATTTAGGAAAAGATAATGATACCCTTTATATAACCAATTTTTTTGCTACATGGTGTGGTCCCTGCCTGAGAGAGATTCCTCATTTTAAAAATAAAATGAAAGAACTAAAAGGAAAACCTGTAAAGTTCACCTTTGTAAGTCTGGATGACAAATCAGAATGGGATTCGTCCGTTAAAAAATTTGGTGAAGAAAATGAATTGACCGGCCATATTGTTTTACTTGACGGAAAAAAGATCCAACCTGATTTCTTTCCCACTCATTTCAAACAATGGGACGGCGGCTCTATTCCTTTTACGTATATGAAAAAAGGAAAACAAACCGATGAATTTGTAGGTATGATGACAGAGGAAGTTCTGGATTCTAAAATTAATTCTTTTCTAAAATAAAATTCAGATCTTATCTGAACAAGAATGTCAAAGAAATTTAAAATCCTATGTTTACTTTTGTTGATAGCAATTGTTTTAAGTGCCGTCATCAATCTGAACACAGGATTTTTGTATTTAAGCTTTCAGGACTTTTGGGGAATCTCAGAGAATAATCAGATTGCAGAGATCAGAATTAACCGGGTTCTGGTAATGTTGCTGGCCGGAGTTTCCATTCCCACTTCTGGATTTTTACTTCAGGAATATTTTCAAAATCCTTTAGCCGGTCCGGATATTTTAGGGATAACATCCGTAGCCAGCCTATCGGTTGCATTTTATATATTTTTTTCTCACGACCTTGTTCTTCCTGAGTTCCTGCAGAATAGCTTTCTTAGCCTTGCTGCCATACTTGGAAGCTTATTCTTAATGCTGGTTTTATTGTCGGTGTCCGGTAAATTTCAGGATAAATCTTATCTTATTATTTTTGGATTTCTGGTTTCCGCCTTTGCAGGAGCCATTGTTTCGTTACTTCAGTTCTATGCAGAAAATCAAAGCCTTAAAAACTATATTCTCTGGTCTTTCGGAGCCAATAATATGGTAACCCGAAATCAGATCATAGTATTGGCTGTCTTTGTATTAGCTGGATTAATGGTATGTTTTAGAACCATCAAACCTCTTATAGGAAATTCGTTGGGAAGTTCATATGCCAAAAGCCTGGGGGTCAATTTACACTATCTCAAACTTTTGGTAATTGTTTCATCTTCCCTACTTTCAGCTACTATAACAGCTTTTTTAGGACCTATCTTATTTATTGGGATTATCGTTCCTCATTTTTGCCGTCTGATTCATAACCCTTCCCAGCTATGGCAGCAATGGATTTTAAATATGCTGTTGGGAATGTTGATGATGGTTTTATTTTCGATAGTTGCGGAGAAAACCCAGATTCCTATTAATGTAATAAGCTCCGTATTTGGAATTCCGGTTATTTTAATGATGCTTTTAAAACAGAATAAAATATAAAAATGCACCTACACATCAAACAAGCCGATATCGGTTATCATACCAACCTTATTTCAAAGGCGGAAGCCGGTCTGAATTTAGGGGAAGTATGTCTGCTGATAGGCAATAACGGTGTCGGTAAAACTACCTTAATAAAATCTATTCTGAACCAGATCCCTTTATTAAAAGGACAAATATCAATCCATCAAAAAAACATAACTTCTTTTTCCGTTAAGGAAACAGCCGAAAATATTGCCGTTGTTTTTTCCAAATCCGTCATTCCTCAGAATTATACCGTAGAAGATCTTATATCATTAGGAAAATATATTTATTATCCTTTCTACTTTGAATTAAAAAAAGAAGACCGCCAGGAAGTCTCCGGGATTATAAAAGAACTTAATTTACTCCAATACAAAGATACACTTCTTAAAAACCTCTCCGACGGTAATCTCCAAAAAGCTTTTATTGGAAGGGCTTTAGCCCAAAATTCTCCTGTAATCATACTAGATGAGCCTACTACCCACCTCGATGAGGAAAATAAGATCATCATCCTGAAAACCCTCCGCAGGCTGGCCAAAGAGCAAAACAAGCTCATTCTCTTCTCTTCACATGACTGGAGACTGGCTAAGGAATTTGCGGATAAGATGTGGTATATAAAAGAAGGCCGGCTTTATTCCGGAATCGTTGAAGACATTCTGATACAGCATAGGGAGCTAACGGAAATATCCTTATTTGAAGTCAACCGGAAATTTATTCCTCCTATGATCACAGCTCCTTCTCTTCATAAGGAAATGCTGTATTCTTTGCTGCAAAAAAACTTTCAAAAAGACCTTTCATCCCTGCATTTTGAATTTCACAATGAATTCTGGTTAATATCCGGTACCAATGAAGCGTATAAATACGAATCATTTGAAGAAATATTAAATTTCATTCAAAACCTTCATTAATACACAAATATCTTTATTTATTCCACATGTTATGCATGCATAGTATTATGCTTGTCATATCTTTTAAACTCTTTGTTTCCAGTTAATTAACAAAATTTAACCAATATAAATACTATGCATGCATAATATTTTATTATATTTGGTAAAAACCATTGAAAAAAATAAGATGATGGACAATAAAGAAAAAATCGAAAATGTGGATCTCATTTTAAAACAGACCTGGCTCGCTGTTTCTAAAATGTATTCAGAGCTGGCGCAGGAGCACGACTCAACTGCTGTGCAGGCCCTTACCCTTCTTAAAATTGATCCGAAAGAAGGAACAAGAAGTACCAATCTGGGGCCTAAAATGGCGATAGAACCCACTTCTTTAACACGGATCATTAAGCTTTTAGAAGACAACGGTTATATCTACAAAGAAAAGACCACTACGGACAAAAGAGAAGTTATTATAAAACTTACAGATAAAGGACTGAATTCACGAAATCTTTCTAAAGAAGTAGTTGTGAATTTCAATAAGAAAGTTATGGAAAGAATTCCTCTCGAAAAGATGGAGGTATTCAAAGACGTAATGCATGAAATAATGAAAATTGCCAACGATTTAAACAACCGAAAATAAATTAAAATGAAAAGAAGAATCAAACATGTAACGGTTCTCGGTTCAGGAATAATGGGAAGCGGTATTGCAGCTCACTTTGCCAATATTGGCGTTGAAGTTTTGCTGTTGGATATTGTTCCGTTTGAATTAACTGAAGCTGAACAAAAAAAAGGTTTGACCAAAGAAGATAAAGCAGTAAGAAACAGAATCGCTGCCGAAAACTTTGAAAAACTGAAAAAAGCAAGTCCTGCACTGCTCTATTCACCAAAATTTGCAGACAGAATTAAAGTAGGAAACTTTGACGACGATTTACAAAAAATAAAAAATACTGATTGGATTATCGAAGTAGTAGTTGAAAGACTGGACATCAAAAAATCAGTATATGAAAAGATAGAACAGTTCAGAAAACCGGGAACTTTAATTTCTTCTAATACATCCGGTATTCCTATTCATTTATTAACAGAAGGCAGAAGTGACGATTTCAAAAAATATTTTGCAGGTACGCACTTCTTCAACCCTGTAAGATATCTTCCTCTTTTAGAAATTATTCCGACTCAGGATACAGATCCTGAAATTGTAGATTTCTACATGAATTATGGAGCTAAATTCTTAGGAAAAACAACGGTTCTTGCCAAAGATACTCCAGCCTTTATCGCTAACAGAATCGGAGTCTTTTCCATGATGGATCTTCTTCATAACGTGAAGAAATTAGGACTTACCGTTTCCGAAGTGGATAAACTGACAGGTCCGGTAATAGGACGTCCTAAATCAGCTACTTTCAGAACTGCTGATGTGGTAGGATTAGATACATTGGTGATGGTGGCTAACGGAGTTCGTCAGAGCGGTGCCGAAGCCAACAATTTCAATAATGTATTTGAGCTTCCGGATTATATCCAGACCATGATGGATAATAAATGGCTGGGTTCCAAAACCAACCAGGGATTCTATAAGAAAGTTAAAAATGCAGAAGGAAAATCCGAAATTCACGGACTGAACCTGGATACACTTGATTATGAGCTTCAGGGTAAAGCTTCCTTCCCTACCCTCGAATTAACGAAATCTATTGATAAACCGATTGACAGATTTAAAGTTTTAATCGGAGGAAAAGACAAAGCGGGAGAATTATACAGAAAATCATTCGGGGCTTTGTTTGCCTATGTTTCTCATAAAGTTCCTGAAATTTCAGATGAAGTCTATAAAATCGATGATGCGATGAGAGCCGGTTTCGGATGGGAAAACGGACCGTTTGAGATCTGGGATGCCATAGGAGTTCAGAAAGGAATTGAACTGGCCAAAGATGCAGGATATGAAGTTTCAGACTGGGTTAAAAACGTGGAAACTTTCTATAAAGTAAATGAAGAAGGCCAAAGTATATTCTTTGATAAAAATTCAGGGAACTACAATAATATTCCAGGACAGGATGCCTTTATTATCCTTGATAATATCAGAAAAAATAAAACCCTCTGGAGCAATTCGGGTTCTGCCATTGAAGACCTTGGAGATGGTATCATCAACTTTGAGATCCGTTCAAAAATGAACTCTTTAGGAGGAGAAGTCCTTGACGGATTAAACAGAGCTATCGACTTAACCGAAAAAGAATACGACGGACTGGTTGTAGGAAATCAGGGATCTAATTTCTCTGTGGGCGCCAATTTAGCAATGATCCTAATGATGGCTATCGAGCAGGATTGGGATGATTTGAATATGGCTATCGCTTACTTCCAGAAATCCATGATGAGAGTTCGTTACTCATCTGTTCCTGTAGTAGTAGCACCTCACGGAATGACGCTGGGAGGAGGCTGTGAAATGACCATGCATGCAGACCGGGTGGTAGCAGCAGCAGAAACCTACATCGGACTGGTAGAAACCGGAGTGGGTGTAATTCCTGGTGGTGGGGGTACTAAAGAATTGACCCTAAGAACTTCCAGAGAATTTCATAAAGACGATGTAAAAAACAACAGGCTCCGTGATGCTTTCATGAATATTGCCATGGGTAAAGTGGCGACATCTGCCTACGAAGCCTATGATATGGGAATCCTTGAAAAAGGTAAAGATATCGTTTCCGTAAGCAAAAACAGACAGATTGCAGAAGCCAAAAAAGTGGCTAAACTTTTAGCGGAACAAGGATATACCCAACCTATTGAACAGAGAGTAAAAGTTTTAGGTAAAGACGCATTAGGAATGTTCTACGTAGGAACAGACCAGATGTTAACAGGAAATTATATTTCTGAGCATGATAAGAAAATCGCTGATAAATTAGCCTATGTAATGGTCGGAGGAAACCTTTCCGAAGAAACAGTAGTTACAGAGCAGTATTTATTAAACCTTGAAAGAGAAACCTTCTTATCCCTTTGCGGAGAAAGAAAAACATTGGAGAGAATTCAGTACATGCTACAGAATGGAAAGCCATTGAGGAATTAATTTGTATAATGTCGGTTGTATAATTTAAAAAGTATTGACAATGCATAATTTTAGAGAATTGGAAGTTTGGAAAAAATCAATGGAGCTTTGTAAACACTATTATCTTATTTCTAAAAAATTTCCTCAGGATGAATTATTCGGATTGACGTCCCAGTCACGAAGAAGTCTCTATTCTATCCCCTCAAATATTGCAGAAGGAGCAGGAAGAGATACTGCCCCTCATTTTGTCAATTTTTAAACATTGCATTAGGATCCTCTTTCGAATTTGAGACACAAGTAATTATTGCCAATAATTTGAATTTCATGAAGGAAGATGATTTTAATTTACTAATGAACGACATCAGACATATTCAAAATATGATAATTAAATTAAAACAAAATTATTCCAAATAAACATCGTACACTGTACATTTTACTTTGTACATAATACATTTTACAAAAATGAAGACAGCATATATAATAAAAGGTTACAGAACTGCCGTTGGTAAAGCGCCAAAAGGAAGTTTAAGGTTTACAAGACCTGATGTAATGGCTGCTACAGTTATCGAAAAGCTGATGGCAGATGTTCCGCAACTGGACAAAAACAGAATTGATGACCTTATCGTAGGAAATGCAATGCCAGAAGCTGAACAAGGATTGAATGTAGCACGTTTAATATCTCTTATGGGGCTCAACACGGATAAAGTTCCGGGAGTTACCGTAAACAGGTATTGTGCTTCGGGAAGTGAGGCTATAGCCATTGCTTCTGCAAAAATTCAGGCAGGAATGGCAGACTGTATCATCGCAGGAGGTACGGAAAGTATGTCTTTCATCCCTATGGGTGGGTATAAGCCTGTTCCTGAGACCGATATCGCAAAAACAAACCCTGATTATTATTGGGGAATGGGATATACGGCTGAAGAAGTAGCTAAACAATATAATATCAGCAGAGAAGAACAGGACCAGTTTGCTTTTGAATCCCATATGAAAGCCTTAAAAGCTAATCAGGAAGGAAGATTTGCCAACCAGATTGTCCCTGTTCCGGTAGAATACACTTTCCTGGATGAAAATCAGAAGATTCAGACCAAGAAATTTGATTTCACTGTAGATGAAGGACCAAGAAAAGACACAAGTATTGAAGGATTAAGTAAGCTGAGACCCGTATTTGCCAATGGAGGGAGCGTAACTGCAGGAAATTCATCACAGATGAGTGATGGTGCCGCATTTGTAATCGTAATGAGTGAGGAAATGGTGAAGGAATTAGGATTGGAGCCGGAAGCAAGATTGGTATCTTATGCAGCAGCAGGACTTGAACCTAGAATTATGGGAATGGGTCCCGTATACGCTATTCCAAAAGCACTGAAGCAGGCAGGTCTGGAACTTAAGGATATTGATTTAATTGAACTGAATGAAGCCTTTGCCTCTCAATCAGTTGCTATTAAAAAAGAATTAGACCTTAATCCTGAAATCCTGAATGTAAATGGTGGTGCCATTGCTTTGGGTCACCCACTTGGATGCACAGGAACAAAACTTACGGTTCAGCTTCTGGATGAAATGAGAAAACGGGGTAATAAATATGGAATGGTTACTATGTGCGTAGGAACAGGACAGGGAGCAGCAAGTATTTTTGAATTACTTTAAAAATGTACTCGCAGAAAGTACAGCATTACAAATCATAAATAAAAAAAATATATATGGCTACATTAAAGGGTGGAGAGTTTTTAATTAAAGAAACTCCTGCAAGTGAAATTTTTAGTATTGAAGAACTGAATGAAGAGCAAAAAATGCTTCGTGATTCAGCCAAAGAATTTATAGATAGAGAAGTGGTTCCCCAAAAGGAACGTTTTGAAAAGAAAGATTATGCATTAACGGAAGAAACAATGCGTAAGCTTGGTGAAATGGGAATGCTTGGAATTTCTGTTCCGGAAGAATACGGAGGTTTAGGAATGGGGTTCGTAACTACGATGTTAGCTTGTGATTACCTTTCCGGAGCTACCGGTTCATTAGCAACAGCTTATGGAGCTCATACCGGAATCGGAACATTACCTATCGTTCTGTATGGTACAGAAGAACAAAAGAAAAAATACCTACCTGATTTAGCAACAGGAACTAAGTTCGGAGCTTACTGCCTTACAGAGCCGGATGCAGGATCTGACGCCAACTCGGGAAAAACAAGGGCTAAATTATCAGAAGACGGAAAACACTATATCATTAACGGACAAAAAATGTGGATCTCCAATGCAGGTTTTGCAGATACGTTTACTTTGTTCGCTAAAATAGATGACGATAAAAATATCACAGGATTTGTGATCAATCGTTCTGAGCTTGAAAATCCTGAAAGTCTTACTTTTGGGGAAGAAGAGCATAAATTAGGGATCCGTGCTTCCTCTACCCGTCAGGTTTTCTTTAATGATATGAAAATTCCTGTTGAAAATCTTTTAGGAGAAAGAAATAACGGTTTCAAAATCGCCTTGAATGCACTTAATGTGGGACGTATTAAACTGGCAGCAGCATGTCTGGATGCACAGAGAAGAATTGCCAACCACTCTATCCAGTATGCCAATGAAAGAAAGCAGTTTGGAGTTTCTATCTCCACATTCGGAGCTATCAGAAAAAAGATTGCGGAAATGACTACCGGAATTTTTGTAAGTGAAGCAGGATCTTACAGAGCGGCTAAAGATGTTCAGGATAAAATAGATGAACTGGTAGCCGGAGGTTTAGACCACCAGGCTGCGGAATTGAAAGGTGTTGAAGAATTTGCAGTAGAATGTTCTATTCTTAAAGTATTTGTTTCCGATTTAGCTCAGCATACCGCTGATGAAGGAATTCAGGTATACGGAGGAATGGGCTTCTCTGAAGATACTCCAATGGAATCCGCATGGAGAGATTCAAGAATTTCCAGGATATATGAGGGAACTAATGAGATCAACAGATTATTATCGGTAGGTATGCTTATTAAGAGAGCCATGAAAGGTGAACTGGACTTATTATCTCCTGCAATGGCTATCAGTAAAGAATTAATGGGTATTCCTTCTTTTGAAACTCCTGATTATTCTGAATTTATGAGTGAGGAAAAAGCAATTATTGCCAACCTTAAAAAAGTATTTTTAATGGTTTCCGGAGCTGCCCTTCAGAAATACATGACTGAGATTGAAAAGCAGCAGCACTTATTGCTGAATGCTTCAGAAATCCTGAACCAGATTTATATGGCAGAATCTACGGTTCTGAGAGTGGAGAAACACTTCAGCCCTGATTCCGTTGAAGCAGCAATGGCTCAGCTTAATCTTTATAAAGCGGTAGAAAAAATCATCGTTGCGGCGAAAGAGGGAATTGTGTCCTTTGCAGAAGGTGATGAGCAGAGAATGATGCTTTCAGGATTAAGAAGATTCACGAAATATACCAATCATCCTAATGTAGTTGCATTAACTGAAAAGATTGCAGCACATTATATTGATAAAGGTTCTTATTAATAAACCTTCAAACATAAATTTGACAAGTGCCCCCATCCGGGGCATTTTTTTTTAAGATAAAATGATTAATTTTAATAAAAATTTCCTCATGAAAATAATATTATTGAGCCTTTTTTGTCTCTCATCCATGGCTTGGGCACAAAAGAAAGACAGCTTACGTTTTAAAAAGCATGATACTATCAAGACGAAAATGCATAAAAACCTGAATGAAAACAGAGCAGGAAATATGGAAAAAATGCCTGTTGCCAAACCTAAAGATTCCATTTATTCAGGACTCAAAGAACCCAAAAAGAAACATCCCGAATACAAAATAATGAATGCGACGCCTCCGGAAAAGCCAAAAGAAAAATAACCTCATTCCCGGACTCATGGAATAAAAATCCGGAAATATTAAAATATATTTAAAATAACCCATTCAAAATGTTCCAAAAATCGGGGACATTTTTTTATTTTTGCGCTTATTTTTCCTAACGGGATGACAAAAGAAGAACTACTCAATAAAGCGATAAAGATTGCCGATAAGGCACACAAAGGTCAAACAGATAAGTATCATGCTCCTTATATTGCCCATGTAATGCGTGTAATGGGATATGGTAAAACTATTGATGAGAAGATCGTAGGCGTATTACATGATGTGGTGGAAGATCACCCTTCTGAATTCAGTCTGGCTTATTTAAGGCAGGAAGGCTTTCCGGAATATATCATTTTTGCCATCAGCTGCCTGACCAAATTTGATCCCGATGAAGATTATGATGATTTCATAAAAAGAACGGAACGCTCCCCTCTTGCCGTAGCTGTAAAACTGAATGACCTCCGTGATAATATGGACCTCAGAAGAGTCAACAGAGAACTTACCCCTAAGGATATTAAGAGATTTAACAAGTATTTAAAGGCTTACCGCTATTTGATTGAGAAGTATTAATCCGCGCCCGGGAAATCGTAGCTTTTGCTATGATGGTCCGTACCATCAATATTAATATTCAGAGCCAGGTAGATGAAATGATAATTCTTATTTCCGGAAGCTTCAAACTCACGCTGCCATAAGTACCCTGTAGCAATCCCGAAGTTTTCGTCGATCTGATATCCGAATCCGCCATATACCCTGTTTCGGGCAAATGTAGGCTTCATAGGAGTCACAAAGAATACTTCATCATAGGCATTCGCAAAGACTGTTCCCGGCTCTACCTTTTTAGCATTTAAAGGAACGGTAATGTTCAGGCGGTAGCGGAAACGGTTTCTTGTAGAATGGGTATCTGTTTTAGGCTCATAAAACCAGCTCTGTTCGGCACGAAAGCGGTTTTCGAATTTTACAATTCCTTTTTTAACGTCTATAACGTCCTGAAGCCAAATTCTGAATTCCTCTTTACCTAACCGCTTGTCCTTATAAGTTACATATCTTCCTAATCCTATGAAAGGCTTATGGTTTTTTGTAAGGTTATACCCTATTCCCCCTTTAATTTCATAATAATCAGGGTAAGTGTAATCTTCGATGGCACGTAGCTGACCTTCTGCATAAAGGAAAAATTTAGGATGAACTTTATAAGTTAAGGTGAGGGAATTAAAACCTGCAATGTGATCTTGTGCATAAGAGAAGACAATACAGAATAATAAACCGAAACTAAAAAAAATCCGCATGAAAAAAATTTCTGCAAAATTACGGTTATTCTGCTGAAGCCCAATGTTAAGATTAGTTAATATTAATAGTATAAGAAAACCCTATATGAAACCATCTTTGGGGCATCATTACACCAAAAGCCTCCGTATAGTGAGTATTTGTGAGATTGTTAACAAGAACATAAAATGTAAAATCTTTTTGCTTAAAACTTATTTTTTCATCCAGCAAATTATAGCTTCCCAAGTTCAAACGGTCATTATACCGGTAGACCAGCTCATTCGTGAAATGGTTTAAAAAACGTGTTTCCAGCTTGGCAATAAACTGATGCTTCAAATTATCCAGCACATAGCGTGATACAAATTCACCGGACTGCTTAAAGGAATTATCTAGATAAGTATATCCCAATGAATATTTAAGCCAGTGGATCAATTGATGGTTCCACTCTATTTCAATCCCTTTGGTTTCTATTTTTCCTACGTTCTGGGCATACCATATCGGGTCTTCCAGAGAATGTTTCGTCCAGTCAATGGCATTATCAGAATTTCTCAAAAATCCGCTTACCTTGGCCAGAAGGTTTTTATTTTGGTATTGATAACCAATCTCCGTATAGACCGCATCTTCAGGTACAAGGTTAACGTTGCCCTGTTCTGTTTTACTTGAATAATATAAATCTGTAAAAGTAGGAACCCTGTGTACTTTGGCAATATTTCCATATACCTTATGATGGGAATTGAAATGATAACCTACATCTAATCCCGGATAGAAGAAATTGCCTTCATTAGAATAATTAGCCCAGGAGATTCCCGGAGAAATGGTAAGCTTTTTATCCAGTAAAGAAAAATGATGCTCGAAGAAAACCTGTGACACAAAACGCTCCCGGTCCCCGAGATTATTGCTTGCCAAAAATTCTTTTCTCAACTCCACTCCTATTCCTGTAATTCCCAGTCTCCAAGTATAGCTGGAATTCACTTCACCGCCTATATTATTTCCGATATGCATGTTCCTGTAAATTTCAGGCTTGTTTCTTACATATTCATACATATCCTGTCCTCTTCTCCAGTACATATTGGAATTGAGCCTGAGCTTCCCGAATGTTTGCTGATAAGCCATGCTCACAATAGAAGCCTGAGTCTCTTCATACTGATCTTTAGCAGCCGGAGATGAATAAAATCCGTTTGCCCCGAATTTCTTTTCTGAAAATCCCGCCTGAAAATGAATATTTCCATCTTTTATATTGAGCTTACCTTGATAGAAAACATTCCGGATCTCATAATCCGTATTGTACATATATCCCTGTGAGCTGTTTGAGTTGGCCTGAAGTGACTGTGAAAACTTGTCATTCCCTATCTGAGCGTTGATCCCTAAACCATACGATTCATAATCTCCACCTTCCGCACTGATCTTTACTCTTTTTCCGGGGTTAACCCTGGTAATAATATTGATGGCACCCGCATAGGCATTTTGTCCGAACCTTCTTGCCGCAGGACCTTTGATCACTTCAATTCTTTCAACGTCTTCAAGATCTACCGGTACATTCATTGAATTATGTCCGGTTTGTGAATCGTTCATACGTATTCCATTAAGTAACAGCAATACCTGCTCAAATGAACTTCCCCGAAATCCTATATCACTCTGAACTCCATTGGCTCCCCTTCTTCTTATATCCATTCCGGGAATCTGCTGAAGAATCTCGTCGATACTTTTCGCTGGAGAATTTATAATTTCCTTCCTGGTAATAATAGTTATATTTTGATTGGCACTTTTATAAGGGGTCGAAATTATTTTACCCTGAATCTCAATAGTTTCCAAATCATCTGTTTTTTCCTGTGCCTGAAAAGAGATCAGAAAACTCAGGAAAAATATACTTCCTATTTTTTTTACCATACAGTAATTATTTTATACTTTTTTTAGGGTTTCAAATGTAATGGAGAAATTTAAAACTAGAAAATGATTAATATCATGAATAAAAAAAGATGCAGGGTTTTCTGCATCTTTTTTTGGGAAGTAATTTCTTATCTTTTTCTCATTAAATGTGTAACAAGATCTCTGAATAACTTTCTCATTTCTACATTACATATTTATGAATACAATTTTAAAAAAAATTAAAATATAAAACAATAGCAAAAATCATAAATCGCAAAAATTTATAAACCAGCTCTACAAGTCTTCTTGACCCTTATAACCTCATTCTGTATTTTCTATTATTTTTTGCTGTACACCTTGGAATTTTTATTGATAATTTATATCTCATCTCCTATGTAATACTCCGTATAAATTCGTAATTTTGTTAGTCTTAATTTTACTATGGCTTTGACTACAGATATAGATATAAAAAAACAGGTTTTTGTAAAGAATGCACACCTTAACAACCTGAAACACATTGATGTACTAATTCCTAAAAATAAACTTATCGTTATTACGGGAGTGTCCGGAAGCGGGAAATCATCTCTGGCTTTCGACACTATTTATGCGGAGGGACAAAGACGGTATGTAGAGAGCCTTAGCTCTTACGCACGCCAGTTTTTAGGAAAATTGGAGAAACCCAAGGTGGATGATATTAAAGGATTGGCTCCTTCTATTGCCATACAACAGAAAGTCATATCCTCCAATCCGCGGTCTACGGTCGGTACTTCCACTGAAATTTATGATTATCTTAAACTTTTATTTGCCAGGATCGGAAAGACCTATTCTCCTGTTTCCGGTGAAGAAGTAAAAAAAGATTCGGTATCCGACGTTGTAGATTTCATTAAAGAGTCTGAAAAAGATGCTTCTTTCCTTTTAACATCTCCTTTGGAATATGATTCCGCTAACTTTGGTGAAACGCTGAATGTTTTAAAGTTAGCCGGATTTACCCGCCTTGAAATTAACGGAAACGTGGCAGGAATTGAAGACCTGGAAAGTTTTGGATTCACTCCCGAAAAAGGAATGGTTATCAACCTCGTTATTGACCGTTTTTCTTACGAAGAAGATGAAAATTTTCTTCAAAGGCTGGCAGATTCCATACAGATGGCCTTCTATGAAGGAAGAGGTTACTGCTCACTTAAAAACGTTGAAACCGGAAAGATCCGTGAGTTTTCCAATAAATTTGAACTTGACGGAATTGAGTTTTTAGAGCCTAATGTTCATTTTTTCAGCTTTAATAATCCTTATGGAGCATGCCCAACCTGTGAAGGGTATGGTAAAGTGATCGGAATAGATGAAGACCTTGTAGTGCCTAATAAAGCGTTGTCCGTTTATGAAGATGCCGTAGCTTCCTGGAGAGGGGAAAGCATGAGCGAATGGAAAAAATCCTTTATTAAAAAAGCCGGGGACTTTCCTATTCATAAACCTTATCACCAACTGAACAAAGAGCAGAGAAATTTTCTTTGGAAAGGTGACGGAAAAAGCAGTTTCCCTTCCATCAATAATTTCTTCAAAATGCTTGAAGAAAATCTTTACAAGATCCAATACCGTGTTATGCTCTCCCGGTACAGAGGTAAAACCCTTTGCCCGACGTGCGAAGGACTCAGATTAAGAGAGGAAACCTGCTGGGTGAAAATCGACGGACACAACATACAATCACTTATTGAGCTGCCACTGGATGAGCTTTTTCCTTTAATCAAAGGCTTACAGTTATCTCAATATGATCAGGATGTCGCGAAAAGGCTTCTTTATGAAATTACAACTCGTTTAGAGTTTTTATTAAAGGTCGGATTAGGATATCTGACATTAAACCGGACATCCAATACCCTCTCCGGGGGAGAAAGTCAAAGAATTAATCTCGCCACCAGCTTAGGAAGTTCGCTGGTAGGATCCATTTATATTTTGGATGAGCCTTCCATAGGACTGCATTCGAGGGACACTGAAAATTTAATTGAAGTTTTAAAAAACCTTCGGGACCTGGGAAATACAGTTATTGTAGTGGAACATGATGAAGATGTGATGAAAGCTGCAGATTATATTATTGATATAGGTCCTGAAGCTGGATATCTCGGTGGAGAACTGGTTTTTGCCGGAGATTATAAGCATTTGAAAGATGCCGATACATTGACTTCAAAGTATCTGACGGGTAGATTAAAGATTGAAGTTCCGGAAAAGCGCAGAAAGCCTAAAGAGTGGATATATATTAAAGGAGCAAGACAAAATAACCTGAAGAATATTGATGTAGACGTACCTCTGGAAAGCTTAGTGGTTATTTCCGGTATCTCAGGAAGCGGTAAATCTACCTTAATGAAAGAAGTTCTTACGAATGATATTCAGATCCAATTGGGAATGGGTGGAAAAAAGGGAGAATATGATTCAGTAGAGTTTCCTAAAAAACTGATCAAAAATATAGAGCTTATTGATCAGAACCCTATTGGAAAATCATCACGTTCCAACCCTGTAACCTATTTAAAGGCCTATGATGATATACGGGATCTTTTTGCAAAGCAGAAAGTAGCCAAAATGATGGGTTATAAGCCAAAGCATTTTTCATTCAACGTGGACGGAGGAAGATGTGATGAGTGTAAAGGTGAAGGCGTAATTAACGTTTCCATGCAGTTTATGGCCGATATAGAACTTGAATGTGAAGTATGTAAAGGCACCCGGTTTAAGCAGGAAATACTGGAAGTAAAATTTGATGAAAAGAATATCTCCGACATTTTACATATGACGGTAGATGAAGCCTTGGAATTCTTTACTGAAAATAAGGAAGATAAAATCGTAACAAAATTAAAACCTTTACAGGAAGTAGGTTTAGGATATCTTCAGCTGGGTCAAAGCTCTTCTACCCTTTCCGGTGGTGAGGCGCAACGTGTGAAGCTTGCCTCTTTTCTAGTAAAAGGAGTTACTACCGATAAAACCCTTTTTATTTTTGATGAACCTTCTACGGGATTACATTTCCATGATATTCAAAAATTATTAAAGTCTTTACAGGCACTGATCGATTTGGGACATTCCGTAATAGTTATTGAACACCAGCCGGATATCATTAAGTCCGCTGATTATATTATCGACATCGGTCCGGAAGCTGGAAAACATGGTGGCGAAGTAGTCTTTACCGGAACTCCGGAAGATCTGGCCAAAAATAAGAAGTCCCATACAGCAAAATACATTAAAGAAAAGCTGGAAGAATAATACAATGGAGGGTTTATCAACCCTCTATTTTTTATAAATAAAATTCAATCGAAAAGTGTAGGATGGACTTATCCACAGAAAAATGTGGAAAACTTGTTAACTTTAACATTTAATTCATATTTTGTATTAAATTATTTCCTACATTTACTATGTATTTATAAACAAAGTGGAAACAATTTTTGCTTTTTTCAGTTTTGAAGTCGCAATTAAATTTGAAATAAAAATTTAAGCACAGCATTGTCGGCTGTGCTTTTTATTGTTGTCTAATTAAAAAAATGAGATGTTTTATCTACTGAATCCGTTCCTAAAGAGCGGATTCTTTCATGTAAGCCTTTATTATTTTCCAATTAATTAATAAATTTGGGAATTATTTTTCCGGCCCCATAGTTCAATGGATAGAATAGAAGTTTCCTAAACTTTAGATCCAGGTTCGATCCCTGGTGGGGCTACAATTCAACTTTATTTAAAAGGGATTAACAACCATCCACCCCCAAAAGTACCCCCAAAACATTAAATCAGCTTCAACTTTGTAATAGAATTTAAAATTAATTTCGTGGAATATCATTGATGGTAATGCATGTATTTGATGATAGGAAATTACATTGAAGATAAAACAAAGTTGGGAAAATAAAAATACCTTATTTTACTCCATTTACAATAAAACCATATTATAAAAATTTTCACTTAGTATTACGGGAATCCGTAATTTTTAATCTATTAATTTTCACATATTTGGGATATAATAAATTTGTATTATATTTAACACAAAAAAAACTAACAAACATGAGGAAAAAAATTATTCCCTGGTTATTCCTCGTAGCCATATCTTTATTTACATTTCATTCCTGTAGCTCAGAAGATGACTATATTAAAAGTCAAGATGAAAAATACACCTCTAACAAGTTTCAGGTATTTTCTGAACAAGGCGGAAGAACGGTAGATTATGCAGACGGTTTTAAAACCCTGATGGAAAGATACGACAGCCTTTATAGTGTCAGCTATACGGCAAAGACTATGAAAAGGTCTTTTAGTAAATCGGAAACCATCTCAGACGGGTATATAGAATTTAATATTCGATCTCAGGAATTTACCACGGATAAAGGAGAAAAGTATGTTCTTTTTCCTTTAATTAAGAATTATCATGTTTCAGGTATAATGGTTGCTGCTTTAAAAGATGAAGAAACTTTTGTAGAATTTTACGAAATGTCTTCTGATGAAAAGAATTATTCTAAAATCTTAAGTTTATTTACAACACAATATCTGAAAAGTACAGTAAATAACAGTTTAAATAAATATGCATGCGGTTTTCCGGGTTATCCTGCCTGCGACATTGATACGATCATTATCTCCGTTCCAAAATCCGGAGGAAACGGCAATGGTCTGCCATCAGGTGGAAGCGGAGGGACATCAGGAGGTTGTTCCATTTATGAAAACTGTATGGATGGCAATCTTGATGGAGGAGGTGGCGGTCTGCCGGAACTCAATATTAACCCTTGTTTAAAAATGAAATCCATCGGAAAAAATGATACTACAAAATCTTTAATGTCCAATCTAAAAACTAAAACAGGAGAAAGTTCAGAGTATGGATATATACTTACTAAAAATGGAATTGATATAAATGGTAGTCTTATACAAGGAGCAACAGGATCTGCTGGTATAGATTTTAATGTGAATACTCCTGTAAATGGATTTATACATAGTCATTATACAGGATTACTATCCATATTCTCTGTTTCCGATATATTTGCAATTGCCGAACTTTATAAACAAGGATTAATAGCAGATATGAATAGTTTCATTATTGGAGTCGTAACAGCTTCTGGTACTCAATATATGATAATAATAGATGATCCCATAAAGTTTGGAGCTTTTGCTGCAAATTTATTTGAAGGAAATGTATTTGATGAAGTAATGTTGAATGCTTATGAGCATGTATATAACATTTATGGAATTGATCCAAATAATACATCTGCTGGAAATGAAAAATCATTTTACAACTATTTAAATGCCAATAATACCGGTTTAGCAATTTTGAAAGGAGATAATAATATGCAAAACTGGGGGTTATTAACGAAAGATTCTAACGGAAATATTATAACACAAAACTGTCCTTAAAACTTAAACAAAATATGAAAACAATATTAAAACTTTGTATATTAATAATAAGCGGTGTACTATGCCATTGTTATGCTCAGGAAAGCTATCCTAAAAATGGAGATAATATTTTGAATAACGATATTGATAAATTTGTTGGAACATGGAAATGGGAAGAGAATGGAAGTTTATTCAAAATAGTTTTGAAAAAGGATAATGTAAAGATTCCAATAAATATGGATTTATATGGAGATGTATTATACGGTTGGCACGAATACATTGTAAATGGGTCAATAATCGAAAGTAATATACAATACATTAACACTCCACTTAATGATAAAAAGTATTCTCTTTTTAGTATGGGATATAAACAGAATCCAAAACAAATTAAATTAGGTATTCAGCATTTATCAAAAAACAAAAGTGTTGATGCGCAGATAGAGTATATAGATTCTAACCACATAAAATTAATAAGTATTAAAAACTATGAAGGAATGCGCCTTAATATCCCCGGGAAAACTCCTTTTGATTGGTCAATTTCTTTACCCAAAAATATTATTCTAACAAAACAATAAATAAATGCTCCTTATTTGGAGCATTTATTATTTTTAAAATTATATTGGAAGTATAATCGGCAGAACTTAAATATAAAAATAAAAAACGCACTCATCAGGTATGTATTTTATTTTTAAGGTTTGAATTTCTTCCTTTAAAGATTGGTTTTTTTCTTGTAAATGTTTAATATATTCTTTTAAGTCTCTAAATTTTTTATAATTCATATTCCCCTATAAATTTTAATATTTGGCTTCCCATTCTAAATTTTTGAATTTGCTCATTATTGATATCTTATTCTTTTAAGAATATTATATTTAAAAGTTGTAGTTAATAGAATACAATGTAGATTTTTTGTTCATTAATTCTCTAATATCTGACATTTTAATATCAAGATTATTCATAAGATAGAGCGGATAAAAAAAATCATCATAGCCTACTGTTGAATCCGGTGTATATTTTACATTGTCTTCAAAACCTTGCTTTTCTCCCACCTCCCCGGAAGAAACTTCATTTTCATCTAAATCCAAATCATATTCTATTCTCCTGATTAGTTTTCCCCCTTTATAAAATTCATAAAACATATAAGGAATCCATATATCTATGGTCATATTGAACAATACGGTATTATGCTTTGCAGAAAACTCTTCACATAACTTTTTACCATAATTTTCCAGTAATTTGCCCTCTATAATTACATAATCCCCAGCAGACTCGGTAATAGTCAAATCACTTGATTCATTACTTTCATTGATCTCAATCCATTTATTATTTTCCTTTATTTTAATGAGGGCAAAATCTTCTATAAAAGAGCTTACTTCATCTTTTTTAATTAAAAGCCAGCTTTTACAGCTGAAGTTTTCAAAAATTTCATTCATTATTATCGGATCTATTAAGCATTATTTAACCAGAATTGTATCAGAATTTTTGTATTGTAATTTTATTTTCTGACAATAAATATTCACTTTAAATCATAAAGTATCTTTTAAATGCTTACATTTCTTTATTCTACTACTGAGATTTTAGAATATTAAAATCTCTTTATAATCACTTACAGATCCACTACTCCCTCTTTAACAAATACTGATAAACTTCATCCTTAGATAAATCCCATTCGTAAGCTGTTGCAGGAATTTCTGCTAATTGAGTTTCAAGCAATGGATGATCTATTTTTACAGTAAGTAACCCTTGCTCTTTTCTTATTCTTTCGATTAATTTAATTTCATACGGAATATAGTTTAATGAAAGAATCTCAGAAAATTTATCTTTTAAATCTAACGAACTATAAATATGAAAATCACATATCTCAAAAAGCAAACTACTTAATAATTTTTCATCTGTTGTTTTCCAATTATTTAAAAACCTTTTATAGATATTTTCGTCAGGTAAAGCTGAATATAATTGTTGATTTATCTCTTTTGTCTCATGCAAATCATATAAAATGGCTAAAAACAAATGGTGAGTTTCTTTTTTTTTATATTTTTCTCTATCGTCTTCAAATAATAATTGAAAATAATCTTTTGATAATTTAGCAAGATCTGACATGTTCCAAAGAAGTGACAATCCTATAATACAGCCTACAGATCTAGGGGTAACTTCTTTATAAATAAAAAGTTTTTGTAAAATATGTTTCTGCCAAAGTAAATAGCGAGTAATATATTTCCAACCTTCATTTTGATCATTCAGAATAAGATGCTTAGGATATTCTCCTGAATGAAACCCTATTCCCAAAGTTAGATTTCTGGCAATTGTCTCTTTAAATCCATCTTTAATATCATCCTGAATACTTTGCTTTATCAGATCGAAATACTGATCGATTTCTCCCTGATTTACAACTTCTTTTTTTATTTTATTAATCTCTTTTTTAAACTCAGCTATTATTTTTTTATGCTCCATATTTTATCTATATTTTTGTGACCACTTACTCATTCTTGTCATTGTAGTATCACCAGTTGATCTATCTACTTTATACTTTATTAACCTTCCTTCAATTCCATGAGTTCTTATATCTCTATCTATAATATTTGCAGTTCTTATCATTGAAGGATCTACCCTTTGTCCTCTTAATGTACCTTTATTTCTTATTTCATCTAAAATATTTTGAATATAATCATCTCCTTTTTGCAAAACGCTTAATCTTGAAGTATTTGCTTTTACTTCAAATACATGTACCTTCTTTGTTAAAGGATGTTGCGCAACCACATCAATTCCATTTTGAGATCCATTTTTAATTTCTGCATAAACATTCCAGCCTCTTTTTTTTAATCCATCTACAAAATCTCCCTCTGCCATGTCCCCAATTGCAGTATTATTAGGCAATAGACCTAATATATCCAACAAAACATTGGTATCTTTTACATAATTATATAGTCCAAACCCTCCTAATACTCCAATCGGATCCTTATTAATATAAACACCCGAATCAAGATCATAATAGCGAAATCTATTATAATTTAAATCAATTTCAGGATCATAATACTGTCCTTGATATTGGAATGGTATAAAATTAAAATCTCCTTTTTCTGTTCTTGTATTCCCGTAGATATTAAGCTCTCTTTCCCAAATCAATTTCCCAGTTTCATCAAAAGCCTGAATTGGTGTTCCTAAATAATCGCTTAATATAGAATATTTTGTATCATTAATAAATTTCGCTATTGGAGTATATCCTTGCATGTCATATACCCAAGTCACTATATTCTCCACAGGTTCTTTTCCAACAATAACATCCCCATCATCATTCACAAAAGTTTTAGGCTCTTGCTCAACATTATAGCTCCATTCATGCAGAAGAATGTTACCATCCCAAATATACCGAGTTATTTTATTCAGACCAATTTTTGAAATTCTTCTTCCCAATGCATCATACTCAAAACTTATTTCCTTTCCATCCGGACGTCTTACTTTTGCCAGCATTCCGTTCGCATTCCAGAAATAGGCCCAGTCTCCCGATTCCCATTCCTGATTTTGAATTTCAACTGGATAATCTTTATTAATGTTAGGCAAAGTATTCTGATCACGGAATTTCGGCTCATTCAACCAGTCTTCTGCAATGGATTTATAGTAAGGATGGGTCTGTATTTCTTCTTTCTTTTGCGATGTACTGTTATTGATCGGTCTTTTACTCTTCAGCAATAAGTTCCCCTCCTCATCATAATGATAAAACCAGTTTTTATCTCGCATCAGTTTTCCGCCTTTATCATAAATCCGGTCTGTTCGTTTTCCGCTTTCGTATAGACAGCCTGTTTCATCTGGATTTTTATATTGTACTTCTCCATTGGAATACTGTGCCGCCACAAGACTTCCGAAAGCATCATAATCGAATTTTGTCCTTCCGCCCGTAACACGGTCCAATACCTGCTGCAAACGGCTTCCGGAGGCCCAGTGATAATCTCTATGGAAAGTGGTACTGCTTTTATTAACCACTACTTTCTGACTTACTGGCATCCCGATATGATCGAACTCAAAGACACTCTCAATACCTCCGGTCATTTCCCGGGAAAATAATTGTCCGTTTTCTGAGATCTCAAGATTCATCTGCCAGGGTTGATGAAGATCTTTTGTAGCAGCTGTTACATTTTTAAGCTGACCAAGATCATTATAGGCATAATCGATTTCTGCTCCTAAGCTGCTTTTTAGGCCGATCAGATTTCCCTGTTCATCATATTCGTAATTAATGGTATATTCCCCTTGTCTTTCGCTGGTAACCTGTCCTAATTTATTTCTTTGAAAATCAACGCTGCTGTTTTGGTTATCTGCCTTAATCAGCATTCCGGAAGTATCATACTGATAAGCTTCCCAGGTTCCGTCTGGATAATGTGTCTGCGTGAGCCTTCCTCCCAAATCATATTCATAAAAAATATTTTTCCCCTGTGCATTCCGGGATTGGGTCACCAGTCCGTCCTTATCTCTTATAAAGAACTTTTTCTGTCCGTCAAAACCGGTTTCCCCAATAATATTGTCATTGTTATCTCTTTCAAAGTGATAAACTTCACCTTTTTCATTGGTAATGCTCATCAGATTTTCATAGGCATTGTAACCAAAAACAAGGGTTTCTTCTTTTTTAAAGGTTAAAGCATTTCTTCTGACCTGGCGTCTCAGGCTACCCATCGGAGTATAGCTCATGAGCCATTCGGCCCTTCCGTCTGTAGCATAGATAGGCAGATCATATGCATCATAACGGATTTTTAATGGTAACTGCCCGTTTTCCTTAATCTCAATAGCTCTTCCCATCTTATCTCTATTAACGAGAGTTTTGACAAGAGGCTTCGGACTAAAGACCAATAGCCTTCCGTATTCGTCGTATTTCCAGTATTGTTCACCTCCGGTATTGGTGGTTAATCTGGTAATCTGATTTCTGTTATTGTATTCATAATGTGTTTCAACCTCCTGTTTTTTACTGCTCTCAGGAAGTTTTTCATAATTTAAATATTGATAATCAATCTTGGCTTCTGTGGGATCGGTATAGGTTAATAGCCTTCCTTCTTCATCATAGGTCCAGGTTTCCGAGGTTCCGGAGGGAGAGAACCGCGCAGTAATCTGTCCGAATTCATTGTAATGATAGTGGTATTCCTCTCCATCCGGAGTATGGAAAATTTTAATATTTCCCCATTCATCATAGGTATATCCCTGAACTCTTCCTTCCGGAGTTCCTATCATCTTTAATTCATTGTGCGAAGTATAATCGTACCAGGTTTCTCCGCCTTCACCATCTACTTGCCTGTATACTAAAAAATTTTCGTCGTAATAATATCTTTCTGTTTTATTGTTTTGCCGTGGATAAATGACTTCAGTGTAGCCTTCTTCATCATTATACTGTAAAAAGCCTTCCATAAAGCCTTCCAATCCGCGTGTATGAACTACACGACCTTTTTGGTCGTATTCCCATTGGTAGTTCATTTCGTTTCTGTTGGTTCTTTTTATGACTCTGTTTTCTTCATCATATTCGAAAATGATAGCTTTTTTATGAATATCCCAGACGTGGGTAAGATTTCCCCGTTCATCATAATTATAACGGACCTGCAGCTCTCTCTGATTTTTATAGCAATAATAAACTTCGGTAACTTTTTTTAATTCAGGATGAATCGTGGTTTCTATACTTACACCGCTTTTAACATCTTTAATGCTTTTTAAAACAATATTCCGATCCTGATAATCATATTCCCTGACGGTTCCGTCTCCGTATTCAATATGAATTACCTTAAAAATACTTCCTTCCGTTATGTGATGAAAGCGCTGGTAAGTATAAATGTCGGTTCCTTTCCTGATGATCCAAATATTGTTATTGGGACGGTACTGCCAGATCTTCTGACTTCTGAAATAGTTTAATTCTTCTCCCACAGGCGGAACAGGAATAGGCATCGGCTGCAGTTCTTTAGGGTGGATCCAGGCTGCTATCTCATTTTCTTCATCCGGAACAATATACAAATCATGAGAATTAAAAATTCCGTTGCCGAGCATTCCTTTGGTATAAGGCCTGTCACTATACCAAATATTCGTCCATGTAAATGGTGTACCGCCTTCAATCTGAAAGTCATCCCATTCAAACAACATTGCTCCAGATGCAAAATTAACAGGCTCCAGGCCTACTTTACATAAGGCCCGTGAAACAGGATTGTTCTTACCAAATTTGCCTTGTAGAAAGTGATTGAATTTTGTAACAATTTTCCCTAAACCTTTCGTTAACCCTCTCATTAAAGCCATTCCTGCAAAACGCATTAGCATTTCACCCGGCGTATATACGTGGGGAACAAAAGCTCCTCCCACCAACACAGGTCCCCCTGTATTAATCTGAATATATAAACTTGAAAAATTATTATAAAAAGCAAAATAAGCCAATGGATTTTTCTTCGGTTTATCGGGCATTGCGGGCAACATTGTCATTCCGAAAGGTAATCCCATACAAGTGAGGACCTGCTGGGGCTGGTCCCCACTCATTTTACTTCCCTGTCCTAAAACGGTTTGGGCACCGTAATAAACTTCTCCCTCATGCGGAGCTTCCTGCGGAAAAGGAATGAGATAAACCGGAATTAATGAAGTAATATGTCTGAAAGGGATCAAAACTCCCATCACACTTGTAGTGGTGGTAGCTTTATGTCTTCCGTGAACATATATTGATCCCCCCATGGGAATTCCTTCGGGAAGATCCGGTTTTATATTTCTGATAAATTGGGGAACCGGAATTGTAAAATGAATATAATCCATTACATCGAAAACTATCCCGATAAAAGGATGTGGTAATGGTAATGGAATCAACATAAAAGAAGGTGGGGGCGGGATCAGGGTCCAGTGTATATCAATGGCCAAAACAATGTCAAAATGCTTGCTCGTATGCTGAACTGCTGTGGGAGCAATAGCAGGAGTATTAACCTTGATTAATTTAATTTTACTTTGTGGGGCTGCTGTTTCCGCTGTTACAGAAGTTCCTCCTCCACTGCCGCTACCACCTGATTGTGACTCCTCACCGTCTCCACCCATTGGATTCAGTGAGTTTAAATTATTCTTCATTCCGTTTTTCCAGCCTTGAGTCGTTTTATCCATGCTGAAAGAAGTGACGTCGGCATTTACCTTTAAAGACCGGTCCGGATTCATATCTGGCTTTGCAACCTTTATCTTTTTTATTTTTTTACTCTGATCCGCCATGATAATTTTAAATTGAGTTGTAAACCTATTTTGGCTGCTCCACACTCACCTTCCAATCTTCACCAAAATAATTTTTCATTTCGTTATTCAATGTTGTTTTTTTATTGTTGTCACCTTCATATTTGATGAACAGCATGGATGCTACAAATTTTAAACTGCTTGATTCCCGTGCTGAAGGTTCCATTAACTTTGCAATGTCGAGGCATTTTTCAAAATATTCAATCATTTTATTTTTACTTAAAATGTGGTCGTTTAATGATCCGACAATTCTGTAGCATTCTATGGCCATTGCATATTCCCCAATTTCCTGTGCTACCTCCGCGGCTTTTTCAAAAGCCTGCTCTGCTTTTTCCTTTTTTGAATTTCCGAGCAGATAGCTTCCGTAATTCATATACATTTGAACTTCCAGTGGAGAATTGGGATCAACCTCTTTAAATATGGTTTGAAAAGTATCTTCTGCTTTTTCTTTTTTCCGATCAGCTATATATGCCTGGGTTAGCATGAAATAAGCTGATATCTCACCTTGTTTATTTTTTTGTTCTTTACCCAATTTTACAGCTGCTTTCAATGAAAGTTCCGCTTCCTTGTATCTTCCTTTACTTAAGTGATTGCTGGCTGTTAAAATCTGCTGCTGAAAATCAGTATCTAAACTATTTTTCTTACGATTGGTATGAGCCGCTGTATTTTGCATCAGCTGATGAATATCAACGTTCACTCTGAAACTGTGTGCGTGTGAATTTTCCGGTAACGTTTTATACGTATGGTGTTCTGTCCAGACAAGTTTTATATCCTGAGTTCCTGAGTCCACACAGATTTCGCACCATTCTTTCATCCAAATTGATAATTCTTTAATTTCATTTATCCTGACGGGAGCGATGTACAAATAGATCTTGGAATCTTTAATACGGGGAAAATTTCTCTTCAAATCCAATAACGGGAAAAAAGCTTTATAGGCATCCGTTTTAAATTGATTATCCCGGGTTTCCAGTTTCCATTGCGGTGTATCTTTCTCGCTTTTTTCCAGCATTTCATAGTATTCTTTCCATTCTTCAAACAAAGCTTGTCCGAAAGTGGACATGCCGTTAAATTCCTGGTAATGAATTAAAAAAATATCCTCACCATCATAATCTTCAGACAGCCTTGATTTTATAAAACCATCAAAAAGATCGGTTTCATGTTTCTCACCAAGGCAAATAAACATGGGCTTATCTTCATTCAGTTTGACAACATTCTGCCATTGTCTTTTCAATTTCACCAACTCCAGATCTACAGGATTCATAGTTTTAAATTAATTCAGTTTTACGGTCCCGCTTACTATATTGGTTTCATTTCCTCCTCCGATATTGATTTTTGCACTGCTCAGATTGGCCTCTGTTTTTGCACCCATCGAAAGTGTAGTGGTTCCTACATCTAAGGTACTGGATTCAATACCAATTCCGGAAGTGGGATCTCCATCTTCGGGTCCTACTCCAATTCCGATGCTTGATGTCCCTGCCACCCCTATATTAGTGCCCTGTACCATAATTTCTTTTCCTTTAATCATGATATTTCCATCTTTATCCATAAAAATAACACTGTCTCCACATGCCAGGGTGATAGAAATTTTGCTGTCCACACGTATGTTTCCCGCTCCATCCAGAAAAACAGAGTTCTGGTCTTTATCCTTTACGGTCATTCCACCTCCGTCATCAAGGCTGATGATATGTCCGCTTTTACTGCTCAAACTTTTAGTATTGTTTCCGGTTCCTCCACCTCCTCCAACACCTCCATGGAACATTCCTCCCATTACAAAAGGTCTGTCCGGATGTTGATGTGCAAAATTTACGGCAACCTGATCACCGACTTCGGGGATGGCCATAAATCCACGATTCTTGCTGACTTTCTCACTTCCTCCGCCATCTGGAGTCATTACCCGGATAAATTCTGTTGTACTCGTCCCGTTTTGCCAGTCAAACTGAACCTGTACCCTGCCCTGGTTGGAAGGATCACTGTTGGAAATTACTTTTGCAAATTGTGCATCGGCTTTGGGAAAATGAAATTCCGGACGGGGAATAAATCCAGTATCTGCTGCTATAGCTTCAAAATTACCGGTATAATATCCCCTTGCATCCACCTCATGACTTACTTCTGTAATCATAAGCTTGGTAAAATAAGAAGTTTCATTAGTATCGGTTTTACGCATTTCTACATCCGCTATACACCCCGGATATAAAAAAGGTACCGTAGTACTTCCGGAAGTAATGAAAACGCTCACCGCCTTACTGCCTGCAGTTCCTTTCTGGGAGGAGTCTACATCCATAAATGATGAAGCCTTTATAGGAGCTACTCTCAACGAAGGTGTTGTAAATGTCTTTTCTGAAATCTCATAGGCTCTTTTAGCAATATCCGATACATGAGTGATCTTTGAGCTCCCTGTTGTCAACTTCTCATTTTTACTGCTGTTATAGCCATAGAAAGTAGGATTGACATGTTGGGCTTTCATTTTGACCTTAACATCATTGACACTGCTTCCATAGGTAAGCTTTACAGGCTGTTCTGTGGGAGGAAGCTTTCCGAAATGAAGTACTTCTCCATCATAAAAAAACTGTTCTCCGTATGCTTCGGCAATTCTCGCCAAATAATTATAGTGAGTTTCTTCATACTGGGAGCTGTAAGATACATTTCCATACTGCGCATCTACCCTGAAATCAAATTGATTTTCACCCAGTCCCTCCCTGATCACCTGGTCGGCAATGCTGTTCAGGCTGATTTCCTGACCTCCTCCGAAACTTTGGATGTGTGGTGCCGCATCTAGAAGAACGGTAGGGCTGGAACCGGTAAGCACTATATTTCCCAGACTTCCTTTATCCTGGCTGAAACCTACTTCAGTAATAACACCCACAAAATTCCGTTCAGGACTGTCTTCAACATCTTTATATTTGAAAATGACAGTTATTCTTTTCCCTAAAAAGCTTTGAGATTCTTCCAAATTATGATTTTCTGCACTTCCTAAAACATCATGAGCAAGGATAAGGCTAAAACTATGATGCTTTACCGTACTCTGATTGAGACTGAAATGCTTAAAGTGTGTTATTACTCTTCCATCAATAATGATCTCCAGTTTTACTACTCTGTTTATCCCTAACACCTGACTGGTAGGAATGGAGGCTGCATTGAAAATTTTGGAAGTAGGCTGGTTGGACCATAATTTATCATCTTTCATTATGGGATTATTTATCTGCATACTCTGATTCATAAACATCCCGGAAGTATTCTGTAAAGCTTTTGTATAGTCCTGTGCTTTATTTATCTTCTCATCTATTTTCTGCATTTTTTTGCCGGTCTCATCAGCTACCTTTGATGTAACGGCATTTTTTAGATCCTGTGTTCCTCCCGAAACCTTTTGTTTTGTTAATTTATTATTTTGGAACATGATTTTTAGTATTTATAAATTTACCAGCTATTATCATCCGTAGATGCTTGTACAAATTCTGACCTCATTAAAAATGAAACATTCCGTATAAAGATTATTTTAGCCCTGAATAAACAATTAAAACAGAGTAACTTACCTTGTATTTAAAATATCAAAACAGAACAGTAGGCTGAAAGCTCCTGTCCTGCGAAAAGTTCTATATTTAAAAAGAAATCAGCTGGTTGGCCAGATTCCCTCATAGGCGGAGTTTCCATAATTGATCTTTTCCGCACTTACTATGAAGCTGATCAACATAGAATTTTCATCTACAGCATCAAAGTCTACCTCATGTTGAATAACATATCCGTTTTCCCAACTTAAAGTAATAAGGGTTCCTTCTTCGTGGGATTTATTGAAAGTAATCTCTCCTGTGGTAGGCTTATATTTACCATTCAATAAACTTTCTAAAATATCGGATTTTTCAGTTGCTTCGATTGTCACTTTAATAAGAGCATTAGAAGGATCAGATGCTACACGTCCGGAAACATCCGTAGATCTGGAAACGCTATAATTAAGCTTAAGAAGTTTCTGACCATCACTGCCATTGAATTTTAAGATTCCTCTTGAATTTGCAGCCATAAGAGTAAATTTTTTTTGATTAATATTTTGATGTAATAAAGATAAACCTACTAATTGAATTTAAAAAGGTTTTATATTGAAATCTCGGATTTTGTAGTAATTCTACGATTTCTTGTAGTAGTTTTACTATAGAAAAGGAAATCAGGGGATTAGGTTTTCCTGATCTGATCATAGTTACCCACTTTGCTTTATTAAAGACTTTCTTATTCAGAAAAGGCCTGAAAATAAAAAAGAGGCTTAAAAGCCTCTCCTATTCTCTCTACTTCAAATTTCTAAAGTATACTTTTAATATTTTTATAATTGGATTTAATGATGTCCATTACCTCCTGAAAATCCCCATTCAACATCATTTTACTCATAGCCGTTGCCATTCCTTTCATCTGTTCAAATTCTATTTTAGGCGGCATAGCTAAAGAATCAGGATTAGTAAATACATTGATAAGTGCCGGACCTTCATAATTAAAAGCTTCCTGGATTGTCGTCTCAACATTATCCGGAGATTCCAGGGTATAACTTTTCATTCCCATGGCTTCTGCTACTTTTGCAAAGTCAGGGTTATACATATCGGTCTGCCAGTCCGGTAATCCTGCTACCTGCATTTCCAATCTTACCATCCCTAAAGAACGGTTATTGAATACTATAATTTTAATGGGCAGCTTATACTGAACCACTGTGGCTAAATCTCCCATCATCATGGAAAGTCCTCCATCACCACATAAAGCAATTACCTGCTGATCCGGTCTGGCAAGCGCAGCACCAATCGCCTGGGGTAAAGCATTGGCCATGGAACCATGACTGAATGATCCCAGTAAAGCTCTTTTGCCTGTTGCATGAAGGTATCTCGCTCCCCAAACACAACACATTCCCGTATCAACTGTAAATATCGCATCATCAGTAGCTTTATTATTAATAGTCGCAGCTACAAATTCAGGAGATATGGCATGATTTCTACCTTTATCTTCTACGTAGGTGTTAAGTGCTTTCTTTACATGCTCATATTTTTCCAATTGTTTTTTCAGAAAGCTGTCATCTGACTTTTTTTGAATATGAGGAAGTAATGCTTCAAGGGTATCTTTAATATTTCCTGCCAGTCCCATGGAAACCTTTGCTTTACGGCCTAGCCTTTCTGCCCGCTTATCTACCTGTATAATTTCTAAGCCTTCCGGCATAAACTGCTTATAAGGAAAGTCCGTACCCAGCATTAAGAGTACTTCGGAGTGGTGCATCGCATAAAATGCGGAAGGCAGTCCCAGTAAACCTGTCATACCCACTTCATAAGGATTATTATACTGTATACCCATTTTCCCCCTGAATGAATAGGCTACAGGAGCGTTTAGCAACCCGGCTAATGCCACTACTTCATCGTGGGCTTCCCCTGCTCCATATCCACAATAAATGGTAATCTTGAAAGCTTTGTTTAATTTATCAGCTAATAGGCTGATTTCCGTATCGGAAGGACGGTAAACGGTTTGTTGTTTCAATAAATAAGTAGCAGTACTGCTCTCTTCAGCATCTTCTTTAGTAAGATCTCCCGGAAGTCCCAATACCGCTACTTCTCCTTTAGAATAAGCATATTGTAATGCCGCCTGTAACATACGGGGAAACTGCTTGGAGGTAGTAGCTATTTCGTTGTATCCGCTGCAGTCTGCAAATAATTTCGTGGTATTCGTTTCCTGAAAAAAACCTACTCCAAATTCATCCGTAGCACAGGTAGAGGCAATAGCCAATACGGGAACATTACTACGCTGAGCTTCATACAATCCGTTGATCAGATGAACGTGTCCGGGGCCACTGCTTCCCGCACAGCAGGCAATACCATTAAGCTCGGCTTCAGCAGCAGCAGCAAAAGCTCCGGTTTCTTCATGACGGACATGAACCCATTGCAATTTACCGTTTTTCCGTACCGCATCATTTACTTCATTCAAACTGTCTCCCGTTACGGCATAAATACGTTTTATACCTGCTTCGACAATGGTTTCCACCAACTGATCTGCAATTTTTTTTGACATAATATGTTTTTTATTATAAGGATTTAATGATTAAACTTTTTCCTAAATCCAATAGAAGAATAAAATAGTTGTGAATTTAAGAACACATGAATTTAAGAATTTTTTCATTTACACCCTCCATTTGAAAGCTGTTTTTTCCCCGAAGCTATGAAATAGCTGTTCGTAATTTTACTGTAAATGTACGTTTATTGATAATTTTCAAAAACTTAGTTTCTCTTATCTTTATTCAAAAAATTATTAATTCCGTTTAAAATTAACAATTATCATGAAAAAATACATTCATTTTTTTTATTTCTTTCTGACCGGTATGTTTCTAACCTTTTCCTCTAAAGCTCAGGCACAATCTGATTCTCATCTTACGGGTGCCGAATATGTAGACCTGTCTTTGTATAAAAACAGGGAAACCTTACCCGATGTTTTAGGAAAGAACGATCCCAATTTAAAAATGACCCTTGTCCAGGTAAAAGGAAATCTTTACCGTCATACAAACGGAACCTTGCCAGCCCTTCACAGCGGTTTGGTTCTTATCACAAAAAAAGGAGCTGTTGTTATAGATCCGGCACTTACCCAGGCTGCCACCTGGCTTAATGAGGAAATTAAAAAGAGATTCAATGTGCCCGTAAAATATGTTATTCTTACCCATGCTCATTATGATCACGCAGGAGGTTCACAAATCTTCCAGCAAGCCGGAGCCAAAGTAATCATTCAGAAAAACGGATTAGAGCCCATCATCGGAGAGAAACTTCCGGTAGCAGTGCCTGATATCATTTACGATAAGCAGCTTACCATCAAGCTGGGTGGAGAAACAGTAATTGTAGATCATATTGCACCGAGCCATTCCAATAGTATGTCCGTCGTTTCTTTTCCTGCCTATAAAGCATTACAGCTAACCGATGTGGGAGAATCCAAAACAATGCCTTATAATGATTTTCTGGATTTCTATTATGATGGATGGATGGCTACTCTGGACTGGGCTTTAAAGCAGGATGTGGATTATATTGATGTCGGGCACTATACCCCTGCTACATTGGATGATATCAGAAAAGAAAGGGAATATATGGCTGATCTTCATCAGCAGGTACTGGATTTGGTAAGAAGCGGACAAAGCTGGGATGAGCTGTACAGAAATGTAAAATTTTCCGATGAAGTAAAAGGATGGGGAGGATTTAACACGATGAGTAAACTTAATATTCTGGGGATGTTCAGATGGGTTTCCAATCACAGACGGGGAGTCTGGTAATTCTATAACTTTATGAAAAACCCGATAAGAATTCTTATCGGGTTATAAAAACAAAAATTGATATGGATATGATTGATATGATCTAACTTTCATCAGATAATCCGGAAAACTCCTATTATTAAATTTACCATTAAATGCAAATAATAAATACTTCCTTATTGGATTATTTTTCTACAAATCTATATTATTTAGAATCATTATAAATAATATTATTAATGATTTTTATCAGTTAAACTGAGATTTAGTAAATTTCTTCAATCATCATCCAATAAAAAAAGCCTGTAAATAACACTACAGGCTTTTTAAATAAATTTCTATTTATTTTTTATCTACTACTATTCTTTCTTTTCTATTGGCGAGTTCCCAGGCAGTTGCAAAGATCAGCTGTGTTCTCTTTTGTAACAACGGATAGTCTATTTTTTCTACATCATCCGTAGGCTTGTGATAATCTTCATGAATACCGTCAAAGAAGAAAGCAACAGGAATATTATTCTTGGCAAAATTATAATGATCAGATCTGTAATATAATCTTTGCATATCATTAGGATCATCATATTTATAGTTTAGTTCCAGCTTATGGGTTTTATTATTAGCTGCTTCATTAATTACTTTTAATTCGGAGCTCAGCATATCCGAACCTATCACGTATACATAGTTTTTTCCTCTGTTTTCGGGATCATCCCTTCCGATCATATCAATATTAAGATCCACAACCGTATTAGCCAGTGGAAATACCGGATTATCCGTATAATATTCGGAACCAAACAACCCGTGTTCCTCCCCTGTTACATGAAGAAAAAGCAGGGATCTTTTAGGTCCTTTACCTGCTTTCTTAGCACTTTGAAAAGCTTTGGCAATCTCCATTACGGCTACTGTACCGCTTCCATCATCATCAGCCCCATTATAGATCACTCCATTCTTAGTGCCCACATGGTCATAGTGAGCGGATATTACTACAATCTCATTAGGCTTCTCACTGCCTTCAATAAAAGCTAAAATATTTTCTGAATCCGGCAGGTTTCTTCCTCCCTTTTTTTTCATGTATTCAGCAGGAACCTTCTGATAATAAGAGCCTAATGTTTTAGGATAGCTTATTCCTAAATTTTTATAATAATTTACAATATACAAACCGGCCTTTTTCTGTCCCGGGCTTCCTGTGTCGCGTCCCTCCATTTCATCGGAAGCAATCACATACAGATTTTTCTTGAGCTCATCTGCATTTATTACTTTATAAGCTTTTTCAAATGTGTTTTCTGATATTCCTTCAGATACTTTTGAAGAGCCACAGCTTGCTAATACAACTGCCGCAAAAAGAGGTGTCAGTAATTTTCTCATTAATCAATACTTTTTTTAAAAATACAAAATTAAATTAATTCATAATGCGTTTTCATTTTTATTATATTTGATATAAACATAAAACATGGATGATATTCTTCAGTTTAATCAATATAGTTTTTTTACGGAAATGTCTGAGCTTGCCGTAAGACATAACAGCTATGATCTTTCTTTAGGCTTACCCGATTTTGAAGTTGATGTACGGCTCAAAGAATTTCTCAGGGAATCAGCGGATATAAATAATCATAATTATGAATCTCTTGCAGGAAATTCACTCTTAACAGAACAGATCATCCGGTTTAACAGTAATAGAAGACATCCCATTTATCTTAAAACTAAAGAAATAAGCATTATTCCCTGTTCCACTTTCGGGGTATACACATCCCTGCGAACTGTCATTAATCCCGGTAATGAAGTCATTGTCATTCAGCCTTCCTATTATACGTACGCTCCCGCCATTATAATGAACGGAGGAATTCCTGTATATTGTGATGTAGAAGAAAATTTCTCTGTCAACTGGGAAAGACTGAAAAGTAAAATTTCAGACAAAACAAAAGCAATCATTGTCAATTCTCCTCAGAACCCTACGGGAAAGATTTGGACAGCAGAGGATTGGAATTGTTTATATGAACTTATTAAAGACCGGGAAATTTATCTTATTTCGGAAGAGGTCTATGATATATATTATTATGATGGATTGGACCATTACAGTTCGTTTCTTCATCCGGAGCTTAAGGAAAGAACCTTTTGCATATTCTCCTTCGGAAAAATGTTTCATACGACAGGCTGGAAGGTCAGTTATCTATTGGCCACAGAAAAATTGACAATGCATTTCAGGAACCACCAGCAATATATCTCTTATGGAGTAAACAGTCCTTCCCAATATGCTATGGCCAGATATCTTGAAGTTTTTGACCCTTCTGTAAATCAGGTATTAATGGAACATAAAAGAGATATGTTTTATAATCTTATTAAAGATACTCCTTTAGAAATAGAAAAGAAAGCTCCAAGCTGTTTTTTCCAGGTGGTCAACTTTAGAAATATTTCTAAAAGCATGACCGATATTGAGTTTTCCAAATGGTTAACCGTAGAGAAAAAAGTTTCCTGCCTACCTCTTTCAGCTTTTTATCAGACTAAAAATAATTCAGATTATATACGTTTCAGCTTTGTAAAGAAAGATGAAATTATCAGAAATTCACTGGAACATTTAAGAAGAACTTTATAAAAAACACTGCCTGCCGACAGTGTTTTTATGTTTTATAAGGAAAGAACCCTCACATCAATTCTTCTGTTTTTTGCTTTACATTCATCCGTGTCATTTGCTTCGCACACCGGATATTGGGAACCGTATCCCTCCGCTTCTACCCGATCTGCAGGAATTCCCATTTCAAGCAGTTTCAGTTTTGCTGTTTGTGCTCTTAGGTTCGAAAGCCTTCTGTTACTTTCTTCACTACCTGTATTATCCGTATATCCTCCTAACTTTATTTTTAATGAAGGATAGGAATTTAATATTTCTGCTAAATTACTTAATAAAGCTTCAGATCCTGTCTTCAAATCGCTGGATCCGCTTTCAAAGTACAGATTTTCTATAGTATACCATTTGTTGGGATCTAATAGAGAATTATTTTTATTTTTGATATTGGTATAAAGATGGTACAGCTGGCTGTTTTCCCCCATGTAAATTATTTTTCCACCTTCCAGTTTTACTTCTCTGTTTTTTCCGGTTTCATAAACAAAATCGCCATTTTCATTAAGGTAACCCTGTATTTCATTTTTAGTAACAGCAGGAAAAGAATCTCCGGATAGCTGACTTTCATACGCTCCGGTCAAACTTTCAATTTTTGCCTTTCTGTTGGCTTCAATTTTATCTTTATGAAGAGTAGCCAATGTAGGTGCGATCACAAGGGAAACGATAGACATAAGCTTAATTAAAATATTCATAGAAGGTCCTGATGTATCTTTAAAAGGATCTCCCACAGTGTCTCCTGTAACGGAAGCTTTATGCGGTTCTGAGCCTTTATAATAGGTCTGACCGTTTATATCTACTCCTTTTTCAAAAGACTTTTTTGCATTATCCCAAGCTCCGCCTGCATTGTTCTGAAACATCCCCATTAAAACCCCAGTAACCGTAGCTCCTGCCAGGAAGCCTCCAAGAACTTCCGGTCCAAAAATAAAACCTATCAATAAGGGTGAAATAATAGCGATAGCTCCCGGTAACATCATTTTTCTTATGGAGGCATCTGTAGAAATAGCTACACATTTTTCATATTCAGGCTTAGCTTTACCTTCCAGAATTCCCGGAATCTCCCTGAACTGTCTTCTTACTTCCTCCACCATAGCCATAGCTGCCTGTCCTACTGCAGTAATAGCCAGTGAAGAAAAGATAAAAGGAATCATTCCTCCTACAAATAATCCCGCCAGAACATCTGCCCTGTATATATCTATCCCATCTATTCCTGCAATTCCCACAAACGCAGCAAATAACGCTAAAGCCGTTAGTGCGGCCGAAGCAATTGCAAATCCTTTACCGGTAGCAGCCGTTGTATTACCCACGGCATCCAGGATATCTGTTTTTTCGCGAACTTCTTTAGGGAGCTCACTCATCTCTGCAATTCCTCCTGCATTATCCGCTATAGGCCCGAAAGCGTCAATTGCCAGCTGCATGGCTGTAGTGGCCATCATTCCGGCAGCTGCAATAGCCACTCCGTATAATCCGGCACATAAATAGGATCCATAAATCCCTCCAGCCAATACTATAATCGGTAATAAGGTAGATTCCATACCCACAGAAAGTCCCCCGATAATATTAGTTGCATGTCCTGTAGATGACTGTTTGATAATACTGGAAACAGGCCTTTTGCCTATCGCGGTATAATATTCGGTAATAAGGCTCATCAGGGTTCCTACTATTAAACCTACTATAATGGCTCCAAATACACCCATTTTGGTAAATTCATGGCCCCTGAGCACCATTGTGTCAGGAAGAATATATGTAACTAAAAAATAAGATGCTATGGCTGTAAGAACAATACTGCTCCAGTTTCCGAAGTTCAGGGCACTCTGAACTTCAGACATAGATGCTCCTTCATTATCATTTACCTTAACAAATAAAGTTCCTATAATTGAGAAAATAATTCCTACCCCTGCTATTAACATAGGTAAAAGTATGGGTGCAAAGCCACCGAAAGAATCCTCGGAAAGCGTTTCCCTACCTAATACCATTGTTGCTAAAACGGTAGCTACATAAGAACCGAATAAATCCGCTCCCATACCCGCTACGTCTCCTACATTGTCTCCTACATTATCTGCGATCGTAGCCGGATTACGCGGGTCATCTTCCGGGATTCCTGCTTCCACTTTACCTACCAAGTCCGCACCCACGTCTGCTGCTTTGGTATAGATACCACCTCCTACTCTTGCAAATAACGCAATGGATTCAGCACCTAAAGAAAATCCGGTGAGAATTTCAATGGTCCTTTCCATTTCATGTGAATCTACAGTAGAATCAGGAGCGAAAATCTGCCTGATGATCAGGAATAATGAGCCTAATCCCAAGACGGCCAAACCTGCCACCCCCATACCCATGACAGATCCTCCTGTAAATGATACTTTCAGCGCTCTGGAAAGAGATGTTTTTGCAGCTTCTGCAGTACGAACATTTGCCTTTGTAGCAATTTTCATTCCTATAAACCCTGCCAAAGCGGAAAAAAAGGCCCCCACTACAAATGCAATTCCTATACTCCAGTGCGAAGTGGAATTACTTACCCCCATTATACCTAGTAAAATAGCTACAACAATTACGAAATAAGTTAGAATTTTATATTCAGCTTTTAGAAAAGCCATTGCTCCATCAGCAATATATCCGCTGATTACTTTCATTTTTTCGGTTCCCGCATCCTGTTTACTTACCCAGTTACTTTTTAGAAAAGTATAGACCAATGCGATGATCCCGAAAATAGGTACTAACACAAATAAATTCATAGTTTAATATTTTTTTTGTAATAGGAAATTAAATATAATAAATAATTGCTACACAAATTAATTAAAAATTAAAACTTCATAAATCTACGGTATACCTCATAAAAAAAGGGGTCGATGAAATTCACCAACCCCCTTATTGTATTTTTTTAGAAGATTTTTATCCCCCGAATTTTTCAGAATAGTCTTTCTGAGAAGCTTTAATTACTTTTTTAGCATGCTCAGCTCCGTAAATTTCCTGGATTCTGCATTTTGCAGGTTCATCCGGTAAATTTTTATAGGTTAGGAAATAGTGCATTAATCTTTTAACTTCCGCATCAGGTAATTCAGCAATATCTCTGAAATGTCCGAAAGCATGGTCACCCACCATTACCGCAACAATTTTATCATCTGCTTCTCCTCCGTCAATCATTTTAAAACCACCGATCGGAATAGCTTCCATAAGCATACCTCCCGAGTGAATATTATGTGAACTCAAAACACAGATATCCAATGGATCGTGATCTCCCATAGTAACATCATCCGCTCCGCTTTCCACTGCTAATTTCATTACTTCAGTATGGCAATAGGTTCTTGGTACAAAACCATATAAAGCCGGGATAATATTAGAGAATTTTTGTGGACGGTCTACTTTCAAATAACCTGTTTCTTTATCCACTTCATATTTAATAGTATCTGAAGGAACAATTTCTACGAATACATTGACAACATTAGGGGCATCTTCTCCTGCAGAAATTCCATGCCATGGATGCGCTTTAAAATTTGGAATCATTATCTATATTTATTTTTTAATTATTAAGCTATTATTAAAATCTCTCTTCTAAGATCTTCTATTGTGGCTGCAATATAATCTTCACCGTTCATATAATTCATGATAAAAACAGTTTTAAATTCTTCAAGGTTCGGATTATTATTTAAACTTTCATAGGTTTGATGAAGTAAACTAATCACCGCATTCTTGGAATCCACAATATTCTGCCACGAAGTTTTTGTAATATAAAGCTGTTGGGAAGAATTATATTCAAACTCTTCATTGATTGTTTTTTCAGTAAGAAAAATAAATTCATGTACTGCTAAACCATTATCAAATTTCTGTATCAGATGAGAGGGCTTTATCCTTTCCAGAAAAAGCGTCATTCTTTCGTAAGAATGGGTTTTATTTTCAGAATTTGATTTTACGGTAAGCAACTTCAGCTCCTGATTTTTAAGGTTGATATAAGAGTATACAAATTGTCTCAGCAAAACCAAAAAGGGAATTGCAATAATCAATGCAAATGCATACGGCAGATATCCTGAAAGACTTGACATAATTTAGAGTGCAAAATTACTAATATTTTCTGAATTTAACTGAATTTGAGCCCTATAATTGTCTAGGGCTTTACCAGCTTCAGTAATTTCATTATTTTTTTGTTTTCAATAGAACTAAATTCACAAAGCTGTCCTCCGAAACTCTTAAAGAAAACTTCTATATTCCGGATATTGCTTCCCATAAAATTAAAGGAGAAATCTTCAATACAGTTTTGCAGAATTTGATCAATCAAAAAAGAAGCTCCATTTTCATTTTTAAAGTTATCATCATTCACAAGAGCCAATAAAAAAAGTTCCTTATGATCACTAATCAGCACAGCCAGATTTATAAGCCTGTCGTCCTTAAAAGCACCACATAATTTCAGCACATTCATCTGATCCAGAATGTGGAGATATTTCTTAAATTTCAAAAGATCCGTACTTTTTGCAAGACCTTTAGAATTAAGCTCAATAAAGGAAATAATATTTGAATCAAAATTAACTTCCCTGTAAATAAGATGTTGTGCACTTTTTACAGTAGACTTTCTCCCTTTAAAATATTTTTTTCTGAGTTGATGGTAAGAAGTTACTGGAATTATATAATTCTTTTTTTTATCAAACCCGGTGGGCAATTGATTATGATGATTGAAAGAATACTGGAAAATTTTATAGTTTTTTTTTAAATATTTCAGGAACCGACTGTTGATTTCAGCATTATCACCTTTAGAAAAAACACCTAATTGCTGGCAAAATAAAGGCATAGCAGCGAAACTAAAACCCAGTTTTTTTTTCAAAGGTATCGGCATTACGGCTTTGTAATCATCGTAAACCAAAACTTCCCAAGATTCACAAAGTTCATCCAGGACTTCTTTTTTCGCATACCAGTTTCTCTGTTCGGATGTTTCTAAACAATGGGTATATTTAACAAAATCGATTTCATGGTACTTTAGCTTTCTAATCATAGTCATAACAATCCTTCATCCGCAAAACTAAGATATGAATCCTGTATAAGAATCAAATGATCAAGAAGCTGAATATTTAAAAAACTTCCTGCCTCATTTATTTTTTTTGTGATATGCAAGTCTTCTTTACTCGGCTTGAGATTTCCGGAGGGGTGGTTATGGGCAATGATAATTCCCGTAGAAAAATGATCCAGTGCTACTTTAAATAAAATCCGGATATCTACGATAGATTGATTAATCCCTCCTTCTGTAAGCTTGGAAATATGGACAATCTTATTGCTCTGATTGAGGAATACTGCCCAGAACTCTTCTGTTCGGAGATCTGACAAATGCTCTTTAAGAATATGGTAAGCATCATTACTGTTGGAAATAACAGGCTTATCAACAATTCCCTGATTATTTCTTCTTCTTCCGATCTCCAATGCAGTAACAATTGAAATAGCCTTTACCCGTCCTATTCCTTTAAATTTCATAAGGTCTTCCACAGAAAGTAAACTTAGCTGGTGCCAATTATTATTAACTGAGGAAAGAATTTTTCTGGATAACTCAATGGCTGTTTCATCTTTATTTCCGCTTCCCATAATAATAGCCAATAGTTCGGAATCAGAGAGTGACTTTCTACCTTTAAGTAAAAATTTTTCTCTGGGTCTATCATCTTCAGCTAAAAACTTTATGGACATAATGAATGTTAAAAGCTACAAGTTATGAATTTTAATTTCAATAAAAGACATAAAGAACCACCACTTTACAAAAATATCGATGATTTACTTATAAAATCATCCCATCCTTCATAACCAGCTTTCTATCCGTAATTTCCGCTAAGCTTGGGTTGTGGGTTACAATAATAAAGGTTTGATTATATTTATCTCTAAGATCAAAAAACAGCCTGTGTAGATCATCCGCATTTTTGGAGTCCAAATTTCCGGTAGGTTCATCCGCAAAGATGACCTTAGGCGAGTTAATAAGGGCCCGGGCTACGGCTACTCTTTGTGCTTCACCACCCGATAGCTGGTTAGGCTTATGATGTAATCTTTGCTCAATCTTTAAATCCTCAAACAAAGCATAGGCTTTTTCTAATGCCTCTTTTTCCGGGGCTCCCGCAATCTTTGTCGGAAGCAAAACATTTTCCAATGCTGTAAATTCCGGCAACAATTGATGAAACTGAAAAACAAAACCAATATTCTGATTTCTGAATTTAGATAGCTGTTTATCATTCATATTGATAAATGATTCTCCCGCAATAGTTATTTCGGTACGATGCTGCTTTGAATTGGTGGGCTGATCCAGGGTTCCGAGTATTTGCAGCAGTGTTGACTTTCCTGCTCCTGATTCTCCTACAATAGAAACAACTTCTCCGGTTTTAATATGCATATCAACACCTTTTAACACTTCTAAATTCCCATAAGATTTATGGATATTGGTTGCTTTAATCATGGTTCAAAAATACTAATTTGAATTTAATTTTCAATGATGATACAACTTTGTTTTTAGCTAAAATAATCATAAAAAAACCTCTCACACGGAGAGGTTTTTTATTTTGCATCATAGAAAATTACAGTAACAACGTTAAAGGATTTTCTAAGTATGTTTTTAATGTCTGTAAGAATTCAGCACCGGTAGCGCCGTCCACTACTCTATGGTCACAAGCTAAAGAAAGCTTCATGATATTTCCAACCACAATTTGTCCATTCTTCACTATTGGTTTTTCAATAATAGCTCCTACGGATAAAATAGCGGAGTTAGGCTGGTTAATGATACTTGTAAATGTCTCGATTCCGAACATTCCCAGATTTGAGATGGAGAAAGTGGAACCTTCCATTTCATTGGCTTTAAGTGCTTTTGTTTTTGCTCTTGAGGCCATATCTTTAACAGCAGCTGAAATCTGAGTATAGTTCATCTGATCCGTATTCTTAAGAACCGGAACTACTAATCCGTCAGGGATTGCCACAGCTACGCCTACGTTAATATTTCCTCTGTGAATGATCTTATCACCTGCCCAGCTTGAATTAACCTGTGGGTGCTTTCTTAAAGCCACAGCAGTTGCTTTAATGATCATATCATTGAAAGAAATTTTAGTATCAGGTAAAGAATTGATTTCTTTTCTTGCTTCAATAGCTTTATCCATATTGATCTCTACCATCAGATAGTAATGCGGTGCCGAGAACTTACTTTCTGCAAGTCTTTTAGCAATTACATTTCTTACCTGAGAGTTTTGAGTCTCCGTATCTTCTCCCTGAACAAAGTTCACTGCTACCTGAGCAGCCGCGCTGGCAGCTTGTGCCGGTGCAGAAGATTTCTGAGAAGGCTGATAGTTTTCAATATCTTTTTTCACTATTCTGCCGTTTTCTCCGGATCCCTGAATACCATGGATATCCACTCCTTTATCTTCAGCCATTTTTTTTGCTAACGGAGAAATGGCAATTCTATCGGAAGATGAAGCATTGGCAGCCTGAGTAGGAGCAGCTTCTTCTTTTTTAGGTTCTGCTTTTTGTTCCGCAGGTTTTTCAGTTTCCTTAGCAGGTGCTGTTGCGCCAACTGCAGAAACATCAGTACCGGCAGGTCCTATAATAGCAAGTACAGAGTCTACAGGAGCTCCTCCTCCTTCTTCTACACCTTGCTTTAATAATACCCCGTTAAATTCAGATTCAAAATCCTGAACGGCTTTATCGGTTTCTATTTCAGCTAAAATATCTCCTTCTTTTACCGTATCACCTACTTGTTTGTGCCATTTTGCTACTTTCCCTTCCGTCATCGTATCGGAAAGACGAGGCATGGTGATTATTTCTACTCCGGCTGGAACTTCACTGGTAGTTTGCTCCACACTTGTAGCTTTATTTTCTGTTTTTGATTCTTCTTCAGATTTTTTCTCTTCAGAAGCTCCGGCAGCAGGAGCACTTCCTCCTTTCAAAGCTGAAATGTCTTCTCCTTCATTACCAATAATTGCTAAAACTGTATCTACAGCTGCAGCACCTCCTTCTTCCACTCCTACATATAAAAGCGTACCTTCTATTTCAGATTCAAAATCCTGAACAGCTTTATCAGTTTCAATTTCAGCTAATATGTCGCCTTCTTTTACTTTCTCTCCAACTTGTTTATGCCATTTTGCCACTTTCCCTTCCGTCATTGTATCAGAAAGGCGAGGCATTGTAATTACTTCTGCCATAATATTTAATATGATAATGAGTTAATTGATAATTTGATAATGAATAGGAACATGATAATTAACATTAGCATATCACCGCATTATCTCATATATTCCGTTTAGTTTTCTAATTTGTCCAGGAATGGATAATCTTCCTGAGCGTAAACATATTCATAGATTTTTTCTGCTGTAGGATATGGAGAATTTTCCATGAATTCCACACATTCTTCTACAAAATCTTTTGATTTATTATCAAGTGCTTCAAGCTCTTCTTCCGTAGCCCATTTATTTTCCAATATTCTTTGTTTTACAAGTTCAATCGGATCATCTTTTTTATGGATTGCTACTTCATCTTTTGATCTGTATGGTTCAGCATCAGACATAGAGTGACCTCTGTAACGGTACGTTCTTGCTTCAATAAATGTAGGACCGTCTCCTCTTCTTGCTCTTTCGATCGCTTCATAAGCAGCTTCTGCCACTTTCTCAGGATCCATAGCATCTACAGGAAGGCAAGGCATTTCATATCCTAATCCTAATTTATAAATATCTTCGTGATTTGCTGTTCTTTTTACTGAAGTTCCCATTGCATACTGGTTATTCTCAACAACAAATACTACAGGAAGTTTCCAGTTCATAGCCATATTGAATGTTTCATGAAGGGATCCCTGTCTGGCAGCTCCGTCTCCAAAGAAACAAATATTTACAGCTTTTCTGTCGAAATATTTATCGGCAAAAGCAATACCTGCTCCTAAAGGAATCTGTCCTCCTACAATTCCGTGTCCTCCATAAAAACGGTGCTCTTTACTGAAAATGTGCATAGATCCACCCATACCGCCTGAAGTTCCCGTTGCTTTACCGCAAAGCTCAGCTAAAATTCTTTTCGGATCCACTCCCATTGCCATAGGATGTATATGACATCTATAAGCGGTTATCATACTGTCTTTAGTCATGTCCATTGCATGAACGAATCCAGCAGGAATAGCTTCCTGACCATTGTATAAATGTAAAAATCCTCTGATTTTTTGTTTTAGATAAAGAGAACGGCACTTGTCTTCAAACCTTCTCCACATTGTCATATCTTCATACCACTTTAGGTATACTTCTTTCGAAAATTCTTTCATGTGTTAGCTCTTGCTTATTTATTATGAAATAGTTGAGCAAAATTAGGAAAAAAACTTTGTTTTTATTGTATACCTATCAATTGTTTTTTTTACTTATAGTGTTATATTTGGAATTTAAACGTATTAATGAAAGAAAAACAACCGTCACTCTGGCTAAGTATCTCTAAACTAATCTCTAATTTTTTTAATCCGTTAGTTTCCTTATTCATATTTTTTATATACATGAGTGTTTACGGATATTCCTGGGAAACATCATTATCCTATTTCCTTCCGATTTTACTGCTTGTCATCATTCCTGTTATAACATGGCTGGTATGGAATGTGAAAACAGGAAGATATACTAATATGGATGTTTCCAATCGTATTGAGAGAAAATCTCTATATCTGTTTCTGGAAGGCTGTATTATTGTTTACTTATCCTATCATTATATAGTGAACGGTTATCTTGATTTTGTACTTTCATTTATTCTCATCCTGTTATTTGCCTTACAGATCAGTAATTTATTCATTAAAAGCTCAATGCATACTTCCTTTAATATTTTTGTGGCGGCCTTATTTTATTCATTAAACTGGAGAATGGGAATTATATGGCTGGGAATTGCTGTTTTGGTAGGAATTACAAGGGTCGTTTTAAAAAGACATACCATACAAGAAGTTTATATGGGAGCAGGAATCGCTATTGTTATTTCTTTTATTTATCTTTATTGCCAGATACAATTTCAACATTAAGAATTTATGAAAATAAATCATCTTACATCAGCAGAAGAGAATTTAATGAAACTTTTTTGGAAACTAGACTCCTTCTATTTAAAGGATGTCATGGAACAGCATCCCGAGCCCAAACCCCACCAAAATACGGTTTCTACTTATCTGAAAATTCTTATAGAGAAAGGATATCTTTCAGCACAAAAGGAAGGAAGAATATTCAAATATTCAGTGCAGGTTCCTTATGATGATTATAAAAAATTCTTATTAAAGGAGCTTTCCCAAAACTTTTTTGATAATTCCGGTAAAGAAATCCTGCAGTTTCTCTTCAATGAAAACCTTATTTCCCAGAATGATCTTACTGATTATTTTAACTTAAAAATTGAGATGAAGCCCGTAAAATCTGAGAAACCGAAACTGGAGATAGCGGATGAAATCCTTAATCCTAAAGGATCTAAAAAAAGTAAAAAGGAGAAGGCTAAAAAGAAGAAAAAGAAAAAATAAAAAAAAGATCCTCGAATAAAGGATCTTTTTTTATAAATAGCCAGATGGAATTACCATCTTCTTTGAGTATCTGAACTCCAAACCGGTGAGGAATTATTATAAATCACCAGGTTACCATCATCCTGTACTGTTAGTTTATTACCTCCTCTATTGGAAGTCTTAGAGCTCCATACCGCTCTGTTATAAGAATCGTAAACTACGAGATTCCCATCATTTTGAAACTGTGCCTTACTTCCTTTATTGTTGGTTTCCGTACTCCATATAGGGCTTCCGTTACTGCTTGATAATACTAAATTTCCATCATTCTGGAATATAAGATAATATCTTGAGTTGGCTGAATATACTTTGGTATTCCTGGAAAACTCATATCCCGGATTTATATTACCTTGTCCTCTACTGTTATGAGAGCTGCTTTTTTTAGTATTCTGTGAAGCCCATAATGCATTTGAACCGTCGTAAATAACGAGGTTTCCGTCATCCTGTACATTAAGCTTACCTCTTCTTGTATTTGTATTTGAACTGAATAAAGCACGATTCGAAGATGAATAAACCACTAAGTTACCATCATCCTGAAAAATAGCTTTTGATCCTTGATTGGATGTTCCTGAATCCCATAATGAAGACCCTCTTCTGTCATAAAAAACAAGGTTCCCGTCATTTTGGAATATTAAGTAATATTGTCTGTTGCTGGACCAGTATTTTCTATCCTGTTGTAAGGTTTGTCCCGCACTGATATTCTGAGCGCCCAAATAAAGGCTTCCGAAAATCAACAATGCTAATAAACTTTTTTTCATTGTAATCTATTTTAATTATTCTGAGTCAATAAAAAAAGCGTGCCAAACAATCCAGCAAAAATAAAACAGTTTAATTATATAGATTAAAAAAAGCGGCTAAAGCCGCTTTATTTTTTACCAACGATTTCCACCGCCTCGGTTATTGTTACCATATCCGCCTCCTCTGTTGTTTCCGTAGCTGTTTCTGTTGTTATCGAAACTTCTTCTTGGCTTTTCTTCTCTTGGTTTAGCTTCAGATACGTTTAATACCTTTCCGTTAAACTCTTTTTGGTTAAGAACTTCAATAGCCTGCTTACCTTCTTCATCAGCCATTTCAATAAAACCGAATCCTCTTGAACGACCAGTTTCCTTGTCTGTAATGATTTTCGCTGATGATACTTCACCAAATTCTGCAAATAGATCCTGCAACTCATATTCTTTAGTTGCGTAGTTGATGTTTGAAACAAAAATGTTCATTTTAGTTAAAATTAAAAATTAATAAAAAATTTGGTATATAAGAGAAAAGCAACATAAATTAATGAACAAATATTGATTTCACATATAAACTATCGCAAGATACAATTAAAAAAAACAAATGCAAGTTTTTTAAGGTTCTTTTTTTTTCTTAATATTGATTTTTTTTATTTTATATGTATAAATTAAATATATTTTTATATAATTCACCTTATTAATTACAATTAACATCAATTATAATTCATTATAATTAATATTAAATAAACGAATTATATCATCTCTTTCATTCCCGGGCTTCACCCTTTTCGTTATTGAAAAAATTAATCAAACACTTCCATTATATAAAATCTCTTTCTTTTGTAAGTACCATTTATAACACTAAATTTGCAGGTAAATTAAAAGCACATGAATTATCATACAAGAAAATGGGTAAAACCGGAAGATCTAAACCCTAATCATTCTCTTTTTGGAGGACGGCTCTTACAGTGGATCGATGAAGAAGCGGCTCTTTATGCTATTATCCAATTGGAAAATACCAAAGTAGTTACCAAATTTATTTCGGAAATTAACTTTGTCAGCTCAGCAAAGCAGGGAGACATTGTTGAAATAGGAATTGAAGTTCTAAAATTCGGATCTACCTCCATTACTCTTCAATGTGAAGTAAGAAACAAGATGACACACCAGACCATTATTACGGTAGATAAAATTGTAATGGTTAATTTAGATGAAGAAGGAAATCCGTCTCCCCATGGTAAAACCCAGGTAGAGTTTGTAAAAGACAGGTTAAACAATCGTGCATGAAGATTTTTATAAAAAATATGGTCTGTAACAGATGTATCACCGCCGTGGAAAACATTTTTCAGGAGGAACATATTGCTATAAAATCTGTTAAGCTCGGAGAAATTGAAACCGAACAGGAATTAAAGGAAAGTGATCTCAATTCATTAGAAACCCGGTTGAAAGAAATCGGGTTTGAAAGAATTAAGGATTCTGCCCATCAGCTGATAGAAAAGATTAAAAACCTGATCGTTATCAAAATCAGTGAGCAGGATATTGCAGATGATTTTTTATTATCGGAATTTTTAAGTTCCAACCTTCACAAAGATTACAGCTCTTTATCTAAAACTTTCTCCCAAAAAGAAAATATTACGCTGGAACAGTTTTTCATTCTTCAGAAAATTGAAAAAGTAAAAGAGCTTCTTTTATATAATGAATTCAACCTTACGGAAATAGCCGGAAAATTAGGTTATAAAAGTGTACAGCATTTATCCTCCCAATTCAGAAATACCACAGGATTTACACCCACAGAATTTAAAAAGCTGAAAATCCATAACCGAAAACCTCTGGACAGTATTTAAGTTTCATCCATTCTGAGTTATTCGACTGGGATAATTTCTAAATTATATAACTAATCTCCTTAAATTTATAACAAGTATTTTTTTCTGTTTAGGAAATTTGTATTATAAATTTAGGACTATGAAACAAACATATAAAATTCAGGGAATGAGCTGTTCAGGCTGCCAGAAAAAAATTTCTGAAAAACTCAACAGTATTAAAAATATCCATGCCGATGTCAATCTGGAGAACAGTACAGCTACCATCACTTCAGATAAGGAAATAGACCTGAATCTTCTTAATAAAGCTCTGGAGGAAGCAGGTAACTATCAATTAGAAGACCCTTCGGGTTCCCCAAAAGAATTTATAAAGCCTCAGGATCGCGTCTCCCCTTCTTCTGTATATTACTGCCCCATGGAATGTGAGGGTGATAAAGTATACTTCAAACAAGGAGAAAGATGTCCTGTCTGTAATATGTATCTCGTACCTATTGAAGAAAAGTTAGCTAAAGATCCTCATCACAAGCCTGCCTATTCTTCTCAAAATTTACCCGACAACTTTAAAGATAATATCGGAAAATACTACTGTCCGATGTTTTGTGAAGGTGACAAAATATATGATCAAAAAGGAGACTGTCCCGTATGTCATATGCATCTGGAGGAAATCACTGAGGAATTGGTTAATAACTCAAACTCCGGTCATATGCATCACCATTCCCACCAACACGATCATCAGCATGACCAACCTAGGGTGACTGATGCAATGGCCGGCAGATATTACTGTCCCATGTATTGTGAAGGAGATAAAACTTATGACAGCAATGTAGGCTGCCCTGTATGTGGAATGGATCTGGTTAAATACCCGGAAAAGAAAACCGCAAAATACACCTGTCCCATGCATCCGGACATTATCCGGGATGAACCGGGAAGCTGCCCTATATGTGGAATGGATCTGGTCAGGATGCCGGATAAAGATGATGATGATGACGAAACATACAACATTCTTAAAAGAAAATTTATTATTTCTTTACTATTCACTGTACCGGTATTTTTTCTGGCCATGGGAGGAATGTTTATTAACTTTCCGTTCTCTCATACTATACAGGGTATTATAGAGTTTATTTTAACGCTCCCTGTTTTATTTTATTCCGGTTGGTTTTTGATGAAAAGAGGCTGGGTTTCCTTTAAAACCTGGAATCTGAATATGTTCAGCCTTATTGCATTGGGAGTGGCAGCAGCATTTATCTTCAGTGTGGTCGCTTTAGTCTTTCCCGGTATCATTCCTCACGAAATACAGGGACATGGCCAGGAGGCTCCTTTATACTTTGAGGCCGTTTGTGTTATTCTGACCCTTGTTATTTTAGGCCAGTTAATGGAAGCTGCTGCTCATAAAAAAACAGGAAATGCCATAAGGGAACTGATGAACCTGTCCCCTGACGAAGCCAACCTCATGATCAATGGGGAAGAAAAAAGAGTAGCCCTTTCAGAAGTTAAAATAGGTGACCTGCTCAAAGTAAAACCCGGAGAAAAAATCCCGGTAGATGGTAAAATTGTAGAAGGAAGCTCAGTAATTGATGAAAGTATGATTACAGGAGAACCTGTCCCCGTTACTAAAAATCAGGATGATAAAGTTTCTTCCGGAACGATTAACGGGAATCAGGTATTCATCATGAAAGCTGAAAAAGTAGGTGATGAAACTTTACTTTCCCAGATCATTAAGATGGTGAATGAAGCCAGCAGAAGCAAAGCTCCTATTCAGAAGCTTACCGATAAAGTTTCCAAAGTGTTTGTTCCCACCGTTATCCTTATTGCTGTCATTACATTTGTAGCATGGCAGCTTTTCGGACCGGAAGGAAAAAAGACCTTGTTCGCTTTTGTAAACGCAGTTGCGGTTCTTATTGTAGCCTGTCCATGTGCCTTGGGATTAGCCACTCCTATGTCATTAATGGTAGGGATTGGAAAAGGAGCTAAAAACGGGATCCTTATCAAAAATGCCGAAGCATTGGAACAGATGAATAAAGTCAATGTGCTCATCACCGATAAAACAGGCACCCTGACTGAAGGAAAACCTTCTGTGGAACATATAGAAACCCAGGAAAAAGAAGATCAGAAATGGGTTCTGCAATTGGCTTTCTCCCTTAATCAAAACTCAGAACATCCTTTATCCAATGCCGTTATCAACAAAGCTAAAGAACAAAACATCACCCCTGAAAAAGTGGAAAATTTTGAAAATATTTCCGGTAAAGGAGTTAAAGGAAATATCAAAGGAAAAACCGTATACCTCGGAAATGAAAGCCTATTACATTCTTATCAGATTGAAATTCCGGAAAATCTAAAGCAAAAAGCTACGGAAGTCCAATCAAAAGCGCATACCGTTTCTTATATTGCCCAGGATAACATAGCATTAGGATTTATAAGCTTTACGGATAAAATAAAAGAAACTTCTAAAAAAGCTATTGAACAGCTTACCCGAGAAGGCGTGGATGTCATCATGATGACCGGAGATAATGAACATACCGCCAAGGCTGTAGCTGATGAATTAGGAATTGTACATTTTAAAGCGAATTGCCTTCCGGAAGACAAGCTCAACGAAGTAAAAAAACTTCAGCAGGAAGGTAAAATAGTAGCAATGACCGGAGATGGGATCAATGACTCCCCTGCACTGGCGCAGGCCAATATAGGAATTGCCATGGGAACAGGAACTGATATCGCCATAGAAAGTTCGGAAATAACATTATTGAAAGGAGATATCTTAGGAGTGGCAAAAGCCAAGCTACTGAGTGAAAAACTGTTGAGAAACATTAAAGAAAACCTGTTCTTTGCATTCATTTATAATATCTTGGGAGTTCCGGTTGCTGCCGGACTTTTATATCCTTTCTTCGGAATACTCTTATCTCCTATGATTGCTGCTGCGGCAATGAGCTTCAGCTCTTTATCCGTTATCCTCAATTCTTTACGCCTCAATTCAGTCAGCCTGGAAACTGAAAAATAAAAATAATCAATTATTAAATCTATTTGAAAGAAGTGTTTACATACAATCCGTAAACACTTCTTTTTCTTTTAATATGTCCCGGGTTTTGAAAATAAAACAGACTTTGCCTTTTTTACTCAGGATCATTTTAAATAAACTTTTGAAAATATTAAAAAAAATTTAAAATTTAAACCCCTTTTTCAAGGTAAACAAATAACAATTAAAACATTAATAATGTATTTTTTATTAAAAGTATTTTAAAGTATAACTATTTTATTGAATATATAAAAATACAGGCTCATTTCTGGGCAGATTGAAAATAAATTTAACAAAAATATGGCATATGATTTGTTGATATTCAAACCGTTAAATTAGTTTAGTTAAAAACACAAATTCTTTCTTAATCTATGAAAAACATATGGAGAGAAAAGCCTGCGAAAAAGGTTTTACTCGGGATTATTGTATTGGTGAGTACAACATCCGTTTTATTTAATAGTTGTAAACAAAGAAAAGATGAAAACTTAGAGGAAATTAATCCTGAAGAACAGTCTATTTCAACTACTGAAAACACAAATGATGATGTCCCTGCTGACAAAAAAGTAATTTACCTGACTTTTGATGACGGACCCAATCGCGGAACGGAAAACCTTCTCAAGATACTTCATAAAAGAAATGTTTGCGCTACGGCTTTTGTAGTGGGAAAACACGCATATATGAGTAAAAAACAAAAAGAAGACCTGGAACTGCTGAGAAATGATAACTTAGTGGAATTGGCCAATCATAGCTTTACACATGCCAGTGGAAAATATGCCAAATTCTACCGAAATCCTGAGCGTGTCGTTAAAGATTTTGATCTCGCAAGGGACAGTCTTAAATTATACGATAAAATTGCCCGTACACCCGGCAGAAATATCTGGAGACTTAATAATGTTACATTTACGGATATCAAAGCATCCACAAATGCAGCAAACAGCCTGAAAAAAGCAGGTTATAAAATAGTAGGATGGGATCTTGAATGGAGACCTTCCTCTAAAATGACCTTAAAAGGTAATCATGAAGCCATGCTGAAAAAAATAGACAGTATTTTCCTTAATGATAAAGAGAAAACTTCCCAGCATCTCGTTTTCCTTACCCATGATCAGTATCTCACGGATACGGATTCCATCAACGAGCTGGATATGTTTATTGAAAAACTGCAGAAAAGTAATAAGTTTGTCTTCAGAACAATCTCAAAATATCCTAAGATCAATGAAACATTAAATTGATTCTGTTTATTTATAATTAATATACTAAATGAGGAACAATAGGTTATATTGTTCCTCTTTTTCTTTTACTCGCCAACCTATTGAATACTTCTCCCCTGCCTTTTGCTTATTTTGTTTGGCTTTTTTGATTGAAATGCTGAAATTTGCATCCATGGATATTAAAGAGAATTATATTGCAGTTAAAAAGCAGCTTCCGGAGCACGTCCAGTTAGTTGCTGTTTCCAAAACCCATCCGGTTTCCGAAATACAGAAAGTATATGATCTGGGCCAGAAAGTGTTTGGAGAAAACAAGGTACAGGAACTCGTGGAAAAGCATCCTTTGCTTCCACAGGATATTCAGTGGCATCTCATCGGGCATTTGCAGACCAATAAGGTAAAATATATTGCTTCATTTGTAGATACGATACAAAGTGTTGATTCTGAAAAGGTTTTAGCGGAAATCAATAAAGAAGCTGCAAAACATAACCGCACTATCAATGTCCTTCTCCAAATTAAAATAGCAGAGGAAGAGAGTAAATTCGGGTTTGATATCCCGGAAGCAAAAGCGATTTTTCAGAAATATCTCAATGGCGATTTTCCCCATGTCAACATTACCGGCTTAATGGGAATGGCGACTTTCACAGATAATGAAAACCAGGTAAGAAAAGAGTTTACCGTTCTCAAAGAAATATTTGACGAACTGAGTGGATTAAAGCCACTTCAGACCTTATCAATGGGAATGAGTGACGACTTTCCTGTTGCCATTGAATGTGGTGCCAATTCGGTGCGGGTAGGTTCCGCAATATTCGGGAAAAGAGATTATTCAATATAATTATTTAGGTATAATTTTTGCTAATAATTCAATCAAAAATTCTAAATTTGCAACTATGCAAAAAATCCTTATTGTAGAAGACGAAAAAGCAATCTCCGGAGTACTTCATAATATTCTTTCAGACGAATTGAGTGATTATGAATTTGTAATTGCTGAAGACGGCCTGGAAGGCTACAAACAAATTGAAAAAGAAGACTTTGCCCTGGTAATTTCCGATATCAAGATGCCTAAAGTTTCCGGAACAGAACTTCTTAAACAAAGTTTAGCATTAAAACCGGACAGTACTTTTATCATGATTTCAGGACATGCGGATATAGATTCTGCTGTTTCCTGCCTTAGAGAGGGTGCTTATGATTTCATTTCGAAGCCGATTGACATCAACCGTCTGATTACAAGTGTTAAAAATGCACTTGCTAAAGAGACTTTAAAAAAAGAGAATAAAACTCTTCAGTCTGAAAATAAGAATTTAAAGAAAAAGGTCAGTAAAAAATATCAGATGATCGGTAATTCTTCTGCTTTAACGAAGATCCAGGAAATGATAGAAAAAGTAGCGGTTTCTGATGCAAGAGTACTTATTACTGGACCTAATGGAGCCGGAAAAGAATTGGTAGCCCATGCTATTCATAATCAAAGTGACCGTTCAAAGGGACCTATGGTAGAGGTAAACTGTGCTGCTATCCCTTCCGAACTTATTGAATCCGAGCTTTTCGGGCACGTTAAAGGATCTTTTACCGGAGCTATTAAAGACAAGCAGGGAAAATTTGAGCAGGCCAACGGCGGAACTATTTTCCTGGATGAAATCGGAGATATGAGTCTTATTGCACAGGCTAAGGTTTTAAGGGCATTGCAGGAAAGTAAAGTTTCTCCTGTAGGAAGTGATAAGGAAATAAAAGTTGATGTAAGGGTCATTGCAGCAACTAATAAAAATATGCAAAAGGAAATCGAGGCAGGAAGGTTCAGAGAAGACCTTTATCATAGATTATCCGTTATTGAAATCTATGTACCTCCTTTGGATGAAAGAAAAGACGATATTAAACTATTGGTTGAGCATTTTGCCGGAATGATTGCTGATGAGCACGGTACTGCCACTAAAAAATTTGATGATAAAGCTATAAAAGCATTAGAAGCTCTTTCCTGGACCGGAAATATCAGAGAATTAAGAAACGTTGTGGAAAGATTGATTATATTAGGAGGAGCTACTGTTTCTGAAGACGATGTTGCAAGTTTTGTAAGAAAATAATTTAATTAAAAATAAATTATAAAAAATTTGCAGTAGTAATGCTGCAAATTTTTTTTATATATCTATAAAAACATATGAACTTTTTAAATAAAAACTATACAAAAGAATGCCTGACTTTGGCCCTACCTGTGATGCTTACACAAGTAGGACAAGTTTCGGTGAACTTATTTGATAATATTATTGTAGGAAAATTACTGGGAGCCGATGCACTGGCTTCCGTTTCATTAGGAAACGCTGTATTTTTCTCTATGTTCGTGCTGGCGCTCGGATTTTCATTTGCCATTCCGCCGTTAGTTTCAGAGGCTCATTCGAGAAATGATCATAAAACCATCAACTCGGTTTTCAGTCATGGATTTGTCATTAATATGTCTGTGGGGATTATTCTGATGGGAATTTTACTCCTGGCCATGCCTTTACTCTACCATTCCGGACAGCCGGAAAAAATCATTCCCGATACGGCTGACTTTTTAGGAATTATGGCACTAAGCATTATTCCTTTTATGGCTTTCCAGACGCTGAGAGAGGTTTCTGAAGGATTATCCTATACAATAGGAGTAACGAAAGCGACCATTATTGCCAATGTGATAAATATAGTTCTTAATTATATTTTTATCAAAGGGCTTTGGGGATTCCCTCCGATGGGTGTAAAAGGATCGGCTCTGGCCAGTTTAATCGCCCGTATTTTTATGGTTATATTTCTTTATTTCGTTCTTTTAAAAGAAGAGAAAACCAAAAGATATATCAAAGATTTCACTTTAAAAATTGAAAATTTCTCTAAAGAAATGTTCAGAAAAATGCTGAAATTAGGCTTTCCTACCGCATTACAGATGTTCTTTGAAGTAACGGCCTTTGCCGGAGCTGCCTTTATCTGCGGACTTGTTTCCGCCCATGATATTGCATCTCACCAGATCGCTTTAAGTATGGCATCTTTTACCTTCAATTTGTGTGTTGGGTTCAGTGTGGCTTCCACGGTTATGATCGGACGAAAGCTTGGTGAACAGAACTTTGTGGAATTAAGAAAAGTGGGTATCAATAACCTGAAGATCGCTTTTATATTTATGTGCATCTGCGGAGTCATATTTATTCTGGGCAGAAATATTCTTCCTACCTTTTTTACCAAGAAAGAGGAAGTGGAAGTGATTACATTAGCATCAAAGCTTATGATTATTGCCGCCCTATTCCAGCTTTCTGACGGAATCCAGGTAACGGCCTTAGGAATGCTGAGAGGTATACAAGATGTGAAAATTCCTTCTATCTACACCTTTATTGCGTATTGGGTTATTACTATTCCCCTTGGTTATTTCCTTTGTGTAACCTTAAAAATGGGAGCTTTTGGTACGTGGATCGCTCTGGGGCTAGGACTCACAGTATCGGCAGTTTTCCTGGTTAAGAGGTTTTTAAATATGTCTGCCAAAAAAATCAGACAAAATATATAAAAGAATAGCGGTCTTCATCAGACCGCTATTCTTTTTCCTACTATAGTGAGACTCTTTTCCTCACCGTCCAAAACGGCGACATTGGGTAAAGTTCCCCAATCTTCAAAGCCAAAATATCTGAACAGTTTCAGGCTGGGTTTATTATGAGAAAAGATAAATCCTAACAGGGTTTTTATCCCATACTTTTCGGCATTATCAATACAATACTGAAGAATAGCCTTTCCCATTCCCCTTCCTCTAAAGTTTTCATCTATATAAATACTTACTTCTACCGTTCCGTTATAAGCAGGTCTTCCATAAAATGAAGAAAAACTTACCCATCCTACTATTTCCTTATCCTGATCTTCAACCATCCAAAGCGGCCTGGTCTTGGGATTATGATCTTCAAACCATTGCAGCCTGCTTTCCACTGAGATATTTTCCGTATCTGCAGTTACCATTCTCGAGGGTATTGTGGAATTGTATATTTCAACGATTTTTTCCAGATCCGATAGGGTTGCATCTCTAAATAACAGCTTATCCATTGCTTTTTATTTGAATTCAATCTTATGCAAAGATACTTGTATGGAATTAAAAAACCCGCTCTTCACAGCGGGTTTCTGATTTATTTCTTTAGACATTTTTCCAGGAACTGATCTTGCTCCCATAAAACATGTAATATATTTTCTTTAGCCTGATATCCGTGTGATTCTTTGGGTAACAATACCATTCTTACAGGAGCTCCCAGATTTTTTAAAGCCTGGAAATATCTTTCCGTCTGCAAGGTAAACGTTCCCGGATTATTATCAGCATCACCATGAATAAGCAATAATGGCGTTTTCATTTTATCAGCATTCATAAACGGCGACATGGTATTATACACCTCCGGAACATCCCAATAGTTTCTTTGCTCACTCTGGAAACCAAATGGAGTTAATGTCCTGTTATAAGCTCCGCTTCTTGCGATTCCACAGGCAAACAGATTGGAGTGAGTTAAAAGGTTAGCTGTCATAAATGCCCCGTAGGAATGTCCTCCTACTGCCACTTTCTTTCTGTCGATATATCCTAATTGATCTACGGCATCAATAGCTGCTTCTGCGTTGGCTACCAACTGAGGAATAAAGGTATCGTTAGGTTCCGTTTTTCCTTCTCCAATGATCGGGAACGCTGCATCATCCAATACCGCATATCCTTTTGCCGTCCAGTATACAAATGAACCGTAATAAGGAAAAGTAAAGTCATTAGGGTTCTGTGTATTCTGCCCTGCCGTATTTTTATCTTTATATTCTGTAGGATAAGCCCAGATCAGCAAAGGAAGTTTTTCTTTTTTGGCCTTTCGGTCATATCCTGCCGGTAAATAAAGAGTACCTGTTAACGTTACTCCGTCGTTTCTTTTATACGTGATTACTTCTTTATAAACATCTTTTATACTTTCAAAAGGATTTACAAAATGGGTTACCTGCTCTGCTTTATTAGATTTGATATTCTTTTTAAAGTAGTTAGGATATTGACTTGCCGATTGTTGGGTAGTTAAAATCTCTCCTTTGGAAGGATCAATGATATCAATGATTTCTTCTTTTGTATTTTTCACATTGGAAGTATACAGCCTTTTCTTTTTAAGGGTTTTAATATCCATTTCATCAATGAAGGGATGCTGACCGTCTTTGGTAAAGCCGTCTCCTATAAGATAAGCTTTATCATTTTTCATATCCACGACCGTTCTGCCAAACTGATTTTTAGTTGTATTGAAGGTTCCCGGATCACTGTATACATCCTGATAATTCCTGTCATCAATTACTTTTGATTCCCCACTGTTAAGGTCTATTAAAAATGATTTTACATTTCGTGTATCGTACCATCCTTCGCTGACAATAGCATAATGGTCATTCGTCCATTCTGTTCCTTCATATCTTTGCTTGATTTTAAAGAATGATTTCGGCGGGGTATTAAATGGTGCATCCCAGGTATAAATTTCATCTCTGTATTCTGCCAGTTTGGACTGATCTCCCCCGTCTAGGGCTTCCACATATACCAATGTCGCGGGAAGGTCATTTCTCCATGTCATGCTTCTTTTTCCTGTCCGGACGGATGAAAAACCTTTAGGCATAATTTCATTCAAAGGGACTTCATTAACGACTTTTACAGTATTCCCTTTCATATCATATACGGTAGAGGTCATCGGAAACCTGTTTAAAGGAACAATGTATGAAAAAGGCTTTTGTATCGTAGTTACCATCATATAGTTACCGTCCGGGGAAAAGCTTACACCGGTATACATATCTTTTTCCTTTACTTTTTTTAAGCCACCTTTCAGATCTACCGAATAGAGCTCGGAAGCGGTAAGGATTTCAAAGTTTTTTTCATCCTGCGGATTTTTAAGAAGATCCTGATATGTTCTGTTTTGGGAAACTTTCCCGTCCGCAGTTGAAACAATCGGTCCTGTAGGCAGGTCTTTTCCTGAATCTATCAAAGCCGGTCTTGAATCAGGCAGAACTTTTACCAGTAAACTCTGTGAATCCTTATTCCAGGTATAGGGATTTCCCAGATTAGCATTGAGGTTATCTTTTGTAATTTTTGAAGCGTTGGCTGTTTCCAGGTCCACCATCCACAGTTCTACTCCTTTGCCGGTAGTATTGGTAAATGCGAGCTTGGTTTCATCGGGGGAAAAGGAAATATAAGTGATTTTAGGATTAGCGGGTAAGCCTTTCACCTGTATTTCATTTTTATCTTTCAGCCGTCTCACTTTAATATTATTAGAATAAGTAATCGTACTTGAAATATTGGTAACCGGATTAATTCTTAACCCTCCGAGCTTCATTTCATCCTGGTTGAGATCTTCCAGTGTTTTATATGTGGGACGGTAAGTGAATACGATCCAGTCTTTCTTAGTGTTTGTAAAGACACTTGGCGGTCTTTCATAGTCAGCTAATTTGAGAATTTCGGGGGATGGTTTTTGGTAACTTACATTTTCCTGTGCATTATAAAAATTAAGAAAAGCAAGAATACAGATCGTTAATTTAAACTTCATTATATTTCATTTTTCACGAAAATAATGATAAAAAACAATAAAGCAGCAAAATTTGCTGCTTTATATTTATGATTTTAAATAAATAAATTACCAGTCTGAAGCTCTCCGGCGTTTTTCAATTAAATGGTCCACTGCAATTTTTCCTGCTCCGAATGCCATGAGTAAAAGATAAACAGATAAGTATAATAAACTCATTTCTTTTTTCTCAAATGGATCCGCTCCATGAGCAACGAAAGCCGCAATCACCATAGTAAATATTAAAATGCCTAAAGAAATTCTTGTAAACAAGCCTAAGATAAGAAAAATGGAACAAACAAATTCTGCAAATACAGTCAGAATAAGCGATACCTTCGGACCCATTCCTAGAAAATCCATAAATTTAATTTCACCTCCTTCCAGTAACATTTGAAGTTTTGGAAAACCATGAGAAAGCATTGCAAATCCAATAAACAATCTCACTGCCAAAATTATAATGTCCTTGTAGATAGGACTAGAGTTTGTGTTAAAATAGTTCATGTAATGAAAATTTATAATAAAGATAATAAAAAATCTTATACTACAACGATTACCATTGACATTTTGGACTATCGGTACCCAAAATTTTTAAGGTCTCTTTCATTTTTTCGCCAGTCTTTTTTCACTTTTACGAATAAGTTCAAATGTATTTTTTTCGCGAAAAATTTCTTCAGATCCAATCTTGCTTCCGTACCTACTTTTTTAATCGCTTCCCCTTTATGCCCTATTAAAATCCCCTTCTGGGTATCTCTTTCCACATAGATAATGGAATCTATAAATATAATTCCCTCCTTTTCTTTAAATTGTTCCGTGACCACTTCCACGGAATAAGGAATTTCCTTGTCATAATTTAAAAGAATTTTCTCCCGAATGGTTTCATTAACGAAAAAACGTTCCGGTCTGTCCGTGAACTGATCCTTATCATAATAAGGCGGATTCTCGGGTAATAAAGATTTAAGCTTGGGTAAAATAATTTCAGTGTTAAAGGCATTCAGGGCAGAAATGGGTAAAATTTCAGCTTTTGGAATTTTGTTATGCCAGTCTTCCACCATCTGTTCCAGTCCTTCCTGGCTGGTCTGATCAATTTTATTGAGCAAAAGTAAAACAGGGACAGGAATTTTATTTAATTTTTCAATTAAAAATTCGGAAGGTTCTGCTTTATCGGTTACATCTACAATGAATAAAAAAACATCGGCATCCTGTAAAGAATCTTTTACAAAATCCATCATCTTTTCCTGAAGTCCGTATTTGGGATCCAATACTCCGGGAGTATCGGAAAAAACTATCTGAACATCATCTTCGTTATAAATCCCGAAAATTCTATGGCGTGTGGTTTGTGCCTTTTGTGTAACAATTGCCAGTTTCTCTCCCATTAACTGATTTAATAGGGTCGACTTTCCGGCATTAGGCTTTCCAACTATATTTACAAATCCTGCTTTGTGCATACATATAATATTATCAAATGCAAAGTTAGTAAAACAAAAACGGTCTTTAGAAATAATCTTAAGATTTACCTGATTTCTTTAAAAAAAGTAATTTTAAACCGATAATTTTGCTCATTCAAATACACCCTATGGATATAGACCTGATTATTGACTCTATATATGCCCTTCCCGAAAATTCCAAAATAAGCCTGAAAAAGCATATTATGGAAGTTTCTTATCCTAAATCCCATTGTCTGATGATGGCTCATAAAGTAATCCCCTATATTTATTTCATTAAAAAAGGGATTGTACGTGCCTATTCCTCCACGGAAGACAATGACATTACGTTTTGGTTTGGCAGTGAAGGTGAAACCGTTATCTCCATGAAAAGTTATGTGGAAGACCAGCCCGGCTATGAAAATATTGAGCTGTTGGAAGACGGTCAGTTTTACAGGATGGAAACCGAAAAGCTCAGGGAACTATTTAGTAAGGATATTCATATTGCTAACTGGGGCAGAAAATTTGCCGAAAGAGAATTAATCAAAACAGAGGAATTATTTATATCAAGACAGTTTAAAACCGCTTCAGAACGGTACCAGGATATTCTGCAAAAAAAACCTGATCTTATCAGGAGGGTTCAGCTTGGCTACATCGCTTCTTATCTGGGGATCACCCAGGTGAGTTTAAGCAGGATCAGAGCAGAAATAAAATAATTTTTTATCATTTGTAAAATGCTGATCCGCTTCAAATTCTGAAATTTGCCCTATAAATTATTGAATAATGAATTGGATTATCTTAATTATTGCCGGACTCTTTGAAGTGGGCTTTGCCTCTTGTCTGGGAAAAGTAAAGGAAACTTCAGGTACTGAAATGTATGGCTGGTTTGCGGGATTCTTAGTTTCTTTAACGGTAAGTATGCTTTTACTGATTAAAGCTACGGAAACACTTCCTATCGGGACCGCTTATGCCGTATGGACAGGCATTGGAGCTGTGGGAACGGTTTTAACGGGAATTTTCCTTTTTAAAGATCCGGTAAGCTTCTGGAGAATATTCTTCATTGTTACGCTGATCGGATCAGTGATAGGCCTGAAAGCGGTATCTCATTAAAAATAAAATCGTCTTATGATAAGACGATTTTTATATTATTTCTTAAATACTACGGGTAATATTTCATTCCTGCTGAGCCCAAACCTTTTTATTTCCTCATCCGAAAAATTCTGGGAATAAAAATTGGGTTCTGTGGTAAAGCCTGCTTTTCTTAATCTTTCAAAATAGTCCATTCCATACCAGCGGACATGGTCATACTGCCCGAAATGCTTTTGTCTTTCCTTAGGATCAGTAATGGTAAAATCTTCATAGGTCTTCTCGAGGGAGTTTCTCATGGGTACCTGAAATATTCCCCATCCTCCGGGACGCATTACCCGGTAAAGCTCACTCATGGCTTTGGCATCGTCTTCTATATGTTCCAGAACGTGATTACAGAATATGATGTCAAAGCTGTCATCGGGAAAAGGAAGATCGAGGATATCTGCTTTTACATCCACAATGGGCGAGAATAAATCCGCTGATATATAATTCAGGTTTTTCATTCTTTTAAATTTTCTCAGAAATTCCTGTTCGGGAGCAATATGAAGTACTTTTGCATTTTTGGTAAAAAAAGAAGTTTCATTCTGGAGATACAGCCACATCTGACGATGTCTTTCAAGACTCAAAGTTCCGGGTGAAAGAGCGTTTTCCCGCTGCTTTCCGTATCCGTAAGGAAGAAATTTACGATAGGATCTTCCGTCGATCGGATCATAAAACTGATCTCCCTTATAGAACTTGTATATAAGAGGTCTCGCCCATATACTCATTTTAATAAGCATTGGACGAGGAATTTTATTGAGTAAAAATTTAGTTACCTTCTTCATTAAATTTCCATTTGGAAAGGCTTCTCTTCATCACTTTTAATACCTAAAGCGTCATAAATATACTGGAAGGTTGAGAGTAAAACGGGTTTTCCGTTCACCACGGCCACATCGTGTTCAAAATGAGCGGAAGGCTGGTTATCCAAGGTAGTTACCGTCCATCCGTCGTTGTGGAATTTCACTTTTTCGGTACCCAGGTTAATCATAGGTTCGATAGCGATTACCAAACCGTCTTTAATTACTTTACCGCTTCCCTGTCTTCCATAGTTGGGAACCTGCGGATCTTCATGCATCTGTCTTCCTACACCGTGTCCTACAAGTTCTCTCACCACTCCATACCCCTCTTTTTCACAATAAGTCTGTATGGCATGGGAAATATCACCTATTCTCTTTCCTCTGATACACTGTTCTATTCCTTTATAAAGAGATTCTTTAGTAATTTTCAACAGTTTTTTTACTTCCGGCTTTACTTCTCCGATCTCAAAAGTATAGGCATGATCTCCTACGAATCCGTTGAGAACCGCTCCGCAGTCTACAGAAAGCACATCTCCTTCTTTGATTTCTTCTTTGTTCGGGAAACCGTGTACAACCTGCTCATTAGGTGAAATACATAAGGAATTGGGAAATCCTCCATATCCTAAAAATGCAGGCTCACCTCCATGATCTTTAATAAAATCATGGGCAAGCTTATCTAAATATAAGGTCGTAATTCCGGGTTTGATTTCTTTTGCAAGCATTCCCAATGTTTTAGAAACCAGTTGGGCGCTTTGTTTCATCAGACGAATTTCGTCTATTGTTTTTAATTGAATCATTGTGTTAATTTACCAATGTATTATATATAATCAGCTAATCAGCCTTTTACCAGAAAAGTCCTTTTTTCTTTTCTTTTTTAAGTTTGGAATAAGCTAAAACTTCTCTTCCTTCTACACGGAATTCTATTCTTTCATGAATGATATTGTAAACTTCTCCCCATCCAGGAAATCCTCCTAAATTTCTGTCATCAATAAACCAGTCGGTATCAATTTTCCGGGACTGTGTTTCCGAATCGAAAACTTCTCCTTCAAAACTGGAGTTTACGGCATAGAATTCCAAGCCATGGCTTCTGCAAAAATCTACCGCATCCTGAAGGGATTTTCCGCTTCTGTAAGTCCAAAGAATTAACCTGTATCCTTCGCTTTGTAATTTTTTTAATGTTTCAAAAGCAAAGATTTTCGGCTTTCCAATCGCAGGATAGGCGTCATCCACGATAGTTCCGTCAAAATCAACTGCAATTTTTTTATTATTTAACATTTCGTCAATTTTTAGCTGTGCAAAGATAAGAAATAATAAAGAGTGTCGAAAAGAATCGGACACTCTTAGTATAATTTTATAATGTTTTAAAAATTAACTTTTTACCCAATTAAACTGAAACTGTAAGTCCGGAGTAGAAACCCTGTCTGTAATTTTCTGTAATCTGGCAGGCAGCTTCATCAAATATTCCTGGGCTTTTTCTGCTTTTTCCGTGAGGCCTTTAACGTGCTCGATATTCCATTCATCTAAAAGATCTTTAAGAATATTGATATAATCCTGTCCGGTATACACCATACAACGTTGTGCCGCATCAGAGAAATGTCCCCAAAGTTCTCCGGCTTTCTGCCCGGATTGTCTCATTAAATGGGCTGGCATTACAATTTTTTTACGCATCATATCTTCAAATGCCAGTATCATTTCGGAAGCATCTATCTCGAGAATTTTAGCTACAAAATGTTTATAGGCCTTAGCATGCCTTGCTTCATCGGCAGCAATTACTCCACACATTTTAGCCAGCTTGTTGTTTCCGGACTGTTTTGCTAATGTACCTACCCTTCTGTGAGAAATATTGGTAGCAGTTTCCTGAAAACTGGTGTAAATGAAATTTCGGTAAGGATCCATACTGGTTCCCAGATCAAAGCCATCATTAATAAGATATTGGGTAGTAATTTCCACCTCTCTCATATTTACTCTTCCACACAGGTAAAGATATTTGTTCAATAAATCTCCGTGTCTGTTTTCTTCGGCAGTCCAGGCTCTTACCCAGTTTACCCATCCTACTTTTTCTTCCTGATCAATGCCATCCACTCCCATAAGCCATGATTCATAAGAAGGTAAAGCTTCTTCCGTAATGCAGTCTCCAATAAGGGTAACAAAGAGATCGTAAGGCATTTCACGGGCAAAGGTCTGAATTTCTTCCAAATCATATTTGAAATCTTCACTTGCAGGATCAGGAAGCATGTCAGAAGGCTGCCATATTTTTTCAATAGGCGTTAAAAATTTTTCAAGAAAAGAACCAACTTCTTTTTCCAGAATTCCCATTACTTCTTTCCTAACAAGCTTTTGATACATTTTATAATCTATATTTAATTTACAAAGATATAATTTATTTATTATTTAAGGCATAATACCGTTTTTTCTGCATGCCGCATGATTAAAATCATAAAAAAATGCTGATATCATTTTTATATCAGCATCATTTTCGTGTATTTATTATCGTTTAATCTACTAATATATTTCCTGTCATCACAGATGGTATTTCAATTCCCATCACTTTAAGGATCGTTGGGGCTACATCTCCCAGCTTTCCGGATTTTAGATTCCAGGTATGTTCTTTGTCCATGACGATAAACGGAACAAGGTTCGTAGAGTGCTGTGTATTAGGAGTTCCGTCCGGATTAATCATTACATCGGAATTTCCGTGGTCTGCAAGAATGAATACTGCATATCCGTGCTCATAAGCTGTTGTAGCTACTTTTTCAATGCATTTATCCACAGTTTCGGCTGCTTTTACCGCGGCTTCAAAAACTCCGGTATGCCCTACCATGTCTGTATTAGCAAAGTTAAGACAAATAAAATCTGCTGTTTCTTTTTCTAATTCAGGAACGATCACATTGGTGATATCATAGGCAGACATTTCCGGCTTAAGGTCATAGGTAGGAACATCTTTAGGACTCGGACAAAGTAAGCGTCTTTCTCCTTTGAATTCTTCTTCCCTTCCTCCCGAAAAGAAAAAGGTAACATGCGGATATTTTTCCGTTTCTGCAATTCTTATCTGGGTCTTACCGTTTTTCTCCAGTACTTCCCCCATTGTGCTCTCCAGTACTTCTTCATCAAATACTACTTTTACATTCTGGAAAGTTTTGTCGTAGTTCGTAAGGGTAACATAATAAAGATTCAGCTTACGCATTCCGAAATCAGGAAGATCCTGCTGGGAAAGTACTTCTGTAATTTCTCTACCTCTATCCGTACGGAAATTGAAACAGATTACCACATCATTATCTACGATTTTAGCCACCGGTACCACATTTCCTGTGGCCGTTGTATGAACTAGAATAATCGGTTTTAAAAATTCGTCTGTTACATTATTAGCATAAGAATCCTGAATGGCAGCCTGCGCATCAGTGGTCTGAAGACCAATTCCTTCCACCATAGCATCATAAGCCAGCTTTACACGTTCCCATCTCTTATCCCGGTCCATTGCGTAATAACGGCCTACGATAGTAGCTAATTTCCCGGTAGTTTTTTCCATGTGATCCTGTAGCTCCTGAATAAAGCCTAATCCGGAATGGGGATCACAGTCTCTACCATCGGTAAAGGCATGAACGAAAACATTTTCATTAAGCCCAAAATTCTTAGCAGCGGTAAGAAGTCCTTTTAGGTGATTGATGTGTGAATGTACACCTCCATTAGATACCAACCCGATGAAATGTACTTTTTTATTTTCTCTTTTGGCATATTCAAAAGCGTCCTGGATCACTTTTTCATGTCCCAATGTACCGTTTTCAACAGCCATATTAAGTTTTACCAGGTTCTGATAAACGACTCTACCAGCTCCTAAATTCATGTGTCCTACTTCCGAATTTCCCATCTGTCCTGCGGGAAGTCCTACTGCCAGTCCGCTTGCTTCCAGTTTGGAATGCGGAAATTTCTTATAACAACTATCTATAAATGGTGTGTTGGCTTTATCTATTGCGGAAACATCGGGATTGAGCCCGATTCCCCATCCGTCAAGGATGGCTAGTATTGCTTTTTTCGACATTTTGTAAACTTTAATTATACAAATTTATCCATTTTTGACCGAATTTAAGGATTTAAGATTCGTAAATTTTAATTAAAATTTTAAGCTTGTCTTTTGTATTTCACTAGGATTTAACGAAATATTGATTATTATTTTTAATTTTGCCATATGGATTTACGCGACCAACTTAAAAACCTTTTTCCTGATCATGAAGAACAGGATTTTGAAATGCCGGAAGAGAAGTTTGTGCAAAAAGAACCCTTGGTGTGCAAATATGAGAAGAAAGGAAGAAACGGAAAACCCGTTACTCTTATTGAAGGGTTTGAAGGAAATGATGAGGAACTGAAAAAAATTTCAAAAAAAATAAAGACCAGCCTCGGAATCGGTGGTTCGGAGAAAGACGGAATGATAATCATCCAGGGAGACAACCGTGATAAGATCATGGTTATCCTTAAGGAAATGGGCTATAAAACCAAAAGGGTCGGTGGATAATTAAAAGTAGATCTGTGTCCAGGGCATAGCCTGCCTTAATTTCTCTATGTCATTTTTCTCTATAGGGTTTCCTACCAATACTAAGGTTTTAAGATTTTTCAGCTGTGTTATTTCCTGGGGAAGCATTTTCAGTTCATTATGGGACAAATTCATACTTACAATTCCTTTTAGCCCCTTTATTTCAGGGGATATTTCCCGGATATGATTTTGGCTTACATTCAGAAACTCCAATTCTTTTGAATGGAATAATTTTTCAGGAAGCTGACGGAGCATATTCTGCTGAAGCTCCAAATAGCGGATTTTCTTGGGCAGTTCCATATTTCCCAGATCATTAATCTGGTTGGCCGATAAGTTCAATGAACGTAAATTCTTAATACGATATAAGTCTTCTTCTATAAAACTGATCTGATTTCCCTGTAAATTGATGTCTTCCAAAGTGGGAATTTCAATCAGGGCTTTGGGAAAAACATTCAGGTTATTGGCATCCAAATGAACTGTTTTAAGATGCTGTAACTTAGCCATATTGGGATTAATATCCTTTAAATCATTAAGGTTCATAGAAAGCATGGTCAGCTTTTTAAGCTCTCCTATTTCATCGGGAATATATTTAATGCTATTTTCATTAAGGTTTAATATTTCTAGTTCTTTAAGGCTAAAAATTTCCTGATCCATCTTTTCAAGGTTATTTCCCATTATATTCAAAAAAAATAATGAATTCAGCTTTGCAATACCGGGAGGAAGGTTGAAAAGTCCCTTATCTCGGAAACTCATGCTGTACACCGTCTGATCACTTTTTAAAGCTTCATCGATATCCGTGTAGGTTGGGTATTTCACAGGATCAATCTGTGCCTGGGTATAACTGATTAACAAAACCGTTGTAAATAGGAAAAGTTTTTTCATAGGTCAATACATAAAAGCTGCCGGCAAAAATTTACCGACAGCTGAGAAAGAATAAGTAATTTATTTTTTTAGAAGTTTAACTGTTTTTTGGAAACCTTCCGCTTCTATATTGATAAGAAGGATTCTTGATGTGTCTAACTGTGAAGTAAAATCCAGATCCAATTTTGAAACCGGACTGTTGAATTTTTTACTGAATACAATTTTACCATCCATGCTGTAAGCCGTAACGGAAAGATTCTTTAATACCTTCGGCGAGTTAAGCTTTACAAGTCCCGAAGTAGGATTCGGAGCAATAGTAATAGTATTTTCAGATGTGGAATGATCAACAGTTCCCAGCACTGCTGCTGTTCCCAGATTCTCTTTTAATGCTACTACCATAGTGGCGGATTTTCCCCGGTAATCAATTATACCACCGGTTGCATCCGTGTCGGTAGAAATGGTAGAGCTGGGGTGCTGTACGGAGAAGAAACCGAATTTATAATCCGGAGTAAAGGTAAGCCCGGTAGGCTCTGATCCGGCAGGCATAGATGCAAAGAGTTTCACTTTAGGATTGGCCTGTGTATGATCCGGAGCTATTACCCAAATATAATTTTTGCCACCATCCTGTAACACCCAAAGATTACCTAAATCATCAAAAGTCAGGTTATCATTTCCATCTCCCCACGCTTCTGATTTTATTCCCTGCTCTGTCATAAATGAATAGGTTGTGGTAAGCCCTCCTACAAATGTTTCTACTTGAGAAGCGGTTGTTCCGTCATCTTTTAAACGGTAAACTTTATTCAGTCCTTTAGCTGTAAAATATATTCTGCCATCCAGCGGGCTGATATCCACATCTTCCACCCCATTGAAAGAGGTTCCCCCTAAAGATTGGGCTAAAGAAGTGGTATTATTCTGGTCCGCCTGGTTTTTATTCGGGATCTGAATCCATGTGGCTGTTGTGGCAACGGGATCTCCACCGCTTAATCCCTGATCCAGCTTTAATACGTATAAATCTCCGGAAGACAGATTATTAGGGGTATCCATGACATATTTGTAAACCATATGAGTTCCTCCGTCTTCTCCGAAATAGGCAACAGTTCCCTGGTTATTAATCACCACATTTTCATGATTCATAATTCCCATCTGCCAAAGTTTTCCTTTGGAACCATTTGCATTTTGTGTAATTACCTGGGCCGTTGCCGGATCTATTTCAATAAGCCATCCATAGTCTTTATAGCCGTCCCCATTGGTATCATTTGAAGTAACCGATTCTTCAGCAGTAACTATCGTTCCCCATGGAGTAATTCCTCCTGAACAGTTTCTTATGGTCTGTACCAAGCTGGGAGTGGAGAAATCAACAGCTCTTAATCTTGTCAGCTGCCAAAGCTTGGTGGTATTGTTATAATTTATTTCAGCCATGGTAACCCCGCCCGGATTGGTTTCATGATTAACGGAAAGATAACCATTCGTACTGCTGGAATTTTTAGCCACGTAAGCTGTGAAATCATTCTGCCCGCCTACAAATCCTCCTCCTTCGGTGTAATTATCCCCTTCTTTAAGAATCATCTGATATTTATGCTCTAAAGGAATTATTAATTTTCCGGTCTGGGCCGTAGGAACAATGGATGTAAAGCAGCTAATATGGGCAGCATTACAGGCTACTGAAGGTGGCGGGGTACTAATGGTTTTAAGGTAGGCATCAATTCTCAGATCTGAACTTGAAGCCCCTCTGTTATGTAATTCTATTGAGATTCTGTTATTGCCGTTTACAAATTTTGATTTAGGGATTGTGAAAATATTGTAAGCACTTTCGGAAGCTCCGTCAATAGTGCTGCTGGACCATGTATCAAAGGTAATAGTTCCTGAAGGCATATTATCCCTTACCACTTCTTCCCCGTTTAAATACACGACAATTCCGTCATCTCTCATTATTCCAAGTTCCATGGTATCGGAAAGGTCTGCCAGATTAACATTGAAATCTTTTGCAAAGTAAGCCGCCGTTAACCCTGAATTGATCGTTGTTGTTACCGGATCACCATATCCCAGAGGTCCATTTCCCACCGCCCATGCTGAAATATCAAAATTGGTGTTTTTCCATTGATCCGCCAGGGCCTGATTATTATCTTTATAGCTCCAGGAAGAGTTTTTGTTAAAGATAAATGTCTGTCCCTGCAGGGTGGAACTTACAACCAATGCAAGCGCCGCGAGTGTTAGTAGTTTTTTCTTCATTTTGATTTGATTTATTAGACCTTGCAAAACTATTTTTAAATCACGAAGCTCTTATTAATAATACTTTAAATAAATATTGATGAATATTAAGAAATTCGGAACTCAATATTAAGTGAGTTAAGATATTGTTAATTCTTAATTTTACTGATATCCGTAAGAGAATTGAGAAAAGCGATAATCTGCTTTATTTCGGTTTGGCTAAGGTTTAATTTATCCGGCGATAATGTTTGGTTTTTCATAGGTAAGCCCATCCCTTCTCCTCCTCCTTCATTATAAAACTCCATCACTTCTTCCAGGGTATTGAATGCTCCATTATGAAAATAGGGCTTGGTAAGCGCGGCATTCCTTACTGTCATTGTTTTAAAGGAATTTTCATAAATCCAGGAATTCTCTTTTTTCACCGGACTGCTGATCCTGCCTTTATCTTCATCAAGCATAGCGGGAAGCTTAGTAACTGGAGATTTTGTAACTCCCAATACTTCGGATTCATTTTCATTAAAAAACGGAGGAACCAATCCGGAAAAGTGTGGTGCAAAATGACAGGTCGCACAGTTCGCCTTACCCATAAACAGGTTAAAACCTTTCTGAACATCTGCTGAAACATCTTTTTCTCCTCTCATAAAACGGTCAAAATCACTTTCAAAAGAGTAAAGGGAAGCCACATAAGAGCTTAATGCTTTGGAAAAGTTCTGCTTGTTAACCTCTCCATTTTTAAAAGCTCTTTTAAAAGCCTTTTTATACTGAGGATCATTCTTAAGTTTTTTTACAATACTCTGATAGCTGGTATTGAATTCTTCTTTATTATAAATAACATGCTCTGCCTGTTGCTCGAGATAGAACGCACGCATATCATAAAAGAACCTTTTGGCAAATACAGCATTGTACAAAGACGGTGAATTTCGTAATACGGTTTTCCCTTCCACATTGCTCTCTGATTTGGCTTTAAGATCTGTAAAAGCATTTTCCGGTAAATGACAGCTTGCACAGCTCATTTTACGATTATCACTTAAGCTTTTATCAAAAAAGATATTTTCCCCCAAAGACTGCAATTCCTTACTGTCTTCGGAGCCTTCCAGCAAAGTATAAAAGTACGGATCAAGAAAATCACTGCTGAAAAAGTTTTTATTGCTGATATTCCAGCCTGAAAACTCTTTAAGGTCCTCAGGGTTACCATCCCAGCTTCCCAATTCTTCATACAATGGCTGTATGATTTTTTTGTAAAATTCAATATGGTTAAAACTTTCAAAATCAGTGTTTAGGGAAAGGTATTCAATTCCGTCGGAAAGGAGAATATTCGCTTTTTTAATATTAAAATTTCTAAAATAAGGATCATCATTAAGGTATTCCTTTATCCCTGTCAATGCATGTTTTGCTTCCTGACTGATATTAAGGGAGCCGGGCGTATCAAATCCGGTTACTCCCAGTGTATAGATTCTTATCAATTCAATACGGAGGGGCAATGTTTTGTTTTTTCCTTTACTTAAACCGTTTTTCAACGCACTCAGATAAAAATTGGAGTAAGCATTGTACAAAAAGTCCGTGATTTCTCTTATTTTTTCTTTTTCGTGAATGGCTTCTTCGGAGTAAATCAGTTCATCTAAAACCTGTAAACCTTTCGGAGGCAGCGTATAAGCCGTGGTTCCGGCTGCTTCTATGCGGAATAATGGAGCCGCATTGATATCGGTTTTTGTAAATTCAGGGTAATAATAGGCGATATAAAATTCTATTTCTTTAAATGAATTTCTTGTTGACGTTAAAGATTCCTGCAGTTTTTCAACTGATATTTTATCCTGTGAAAATAAGTTTACATCTGTTTTCAGGACTTCCAGCTTATCTTTAAAATCTGCTAATCCTCTGTTTATAAATGTATTCTCATTATCCGTCCCTTTGTAAACAGGATTAAATGACATTACCAGACACGCTGCGAAAACAAGAATTGCAATGATAGAATAGATTCTCATGAATTTTTAGCCGCAAAACTACAATGTCTTCATTATCCTAATTTTAATTCAGAATTAAATAATGTTTATATTTTCAGGTAAATTTTATTAATTTTAACTTGTGAAACATAATTTATTATTCCCATGAAGTCTTTACCACAGGACTTATTCTTTAAAGTAATGATGAAGGAAAGTGATTTGGAATATTAATAAAAGAATTAACAGCCCGCAAAGCTGAATAAAAACAAAATTTTACGGATATTTATCCTTATTTTTCCGTCTTTTTAATACTGACTGGAAAAATAAAGCCCTCTTTAAAAGAAAATTACAAATTAAACAGAATATATTATGCTAAATAAACTTGCAGCATCAGAACTCGTACTGAATGATGACGGAAGCGTTTACCATCTTAATCTTTTACCGGAAGATATTGCAGATAAAATCATTCTGGTGGGAGATCCGGACAGGGTCGCAAGAGTTTCCCAGTTTTTTGACAGCGTTGAAATCAAAAAAAACAAAAGAGAATTTTATACCCATACCGGTAAGCTGCGTGGAGAAAGGATTACGGTAATGTCTACCGGAATAGGTACCGAGAATATTGACATCGTAATGAATGAGCTAGATGCCCTTGTTAATATAGACCTTAGCAATAAGGAATTTAAAACCGGGCATACTTCTCTCGAGCTTTTCCGTATGGGAACATGTGGTAGTGTAAATCCCGATGTAAAGGTAGACAGCATGCTGGTTACCCAAAATGTTGTAGGGCTGGACGGTCTCATGCATTTCTATCAGGATTATGCCTTTGAGAATGAGTTTTCCAGAAACTTTCTGGAAAAATTCCCTTACGAAAAAATTAAGCCCATGCTTTATTTCTCGGACTGGTCAGAAGACATCTCAGAATATTATAAAGATGCCGATTACCACGGTAATACTGCTACTTTCCCCGGCTTTTATGCACCTCAGGGCAGACAGTTACGATTAAAAGCGGTGGATGACCGGTTCTTAGAAACCTTAAATGATCTGGGGGTAACCAATTTTGAAATGGAAACCTCAGCGATATATGGGCTTTCCAAATTATTGGGTCACAAAGCACTTACTGTAAACAATGTCATTGCCAACAGGAGACGAGGAGAATTTTCCGCAGACCACCATGCTTCTGAAAAGAAACTGATACAATGGGTATTGGACAGAATTATCAAATAATAAAAAAACCGGGATTTTAAATTTAAAATCCCGGTTTTTTTATTTAAATATCAGTTTCTTACAAAACATCCCTCGATATGATCATTGACCATCCCTGTGGCCTGCATATGAGCATATACTACCGTGGAGCCCATAAACTTGAATCCTCTTTTTTTAAGGTCTTTGGATAAAGCATCGGAAATCTCCGATGTTGCAGGAATATCTTTCAGCCCCTTAGGATTATTATCTAAAGGTTTTCCTCCTACAAATCCCCAGATATATTTGGAAAAACTTCCAAATTCTTTCTGTATTTCCTGAAATCGCTGGGCATTGGTGATGGTAGCCAATATTTTAAGCCTGTTCCGGATAATTCCCGGATTCTGCATGAGTTCTTCTACCTTATCTTCTTTATATTGGGCTATCTTCTTATAATCAAACTGATCGAAAGCCTTTTTGAAATTATCTCTTTTGGTAAGGATCGTATACCAGCTTAATCCGGCCTGGAAACTTTCCAAAATCAGAAATTCAAAAATAGTTTCATCATCATATATGGGTCTGCCCCATTCCTCATCATGATATTTACGGTACAGATCATCTTTTTCACACCATCCACAGCGTATTATTTCCATAATCAATATTTATTTACACAAATATACATCCAAAATAATTCAGACGAAGCATGAGTATTCTGCATTTCTGTCACACTGTATTATTTACTTATCAACAAAATAATTATAAATTATTTTTATTTAGATTAAATAAAAATTGTAATATTGTATTGTTAAAATCCAAATTGATGAAATTTATGGAAGCAAAATTTGAGACAAAGTCTTTCTCAAAAGCCTTTATCGGAGATTCCCATTACCGGGATATCTTTAGCGGAAATCCCGAAAACGTGAACTACTATGAAAAAACAGTTCGGGACACTCTTGAAGTGATCACTCATTTTTTACAAACCCGGCAAAATCCACTTGGCGACACTTCGGTACACCGGAATAGAAATAAGATTGATCATATCCCCATTGATCCTAAGGAAACTATTTCGATCAAAGAATGCCTGTCGGAACTGTGTGATATTTATATCGATAATGCTACTGCATTCCATCACAGTTCATATGTGGCCCATCTCAATTGTCCCATACTCATCCCTACCCTGGCTGCAGAAATGATTATCAGCTCTATCAACAGCTCAATGGATACCTGGGATCAAAGTATCGGTGCCACAGCAATCGAACTTCGCCTGGTAGAATGGATGGGAAAAAAAATACGCTATCAGGAAGGCTTCGACGGAATTTTTACCAGTGGCGGAACCCAGTCCAATCTTATGGGCTTATTGCTGGCAAGAGATACCTATATCAAAAAAAATTATGATATGATTCCTGACCAGCATGGTCTTCCTTCCGATGCAAAAAAATTCAGGATCTTTTGTTCCGAAGTGAGTCATTTCAGCCTAAGTAAGGGAGCCAGCATACTGGGACTCGGAAAGGATGCCATTGTAAGTGTTCCGGTAGATCTGCAATATAAGATGGATCTTTCCTTACTGGAACAGATGATCCTAGAAGAAAAAAGGCAGGGTAATTTGCCGATTGCCATTATTGCCACCGCAGGAACTACGGATTTCGGTTCGATTGATCCCCTGACGGAAATCGCTGCAATAGCGAGAGAACATTCCATATGGTTTCATGTAGATGCAGCGTATGGAGGAGGTCTTCTTCTAAGCAGAAAGCAACGTACACGATTATCCGGTATAGAATATTCGGATTCCTGTACCATTGATCTGCATAAGACCTTTTTTCAGCCCATAAGCGCAAGTATGTTTTTGATGAAAGATCATCGCAATACCAGCTTTATCCAGTACTATGCAGACTATCTGAATCCAAAGGAACAGGAAGCCGACGGAATTCCCAATCTGGTTAAAAAATCGATACAGACAACCCGTCGGTTTGACGCTTTGAAATTCTGGTTTACCCTCCGTACGGTAGGAGAAGATAAATTAGGAAATTATATTGATGAAATCATAGAGCTCAGCAAGGAAACATTTCATGTGCTGAACAATAGAGACAATTTTGAAGTATTAAATTATCCTGAGATAAGCGCCTTAGTTTTCCGGTATATTCCTAAAAATTTCCCAGACAACAGGCTCACCCAACTCAATCAGAACATAAAAAAGGCCATATTCGAAAGTGGGAAGGCCATGATCGCAGGAACTAAAGTAAAAAATGAATTTTATCTGAAGTTCACCCTACTCAATCCCATGACCACCATTGAGGAAATACAAAAAGTAATTGACCTTATCGAAGAAACAGGAGAACAACAATCTAAACACCTTATATAATTATGAAACAAGAAAAAATTTATGACATCATAGGCATCGGAGTAGGCCCCTTTAACTTAAGCTTAGCCTGTCTCGCACAGCCTGTAAAAGAACTTGATACTTTATTCTTCGACCGGGCTCAGGAGTTTAACTGGCATCCGGGAATGATGATGCAGGACACCACCCTGCAGATTCCTTTTCTTGCAGATCTGGTAACGCTTGCAGATCCCACCAGTGAGTTCAGCTTTCTTAATTATATAAAAGAAAAAGGGAGAATATATTCTTTTTATATCCGGGAAAACTTCTATCTCCTCAGAAAGGAATATAACCAGTATTGTCAATGGGCCATAGAAAAGCTAAGCAATCTCCGTTTTAATCATGATGTAAAAGATATTCTGTATGATGAGGAACAGGGAAATTATCTTATTAAAGTTCACAATAATAACAGCGAAACTACGGAAAGCTACAGGGCGGAAAGAATTGTTTTAGGAACAGGAACTTCCCCTTATACTCCCCCTTTCTTTGCACCCCTTAAAAATAAAGTTTCCCACTCTTCGGAATATCTTTATAAAAAGAAAGAACTGCAGTCTGAAAAAACAATCACCATCATAGGCAGCGGGCAAAGTGCAGCTGAAATTTATTATGATCTATTACAGGATATAGATGTTTATGGTTACGAGCTGAACTGGATCACGAGGTCTTCTCATTTTTTCCAGATGGAATATAACAAGCTTACTTTAGAACTTACCTCTCCTGAATATGTAGATTATTTCTATGGTCTTCCTGCGGAGAAGAGAAGAGAATTATTAAAAAAACAAAATTCTTTATATAAAGGAATCAATGAAAGCCTGATCAATGATATTTTTGATTTATTGTACACCAAACGTCTTACGTGTGATTTTAAAACGAACCTTCTTACCAATTCAGAATGTGTAGGAGCCAAATATTCGGATGGAAAAATAGATCTTGAATTTTATCATACCGAGCAGGAAGAAAACTTTAACTTTCATACGGATGCACTCCTTCTTTGCACCGGGTACAAATATATGCTCCCTGAGTTCCTGCTTGGAATAAAAGAGAGAATTAATTGGAAGAACCCTAATAAGTTTGATGTACAGAGGAATTACAGCATTGATAAAAATGGTGGAGAAATCTTTGTGCAGAATGCAGAATTGGAGTCCCATGGCTTTGTCACTCCTGACCTCGGAATGGTCTGCTACCGTAATTCCTACATACTCCGGGAAGTTACGGGTAAAGATATTTATCCTATAGAAGAACGCATCGCCTTCCAGAAATTCGGGGCGTATGAAAACCTAATTACATCACCACAATATGAAACCAGTACTAAATAATGTTTTTTCCAGAACGGTTAAAGACTTAGGAACATTTTCAGTCTTTCCTCTCAACCTCAAAAATCATATCCCCTTTATCCATGAATGGGTTAACCAGGAATATGCAAAATACTGGCAAATGCAGGGAACAAGTGTAGAAGAAGTTAAGGAAGTTTATGAAGGTCTTCTAGGAACTGAGGATTATGAAGTTTATATGGGATATTTTGAAGATCAGCCTTCCTTTTTGCTGGAATGTTACCACCCTAAGCACGTATTGTCGAGATATTACGATGTTGAGGATTCCGATTACGGGATGCATATTCTGGTAGCGCCGCCTACCAAAAAGATCAACTCTTTTACCTGGAATGTTTTCCGTACTGCCATGGAATTTCTGTTCTCTGACGAAAGTATACAGCGTATTGTCGTGGAACCGGACATACGAAACGACAAAATCCATAGGCTCAACAGGAAAGCAGGATTTGTACGTCATAAAAAAATACAGCTTTTAGAGAAAAAAGCTTACCTGGAGCTTTGTACCCGTGAACAATTTAAACAAGCATTACAAAATAAATCCTATGAATCAGAACCAAATCATCAGCCCTGAAAAAACAATTGAGCATCTTCATCCTGATAACTGGGCGAAAGCCAATTTATATCTTACCCAAAAAGCCTTGGCTGAGTTTGCCCATGAACAGCTTATTAAGCCAAAGCTTCTTCATGAAACCGATGGCTGGGGATACTATGAGCTCATTCCTGAAAATACGGGAAGTGAAATTTCTTATACATTCAGAGCCCGCAAAAGAGCCCTTGATCATTGGGCTATTGATGCAAACTCTATTAAAAGAATCAAAGACGGAAAGGAAACTCCCCCGGATGTAATACACTTTATTATAGATTGTAAAGAAGAACTTGGGTTCTCCCAGGACGTTCTACCCATCTATATAGAAGAAGTGACCAGTACTTTGTATGCCAGGGCCCAGGTCTTAAACCGGGAAAATGATTCGGTTATACTTGCTGATGCTGATTATCAGACGATAGAAGGCTCCACTACGGGACATCCTACTTTCATTGCCAATAACGGAAGAATCGGGTTCAGTGCCGATGATTATTATAAATATGCACCTGAATCCCAATATGAAATCCGTCTTTTATGGATTGCTGTCAATAAAGAACGAAGTGTATTTTCCTCTAAAAAAGATCTCAGCTTTGAACAGCTAATGGAACAGGAACTGTCACCGGAAACCAGAAGGAAATTCGACGGGAAAATCCGGAGCCGGAACTTAGATCCAAAGAAATTTTATTATATGCCTGTTCATCCCTGGCAGTGGTATAATAAGATGAACCCTACTTTTTCACCGGAAGTGGCTCAACAGCATATTATCCTTCTGGGAGAGACTGAAGATACCTATCGTGCCCAGCAGTCCATACGGACCTTCTTTAATACCCGCCATCCGGAAAAATCTTACGTAAAAACAGCGATGTCCGTCCTGAATATGGGGTTCATGAGAGGACTTTCCCCTTATTATATGAAGGCCACTCCTGCAATTAACGAATGGGTGGAAAACCTGGTGAAAAATGATCCTTATCTCCAGGAAAAAGGCTTTATTATCTTAAAAGAAATTGCAGCAATCGGGTACCGAAGTGAATATTATGAAAAAGCTCTTCAATCCAATCATACACCCTATACCAAAATGCTGGCGGCATTATGGAGAGAAAGTCCCCTACCGCATATAAAGAAAAACGAACGCCTGATGACCATGGCGGGACTTCTTCACCTGGATAATCATGACAGTTCTTTAGCAGCTGAACTTATTAAAAAATCAGGAATCAGTCCAAAGGAATGGATCAGCAGATATCTGGACCTTTATCTTCTTCCGTTAGTTCATTGCTTTTATGCGCATGATCTTGTCTATATGCCTCATGGAGAGAACCTTATCCTGATTCTGGAAAATTATACTCCGGTAAAAATCATAATGAAAGATATTGCCGAAGAAGTGGTATTGCTCAATACGGAAACCGAACTTCCGGAAGAAATAAGCAGAATAAGTGTGAAAATCCCGGAAGAACATAAAGTTTACAGTCTGTTTACAGATGTTTTCGACTGTTTCCTAAGGTATTTATCAGCCATTATTCATGATCATACGGACTTTTCAGAAGAGGATTTCTGGAAGCTCGTAGCTGATAAGATCATACATTATCAGGAAGAAAGACCGGATTTAAAAGAAAAATTTGACAAGTATGATCTGTTTGAACCTACTTTCAAAATTTCCTGTCTCAACCGTTTACAAATTAAAAACAATAAACAAATGGTAAATCTGGAAGACCCTTCGGGAAGCTTGCAGTTTGTAGGAGAATTAAAAAACCCTATTTCACAATACAAGAAAATTTTGGTGTAATGTTGTTATAGCCATGGAGTGTTTAACGCATCATGGCTGTTTATATAAAAGAATATTTGCATAAAAAAATCAACGGTTTTAGAAAATTATAACATTGATTATGAAAAATTTAACATCAAAATCTGTTTTTAGGAATAGTTATTGTTGATTTATTACTATCAAAATAATAAATATTATGAACAATTCGGATTATAACAAAGCAGAAAATGCTGTAAACAAAACAGAAGACAATCTTCAAAATGCTACGGACAATGTAAAATGGAAAATCAATGACCTGGCAGACAAAGCAAGAGAGTTTATTAAAGAAAAGAAAGATAATAATGAGGATGTAAATGAAAATGACTGGTTTGATAAAGTTAAATCTAATTTTTCCGAAGCCTGGGATGATGTAAAAGATAAAGCAAGTGAAGCCTGGGAAAAAACAAAAGATGCTGCAGAGGATGTAAAAGCAGAATGGAATAAGAAGACTAATTAAATTTCAGTCATATAAATATTTCAAAAAAACGGTACCTTTTCAAAAAGGTACCGTTTTTTATTATGCACCAAGCACAAATTATTGTTACATTTGTAGCTACAATAAACATTAAAAAATTATGTCATACGGTTTACTTAAAGGCAAAAAGGGAATTATTTTTGGAGCCCTTAATGAACAGTCTATAGCATGGAAAGTTGCGGAAAGATGTCATGAAGAAGGTGCTGAATTCATTCTTTCTAATGCTCCGATTGCAATGAGAATGGGAGAATTGAATGCTTTGGCTGAAAAAACTGGATCAGAAGTAATAGGAGCTGATGCTACCTCTATCGAAGATCTTGAAAAACTATTTGATGCAGCCATAGCAAAATTTGGTAAAATAGACTTTATTCTACACTCTATAGGAATGTCCGTTAATGTAAGAAAAGGTAAACATTATACTGAAATGAATTATGACTGGTTGGAAAAAGGCTGGGATGTTTCCGCCGTTTCTTTCCATAAGGTAATGCGTGTAGCCTGGGAAAAAGACTGTATGAATGAATGGGGAAGCATATTGGCTCTTACTTATATTGCAGCACAAAGAACGTTCCCGGATTATAACGATATGGCGGATAACAAAGCTTATCTGGAAAGTATTACCAGAACATTCGGGTATTACTGGGGAGAGAAAAAAGTACGCGTAAATACGATTTCCCAGTCTCCTACTCCTACTACAGCAGGAAGCGGAGTTAAAGGTTTCGGAGGTTTCTTAGGATATGCGGAAGATATGTCTCCTCTAGGAAATGCTTCGGCTGCGGATTGTGCCAACTATTGCATCACTATGTTTTCCGAACTGACGAAAAAAGTAACGATGCAGAATCTTTTCCATGACGGTGGGTTCAGTAACGTTGGAGTTTCCCAGAGAGTTATTGACAGATATGAAGGTCAACAATAAACTTCAATACTATCATAAAAATATAAAACCCGGCAGCCTCGATGAGGCTGCCGGGTTTCTTTAATAAAAAAATGTAAATATGAAGTTATAATATTACAGTCTGTATGGAATGGGCGGGCGCAGAAAGGCTGACAGCCATTCCTTCGATCCACAGATGGGTATCTATATCATTATCCGAATCATTCATAATAACCGTTACCAGTTGTCCGTTTTCATTCATAAAGGTTGTGGACGTTAGCGCAGCCCTGTTTGAGGAAGTTCCGATTCTTTGGGCATTAGGTTTTATAAATTTGGAAACGTGTCCTACATAATAGTATTCATAGGTATAATGGAGTTCTCCGGTTTTGGTATCCGCTATGATAGGTGCAAAACAAAAATTCCCGACATGGTTGGGACCTCCGGTTTCATCCAAAAGAACATTCCAGTCCGTCCATAAGGCAGTTCCTTTATTAAAGTCATTCAGCATATTTCTTCCGTAAAGTTCCCCCAAGCTCACATCATAAATTTTCGACCTATCGAACTGTTCTTTGCATCCTTCGGTAAAGGCCAGGAACTTATCGGGAAAAGCTCTCTGGGTTTCCAGCAGGTTATCAAATAACTGGGTTTTATTGTTCCACGTTTCATACCAGTGGTAGCCTATTCCCGAAGCATATTTTGAAGTTTCCGGATCACTTAAAGTAGTGGTGGCCCTCTGGTAAATCAAATCCCTGTTATGGTCCCAGATCATTACCTTTTTATCTTTAAAGCCATTTTTCCAGAGACTGGGTCCTAAATTATTTTTAAGGAACTCACCCTCCTCTTCCGCAGTATAGATACAGGATTCCCACGTTTGGGTTGCCATAGGTTCGTTCTGAACAGTTAATCCCCATACATTAATTCCCTGCTTTTCATATCCTTTAATAAACTTAATATAATAATCCGCCCAAGTCTGATAATACTGATTTTCCAGTCTTCCTCCTTTGAGCATACTCTTATTGGACTTCATCCAGGCCGGCGGACTCCAAGGGGAAAAATAAAAAGTAAATTGATTGCCTATGGCTTTTTGGGCTTCTTTGATCATAGGAATTTTGTATTTTTCATCATGTGCCAGATTAAATGATTTCAAAGAAGTATCATTAACGGCAACATAGGTATAGGAATCACTGGAGAAATCACATGAGTTCATATTGGTACGGACCACGGTATATCCCAATCCGTTTTTTCCGTAATAAGCCTCAATAATTTCTTTCTGTTTGTTTTTAGGAAGCTTATAAAATGTTTCTGCAGAGGCATCTGTAATAGCTCCTCCTATTCCTATAAGCTTCTGAAATTTGAAATCGGGATCTACAAAAATGCAGGCATCCGTTTCTTTAGGCTGGCTGAATGGGGCAAAGGTAACCGTTCCTTTATCCGCCATTTTTTCATTGGTTTTGGAATGCGTAAGGTACACTCTGGCAGTTTTGCCCGTATTCTTTTTCCAGTAATTCTGAGCATTTACCTGGCTCATCATCCCGATTACAAAACAACTTACAATTAGTTTATTCATATTTATCTTTCTATTTTCTGACTACAATTCACTTTCATTTGTTTTTATTCTGGTAAACCCTTACATAGTCTATATAATATTTCTGAGGAAAAACCGAATTATCTATTCCTTCTTTTCCTCCCCAGAAGCCTCCTACCGCTAAGTTTAAAATAATAAAAGCAGGCTGGTCAAATGGCCAGGCCTCATAGGTCTTCTCTTTGTTTTCATAGGTGAAGAACTTCTGATCATCAATATAAACATCAATTTTCTCCGGTTTCCAGTCAGCTTTGTACACATGGAATTTTTCACTTGCATCCTTTACAATAAGCGTATCTGTTTTCTGGGTTCCCTGGATATGGTTGTATTTCTTAGTATGTACCGATGCGTGGATAAAACCGGGATTAAAACCTACATGCTCTATGATATCCAATTCTCCGTCATCCGGCCACTTCTTCATGTTCTCACTCATCATCCAGATAGCAGGCCATGTACCACGGCCTTCGGGAAGTTTAGCCCTTACCTCCACCGTACCGTACTGAAAGGAAAATTTACCTTTAGTTAAAAGCCTTGCCGAAGTATATTTATTCATTTTCCAATCTTCTTTACGTGCTTCTATAATAAGATTTCCTTTTTCTACCCTGGCATTTTCCAGGCGGTCTTTGGTATAAAACTGAGCTTCATTATTTCCATACCCGTCTCCTCCCACATCATAATTCCATTTTGAAGAATCCGGGAGCCCGTTATAATTAAACTCATCACTCCAAATAAGTTGTTTCCCCGAAATAGATTTTGATGTGCAGTAAGAAAGAGAAAATAATAAAATCCCACTTATACCTAACTTTCCCCAATTTTTAATCCCGACTTTCATCCCTGTTCAATTATTTAATCCAGTTAATTCTTTTAGTCTGAACTTCCTGAGAGCTTGTCCCTACCATAATGTCAAATTCACCTCCTTCCCAGTCATAGTTCAGTTCATCATCATAAAATTTAAGATCTTCAGGCGTCAATTTAAAATTAATCGTCTGTGTTTCTCCTTTTTTAATCATTACTTTTTTAAATCCTTTCAGTTCTTTTACAGGTCTTACCACTTTTCCCACCAAATCCCTGATGTAAAGCTGAACAACCTCTTCCCCATCATATTTTCCCATATTCGAAACTTTTACATTTACATCTAAAGTCTGATTCCCTTTAAGGTTTGAGGAGCTTACCGTAAAATCCGAATATTTAAACTGAGTATAGCTTAATCCGTAACCAAAAGGATATTTCGGATCATTATCTAAATCGATATAGGCAGAAACATAGTTCCGGTCCGTATTATTTTTAGCTGGCCTTCCGGTATTGTAATGATTATAATAGATAGGAATCTGCCCTTCGGTTCTTGGAAATGACATTGGAAGTTTTCCTCCTGGATTTACCGTTCCAAAAAGCACATCTGCTATGGAGTTCCCTGCTTCTGTTCCCAGCCACCATGTATACATGATCGCCGGAATATGATCCGCAGCCCAGTTAAAGACTAAGGGTCTTCCGGCATTAACCATCAATACAATAGGTTTTCCTGTTTTTGCAATTTCCTTCAGTAAGTCTTCCTGTACCCCGGAAAAATGTATATTGCTTCTGCTTTTGGCCTCTCCACTCATAGCTGGCCCTTCTCCTAAAGTCATAATAACAATATCCGCTTTTTTTGCTGTTTCTACTGCTTCGGCAAACATAGATTTATCCTGATCATCCACATTACATCCTTTAGCATACAGCAAGGTCGAATTTTTATCCAATTGATTTTTAATACCTTCATATTGGGTAATGATCCGTTGATTATCATCTTTAAATGAAATAGACCAAAAGCCATGATTGGCCACGGTTTCCTTACCAAAAGGTCCGATCAGCGCCACGGTTTTTGTTGATCTGGAAATAGGAAGAAGGTTATTCTGATTTTTAAGTAAAACAATACTTTTAGCACCAAATTCTCTTCCGAACTTTCTGTTTTCCGGGTTATTGGTTTGTTCCTTCTGTCTTTTATCACTGCTGAACCTGAACGGATCATCAAACAGACCCATCTCAAATTTCTTTATTAAAATTCTTCTGGCAGCATCATCGATAAGTTTAATATCCACTTTTCCTTCCTGTACCAGCTGAGGGAGTGCAGCCATATAAGAACGGCTTTCCATATCCATATCACTTCCGGCTAAAATGGCTTTTTCTGCTGCTTCTTTGCTGTCTTTCGCATATCCGTGAGGAACCATTTCCCCTATACTTCCCCAATCTGAAACCACAAAGCCCTGATAGTTCCACTTTCCTTTCAAGAGCTCTCTCTGAATATACTGATTGGCAGTGGCAGGAATTCCGTTAATATCATTAAAGGAGTTCATAAAAGTGGCTACACCTGCTTCTGCTGCGGCTTTAAAAGGTGGAAGATAAGTTTCATACAATTGTCTTAAACTCATATCTACGGAATTATAATCTCTTCCGCCTACTGCCGCTCCATAGGCTGCAAAGTGTTTGGCACAAGCCATTATAGCATCAAGGTTTCCTAAGCCTTTACCCTGAAACCCTCTGATACGGGCCAGTCCGATATGTGTTCCCAGATAAGTGTCTTCTCCCGAACCTTCCATTACTCTTCCCCATCTCGGATCTCTTCCTATATCCACCATCGGGGCAAATGTCCAATGGATCCCATATGCAGAAGCTTCTGTCGCAGCTATTCTTTCTGACTTTTCAATTAATCCTAAGTCCCAACTTGCTGCCTGTCCGAGATTAACAGGAAAAGTAGTCCGATAGCCATGAACTACATCCTGCCCGAATAATAACGGAATTTTCAACCTGGACTGTAGCGCCAGTTTTTGAAATGCTATGGTTTCCTGCGCTCCGAATACATTTAACATGGAGCCCACTTTACCTTTCTTTATTTCTTCCAACACCGTAGCAGAATTGGAGTTCTGAGGACCGGTTGCATATTCAAAACCGCTGTACTGAACCAACTGCCCCACTTTTTCTTCCAGGGTCATCTTTGATAGAAGTTCTGAAACTTTCTGATCTATGGTTTTCTGGGATTTCTGGGCGTAAGCACCGATTCCTAATGCTGAAAATAATACTAAAAGGCATTTCTTCTTCATGTCTGTTCTTTTTTAGAATACGTAAGTAGCAACGGATCTTCCGGGAAGATTTACCACTGCTGTTTTTCCGTTATATTTTATATTAAATGTCTGTGTATCGGATGATCCGTTTTGTACGATTAAAGCTTTTTCTCCTTTTGGTGTTACAAATGCTGCCGTGGAAAGATCTTTCGTTTGTGTAGAAGCAATTCTGTGTGAACCGGCAGGAATAAATTTAGAAGCATGGGCAATTATATAATACCCTACATTTTTTGTAAAAGTTTCCGCTCCTGAAACTGTAATAGCTCCTTTACATTCCGTACAGCCACCCGGAGTATGAGGTTTGAACTGTTCATCATTGGCCAGGTTCCATTCCAAAGCAATTTTACTCCAGTTACGCATGGAGCCGATGATTACATTTTGGGTATGCCAGTTTAAATCTTCATTGAAGGTTCCTTTTGCTCCCGTCCATTGCTCCGTAAAATATAGATTCTTATCCGGAAAAGCATTGTGAACGGTACTTAAGGCGGATATTTCACCTTCATATAAATGGAAAGCAGACCCGTCAATATACTGATAAGCTTCCGGATCACTTAAAATATCAGTGGCATATTCGGGTTTATTGCAGTTATGATCGTATACTACAATTTTAGTTTTAATTCCATTGGACCGGAAAGCAGGTCCCAAGTAATTTTTAATAAAATCTTTCTGGCTATCGGAAGGCATATATAAGCTTGGATTATTCCCCGGATGTAAAGGTTCATTCTGTGGGGTAACGGCATCAATGGTGATTCCTTCTTTTTTCATTCCCTGGATATATTTAACGAAATACTTAGCATATACTCCATAATATTCAGGTTTTAGGCTTCCTCCTTTGGATTGGCCGTTATCCTTCATCCAAACCGGTGCCGACCAGGGAGCTGCAATAATTTTAATGGCAGGATTGATCTTCAGGATTTGCTTTAACATGGCAATCAGCTCTTTATCTCTTGCAAGGCTGAAATGCTCAAGGGAAAGATCTGTTTTTCCTTCCGGCAGATCATTATAAGAAAACACTTCGCCATCAAGGTCGGATGCACCAATGCTCAGCCTTAGATAACTGACAGAAATCGCATGGGCTTTCTTCCCGAAGAGTTCCTGTAACAAGGCATTTCTTTTGGATTCTGAAAGTCGGTTTAATACTTCAACACTGCCTCCTGTTAAGGTATATCCAAATCCATCAACATATTGAAATTTCTGGCTGGCATCCACTTCAATATTCTGATGGGTATTGGGAGTATTGGTAAAATACAAAGGGCTTTGCTGTTGTAATTTTATGCTTTCATCTCCTTTGGTAAGCCATGTCTGAACCGTATCCGGATTTTTATTAAGGGAAGTGGTACTGCATGATGTAAAAGGTAAAAGTACCACACAACTAAGTGCGGTACTTTTTAAAAAGAAACTATATAAACTGTGAAACTTCATAATTATTAGTATCCTGGGTTTTGCTTTAAAGCTGTATTGGTAAGTTCATTGAAAGGTATAGGTAAGATTTCATTTTTACCTGCCGTGAATCCTCTTGTTCCCAATTTGGCAGGAGCATCTCCCCATCTTACCAAATCAAACCATCTGTGTCCTTCTCCGGCAAGCTCTCTTCTTCTTTCATCTTTAATAGCCTGCATGGAAACCGGAACGGATGCTAATCCTACTCTAGCTCTTACAGCATCCAGTAATGCCTGCGCTCGTGATCCTGAACCGCCTAAAGCTTCCGCCTCCATAAGGTAAGTATCGGCTAATCTTATAGCGATGTAGTTTTGACGGAAGTTCAGCTCAGTGGCTCCTGGTAATGTAGAAACATCCGATGTTCGGGGGGTAAATTTATTTAAAAAATATCCCGTATCTCTGTATGCTGCAGAATAGGTCACACTTCCGTTTTGTACGAGTTGCTTAACATTTAATATTGTTGCGTCCAAACGTGGATCTCCCTGCATAAAGTTGAATAAATCTTCAGTAACCGGATTAAAGGACCACCCTGAATAAATACTTGGAGTATTAGCCGGTGCAGTGTCCGTCACTTTATAAGATCTGATTCCCAGCATGACATTGATACTGTTCCCTTCATCTTTTCCTGAGCCCCAGAAGCCCCAATCCGAATTCCCTTTATTGGTATGCATTACCTCCAATATGGATTCCGAAGTGAATTTATTGTCAACCTGCCATAAATCTGCATAGTTAGCTACCAGCTTATATCCGTATTGACTGGTTCCTCCCGGAGTTCCGTTAACCATTTCAAGCTGAGCCGCTGCTTCACTATATTTTTTATCATATAAATAAATCTTACCCAATATGGCACGGGCTGTCCCCTGTGTAATCCTTCCTTTTTCTCCAGCAGATGATACTGTTGCAGGTAAATCTCCTATGGCAGCCAGAATATCCGACTCTATCTGAGTGTATACTGCTGCAGGATCTGCCTGAGGAATATTGTAATAATCATCACTTACGGTTATAGGCTTTAATATCAGAGGAATATTTTTGAAAGTTCTTAATAACTCGAAATAATAAAGTGATCTTAAAACTTTAGCTTCTGCGATGAATCTATTTCGGGTCTGATCATTCATCTGAGCATTAGGAATTCTATCTAATAAAAGGTTTGCCGCAGCAATTCCCTGATAATAATCTTTCCAATAACTTATCGGCATGATTACCGAGTTGATACTGTAATTAGCAAACCCCTGTATTCCTGCTCCATCTGTGGAACTTCCTCCTCCGGAATAGCAATCATCGGAAGCCGCATTAAAGAAGGTGACCATATTTTCAAATCCCCCTGAATATTTTCTAAGCAGATCATAAGTGGCTACCAATCCCGTAAAGGACTGCTCTTCATTCTGAAAATAGTTACTTGAATCAAAGGTTCCTGAATTTTTAACATCTTCGAGATTATTGTCATTACAGGATACCGTCCCAAAACTGATACCTGCCAATAAAAGAACAGATACGCTTGTATATATAAATCTTTTGTTTTTCATTTTTTCTTAGCTTTTAAAATTGAACACTGGCACCAAACAGGAAAGTTCTTGCCTGAGGATAATACGCTCTGTCTATACCAAATGTATCTCCTCCTGCAATTTCCGGATCATATCCGGTATACTTGGTGAAAGTAACCAGGTTTTCTCCCGTAACATAGAATCTTACTTTGTTTGCTCCGATAGTCTGAGATACTTCTTTCGGTAACGTATATCCTATCTGAACCAGTTTTAAACGTAAATAGTCACCTTTTTGCAGGTAATAATTTGACATCCTTGTATAGTTTTGGTTGGGATCATCCATAGTAACCCTTGCCACCGTGTTTGATGTTCCTTCTCCTGTCCAACGGTCTAAAATAGCCGTCTGGTAATTGGCATTTTGAATATCCAATCTTCTTAATCCCTGGAATATTTTGTTACCTGCTTGTCCCTGAGCAAAAATCATGATGTCAAAGTTTTTGTAATTCATATTCAAGGTTAAACCAAATGTATATTTCGGTAAAGAGTTCCCTAAGTTTACATAGTCATTCTCATCAATCTTACCGTCTCCGTTGGCATCCAGACGTTTAAAGTCACCCGGTTTCGCATTCGGTTGAATCAATGCTCCGTTTGCATTCGTATAAGCATCGATCTCAGCCTGGTTCTGAAAAACTCCTAAATTCTGATATCCGTAAAATGAACCATAAGGTGCACCTACCTGAAGTCTGGAAACAGTTCCCATAGATTGGAAAGAAGCAAAGTTTACATAGTCTTTATCGTCTTCCAGCCTGGTAATCTCATTTTGCAGATAGGAGAAGTTTCCATTAGCAGAGAAACCGAAGTCCCCCCAGTTCTTTTTATATCCTAAGCTTACTTCAACCCCGTTATTATTCATATCCCCGATATTTCTCCAAGGGTTATTGATTAATCCTAAATATCCGGGAAGCTCAACACGTCTCAAGATATCCGTACTTTTCTTTCTGTAAAGATCAACGGTCAAGTCAAAATTTCTGAATAATTTAAGATCTGCTGCGATATTGAACTGAGAAGTTCTTTCCCATTTCAGATCTGGATTTTCAAGAGTACTCGGAGCATATCCTGTTCTGATGATATTATCACCGAAAGTATAATTACTTCCTGCAGATAGTGAATTAGCAAACTGGAAGTCATCAATGGCATCATTTCCTAATACACCGTATCCTCCTCTGAACTTTAAGCTGTTAACAATATCGTTTTGAGGCCAGAAATCTTCGTTAGAAACATTCCATCCCAAGGACATTGCCGGGAAATTCCCCCAGTGGTTATTCGCCCCGAACTTTGATGATCCGTCTCTACGGATCGTACCTGTGAAAAGATATTTATTGGCATAATCATACACTACCCTTGCAAAATAAGATGCTTTATGGGTGCGTATTCCGTCCCATGCACTTCCGGAAATATTTTCCTGAGGGGTATCGAAATTGAAAGAAGCATCCCACCAGTTATTAACAGGCTGATTGGTGTAAGTTATATTTTGTCCCGAAGAAATATTATACTCATAATATCCCTGACCTAATAATACATTTAAATTATGCTGTCCGAACTTCTTTTGATAGGTAACTGTATTTTCAGTACTCCACTCAAATTTTTTCTCGGTCTGTCTGAATAGATTATTGAATGAATCCTGCTTATTGGATGGCCCTAAATAAAATAAAGGGGTAAATGCCTGACTTCCCCAATAGGAAAGCTTACCATTCATAGTAGATTTGAAGGTAAAGTTTTTAGAAAGCTTTAATTCTGCAAAAACATTCGCAATGAAATCATCCGACCAGTTAAATCTTCCCATTTGAGTTTGCTGAAAAGCTCTTGGGTTAGACATTTCCTGGTTCACATAATGGGAAATACCATAAGGATTCCCGTTTTGATCTCTAACGATATATGGGCTGTTATAATCTGCCGGAAAAGGCTGATTGGATATCCCGTTTGTTACCAGTACCGGAGTAATAGGATCTAAATTTACAGCAGAACTTAACGGTCCACCAAACTCATCATTGGCATTGATCCCCTGAGATTTAGTATGGGTATAGGCAAAGGTCTGCCCTATGGTTAAAAAGTCAAATACTTTATGGGTTGAGTTTAACCTTGCGTTAATTCTTTTATACTTGGAAATCTCTCTCATTACAATTCCTTCCTGGTCATAATATCCGAAAGAAGAATAGAATGTGGATTTATCATTTCCTCCATTGATGCTGAATTCATGAGAAGTACGCTGGGCACTGTTGAATATTTCCTTTTGCCAGTCCGTTCCTTTACCATAAGATGACGGATTGGCAAATAATGGTGTGTTGCCGTCATTGGTTCTTGCCTCATTGATGATGGTAGCATATTGGGTAGCATTGAGAAGGTCTAATTTGTTGGCAGCACTTCCTACTCCCAGAAATCCGTTATAAGAAAGGTTTAATCTTCCTTTTGCTCCTTTTTTAGTGGTGATCAGGATTACCCCTTTTGCAGCGGAAACCCCATAAATAGCAGCTGAAGCACCATCTTTTAAGATTTCCATATTTTCAATATCCGATTGATTCAGCCATCCGATATTGTCTACCACAATTCCGTCTACTACCCAGAGAGGATCATTACTTCCCGCTCCGAAACTGGTAATACCCCGAACCCTGATCGTGGCTGCAGAACCTGGCTGACCTGAATTTGAAATTACCGAAACCCCGGCTGCTCTACCCTGCAGTACCTGCTCAGGTCTTCCTGCCGGTACATCTTCAAGATCTGAAGCTTTTAAACTTGAGATAGCTCCCGTTACATTACTTTTCTTTTGAGTACCGTAACCGATCATTACTACCTCTTCTATTTTTTGTTCCTTAGTAAGAGTGTCATTCCCTGTGTTCTGGGCATTAAAATTCGCTGTAAAATAGAGAACAGCAATCACGCCTAAACTCCTTGATATTTTTACATTCATATATATAGTTAGTTTTTAATTCTCATTTTGAGACAATAAAAATATATTTTTTTTTAAATATTTAACATTCTTTTAATAAATATTTTAATTTTTCTTTTATTATAAAGGTTTTAAAGCGTTATTTTTGTTGCCATAAATCATAAAATCACACTAAAACACAAACAATTTAATCCCCAAAATGACGAGTAAACTCACCAATATTTCACTTCCTTTAAAATTGACATTCCTGATTTTTTCCATGGTGCTGAATTGTATGGGGATAGTTATTTTACAACTTTCCGAAGCTAAAATCGGGTTTGAAAAACTGGGCTTTTTGGAATCTTTTAAAGATGTTCCCGTAGCCATTATCTCCTTATTTGCTGTTCACCTGATCAGCAAAACCGGAACAAAAAATGCGCTGATGATGTCCCTGGCAATTGTTGGAATCTGCTCTTCCATACTTCCTTTTGTGGAAGTATTCTGGTTTTACAAATTATGGTTTGCGATCATAGGAACCTGCTTTGCCATCGGGAAAATCTGTGTTTTCGGAATCATAAGAAATATGATGACCAACGAAAAGTCGTTGGCAAAAACCATGAATAATGTGGAAGCCTCCTTTATGGTAGGGACTTTCTTTGTGAATATCGGATTTGGTTGGCTGATCTCCAGTAAATACACAGAGTACTGGAAACTGGGCTTTCTGTTTATTTCCTTTTTGTCACTCATCACCATTCTTCTGTTTGCCCGTCTAAGAATTTCAGAGGAAAAGAAAAAGGTTTCCAATCAGGCTATGTATGATTTTTCAGGATTTATTACTCCTTCCGTGATCCTGTTTTTTATTGTTATATTTTCTATTGTTTTTGTGGAACAGACCTTCAATTCCTGGCTTCCATCTTATTATAAAAACCATCTGAAGGTCAATTCTTTTTTTGCATTGCAGGCTTCATCATTTCTTGCGTTGTTCTCCTATATCGGAAGAACGGTGACAGCCAACATTATCCACAGGTTTTCTCTGAATGCATATTTTATCGGATGCTTGGTCCTGGTTATATTCATTCTCTGCATCATCGTAGGAGCTCAATTTTTCCATTCGGAAGATTCCAGGATCATTCTTTTTCTTTTTCCTGTAATAGGCTTTTTCTTATCTCCTCTTTATCCTGTCGTGAACTCAAAAATGATTTCCCGGATCAACAAAGAGCAGATCAATCTTTTTACTTCTCTTATAATAATTTTCTCTTCTCTGGGAAGTTCTGTAAGCTCAATTATTATATCTTTACTATTTAAAAATCAGCTACTTGTATATTATTCTTCGTATATTTTATTTATTATTGTTGTTCTTTCTGCTGTAAGCTTATTATATTTTAAATTTATGACGAAGAAGATTTAGAAAATAATTTTATTTTTACGCTCATGAAAATCCAGAACTCAAAAAACAAAGAAACCCTTCAGGAGCTGATCGACACAAAAGACTTTGTGGCTCATGTCTCTGTTGACTGTACCATATTTGGTTTTCACAATAATATCCTGAAAGTATTATTATTAAAATACCATGATCTTGACCTATGGTCTCTTCCCGGAGGTTTTGTATTTAATGATGAGGATCTTCGTGAAGCGGCTGCCCGTGTATTGTATGAAAGAACCAATCTTAAAGACATATTCTTAAAGCAGTTCCATACTTTCGGAAGAATAGACCGTACGGAAAATAATGTCCATCAGATTCTGCTTCAGAATAAAGGAATTACGGTACCGGAAGATCACTGGATTTTTCAACGGTTTATAACGGTGGGATACTGCAGTCTTATTGATTTTTCCATAGCCAACACTTTTCCGGATGCTTTTAATGAAACCTGTGAATGGTTTGAGGTTAATAAGCTTCCTAAAATGGCTTTTGACCATGACAGGGTCATAAAAACCGGACTGGATTACCTCCGAATGAACATCAATACAGAAGTAGCCGCCAGCAGCCTTCTTCCTGAGAAATTTACCATGAAAGATCTTCAATCCCTTTACGAAACCATTTTGGGTGAGAAGTTCAGAAGAAATAATTTCCAACGCAAAATATTAAGTTTAAATATCCTGGAAAGAATGGAAAAGCTATATGATGGCTCTGCCAATAAGGCTCCCTATCTTTATAAATTTAAAAAAGAAATTATTAATTCCGCAAAAAATCAATATCCCAGCTTCTAAAAAATGGGACATAATCCGACTCTTAAAAAAAATTTTCCTGAAATACTTAAAAGTATTATTTTTAGAAAAATTAAACAAGATGTCGTATTATCCTCTTACAAGCATTCCTGATTATTATGGAATTGATGCTTTGCTTACTGAAGAACACAGACTCATACGCCAATCCATAAGGGAATGGGTAGAAAGTTTTGTAATGCCTCAAATCGATCAGGCTGCCCAAAACCATACCGATTTGCCGGGACTGATGAAAGAATTAGGGAAAATAGGAGCATTAGGACCTTATATTCCTGAGGAATACGGAGGAGCCGGACTGGATCAAATATCTTATGGGCTTATCATGCAGGAACTGGAAAGAGGAGATTCGGCGGTTCGTTCTGCGGCTTCTGTACAAAGCTCCCTCGTTATGTTTCCTATTCATGAATTCGGATCGGAAGAACAGAAAAAAAAGTTTCTTCCTAAACTGGCAGCCGGTGAAATGATCGGTTCTTTCGGCCTTACGGAACCTAATCACGGTTCCGACCCCAGCTCAATGGAAACGCATTTTAAAGATATGGGCGATCATTATCTTCTCAATGGGGCCAAAATGTGGATCACGAACTCCCCATTGTGCGACATTGCAATAGTTTGGGCCAAAAATGAGGAAGGCAAAGTTCAGGGCCTTATCGTAGAAAGAGGAATGGAAGGTTTTACCACTCCCGAAACTCATAATAAATGGAGCTTAAGAGCTTCCAAAACGGGTGAACTGGTCTTTAATAATGTTAAAGTTCCGAAAGAAAATCTCTTACCGGGAGTCACCGGACTCAAAGGGCCTTTATCCTGTCTTAATTCCGCGAGATATGGAATTTCATGGGGAGTGATCGGAGCTGCCATAGACTGTTATTGTACGGCTGTCCAATATGCAAAAGAGAGAAAACAGTTTGGAAAACCTATCGGCTCTTATCAGCTCCAGCAGAAAAAACTGGCTGAATTTTTAACCGAAATTACAAAAGCCCAATTACTCTGTCTGCAATTGGGAAATTTAAAAAATTCACATAAAGCAACTCCTGCCCAAATTTCTATGGCCAAAAGGAATAATGTAAAGATGGCCATTGATATTGCCCGTGAATCCAGACAAATTCTTGGCGGAATGGGAATTATGGGTGAATTTCCAATGATGAGACATGCTGCCAATCTTGAATCTGTCATAACTTATGAAGGGACTCATGATGTTCATTTGTTAATCACTGGTTTAGATATTACGGGGATTAGTGCTTTTTAAATACTTTTAAACGCTTATCATGTTTAAAAACGGGTCCGGCCTTAAGGCCGGACCCGTTTATTTTATTCACTTTGAAGAGAAGTACTATTCAATGAATAATTGTTAGCATATTAACATTTTGTTGCATTAACTTAAAATATATAATTTAAACATCAAATAAAATATAAAAACATGAAAAAATTTACTATTTCATTACTAAGTATTGTTGCACCATTTTATTGGGCACAACAAGCAGGAGATTTGGTTAGCTTTGAAGAAAAACTGAATCTTACGCCACAGGGAGTTGTTAATTTCATTTCCAATAATCTGGGAGAACAGAATGCTCCTGACTTTGTGAACTACCTTAAAGGATTCAATGTAGGGTTAAAGGCTTATAAAGTAACCTATTATACGCCAAATGAAAACAATAAGCTGGTAAAAGCCACAGGGCTGGTTATGTATCCTAATGTTAACTTTAAGCTTTCTACCGTAGTATCTGATCATGGAACTACAGATAGCCGAGACAATGTACCTTCCAATCTTAGAGGCGTTATGTATGCCGGTTTTGTGGTAGAATTATCCTATGTTCTTAACGGTTATATTTTGATGGCACCTGACTATGTAGGGATGGGGAATGGAGAAGGGGTACACCCTTATGTACACTACCCGACCGAGGCAACAGCAACCATTGATTTTGTTACTGCTGCTAATAAAGTCCTGGCCCTGCTCGGAGTAAAACGTTATGATGAATACTTTTTAGCCGGCTACTCCCAGGGGGCCCATGCCGGTATGTCAACTATTAAGAAACTCAGCATCACCAATCCTACCAACTTAAAGTTCAAATACGTATACCTTGGTGACGGACCTTATGATTTTTCTGGAGTTACCTTACAGAAAGGTGTCTTAGACAAGGATGTATATCCCTTCACTTCTTTCATTGCCAATGTGGTAAATACATGCAACAATATCGGATACAAAACCTATAATAATGATATATCCGAAGTAATTTCTGCTGAATATCTCGATAAATACAATTATCATGTGGTACAGGACAATGGAGGTCTGTTATGGGGACCATTACTCTGGAGAAAGCTTTTTACCAATAATTTTGTAAATGATGTCACCTACAATACCAACAACAAATTAAGACAATGTCTCAAATCCAATGATGTATACGACTGGTATAACAAAACTCCTATGACGCTGGGTCATTCCACGGTAGATTTGGCTATTCCTCCTGAAAACACTTCAAAAACAATTGATGTGCAAAGAGGTTATTACTCTTGGTGGGATCTGGATAAGTATAAACTGGATTCATTTTACTGGGGACCTCTGGGTCATATAGGTGGAATTGCACCATTTGTTCTTGCTTCCAATTTAAAATTCAATACTTTAAGGAGCGGAGGAATACTCAACCAATGGGCTATTTTAACTTCAAAATCAGTACAGGAAACTCCAGATTCCGGAATTAATTCCCTTTATAGTTCTCAAATAAAGCCGGATCTAAAAGAGATCGAAGTAGTGGAAATCACCGATTTTAACAGCGAAAAAACAAGTAAGAAAAAAGTGGTCAATAATGATATTTCAACTATTAAAGATGGTGTATATCTCCTAAAAGTGATTGAGAACCAGGAAAATAAAATCATTCCTTATGTAAAAAATACCCCTCATACAGTTGAAGAAAAAGAAATAATAAAATCTGATAATAACAATATCCTGTCTTTAAAAGTGAAGGAAGACGAGCTCGTAGCAGTCAACATTTTCGATGAAAATAAAGACCTGATCAAAACAGTCTCACAGGAAGAGTACCTTAAAGAAGGTGGAATAAACATACAAAATCTAAACAACAAAAATTACACATTTGAAGTGGCGACCAAGTATTATAATTTGCAATTCAATAAACTATTAAATAATACGGCTAATCCAAGTGATAAGCTTGATATCTATACACAGAATCAACAAATTATCATAAAAGCCAACAGCAATATTAAAAGTATCTCGATCTACAGCATTTCAGGAAACCTGATTCAGACTCAGGAAATAAAAGGATCCCAATTTGAATCCCGAAGCCTGGAACCGGGAATTTACATGGTACAGGTCAACCTGACGAACGGGAAAATCATTGGTAAAAAACTTACTTTATAAAACACATTTTCATTATAACTTCATATCAAAAAATGCATCTCTCCTAAAAGAGGTGCATTTTTACCTTGTATAGGTTTTTATATTTTCTATAAAATTAAGGTCCGGATTCAGAATTTCATAGATCAGGTTTTTAATAGAAGTCATAGCCTCTTCTATCCCTCCTTTTTCAAATTGCAGGGAAACCACTCCTCTCTTCGCTTCTGCAAAACTCCATATGCCTGTTTCGATAGGAAATCCCCAAAATTCAGGAAGGTTCTGAACCACATACTGGTAAATACAAAGTTGTAAAGCCTGTTTCCTGTCATTATTATGGAAATATTCTTCTACATTATCAGCATCTATTTTTACATTGAGGTTCTTAATTTTGGCTGTTTTATAATCAATAATTCTAAGGGTTCCGTTTAAACTGTCAATTCTGTCAATAAATCCAAAAAAAGAAATCTTATCCGATGTACTTTCATCGAGATAAAAATCTACGTTTTCAAACCTCTTTTCGATATCCAGAATTTCTAATCTGTTTCCTTTTTTAACCAGATCAAGGTCATAATTCAGAATGCTTTCAATTACTTTCCTGGCAATAGCTTTATGAACGAAATTCATTCCTCTTTCATAAAACTCCGGCTGATGCTTCAGCTTTTCTACTGCCACATTCATATATTCATCTATCGCTTGAATTGATTTTTCTAAATCACTATTTTTTAAAACCTTACCTTTAAGTACTTCATATATTTCTTGAAGTGTATAATGGACGAGATTTCCGTAATTCCTCACGGATAATTCTTCTTCGATTTCATCGGTTTCCGATGTATTAAGAATCTTTGATAAATAGAAATCTATCGGGTTATAAAGGTAGCTGGTAAGGTGGGATGCGGAAACTTTGGATTTCCAGTTTTGAAGCCTCTCCAGCACTACCGGTGTTTTGATGATCTCAACAGGTTCACTGACGATAGGCTCTGAGGAATTTTCAATAATAAAATGTTCAATCTGATGGTCACTTTCCATTTCAATCTGGGTAATAAACCGGCTTTTCTCTCCCGTATTTACTCCTGAACTCAAAGCATTAAATAACAAATGAACATTTTTGGAATCCTGAATGAGACGGTAAAAATGATAGGCATAAATACTGTCATTTTCCAGGAAAGTATGCAGGTTGAAAAATTTACGGATATCAAAAGGCAGGTAGGTATTCTGAGAATTTCCTAAAGGCAGCTTTCCTTCATTCACCGAAAGCAGGATCACATTATCAAAATTAAGCAATCTGGTTTCCAGTAATCCCATAATCTGCAGTCCTCTCAAGGGCTCACCCTGGAAATCAATACTTTCCGAATTAATATAATGATTGATCAGAATTTCGAGAGTTTCCATTTTAATCTCAAAATCATAAGGAGCGATCTGGTTTCTGATCAGCCTGAAAGAGTTTTCAAAATGAGACACGTTCTCATATTGAATATCATCAATGTCCAGCCATTTTATGTGCTGGCAAAAATCAATCAGCATTTCGAGGTATTTCCCTGTAGACTCCGCTTTCAGGAGAAGATTAAAATAAGAAAGACCGGACAGCAGTTCTTTCATCAACTTTCCGGAAATATAAACGATATTTCTTTCTTCAATTTTAGCTTTAAATTCCGTGATAAGCTGCTCGTCCTCCTGAGATGCAGGAAACTCTTCTATAATGGGAAAGATATCCCGGTAATAGTAAGAAGATTTACTTTTCTCCAATTGCTTCTGCAAATAAAACAACTGTTTCACCGCATTGGAAAAAGAAAGGTTTTTCAAAGGAAATCCCATGGTGATATTCAGGTTTTTAACACCATGCATCACATCCAGACTTGCAGGAAGAAGGTTTTCATCCAGTAAAACCACTGCCGTATTATTGTAGGTTTCACTATCTATGGATTCGAATATTTCCGGTAATACTTTAGTCTGCGTTATATTTCCTGAAACTTCATAGACTTTAATATTTTTAGGCTGGATGAAATCATCTTCAATCCATTGAAAAGCTCTGCTGTCATTAAATTCTTTCCAGGTTTTATGGTTCCGGAGAAATTTACCGGCTTCCTGTCTCTCATCATCAAAATAATAATGGTCCGCCTGAAAAAAACATTGCGCCTTATCCCACTGCAAAAGGTTTCTTACAAGCTTTTCCTCCACAGGGGTAAAGGCATTAAAACCACAAAAAACAAACTGCTCCCGGGTATTTTTTGCAAATTCTTCGATCTTGCTTTTGGCTATTTCGTGAATCATTCCGGAAGTAGCCCAGTTCTTTTCACTGAGTTTTTGTTTCAGAACCGGAAGATAAACGGTCATATTTTTCCAGAAATTCAAAAACTTCTTCCGGGGAACATTTTCCTCTCCCAAATCCTGTGCCCAGTCCTTTATCCTCTCTTCATCAAACATATATTGCAGTACGGTCTGGTCCCCGCTATCCGAAAATTTCAGCATGTCATCCCAGTCTTTCTGTAAGGTTGGGAACCATTTAAGAAACTCCGCAAAATCGTCATCAGGAATCAGGTGCAGGCTTTTATACACATCGTAAGCAAAAAGCCACAGGGAAATCCCCTGAACAGGCTGCTGATCTGCAATACCATTGATAAGCTCTTCTATGGTAAAAAACCGGGGAAGAAAGCCAGAATAATTATTTTCCTCCAATATCTGTCTGATAAAAACAATGGGACGTTTTCCCGGCAGCACAATATTGAATGCCGATAAATCTGTATTCTGATCTAATAATTCACGGATAATTTTATTGAGAAATTTCAAGAGCTTTTAAAGTTTTTTAGATAATCCAGTTCTCTGGCAATGATAAGATTATATTCCGCCTGTTTTTCGGTATTGATACCATGCTGCGTGTCTTTATCATATAAGATCTGGAAATTCCTGTATTCATTGGAAATTTTATTATAAATAGATTGAAACTTTCTGTCAAAATCTCCCGAAGTTTTAATTTTCTCCATTACTTCCTTACGAAGTTTTCTGGCATAAATTTCAGCAATATCAAAATGTTTCTGCTCATGATTCAAAACATAGTCATTGATACGCTTGGGATCTTTCCAGGATTTATCTTCATTGAAGATGGTAACGATTTCAATCTTTACGGGAACATTCGGGTTAGTAGACTTTACGACCGTGTATTCCCACCCGCAATGGGTATAGGCCACGACATTACTTCCTTTACGGTTAGTTTCGCTTTTAAACTGGCTCCAATTAAGCTTCTGCCCTTCTTTCCAAATAATTTTCTGTCCGAAAAGCGGAGCGGTAATCAATAAGCTTAATAAATAAATCCATTTCATTACTGTACAACAATTGTCCTGGTAATCCAGCTATTATCTCCATTCCAGAATGTAAAGGTATAGGTACCCGTCTGCTGCGGTCTGAAGTTGATCTGATTCATACCCGTATAATTCCCCTGGGTGCACGGACCATTTGTGCGGTATTTATAAGCAGTTATTGTCCTGGACAGGCTGTCATTATGCACATAATCATAACCATAAAATCCCTCACAGCTGGATGAATAAGTAGAATACGTCCTGATACTCTGTACGGCAAATACATTCATGGTATCATTCGCGATCATCACACTGTCAATCTTTACCTTATCCACAGCTTGTATGGTCTGGTAATCATCATCATTATTACACGAAATGAACAACATTCCTAAAAGAACCGTTGAGAATCCTATATTCAAAAGTTTTTTCATGATGTTATAATTAAGTTTTATAATAAAATGCTGATCAAAAATTATTCCCTATTTATGTTAATTTAAGAATTAAAATTACCTTTTGATACGTAAACTACTTTTTTTGTATCAAAAAACTCTTCCTCAAAATAATTCTTAAGATTAAAAATCTCACATTTAATTCCAGCCAGTTCCTCCGCCAGATCTCCTCCTTTTAAATATAAAATACCATTATGCTTAGGATTAAACTGTTCTTTTTCAAATTTACCTTTCAGCCATCTTAAAAACTCCGGCATCTGGGTTACCGCTCTGCTGACCACAAAATGAAATTTATCTTTCAGTTTTTCCGCTCTTCCGTGAACTGCTGTGACATTCCTAAGACCTACTCCTTCCGCAACAGCATTCACGACGCTTATTTTTTTCCCGATAGAATCTATTAAAGTAAAATCCGCTTCAGGAAATAAAATAGCTAAAGGAATACCCGGAAAACCACCTCCGGTACCGATATCAAGTACTTTGGTTCCCGGAGCGAACTCCATTACTTTTGCAATTCCCAAAGAATGCAGAATATGTTTTTCATATAAAGATTCCATATCCTTCCGGGAGATCACATTGATCTTTTCGTTCCACTCATTGTAAAGTTCTTCAAGCTTGGAAAACTGTTCAATTTGCTTGGCTGTAAGGTCAGGAAAGTACTTTATAAGTAACGCTTTAGACATAGTAATTATTATAATGAGCAAAAATAAGTTTTATTTCACACTTTATTCTAATTAACTTTTATTATATCTTTGTTTACACAAAATGAAAACATGGATAAACTTTCGAAAAGAGTAAAAAGACTAGGTTACTCGCAGACTTTTGTAATGTCAAACAAAGCGAGGGAAATGAAAGCTAAAGGAATAAATGTCATAAGCTTAACGCTGGGGGAACCCGATTTTGATGTTCCGGATAATATTAAGCAGGCAGCCTTTGACGCTATTAATGAAAATTACAGTCATTACTCCCCTGTTCCCGGCTTTTTAGAGCTTCGTGAAGCGATATCAAACAAACTGAAAAGAGACAACAATTTAGACTTCAAACCTACGCAGATCTGTGTTTCCAATGGAGCCAAGCAAGCTATCATCAACGTATTGGCAGCTATTATCGACGATGAGGATGAAGTTTTATTACCTGCACCTTATTGGGTAAGTTATGATGAAATGGTAAAAATGATGGGCGGAAATTCCGTTATTCTTCCGACTTCATTTGTAACAGATTTTAAAATTACGGCTGAGCAGCTTGAAGAGGCTATTACTGAAAAAACAAAAGCGATTCTTTTCAGCTCACCATGTAACCCTTCAGGTGGATATTATACCTATGATGAGCTTAAATCCATTGCTAAAGTTTTGGCTAAATATCCGAATATCACTATAATTTCTGATGAAATCTATGAATTCATCAATTATGAAACTAAAACGACATCCATTGCCCAATTCCCTGAAGTCCGTGAACAAACGGCTATCATCAACGGGGTTTCAAAAGCTTACGCGATGACAGGATGGAGAATCGGGTATTCCGCTTGTCCGGAATGGTTGGCCAAAGCCTGTGAAAAAGTTCAGGGGCAGATGACCAGCGGAGCGAATACCGTTGCTCAAAGAGCTTCCATCACCGCTTTAAACACGGACCCTTCGGAATACAAATACATGATCGATGCTTTTAAAGAAAGAAGAGACATTGTATATGATTTAATGAAAGAAATTCCAGGTTTTAAAGTAGTTTTACCTAAAGCTGCTTTCTATTTCTTCCCTGATGTTTCCTATTATATCGGTAAAACATTAAACGGTACGGAAATAAAAGATTCGGATGACTTCGCTATGTTCCTCCTTGAAAATGCTCATGTAGGGTGTGTAGGCGGAGTTTCTTTCGGAAGTCCGGAGTGTATCAGATTCTCTTACGCTGCTTCAGAGGAAGAGCTGAGAGAGGCCATGAGAAGAATTAAAGAATTATTAGAGAAATTTTAAGCTATCTATCAATATTACAACTGTTTAACAGAATAATTAAACATATAATACATAAATGAAGTTAAAAAACTTTATTTTTACATAAATTTGCAATAATAAAATTCTATAAAAAGCTCTGTTATCAGGGCTTTTTTCCTTGTTTACCAGATAAAAATATCTATAGATTATATCTATTAGTAAACAATTGTTTAATAGACGATTTACCGTATCTTTGTCTCAGAAAAAATTTAATAAAAAATATAAAATTATGTCTTTAGTAGGAAAAAAATTCCCAAATGTAACAATCGACGCAATGTCAGACATGGGTGATGATTTAAGAATCAACATCTTTGAAGAAGCCACTAAAAACCAGCAAAAAATTGTTTTATTCTGGTACCCAAAAGATTTTACTTTTGTTTGCCCTACGGAACTTCATGCTTTCCAGGATGCTTTAGGTGAATTCGAAAAAAGAAACACTAGAGTAATCGGAGCATCTTGTGACACCAATGAAGTACACTTCGCATGGTTGAACACACCGAAAGATAACGGAGGTATCGAAGGAGTAACTTACCCTATCTTAGCTGATACACACAGACAATTAGCCAATATTTTAGGAATTGTAGATCAGGATTTCGAATATGATGAAGAAGGAAATGAAAACTTCACAGGGTCTAATGTAACTTACAGAGCTACCTATCTGATTGACGAAACAGGAAAAATCTTCCATGAATCAGTGAATGATATGCCTCTTGGAAGAAATGTGAAAGAATACCTTAGATTAATTGACGCTTACACTCACGTACAAAAGCACGGAGAAGTTTGCCCTGCTAACTGGGAAGAAGGAAAAGATGCTATGAAAGCTGACAGAAATTCAACCGCTGAATATTTAGCTAAAAACTAAAAATATTTAATAAGAGGTTTGAATTTTCAAGCCTCTTATTCTTTAAAAGTTTATTGTTATATTTTATTAAAAACACAACAGCTAATTGATTTCAATATTAAGACTAAAATATTACCATAAACTTAATATCAAATTCCAATTATTTTCTTAAATTTAAACCAATTAAACTATGTATACAGAATTAACTGAAGATACACTACAGAATATTGTAAAGGATAATGAAAAAGTAGTTGTACAATATGGGGCTTCATGGTGCGGAAACTGCAGAATCATGAAACCTAAATTTAAAAAGTTAGCATCAGAAAACGAAGGAATCCCATTCCTTTATGTAGATGCCGAAAAACTACCTGAAAGTAGAAAACTGGCTAAAGTAGATAATCTTCCTACTTTTGCAATTTTTCAAAATGGAGAATTAGTGAATCAGGTTCAGTCCAACCAAGCGGAAAGTTTAATTAACCTTTTTAATGAATTGAAATAATGAAGTTACCGGTCATAAGACAGTTTTATCAGAATCAGTCTCCTGAGAACCTTGAAAAAACATTAGAAGTATTAGAAAGCTTCTGTGAATTCCGAGGAACAAGCGAAGAAGATTTGAATGTAGCAGGTGAATTAATCACTAACATTTGTGGAGCTCTGGAAGTCCACGCCAATGTTCAAAGTGGGATGAGTGAAAAAGATGCTCTCAACACATTCGCACAGAAAGTTTTGGGGTCCATCGACAAATAAAACAAATAAAACAATCAAAAAGCACCGGGTCATACAAAACCCGGTGCTTTTATTTTTAAAAAAAACTAATCAAATTCAAAAATTATGAAAAAACATTTTACACCCCTTGCTATTCTTTTGTTGGGCTTATCTACTATTGACGCACAAGTAGGTATAAACACACAAGCACCACACTCCAATGCTGCTTTGGAGGTGAAACCCAACACCACGACAAGTCCTAACGCCAAAACTTTTATCCTTCCTCAGCTTCCCAATCAGAAAACAGGAGGAATTACCCCGGAATCCAATGCCACTAATATTACCGCTGCCAATCAGTTAGACAACGGGATGATGTATTTCAATACAGATACCGGATGTATAGATTACTGGATTGCATCTAAAGGAACCTGGGGCTCATTATGTGGCACCCCGCCAGTAGCTACCCTCACCGCCATTACTAATGATCAGGACACTTACACCTACACGTATAATTCAGTAGCAGGGACAAAAACCCCTCCTAACATCAATCTATTGGCGAATGTTGCCACCATGGGTGGAATGCTGATCAATACGTCGGAAGCAACCCAAAATACCAACGGTATAGATTATATCTTCAATGGTCAGCTCTATGCGGGAAATCAAACGGTTCCCCTAAGCTCCCAGGGATTTCCTCAAGGTGTCGGTACATTTGAATACAGAGCTTTGTATGACTCTGACGGAGACGGTACCGTAGATACCTTCGTAACCAACCAAAATGGTAATCCCTATACCTTTACCGTAAAATATCAGGAGATTATTTCAAATCAGGTAAAGAACACCACTGCTTCACAACAATCTCCTACCTACAGTACCCCAAGCTTTGTGATGACCTTAAATGATCTCACCATTCCGGTAAAAGCAGGAGAAAAACTGGAAGCCACTTATACCATTAATGTTACCAATAACAATGACCTATTTGCGGCTGCTTTTGCATTCCCTGCCATTACGGATGCTACCGCAGTTCCTGCAAGCGCATTCAGCCTTACCGGATCTTATACGAATAAAAACAGTGTCGGAAATAATATTGATGCCGGAAATCTTTCTACCACAAACCGGGACAAAAACCCAGCACAGGGAAGAGGTACGGATATAACTACTTCAGGATTACGGCAGACCATCAGTATTACCATTACTTATATCAACAACGGGACATCTACCGTTAACTTTTCCATTGCAGCAACACAGGACATCAACTATACAGACGGCGGACAGTACTTTACCGTTACCTCTGCAAGTGTAAATTACACAACGACCAATCCAGCAACTTAATAAGAACTTATATTATTTAACAAAAAAACCTGATGAAATGATCATCAGGTTTTCTTTATAGTATAAATCTTTTTTAATTAACTTCTTCTACTCATAAGTATTCTCAGGATATACCAGAAAAGTAACATAATAGAAGCAAAAAGCTGAAGCGAAGCACCCACATATTGCTCCGTACTGTAAACATATTTAAGCTTACTCGTTTCATATAAGATACTTGCAGAAGCTAAAATCACCATACCTACGGAGAACCAAAGACCCAGATTAAATCCGAAGATCATTCCGGCAACAATGAGTCCTATGGAAAGGAAACCTCCGATAATAATGATGTTTCTAAGAAAAGAAAAATCTCTTTTGGAAGTAAAGGCTACTGCGGATAATCCTGCAAACATAGCAATCGTGAGCATAGCTGCCTGAAAAATTACGTATCCTCCCGCAGTCGCTATCGCCATATAGATAAGTGGCAGGAAAATAATGGCTTCCAGGAAAATATAAAAAACCAATCCCATATACTGAGTAGATCTGCTTTGTGACAGAGACCATTTAGCAGCCATCATGGATGCTACCCAAAATATTCCGATAACAAGAAGCCAACTGTACTTCTGCCCTATCATAAGCCCGATAAGCTCAAAAGGAACCGTATTTATTAAGATACTTTCCACGGCGATAAAAGCAAGAATAGATAAGGCAACATGTAAATAAGTTTTTTTGTAAAAGTTTGCCTTCTCTACTTCTGAAGATTCGGCTACCAAAATATCTGTATTCATAGTATTTTTTTGAATGTGAAAGATAGGAAAAATAATTAAATAAGTTCAAGGAACTTCATCGTATCTACATTATCCGCATAGGTATCCAGCCCGGGATTCTGGGCTTCTCCAAAACCTATGGAGTCGAGTGCCAGCTCACTTTTGGCTACGATGCACTGTATATTTTCTTCATTTTCATCAATAAAGCTCTTCACTTCATCCAGCGAAGAATACCTGCTGAAATTGATCACAGAAAGCGGACTGAACAATTTATCATCTTCTTTGAGCATCACAAAGTTATTATCCCAGAATTTTTCCTGATTGAGAAGATAAACGGCACGGTTGTAATCATAATTATTGGCATATTTATTATGATGAATGATGTCTTTAAAATCCAGAAAATTTTCAAATAACCTATCCAGTGCAAAATCCTGAGGAATAAAAATCCTGGTTACATTTCTGCACCCTAATCCGAAATACTGAAAAATATCTTTTGCCAGCAGCCTGATCTCCTCATCCGTTTCATCCCCTTTCAGAACGCCTACTGAAGTTCTGTTTTTCCGGATAATACTCATATGATCTTTAAAATAATATTCCAGATACCTGGCCGTATTATTACTGCCGGTAGCAATTACCGCATCAAAATTTTCAAGTTTTTCTACGATCTCGTACAAGAGGTTATCTTTTGAAAATTCTTTCCATTTTTTCAATAAAAAAGGCACCATATGCTTGTCCTTGGAGGAAAGTTTGATAACGGGGATGTTATTGCTCAGGATCACGGAGATTACATCATGAAAGCCTACCAAAGGTATATTTCCGGCAAGAATCAGCCCTACTCTCCTGGAAACTTTTGACGGAGAATAATCCGCCAGCCACTTTCTGATATTAGATTCCTGAAGAAGTCCGGCCCACTGCCGAAGAGCAAACTTCTGATTATCAATGGTAAACCAAGGGTTCTCTATTTCTGATTTTTTCAGTAATATTTCGAATTTGGCATCACTTTCATTAAAATCCTCCGGGCCCTTTTGTAAAAACCCATTGATATAATCACCTAATTGCGCAAGTCCTAAAATTTGATTTTCAATATCCATAATTGCTGTAAAATTGGGGAATATTTTGTAATTTTGTGCAAATTTAAAAAAAATTAGCGATGGCTATTAAAATAACTGATGAATGCATTAATTGTGGAGCCTGCGAACCGGAATGTCCTAATAATGCAATATATGAAGGAGCAGTAGATTGGAAAGCATCCGATGGTACTGAACTCAAAGGTACTGTTACCTTAACTTCCGGATTAACGGTAGATGCGGACGCACCTCAGGAACCGGTGAATGATGATGTTTATTTCATTGTTACCGATAAATGTACGGAGTGCAAGGGATTCCATGAAGAGCCACAATGTGCCGCGGTTTGCCCGGTAGATTGCTGTGTTCCTGATGAAGATCATGTAGAAACCGAAGAAGCACTGCTTAATAAGAAAGCATTCTTACACGGTGAATAAATAACTCCGTCTCATCTTAATATGAGGCGGTTTTTTTAATCTTATTTTCAAAGAATAATCCAAATATTAATGAAAACGCAAGTTCGAAAGTTCTTGCCTATAAAAAAGTAAAAAAATGAGCAAAAAGCACAATTTCAGCGCAGGACCATGTATTTTACCTCAGGAAGTATTCCAACAATCATCAGAGGCTATTTTAGATTTTAACGGAATCGGTTTGTCTATTCTTGAAATTTCCCACAGAAGCAAAGACTTCGTAGCAGTAATGGATGAAGCACGTGCCATTGTAAAAAGATTAATGAACCTTGGCGATGAATATGAAGTGCTGTATTTAGGAGGAGGTGCCAGCTTACAATTTGCAATGGTTCCTTACAACCTTTTGAAAACAGGTGGTAAAGCTGCTTATTTAGATACGGGAACCTGGTCTGCCGGAGCCATTAAAGAAGCAAAAAAACTGGGTACAGTGGATGTGATAGCATCTTCTAAAGAGGATAATTATTCTTATATACCAAAAGGATATACCGTATCTTCAGACTATGATTATTTCCATTGCACTTCCAATAATACGATATACGGAACCCAGATGAAATCTTTCCCTGAAGTGGATACGCTTATGGTTTGTGATATGAGTTCTGATATTTTCTCCAGACAGCTGGACTTCTCCAAATTCGATCTTATCTATGCCGGAGCTCAGAAAAATATGGGACCTGCGGGAGTTACCCTTGTAGTAGTAAAAAAAGAGATCCTTGGAAAAACAGGAAGGGAAAATATGTTGTCTTACCTGGATTATTCCCAGCATATCAATAAAGAATCCATGTACAATACTCCACCCGTATTTCCTGTATATGCATCGCTATTAACATTACAATATCTGGAAAAGAACGGAGGTATTGCCGCTGCCGAAGAAAGAAATGAAGCCAAAGCAAAACTTTTATATGAAGAAATTGACAGCAACCCACTGTTTGAAACTTTTTGTGTGAAGGAAGACCGTTCTCTTATGAATGTTTCTTTCAAACTGTTGGATGAAAGCAAAAAAGAAGAATTTGACAATGCGTGGAAAGCTGCCGGAATTAACGGGCTAAACGGACACCGTAGTTTAGGGGGATACAGAGCAAGCTTATATAATGCCTTACCTATTGAAAGCGTGCAAGTTTTAGTAGATGTTATGAAATCTATAAAATAACTATATTAGACGACTCAAAATTATCAAAAATAAAAGATTACTAATTATTATTAATTTAACCGAATAAGGTAAGTTGAAAAATAATTAAGTTTTCTATAAAATAAAAGAATATGAAAGTCTTAGCTAACGACGGGATTTCCAAAGCCGGAGAACAAGTATTAAAAGATGCAGGAATTGAAGTCCTGGATAATCGTGTTGCGCAGGATCATATCATTAATTTTATTAATGAGAATAAGGTAGACGTTCTTCTTGTGAGAAGTGCCACCAAAGTAAGACAGGACATTATAGACGCCTGCCCGAGCCTTAAAATAATAGGAAGAGGTGGTGTCGGCATGGATAATATTGATGTGGAATATGCCATTGAAAAAGGAATTTATGTAATCAATACTCCAAACGCTTCTTCCAAATCCGTAGCAGAAATGGTTTTTGCCCATTTTTTCTCCTTAGCAAGATTTCTCCATGAATCCAACAGACTGATGCCTTTAGAAGGTGACACTCAATTTAACAGCCTGAAAAAATCATTCGGCAAAGCCTATGAGCTTTCCGGAAAAACATTAGGGGTAATAGGATTTGGAGGAATTGGAAAAGAAGTTATCAAAATGGGTATTGCATTGGGAATGAAAATAAAAGTACTTACCAGAAAGCCCAAAACAGAAACACTTGCTCTAAGCTTTTTTGACGGACAGTCTTTGCAATTTGAGATTACTTCCACCAATGATATGGATGCCTTTCTTAAAGATACCGACTTCATAAGCATCAACACACCTAAAACAACGGAATATATTATAGACACTCCACAGTTTGAAAAAATGAAAGACGGAGTCTATATTGTGAACACAGCGAGAGGTGGTGTTCTGAATGAAGTGACCTTACTGGATTTTATCGAATCCGGAAAAGTAGCCGGTGCTGCTTTGGATGTTTTCGAAAGTGAGCCTAATCCTGAACTTCCTTTACTGATGAATCCTGCACTTTCACTTTCCCCTCATCTTGGTGGAAATACGATTGATGCTCAGGAAAAAATCGGAGTAGAGCTTGCAGAACAAATTATTAAGATAAAAAACGAACTATAAAATAAACTATGCCTGTTTTTAAACCTTTTCGCGGAATAAGACCACATAAAGATTATGAGCATGTTTTCCCTACCCATCCCCTTGATAATTTCACTCAGGAGGAAATAGCGGAAAAAGCTCAAGTAGAAAATACTTACATCAATATGATTAAACCCTATGTTGTAAGTAAATCCAAAGACATAGACCGGAATCTCAGAAAAATACGTTCAACATTTGAAGAGCTATTGGATGATAATAAGTTAGTTCAGGATAATTCTTCTTACTATCTGTATGAACAGATATACCCGAATAAACAGGTTTTCAGAGGACTTTTAGGACTGGCAAGCATTGAGGATTTCTGGAACGGGAAAATCAAAAGACATGAAAGTACCATTCCCCAGAAAAAAGAAAAGCTCGCTCACTATCTTGAAAAAGTAAATTTACAGGCGGAACCTGTACTTCTTACCTACCCTTCCAATTCCAAAATAGAATTGCTGATGAACCATGAGGAAAAAAATGTTCCCATTCTTAATCATCAGGATTCCAGAGGGATCAGGCATAAAATCTGGAGGATAGATAACCGTTTGAAGCTGCAGCAGTTCAAAGAAGTAATTGACCAGATAGATTCGTTTTATATTGCAGACGGGCACCACAGGATCGGATCTACGGCACTGAATGCCAAATATCATAAAGAAAAAAACAAAAGGCATAACGGTACCGAGGCTTATAACTTTGTATACAGCTTTATTGTTTCCAACCAGTCCATTAAAATTCATGATTACAACAGGATTGTAAGCGATATCAAAGGAATGAGCACTGAGGAATTTCTGAAAAAAATCGAAGAGTATTTTCTGATCCACGAAAAAGGAGAAACTCCTTATTTCCCTTCACAGAAGTTCCATATTTCCATGTATCTGGATGGTAAATTCTACTCCCTTCACGTAAAGCATGACCTTCGTTCCCTGGAAATGTCCCTGGATAATCTCGATCATCATCTTTTAGATAAATATATCTTTAAAAACATTCTGCATATCAATGATTCCGACAGTTCGGATCAGATTTCTTATGTAAAAGGAAGCTCCAATATAGAAGGGATCAACCTTATTAAAGAAAAAATAGACAAGGGAGAAGGTAAAGTCGGTTTCGGAGTATATCCGGTAAGCTTTAATGATATGATTAAAATATCCGATGAAAAACTTATCATGCCACCAAAATGCACCTTAATTGAGCCAAAATTAGTTACAGCACTGCTAATGTATGATATGAAACCTTAGATTATTCTTATTTTTTCCCTATTTTTATACGCGGAAAAGAATTGGTAATCAACAATGAAAAAAATATTCATCATAATACTTCCACTCTTTTTGAGTGGATTTTTATTTTCACAAAATAAGAACCATAAAAAACCGCAAAAAAAGGTAGTTCCCGTAGCGAAATTCAATTACTATGATGAATTCAAAAAGATTTCCGATGAAATACTTTCCAATGGCAATGCCTATGAAAACCTTGCCGAGCTCACCAAAAAGGTAGGCCCCCGCTTCAGTGCGACACCAGGATATGAGAAAGCAACCGAATGGGCGGAAAAGAAATTGCAGGAAGCAGGAGCAGAAAATATCTGGAAACAGAAAGTAAAAGTTCCCGTTTGGATCCGTGGCAGGGAATCTCTTCAGATTAAAACCGGAAACGGAGACTGGAAAAGCATAAGAATGCTTTCTTTCGGAAACTCAGAAGGAACCAACGGCAAAGATATTATCGCCGATATTATACTGGTGAATGATTTTTCCGAGCTCAATTCCCTTACTTCCGCACAGCTTAAAGATAAAATTGTATTTGTCAATTCCCCTATTGATCAGAAAATCGTTAATACGGTAGACTCTTACCTTATTGCTGCCAAATCCAAACTTATTTCCGCTTCGGTAATTGGAAAAAGAGGAGCCAAAGGTTTAATCATACGTTCATTAACTACGGCTAACAATAATACTCCACATGCCAAAATGGTCTATTATGAAGCGGATGATAAGGTCAGGATTCCGGCACTTACCATAGGTGTTCAATCTGCTGATGAACTGGAAAAGCTGCTGAAAAAGCAACCTGTTAAAGCCAAACTGAATATGACGGCAGAACTTAAGGGTGAAGCTATTAATCATAATATTATCGGGGAAATTCCGGGCAATAAAGACAAAAAAGTCATCGTGCTGGGTGCCCAGCTTGATTCCTGGGATTTTGCAGAAGGTGCCCATGACGACGGAGCAGGTGTAGTACAATGTCTGGAAGTGTTGAGAACTATTAAATCTTTAGGTATCAATAATAATCACACCATACGGGTAGTCCTTTATGCCAACAGTGAAAATGGAGGCATGGGAAAAGACACCTACATGGAATATGTAAAAAAGAAAGAAGAAAAACATATATTCGCATTAGGTTCCGATTCAGGAGGATATTCTCCCCGTGGATTTGCTTTGGACATGTCTCCTCAACGCAGAAGATTGATCTATCCATGGAAAAATTATTTCCTGCCTTACGGAATTTATGATTTTGACCGTACAGATGCGATACAGGACGTATCTCCACTGAAAAGACTTGATATTCCCTTAGCCGAGCTCGTAGTAGATACGCAGAGGTATTTTGATTACCATCACTCCTCAGAAGATACTTTTGATAAAGTCAATAAAAGAGAACTTCTTATGGGTGCAGTAGCCATGACACAAATGATCTTCATGATTGATCAAAACTGGTAAAATGAAAAATATAATGTACACTTCGGTATTACTTCTTGGAATAGCCGTTTCCGGACAGGCCAAAGAAGATTCCATACAGTTCAGCAAAATCTCTACGGAAATTTTAAACCGAGGAAAAGCTTACACCGAATTAAAAGATCTAACTCAAAACATCGGGCATCGTTTAAGCGGTTCCGAAGCCTATGAGAAATCAGTGCAGTGGGCTGCTCAAAAATTAAAAGAAGCCGGCGCCGATAAAGTTTGGCTGCAGGAAGTGATGATCCCCGTTTGGGAAAGAGGAAAAGAATCTTTACAGATCAAAACTTCCAATGGGCAATGGAAAACGGTAAAAATGCTTTCACTGGGTAATTCTGAAGGAACTGGCGGAAAAGATATCTCAGGAGATATTATTATGGTGAAATCCATGGAAGAATACACCCGGCTGTCCCCTGAAAAAGTAAAGGGCAAAATCCTTTTTTTCAACTATCCCTTCAGTCAGGATTTTATTGAAACTTTCAAAGGATATGGTGATGCTGCCAAGTACAGAGTTTCCGCAGCTGCATTAACTGCTGAAAAAGGAGGAAAATTTGCCATTATACGTTCTCTTTCTTCTGCTTTTGACGAAGTTCCTCATACGGGTGCAATGCGATATAAAGACGGAATCCCTAAAATTCCGGCAGTAGCCATAGGAAATACAACTGCTGATGAACTGGAAAACCTTTTAAAAAACCAGACGGTCACAGCCAAGCTTAATTCTAACTGTGGGATGAAAGGAGAAAAATTATCCCATTCCGTAATTGGGGAACTGACAGGCAAAAAAGACCGCAGCGTCATTGTTGTCGGCGGACACCTGGACTCATGGGATGTAGGTGAAGGCGCTCACGATGACGGTGCCGGCATTGTACAAAGTATTGAAGTATTGAGAACTTTTAAAAATTTAAACTTACAGAACAATCATACTATCCGTGTCATTTGCTTTGCCAATGAGGAAAACGGGCTTAAAGGAGGATTACAATATGGAAAAGCCGTAAAAGAATCCGGAGAAAAACATCTTTTTGCCATTGAATCGGATGCAGGCGGATTTACTCCCCGAGGTTTTGCTCTGGAAATGAGTAAAGAAAAAAGAGATCAGATCAAAAGCTGGACTCCTTTATTTTTTCCTTACGGAGCTTATAATTTTGAAGGCCAATATTCCGGAGCAGACATCTCTCCTTTGCATGAAATGGATATTCCCACCGCAGAGCTTGTACCGGACTCACAGCGCTATTTTGATATTCACCATACGGAGGAAGATACTTTCGACAAAGTAAACAGAAGAGAGTTGTTACTAGGTGCCACTGTTATGACTCAGCTTATTTATATGATTGATAAAAACTGGTAAATTATTTAAAGTTAAAACTGTTTTTAGGCATAGCTTAAAAACAGTTTATTTCTTATTGTTGAATGATTACAACGTTTTGATGTATTCCTTTTTATTCAATGTAAAAGCAAGTACTTCCCCATTTCGCTTTACTTTCACTTTAATGGTATTGGATTCGCTTTCTACTCTATTGATATAATAAAAACAGGCTGACTCTTTATTTAGGTTCTCAAAACTGACATCATTAATGCTCAGAATAGAATCCCCGATTTTCAAAGGCAGATTTTCATCTTTAAAAACATAGACAATGACTGGTTTTTCTTCAATAAACCGGTAACCGAACCCAAAAGACTCCAGATTGGAAGGACTTGTCTTCACCTGCTGTAAATAAACTTTATTATTTTTCCAGTCCAGGATAAAGCTGAAATCTTTTAAAAATCCATTTCCAACCAGATTGGAATTTCCTGTCATTACAATTTCTTTGGAAAAGTTTTGATTACCTATACTAAGCTTATCTGTTGTAAATATGTAGCCTTCTGCCGGCTTGGCTCCTCCAAAGGCTCCTACGGAATTGGTTCCGTACGTTTCCACCGACTCACCGGAATTCATCTCAGGATCATAATCTTTATCCTGTATTTTAAGGCTTCCTGAAAAACCGGTATCAAACGTCATGTTTATTTTTTTACCGGATAGCTTAGACTCTACAATCGGGGTTTTCTGGGCCTGTGTCGTAAAGGGGATTACCGCATTGTAGTTTTTGAAGTCAAAATTAGCCAGATCTTTAGTTACCAGGATAGAGTTTTCGGAATAATTAATTTTCCAGAATACTTTTGCCATCTGATTGGCTCCCAGGATCCCATCAATCTTAAAGCATCCCAATTCGGAAATTGTCAGATCCATTACCATAGCGCCTATATTTTTAAAAACCACCTGATCCACTCTCATTTCCGGCAGATGGGTAAAAATCTGCTGCTGGACATTCTTCTGGGAATCTTTCACCCTTGTTTTATATTTTTTGCTCAGCTTCAGTTCTTCATAAACAGCTTTTGATATAACGGTAGGTGCTCCTGTATCTAAAAGAAAATTATAAAACTTCCCGTTGATATTTACCTGTACAAAAGCCAGCTCATTGGCATATTTTAAGTTGATCTTTTCCACCGGCGTTTTTAAATCTACCTGGCCAGTTTCAAAAAATCTTTTGTTTTGAGCAGAAATGAAGATCATACAGAAAATAAAAAGCGGGGACAGGAATCTATGCATAGAATAATTTTGATACGAAAATAAGATTTTTCTTTCTTAAAAAAAACACAAAAAGCCATCCGAAGGATGGCTTTTCATATTATTTAAATTCTTAATTATTGCACTTTTACAAGCTCTACATCAAAAATCAACCAAGCATTTGGCGGAATTACACCTCCTGCCCCTCTTTCTCCGTATGCCATTGCCGGCGGGATCAATAAAGTAGCTGTTTCTCCTTCTTTTAATAATAGAATTCCTTCGTCCCAACCTTTGATCACTCTTCCCATACCGATTGGAATTTCGATAGGTTCGTTTCTGTCGAATGAAGAATCGAATTTAGTTCCGTCGATTAATTTTCCTGCATAGTGTACAGAAACATTATCTCCTGCTTTAGGAGCTTTACCGTCTGTTGTTTTAGTAATTTTATAATACAGTCCGGATTCTGTTTTCTGCATTCCTGCTTTAAGGTTTTCTACCAGTTTCTCCTGATTCGCTTTGAACTCTTCTTCTTTTTTCTTTCTTTCCGCTTCTTCTTTTGCTAAGTAAGCTTTATTGTTTTCAGCAATTTTAGATTTCCCATCATTGAAAGTCTTTGCTGCATCATAGTTTTTATATTCATCTCCCTTACTGAATACGGAAACTTTTTCAAGCACAATATCAGTTTTTGGTTTGTCCTGAGCTCCTTTTTCTACATTGGCAATAGCATCGATCACATCCTCTCCTTTCACTACTTTACCAAAAATAGTATGTCTTCCGTCTAGCCAAGGGGTAGCCACTTCGGTAATGAAAAACTGAGAACCATTTGTGTTAGGTCCGGAGTTGGCCATAGAAAGGATTCCTTTTCCCGTATGTTTAAGATCATTTCTTTCGTCCTCGAATTTATATCCCGGATCACCCATTCCTGTTCCCTGAGGATCTCCTCCCTGGATCATAAAATCTTTAATTACTCTGTGGAAAATGGTTCCATCATAGTAAGGAACGCCTTTAGCTTTAGCCTTGTTATCAATTTTTCCTTCTGCAAGTCCAATAAAGTTGGCTACAGTAACAGGTGCTTTCTTGTCTTCAAACTTAACGATCATGTTACCTTTAGTCGTTTGAAGATTAGCATAAAGTCCGTCATTAAGACCTTCGTAAGTTTCTTTGTCTACGTTCATTTTTTTATAAATTGGGGTACAACTCATCAGCGAAATACTTGCCGCTGCCAGAATTATATTCTTGTTAAACAATTTCATTATTTATAATACTTTTAATTTTATGATTAAGGGAATGTCATTTCCTATTTTTTTCTCGTCACCATACGTTCCGTAGGCTAAAGACGATGGAACCAAAAGCGTAACTTCCTCTCCATCCTGCATAAATCGTAAAGCATTTTCTACCGCTTTCAGTTCATCAAAATGTCCAAATTTAGCATCTCTTCGCTGTATGGGCTGGTCATAGATTTTTGTCTGATCAAAATCATACAGATCATAAGAATAGGACACCAGGCTGTTATCCTGTCTTTTTTCTCTTTTATCAAAACCTTCCTTATCTGCCCAATAGTTCAGTTGTGTAGAATAAAATTTCACAGGCTGACCATTGATCCACTCCTGGATAAGCATTCTTTCCTGAGCATTAAGATTTTTCATTCTTTCTTTGGAAACATCCAGATCACTCTTACTTAGAATCCCACCTACCGGAGGATGAGTCTGAGTATTTCTGTTGCAGCTCATAAGGCTTAATACTGATATAAAGAGTATTTTTTTCATAAACTGTTGCGAAAATACACAATTCAAAGGAGATAAAAAATAAAAAAAGCCAAGAATATCCTGGCTTCATATATAAAAGTATGTGAATAAATTTAAACTGTTTCCAGTACGTTTTTCTTCACCAAAACCCTCCATCCGAAAGGATCTTCGGTAAGATTGCTTTGAAGTCCCACCAGATCATTCTTAAGGGTTACGGCATAACTTTCTTCATCAGAAAGCTTAGGTAAAGCCAGTTTTTCGTTATTATAACCTAATGCCTGGAAAACAGTAGTTACTACGGCTGTACCTACTCCCCAAACTTCTTTAAGCGTACCGTTTTTCTGTGCTTCAATTACTGTTTTAACAGCTATCGGCTCTACTTTCACTTCAATTCCTCTTTTCTTAGCCAGCTGGATAAAGCTGTCTCTGGTAACCCCATCTAAAATTTTCTCAGATGTTGGCGGCGTATAGATCGTATCATTAATTCTGACAAATACGTTCATCGTTCCACTTTCTTCAAAAAATTCGTGAGTAGCATCATCCGTCCAGATAATTTGCTCATATCCTTCTTCTATAGCAAGCTGTGTAGGATAGAAAGATGCAGCATAATTACCCGCAGCTTTTGCAGAACCCACACCTCCATTGGCAGCTCTTGAATAATGATCAGAAATTTTCACGGACACAGGAGCTGTATAATAGCTTCTGGCCGGAGTCGCTACAATAGCAAAAAGATATCTATTGGAAACTCTTGCTTTCAGGGCTTCTTCTGTAGCAAAAATCAGGGGTCTGATGTATAAAGACATTCCTTCTCCCTGTGGAATCCAATCCCTGTCTATATCTACTAATGCTTTTAAGCCATCTATAAACATCTCTTCCGTAACCTCAGGCATGGCAAGACGTTTAGCCGATTTATTGATACGTTCAAAATTCTTTTCAGGCCTGAAAAGGAAAACTTGACCATCCTTGTCTTTGTATGCTTTCATCCCTTCAAAGCAAGCTTGTCCGTAATTTACGCCCATCATGGCAGGTGTAAATTGTAATGGACCGTAAGGTACTAATTTTACTTCACCCCATTTTCCATCTTGATATTCACAAATCACCATATGATCTATGAAAGTATCTCCAAATGAAAAATTCTGTGGGTCAAATGTAGAAATTTTGGAGTTTTCAGTTTTTTGAATTATCATTTCTAAAATTTTTTATGATGTTCTACAAATTTAACATAATTTTCTAAATATAAAAATTTTAGAGTAAATTTGAAAAAAAAATAGTTTGGAAAGAGAAATAAAGACCACTCAAGATGGTAGTAAAACATTATATATCAGTGAATTAAATGAAAACTATCATTCCCATCACGGGGCACTCCAGGAAGCAAAACATGTGTTTATCAAAAATGGACTTAATTTAATAAATGATTGCGAAATTAATATTTTAGAACTTGGTTTTGGAACAGGATTGAATGTTTTAGTTACAATTAATGAATATTTAAAAACTGATAAAAATCATGTCATCAATTATTTTAGCCTTGAAAAATATCCCATAAACGAATCCGAAATTGATAATCTGGCTTATTTTGAGCTTTTTAGTAACCCTGAATTAAAAGAAATTTATCAGAAAATTCATCAAACGGAATGGGAGAAATCCGTAGAAATTATTAAAGGGTTCCATCTCCAAAAAATACAATGTGACTTTTTTGAACTGAAAGACATTGTATTACCAAAAATTAATCTGGTATATTATGACTGTTTCGGTGCCAGGGTTCAGCCCGACCTTTGGGAAAAACCTCTTTTTGAAATGGTAGCCGACAAAATGAATGTGAACGGTTTATTAACCACCTATTCGTCTAAAGGAAGCGTAAGGAGAATATTGGAAGAACTAAATTTTAAAGTGGAAAAAAAACAGGGTCCTCCGGGAAAAAGAGAGATGATTAACGCCATTAAACTTCATTAATACAGAAAAGGTTTCTTTAATTTTTAGTTTATCCTTTAATTTATTTTATATAAGTTTGATGCATATAGCTGCTAAAATTTATGTATTTTAGCTACTACAAAATAGTTTATATGATAGATAAGATAAACGTAAGAGTTTATGCTTGTGCCGTAAAAGATAAAAAAGTCCTTACTTTATTTGAAGAATATGCAGGCACACAATTATTAAAGTTTCCCGGTGGAGGTTTAGAACTTGGAGAAGGTCTTACAGACTGTCTGCACCGCGAATTTGATGAAGAGCTGAATGTAAAAATAGAAGTGGTAGAACATCTTTATACCCAGGAGAACTTTCTGGTTTCCCGCTTCAGAGAAAATGAACAGCTGCTTACCATATATTATATTGTAAACATCATCAATGAAGAGGATTTCCTTATCCTGGATCCTTGTATAGAAAAGACAGAATGGATTCCCATAGACCAGCCGGACAATCCTTTTCCTTTACCTGTAGATAAAATTGTTTTCGATAAGCTGAAAGAAAAATTCCTGTAGTTTTACAGGAATTATTTATTTTATTATTTTGCTATTTTGAAACTGCTTGCTCCGGGATAAGGCTGAAGATAACCGGAATTCCAATTGGATTGAAGAAGGGATTCCAAAAATTCATCCGACCTGTTTTTATGGGGATTATACTGATCTTTCAGATCGATATCCGCCATCTTTCCTTTTACATTCCACCAGAAAGCGCTCCATCCTCCTCTCAGCTCTTTTATAATTTCAAAGACATTTTTACCGGTTGCGCGGTTCATAAGCTTGGCAAATACCTGACCTTCCGTAGTGGTAAGATCTTTCAACTGCTTTTCGTACTGGTCTGCCAGAATGCTTTGCCTGTCTCTTACGTATCTTCTTTTGGCTTTACTGTCAAGATCCGTCATTTCTTTCTGTATATCCCGGTATTGTTCCAGCGCTGCCAAAAACAAAGGATATACTCTATATAATTTTTTATTTAGGAAATAATAATAGTTTCTGTCTAATTGGTTATTAAACCGAGGTTTATTAAGTAAAACCAATTCATCCATTACAATAACGGTTTCGCCATTTATTTCATAGACTTTAATCTTCTGACTTTCGTCATAATAATATTTATTACCATACTCATCCGTTTTCAGAGATTCTTCCGGATACTGGCTTAAAGGCTTGGCTATCACCGTATCTTTATGTTGCGCAAAAACACTGATCCCAAAAAAGAAAAGAAAAAGACAGATAATTTTGCTAATTTTCATTATTTTTACAGGTATTAGAACAGAAATTAAACGCAAAAATCATTCCTTTTTATGAAATTTGAAAAGAAATCTTTAAAATTTTTAGAAAAATACTTAAATACTTCATCTCCAACAGGTTACGAACATAAAGGTCAAAAAATCTGGATGGACTATATCAAACCTTATGTAGATACTATTGAAATAGACCATTATGGAACCTGCTACGGGATCATTAACCCGGAAGCAGATTTCAAAGTTGTGATTGAAGCCCATGCCGATGAAATTTCATGGTACGTTAATTATATTACGGATGACGGACTCATTTACGTAATCAGAAACGGCGGCTCGGATCAGACCATTGCCCCTTCAAAAGTGGTACATATTCATGGTGAAAACGGCATCGTTAAAGGAGTTTTCGGATGGCCAGCCATCCATACGAGAAGCAACCAGAACGAACCTACTCCTAAAATCGAAAATATATTTATAGACTGCGGAGCCACTTCCAAGGAAGAAGTTGAGAAACTGGGAATTTATGTAGGGTGTATGATTACCTATCCCGATGAGTTCTTTGAAATGAATGACCGTTACTTTGTGTGCCGTGCTTTAGACAACCGAATCGGAGGTTTCATGATCGCGGAAGTGGCCAGGCTGCTTAAGGAAAACAAAAAAACACTGCCTTTCGGATTGTATATTACCAATTCCGTTCAGGAAGAAGTAGGATTATACGGTGCTGATATGGTAGCAGATACCATTAAACCTAACATCGCCATTGTTACCGACGTTACCCATGACACTTCAACTCCGATGATCGAAAAGAAAAAAGAAGGCGACCAAAAATGCGGAAACGGACCCGTGGTGTTCTTCGCCCCCAGCATTCATCATAACATTCGTGAACTCATTATTGATACGGCAAAATCTAAAAAAATTCCGTTTCAAAGGGCTGCTTCCAGCAGGGCAACCGGTACTGATACGGATGCATTCGCCCATTCCAACGGCGGTGTGCCAAGTGCATTAATTTCTTTACCTTTGCGCTATATGCATACAACAGTGGAAATGGTAGCCAAGGAAGATGTAGGAAATGTAATCAAGCTGATCTACGAAACCCTTCTCAAGATTACCCCGGAAATGAAACTGAAATATCATTAACAGATGTAGAAGGCAGGATTAAAATTTTCTGCTCTCAATTCTGATTTTAAATATCTAATATATAAAAATGAAAACTAAGCTTATTGCTCCTTCCCTTTTATCGGCAGACTTTGGGAATCTGCAAAGAGATATTGAAATGCTGAACCGCTCTCAGGCTGACTGGTTCCATATTGATGTAATGGATGGCAGATTTGTTCCGAATATTTCATTTGGATTTCCTGTAATGAAAACAGTTCAGCAACATGCTAAAAAATTTGTGGATGTTCACTTAATGATTGTAGAGCCTGAAAAATATGTTGAGGAATTTATCAATCACGGTGCAGATCTCGTTTCCGTTCATTATGAGGCCTGTACCCATCTTCACAGAACCATCCATCATATACAGAGCAAAGGATCCAAAGCCGGTGTGGTCCTTAATCCCTCCACTCCTGTTCTTATGCTTGAAGATATTATTGCTGATGTGGATCTGGTTTTACTAATGAGTGTAAATCCAGGATTCGGAGGACAAAAGTTTATTGAAAATACGTATAAAAAAATCGCTGAAACAAAAGACCTTATCCTAAGTAATAATTCTACCGCCCTGATAGAAGTGGACGGAGGGGTAAACCTGGATAATGCCGCTAAGCTTTTTGAAGCCGGAGCCGATGTTTTAGTTGCCGGGAATGCAGTCTTTTCTTCAGACAATCCGGAAAGGACTATCGAACTTTTAAAGATTTAAATATTATTTGATATAAAAAGAGAAAAGGCAGCTAACGCTGCCTTTTCTCTTTTGTAAAATTTGAATTTATAATGGTTATTAGCCTTGTAAGATTAAAAATATCCATTGTTCTAATACGGTGTAAAGATGGTCATAATTCATTATCTATACAATCCGTAAAAACACGGAATTTTTAATGGAGTAATGAGCCATAAAATATTTAATGATGTCGTTATCCCAGAGAAAAACCCTTATCAATAGAGATAAAGGTGTAATTTTCCCATTTTTATTATTTATAACGCTATTCTTTCATAAAATTCTGAACTGACTTTACAACTGATATTTTGCCGCCGATAGAACACAGGCAAATGGAACAATCCAACAGAAAAAATAGTAGTTTATAAATGTAAGTCACACCTTAGTAAAGAAAGGTATAAACTAAAATATACATCCCATTATCCCAATAAAAAAAACCGGAAAATAATTCCGGTTTTTTTTATGTTGAATAAGATCTTTATTAAAAAATCTCTCTTCCTGAAAAATGGAATTGAGCTTCAATAAGTGCATTTTCGTCAGAGTCTGAACCATGAACAGCATTCTCCCCTACACTTCTTGCAAACATTTTTCTGATAGTTCCTTCAGCAGCTTCAGCAGGATTAGTAGCACCAATTAGTTTTCTAAAGTCTTCTACTGCATTTTGTTTTTCTAAAACAGCAGCTACAATAGGTCCTGAACTCATAAATTCAACTAATTCTCCATAGAATGGTCTTTCAGCGTGTACTTCATAGAACTTTTTGGCATCAGCAACTGTAAGCTGAGTAAGCTTCATCGCCTTAATCTTGAATCCAGCTTCTGCAATCTTTCCTAATATAGCACCAATATGTCCGTCTGCAACAGCATCCGGCTTAATCATGGTAAATGTAATGTTAGACATAAATCGTATATTTTTTTAATGGTGCAAAATTACAAAAAAATTTTTTCTCCCCAATTTTAATTTTTTTTTAACACAAAATAACTTTTATTAAGAATTGCCAGACCAATCTTTGGCACAGTAATTGTTTATTCTATTCCGATTCTCATGTTTAATTTGAGTTTTCATGGTTATTAGTTTTTACCCAGCTTCGGCTGGGTTTTTTATTGATCGACATCTACGCAGATTTCAATGCTAAGCTAACCCCCTATATAATTCACACCCATAAGAAATAGTGTTTAATAAAAATAAACACTTACCATTTTTAAATTCGCAATTTTTTACAATTATTTTTGGAAATTTTCATCCGACTCATCCATTAGTTTTATATAGGTAGAGTATCGGGAATATTGTATGTCACCTGTTTCTAAAGACGCTATTACGGCACATTTCGGTTCATTAATATGCAGACAGTTATGAAATTTACATTCTTCTCTCTTTTTAAAGATTTCAGGAAAATAATGCTGAACTTCTTCTTTTTCGATATCAATCATGGCAAATTCTCTTACCCCTGGTGTATCAATGACGTTTCCTCCGAAATTCCAAAAATACATCTGGGCAAAAGTGGTGGTATGCTTCCCTTTAAGATGGGTTTCCGAAATTTCTGAGGTCTTCAGATTAAGATCGGGCTGCAAGGCATTCACCAAAGTAGATTTTCCACATCCGGAATGTCCGAAAAAAACAGAGGTTTTATCTTTAAGAATCGTTTCCAGGCTTTCAAGATTAAGTTTGGAATAAGAAGAAATTTCCAAAGTCTCGTACCCTATCTCCCGGTATAGAAATTCTATATCTTTTATTACTTCTTTTTCTTCATCATCCAGAACATCCATTTTATTGAAAAGAATAAGTGGAGTGATATTATAGGCTTCACAGCAGGCCAGGAACCTATCCAGGAATCCTAATGATGTTTCAGGAAATTTAAGTGTAAAGATAAAGCACGCCAGGTCAATATTGGAGGCAATAATATGTGCTTCTTTTGAAAGGTTCACAGATTTTCTGATCAGATAATTCTTGCGGGGCTCGATTTTGGTGATCCAAGCAATATCATCTTTTTCTAATTGAAATTCCACAAAATCTCCTACGGCAAGCGGATTGGTAAGCCGGGTTTTTATCAGCTTGAATTTTCCCCTGATCCTGGCTTCAAAAATTTTTCCGGTTTCCATTTCTAAAACCTGATACCAGCTTCCGGTAGATTTAATGATTTTTCCTTTCATATATAGGTGCAAATATAAGAATTTAGGGCTTAGGTTACAGATCCGAAAATTTAATAGTTTTCTTCCCTGCTACCTAAGCCCTATTATTCATAAACTTCAAGTTTTTATCTGTCGATCATAATGCTATTCTGAACTTCAATGGATTCTTCATGGATTGCCTTGAATACTTTTTCAATAAACTCCTGAGACATTCCTGTTTCTTTTGCTTTCTGAACGGCATATTCGGTAATCACTTTCCAACGTTCCGGCTGGAAAATAGCTATATCATTTTCTTTTTTAAGTTTTCCGATCTTTTCAGAAATTTTCATCCTTTGGGATAAGAGCTCTATCAATTGGAAGTCAATATCAGAGATCAATGTTCTGTGTCTCCCCATTTCACTGTCAAAACCTGCAAGTCCGGAATTTCTGACTTTTAGGTTACTGATCATTTCTCCCAGCACTTCCGGCGTGATCTGCTGGGCAGCATCGCTCCATGCTTCATCGGGGTTACAGTGTGATTCTATAATCGCTCCCTGATATCCAACGTTCAGCGCTTCCTGCGTAACATCAGCCAAACCGGTTCTGTTTCCACAGATATGCGATGGGTCAATCAGCATCGGAATGTTTGGGAACTGGCTTTTGAAATCCAATGCTATCTGCCAGTTGGGATTATTTCTGTATTTGGTTTTCTGATAAGTGGAAAATCCTCTATGAATTACTCCAAGGTTTTTGATGTCCTGTCCTAGTAGTCTTTCTAATGCTCCGATCCATAATGCTAAGTCCGGATTGACAGGATTTTTAACAATAACAGGTTTGTTGGTTCCTCTTAATGCCAACGCGATTTCCTGTACGGTAAACGGATTTACCGTGGAACGTGCTCCAATCCAAAGAACATCCACGTCTGCTTCCAAAGCCGCAAAAACATGATGAGCATTGGCTACTTCCGTTGCGGTTTTAAATCCATATTCTTCTTTTACTTTCTTTAACCAGTTGAGCCCGATTACTCCTACTCCTTCAAATCCATTAGGTTTTGTTCGGGGCTTCCAGATTCCTGCACGGAAAATAGACACGGGGGCATTTGATTCTTTTATCCTTTTGGCGGTCTCCAGCATCTGAGCTTCACTTTCTGCACTACAAGGCCCTGCGATCATCAATGGTTGTGAAAACTCATTGATCCAATCGTTCTTCAAATCTTTTAAATTCATATCATTAATTATTTGTATTCTTTTTAATTTTTTTCACATCAATAGTTCTTTCATTATAAAATTTACTTTATAATTCTTTTCAAAAAATGCCGTTTAAAATCTTAATGGGTTCAGGAAATGGTAAGAGAGATTATTATTCCTGTTATTTTTTGAGAAAGAAATTCAGCTAGCAATACCAATAAAATCGGTAATAGGTTCTGAAATTTCTATGATAGGTTCTAAAAAAGCTAAAATAACCGCCTATAAAATAAGCAGCCATAAAACCAAAATGGTTTCTAAAAAAAGACGTGTATGGGTTTATTTGTTTTTCCACTTTTATACCCGGTGTCTACCGGAGCTGATAGCTTTTTCCATTTTAATTTTCTGTTTTTCCCAGAAAATATTTTACAAATATAGAGAAATTTATGACATATCAAACTTCATTAAGTCATCTAAATCTTTCAAGAGCGGATTTTTTTCTATAAACTTTTCGAAAATCTTCTTTTTGGTAACAACTTCTATCTTCAGATTAGCATGATCTTTTTTGTATTCAAATTCTATGGCATAGTTATTTACCTTTCTTTTGAAATGGTTAAAAAAGTCCCCGCTTATTTTATCAAATTCCACTTTGGCCGAGTCTGAAGGATATAGAACCCTTACGATATTTTCTTCTGCTTTTACCAGTTTAAAGGCTTTAATTGCATTATATACAAAAGGATCTTTGGACTGGAGCTGTTTTAGTAGCAGGTTCCATTCCATCTGCAAATCAGTGTCTGTAAAATGGTTTTTAGGGAGATTTTCGTTTTTAGTTGCTATCGTTTCTTCGTCTTCTTCCTTTTCTTCTTTATTAAGAAACGAGTGTATACTGAATCCTGAAGCTACATTTTGTTTTTGCAGTGGCTTGGATGTTTTTTTGATAAGGATCTCCTGAGGAGCCTCTTCTATACTCGGAGATTTCTCTTTTATTTGTTTTGTTTCCGGTAATGGAGCTGAAGTTTTTATTTCCACCTTTTCATGAAGAAAGGGGGCTAATATTATAAACTTTTTTTTTTATTAGAATCTTGGTTAGCTGTTAAAGATGCCAGCTGCATTAGGGCTATCTCTACCGTAAGCCTTGGGTTTTTTGAATTTTTATAGTTGATATCCGCATGGTTGGCAATCTCAATGGCATCTATGAGCTGCTGAGCATTCCATTGCTGAGCCTGTTCTACAAATTTAGATTTTGTTTTTTCCCCTACTTCTATGAGATCAATGGTAGAAGGGTTCTGTGCCATCATCAGATCTCTGAAATGGTTTCCTAATCCTGCAATGAAAATGTGGGGATCAAATCCTTTTCTCACAATTTCATTAAAAGCGAAAAGCACTTCCGGAATTTTATTTTCTTTGGCGAGGTCTACAATATTAAGATACTGATCGTAATCCAGTATATTAAGAACTTCGGCAGCTTTAGCCAGCGTAATATTCTTTTGGGAAAATGTAGAGAGTCTGTCAAAAATAGAAAGGGCATCTCTTAAGGCTCCATCTGCTTTTTGGGCAATAAGGTAAAGAGCGTCATCTTCATATTGGATGCTTTCTTTTTCTGCAATTTTCCTCAGATGTCCCTGAATATCCTCAATAGTGATTCTTTTAAAATCATAAATCTGACAACGGGATAAAATGGTAGGAATAATTTTATGCTTTTCGGTAGTCGCCAGGATGAAAATAGCATGAGCAGGCGGCTCTTCCAGCGTTTTCAGAAAGGCATTGAAAGCAGCGGAAGAAAGCATATGCACCTCGTCGATAATATAGACTTTATATTTTCCTACCTGCGGCGCAAAGCGGACCTGATCGATAAGTTCCCGGATATCATCTACGGAGTTATTGGATGCAGCATCGAGTTCATAGATGTTGTATGCAAATCCATCTTCTGAAACGGAACCGTCTTTTTCATTGATTTTTCTCGCAAGGATTCTGGCGCAGGTCGTTTTCCCTACTCCACGCGGCCCGCAAAACAACAAGGCCTGAGCGAGTTGGTTTTCACCAATAGCATGTTCTAAAGTATCTGTAATATGAGATTGCCCAACAACAGTGTCAAATTCCTGAGGTCGATATTTTCTTGCAGATACTATAAAATTTTCCATTGGTCAAAAATAAGAAATATAGTTTTAATTTAAAAATTTCAGTTTTCAAAAGTTTGTTTATATCTCTTATACAACTTCCTTTTCTTTATCAGAAATCTTTCCGGAAAATATATACCGAAACCGGGAAGAAATCTACCTCCAAGACATGAAGCGATGCAGAGGCAGTTTCTACGGACTCAATACAAGCTTACTACAGGAGTAAGTTTTCCGATATGTAACGGATATGGATATTTTTTAATTTTATATTATTTATTTTTGATAGACACAATCAATAATTTCTTTCATTGCACCTTCTATTTCAGCTCTTCCTTCATCACTTTTCATATCCAACCCACAGAAATTACTTCCATTGGTAGCGGTATGAATATTTAAATAATAAGCTCCTGAAATAAGCAATGCCATAATAGCTCTGAATCTTTTGGCTTTTTCTTCCCCAAAGTAGGGATCGGTAATGTTTTTAAACATCAAATCGCCCATTTCTTCTCTTTCGTCTGCAAGCTTCCTAAGGATCGGTTTATTTTCTGAAAGCTCCCAAAGAATAATCTTCTGAAGTTCTTTATTTTTCTTAAGGCTTTCGAACTGGTTTACCAGTGCCAACTTAGACAGTTCTTGCCCGCCGTCTGTTATCTCTGTCTCTACTCCACCACCGGCGATCTGGCTCCAGTAATCCTGAGATTTTATATATTCATCTATAAGCTTATCTGTACTTCCAAAATATTCGTAAATCAATTTTTTATCAAAACCGGCAACAGCTGCGATTTTACTTACTTTTAAGCCTGAATAACCTTTTGTTCTTAAAATTTTACCTACAGCTCCCAGTAGTTTTAGTTTTGTTTTTTCTTTATCCCTTATAGGACCTTGTACAACTTTTCTAGGCATGTTATTATTTTTTTGCAATACGCAATTTATTATTTATGTCTTCAAATGCATTTAGTGTTTTATCCAAATGCTCTTTTTCATGGGTCGCCATGACTGCCATTCTGATCCGGGCATCTTTCCTTGCGACAGCCGGATACAGGATAGGATTGGTGTAAACGCCTCTTTCTATTAGTAGCTTTCCTACGTCTCCTGTTACATTCGGGTCCCCTATTTTTACTGGAACGATGGCTGAGCATGTGTTCCCTGTATCCAATCCCAACTCATTCAACCCTTTTTTAAAATAGGTAATATTATCCCATAACTTTGTGCGCCATTGCGGCTCTTCATCAATTAATTCAATAGCTTTGATTATACCCATTATAGAGGGAGGTGCTGTGGCTGAAAATATCTGCTGACGAGACTGAAATCTAATGAAAGCCGCCAACTTTTTATCTGTAATCACATATCCTCCTACATTTCCAAATGTTTTACTGAATGTTCCGGTAATAATATCTACTTTATCCAGCATGTCCGCTTCTTCCAATGCTCCTCTACCTGTTTCTCCAAGTATTCCTACACCGTGAGCGTCATCTACCATTAAAAATGCATTATATTTCTTTGCTAATTTATAAATTTCTTTTAACGGGGAAACATCCCCATCCTGAGAATAAATACCATCAATTATAATAAGCTTGGTACGAAATCTATCCTCAGATGTCTTCAAAATATGTTCCAAAGCGTCTAAATTATTATGAGGAAATGTTTTTGTATTGGTAAAAGCACATCCTTCATATACGCTTGCATGCACCGCCATATCGATAATTGCAATATCTTCTTTTTGTAAAAGAATCTGCAGTGTAGCACTGTTGGCCGTATATCCTGTAGTAAATATCACGGCTTCTTCCTGAGTTCTTCCAAAAAATGAAGATATTTTTTTCTCCAGGTCATCATGAAATACAAAGTGTCCTCCGATAAGCGGGGAAGCACCTGCTCCTGTTCCGTATTTCTGAATTCCTTCTATAGCGGCCTGTTTTATTTTAGGATGCTGTGTAAATCCGAGATAATCATTGGACACAAAACTTACATATTTTTTTTGTGCATTATTGATATCTACGTTCATTACAGAGCTGCACCCTGAATTGTTCTTCAAACGATAGTTCATATGTCCGTTTGAACTCATAAAATTCAAAAAGTCATAAAAAATATCTGCTCTTTGGGATATTGTATATCCCGGGATATTCTCAAAATCCTTAAATGTTGCTGTTGCAAAGTCAATATTCATCCTTAATTTCTTAGTGGTTTAAGTAACAAATATATGACTATTTCACCCGGATAGGTTTTATATTCAATTTAAAATTTATTATGCATACAATACATCCATCTATATCAGCTATAAAAACAATATTTCGTAAAGTTAAATCAATCCCTACTTACATTCAAAAATTTATAGAAAATTTTCATTGCTTTTTTTTCATAAGCTTCTTTTAATGAAATAAGCATCGCCGTACGGGTCATATTTTTACCCTGTATGGGGATCGTCATTAAGTCATCTTTTTCTGTAACGGTGGTCCGGGCCAAAATGGTATACCAGTTTCCACTTTTCACCAATTCAAGAAGAGTGAGGATATCATTGATCTCAATTAATAGGTTGGGCTTTAATCCGTTTTCTTTAAAGGCTTCCGTAACAAATTTGGTGGTACTGTAACCTTTGGTGGGCATTGCTAAGGGCAGATGGGTAATTTCTTTCAGTGAGATTTCTTTTTTTCCTGCCCAATCCGACTCTTTAGCTGTTACCAACGTCATCGGAGAGGTAAAAAGCGGGACATAATTAAAGACTTCTTCCTTGGTTCCTTCTGCAAAAGTGAGTGCAAAATCAAGCTCCAGATGATTCAGCTTCTCCATCAGCTCTGAGGTGGTACCAAAAATCATATTGGTTTTCACTCCCGGATATTCTTTTGAAAAATTAATGAATGCAGGGATCAATGTGGAACGGAGCCCATAGGTAACACCTATGTTGAGAACACCGGTTTTTAATTCTTTCAAATCCTGTAATGCTAAAAATCCTTCCTGGGATTTCAATAAGCTTTTCTCTGCATAGTCTGAAAAAAGCTGACCTGCTTCCGTAAGTACAATCCTTTTCCCGATCCTATTGAACAAAGGAATCCCCAACTCTTCTTCCAACTGTTTGATCTGCTGGGAAAGGGTACTCTGGCTAATATATAAATGATTAGCAGCTTCCGTAAAGTTAAGTAAGTCTTTGGCTTTGAGAAAATACCGAAGTTGTCTGAGCTCCATTATTGCTGATCCGTTGATGACTCCTGCAAAGGTAAGAATTGATCATAAAAATTCAAATATCAAAAATGATATTTATACAAATTATAATGAATTTAAATGCTTTTTATTAAAATATAAATTATTTTGGTTAGATTTTTGAAGTTAATATTACAATTAAACTAACAACCATTTAAAAGCTCTATGTTACTATGATTTTTGAAGATGAACCTCATTCTATTTTGCAGGACTTGCACAACCGTTCTTATATAACCCAGGCGATTCAATTTAACGGGAGTCATTCTTTCATTCTTAATTCTTTAGAAAAAATAAAGAACTGTACAGCATGTGAAGTAAAAAAAACTACCATTGAAAGGTATATTACAGAATATACCCTTCATATGGATAAGCTTATTGAAAATCCACAGGCTTCCCCCGATTCTCTCTCCTCTCCTGCCTATGCTTATTATAAAGTACTTAAAGAGCATGAATATCTGAAGAAACTCATCACTCTTCTGAATGAATAGTTAATGGTTAAGTAACAGCCTTTCTTCTTCAAGGTCTATTTTTAATAAATGTCTTCGTATGATATCTTCATCAAAGTCTTTGTTCTTATGGTTCTGCTCTAAAAGCCATACCCGCTGCTCATTTAAAATATCCAGATAAACTGTTTTAACATCTGAGGATATTTTTACTTCGGGCTCCTCTTCTATTTTTGTTTTCCATTTTTCATGGACCTGCTGTAAAAAAGAGCTTCTTTCATACACACTGTTATGGTTATCCATAATATACTGAATGGTATGTCTGGCCATTTCCCTTCTAATCTGCTCTTCCACTTCTTCTTCGGATAGATAATCATCATAGGCCGGCAGATTGACTTTTCTGATCATGTAAGGCAAGGTTAATCCCTGAACCACTAAAGTGGTTAATATCACAATAAAGGTAATAAATAAGATAAGGTTTCTCTGTGGAAAATCCGGACCTCCTTCATATAAATGCGTAGGAATTGAAAGCGCAGCAGCAAGGGAAACCACACCTCTCATCCCCGTCCATCCTAATACAAGCGGGGTTCTTAATCCGGGGTTGCGGGTATCTGCCACATTTATATAATTCCGGGCAATAAGAGTTACCACTACTGCTCCATAAGCGGAAAGAATCCTCACACCTACCAGCACTGCCGTAATAAGCAGTCCATATCCGATAGCATCTGTAAGGCTTACTCCCTCCAGTCCGGATGTAATCTCAGGAAGATCTAATCCGATCAATAAAAATACAAGCCCATTAAGAACAAATACGAGACTTTCCCATACATTTACCCCTCTGAGACGTGATGAAGTACTTAAAAAACGATGCCTGTTATTGGAAAGCAACAACCCTCCACTCACTACCGCCAATACTCCGGAACTATGAACTTCTTCAGCAGCTATATACATTACATACGGAGCTACAATGGTAAGAACCGTATCCATATTGGCATCGGTAGGCAATATCTTCTGCCCTTTCATAAACAGCCAGGCTATTAACAAACCAATACCTACTCCTCCAATTACCATCCATGAGAAACTCAACGCCGCCTCATACCAGATAAATTGTCCGGTAGCCACCGCAATAAGTGCAAATCGAAGTATAATAAGGGAAGACGCATCATTCAGCAAACTTTCCCCTTCCAAAATAGAAGACATCCTTTTGGGAACTTTTACGAATTTAAGAATGGCACTGGCGCTCACTGCATCCGGAGGTGAAACAATCCCTCCCAACAAAAATCCTAAAGCCAGAGAAAATCCGGGAATAAAATAGTTAGCCACAAAAGCGACCGTAATTGCCGTCAGGAAAACCACCACAAAAGCAAAACTACCTATAATCCTCCTCCATTTCCAGAGTTCTTTCCAGGATATGGCCCAGGCTGCTTCATACAGCAATGGCGGCAAAAAAATAACGAATATAAGCTCAGGATCTATATGCATTCTGGGGGTCCCCGGAATAAAGCTGATCAGGAGTCCTGCAACAACCAATAAGACAGGGTATGCAACCTTTATTTTATTGGCTAGCATCACTAACAGTACAATGGTGACTATCAATGATAAATAAAATGGGAAATCTTCTATCATTTGTGTATAAGTATTTAACTGATACAATTATAATAAATAAGTTGGTTTTTTTCCAAAAATATTGGGAATTATTCTGGGAAAAGTAGATTTATTATTATAAAATATTAGAATATACCTTCCTTACAATTTATTTTTTTTTAAGGATATTGTTAATTTTCAATTAAATATTATTGTTTATAGATGGCATACTACCTCCGGACAAAGTCCTGTTACCAGACATTGATAATTTTTTAGGACTTCCTACTATTGTACCCGCACCATATTTTGAAAAGAAGATGTTATTGGAAATAATATTATATCCTTTATTTTCGGAAATACAATGAATGGGAGCTGCGATCTCTCCTCCTGTTATTACTATTCCTCTACTATTTTCAATGTAAATTGGTTTTTCAAAAAAATGACATCCATTGAATGTGAATCCATTATTAACATTAAAAGCAAAGAGAGAATAACTTAAATTATGATTAACCGTACAAGTAGACAAAGAACCATGAGTGTCATTATTAGCATTTATTCCTGTAACAACAATTCCGACACTATTCGCATTAAAATGATTGACTGCACCAAAATTATTTCCTCCTTCAACCCAGACTCCAACCTGGTTATAATTAAACGAATTATTTGAAAACTGATGATATTCCGACCTGGTTCCCAGGTATAACCCCATAAAATTATTATAAAAAACAGAATTTGTAATTTTCATGCTACGATTATGATTACCACTCTGGGTATTGAATAATTTCACTCCACAACCTGTAAAATTTCTAAACACGCATCTGTTAATAAATATGTCTTTAGCATATCCCGTTAGATTAACAGCATTCTGATTACCCAGCCCTGCCAGAACTTTAACATCAGATGCTTGTATTGTAGTCGGTTTTTTTAAGGTTAAACCTTCAAAAATAATATCTTCAAAAGTAATATTTTCTTTTGTTCCATCTAACGTAATCAAATCGCCTGTTCCATTATATTTTATCACTGTTTTTCCTTTCACTCCTTTGACGATTGTTCCATTAGGAATATTTAAAGAATTTGAAATTTCATATGTTTTTGCTCTTAATAATACAGTATCTCCATTAAGTATTGCACTTTGCAAATCTGATTCATATCCTTTATTCACTTCTTTTAAAAAGCTAATATATTCTGATGCTCCTGTAGAAGTTACCTCATCCACTATAAAGGAATCAATCACAAAAGTATCTCCAAAATTATTAGCCGCAGCCATACCTATGACCAGATGAGTAGAGGATGCTGAATTTATAGGTGTAATTGAAAAAGGATAGGTAAGGTATTCTGATGTACCTTTAATTACTGAATAAACTGAGCTAGTTGTAGACGTTCCGAAAGATGTTCCAATATTAAGTTTTGAACCATTATTGGTAATTCTTTTTAAGGTCACTCTAAAATTCATTTTTACTCCTACAGCCATTCCTGATAAAGCCATCCTAATGCCTTGGTTTTGGCCGGCAGTAAATGTTAACATTAATTTTCCATTTTCAATATGGGGGATAACGGGATAGGTAGGATGTGGACTCCAACCTTTATTATCATCAAAATTATCATTAAAACGATATGTGACTGATTCCCCTATTATTCCCTTTTCTTTCAATATATTTTGCAGATGAGATTGATTAATTTCCGGAATAGGAGTTTTTATTTTCTTCGCAACACCGTTATAAAGAAAAATCTGCACAAAATTATCTTCTAAATCAGAAGCTGTTATATGAATAGGATTATTATTAAAATCCAAAAAATTCACATATGTTCCTTCTACTGTAACATCCCACTTCTCGTATAGCCCGTCCGGATATTCGGTAGGATTATAAGGAGTGGGATAACTTGGGGGTATAGCTTCCCCTTTTACCGCAGTCTGGTAAATCTTTAATTTGTTATCAATTTATATTTTACTGTAAGTATTTCCTTTTTTTTCATTCTTGTCAATTGTAGCTATATTGTCTGGCAATATGGAAGCATCTTTATGGATAAAACTGTCTATAAGATCTTCAAATTGATTTTCAGTAGGTCTTTTGCCTTCTTTAAAATATTCTTTTAATTCGGTAATATTTTTTTTCGACATAATTTGTGTTTTTATTTATAATATTTTAATATTCTTTCAAAAGAGAAGCAGCTTCCTGGCCTATCAAATTGTGTCCCAAAATATTAGGATGTAAATTATCACTTAATAAAAGAGAAGTATTAAGAACTGTTCCTTCTCCATTAATAGTAAGCACTTTCCTATAGTCTATATACCTCATATTACTATTTTTCACATAGTCAGAAAAATCAGCACAATACTGGAGTCTGTCTGCTCTAGGATGGAGAGTGATGAGAATAACTTCTGCCCCCACACCTTCCCATGCAGCTTTTAAAGTCTCAATATTAGAAATAGAATTTGAATAGTTGGTGTCATTGATTCCAAATCCGAAAATAACTTTCTTAGGCCTAAATAATGATAAATAAAAAGGATTGTCCCTTATAAAATCAGCTGTTGTATTTCCTCCTAAAGAAACAATACTTGTTAATGTTTTGCCAGCTATTCTGCCTGCCCACCTTTTACCCATGGAATCAGAATCCAATGTTCTTATAGTATCACCATTTACAATAGAATCCCCTAAAATCAAAACATCTGGTTCTGCCGGCAAATTACTCCCATAAAAAGCTTCTAAAACTGTAATTGCTCCTGAATAACAGGTAATACCAAATCTATCATATCCTGCACCGGTCGTTCCTCCAGAACCTTGGGTATCATATTCAAAAACATCTTCATATCCAGAGTTTTTAATGATATATTTTTCTTTCATACCATTTCTAACGTAGATGATCTCAGTTTCCCCTACTGTTGGATTAAATGACATTTTAAATGTTTTCAAGATAGTTGTGGGTACCACATTTCTATTGATAGCTTGATTAATTCTTACATTTTTATTTATAAAATCAAAAGTAACCGTATGGCCGGGAAGAGTATTCTTTTTATGATGATTAGTTAAAAGAACAACTCCTAAGGAAGTTAATTTGAACTTAAAACTAGATGAGAAACTATCAAGGTTTGAATATTGCTGATATTCCGCATAAGTATTTATCCCTGTTGAAGTAGAAACTAATCCTTCTGCTGTACTAGAAAATCCAGATAAAGTCCAATTATTGGTAGTTGTGGAGTTTCTAAAATTCTGATATACGATTTTACCTATTTTCCTTGATGTCACGGACTCAGAGTAAGCTATTTTTTTTTCAATATAATCAGGAATATATGCTATTCCCGAGGAAGGAATAAAATATATGTATTTTAGAGAAAATTCATATGCATAATTTAAAAGTGCAGATGGTAATATAGTACTGACATCTTCTCCAGGTGTGGCTTTAGATTTAAATTTATATCCAGAACTAGAATTAGGTTTATATCTGTATGTTCCGGTACTAGATTCTTTTGTATTTACTGCCAAATAATCTCCAATCTGTAAATCAAATACCGATACGTCAAATGATTTATCAGTAGCCATATTTATGCTATCAATCTGAATATAATTAGCGCCAATTAGTCTATATTGAATTAAGTAAAATCCATTCGTATTGGTAATATTGCTATTGGTAAAAACTATAGTTTTAAGATTAATTTCGGGGGAGGTTATTTTTTTAATGAAAACTAAATTGGAAGAGGCATTCGCTCCTACGGAGCCATCTGTAAAAGTATTATCTGTAATTTCCGTTCTCTCTCCTATACCTAATCCAAAAGTTTTCAGATAATCGTCCGTAGCCTTCATAGTAGAAGTATTCACCTCATCCGTAGCATCAAATATATTTTCTATAGGCAAAGCAGGTTTAGGAGTCTTTACCAAACTGGCAACTCCATTAGTAACCCTTATGATAATTTCCAGGTAAGTATTAAAATCATCCACAGTTATTTCAGGAAGAGAAATATCATTTATTACATATACTCCGGCTTCACTGGGATGAAAAGTATAGCTTCCCGTTACAGGAAAAGCATAACCTTTTGGCAATTCTCCCAAATAAGCTGTCCCAGCTACAGTAGTCAACTTACTTTCAATCTGATCTTTTGTATAAGTACTTCCTAAATAGGACAAATCAGGTGTATCAATGGTTGCTACATTTTCCGGTAATGGTGCATCCTGATGTATAAAGCTGTCTATAAGATCTCCAAATTGATTTTCCGTAGGTCTTTTTCCTGCTTTAAAATATTCTTTTAATTCTGTAATTGCTTTTTTTGCCATAATTCTTATAGTAAGTCTTTATAAGGAACAAAGCAGACAATAGTATCGTAATAATCCTGTCCGGTCCCCGGATCAGAATCATTACTTCCAGGGTTCAATTTCAGCTTAGTGTACGTAATGAATATCCCATCAGCCAGACGATCCTCCCATATCTGCGGTTCTTTAACTACATCCACATTATTAAAGGAGTAAATAATAATATCTTTTTTTACAGTAAAAGTATCTCCGTCATTCGAAGTACTTATAAGCAGATTTTTCCGTTGTTTAAAACCTCCTATGGCTATGGCTGTATTTTCAGTTTTAGAATGCACGGCAATCCACTTGTTGAAATTATTAAGCTTTTTGACAGAAGACATTGTCCCTGGAACATTTGCTAATATAGTATGACCGGCTCCAAATGTAATCCCATGATCTGATGATATATGACCCCTTACAACGCCCTCACGGGTTCTGAAATAATAGACTAAGTTTCCCGCTTTATTAGTATAAAAGCCACCTTCTACACTCATAGGTGTTGTGCTTATAATTTCTACTCCTCCATCAGCCCATGTATTTCCTCCATCTGTTGATTTTAATAAACGACCGTGATAGGTTGATGATGTATCTCCTCCATTTCCGGAAATCAAAACAGAAAATGGATAAAATAATACACCATTGTGAAGATAAGGAGATCTTGATGCCTGTACCACATAGCCCCCATTATTATAAAGCTCTGTTTCATTTCCCCATGTCAGACCCTGATCGGTAGAGGATCTCATGCATATGGAAGCTTTTAAAGGTGAAACCGAAATTTTCTTTTCATAAATACAGTGTAAAGTAGAACCAACGTAATATAAAACGGGAGCCTGATTAGCTCTTCCTGTAAGAGGCAAAACAGAATAATCTTCCCAGGTGTACCCATTATTTAGAGAGCTTTTTATTCTTACCACAGACGGATCACTATCATTTTCAATCACCCCGGTAAAAGATGAAAAAATATTTAGAAGCGTTCCGTTACTTAATCTAAACAAAGATGCCCCATCATTCCTAGTTCTACCTTCTGTAGAAATCTGAGAGACCTGAGTATAAAGTGGAATATTTACTTTTTTATTTAAATAATCTTCAATTGCAGTATTAACTTTACCTTTAATCGGGACAATTTGCCCTTCTTCAATAGCTTTAAAGGCAACAATAAAATCGGTTCTATTAACTCCCAATGTATAATTGGCTGCTGTGGTTTGTGTAAAATAGGTACTATATCCCTCCGGGCTGGCAAATAAAAACCCAAACATTCCCGAATTGGAGGACATACGCACTCCATATTTTTCATTGGGTTTGAGAACTTTCATTTCTTCACTGGCAATATAAACTACATGGTAGCCTATAGAATCAATAATATGTTCTTCATAAGTTATCCTCGTAGCAGCAGTACCTGATACAGCAAATTTCTCAAATATTATTCTACCCGCCTTAACTATGTAAATGGTAAATGCCGTATATTTTTTATTTTCCGTTCTAACTGCTAAATCATTAAACAGCCAGCAGTAATTAGTAGTCGTGGGAATTGTACTATAGGGAGCAGCTGTAGCCCTCGACGGATCTTTCTCAATTAAATAGTTAGTTGTAATTTCAGATACATTGTTCCCAAACAAATACAGATCCGTACTTTTCATAGTGGCAGGATTCACATTATCCACCGGGTCAAACACATTCTTTACAGACAACTGTGCCTTGGGAACTTTTACAAGATTAGGCAGTCCATTAGTTACTCTGATGATAATCTCAGAATAATTGCTAAAATCATCATCAGTAATCTCAGAAAGAGATACACCATTAATAATATATATACCCGTTTCATTCGGATGAAAAGTATAGCTTCCTGTAGTGGGAAAAGAGAAACTTTTGGGTAATTCTCCCAAATAAGAACTTCCGGAAACGTTCGTTAACTTTTCCTCTATTTGCTCCTTCGTATAAGTATTTCCCGCCAAAGATAAATCTGGCTTATCTACGGTGGCTACATTTTCCGGTAGTATAAGAGCGTCCAAATGAATATAACTATCTATAAAGTCTCCAAATTGTCCTTCAGTAGGTCTTTTTCCTGCCTTAAAATACTCTTTTAATTCTGTGATGGATTTTTTTGCCATTTTGAATGGTTTTAATTAGTTAGGTCGTACAATAAAAGTTCCCTGTAAGATCATTCCATCCAGTCCGTTAGATGAAATCCCTCCTATATCCGTCCAGGTGTTTTCTCTATATAAGGTTAAAATTCTTTCTTCCGTACTAAACATGTTAGAAGTATTCTCCGCCACTACTTTGAAATGATGGTAACGGATATTACCTTCACTATCTGTTATTGATAGTGGATCCATATTTAATTTTTCCAATGGAAGAAAAAATTCATTGCCTGCCAGATCCAATGTACCCTTAAGAGTCCAATCTTCTGTGTTGGTTAAAGGGTCATTCTCGAAAAGATATAAGCCTGCCTTCGATATATCTTTATTATCGGTATTTATTCTTGCTATTTCCTTCCAATTACCCTGGTCACTAAGTTTATATAAATGATATTTACCTTTATAACAAACCTGTTCCCATGAAATTATTACCCAATTTAACACATCCGATACAATAGGTTCAGAATAATAACTTAAAACAGGAGTAGAAGGATTGTATGTTTCCACTAAAGTGGTTACTACTATTTTAGAAGCCTGAGAAGGGGCTTCTTCTACGATTACCTGTGAAACCGGAGGAGAAACATTATAATCTGTAATGGAATATTCTACTTTGCGGGATACCACAATCCTATAAAAAAGAAGATCTCCATAAGGCTTATTTTCCAAATCCTGGAGGTCATCTTCTATAACCCATGTATGATTGAGAGAATCAATTTCAATATCAGCAATATTAAAAGTCTTAATATGTTTCATACTTAGAATTGATTCCGCATCCAACTTATTAGCTGCTCGGTATATCAATATTTTATTAATATGCTGTACTTCAGGGTATGGGTTAACTTCAATTCTCACTCCTGCATTAATTCCTAAAGTAATATTTTCCACAACAGGCAAAAGACTCAATATTTTAGGTGCTTCGGCTGGATTGGTATTCACAAGTCGTATGGGGCCTAAAAAGGTACTAAATTCGCCCATTCTCATTTGATTTCCCAGTTCTCTTACTCCATAGAAATAGAAATTATCAGAACCCCCATCCAGAGTAAAATCCGTAAATAAGGTACTATGATTCGGAGACTCACTGTAAACAGCAGCCATAGGAGCCATATCAAAATCTGCATGATCAGAACTTAACAGATATCCGCTGACATCCCTTATATTTTGCTTTCGATTGGCAGGTCTATGTCCATCCTGATGGGTTAAATCCAATTTTTTAATATGCTGGTATATAACAGGCACTTCGGTAAGTGGTAAGAAACAATTTGATATTCTTTCTTTTATAAAATGGCCGAACCTGAGACTGCCGGATACATTGGGTATTTCCTTAATCAGTTCTTTATTAAAATCAATTTTTCCCCTATCACTTTCATCAATTATTGCTTCTCCTGGAATTAAGCCATAATGCAGATTATGATTTTTAATAAAATCATTTATTGCCTTAAAAAGTTCTTTATTATCAGGCTGTGGAAGCCTGTATTGTATATCTCCTGTATCTGGAAAAATTTCATAAGTTGTACTTGATATATTAGTTAGCATATCAAAGTCTACAAAATTCTTCCATCTGTTATTAAAGAAAACTTCCTCATCTCCTCCCAATTCCTTCAGTTTTGCTTTAATAAGCTCTATAGTTTCATGTTCATATAAAGCTGCTAATAAAAGCGCATTATGAGCTCTGAAAAACTGTACGGAATACGGCTTGTGACTATATTCGGTTATAAAGCTATACGTAGCTTTCCCAAATTGATCCGGCCGGGTAGCATACTTGGATCCTATAGGTTGTTTTGGTTGTTTTGGTTCAACTACCCTATGCGCAAACATTAACGCAGGGATACTGAATTTTGATTTATATTTATTTCCTTGTATATCCTGATTATCATTATCAACACTACGGAAACCAAAGATGGAATACCTCACATCTTCATCAGCCGAAGGTAAAATAGCATCTTCAATTAAATTATTAGCAACATTTTTATATAAATGTATTTTATAGGAAGGATAGTAATTTACCCAAATATCATTACCTATAACAGGGTCCGTTGCCGTTGCGGGGAATGCCTGTCCGTCTTCATGAAATATAGGATTATATTGATCATCTTCTTTAATTTTAAAATTTTCGTCATAAAAATAGATGATCAGATCATTATTCTCTCCTATATTTTCTGTTCTGATTATTTTAAAAATGGAACGCGAATCAATAAAAGAACCATTATTATAACTTTCATTCGTGAAAAGTCTTACAATACCATTAAACCAATCTACTGAATGAGAATCAGCGTAGTACTGGGAATGGTTATTTAATTGAAATCCCGGAAAAGTGATTTTATAAATACCCTGATGAACTTTAGGATAATCAGCTGGAAATGTAATTATATTGTCCTGACTATTCTGATATTGAGTAATTGTTTCAAAATGTTTATTTACGATAGCTTTTTTCCAAAAACCTCTGCTCTTTTCAAGATATCGCTGTGGTGAACCACTGGATTGTGGTATGTTAATGATTTCTCTATGTACATTCCAGTCAGTAGTGCCTATTTTAACCTTTAATGAATTGGGATTACTACTTCCCCACGCAGGCGTATTCTGTAAATTTTCTGTAGCACTGAATAATCCTTCATTAAAGATGTTTAACGATGGTAGGCTAAGATTGGACTGATCTATTACAGGGTTAGTTATTCCTGCCAGAATTGCCTCACTTGCAGCTTTTTTAAATACAGTAAAAGTGAGCCCATCTATATCCTGAATGATCTCATGAATAATATAACTGTCAGAATCCAATAAAAATATTCCTCCTATAAAATCACTGATTGTACTTCCTACCGGAATTTCAGATGTAAAGGTAGTTTGAGAAATAGATGGTTGTGGACTTGCTACTGTTGCTCCAGAGCTTGGCACATTATAATCTTTAGTTTTAATAATAGCTAAGAGTTGATTCGTGTCATGAGGAATTACCTGAAAAGCTTTTGCTGAAATTACCCTTGGAGGATAATCCCTGAAATAAATTTCTACCTCATCAGCAAATACTTCCTTACTATCAGGAAAAAGTGAGTCCGGATCATCAAGATATTCCTGATCCTGTACAGGAGAATCAAAAGGGATAATATATCCTATTTCGTCCTGATAGATGTGGTAATCAAAAGTAAGCCTTACCAGTGTTTTATCATCATCTGTTATATTCTGTATGCGGTTCTGTTCATTTTGAGAGGTAAAGGTTAACGGATATTCTTTTTGAATATTAAAAGCAGTTACCCCGGAAGGTGGCAATAATTTATTATAGGGTTTGATTTCTGTTTCAACAGATAATTCAGTCTGCCCCAGCTGGGCTCTTGAAAACCAGTTTATACCATAGCCTTTATAAAAATATTTTCCACTTTTTTCCTGCTTATGCATATAAAGCGGAGCATACGTATCCGGAATCTGAATAGGAAGAGTTTCATAAGAATCCGGCGAACTATCTATATTCAGATATTGGGTATCGTGAGAGAGTTCCGGTTTTTTCCATACAAAATCATCTGTTTGCCCCGGTTCTATTAACCTGTATTCTAATCCAGCATATACCGGACTGGTAAACGATGAAGCATCAAAAGGATACGCTGAAGAAAAAAATGTCGGATTAACTTCATATTCAGGAATCTGATGGTTATAAATACTTATATATCGATATTTTCCGTCTTGAGAATATCCTTCATTATTATATAGGTTGGTTGAATTGCTTCCCCCAATCCCTTTCTCAAGACTCAAAAGATCAACAGGCAAACTAAGTCTTTCAATTTGACTTGATACCGGTAATGACATGGATAAAAGCTGGAATGTTTTCTCATGCAATGCTATATCCAGATTTTTATTGGTATAATATTCTGCTATATAAATAAACTCATCATGCATAGTATCCCGACCAATATCCAGATATCCCAATCCCAACATCCTTGCTATATGATAATCTAATGCAGCTATATTAAGAATTTCCAAATTTGATATCTCAGTTGCTCCCGGTTCAGGAGGATCTGTAGACAATGTAACATATGAACCTGTATCTTCCGGTGAAAAATTGAAATCAATAGTTTCGTTAGCTTTTGGATTAGGTTGCTGATCACTTAGCTCTATATACCGTCTAATAACGGTAACTATGTCTCTATCCAAAGGACCTTGAGGCTGATGCTCCCATTTGGCTTTATAATTATCAGTATTTACATAAGCATTGTCATTATAACGGAGCCATGATCCATTTACAGGATTACTTCCGGGTATAGGATCTAATCTTTCAAAAGCTTCAGCACTATTATCGGTTAATCCAAAATTTCCTATTAATTCCCATGCCTGATCCTGATTCCTACTACTGATAAAATCAGAATAAAATTCTATATTAACCGAAGAAGCCCAACAGTTCTCTGTCCGGAAACGTATTGTTTTACCATTCTCGGCATTAAAATAATTATCTTTTATATCATTCTGATCGTATCGTTTACGATAAGTGAGATATTGCTGATTAATCGTATTATTATTTTCAGATACGGAAAGACATTCAAGCTCAAGATATGGATCATCACCATTATAAGTAAGATTGATATGCGCCGCAAATAGAAGATCTGTTTTACAATGTACTTCTATAAGACTGCTACCATAACTTTCAACAAATTTGAGAGGTTCAACAAGAGGGTTGATATTTTGTCTTACCTGGCTATATACTTCTTTATTCCTGAAATAAACATAAATGATCCTGGTATTATTATTAAACTTGTATACCCACAACTTCTGCGTATCATCTATCAACTGGGGTGGTATTGAGAAATCCAGTTTAAATACCGATTTTATATAAGGTGTTCTATATATTTTTACAAAATCTTCCGGCTTATTATAATTTACTGTATTATTGGCCAAGTTCCCTTTGGGCAAATGGTTCTCCCCTAGCTGGCCTCCAAAGTTCCATCGTAAATAAACTCCTCTTGGGCTGTCAATTCCTGAAGAACCTGCTGCCTGAAGGTAAAAACCAGGGGTTTGTAAGCCCGAATTATCATTAAAATCAATAGATATTCCTCCGGAATTACAAACATTTTCGTTATTATAAAAAACATCTTCGACAGTAAGATCCAGAACAGGTTTTGTATAATTTAAATCCTCAAAATTATGGTTTGAATTAGTGGCGAGATACTCAAAAAAATTGGATTCTATCTTAGTTGTGGGTAGTGACTTACAATTATCAATGCTATTTTCTATATATCCGGAATAAAATACATTATATTGATCATATCCGGTAATTACCAGATGATTATCCATAACCTGATCGATGGCAAAAGACATTACATCCATTTTCTTTGTCCATTCATGGGCAAAGCTATAATCGGATTTAGTTATTTCTTTATTCTGATTATAGATATAAAAAGCATCAGGACCAAAAATAAACCGGGTTTTCAATCCAATGTAGCTGTCATAAGAAATACCCATTTGATCTCCTTCAATAATTACTATGGGTTTATTATTCCAGGTTCCCGATAAATAAACATTATTATTACGAGAATAGATTCCGTCTAAGGGTAAATAAGTAGAGCCGTCAAATAAAGTGGTCTGTTTTGAAGTAATTGTATCTAGTGTTAACTCTGTTTTTAAATAAGTTCCGATAGTTTCCCCATTAGCAGACTCATTTCCACAAATATAGACCTCACTATTATGTACGAGTAAACCATTGATCTCCAGAATACTATTTGTATTGTTAACAATTCCTCTTTTTTTAAGAGCAATTCCGTTTTTATTCAGAGATAAAACTCCACTGGTCTGGGTATTGCTGTCAAAATATCCAAGAAACAGGTTTTCATTGAGATAGGAATCGAGAAATATTTTATTTTCTTCTGTATTGATGTCTGGAAAAGTTTTGCACCAAACTACACTTCCGTTTGCACTTATTCTGAGTAAAACAGGTGCTTTGGTAAGCAGATGTCCCAATATAATATAATCACCATCAAAACTGATGATCTTTTTAAATACAATACCTATTCCCTGATAGGAATAAGTTTTATTCCATTGTAAAATTCCATTCTGATCTAGCACGGTAATCAAGCCGGCACCTAGTAATTCTCCTACCTGAAATACATGATCCGTACCTTCTCCCTTATGAGAAAAATAAACCTGCGCTCTGGGTGTATTATAATTATGATATTTAAAAAAACTCATTGTTTCTGAAGTAATTAATTATTGATTTGTATTTCATTTGCAATTACGGTAGATCGTACTATGTAAGAATTACCATCCCATACTTTATATTGGAATTTGAAATCAAGCTTTTCACCTTTCATTTTCTTGGTGGTATGCATGATCAGTACCTGGGAATAATCTTTGGAGTAAAGAGTATGGAAATCAAGATGATTATTTTCTCCAGAGGTATTTATTTCCAGACATTCTTTTATTTCAGCTAACGGAATTTTAGGGTCATTAAAAGGTTCGGGATTTCTCACCAGGACAGCAACTACCTCATCATTATTTTTAATCTTTATAAACTCAGTATGATTAGGCGGATCTAATGGTCTGTGTCCTAATATTCCTTCAAATACTCTATCAAACACTTCAGAATATTTTTCTACTAAACTTTTCAGATGAGCATTTTCCGAACCTCCCGAAATTAATGTATAAATATCATCTACCTGCTGAGAGGAAAGACTTAAATCAATCTGATATATTGCATTTTTTTCCTCAATCAATAGATCCTTGTCATCATATTCTTTCAGCTTATAACTTTCCACTTGCTCTTTGAAACTGGAATATCTGGATGTTTTAAAGACAAACTCATGAATTTTCTGGTTCTCTTCGTAGTCTATCAAATTGCTACTATCAAGCTGTGGATCATACGCTCCATCCTCATTTTCATCAAAAGCGTTATACACGATCACAGTATATAATTTTTCAGGATTAAGATTAGTAAGAACTACAGAATAACTGTTGGACTTTGGTACTACCGGATCTCCCAGATTAATTTCACAAAAGACAGCATCATTATGTTGGTTCACATGATTGATATAATTGATCATCTGCTGAATGCCTAACGGAAGGTTAGGATCATTATCCGCTATCCAAGTTTCATTGCCAGTAGGAACTGTTTCATGCTCTGTCCAGTCTGCCGGTAACGGATATGGAATAATAACATCTGTAACAGGATCTTTAATAGCAATATTGATATTTCCCTTTAGCTTCTTCAATTGCTGAACATCTTCCCATGTTTTCAACATATTATAGATGTAAGGCTTGGTAAAGAAAAACCTTATTTCACATTCTTCATGTCCGTAGAACAGCGGTTTTGCTATCAATAAGTCTCCATCTGCATTGGGATATGACTTCTTCATATCTATGTAAGACTTTAATGAAGTGATAGGATATTCTTCAGCGATGGCATCATCTGCTATATAATCAGGATTTCTTTTATCAAAATGCCCTATTGGTCCTGCTGTTTTAAATCCTATATAATAGTCAAAAATATGAGGAGTATCTCCATTTACTTCATCTTTAAGTTTTACATGAAGACAGTATATACTATTAGGTCTCCAGACCGGCTGAATAACTTTTGCCATTGCTTCCTGCATCAGTTGCATATCTTCTTCTACAGCTGCCTGCCCAGGAATAGTCTGCTGATATTCATAATCAGCCGATGTTACCCATGCTGCCTGATGAAAAAGGGTGAAGCAGCTGGTTATATAATCATTGTTTCCGCTACAACCGCAATTTCCTAATCCGTACATAACTGCAAATATTACTTCGGCCTGATGTAAAGCTCCATATAAATCAGCATTATCTGTTCCCGGATAACTTTCCAGGTAATCAAGCTCATCTTTAATATGGCTATCTCCCTGAAGCAGGCCATACTGAGGATATTCTTTATCAAAATTATAGATATCCCTTATCAGGGTAAGAAAACATCCCCAGTTATCATTTAAAAGATCTTCTGCCGTGTAGGATATACATGTATTAAGATTATAGGTGATTTCATTCAGAAAGTTACATAATACATAGTCTTTAATGCATGGTTCCTTATTGGCATCACAGCCACAATCAGGAGTATATTTAATACCAACAGGCTTTTTATTGATTTTACTTACCTTTATTATTACTGCTTTATTAGTCCTATCCTTTGGCGTATCACTGGAATAGCAAACCTTAACACTATCAGTAGAATCAGAGATTTTTGTAATTAAAGTATTATGTAAAACAAACTGATTATCAGGATCCTCAGGTAAATACAGAAATATCACTGAATGAATGCTGAAATCTATATATGGAGCTGCTTCACCTGTAATCCTTTTGTAATCTCTTTCATATTCCAGCCTGCTATTTACAACCTTTGAATTGGCAAAATCTACTGTTTCTGAATTGTTATAATGATTTTCAGTATGTAAAACCTCAAAATCCAATTCGCCACATTGAGAGGTTATACAGCCATTTTCTTTTAATCTGCTTAATTGGGTAAGAAGGCTATCATAAGTAACCTGATCTGCCGGAGAAAGCGCCAGGGTGGTGACTTCACCGCTGTTATTCAGGATAGCATCTGCCCATAACTGTTCGATCTGAGCATTAATGGAATTTATCTGAGACTGGTTTATATTATTCGGAATAATTTCTATTTTACTGACATATTTATCGGAAAAATCAATTGATAGATATTCTACTTTATCGGAAAGCTCAGCTTTTGTTTTAACAATCTCCGTAATCAATTCATAATTCTGGTAAATAGAAGAAGAGAAAACTTCTGTATAGAACTTAATTGTTACATAAGTTGCTGTAGTGGATAATGATAATCCCAGTTTTGCAGAAGGTTCCGGCAAGAGTATTACGAGTGTATTACCATTATTCACTTTAAGGGAGCGTGCAAAACCATGTGGATTGGAAGCGTTGGAAACTATCATATAATCATTATCGGTTACAGCTCCCAGTATACTATAATAGGCTCCGTTAATGTATTCACTGGGATACATTGCAGGCTGATGGTATATCGTTCCCACAGCTTCATTCAATACATTGGAAAAATGCCATGTCATTTCCTGACGGGTACAGAATAAGGAAGATGCTGTAATTCCATATTGTTCCGGAATAAACCATCCCGGCTGTCCCGCATCTAAAAATGTAAAGGGTGTGGATGCTAAAATTCTGATCGCTTCATATTTCTCATTTGTTTTCTGCCAGAAACCTATTTTAAATTTATCTATATTAGGAATCTGATCAGCTTCCTCCTGTGTAAGTACGGCACGGTAAGGATTATAGTCCTGCCAGTTTTGTTTTTCTTTATCTGCAATTTTAATTTCGATATCTTCAATGGAATACACATGCTTTACCTGCCGGATCACATGTCCTCCCGGCTGATTTTTCTCCGGTGGAATTAAATCCATATAGCCACTGGCTCCACTGGTATGTCCTCCTATTTTCTCATCGGCTGAAGAAGTCGGTATCAGTCCTTTTTCTATCTTGATATCAATATAGGTATCTAATGGAACAACAATATTTTTGCTTTCTACCTCAGCTATAGTCGGCATTTGGTTCACCTGTATGGCATCTTTCAGTGAGAATTCTTCATTAGTGAGCATATTGACTCCCTTTACCGCATTATCCAGTCTTTCTTCTTTCGGATAATCTATACTTGGATCATCAGATACATAAGTTATCGGGGCTACAGGGGTAGTATCCACCTGTTTTGATTTTTCAAATTTTATACTCAGATTGATTTTCAGCTTTATTTTAACAAATAATACTTTTACTTTAAGCTCAAATTTAAATTCTGCCAGAATCAGGAACGGAACTACTAATTCCACCCTGAAATAAATAGAAACAAATAAGGAAACCTTAACAATAAACAGATTGATCTCAGCACCACCTGCCACATAGATATATCCGCCTACCTGAGGTCTTTCAAAGCTTACATGTCCTCCCACTTCTATCGCTGCAAACACTTTCAGGATGATCAGGTTAAGGGTAAAGTCTACCTTGGCCCCCGTTTCTATGCCTTTGGCTGAAATCATAAGGTAGGCCTGAGCCTTGAAGCCTATGGTATCTTTGAATAGTTTTGCTGTAATGGGTTTTTCTTTCGTTCCGAAATTAACATACCACGGTTTCTGATTTTTGAAAAAGAATCCCATCTGAATCTCAGCCTTAATATCAATGAAGGATCCATTGTTCTTATTAAGCTGAAACTCTCCACCGGCTCCTAATTCCAGGGAGTTATCTCCTATGATTACAAAAGCATAGAAAGGTGGCATTCTGGCATCATCTTCCGTAAGCCCTAAACGTTCACTCAGGATGGTGAGTCCGGCATCAATGGCAAACATACTTGGTACAGACAGTAAAACCATAGCCCGTAACGAAGCCAGACGGCCGTCCAGAGTTGCTAGGGAAGCCCCTGCTCCTAAGGAGAAAGGAAAGCTATAATCTTTGGTGAACTGGGGACCTACAAATTTATCCATATTGATTCCCCTTTTCGGTGCCACGTAATAATCGTACCAGGTATCATTCTCCATTCCCAATGCTCTCTTATCGGCGATATACCGGTACCCCAATAATCCTCTGAATCCAAAGATTCCAAAGGAACCTAACGGAATCACGAAAGGAAGCTCTACATTAGCATCCAGGAAAAAGCCGGGATATTTAGGATCGAAAGCCATATCTACAGATCCTGAAATATTCAGTTGCGGAAGCTGGAGTGAAACCTTCCCTTTATATTCGGAAGAAACTCCCGGTTCAGGAATGGTCAATGAGCCTTTAATAATAGCTATCGCCGAACTGGCACTGGCTGTTCCCGGAATTACCAGATCAACTTCCAGAGTGGATATATGAAAATAAGAGTCTCTATATCCTCTAACTATTTCATCATAATTGGGATCATCCTTACTAATCCCATTTTGAGCAGCAATTTCGTCTTCATCATTGGTATAATAGAATTTTACACCACTACCTCTTACATCAAGCCCGAGAGGATTTACATTGATTCCTCCATCAAATCCGATGTAGTTGTAGCTGCGGATCACTCCTTTATAATTTCTTTGGATTGTCCCCATATGAATAGCGGATACACCCATGGAAATAGGCCCTATATTTAAAGTAAGATTAGTCGGTATAATAGAATTTCCTCCTGCCAGCTCAAATTTACCATTGGCATAATAGCGGATCGCCGGCAGATCAATTCCTTCTTTTCCAAGAAGTTTCTCTCCGAAAGAATCTTCAGGGAAAGTTATTTTAGTATCCGCTTCGATATAGAAATTGTCATCTTTTTTGCCTATTTCTATATTTTGCAGATAGAAAGTAAGGATATTAAACAGGTTCATGGGCAAACCAAAAGGCAGAAAAGCTGCGGAAAGCTTAAAGTTTTCCCTAGTCTCCCATTCCCCCTTTATATCAATTAACAAATCTTCTCCGTCATATGCCTTAAATTTTCTGATTTTCAGGGCTGCCCTTAAAGAAGAGTGAACAACTTGCCCCTGATAAAAATCAATATCAAAATGGTTAAATCCTATGGCCCATGCCTTTTCAGGGTCTTTTCCAAGATCAAACCACAAAAACTGATTTTCATCAAAAACAAGACCGGATAAAAAGGTATTGTATTCTTTCTCATCTTTAAATTCCCTGTAATCTCCGGCAATGGTAGTTAAGCCCAGCGGGTATTCAAATTTTAACTGAGAAGGTGAACCTAAACTGTTAATAAAAGCTACCAGTCCGGCATGATCATTTACAGTTGTAAAAGTGGTGTCGGAAAGAGATTTTACATTCACCGGATAGTCCAATCCGAAATAGTCCTGAAAATAACTGGTTACTACGGTTATATTATTTTCCACTTTGGTTTTATAAGTGGCCCGTATGGCAATATTTCCGGAAAGTCCTCCTGTTCCTATCAAAAGATGGTTAGCTGAGATTCCTAAAGTTTGTCCGTCATTTTTCTTAAACCACTTTTTGGGAAGGAATATTTCGGTATATTCCATATAAACTCCCATAAACTCCTTAGGTCTTCCATCTGCATCAGCTTCTGCTATGTTTTCTTTTTTGCTGAGATCTATTTTGAGATTGTGAATATCTATGACAAAACCCGTATTGCCTATCTGTGCCGGATGATTGGTACTCAGCACTACATCCATATTATATCCGAATCCCCTTTCCGTATCGGCATAAAATAAAGCTTCAGCAAAACTGAGAGATACTTTTGGATTTCCATTTCCATCATCCGGAATAGGTTCCAATGCATTATTGGGATCGTTATAAGGGTAGACCGGAGTTAAGATATGTCTTGGAAACTCTACTGCTGCGGATAATAATAAAGTAGCCTTAAATTTAGGTATGATGACTTCTTTGATAAATTCATCGATATCCTGGGGAACCAGGGAGCGGAAATAGGTTTTTACCTTTGTTGCTGTATCCTGCAAATCATTTGTTAGCAGATAAACTCCGAAAGCCACCAATGAAGCATATTTTCCTCCTGTTTTAGCAAAAATATCTTTAACAACATCTGTAACCGTTGTAGCATTAGTAGGAATGGTTAAACCTAAGTTTTCATTGGTATTGACATCCTGTACGAATTGTACCAAAGGAGTAATATTCTGACCTGTAGGCTCTACAAAAGTATTAACAAAATGAGCAATAGCCTGTTCCTCAGTAACATTAAGAACCCGAAGCGCCAGTTCAAAAATCTGCTGAGGATCAAAAGAAAAGTTCCCCAAACTGAAAAAGCGCAGGTACGCCAATATCTTCCATTGATATTCTATTGTAATAGGGAAAGCTGAAATATTGGAATCATTACCCTGAATATCCGGATTAAGTACCAAAAAGATCTCCGTTCCCGGAATTTCTATATCAATTCTTTTAGATACTATAGATAAGCTATAAAATGCCGAATCTCCTTTGGGGCTTTTACTGTATTGTAAATCCTTAAAGTATATTTTGTCGAGGAGATTAATGACCCCATCTCTGATAAAGCCCAGTATTTCCGGAATATCGTTTTCCGTCACAACGGACGAAAGACGCGGATAATATCTGTAGGCTACCGGTGTTTGATTTGACATAGAAATATATTTTGTGTAGATGATTAATTTTATATATTCTTTTTCCTAATTCCTTATGATATGATCTTCTTTCACATCGCTTCATTTATTATTTCTTATTTAACTCAAGGTCTTGATACAATAAGTAGTATTTTTTAATTTATTATTCTATATATATTTCATATTTCATATTTCTTTCTTTTACTCTTTGAAAAAAAGCACATAATGATGTTGCACATATCACTAAATTTGGTGTATATCCACTAAACCCTTCAAAAAGCTCCGAGTTTCCAATTCCAAAATATCCTAAAAAAGGAGGTCCATCATAATAAAGGTTAATAAAATTTTCTATTCCCCCATAAACTTGACTTATTAAATCTATTTCTTGAGTACTTAAATTAGGAATAATTTGGTTGGTTAAAAAATAAATCAACTCTTGCATATTTTCTGGTCCATAATGAGAAATAGGATTATCAGAAGTATAAGCTTCGCTAGGAATGTCATTTTCATATCGATAAGTAGACTCAGTTAATAATGCATTCATTAATTTTAAACTCATTGGCCGGTTTATAGTAGAACAATAATATACTAAAACACATATTGATCCAAAATCTAAATCCACTTCTTTAGACCAATCTATATCGCCTATTACCTTTAAAGAAATTATTCTCGACATTTTTATTTTTTTAATAGTTTTTTAATAATGATTGATAAGCACTCTCTGCAATATCTGTGGTAGTAATATTAAGGTTAGAGGTATTAATTTTTATAAAATTTTCATTAGTATATTCATTCTCCGACTTTATTCTATTTTTAAACTGTGAAGGTAACTCTTTAAATGGATTACCACTACGTAAATCACTCCCTATAATATATGCATTTGAGACAGATTGAAATTCTTTTCCTTTTAACTTCAAAACACCCATTATATATTGGGACAATTCAGGTCCTGTGTCAGGTAAATTAAACCATAAATTACATAACTTATTTTTATCTTTGCCAAAACTAAACCCTCTATTTAACTTTATACTTCCAATATATTCTACTTGATTTGAGAAATTATTTATGATAAGAAAGTCAAGCTCTTGGATCACTATTGTATTTATTTGAGCTCCACTATTTATAAAAAAACCTATATCTGTGCCTAATAACACTTCTGTATTTGAGTTTAAATACTTTTGCTTTATATAGGACTGTGCAATAGTTTCAAAAACTTTCCCATTTTGCCATCCATCACCCTTTTCCAAAAACTTTATTACTTTAGGCCTATTTTGAGGATTAGTAATCCAAGATTCTGTATTATTTTTTTGTCTTTTAAAAATTGTACCGTATGCCTCATCTAAATATTTTTTAACCTGTTGAACCCCATTATAATCCAAATCATGTTTCAACCAAAAATGTATATTATCTTTCAGTAGTTTTCTTCCTACAGTGCTTTTCCCAACATACTCTTTCATTTTTGCGGGACTTCTTTTAAATCCATCAAAAAGTCTTTGCTCTATTCCCCCAAATTCTTTAATAATATCTAACTTATCAGTTATATTCAAAGAATTAAATTCATTGGCTGTATTTGGGTCAAAACGATATTCTTCCCAATAATTTACACGCTGAAAATCATTTTTAAATTCATCTACTTGAGTTATTGTTGCTCCTTGAAAGTCATCAAAAAAAGTCCATCTTCTTTGAGTTGTTTTAGAAGATAATGTTTGTCTCACTTTATAAGCCTTATAATAATCAATAATCTGATCAGTTTTTATATTATTCTTTATTATATTCTCTAAACTTCTATCTGTAATATTTTCAGCATATAATTTTTCCCAATTATTAATAACATCTGTATTATTTATTTGTAGCAAAAGCTCATCTGATGAATTTTTAAAATCGTTAAAAAAAGCGATTCTTTTCCCCTCTGACCAAGTATCAAATTTTGAAGTAATTTGCTGATGAGGAGCTAATCTATCTTGACGAAAATTATTAATCTGTGCTACTTCGACTCCTACTAACCGATTAACCGATTCTATTATCTCAGATGGTAAAGTATCAAAATAAGTTGCTGTTTTCACAACTTTTGCCTGATTAATCGCAAAGCTTCTTAAAGTTAAAGAAGCACCTGCCCCTAAAAGTGTAAGATAAAAAAACATTTTGTGTAATGCTTCATACTGAGTAGTATCTTCTCCCGCATCAGCCTTAGCCTTCATATAATCATAATATCTGGTACAAGTAGAACTCAGTAATGTAAAGACTTCTGCTCCTGCGCCTAACCCTTCCAAAATAAGAACTACATAGGCACCTCCTTGCCCCGTTCTAAAAGCTTTTCCTACGGTAGTAATATATTTTAAATAACCGAAGCTTCTGATAACTCCTGTTCCTCCTGTTATAAAAAATAAACCTACGTCAAAAGTGACTCCTAAAACAAAATTAAGAGCTGCATCCATTTCTTTCATTACTTCATAATCCTGGCTATAATACCATAAGAAAGCAGGAATATAAGGTACCTCAGGAAAATTTCCTTCCAAATCTACATCTACTTTTAACCCATGTATGCTTAAAGGCTGATAAAGATGAAAAGTTAATTCTTTTGGAAAGCCAACAATAGGGGGAGACGCTTCCTCACCATCAGAATTTTTATAAAAAGTATTATATGCTATTGAAGAGTTTATAAGAATACCCTTTAAAAGAGGCTTGGTATATGATCTTACAATAGATTTTACTACTTTAACACCTTCCGGGTTAGAATATGATACCCCATCTCCTGTCCAAACCGTTCCATAATCAATTGTAAACTCTCCAATCTTCGTATCTAAGGCATCTTTGTAATAATCTAATCCCTGTCCGGCAGTTAAGAAGAAAGATTGTAAATTGATATTATTTTCCAGATTCACGTCATCAGGAAAGTAATACATATTATATTTAGATCTTTTCCAAAGTCTATATAATAAGTACATATAATTTGTGCGATAGTCTCTGGTACGCAAAAAGAAACCAACAATAGGCGCAATCCTCATCACTCTGCCCACACTAAATTTCTTTTCCAGAATTTCAAAGTTGGCAATATTATCATTCCCAATCTGTAAAAGAAATTCTAAAAATTGTCCACCCTCTGCCGGAACTGAGTAAAATGATGATATTATTCTTATACATTGATCTTCTTCTTCCTGAGAAAATGTTGAAGGACCCTTTATAAAATCTTTGATAAGATCAAGTCTTAAATTATAGGGAAGCAATGACAAAGCGGAAGGCGGAAGTATTTTTTTTAAGATTTTTATCCTTTCATCACTTCTCCATTTTTGTAATTCCTCTCCCTGTAAGGGAACCGAGTAAGAATTATAATATCCTAAATAGTAAGGTGAAGGATAATTATAAGAATAACTGGAAAGAGGCGGATTACTGGGAAATAACCCTGATTCATCTTTTTCTCTTAAATTATGATAGAAATTGTCTAAAGCGAGACTATAATTGGTAAAACTTTCATGATACCCTTCATAAAAATAGTCATCTTCCGGAATAGGAACCAATTCTCTTGCATTATCTACCCCCACAAAACCCCAATCCCTTAATAAATAACCTATTACCCTATCTATTTCTAAAAACAGATATTGTTGCCCGTTTTGTTGGTCAATTGTCCCATTTTTTACAGCTGTTTCTATATCATTAATCGGACTTATTGCAAGAATATCCAACACTTCTCTTCTTATCCAATATATAGCAAAACAGATATTTATCATCTTCATATATAATACTCTTTTAGAGCCTCTAGAAAGAGTATATGATGTTCTTATCTTATTAAAGTTCTTCTCAAAAAAATTCCCCTCTTCAATCGTTAATCTTGATTTTAATTCTACATCTCTAATATTGTAATCAGGACTTTGTAAATCATTATTTATTGATGAAGGATATGTTTCATAATCGGAATAATCAACACTACTACCAAACTTCATTTTGAAAGATTGTTTTAAATAGGTATAGTATGTACTAAGATTATCATCAAAAATAACTCTCTCAATATGAAATATATCTCCCTCTGCTGCTATTGCTAAGTGATTATCAAACCAGATATTGTTTCTTTCATTGGCTACACTTATTTCATAATAAGTTTTTACCGGATCATTCTTTAATTTTATAAAATAAGATTTCTTTAAATATCCTACCGGACCATTTTCCCGATGTTTAGGAAGATAATAATGAGATTTGTCTACATATATATAAGTATTGTCTAAACTTGTTACAGCGCCATCATTTATTGTAAACTCTATAAGCTGGCCTTCTGCATCAAATCTTTCATTTATTATAGAATATGTTGCACTCTGTGGAGCTAAACTATCAGCGCCACTTCCTTTAATTACCTGTCCTTTCGGTGTTAAAAATGCTATACTCATATTTGTGGTAATTTCATATATATTGATGAGGATGTAGAAAGGTCACTATATAAAGGAACCCATTTTGCATATTCATCCGAAGTGAATATTATATTATCTAAAGTAGATACAAATACTTCATCTGTAGGAGAAACAACGATTAATTTTCCTTCTTGATCTTCTCCTATTAATGATAATGAATAGCGTCTATATTTCTTTTCCTCAGGAGAAGTATAATATACGGCTTCATTTTCGAGAGTATTTCTGAAATAAAACTTAGGATTATTGAATTGATGCTGGTTTATTAATGCAATAAATTTTAAATTCTCTTCATTAGTAATCCCCAGTATTTTCTTACTAGAAATTGAGCCATCCTCCAGATTTAAAATTAAACTAGTCACTGTTTTTCCTTCTATATTTGTATAAGAGACAGGTTGCAAATAATATGGCTTTTCAGGATGATAGAAGTTATTCACCTTGTCATCATAAGTAATTGTTCCATTATTACTATTATCCTGAAATGTAGATCTATTTTCAAAAAAGACACCTATATTCTGTCTAATATTATTTAATAATGTTTCATACGTTATCCTTTTAAGGCTTTCTCCATTATCTTTTACTATATAATCTTCAGTTTTTTTAGTGGTGACTGTAGTAATGTCTTTACTCCCTTCTGAATTATCAAAATCAATTAACAATAGATTTTGATCTATAACATAATGTAATTCATTAAGGTTTTTAGGCTGAATATGTGGAACAACATTAATTAATCCAAAAATATCATCAACATCTTTTAAGTATAATGTCTGAGGTGGATCTAATGAGGGAATAACATTGGTAATTCCAAGAGTTTTCCCCTCATAAATCAGCTGTACAAAAGAACTTATATAATTATTCCCTGAATTTTTTGTAAAATCAAAAGTAATAGATTTAGTAAATTGAGCATTAATGTTATTATTCTCATCGGCTTCCTGTAACAGGTTACTTCCTCTGATAAAATAATCCTCATTCGCTGTTTCTACATTAAGTATTCCCTGCTTTACATATAAAGCCGCAGCATCATTATTATCTGTCACCAGTTGTATTGTAACAGAAGGAATATTAACTAATTCCAATAAAGGCCAGTTTTCTTCGAATTTTTTTTCTTCCAGGCTATTGGGATCGATTCCTATTTTGATATTATTGGAATTACCTTCATCTATTATATAATTCTTATAGAAATTATAGGATCTTTGCCTGTTGCTCTGGATATAAAGATAAGATGTTTTCGCAGTATAAAAATTCTGGATCAATCCAAATATTTCATCATTAGTCTGCAAAGGAGCAGTCTGATCATTAACATATAATTTCCCTTTTCCATGGGTATGTAAACCATAAAAAGCGGCGATATCTATAAACCAGGTAGCTGTTTCTTTAATAAGCTTTTTTTCATAATCCGTTGTTCCGGCATCCGGATTCAAAATATGTTCTGCAAGACGGGCATATTTTAAATTGAGCTTAAAAGGATTAGGGTCATTTTCAATAGTATAATCTCCTTCACTCAACACCACATCTATCCCTATTTGACCATTAACACTGCCTAATTCTATTCCGCGAGGGATCATAGGAAGTTCATATGCTCTTTTCGCAGGCTCCGTAACAGTTCCATTGTTATTAACCGTTTCAGAAATTTTGAAAAAATAGTCATCAATGAGATCTGTTTCTTTTTGCTCTTCTCCCGCTACAGTACTCGGAAAACCAATATGCTGAGCTGTAAATACAGGTTCCGGTTTCCCCAACATTTGATAAAGATCGTGATAATCTTTTCTTATATAATCAACAAAATTGGTGATATTCGTTGCTCCAGATGCCGGATTAATAGTCCCACTGTTGTCAAAAAAATCACTTTTATTTAGTCCCCTGTAAATAAAATATTTAATAGCCAGTCCTTTAATAGGCTGACTAAAAGGCTTTAATATAAGATTGATCTTATTATTATCTGCAGTACAAGGCTGTACCAGAATTTGTCCATTACATATAGTATAGACCTTACCTGTATAAGATGATATGATGGAAGTCGTTCTGAAAAGTTCATTGTCAGCTCCCGAAATACCAAATTTATTTGCCTGAGACTGGGAAAAATTTTTATTCCTTTCCAGAAAGAAAAAAGATTCTGGCCGGAGATCAGGTCGGATATTAAGTCCATTTTCATCTGGAGAAGTAGGTAGTGTTCCCACTAGAGAATTTTGTGACATAAAATATTGTGTTTTTTGGAGATAGTAAATGTATAATAAAAAAATAAAGTAAAATATTACTATTAAGTTAATTTTTAGTTAAAAATATTAACTTAATAGTATAGTATTGAAAATCAATACTTTAAAGTAATAAAAACTCACCAAAATGAGATATTAACCTTCCCTATCCGGTGAAAACAACATATCCCTCCTTATCTTTTGGAAGCTTGGCCAGATTTCTCCAGGTAGAATTCACCTCACGGCCATTGATGTAAATAAATCTCCTCTCGAAGTGCGGCAGATCTTTAAATGTCTTCCAGTTTCCACCCCATTCCCAGCCGTGTTTGGCAAACAGCTTTACACATTCATACCAGTCGGCGATCTGGTCATTATCCCAGTCTTTGGCTGTATCCCAACTTGCTACTTTGCCATCAATAATAAGGCATATATCTACTGCCAGCCCATAATTATGAATACTCTGTCCTGACTTGGCATTGGTTACTTTTTTACCGGGCTTGGTTCTTCCCTGGGCATACAGGCTATCCTGCTCCTTAAAAGTTCTGAGCCCTTGGGTTATTCTTACTTTAGCTCTTCCTGTTAACGATTCGTCACATTCTTTAATGATGGTGATTACTTCCTCTCTTACCAGAGGATGGAGCTTTTTAATTCTTTCAGTTGTTGGTTTATCCATGGTAATAATTTTAAAGGATCAGTAAAAATTATCTTAATAGATTGAATATTTTATTACATACCAGCCATTTGCGTAGGTAAAGTACAAAATATAATTATATCTATCACTAACCAATGAAAAAAACTGATTAAAAAATTTTAATCACCGAAAAGAAGAGTAATTCCAAGTGTGGAAATATTTTCAATAAAAAAAACGGTCTTAAAAAGACCGTCTTTATAATAAATTAAACCGCAAAATTCTTCTTCCATTTCGCCACCGTATTACGGCTTAACTTAAAATGTATCGCCAATTGGCTATTATTTAGATTGTGTTTTTTCTGGTAATCCAATATTTCAAAAATAGTTTTCACATCATAGGAACGGTGCCTCTGATTCCCGGACAATGTTTCATTATTCCCGAATATTTTCTGATTAAGTTTAATGACATCTAAAAAGCTGAGCTTATTTTTCAATAATAATGTTTTACATGTCGTTAGTTTTTCCGGATACTTCTTATTAATGATATCCGTGTAAATTTTTTTGTAATTAGGCTGCTTCATCATTATTTATATTTTTCTATCCATTTATATAAGGTTGTTTTCGGAATATTGTATTCCTCAATAACCTGAAACTTTGTTTTTTCTCCTTTATGAATCAGTTCAAGAATAAAATCTATCACTTCTTTTGTATAAATATTTTTACGGAACTGTGGAAGCCCGGATTTCTTTTTCTCCGTTACCTGCATATTAGTGGTACTTCCCTGTGGTGAATATAAAATCAAATGCTGGGTATAAATTCTAAAAAAATCATATTCCAGGATCTTACTCCATTTCAAAAGAATCTCCGTATCCAAGCTTTTAGCTTTGTACATATCCAATACATCCTGCTCCGAACATTTGAAGAAGTTACATATGCGGGACATATCTATCCCACATTCTGCAACTCTTTCGTTGATTAAGGTTCCTATATGAAGGTCTTTAAACAAGCTCATCTTTTGTATATTTAATCAATTAATTCCTATTTTGTTATAAATTCCCATTCTCTATATAAGTACTTTCACTTTAAAAAGTTACATTGCGGAATATTTTACTATTCCGCACGTGTAACGCTATGGCTAATGCCTCATTTATATAGATTGTGTTTTTTAAATTGTTCAATTAGTTGTATATTTCCAGTTCTTAAAAACAACCCTAATTAATTTGAAAACTCAGAAAGCCTTGCATCTACTCGTTCTGATTTCCTTCATGCAAAGTTAGGCATACATTTAAATCATTTAATAGCGATATAAATGAAAAACCTGAAAATGACTTATACTTTTAATGTATACTGATTTACAATAATTTAAACAAGTCAATTTTTAAATTTGTTTTAAGTAGTTTTTCACTTCAGTATCATTGAAGTAATAAAAATTCGAAATATATTTCACGAAAACATACGCGAAAGTGGAAATGAGGGAGCAATTTTAACTAAAGTTGGAGCCTAAAAATTATTTTACTATTATAAATACCATTTTCAATTTTATACCTACATTTTCTCAATAATACTTTGTTATTTAGTCAAAACTCATAATAAGACATTAATTGGTATTTTTATAGTGAGCTTACATGGAAAAAAATATAAAACCTTCTCTACTCTATCTTTCTTTTAGATGCTTAAATAATAATTTGTTTCACAGAAGTTTTTTATCTTTGTGCCAAAATAAGTTATTGCTGAATAAAGGCGCAACTCTTTAAATAAGACCTTTTAATTATGAAATTTTACATCAATTTCACTTAGACAAACTACTGGCGGCTACCGTTATTATCTACCTCTAGATTAAGTATATAGTATCAGCATTTGATTAGCAAGGGATATAACTTAAATGAAACATACAACCTGAAAAACGACAAATAATATTAATAATTTATAACTTCCCTCACACTACATGAGCAATTTAATATTAAGAAAACAGCAAATAATAAACATTAAACAGGAACTGATTGAAAGATATATTTATCTGATGTTTATCATATTATTGGTGTATGCTTGCATATTCTTTTTCTTTATAAGAGATTCTTTTTTAGTATATTATTTGGCGGGGGGCGCGATTTTTCTTATTTACAGCTGGTTTATTGTCCGAAATAAATATTCCGTTGAGAAAATAGTCAGCGCTTATTTTATCATTGCTCCTATTTATAATATTTACTTGATGCTGCAGTTCTGGAGTATATCTGTGGCCAGTTTGGTGTGGCTGGTCCCCTTACCTCTTGGAGCCTATATATTTCTCTCAAAAAGAGAAGTTTACATTTACAGTGCTTACGCTATTTTAATTATTTTTACTGTTATTACAATTGCCAGCCTATGTGATTTTGAATTTGTAAAGCATACCAATGAACAGATAAGAGTCACAGATACATTTTTAATCATATCCAATTTTCTGATAGTTACCCTGCTGGTATATTATAAAGATAAAATCCGGCGACTGGAAATCATCTCTGAAATAGAAGAAAAAGAGAAGATAGTCCTACCTGTCACTCTGGATGAAAAGGATGCCCAATATGCAGCTTCTCTGTTCGAGAGAATAGAAAATGTAATTGAGCAGGACGAGCTTTTCAAAAATCCTAAACTTAACATTTCTACCTTAAGCACTATTCTTGAGGTAAATAACAACTATATCTCAAAAGCAATCAGATATAAAGGCTATCCTAACTTCAACAGTTATATCAATTCACACAGAATTGCATATGTTAAAAAACTAATCGCAGAAAGCGACCTGGACCGGGTTACTTTAATGTATATTTATACGGAGGCAGGTTTTTTAAATCAATCCACGTTCAACCGCACTTTTAAACAAATCGAAGAAATCACTCCTTCCGAATATATTCAGAAAATGAAAAATAAGGCAAGAGCTTCTGTTTTATCCTAAACATGAAGTTTACACCTACAAATAAAGCTTTGGAATATTTCCAGAGCTTTATTTTTGATGAGAATATTTCTACGGTCTATAAGTTTATTTTATACTGCTCTTCATTTTTTTCATAAAGTTTCCAAAGGCCGGCAGCAGTTCTTCAAATAACGGGTTGTTACGGTTCTTCATCATCACATCGCTGAACAGTTTAAGACCGACTGCAAATTCAACGGACTGGGAAGGGTTATCAAAAAAATCTCTTTTTTTCATCATTTCAATAATTGAAAAAATAGGATCATGATTTTTAAATTCAAATTCTACCGGTTTTTCATCTACCGGTAAACCATTATTATCTTTAAGATATTCCAGCGTCAACTTATATTGATATGCTTTCTTTTCCATATGATTTATTTAGTTTTAATTTCTGCCCAATATTCAGCGAGTTCAACAGCCATTGCATTATCATTCTCTCCTGAAGAACCGCTCACTCCTACTGCCCCTATCATTTCATTATTGATGATTATAGGAACCCCGCCCTGCAAAGGAAGGATTCCCGGAGTTGTAGCCATGGCAGGCTGTCCATTATTTATAAAGTTCTCAAACAATTGGGAGGGTGCCTTTAAAAATGCAGCTGTTCTTGCTTTCTGAATAGCCACATCAATGGTAACCAGTGAAGCATTATCCATTCTTATAAATGCCAGCAAAGCTCCGGAGCGGTCACTTACCGCCAGACTTATATTCAAATTTTTAGCCTGGGCTATTTCCAGCCCCTTGTTCAGTAATTCCCGGGCTGCTGCCAGGCTTATTTCGGGAACTCTGTTTATGATCCTGTTTTCCATTGTAGTACTTATTTTTATTTTATCAGATGACTGTGCTTTCATTCCTAGGGAAAGAAGACCCAATGAGCCTAATAAAAGCCGGGTAGATAATCGGTTCGGTTTCAACATATTTCACCATTTATCTTACAAAATTCAGTCATAAACCATTCATATTTTTTGTATATTTACACTAAACATTGGTATTTTCACACAGAGTTATGATCAATAATACTCACCAGCATCATCCTTTTCATATTTATTGCATCCATACCGAAAGTCAGGCCTTTCCTAAGATCGACAGAATTTACAATCAATTCATTTATATCCGGTCAGGGCCAGGAAAATACAGAAAAGGTGATATATATACCGAATTTGGAAATGGTGATTTATTCTTTATACGGTCCAATGAAAAATATTCTTTCGAGTGGAGTGAGGATAGTGAAGTTTATCTGATCTGCTTTACACAGGAAGCTAGGCTCACTTTAAAAGAAATAGTGGAACATTCTGACGGAAGAGCTGTTGCGTTGGCAAAAGCCCAATCTCCTGTGCAGCCTAAAATTCATTTTGAGGGAGCCGATGAACAGATTGTATTATCTATATTCCAGCTATTGGTACAGCTGTATCAGTCTCCATCCATTAATGAAAATATTTGCTATTACCAGGTACTCTGCCTTGTAGCCATTATTGAAAGGAATGTTTATTTCTCACAGCAACAAAACCGTGCTCCTGTTGTACGGAAAAACATATCCCTTATTCTTAATCATATCCATAAAAATTTAAGAAGTCCGGAATTGTTAACCCTGAAATATATTGCTGCCAAATTCAATATGAGCACCAATACGCTGATGCGTTATTTCCGAAAAGAAATGAAAGAGTCTGTAAAACAGTATATTTACATCCTCCGTATGGAACTGATAGGAAAGCTCGTCAGGCAAAGCGACCGGTCTTTTTCTGAAATCAGCTATGAATTCGGATTTGTAGATGAAAGCCATTTTTATAAAAGCTTCAAAAGATTTTACGGAAAGGGCCCCGGCGACTTCAGAGAGACTCCTGCTTAGCACAGCTTATTTTTCAAAGTCAAAATTACTATTTGTATCTCTTACGGTATTCCCGTGGAGATTTGTGTTCCATCCGGTGAAAAAACTTGGTAAAAAAAGCGGGAGAGCTGAAGCTCAGTCTATCGGAAATATCAGAGATGGGAAGTGCCGTACTCTCCAGCAACCTTTTAGCTTCAATAACATTCAGATAGTCAATATATTGTCTTGCTGTCTTACCGGTTATCAGCTTTACGGTTTCGGAGAGATGTTTAGAGGTCACAAACAGCTTATCGGCATAGAAGGAAAGCTGTCTTTCCACCAAATGGTTTGTCTGGGCCAATTGTATGAACTTTGCTACCAAATCCTCTCTTATCACATATCGGTTAGTTAATTTCTCCCTATATCTCAGAGAAACATAATTAAGTTCAATTAAATATTCTATAAAGCAGATCCTTAAAAGTTCAAAACCGAAATTATCAGAATAGATATGGTCCATTTTTTCGAGCATCCTGGCAAAGAGAAAATCCATTTTTTCATCTTCTCCCTTTTCAAGGCTCCATAGGCGGTGGACTTTGTAAGAGAAGAAATGAATAAGAATAGAGTTCTTTTTTCCTAATTTTATTTCGTTCAGGTAATCAATAGTAAAAACAACACTTTCCACAACAGATCCTGCATCCAGTGAAATCAATTGTCTTACACAATCCGGTCCGATTACCACAAGCTGCCCGGGAGAAATACGATAATCCTTAAAATTCAGCCGGATTACGGAGTTTCCTTTTCTGAGACGGAAAACAGTAAAATAGTCGGCCTGGAAACTGTTTCGGATAAATTCATTGTCTTCGGGAACATCTTCTTCAATATTGACTAATGTAAGGGCAAGCTTCCCTTCCAGGCTTTTCGACTGGTCCCTGGCATACATACGTACCAGATCGTCTAACTCTGCAATGCGTTTGTATCTTTTCAATATTAGTTTTTAAGCAGACGTAAGTTACAAAAAAATTCAAATTATTTCCCAAAAATCATGATATAAATCACCTTACGGAGTATTAATTTATTAAAAAATCATATAAATCCGTAAAATGGAAAAGTTTATCCGTAAATGATCTATTCTCCACCTCTATCAAAATACGGAATTTTACAACCAGGAAAGGATATTACTTATAATATTCCCCCCCCTATAAAAAGAAGAAAACATTCGAGAACAACCGTAGTATTTTTCTTCACCAAGTGAACTATTTGCGGATATTTTGTTCTTACTTTTTCTACATTTACTAGATGATTTGTTTATAGGGACAGACCAATTCAGTGGAATGACGTATATAATTGTATAGTTTAATTTGTGTGTAACGGCTTATATCAATCTTCCTCATTTTCTTCATTCCACTGCTGTCCTTATTAAAAAAATATCAATCGGTTTTACCGATAGATATTATCGAAATTAAACGTTTTACCAATTAAAAAATAATGGAGACCTTTGTATAGTGAAAAGCTCATCATTCTTGGAGCTGAATTACCTATTAAAATGGAAACCACAGGAAAAGCAGATCAGAAAAGTAAACGTTTCCGAAATATAAAATTGTGTATCTTTTTTTCGGGACTTTCCGTATTTGCACAGCTTTATTTATTTCAGCCATTGCTGCCGATGGTAGCCCAACATTTCCGGACCACCGTGGGAGACAGCTCGCTCCTTGTTTCTTCGGCAACCATAGGAATGGCGCTGGGGCTTTTCTTTTTTGCTTTTAAAGCAGATTCTTATTCAAGAAAAGGTCTTATGACATTCTCATTATTTGCCTCTGCCCTGCTTACTATTATTTCTGCCTGGGTTCCCAGCCTTACCTTACTTATCATTATCGGCATCATTAAAGGATTTGTCATTTCCGGAGTTTCTGCCGTTGCTTTGGCTTATCTGACGGAGGAAGTACATGCATCAGTAGTGGGATTGGCCATCAGCATGTACCTGAGTGGAAATACGATCGGCGGAATGAGCGGAAGAATCTTTGCCACTATACTGGCTGGTGAATGGGGATGGCAGAATGCTATTCTTATCATTGGTATTGAAAGTCTTATCCTGGGAATTGTATTTTGGAAATTATTTCCTCAGTCTCAGTTCTTCACTCCCCAGAAGATCGATTTCTCCCTGAAAATGAAGCAGATGAAAACCTTCATTACGGATCCTTATATGCTTCGCCTGTACGGTATTGCGGCCCTCCTGATGGGTACTTTTGTGAGCATCTACAATTATCTTACCTTTCGTCTGGAAGCGGCTCCGTTTTCACTCAACCATTTTTATATCGCCTTCATTTTTCTGATGTATACTTTCGGGGTTTTCGGAACGATGATTACCAGTAGATTATTGAAAAAATACGGGCAGAGAAGTATTCTGAAAGGATTCATCCTTTTTATGTTCGCCGGAATAGCCCTTTTGCTTTCGGAAAATATTTATATTGTTATTTTCGGACTCGGATTATTGACCTTATCATTCTTTGCCGCTCATACAATGGCCAGCCAGATGGTGGCCCTACATGCCAAAGAAGGAAAAAGTTCCGCAACTTCTATTTACTGGCTTTTCTATTATTTCGGATCCAGTATACTTGGAAGCGGTACAGGTTATCTGCTTCACGGAACATCGTGGAATATTTTCATCATGTTCCTGATCTTTGCCGTTATTCTTTCTTTTTTACTTACTTACAAAAAAAATACAGATCCCATTCATTCTTTTAAAAAGATTGATGATTAAAATTAAATTCCTTTATGAAAGTTATTCCCTTAAAAGACGGTGATTTTGCCGTTACCAAAAATAAAGAATTCACATTGCTTGAAAATGCCGGGGAGGACACCCAGCTTACTATGGCCATACAGCCTTTTCTCATCATTCTACAAGAGGAATATCTACTTTTGGACGCAGGTTTGGGATGGATGCAGGATGAAAAGCCTGTGATTATCCAAAACCTGGAGAAAGAAAATATATCTCCCGGGGACATAACTAAAATTTTACTTTCACATTTACATAAAGATCATATTAACGGCTTGGTAAGATCTGAAGGAGACAGCTATGAACTCAATTTCCCGAATGCGGAAGTTTATCTTCAAAAAAGGGAATACGAATATGTACAAAGTAAAAAAGAAAGTTCTTCTTTTGATTTTGAAATCCTGGAATTTATTATTCAAAATGCCCGTATTGTCTGGATGGATGAAGATCGGGGACAACTGAGTCCTGAAGTTTATTTTGAAGTAACGGGTGGTCACACTCCTTTTCACCAGGTATTCAGGATTAAAGAAGGTAAAGAAATATTTTTCTATGGAGCAGATAATTTACCTCAAAGTGTTTACCTGAAATATCATGTCGCCTATAAAACCGATTATGATGGTAAAAAAGCAATGGAACAACGGATTAAGTGGGAAGTCCAGGCTAAGGAAGAAGGCTGGAAGATCTTATTATATCACGATATGAAAGTCCCTATTTTAAAGATGTAACAGATGTATGTATTATCTTGTAATCACCAGTTCCCCATCAACCCATGAAAACCATGGATCTCACCAAACGGCTCCTTATTTCATTAAAAATATAAAGGATCTGGATATTGGAATACATAGGAAAGATCTTTTTCCAGCTTTTGCGGGGAAACCACCTTTCCTGATACTGCTTTATCAAATTCTTCAGTAAAAGTTTTTCCGGTCTGCTGTTCCAGAATCTGCCGTTTTGTAGGATGCACAGGTGATACTACATTAAACAGTCTGGAGAAGCTTTTTTCCCGGATCATTTTTTCTACCACACCACAGACATCTTTATAATGGATGTGGTTGACTTTTTTATCCAAAGGCGGAGCTATTGAATATTTGCTGAGAAACCTGTTATCTCCCATCAATCCTCCTAAACGCAGGATATTGATTTCCGGAAACTCTTTTTTCATCAGTTTCTCCACCAATAGTATATGCGGTTCCAAAAGATCTTCCTGAACATTTTCTTCTGTTATGAGGTCCTCTGTGTCCGGATAAATGCCTATTGAACTCATTAGGAACATTTGCCCTTCAAACCGATTTTGTTTTATACAGGTGATAAGGTTGGAAAATCTACTCATCAAAGACTCCCTATCCGTACGTTTAGAAAAAGGAATAGTAATGATAAGAACCTGGGGACGGGTCACTTGGGAAAAGTTAACGCTTGCTCCTTCTGGAAAAGAAAAATTTGCCAGAACAGGATTAAACCCTTCTTCTGCTAAATCATTCATTTTATGATCGGAGGTTGTAGTTACCACCAGCCTGTGATTTTGTCCTAAATGTCTGGCTAACCTAATTCCCAGCCAGCCACATCCTATAATTCCTATCGTCTTATTATTTACCATAAATAAATGGTCTGTTTTATATATAATGAGTTAATTAATTTTATTTTTCAGCGGACATAAGACCGTATTTCTTCTTAGTAAGATGAATAATCTCATCAATATGTCCGGTATCAAATTCATGGGCAGCAATATGCTTCCATAAGCCTTCAATAAATAAAAGCAGTATTTCCGCTTCCAGTACGGGCCTTTTATATCCCAGTTCAGCAAAGGCTTTTACCAGAAAATCATTACAGGGTTTCATAAAAAGCTTATGATGGGTTACTGCCATAGCATTAAGGGGCATTATTTTATACTGCATCTGCCAAAAATCCTTATTCGCTAAAACAAGAATTTTCGGCAGATCCAATAAATTTGATATGTAGTCTTTAGGAGTTTTATATTCTAGATAAGTAGATACAAGTTTTGTAGCTTCACGATAACCCGTTTTCATGATTTCTTCTATCAGGTTATCCTTACTTTTAAAATGTTTAAAAATAAGTGCCTCCGAAACATGAGCTTCTGTAGCAATGGATTTTGTAGATGCCGCCGTGGTACCGAATTCCGTAAAAATTTTAAGAGCAGCTTCAAGTATATCTTGCTTTTTACTCATTATTCGTTTTAATTACTTCTGTTATTAATTTTCAAAGGTTAAAGTTATATACATTTGATAAAAATCCTGTACTATTATTTATACTTTCTCAAGGATCACGGCATATCCCTGTCCTACTCCCACGCACATGGTGGCTAATGCATATCTCACATTCTTTTTGTGAAGTTCCAATGCAGCGGAATAGGTTATCCTTGTTCCGGACATTCCCAACGGGTGTCCTAATGCAATTGCTCCGCCATTCGGGTTAATTCGCGGATCATCATCTTTCAGCCCCAGCTCCCTGATACATGCTAAAGCCTGGGCTGCAAATGCTTCGTTAAATTCCATCACACCCATATCATCTAAACTAAGTCCTGCTTTTTTCAGGGCTTTCTGTGTGGCGGATACGGGTCCTATTCCCATAATTCTTGGCTCTACCCCTGTAACTGCAGAGGACACAATTCTTGCCAGCGGCTTTAATCCGTATTTCTGAACAGCTTCTCCCGATGCAACATATACAGCGGCAGCACCGTCATTTAATCCTGATGCATTTCCTGCTGTTACCGTTCCTTCTTTTTTAAAGGCAGGTTTTAGTTTTGCCAAACCTTCCAGCGTAGAATTAGGCCTTACGAATTCATCTTTATCAAAAATAAGAGGATCTCCTTTCCGTTGCGGAATGGTAACCGGAATAATTTCTTCCGCCAGCCTTCCGTTTTGGGTGGCCGCTGAAGCTTTCAACTGGGATTGCAGAGCAAATTTATCCTGATCCTCCCTGGAAATATGGTACATATCAACAAGGTTTTCCGCAGTCATTCCCATGGGGTCCGTTCCATACATTTCCTTCATTTTAGGGTTCACAAAACGCCATCCGAATGAAGAATCTTCCATTTTGGAATCAGTACCGAATCCTTTTGAGGGTTTTGAAATTACAAGAGGACTTCTCGTCATATGCTCCATTCCACCGGCAATGAAAATATCACCATCACCTGCTTTAATCGCCCTGTTCGCATGAATGATAGCTGACATCCCTGAAGAACAGAGCCTGTTAACCGTTTCTCCGGGAACCGTCACCGGTAATCCGGCTAATAATGCTGCCATTCGTGCTACATTTCTATTATCTTCTCCTGCCTGATTATGACATCCTAAAATGACATCATCTATAGCTTCTTTAGGAATAACCGGATTTCTTTTCACCAATTCTTCAATTACCAATGCAGCCAGATCATCTGCACGCACGGCATCTAAAGTTCCGCCAAAGCTTCCGATCGGCGTACGGATTCCGTCTATAATATATGCTTCTGTATTCATAGTTTTTAAGAAAGTTTTTCAATAAAAGCAGCCGTTGTTTTTTCGCGGACTTCTTCTAACGTGGCACCCGGCATTATCTCCGTTAACGTTAATTTCCCATCTATAAATTCAAAAACCGCTTTATCGGTAATCACCATATCCACTGCTTTTAAAGCGGTAAGCGGCAGGTCACACACAGGGACTATTTTCGCATCACCATTTTTCTCGTTATGCATCATGGTAATAATAAGTTTTTTAGCTCCTGATGCTAAATCCATAGCACCGCCCACACCCAGCAACGGCTGTCCGGGAACGGCCCAATTAGCCAGATTAGCAGCCTCATCTACCTGTAATCCCCCCATTACGGCCACATCCACATGCTTTCCGCGGATCATAGCAAATGAATCTGCAGAATCAAAATAAGAAGCACCCTTCAAGGCTGTTACAGGAACTTTTCCGGCATTTACAGGATAGTCCATAGCACCTCCTCCGTCCGTAGGGGCAGGTCCCACTCCCAGCATACCGTTTTCCGTATGAAGAATAATTCCATCTTCTTCAGAAATAAGATCCGCTACCAGAGTCGGAATCCCGATACCGAGGTTGACAACATTTCCTTTCTGTAATTCTTTTAACGCTCTTTTTGCCATATTGAGACGACTTTCGGAAACTTTTTTACTGGAAGAAACTGCTGCTGAGCTTCCCAAATCTTCAAGTGTTAAAGTCGCCTGAACCAGATAATCGACATAAGATCCCGGTGTATGAATGCTTTCAGCCGGAATTTCTCCTACGGGAACTATTTCTTCCACTTCTGCAATAACCAGATCGGCTGCGGTAGCCATAGCCCTGTTGAAGTTCTGTTCCGTCATTCTGTATTGTAAATTTCCTGCCGTATCGGCTTTCCAGGCACGGATAAAAGCTACATTTCCTTTAATTCCGGGAATGAAAACCTGTTCTACTCCGTTAAGGATTTTAGTTTCTCTTCCTTTGGCCAGGTCGGTTCCGGCAGAGGTCGGGGTAAAAAAACCTCCAATACCGGCACCTCCTGCCCTGATTGCTTCTGCAAGGGTTCCCTGAGGAAGAAGTTCGGATTCCACTATTCCATCCTGAGCCGCTTTTACAGCTTCGGGATTGGAAGTAAAGAAAGATCCGATAATCTTTTTAAGCTGCCCGTTTCTGAGCAGTCTTCCTCCTCCTATTCCCACTTCACCTACATTGTTTCCTATGAATGTTAAATCTTTAGTTTTGGTTTCTGCAAGGGCATGCATCAAATGAACAGGATTTCCCGTCATTCCAAAGCCACCCTGTAATAAAGTATCTCCATCTTTTACCATAGCCACAGCTTCCTGCAACGTTATCTGGGGTACTGTTTTCATATATTGTATTTATTGTATTAAAATGAAAGAATATTCTTTGCAAATTCATCTGCACGTTCTACTGCTGACAAATGGGCTGCATCCAGCACTTCCAGCCTGGAAACTGCAATTTTTGTTTTCATGAACCGCCCGTCTTCAACGGTGGTTACCAAATCCTCCGAGCCTGCAATGATGAGAACAGGAATATTTATTTTATCAATCTGATAACGGTAGTCCGCATCCCGAACTGCCGCACAATTAGCACAATATCCGCTTACATCGTTCGCTGCAAATTTTTTCAGAATGGCATTCACCTCATCGGAATGGTTTTCTTTAAATCCTGTTGTAAACCATCTTTCCGCCGTACCGTCAAGAATACTGGATAATCCGTTTGCCGTAACAGTTTCAATACGGGTATTCCAGCTGTCTGTAGTTCCTATTTTGGCTGCGGTATTGGCCAGGATAATCTTATCAAATTGACCGGAATGATTGATTCCCAGGTATTGCCCTATCAATCCTCCCATGGAAAGACCACAAAAAGTAACCTTTCCTTTTATATTTAAATAATTTAAAAGTTCGATGATATCTTCTCCCAGTTCTTCTATGGTTAATTCTTTTTGAGAATGGGTGGATTTTCCATGTCCGCGGGTATCGTGTAAAATGATATTAAAATCGGACTGAATGAGATGCACCACTTTATTCCACATGGAATAATCCGTTCCCAGGGAATTGGAAAATATAATGGTCCTGTCTTTTCCTGAATTTAAAAATTCATAGTTACAGGTATAATTTTTTAATTGTACTGTAGGCATTTTGTGTTTAATTAAATGAAGTTATCCTAAATCTCCTCCCGCTACGGGAATGGTAACTCCTGTTATGTACTTAGCTTCATCAGATGCTGCAAAAAGGATTGTATTTACCTGATCTTCAATTTCTCCATATTTTTTTTGAAGTGAAGAATTGACGGTCTGATCTATAATCTCCTGATACCAAACTTTTTCCTGCTCGGACTGGGGATTTTCATTACGGGGAATCAATCTTGGAGGGGCTTCTGTTCCGCCTGGAGCTACTCCTATTACACGAATATGATTTGGAGCCTGCTCAAAAGCTAATGAAGCGGTGATGGCATTCACGCCCCCTTTTGCAGCTGCATACGGTATGCGGTTGACGCTCCGGGTAGCTACTGAAGATACATTTACAATGGTACCTCCTCCATTTTTAATCATAGCCGGCAAAACTGCCCTGCATCCCCACAATGTCGGAAATAAAGAACGGTTGATCTCTTTTATGATCTCATCTTCTTCATAATGTTCAAAGGGTTTGGCCCAAATAGTCCCTCCTACATTATTGATAAGGATGTCTACATGGCTATACTTTTCCAGGGCTTTTTTAACAACCGACTGAAAGCCTTCCCATTTTTCAAGATCTTCCACTACTGCTATGGTGTCAAAACCTTCTTTATTTAAAGCTGAAGAAATTTCTTTCACTATTTCCGAACGATCTACAAGAGCAACTTTTCCTCCTTCTTTCGCTGCACGTATGGCAACTCCTTTGCCGATTCCCTGAGCTGCTCCTGTGACAATCATTACTTTTCCCTGAAATCTGTTTTCAAAAATCATTTTTACTTTTACTTTTTTAGATTATAATCAAACTCCAGTCGGTAGAAATTTTTCAGTATAGAAGTTTTCACAATTGATTTCGTTCGTCTTAATGGTATCTTTTACAGCATCCACCATTGCATTGGGACCGCATATGTACACATCATATACGGGCGCTGTTAAATATTCTTTATTGATCCACTGGGTTACATAGCCTTTGATATGCTGTGTATCTTCCTGCCCGGAAACACATGTGTTGACTGTAAGGTCAAGTTTCTCCGAAAAGGCATTGATACGCTCCAGTTCTACCAGGTTCTCATCCAACGAAGCACCGTACAGCACTTTTACAGGCTGTTTATCTTTTTTCTCCGAAATAGCTTCCAGCATGGAAATAATAGGGGCAATTCCCGTTCCCCCAGCAATGAGTAAGGTGGGATTTTCCACTTCTCTTATATAGAAAGATCCTACGGGAGCTATAATATCTAGCTGATCCCCTACTGCTGCTTTTTCTTTTAAATAACCACTCATTACTCCATCGGGAACCAGGCGAATCAAAAACTCAAGTTCATTGCTTCCTGATTTATTGGTAAAGGAATAGGATCTGGTTTCTCCTCCTCCCGGAATTTCGATATTGGCATACTGACCTGCCAGAAAATCTATTGTTTTACTTTCAGGCAGACTTAGTTTAAGCTGCACAATTTCGGAAGAGAGATAGTTAATTGTATTAATGGTGGTAGGAAAAGTTTCGGTTGCCACTTTACATGCTGCTGAGCTGGCCAGAATATCAATAATCATATCCGTCTCGGGAACGATCTGACAGGCGAGACCATATCCCTGCTCTGCTTCTTCATCCGACAATGCATCTTCTATATAATCTCCCGGATCATACTGTCCTGATTTCACATGGCATTTACAGGTTCCGCAGGCACCGTCCGCACAATCCAACGGGATATTAATTCCTTCTCTATAGGCTGCATCTGATACTTTTTCATAGGGCATTCCATTAATGATTTTAGTGATCCCATCTTCAAAGTTTAAGGCTATTTTAGGCATAAGTAAGTAAGTTTAATATTAACGGAATTAAATATGGTAGATATCCAGTACCTGACGGATATAGTCATTCTTGATTATTACTTTTTTATTGGTGATGATAAAGCTGTCTCCTGTTTTACTTAAGGTATAATAGGATGTTCCAAAATAAGTATCTGTGGTTTTGTACCGGAAACTCTTTGTAAGCCAGTTAAATCTCACTTTAATTTCTGTATCGTTTTCTTCCGTTATTTCTACATTGGTAATATTGTGTGAAGTTCTGGGTTCCGGCATTGAGGCCCCCGAACGTTCTGTTTTTATACGGAAAACCCGGTCTTCCAATCCCCCTCTGTTGGTGTAATAGATCAGGGAAATCTCCGTCAGCGGATCTGTGGTGGGCTGGTCTTCATCCGTCCAGGAAGGCATCCAGTATTCTACATCTTCATGATAGAGTGTAAGCCATTCGTCCCATTCCCTGTCATCCAGCAAACGTGCTTCTTTATATAAAAACGCCAGTATTTTAGCATATTCAGTCATATTTATTTTTTTAATACGGTTAATTATATTCTTTATCAATGGCTTCTTTCATGGCTTGCTGCCAGTATTCATGCTGTGTTACAAACAGCCCTTCATCTTCTGATTTTATACCGCTGAGAAGTGGTTGGATTCCCATCATTTTCGCCTGTTCATCCTGACCGTAGATCCAGTGTGCTGCTCCACGGCTCATATCGTTATGCTTTAAGGCCGTAGATTCATAAGCGATCTGGCATGATCTGAATTCTTCGGCATCATCCGGTGTTCCCATTCCGGTAACATTAAAGAAATCTTCATACTGGCGGATTCTTACTGCTCTGTCTTCTTTTGGTTCTCCTATAGGAGCAAAGCAGTAAATGGTAACTTCCGTTTCGTTAACGGATATCGGGCGTACAATCCTCAATTGGGTAGAGAACTGATCCATAATATAAAGGTTGGGATAGATGGCAAGATTCCGTGTCATATTCACCATAAATCCTGCTTTACTTTCTCCAAACTCCTGGATTAACCTGTCTTTATGTCTATAAATCGGACTTACTTCAGGATTCAGCTTGGTGGTCCACAACAGGATGTGCCCGTTTTTAAATCCATATACACCGGCTACGGATTTTGACCATCCGTTAGCATCTACGGCTTTTGTTGCTTCTTTCTCATAGTTTCTTCTTCCCATGGTCGCCACATAATTCCAGTGTACGGAAGACACGTGATATCCATCGGCTCCGTTTTCCATCTGAAGCTTCCAGTTTCCATTATAGATATAGGAAGAAGCCCCATTCAGCACTTCCAATCCTTCGGGTGCCTGATCCACGATATGATCAATAATCGTTTTGGTATCTCCCAAATAGTCTTCCAGTGAGTCCACATCAGGATTTAAGGAACCGAATAAGAAACCTCTGTAATTTTCAAAACGGGCTACTTTCACAAGGTCATGGGAACCTTCACAATTGAACTGCTCAGGATATCCTCCGGCCTTACCGTCTTTCACTTTTAATAATTTTCCTGAATTGTTGAACGTCCATCCATGAAAAGGACAGGTAAATGAGGATTTATTTCCTCTTTTATAGCGGCACAGCTGTGCGCCTTTATGGGTACAGGAGTTGATAAGGGCGTTAAGTTCTCCTTCTTTATTTTTAGTAATAACAACGGATTGCCGCCCTATATTGGTTGTATAATAATCATTGATATTGGGAATCTGGCTTTCATGGGCAAGAAATACCCAGTTTCCTTCAAAGATATGTTTCATTTCCAGATCGAAAAGCTCTTCATTGGTAAAAGACTCCCGATTATGCTGATAGATACCATTCTCTTTATCATGAATGATCATTGTATCTAAAAATTCTTTTGTAATGCTCATAAGTAAAATTTAAAAAAGGTTATCCTATCGGAATATCTATACTCCGGTCATGGTATTACATTAACTTTATAAAAACAGCCAGTAAAAAACCAGCTGTAACGTATCCCTTAAAAAAATAAGCTTATAAAGTAACAGCAGCTCTGGTTCTATGATTTTCACCGGCAGGAATGTCGGTTCTGTCTGTTACCATATTGAAGTTAAATTCGATTTTAGCAAAAGCTTCGTCTTTACCGTATTCGGAAGCTTTATCAGCAGGTATTCTTTCTACATGAGGCACAAGGTCTTTGCGGGTTGCAAAAGCGAAATCATCAAAAGTAAGCGGATCTCCTTCGATGTTGATCTGTGTAGTCAGCTTTCTGAATCCCGGAGCGGTTGCAAAAAAATGGATATGTGCAGGTCTTGATCCGTGACGCCCCAGCATAGTCATTAATCGGTCGGTAGGACCTTCCGGCGGACAGGAATATCCTACAGGAAGGAAGGATTTAAATTCATATTTACCGTCTTTATCTGTAATGATTGCTCTTCTTAAGTTGAATTCCGGCTGAGTGGAATCAAAATGGGAATAAAGTCCTTTCAGGTTGCAGTGCCAAACTTCTACTTTTGCACCTTCTATAGGGTTACCCTGTTCGTCCAGAACATATCCGCTCATGTAGAGTCTTTCTCCATCCGGTTCCGGAACTGTTTCCAGCTCTGCATATGATTTGGATTCAGGTGATCCCGCTACATACAGTGGTCCTTCAATGGTGCGCGGAGTCTTAGCTTCAATTCCTGCTACCTCATCTTCCCAATCCATTTTCACATCAATAAAATGCTCGATACCCAATCCGGCGAAGATCAGTCCCCATTCTCCTTTTCTTCCCGCTTCTCCAAGGTAATCACATGCTCTCCACATTTCTTCGGAAGTAATATCCAGATCTGCCATTGCATTAAATAGGTCTTTCAGAAGCCTGTTTACTATTTCTTTTACTCTATCGTTTCCTTCTCCCGGTTTTTCTTTAGATTTAATATAGTCTAAAACGGCATCAATACGAGCCTGGTCCATTCTTTTCATAATATCATTTTTTTTATTAGTTAGTATTTCTATTTTTTATTTACACCATTGTTTCTCTTAATGCATTAGGATGCTTACATACGCTGGTTACCTTGATGGTCATGTAAGGGAATAAAGGCAAGGAGCTGATAATTTGGTGTAATTCATCCGGAGATTCTACCTCCAGTACAGAGATATTGGAATATTTTCCAGCTACCCTCCACAGGTATTTCCATTTTCCGGAAGACTGCCATTTTTGGGAACATTCTTTTTCTCTAGCCATAAAGTCTGCAAGCTTTTCGTCGCTCCAGGTTTCAGGGATGTTTACATCCATTTCTACAACGTATACCATTTTTATTTTCTTTTATATTTTTCTACCTGATCCATATCCAGTTCAATTCCTAATCCCGGACCTTCGGGAAGCTCCAGAGTGAAGTTTTGATATCGGATCGGTTTTTTAACAATATCATCGGTCAGTAAAAGCGGGCCGAATAGTTCGGTTCCCCAATCCAGATTGGGAAGTGTCGCAAAAATATGTGCGGAAGCTGCGGACCCTATGGTTCCTTCCAGCATTGTCCCTCCATACAGTGAGACTCCTGCCCCCTGTGCAATAGCTGCCTGTCTGGCAATATTGGTAAGACCTCCTGATTTGGAAATTTTAAGGGCAAATACATTGGCTGCGTTTATTTGGGCCAGTTTAAAAGCATCCTGAACGGTAGCTGCAGCTTCATCTGCCATGATGGGAACTTCAAAATAAGAGGTCAATCTTGCCAACCCTTCAAAGTTATGCTTAGCTAAAGGTTGCTCTATAAGATCTATCCCTCCGTCCTGAAGTTGCTTAATCGCTTTTTTAGCTACCTGCTCACTCCATGCCTGATTTACATCCACTGTGATCTTAATATCTTCTCCCAGGGCTTTTTTGATTTCGGAAACATGTCTTACATCTTCTTTGGGATCTTTGCGTCCTATTTTAAGTTTAAAGACCTTATGTCTTTTCTCACTGATCAGGCGCTGGGCTTCTTCAATATCTTTTTGGGTATCTCCACTAGCCAATGTCCAGAGAACAGGAAGCCTGTCTGCAACTGCTCCTCCGAAAAGATCAGATACCGATACTTTCAGTCTTTTGCCCTGTGCATCCAGCAATGCTGTTTCAATTCCCGATTTGGCAAAATGATTTCCTGAAATATTCTTTTCAAGCATCATCATCAGTGAATTTATCTTTGTAGGATCCTGCCCTACGAGAAGGGGTGAAAAATACGTATCAATAGCGAGTTTCATTCCTTCCGGAAATTCATCTGCATAAGAAATACCTCCAATGGTTGTAGCTTCTCCTATCCCTTCGATATCATCTGAGGAAAAAAGACGGATAATCACCATGGACTGTTTTCTCATAACGGTCATGGAAAGGTGATGAGGTCTTATGGTTGGGAGATCTACTATACAGGTCTCAATATGAGTAATTTTTATCTGTGACATATCTATAATCTGAAAGTAAGTGATTAATTACCTGGGTAAGTGACTGCTTACTTCGATTACAAACATACTTTGAAATCTTGTTTAAGAAATAGGACTTTTAATTTATTTTTGTCACAAATATCACATGGATGTTAAAAAAAATATAAATTATACTTTTACTCCTATCTTTTTTCTGAATTCATTGGGGGTAAGTCCGGTTTTCTTTTTGAATATTCTTGAAAAATAGCTGGGATCATCAAACCCGATGCTGTAACAGACTTCATTGATACTTTTTTCCACATCCGTCAACATAAGCTGGGCTTCGGAAATAAAGTATTCCATGATAATTTCTTTAGGGGACTGCTGGGCGACCATACTGCAGATCCTGTTGAGGTGTCCTGTCGTAATATTCAGCTCTGCGGCATATTCTTCGATGGTCTTTTTATAGGTATCGCTTTCCCTGATAAGCTGGTTAAACCGTCTGAAATAAATAACGGCAAGGTTGTCTTTTCGGGAAAGGCTAAGCCGGGCATCTTCCGGAATACGACTGAGCTGGACCACAATTTTCCCCACCATATATTTAAGCATCAGCAGTTTTCCTCTTTCCTCACCATGATATTCGTCGATACATTCCAGCATATTTTGAAAAACGATTTCGGAATAGCTTCCTTTTTCTACTTCTATCAGCTGAAATGTTTCAATGGCATTAATTACTTCCGCCTCTCTCTTCACCATATGTTCCAGTACGGAATCAGAGAGACTGATGATCCATCCTTTCATTTCCGTCTGATGTTCAAACCCATGCTCTGTGTTCTTGGGTACTGTAATGAAAGAAGGTCCTGTAATCGGAATTTTTTCCTTGTTGTAGAGTAAAACGGTCGTTCCTTCTATGACTACAAAAATCTGAAACTGGTTATTGTGTGCATGCGGCTTTACATTATTGTTATTCTCCTTACCAATCACTCCAAAAGGATAGATATAGACCAGGCCTTTTACAAAGTCGATGCTATTCTTTCCATATAATCCATTGAAAAAGGTACGGATGATATTTGCCATGATTCAGTAATTAAAAATACAACAGTACGCTCCTAATATACATTTTTTATCCTTTTATGCAAAACACACACAAACATCTATAAATCAAATAATAAGCATATATAACTCTACTGTCATTTTGCTGTAAAAAACGGTTAACTTTCATTTACTGCGGATGCGCCAATTTTTCTATTATATTTTCATATTGAAATAAGAATGATTACATTAGTATAGAATTCATATGTTCAAAATATAATGAGATGTCCCAGATCATAACTTATCCTTTTAAGCCTATTTCCAATGAGCAGCAAAACCTGCATATCATTTCCATATCGGAACGTATAAAAAAAGGAGGCCCAAACGTAATTAAGCCCCACCGTACTGATTTTTATATTATTCAGCTTATTACGAAAGGAAACTCTTCTTATATGGTAGATTTTGAGGATGTGAAGCTTACTAAAGGTGATCTATTATTTCTCACACCGGGACAGGTTCATTCTTTCCTGACTCCTACAGATCTGGAGGGATGGCTTATTGCTTTTCCGAAAGATTTTTTTAACCAGTCTTCCAGAGATCTTTACTTTTTGGACAATGCTTATATCTTTAATAATTATTATCCGGTGACTAAGTTGGCATTTAAAGATAATGATCTTAAAGTCTATGTTGAGCTGGCCCAAAAAATAGGTAATGAACTTAAAAATCCACATGACAGTTTTCAGGGAAGTATTCTTCATAATTATTTATCTAATCTTTTATTATTTTCAGAGAGAAAATTCCTGCAGAAAAATCCTTCATCCCATACCAGCACTTTAACCCAGGATGGGATGTATGTTACCCGGTTTAAAAAGATGATCGCCCAATCTTTCCGCAAGGAAACCAAAGTAAAATCCTATGCTAATGAACTGTTTATCAGTGAACGGAAACTACAGAAAGCTGTAATGTCTATTTTAGGAAAATCACCGAAAGAGCTTATTAATGAACAGGTTATCCTGGAAAGTAAAAGATTGTTGGTGCATGAAACCATGAGCATTAAGGAAATAAGTTATGACCTGGGATTTGATGAGCCTTCCAACTTTACCAAATTTTTTAAAAAGCAAACGGGTATCTCTCCTACCCAGTTTAAAGAGGAAAAAATGATTTCTTCTTAATTGGACAGTGTTCACATTTTTATAGTCATTATACGGTTTCTTATTGCATGGCTGATAAGAAGTATTCGCAACTTTGTAAAAAATTTAAAACGATGAAATTATTTGAGCATTTTAAAAAGGGTAACCTGTCTCTGATCAACAGAGTGGCTATGGCCCCTATGACCCGTGCCAGAAACAAGAATGGAATTTATAACAGTAAAAATGCCGAATACTACGCCCAGAGAGCAGGTGAAAAAGGAGCCGGCCTTCTTATAACGGAAGGAACTGTAATTTCTCCTTCTGCTTCAGGGATGGTTTTCGTTCCCGGAATCTATACACCGGAAATGGTAGAAGGTGCCAAGCTGGTTACCCAAGCAGTACATGACAGGAACAGCAAAATTTTTGTTCAGACATGGCATGTAGGAAGGGTTTCCCATACCAGTTTACAACCTGATGGTAAGGCTCCTTTCGGTCCTTCGGATATAAAAGCGGAAAACTCTTTCGCCTATTGTGATACTGGAAATGGTGAAACAGGATTTGTTGAGGCTTCCCGACCAAGAGCTTTAAGTACGGAAGAAGCCAAACAGGTCATCAAAGATTTTACCCAGGGAGCTAAGAATGCCATAGAAGCAGGTTTTGACGGTGTTGAGATCCATGGGGCTAACGGGTATCTTATTGAGCAGTTCTTAAATCCTAAGATTAACAACAGAACCGATGAATATGGTGGCAGCGTAGCTGGCAGAGTAAAATTTTTACTGGATATAGTAGACGCGAATATTGCGGCAATAGGTGCCGATCAGGTTGCTGTACGTCTATCTCCTTTTGGAACCATTCAGGATATTCCAAAATTTGAGGAAACGGAGGAAACTTTTAAGCTTATTGCTGAAGAACTTGGAAAGAGAAAGATTGCCTATATCCATTTTATGGACCAGATCATTAAAGGAGAATCCAGCATATCCCGGGACTTTTTGAAAAAATTCCGCTCATGGTACGATGGTGTCCTGATCTATGCGGGCGGACTTAATAAAGAAAAGGCAGAAGCTCTTATTGAAGAGAATCTTATTGATATTGCTGCTTTTGGTCAGCCCTTCATCAGCAATCCTGATTTAACTTACAGAATGAAAAACAATTTTCCTTTAACAGAGCCTCTGCGTGATTTTTATTACGGAGGAAATGAAAAAGGATATACCGATTACAAACCCTACCAATAGAGTCAGTTTGTTAACATTTTTTCACGGCCTGCCTTAAAAGGCAGGTCTTCGTTTGCTGTCTTAATGCTACCGGATATCTTTCTTCTATTACACGTGTTTTCCGGTTGCGTTTATAATTTACATTTAATAATAACCTTAACTTATGAAAAAAATAGTACTGGCACCTGCGCAAACAGATATCCTGGTAATTGTGAGAGTGATTGTCGGATTATGGATTATGTGGTACGGAAAAGACCTTTTTATTGATGAATGGATACAGGTACGGCTGGTTTCCTGGAAAGAAGACTTAGGATTTTCAAATCCTTTGCTGATGTTATATCTGGCTAAAGGTTCTGAGTTCTTCTTCGGAATTTTATTTGCTTTGGGATTTCTCACCAGAATTACTTCTTTCATTTTATTTATTGTACTAAGTGTCGCATGGATCCATGCGCAACAAATGCACATTTTCCCTTATGACAAAGGAGAAATTACATTTTTTTACTGGCTTTTCTTTTTTACCTTTATTTTTTTAGGCGGTGGTAAATGGAGTTTGGATTATTTATTATTCTCCCCAAAAAGTTAAAATTTTTCTCAAATACATCCTTATTTAACATGCTGGGCATAGTATTTGCAATTGTTCTCCTTACATAATATTAATAGCCAAAACACGAAATACTATGAAAGTCGAAGATCTTAAAATCAAAAATTTAGTTGAGTATAAAAATCAGGTTTATATCATTACGGATATATTCCGGGATAATAATGATTATTTCGTAAAAATGGAAAACACCACCCACAGGGTTGCTGCTCCCGCCGATTCTATCAGACCTATTCAAATAACGGAAGAATGGCTGGAACGATTAGGTTTTTTACGAACGGACTGTTCAGATCACCAGATTCGATATGAAAGACCGGAAACCTTTATTAAATATGATATTGATCTTACTCCCAGAAAGATATTTGACGGATTAAAAATATACGGCAATTCCATTAAATGCAAGTATATTCATGAGTTTCAGAATATATTTTCCTCTTTATTCGGAAAAGATGTCTCACCACACCATTAAAAAAATAATACATATTATTGGACAAATCTCCGGCTATCCGGGGATTTTTTTATTAAAAATAATGTCATAATCTTTTTCTATTTAAATTATTTATACAAAAAATTTGGATTATTTAATATAGTCTATTAAATTTGTGGACTAATAAATTATAAAACAATGTATAAAGCCATAACATATTCTACTTTATCAACAATGGAAATGTGTACCGTTCCTTTTGGGAAAAGGTAGGTTTTTTATACATTTATATATATGAACTTCCCTTTTTAGATTTCTAAAAGGGTTTTTTTGTGTCAAAAAAATAAAAATAAAAATTGGATCAAGTGATGAAACAAAACAACAAATTCAAAGTTACAGTTGTAACGACAGCCCTTATCTTCTATTCGGGGTTATCCCTGAAAGCACAAAGCAGGCAAGAAGGAGATTCTCTCAGAAATAAAGAAATTTCTGAAGTGGTATTGTTAGGATCGAGAAGTACAGGAAGAGTGAAAACCGATACTCCTGTTCCCGTAGATGTATTTAAAATGCAGAATATTGTAAAGGAGTCTCCTCAACAAAGTATTTCTCAAATACTGAACTACCTGGTTCCTTCTTTTTCTTCCACTTCCCATACGATCAATGATGGTACGGACCATTCTGATCCGGCACAGCTAAGAGGTCTGGGTCCTGACCAGGTGCTGGTTTTACTGAACGGGAAAAGAAGACATCAGTCTTCTCTTATCAATACTACTTTAACGCCCGGGAGAGGAAGTGTAGGAACTGACCTTAATTCCATACCTGCATTTGCATTAGACCGCGTTGAAGTCCTGAGGGATGGTGCTTCAGCACAGTACGGTTCTGATGCTATTGCCGGGGTGATCAACCTCCAGCTTAAAAGGAATATCGGATTTTCAGGACAGATTACCACTGGTGGATATCTTTCTTCAGTCACTAACGATCACACAGGAGGAACAGATGGCAAAACCATTTCCGTAGATTTAAACTACGGAGCTAAAATAGGGAAGAACGGATTCATTAATTTAACAGGTTCGGGATCATTCAGAGATCCTTATTCAAGAGCTGAAGAGCAAAGCGGTTCTATTTACAATGCGTATAATGCGATTGCTTACCGTGCTTTACAAAACGGAGTGGACATAGAATCCTTTTATAAAAATATCAACAATACTCCTAATACAAATTCTATTATCAATACGATCAAGCAGTATGCAGGAAATGTAGGCTACTTTGATAATAATTACCTTTCCCAGATCAATTCGGCAACAAGTATCTCCGATCTGCAAGGGATTCTTAATAAGGATGTTTCCAATGAGGAACTGGCTTACAGGGGATTAAAAAGGAGAGATTTCAACATGAAAGTCGGTCAGTCCAAACTGGCAAGCGGACAGTTATACGCTAATGCTGAAATTCCTATTAATGAAGATTGGAAATTCTACTCCTTCGGTGGTTTCGGCTATCGAAACGGCCAGGCCGGCGGATTCTACCGTTTTCCTAACCAGGCAAGAACCATTACTTCTCTTTACCCGAACGGATTCCTACCGGAAATAGAAACTAATATTTATGATTATTCATTAGCAGCGGGAGTAAAAGGGAAAATAGCTGAATGGAATGTTGATTTAAGCAATACATTTGGAAAAAATACTTTCAATTATTTAATTAACAATACTGAAAATGCAACATTGGGAAGTTCTTCTCCTACTCAATTCAATGCGGGAGGGATGGCTTTCAGTCAAAATACATTAAACCTCGATTTTTCTAAAAAATTTGATGTTCTGGAAGGGCTTAATTTTGCTTTCGGAGGCGAATACCGTCATGAAAACTATTCTATCGAAGCAGGAAGCCCCGATTCATATCATACTTATGACATCAATGGAAATATAATTAACGGAAATACTTCTTCCCTGCTTTTAAATACGGACTTTTTTGGAAACGCGAGACCCGGAGGGGCACAGGTATTTCCCGGATACCGCCCGGAAAATGTAATCTCCAGAAACAGAAACAGCTATGCAGCGTATGCTGATGCCGAGGTGGACTTCACGAAATGGCTCCTTGTAGATGGTGCGATACGGTATGAAAATTATTCGGATTTCGGTTCTACCTTTAATTATAAGCTAGCCGCAAATGTGAAACTCGATAAAAACTTCAAAATACGGTTTGCCGGTTCTACGGGATTCAGAGCGCCTTCTCTTGCACAGCTATATTATAGTTCAACTTCTACCTTAATCAACGGGGGAAATACCACACAGGTAGCTACTTTCCGTAACGATGAAGAGATTACGAAAAGCTTAGGCATCCAGAGTCTTAAGCAGGAAAAATCCAAATCTTTAAGTGCCGGATTTAATTTTACCATTCCGCAGCTTAGGCTTGAATTCAGTGCTGATGCTTATTTCATCAGAATTGATGACCGTATTGTGTTAACAGATCTTTTCTACAGACCTGATACTCCGGGAGTTGTTCAATCTGCATTCGACCAGGCTAATGCTGAGGCTGCCCAGTTTTTTGCCAATGCAATAGATACTGAAACCAAAGGTTTAGACATCGTTATCAGCCAAAAGAACAGAATAAATCCTAACATAAGCATTGATAATTACCTGTCTTTTAACATTAATAAAACCAAGCAGGTAGGAAGCATCAAATCTTCGGATCAGCTGCAATCCCAGATCGACAGCTATTTTTCAGAAGAAAACAGAATTTATTTTGAGGAAGCGGTTCCAAGAGTAAAGGCTAATCTTTCCCATACCATCCGTCTTTACGGGGTAGATTTATTTATCCGAAATTCTTACTTCGGAAAGGTAACGGATGCCAACCTTATAGACCTTAACGGTGACGGGGTGGCCAATGAACATTTTGTACTCAATGATAAGGTAGTTACCGACCTGTCAGTAGGATATCGCTTTACCAAGCAGATAGGCTTAACGGTGGGAGCCAATAACCTTTTTAATATCATGCCTACAAGAAACCCTAATATTGACAGTCTCACTGCAGGAAACCAGCTGGTATACTCCCGCCAGGTTTCACAATATGGAATCGGAGGAAGGTTTTTATTCGCAAGAGTAGAGTTTAATTTCTAATTGAAATTGACCGCCATTATATAGTAAAAGTCAGAAGATTTCCCTTCTGACTTTTTACATTTCAAAATCTATTTTTATATTCCTAATTTACTTTATAAATAGATAAATAAGGATATCCCTGATCTTTCATACTTGAAGGAGAAAGATATGCGGCATTATAAATAAGCGCTGAACTTAAGGTAACTTTTACCGTATCTCCTGCATTCAGTTTCACAATTCTGGAAAACTGCACTTCAGACAAATTATAAAAAGCGGTTTTCAGTACAAGCGCATTTTCATAAGTGGCAATGTCATTTCCATTTACTTTAAGATGCAATTTTGATCTCATCCCTCCGTCTGCTGATCCGGTACGTGTCTGAACCATCGGAGCCCTGGAAGATATCATATAGACCCCTTCTATGGGAGCTGTGAATACACCGTTACTCATCACTCCGGCAGGAGACTGATATAAAGGTGCTCCTACAAAGACATTAGAGCCATTATCCGTAGAAGTAATACCCGGATCTGTACTTTCTACATAAGCGTACACCGGAATATTCGCTGTTGCAGGCATGGTGCTCTGATTGATTAAGTTCTGCAGCTGTGCGTAGGAAATATCCGATTTTTTCAACACTCCGTTTGCGTCGGCAAATACGACATTGTCTGTAGAGGTAACTGTTTTTAGATTGCGGACCCGTGCACTACCATTAACATCTAAGGTTTCTGTGGGGTTTGGAGTATTCACCCCCATCGTACCAATACCTTCTTGAGCACCCATAAAGCTACTTGCCACAAGAAGTGGTAATAATAATTCTTTTTTCATATTCTGTTTTTTTTCTAGACCTTTAAAAGGACTGCAAAGTTAAATAAATTTAAATTTTACACCAATACCTTTATATAAATTAAAATTATAATCTAAGTTGATAGGATCTAAAATAAAAGACACCCGAAAACGGGTGTCTTACATCACTAGAAATGAAAACGTATCTAATTTGATATTACGTTATTTTGTAAGGACAGTAGGCGTTCTTCGTTGTTTTGTAATAGCCCCCAGCTGTCTGTGGGAAACAGATCCCATTCCATATGCTACATAGTCCAGATTTGCATTTCCGGCATTTTCTCCGGTAATAAGAATCGTGTGCTGTCTTCCTATGGAACCTCCTGTAAAGACTGTTCCACTATAAACTCCTATGGTAGATAGAGGAACCGAAGGTCCTGTAACCGTACTCGTATTTCCTATTCCCAGCTGCCCCTGTCTGTTTTCTCCTGTTACATAGACTCCTTTATTGGTAAAGATGAATAGATTTCCTGCTCCATAATCAAAACGCTGTGCCGCTAAGGCAGTAACTTCATCCCCATTATCTCCAAAACCGGGAATGTTGGTACTATATGGAGATAATGCATTTACTCCCAGGTTTCCTATAGAGTTTCCTGCTCCCCATCTGTATACATTTTTTCCGTCAACAGAAATAGCGGCTCCATTGTCCCATCCCATCGTTACATGTTTTACCAGCGCCCCTCCTGGAAAATTAATCCGGGTGGGTGTTGTCACATTCGAAGTACTTCCTGTTCCCAAACGTCCTGCTTTACCAACTCCCCAAACATATACCTTCCCATCAGAAGTTAAAGCTGCCACCGTATATTGCGATGCCGAAATATCAGTTACCGTTCCGGGAATATGAATTTCCGTAAAGAAAGATGCGGCTCCTCCTGTTCCGGGGCCTGCATTGGTGCTGCTTGTAGCGGCTCCTACTCCATATACTACTCCATTTTCCGTTAATACGAATGAATTCTGAGAACCCGCCTGAACTTTTACGGCTTTACCGAATACTTCACCTGCTCCAAAACCGTCTACTCTGGTAGGTAAACCGGTATCTCCTGTTTTAGTTCCCAATCCCGTTCTGTAATCTCCATTATATCCCCATGTCCATACCTCACCTGATTCCGTGGCTACAATAGAATGTAAATATCCGGCAGAAGCATCTGCCAGCGGAGAGGCAAAATTAAGCAAAAAGGATCCTGTATTTCCTACGGTACGTCCTAATCCTGTTTTCGCGTCTCCATTATCTCCTGCGACATACAGGGCATTATCATCCTGACCAATTAACAGGGTATGTTCATATCCTGCTGAGGCTTTTCTCACTTTAAATTCTGTTCCGATATTCAGAACATCTGAAACTTCATGTTTTGCCCCTGCGTCATCCAATAAACAATCCGACCATTTATCTGCTCTTCTAAATTTCGCACACTTAGCGGAAAGATCATAAACAAGGGTGGCTTCTTCTACAGGTCCCCCATCCGGTGTAATTACAGAAAGTGTATCCTGAACTTTAGGCAACACAATTCCCATGGTATTACTTTCTACATGAAGAACTCCCTTTGGGTTCAAGGTTCCGATTCCCACCTGCCCAAAGCTACATACTCCCACAAAAACCAAAGGAAGAGTATATATATTTCTTTTTACTATGTTATATTTCATTATTGATAATCTTTATACTGTTATTTTTTCAATGACATATGGACTTTACGATTTGCTGTCGTTCCCAGCTGACGGTAATTATTAGATCCACTTCCATATCCTAAATAGTTGGCTGACGGATTCTCCGTACTTTCTCCTGTAGAGATCAGCGCATGGTTGTACCCTATTGATATCCCCGTGAAAGGTTTTCCTGAAAAGAAAGCATGAGACTCCACTTCCAGAAAGCTTCCGTTCTGATCTCTTATGATGGATCCTGTTTCATTATTTACAATTCCCATTCTCCCAAAATTATTTCTTCTTCCTGCATTTTTACCAACCGCATAGGCCGATTTATCTGTCAGAATCATTGCAGCAGATCCGCTTGTAGAGGTATTTTTATGTCTTGCTGCTGCTACTGCCACCACTGTTTCATTCGCATCTTTTGCCCATTCAGCCGGTGTCAATACAGCCGGAGTAATACGAGATACTGTCCCTAATGCTCTGCTTCCCCAAACATATACTTTATCATCCGTAGTTACTGCTATTCCATTTCCGATACCTATTGCTACGCTTTTAAACTTTGTCCCTTTAGGGTTTAAGGTAGGCGGAGCCGTCGGGATTAAACTGTTTCCTGTTGAAATTCCAAATCCGAGACGTCCTGATTCATTTGATCCCCAGGTATATATTTTGCCATCTTCTGATAAACCGGCTGCCCCTCTGGCGGCTAATGAAATATCTTTTATTTTAACATTACTCAATCCATTTTCTATAAGTACCGGTGTTTTCTGATCTCCACCAGTTTTCCCGTTACCATTAAGTCCATAGCTATTTTTCCCGCAAGAATAAAGCTTTCCGTCATCCGTAAGTATTAATGTATTACGGTAACCTGCCTCTACTCTTATTACTTTGGCATTGGTAGGCATTATGACTTTCTTCGGACCTCTTGTGTTCCCTGATGTGGTATTATGGCAGGTGGCTCCATTGCTGTTATTTCCCCATGTATACAGGGTACCGTCTTCCAATACGGCAGCACCATGCTGGTATCCGGCCGAAACATCTACCGCCGGCTTACCTATGATATTAGTCCATGGGGTATTCCCCGTCCTTCCCTGTCCTGTCCTGTAATAGGAACCTCTTCCTGCGGTATAAACCGCTTTATTATCCGCCCCGATAGCAACAGAAAAGTAATTGCCCGCCGAAACTTTTTCTATTTTAAAATCTTTTCCTCCATATAGGTCGTAGTTGATTTCTTCATTTACCAGCTGGCTGTCTACCAGACAATCCGTCCAGTCTCCCAATGTTTCTGACTGCTTCGCTCTTATACACCCCAAACTCTGATCGTATACGACGGTTCCTTCGGGAGCTTCATCAGTCGGGACTCTCATATACTCTGTATTTACGTGCATATTTTCATCGATATCCAGTATCGTAAGTGTCTGAAAAGGGTTGTCAAAAGTGGTAACGGAAGGTGCTACTACCAGTTCAGATTCATTATCCTCAGCATCTATTCTCGTATATATACTGTCTACCTCCACTTTTTCCACTTTGGGCAAGACCAGTCCCATTCTGGTTTTATTATCTTTTTGATTGATGTCCAATTTTCCCTGTGGCTTATCTGTTCCTATTCCGAACTGTCCGTATAATGGCATTGCGACCATCATTAACAGGAAAATGTATATTACTTTTTTCATCTTTTAAATTATTATATGTTTTATTTTTTTATCAGCATAGGTATCGGAAGTGAGTTGAATCCGGTGTTAATAGCACCCAACTGATTATTTCCCACACTTCCTGTTCCATATCCATACCCTCCGGTATTGTTGGTGGAATCATAATCCTGTACCATCAAAGAGTGGTTTAATCCTATAGAAGCCTGGTTAAATAATGTCCCTTCATAAATACCTTTGTTGTACATAGGAATGAAGCCTGTTAAATTTTCATGAGAAGAACTGTTGGATGCCGGTGAATATTTAACTGAAGTAGTTCCTTTGAAAAATCCTAGTCCTAAACGTTGAGGAGCCGTATTACTTCCTGCTGCATAAATATTTTTATTGGTAATTATAATGGATGCTCCGGTATTTCCTGCTGTATCTAACCTTGATACTGCCACATATACGATTACTTCATCTGCTGCCAGCCCTGCTCCTCCATTAATTTGAGAAGTTACATCCTTTGGGGGAGCCGAATAATTATTGGAATCTATTCCTATTGCTTTCAGAGATCCCCATCCATATATTTTTTTACCATCTTCTGTCACCGCCAATCCATGATTAGTCCCCATCGCTACTTGTTTAAAAGTTTCCTTTGGTAAAATCTGAACCGGATTAATGATTCCTGAAGCGAATTCTGTTCCCAGTCTTCCATATGCCTGATTTCCCCAAACATATATTTTACCCTCTTTGGTAAGTGCTGCTCCGGAATATCTCGCCAGTGAGATATCTTTTATATTATGGGAAGACAGACTTGTAATTTCCACCGGTGTCTGATACGCTTTGGATGCTGAAGTAGAATTGATCCCATTAGCCATTGTTCCCTCAGAAGATGCACCTATACCATACACTTTCCCATTATCTCCCAAGATCATGGAATTATAATATCCTGCTTCCACACGTACGGCTTTCACATTGGACGGCCATCCTTTCACCTTCATAGGATAAGTTTTATTGGTAGTACTTCCATGTCCTGTACGGTAGTTCTCTCCCGCTCCCCATGTCCATAGCTCCCCATTGGAAGTTGCTGCAAGACCGTGGGAATCTCCTGCCGCTATATCAATTACAGATTTTGCCAGAATTAAAGAATAGGTGGCTGTATTCCCTGAAGCATTTCCTACTCCGGTCTCTCCGTTGGTATTTAAACCTGAAGCATAAACCGCATTATCATCAAGACCTAATATGATAGAGAAATTATTCCCTGCCGATGCTTTCTTTACCCTTACGTCCAATCCTCCATATACATCATAATTGAAAATATCCGTTACTGCAGATTTATCTACTAAACAATCCTGCCAGCTGCTGTCACTATTTTTAATTCTTATACATTTATTTTTCGTATCGTACACCATGGTCCCTTCTACCGCAGTACCTCCGGAAGGGGTAACTACATTGGGAAGACGGCTTCCGTCATTCAAGGTATCCACCTTGGGTAATACCAACCCCACATTTCTGTTGATGGAATCATTTTCAGTTCCATCAGCCGGGAATTGTCCGTTTAAGTGGAGAGCTCCCTTCACGTGCGATTCTCCAATTCCGACTTGTCCCCAAGCCAACATATTCAGCAATAAGAAAGTGAATACATATATTTTTTTACACATTTTTTCTTTAGAATTTTAATTATAAATTGAATAGATCATAAGCTCAGATTAAGCCATCAACCTGCTGAAAATAAACACAACGAAGAGCCATGGCACAAGTTTTACCCATGCCCGTTTTATTAATAAAGCTGATTGAGACTGTTAAAAGAAGCTTTTATTTATCCCAGAAAATCTTTCTTTCGTAAAAAAGATAACTGTTATATGAATGCTCTGTAAAAGAGTCAGACATAGACTGTTCATTGCACTCCCTCGCCAATTCCCACCCACCCTAAGATATCGAAGGAGAATAAAGTTAATTGCTTTTTCATTTCATTCACATTGGTATTTCACTGTTAATTACAGGAACGAGCTGTTCCCTTTTGATTAGTTAAGAATCAATTAATTATTATCTGCTTGATAGAATAGAACGACAGAATATAAACCCGGTTTTGGAACAGGTTTATAAACTCATAAAAATAGATAAGGAAATAAAATCTAGGATTTCCTAAAAATATTGTGCTTCCGGACTGATGTAAGGTAATAGAGTAAACTCATATTTTTTCATAATCATTTTTTTTTCATCCGTAGACCTGGAAGTCTGGTTGGAAATGATGCTGAAGCATACACTTTTCATTTGGTTTTTTTTTGTAATATTAATTTATTCACTCTTAGCATCAACAAGCAGACCACTTTCAGTTAAAAAAATATAGGAACAGACCAAAATAAGTTAATTTTAAAAATCAAAATAACATAAGTTAATTCATATCAGCTAATTAAAGAAAAAACTCTAATGATTTTCTAATATTTCATTAATAACATTATAATTTTTTAAATATACAGATGAATAGCATTAAATTCTAATCCCAACCTAAACTTATTATAAACAAAAAAAGACACCTCATTGAGGTGTCTTAAAAATGAATCTGACTTATTTTCTACTTATATTTCAAATAATAATATATTTAAAAAAAAGAAAATTTTATTTAGTAATTACACTCGGCACACGGCGCTGAACTGTAATAGCTCCTAACTGTCTGTAGTTGATAGCTCCCATACCATAGGCTACATAACTAACCGTGGTATTAATTGCATTTTCTCCTGTTGTAAGAATGGTATGCTGTCTACCTCCGGACCCTCCGGTAAATACGGTTCCATTGTAAATACCCGTTGTATTAAGAGATACTAAAGCATTGGATACGTCAGTCGTATTTCCGATTCCCAATTGTCCCTGGCTGTTTTCACCGGTTACATAGACTCCTTTATTGGTAAACACAAAGAAACCTCCGTTTCCATAGTTAAAACGCTGAGTTGCCACAGCAATTATTTCATCCGTTGCCTGATCAAATCCTGGCACTGCAATTTCCGTAGGAGTAGTGATGTTGGTTCCACTGTTAGCTGTGGCATTTCCTGAGCCCCATCTGTAAACATGTTTTCCATCTGCAGAAACGGCAACTCCGTTATTCCAACCCATGGAGACTTGTTTGGCCGCAGCTCCTCCCGGAAGTGAGATCAGCGTAGGGGTCGTTGCGTTAGCAGTACCTCCAGTACCCAGACGTCCAAGAGTACCTAATCCCCAAACATAAATCTTTCCATCGGAAGTTAAAGCAGCTGCTGTATATTGAGAAGCGGAAATATCAATTATATCACTAATCCCCAACTGAGTGAAAGCAGTAGCAGCAGCTCCTGTTCCCGGGCCAGCGGCGGCTGTACCTGTAGCAGCTCCTACACCATATACTTTTCCATCCTCAGTCAGGACATAAGAGTTCTGACCTCCTGCTTCAACTTTTATAGCTTTACCAAATGTTTCATTTACACCGAAACCTGCTACTTGTGACGGTAACCCGGTATCTCCACTATTAGTAGCCAAACCTGTTCTGTAAGCGTTATTATCGCCCCAAGTCCAGACTTCTCCAGTAACAGTAGCTGCTATAGAATGGATTTGTCCTGCAGAAGCATCCGCCAGCGGAGAAGCAAAGCTTAATAAGAATGAACCTGTATTTCCACTGGTACGTCCTAATCCTGTTCTTCCATCGGAATTATCTCCTGCTACATATAAAGCATTATCATCCTGCCCGATCATAAGGGTATGCTGATATCCTGCCGAAGCTTTCTTTACCTTAAATTCCGTTCCTATACTTAAAATACTGGATACTGAATTCCTAACTCCCGAATCATCCAAAAGACAGTCTGACCATTGAGCCGCTTTTTTGAATTTAGTACACTTCTCAGTCAGCTCATATACGAATGTAGCTTCTACTGCCGTACTGTCATTAGGAGTTACTACATCTGCTGCATTGTCAACCTTAGGAAGAACAAGTCCCATGGTATTGCTTTCCACATGCAGAACCCCCTTTGGTGTTAAGGTCCCTACTCCCACCTGTCCGAAGAACAACGCCCCCGTTAACAGGAAAGGAAGGGTATATAATTTTCTTCTTGATATATTGTATTTCATTTTGATCGCTTTGTAATTATTATTTTTTCAATGACATAAAGACTCTACGGTTAGCAGTAGTTCCCAGCTGACGATAGTTGTTATATCCACTACCATATCCAAGATTGCTTGCTGCAGGATTTTCCGTACTTTCTCCTGTAGAGATCAGTGCATGAGTATACCCGATAGAAGCTCCTGTTGGAGGAATTCCTGAGAACATGGCATGAGATTGAATTTCTTTGAAAGTTGCATTCTGTTCTCTGATAGCCGCACCTGTATCATCGGTTACTATCCCCAGTTTTCCGGAGTTGGTCCCTGTACTGGTATTTCTACCTACGGCATATACTGTTTTGTTAGTCACTAACAATACTGAAGATCCAAGGTAAGGTCTGTTTCTGTGTCTTGCTGCTGCTACAGATACAATAGTTTCATCTGCATCCAAAGGAAGCTCTGTAGCGGTGACTAAAGTAGGAGTATTCCTTGAAGTAGTTCCTAATGCTCTGGTTCCCCATACATATACCGAATTATCAGAAGCTACGGCAATACCGTTTCCGATTCCTATCGCCAGTTTGGTAAATGTTTTTCCTGTAGTGTTTAAAGCAGGTACCAAAGTCGGCGTTAAAGCAGTTCCGGAGTTGGTTCCTAATCCTGTACGGTAGTTAGCGTTCTCACCCCATGTAAATACTTTACCATCCTGAGTTACCACTCCTGCCGCTCTCGGAGCCAGTGCAATATCTTTTACTACCTGGCTGTCCAGGGCTGTGATCTGGGTAGGGTTACTTAGTACTGTACCACTTGTTAGACCATTGGCATTAAGACCATACGTATTTCTTCCGCAAGTATATACTTTACCGCTTGCTGTTAAAATTAAAGTATTACGATAACCCGCCTCTACTCTGATTACATTTTCATTATTAGGGATCGTTACTTTTTTAGGAGTCATGGTATATCCTGAAGTAACTCCCTGGCATGTCTGCCCATTGGTATTATATCCCCATGTATACAAATCTCCATTCTCCAATACGGCAGCTCCATGCTGATATCCTGCAGAAACATCTACGGCAGGCTGACCTAAAATGTTAGTCCAGGGAGTGTTCCCTGTTCTTCCCTGTCCGGTTCTGTATGCAGAGCCACTTCCTGAAGTATATACGGCATTATCTTCAGCACCGATAGCTACTGAGAAATAATATCCTGCGGATCCTTTTTTAATTTTGAAATCCTGACCTCCGTAAAGGTTATAGTTAATTTCATCTTCAACAGCCTGCTTATCCATAATACAGCCTGTCCAGTCTCCTAATGTAGAAGTTTTTTTGTATCGTACACATCCTAAACTCTCATCATATACGATAGTTCCCTCAGGAGCTTCATCTACCGGACTCCTCATTGCCTGTGAAGTGGTTACACCATCATCATCAGTTTCTGTAATGGTTATGGTCTGGAAAGGATTATCAAAGGTAGTTACAGAAGGAACAACCACGAGATTGGATTCATCACCTGCAGCATTTACAGTAGTATAAATACTATCCACATCTACCTGTGTAACCTTAGGTAAAACCAATCCCATTGTGTTTTTCCCATTTTTCTGGTTGATATCCACTTTTCCCTGAGGATTATCTGTCCCGATTCCGAGCTGTCCGTAAGCCGGCAGTGCTAAAATCATAAACAGAGATGTATATATTATTTTTTTCATCTTTAAAATTATTTAATTGTAGACATTATTTTTTGATCAACATTGGAATAGGAAGTGAAGTAAATCCAGTACTTACAGCACCAAGCTGATTATAGTTTACACTACCTGTACCATATCCATACCCGCCACTATTGTCTACAGGGTCAACTGTCTGGGTCATCAAAGCGTGGTTTAATCCAATAGATGCCTGTTGGAATAATGTTCCTTCATAAATCGCTTTATCATACATAGGAACAAAACCTGTCAAGTTTTCTCCTGAAGTAGTATTGGATCCAGGGGAATATTTTACTGTGGTAGTTCCGACAAAGAATCCTAAACCAAGACGCTGAGGCTGTGTATTACTTCCTGATGCATAGATATTTTTATTGGTAATCACTATACAGGATCCTGTATTAGCAGCTGCTGCATCCAATTTTGAAACTGCTACATAAACAATCTCTTCATCTGCTGCCAGTCCGGCTCCGCTATTAATAGAAGAAGTAACATCTACGGGTGAAGCTGAGAATGTAGTGGATTCGGTTCCATACGCTCTGGTTGCTCCCCATGCATATAATTTCTTTCCGTCAGCAGTTACGGCTAAACCATGGTTTGTCCCCATTGCCACCTGCTTAAAGGTTTCACTACCCAAAATTTGAGTCGGCGTAATATATCCTGAAGAAGACCCGGTTCCTAATCTTCCCTGAGCCTGGTTCCCCCAAACATATATCTTACCATCCGTAGTTAATCCCGCAGCTGAATATCTTGATAAAGAGATATCCTGCATTGTATAAGAAGACAGATTCGGAATCTCTGCCGGAACCTGGTAAGAGTTGGCTGCTGTAGTAGAGTTCGTACCATTTGCCATAGTACCTTCAGAGAAAGCTCCCATACCGTATACTTTACCTGCATCTGTCAGGATAAGTGAGTTAAAATATCCTCCTTCTACTCTTACAGCTTTCAACGTTTCAGGCCAACCTTTAACTTTCATAGGAAATACTTTATCTCCTGTATTGCCATGCCCCGTACGATAGTAACTTCCTTCTCCCCATGACCAAAGCTCTCCGTTTGAAGTGGCAGCAAGACCATGTTGAAAACCGGCTGAAATATCTGTTACAGTTTTAGCAAGAATCAAAGCATAAGTAGCGGTATTTCCTGATGAATTTCCTACCCCTGTTCTACCATATGCATTTCGTCCGGATGCATATACTGCATCGTCATCAGCACCCAGCACGATAGAGAAGTTTTCTCCAGCTGAAACTTTTTTCACTCTTACATTGAGTCCTCCATATACATCATAATCAAAAAGTGTAGAAATAGATGAGTTATCAACTAAACAATCCTGCCAGCTGTTGTCACCATTTTTTACTCTTACACACTTATTACCGGCATCATATACCAGTGTACCTTCTATAGCAGCACCTCCTGAAGGAGTCACCACGTTCGGAAGACCGGTCCCGTCTGTTAAAGTATCTACTTTAGGTAGGATTAACCCTACATTTCTTGTTAATGAGTCACTCTCTGTTCCATCTGCAGGGAACTGTCCTTTTAGGTGAAGGGCTCCTTTAACATCCTTTTCACCAATTCCCACCTGCCCGAAAGCAAACATACTCGAAAGAATTAATGAGAGTACATAAATTTTTTTCTTCATTATTTTAATTTTTAAACATAGTTTTCCTGAGTCGTCAATTTTACAATCAACAACCTATATTGAATTTGTGAATTTTAATCGTAGGTAACTGCAGTTCACAGTTACTGTTTAAGAATGACGATTATATCATGTAATGAAGAAAGGGAGGCCCTCTCCTGGTATAGTCGAAGTTTTGCTTTTTATTGATAATTAAAAAGCAGTATGAAGAGAACTTTATCTTACGTTCGATAAAGTGTTTTACAATTTTATATTGATAATCCGCAAAGGAAGCCAATTGACTAACCGTGTTATTGATTACTACGGCAGAGAATGACCTGCTGCTTGTATAATAGGCTTTATTTTCTCCTTTATCACAATATACAGGAATGGCAGGAGCCTGGATTTCTTTCTCCTTTTTAAGGCCTTTTACAAGTTTTCCCTTTTGCTTTTTAGAAGAAGAGCCCGTCTGAGCTACTTTTTGGGATTTTTTTAATGATTTATCCTGGTAAACTATCTTGGCAGTTCCGGCGGCAGAAAACTGACCGCTTACCTTTGTTCCCTCTACAATGTAGATTCTGGCTTTATCCGTTTCCTGAGAATCCACGGACGAAATTTTAGTGACTTCTCCTTCTCCTGAACGTATAAAAGTACCTTCACTTATAGTAACCTGAGCTCCTTCTCCCAAATAGATCTGAGACCATGCAGAAATAGGAAGAAGGGCCAACAATGACAACAACCGGAACAATAAGGCTTGTACCGATACAAATGAGAAATATTTTCCTATTATTTTTATCATTGTGTTTTTTATAAATGATTATATTAAAAAGTTATTTATAAATAAAAATCATTTATGATATATTCTTTAATTAAGAACACTGCAAAAATAGAAATTAAGTGAGCAAATACCACACGCGTACCACCCTCGCAATCCCTCGCGGGGGAAATCGAGGGACCTCACAAATCTCTAAATATTTAAAAACCAAGACTTTGAGTCTATATCCGGGGATATCTTCAATTTCTTTCTCAGTCTATAAATCTTTCCTTCAACGGACTTAATAGTGGAGTTGGTATAGATCGCAATTTCCTTTGTTGTTAATCCTAATTTGAGCATGGCGCAAAATTTAAGATCAGAAATAATTAAAGTAGCGGTGGTAAGATGGGTTATTTTATCAAAAAAATCAGGGAAAATTTTTTCAAACTTTTTTAAAAAAACCAGATCATTTAACTGAATAGCTTCAATAAGCTCATGCAAATTTTCTTCCGTAAGCAGATCTTCTTTCAAAGACTGCTTTAGGCGGATCACTTCGTTATTTAAATTTTCAATTTTCTCCCGTTTGTATATATTCCGGTTCAGTACAAAATAATAATCAGCTTTTTTTTCTTCCAGGAAAAAAGAATTTAATCCTAAAAGCAATAAACAGCTTGTTATATTGAGAATGAAAAGTTTATTTTTATAATCTACCTGACCTTTAAAGCCTTCCACCAGCCTGAAATTGGTAAGAGCGGAAATATAGAGATTTACCAAAATAAAAAATATCATGAATACCACATAAAAACGATCTCTTTTAAAATCAAAAAATATGGAGAGTGTAGACAGCAGGGAGAAATAAAATAAAAAGTTTCCGCTCTCTATTCCATAAAATGAGGAATAATAAGTTATAATGAGTGAAAAAAACATGAAAATGACACAGATTACAGATTTATTCCCCCTATATTTCTCTAAATAAAAAGAAGAAAAACCCAAAATACAGGTAACCGCAAATAAAAAGATCACATCATTGGTTACTCCCAAAAAATAAAGATTAAACAAACTATTAAATAAAAAAATTATGAATAGTATGGCAAGATATCTATTTAGGAATATGGCAAGATCTTTTTCACTCGGACTATTAGATTCTTCAACTCTCCAGTATGAGATTGCATCATACAAGCGTTGAAAAAGATTAATTATGCTACGAATCTTCATTTAAAGGTAAGCTTGTAGAAATTACAGAGATATTCACTTTCAAATTTCAATTAAGCATAGATCATAACTGAAATAGATCGCAAAATTATTATTAAGTTGTAAGTCTACATCAATTACCAGCCCTCGTATTCCCTCGCGTGTGAGAACAAGGGTTTACAGCAGCCGTAAAGAGAAGATTATAAGGTTTATATTTCACCTCTTTTTTTCAGTAAAAATAGAGGCGCGTACGGTCTATACTCACTTTCGGGGCAGTCAAATTATTTAAGAATAAGAGGGCGTTTATAAAGATTTATTAAAAATCAGACATAAAATAAAAAGCACCTCCGGCAAAAGAGGCATTTTTTTTATTAAGTATATTGAAAATTACCGCAATAATTAGGAATTACAATATAGATCAGAGTCACCACCATGTCCACCCATTTACATATCCATTTTCATCACTAATCAGAAATGAGACCAGTTTTGCTCCGTCTTTAGGCTTCCCTAAAGCCCTTGCAGGATTACGATGGGTGTACTCCACTTCCGCTTTTTTAGGATTATCTGGATTTATCCGCTTAAAAGCATCAGCCACCATAGAAGTAAGAATAGCTCCCGGTGCGATGATATTGGTTAAAATTCCATCTTTAACATATTCTATTCCGGCATTTTAGCCGTTCCGATATCAGCAGCTTATTGCTATATAAACGGTCCGTTTAACAGTACCACGGATTCCGCCTAAGGAGCTCTATTTAAGTTGATGTGCAGATAATTTGAAATTTACCCACATTAAATAAAACTGTTTGACAATCCCGTTCTTTCGCCGGAGCTTTCCCAATTCCCATGGCTGCACCTATTATTATAATTTTATTTTTATTTAAATTTTAACAAATTTAAATATTTAATTTAAATAATTTAATAAATACCATTTTATATAAAATAGATTTCAACAATAATCATTTATTAAAATTTAAATAAAAATAAAATTTAAAGTATTTTAAAAATTATATAATTACAAAAATCATCATTATTCTTAATTTTCATAAAAATTTACCACGATTGCAAAGAATATCAATTATAAAAAAAGCTCTCACTAAGTGAGAGCTTCTATAATTATTTTACTATTTGAGGAATATGAATGTCCGTTATAGCAGACTTATAGTGCGCCAATTGTTTCCTTATTCTTTCTACACTAAGCTGAAAAGCCTTGGATTCCCCGAATAATGTTTCATAGTAAGTAACACCATTCAGAAGATTATCTTTAAAGGTTTTCCATTTTTTTGCCTGGGCAGGAGCGATAGTACCGGAAAAAGCAGATATTTCTTTTTTCAGGTAATCCACATACATTTTAAGCTCATTGATAAACATATTCGGACGCTCTTCATCTGCCAGTACGTTTGCATTCCCGTAGATATGCTTTACCATATCCGAAAGCGGAACTTCTTTATCAAAAAAAGCAAGGTTCGGTCCGGGACATATTACCACTCCCTGTTTTTCTCCTTTAACAGCAATCCCCTGCTCCATATAGGCGGAATTCACCAAACCTACACATAAACAGGATTTCTCTGTAATCCCATCTTTTTTAGCCTGAAACTCCAAGGCTGTTAATTCTCCCTTTTGCATCTCCAGGTCTTTAAGCTTAATTTCCTGGTATTTTTTGGAAGCCGTACAGGTTCCCTGAGGTGAAAATTCTTTACTGAGTGCTAAAAGCTTTTTAGGGCAAGAGCTTCCAAATCTATTTTTACTGATCTTTTCCTGCTTCAAAATCTCATTAGACATACCTTTCACTGTATTAAAAGGTACTCCTAAAGGTGAAATATTACTAAGGAAAAAGTCTTCCTGCTTTGATTTTACGAGCAGCTCCCGGGTTTCAGCATCCACTGAAGTAGCTTCGGGAACCAATAGAAAAGGAGATCCCCATCCTACGCTGTCTACTTTATAATTATCCAATAAAAATTCGTGCTCTTCGGAGGTTCCTACCCCACCCTGAACCGTTATTTTCATTTCTAATGGTTCCGCAACCGTAAACTTTCCTTTTTGCTCCAAAGCCGGAATCATCAACGCATGAGCAGACTCAATAAGCTCATGTTTTCTGTTCTTAAATTCCTCCATGATGGGTCCTAAAAGCAGCCCATCCGTTGCAAAGGCATGTCCGCCGCAGTTAAGCCCCGACTCTATCCTATATTCTGAAACCCATAATCCTTTCTTGGCCAGGAAATTTCCCTGGATCATTGCCGAACGGAAATCACTTACCTTAAGGATGATTTTCTTTTTAATAAAGCCATTGGCATCAGGAAAGAAATCATCAAATTCTTCAATATAGCTGTACAGTCGAGGGTTCATACCCGCCGAAAGCACCAGAGAGGACGATAACTTACTTTTCGCAAACCCCCTCAGAGAGGAATGGGCATCGTTATACATTACCGGCAGCTGCTGATTTTTAGAATAGTTGTCCTTGTCTACCTTGGTCATAATATTGACATCTATACTTCCCGCAACCAGATTGGCTTCTATAAAGTTCTTGAGATTAAGCGCAATATTATCTTTCTGATTAATGATATTCTGCAATCCCGATTTCAATTCAGACTTATTGGGAAGCATCCCGATAAAAGCTTTGAGAGAGTCTGTATTTTTACTGATCTCCTGCTTAAAGTTCTCAAATTTTTCGGTAACGATATCATCCACCATATCGAGATAATCCGTAATTCTTTTTGCCCGATAATCTTCAGTTTTGGTAGAAATGCTTGAGTAATTGAAGTTAAACTTTTTATTATAGAATTCCTTCATTTTCTCTACAATTTCATCATCTATAATAGAGATTACTGAAGAAATTCCATATTGAGCCACACGAATAGGGCTGTCAATGGTATATGCCAGTCCCATCACCGGAATATGGAAACTGTGCAAGGGTTTTTTGATCATTCTTTATATTGATTTAAAATATATTTATACTCTTGAAACCAATGAATTGTTAGCCCTCTTTATGTTTATCATTCTAACTCATTATAGAGTTTTATTCTCCTGTTGAATGACAACAAACCTATAAAACGAAGATTTAAAATTCTTTTTCAATCCTGGTAAATGTATTGATTTAAAATTAATTATGCTAAAAATAACAACACAATTGTTTAAAAACTGTTTAATATCATAATATCTTGTATTAATAGTTAATAAAAGACTACAAAAAGTCTCATTATATTTGTTTAATTAACTTTTAAAACATTTCATGATTTTATTGCTAAAGACGCGGGAATTATAATTTTTCATACTTTTGTACTGCTTTAGGGGTATTCTGAAAAGAATTGAGAGAGTCCCTTTGAACCTGATACGGCTGACACCGACGTAGGGAAAAGCAATAAGTAATCCCAGATTGCTTTTGTTTCAGATTTTCCTAAAGCTTATTTTATCTAATGAATAACTATGGAAAAAAATCTCTGGAAACATATTCTTGCCGTAAAGCAGCAGTCTCCTCTTGTTCATAATATCACCAACTATGTCGTTATGAATACAACTGCCAATGCCCTCCTGGCGATCGGAGCTTCCCCCGTCATGTCACATTCGAAGTCCGAAGTAAAGGAAATGACCCATATCTCCAATTCACTGGTCATCAATATAGGAACACTGGATGAATATTGGGCCGAAGCTATGGTAATGGCTGCCGAAACCGCTCATTCACAACATAAGCCCTGGATTCTGGATCCTGTCGGAGCAGGTGCCACTTCTCACCGGGATGATCTCCTGGGCCGGTTACTATCTTACCAACCTCACGTTATAAGGGGAAATGCTTCTGAAATCATTGCTTTAGCCAGGGTTAATAAAACCGCTACTAAAGGAGTTGACAGTACAGCCAGCAGCGATGAAGCCATCGATGCTGCCCGAAGCCTTTCCCAACAACATAACAATACGGTATGCATTTCCGGGAAAACAGATATTATTATCAATCAACAGCAAACCATTTTCATTCATAACGGACATCTTCTTATGACGAAAGTTACCGGGCTGGGCTGTTCCGCAACTGCCATTATCGGGGCTTTCCTTGGAACTACAGACAACGTTACGGAAGCTGTTGCTGCGGGAATGGGATTACTAGGGGTCTCCGGCGAATTAGCAGCAAAACAAAGCGCGGGACCGGGAAGCTTACAAATGAATATTCTGGACAAGCTTTACAATATTTCAGAAAAAGAATTTAAAGATCATTTAAAAATAAGCATATCATGAGTTTACATCCTTCCTTCCCCTATCGGCTTTACCTGGTTATTTCAGAAAAAGACTGTCTGGGAAAAGATTTAATCAGGGTGGCGGAACAGGCGATCTTAGGCGGAGTAGATATTATCCAGCTTAGAGAAAAGGATTGTTCGGATCACTTATTTCTTCAAAATGCACAACGCTTAAAAGAGCTCACCGATAAGCATAATATTCCATTGATCATTAATGACAATACGGAGGTTGCTAAAAAAGCAGATGCGGAAGGTATCCACGTGGGAAACAATGACACGCCGCCACTTATTTTAAAACAAGATCCATTTTTCCGGAACAAAATAGTAGGTTATTCCATAGAGTATCTTCATCAATTGGAAAGTGAAAATACGCTTCTTTCCGATTATCTGGGTATAAGCCCCGTTTTCAGAACTCCCACTAAAAACGATACCGTTACAGAATGGGGAATCCAAGGAATTGAAAAAATAAGAAGTCTCACAGATAAGCCCCTCGTTGCTATTGGAAATATTAACCTGGGAAATGCAAAACAGATAATAAAAGCCGGTGCTGACTGTATTGCGGTGGTCTCAGCCATATGTGCTGCTCCAGATCCGCAAAAAGCAGCCTGGCAACTTAAAAATAAAATTTTACAATGAAACAATATACTTATCCTTCGGTATTGACGATTGCCGGATTTGACGGAAGCGGCGGAGCGGGTATACAGGCTGATATTAAAACTTTTTCGGCATTGGGATGCTTTGCTACTTCGGTATTAACCGCCCTGCCGGTACAGAACACACAGGGTGTAAGAAAGATTTATCCTATTCCCGAAGAGGCGGTAGGAGATCAGATCGAAGCGATTATGAATGATATTTTTCCGGATGCGATCAAAATCGGGATGGTCCATACCCCGCAATTAGTGGAAACCATAGCCCATACTCTTGGTAAATATAAAAAAGTTCCGATTGTTTTTGACCCTGTTATGGTCGCGACCAGCGGTCACCGGCTTATCGAAGAAGAAACGGTTTCCGCCATTATCAGGCTTTTATTTCCTATTTCCGATATTATTACTCCTAATATGGACGAAGCGGCTATTCTGGCTAAAATGGAAGTAAAAACACCTGATGATATGAAAACCGCCGGAGAACGTATTCTTCAGCTGGGATGTCCATCGGTACTTCTTAAAGGCGGGCATCAGGAATCGGATGTAATCACTTCCCTGTTTTTTGATGCTGATGGGGAAATACATTCGTTTAATTCTGAAAAGCTCCCCACTTCCAATACCCATGGCTCCGGCTGCACGCTATCTTCCGCCATAGCTGCTTATCTGGCTCAGGGGAAAAGCTTATATGACTCCGTATCTATGGGTCAGACTTACGTTTATGAAGCTATTAAGAACGGAAAAGACGTCATAACCGGAAAAGGAAACGGTCCTCTCAATCATTTTTTTAACCCTCAACAACTTATCAAGAATGAAATGGTCTGAAATTACATGGCAACAAATAGAGCCTGATTATAATGCAATTCTCCAAATGCCTTTTATTACGGAATTATCAGAAGGCACACTGCCTAAGGAAAAGTTTCAGTTTTATATTGCCCAGGATTCTTTATACCTGGAACATTTCGGAAGGACACTGTCACTGATTGCTGCCAGAGCTAGTGATATTCAGGATGTGCTTTCTTTTATGCGTTTTGCTGAGAATGCAATTCTTGTGGAGAACGCTTTGCATGAATCTTATTTTAAAGAGTTCGGGGTATCGGAAAAAGGCATCCTAGAGCCTGCCTGCCATCATTATATTCATTTTTTAAAAAGCACGTCGGCACTGGATGCTGTGGAAATAGCCATGGCAGCGGTTCTACCCTGCTTCTGGATCTATAAGAAAGTGGGAGATCATATTCTGAACCAACAGAAAAAGCCTGACAATGCTTATCAGAACTGGATTGATACGTATGGTGGTGAAGAGTTCTCCCTTGCGGTTCAACGTGCTGTTGAAATAACGGACAGGGCAGCCAAAAATACCACCGGTGATATCCGTAAAAGAATGACTGAAGCTTTTGTAACAGCCTCCAAAATGGAATATTTATTCTGGAAAGCCGCTTATGAATTAAAAAAATGGGATTAAAAAAGGAAGCAGAGATTGATCTCTGCTTCCTCATAAAATTAAATTATAATTAAAAAATGATTTTAATTATTTAACCCAGTACTGAATAATCCTTCCTTCATAAGAACCATCAGGTCTCTGGTTAAAGTTATGGGCTCTCCAGTTACTCCAGCCTGCATTACAGTAACTTTCCCCTGCATAATCATCCGAACTGTTGGCACATGTTCCGATATGGTGATTAAGCTGCATTTCATTATTCAGATACAATCCGAATAAATCGTTGATATAATATTTATTAAACGTCACCTGGGCTCCGTTAGAGGAAGTATAAGTAAGGTTGTTCACTGCATTATTATTGGAAACATATCCAAGTCCACTATAGAATCCTGTAAAGAATCCTGCCTCACTCCAGAATCCCGGAGGATTAGCAGCAAAATTAGTCCCGTTAAAGACATACTGGGTACTTGATGATGAAGGTTTGCCCCACGAGAATCCAAATAATTTACCTTCACTGTTATATCCGTCACTCGTATAGTTTCCGGTAGCCGGATTTCCTCCGTCTGTGATGGTAACATTCCAGTAATTATTCAACGCCCATGTATCAGTAACCGGCGCTACTGTTGAGCTTTCCACCTGAGATACCGTAGCACCGGCAGCAGTGGTATGTCCTTTTTCCTTGATTGTAAATCTTACATTTCTGTTACCAATACCGCTTCCTACATTGTTTACAACTGCAGCGGGTACGGAGAAGGCATATTCATTAAATACTCCGGCCTCCGTTGTCACAGGATTCCGGGATCCCTGTGAACCGATAGATTCACTCTGGGTTCTTTCCACCACAATAATTTGTCTTTCAGAAAGTGATTTTACAAGAGTCCATCCTCCGTTGGTCATATCACAATAAGTTTTAAATTTATTTCCGGCTGCATCCTTGATCCAGTAGTAACCGTCTTTAGAGGCAGCATCTTCAGATAAAATATCCGTACACCTGTTGGCAGGCGATGCAAATGTCCCTGTAGACGTCACAACATTTACTGAAACCGAACACGCTGAAGAAGTTCCTGGAGGTGTAAATGAATACAGATTGGTACCCGGGGCAGTAGGAGTTCCCTGTCCATATAACCTGATGCTTGTAGTAGCCGCAGTAATATTCACTGATCCCGATGAGAATTTAATTCCGTTAATAATCGGGGTTTCTATGACGGCACTTCCCGGTGTAGTTACCGACGTAATTGGAATATCTATATAATGGGTTCCATCCAACGCTATATTTGTTGAATACGCCCCATTTAAAACAGCCCCCGTACAGTCCACCTGGAAAGAGGTCGTAGCTCCGGCAACACTGATTCCCGGTAAACTACAATTGGGCGTTACACTTATTCCGTTAAAGGTAAAGCTTATCGCATCTGTTTGTGGTCCGTTTGCGGGAGTTCCCTGAGCTTCCAGCACTATATTTTGATTTCCGGTCTGGGTAAAAACTCCGGTTTTACTGAAAGAATATCCGTTTGTAGTTGTTCCCATGATCTGATACGTCCCTATCTCTGTAATATTTAAAGACAGCGTGTATGTATTTCCGGTACCCAGTGTCGTTCCTTGCGTATACGTTCCGGACGGTCCCGTAGGTGCATCACAATTGATAATATTAAATTTAGCCGGGTCATAAGTTCCGCAAAGACTCAGCCACTTACCTACCGTTCCGTCATAATAATTGAGACAATTGGTACTGGTATTAAAAATCATCAGTCCATTCGCCGGAGAAGTAATATTTTCTCTTTCATTAGCCGACAGACGGGGAATAAGCACTCCTTTATTGGAAGAGGCAATATCCAGCTGGGCAGAGGTATTGATAGTAGAACTTCCTACACCAATCTGTCCCACCTGGTAAATGTTTTCCGAATTGGATGTAGCTCCCTGCCCTGTTGCCTGGGAATACCAGGGCTGCTTACTTCCGGTAGCCACCCATAGCTGGGTTGCCGAATCATAGTAATAAAAACCAGCGCCTAAAATATTGGCTGTTTTTCCGGTATTTCCTGTCCCGGATGCTATAAAAACCATTACTCCATTCTGATCATCTCCATAATCAGCATCTTTGGTCTCCAGTTCACTTACGGTAAAACTGGGCACTAAAATTCCTTCGGGAAAATTAGCAGAAGCTCCTTTTTTAATATCTAAAGTAGCTTTAGGAATTGTATTGTTTATTCCCACCTGGCCAAATGCTATTGATGAAAACAGCGCAGTGGTCAATAAAGTCAGATTTATTTTCATTTTTTAAGTTTTAATTAAAAATAATTTTTGATCATCATATGTGTTTTACTTTATATATCCATTGTGAAAGGAGGAGGCCTTATCCGGAAGTTTTTTAAAATTTTCTTTGCAATTCCGATTTTTTTATAACCTGTATGATTATGACAACAGATATTAAGAACAGCCGCAATTACAATTTCGTGACTGAGTATGGATTTATCCCTCTTTTCACTATTGCTAATGCATATCCCACTCATTTTTGTTGTGGGCGAAAAATAATTTTTCGACCTCCCTCCGGAGAAATACAGCCAGCTGTTTTTTAAAGGTTTAAGGTATTTCCTTCTTTTTTGAGTAGAAGATATTTTCTCTTTTTTCTTTTTTTGAGAAGTAGAATATTTCCGGGATGCATGCTTTTTAATCTTCACATATTTCATCCCCGAAATGAGGGTTCCCTTTTTAATAAAAATCAAATTTTCAACCGTAACATCTGCATGAATTATCCGGTTAGATTCCTGTGAAGGTGATTCCTTTTCAGATGAACTCTGTTTATTAATCCCAATATGCGGTTTGCTAAAAAAAATTCTATATTTGATGTCAGAAAATTATCAGCACCTTTAAAAAAGCTTAATATGAATAAACATATTAAAATATTCGTTTTTTTTAATTGCTTGCTAATTACCACTCGGAAGTCCCTTTTTCTGAAATTTTCAAATACAAAGATATTGGCCTGTGCAAATCAAAAAATGTAAACCTCAAGCAATATCAAATATGAACTTAAGCAAATTAAATATTTGATTATCAAATAAATAACACAACCATTATTTAAAATTAACTTAAATCGTTTGCGCTAATGAAAAAAAATTATTCAATAGAAATCGAAAAAATTAAGAAAAAGTTTATTCATTATTACATGTGCTTAACCATTGGAATACTTATTTTCTTTATTGTTCTATACAAATTTTTTATAGTGAATACAGAGATGGTATGGTATCTTATTATAGGTGTTGTTTTTTTGAGCTATACTTATAATATCATCAAAAATAAGTATACGGCCAACCGCCTTATAAAATATTATCTCATACTGGCTCCTATTTATAACTTCTACATTTTACTTACCTTCTGGGATAATTCTCTGGGAAGCTATGTAACCCTATTTCCCATACCTATTGCTGCATATATCTTTTTCTCAAAGAAGGAAGCCGTATTTTTTGCCTTATATGCAACAGCTACTATTGTTATTTGTTTTTTTGTCAACAGATTCGCCGGTTTAAGCTTCCCCCGTTATACGCGTGACGAGGCTGTCTTTTGTGATATTATTCTTTTCACATACAACCTTACTGTTCTTGCATTACTCTTTATCTTTAATGATAAAATCAAAAGAATAGGTATCCTTTCCGAGCTTGCGCTCTCCCATCCTAAAGCCCATACTATTCCGGAATTCCAGGCTCATAAAGCAAGTGAAAATCCTTTTTATGATATGGATAGAAAGCAGCTGGAAGATTTTATTGAAAGGCTGAAGAAAACAATGGAAACAGAAAAGCCTTACAGGGATCCTAAACTGGATATTACTAAATTAAGCACCCAATTGGAAGTCAGTTACAGCTACTTATCCAAGGTAATCCGTATCAAAGGTTATAAAAATTTCAATAATTATATCAATCAATACAGAATCGAGTATGTAAAAACTTTATTAGATCAGAGTGACCTGCAAAAGGTCACCTTAATGTATATATACACTGAAGCAGGTTTTACGAGCCAATCCACTTTCAACCGTGTATTCAAACAGTTTGAAGGGATCACTCCTTCGGAATATATCAGTAATCACTTTGGAAAATCAAAATGAAAGGTTTAGAAAACGGAAATCTAATTCAAATACGGGCATAAAGAAATCCCGTATTGAATCTTAAAAAAAAGAAAGCAGAGATTAATCTCTGCTTTCAGTACTAACTTCTCTCTATATTAAATAACATAAGTCTGGCAATATTAGCTCCCCGGATCTTCGCTTCCTCTGCCTTCTCCCCTTCAAACTGCGCATCTACATTTTCAGAAAAAACTCGGATCCATTCGGAAAATTCCACATCGGACATCGTGGTTTCTTTACCCAGCTTCACATGGATCTGCATAGGGTTTCCATCATAACTTTTTTCTCCTAAAAGTATACTGGACCAGAAGGAATACATTTTGGGCAAATGATGGGACCAATCCACTTTCGCCACATCATCGAATATATATCCCAGAACTGTATTTTCCCTTACCTTATCGTAAAACGTATTTACCAGCCGGATTACATCTTCCCGTGTTTCAATATCTCTTTTTTCCATTTTTGTTTTCATTTAAATAATTGTTTTCAGATATCTACCAATACACGATAGCCATCTTTAGACGAAGGTTCTTCATAGATTTTTTTAAGGCAATTTCCATTTTACTGCTTTAAAAAAGTTAGCTTTAAATCCAGGTTTTCCACAAACATATTGATCGTCGATCTCTCGAGCATGTCACTGACTGCTTTACGGATGTGTCTGAATTCATTATGGATGGGACATGGATGGTCTTCCGAACATTCTTTCAAACCCAGGCCACAGCCGGAAAACAATTTATCTCCATCCACTTCCCTTACGATATCTGCAATGGTATGATCAAGGTTTTCTTTTTCCATATAAAATCCGCCGGTAGGTCCTTTCATAGACTGTACAAAGCCTTTTTTTCCTAAATCCTGAAGAATTTTAGCAATAAAATATTCCGGAGAATCAATTCCCTTAGCAATTTCTTTTATTCCGATTTTATGGCCTTCTTTGGACATCTGTGCAGTATAGATCAGCGCACGTATAGCATATTCACAGGTTTTAGAAAACATTCCAATTTCTATTTTATACTACAAAGATAAAAAATTTAAGAATAAAAGACTAATTTATCCTTTATTGTAAAATCTATTATTCTACACGGTGTACTTCTATACTTTTCAGCCATTTTACATGACGGGGACCTGTTTTGGTATCATTCATACTTACTACGATCATTTCTCCTTTATCTTTTAAAGGCTGACCATTTTGTTCAAATAAAATATACGTCTGCTCCCCATTCGGGTTATTAAAAATTTCCGCCCATGAGAAAGTAGCTTTATAATCATCTGCCGCACGGGCAACAATGTAAAAGTTTCGGTCGGTATGATCCTTCTGTTCAATTTTTGCCTTGTTCAGGATATCTTTCAGCAATACTCCTTTTGTAGATTCGATCTTATCCTTAGTTAAACCCGACTGACAAATGATATTAAAATCTTTAAGATCTTTTACATCCATCTTTTTCAGTGAGTCTACCGTAAGGGCCAGAGGAGTGATCACATTTCCCGTTACCTTAATTTCTTTAGTTACATAAGCCGGATCATCAGCGTGTACATGGGATTTTTCTTCCGTCTTCTGCTGTGTAACCACCGCATTTTCTTTCTGTTTGGAATTCTCAGGATTTTTACAGGCTGATAAAGTGGTCAGAACCATTATTCCGCACATGAACATTTTAATTTCTTTCATCGCATTTTTTTAATTAAAGCCCTCTTACTGTTTATATGCATTCTAAATAGATAAAGCATTTATCCATTTAAATCAATGACCAAAATCATTTATTAACTCATTTATATCATCAATATAAAACAATAATATGATTTAAAACATATTTTCCAAAATTACGATTTTAAATCGGATAATTATATCTCATTTATCATATTTTTGTTTTGGGATGTTAAAGAAGAGCTTATAAATACTAAACAATATGAAACCGAATTTAAATGCTGCACATCGTATTCTTTTCCTTAACACATTGGCTTTTACGATATGCTTTGCCTGCTGGACGTTGAATGGTGTATTGGTGACTTATCTTGTTGATAATAATATATTCAACTGGAATGTGGTAGAAACGGGATGGCTGCTGGGTATTCCTATTCTTACCGGATCCGTAATGCGTCTTCCGCTGGGTATTCTTACGGATAAGTATGGGGGGCAAAAGGTATTTTCCATACTTCTTCTTTTATGTAGTATTCCTCTGTTTCTGCTTTATTATGCACAATCTTACTGGACTTATTTCCTGCTGAGTGCATTATTCGGGATGGTGGGGACTTCATTTGCGGTAGGAGTTGCCTTTACTTCAGCATGGTACCCTAAAGAATGGCAGGGACGGGCGTTAGGTATTTTCGGAATGGGAAATGCCGGAGCCGCTTTAACGACTTTCTTCGCACCTACTCTATTGAATTTTTTCTCAGAATCCGATCCTGAGAACGGATGGCGGACACTGCCTATATTATATGGAGTCATTTTAATTGTAATAGGGCTCATATTTCTTTTTCTTGTAAAAAACAGAAAGCCGGAAGCACAGAATAAAACGCTTTCCCAACAGCTTGCTCCTTTATCCAAAATGAGAGTCTGGAGGTTCGGTCTATATTATTTTCTTGTATTCGGCTTATTCGTAGCCTTTTCACAATGGTTACTGCCTTATTATGTAAATGTTTATAAAACATCTTTAATCCTGGGAGGGCTTTTAACTTCTTGTTTCAGTCTTCCGAGTGGGGTGATCCGAGCTTTTGGCGGGTATCTTTCCGATAAGTTCGGGGCCCGTAAGGTGATGTATTGGGTACTGTACTCCTCTTTAATTATAAGTGCTTTACTGATGCTTCCTAAAATGGAAATCCTAACGCCGGGGAAAGGGGTTACTGCAAAGAAAAACGGAACGGTAACAGCTGTAGAGGCCAACCGTCTCATTGCAGGAAATGACACTGTCAGTATTCAGCCCAAACCTGATATCCCGGAAAGTTCTTCTATACTTCCACAAAGCTTTTCATGGCAGGAAGTTTTGGTAAAGCAGAATGATCAGGTTCAGAAAAAACAGCTATTGGCCCAAGGGGTTACTTTAATCAAATTCGAAGCCGATCTATGGGTATTCACCATACTGGTTATTCTCATCGGAATTGTATGGGGTGTAGGAAAAGCTGCCGTTTATAAACATATCCCTGAATATTTTCCTTCGGAAGTAGGAGTTGTAGGGGGAATGGTAGGCCTTATCGGAGGACTGGGAGGGTTTATAGGTCCTATCCTGTTCGGATATCTGCTGGACTTCTCCGGTTTATGGACCAGCTCATGGATCTTTGTCTTCTTTGTTTCGGCTGTGTCTCTTTTCTGGATGAACCATATCATTAAAAAAATGACTCACCGGGAAGCTCCTCACATCAAAGATCAAATTGAGATTAAATAATAATTATTACTAAGATTAAAATATAACACACATGAAGAACACACATTGGTTAACAAGTTATGATCCTACCAACGAAGAATTCTGGGAAAAAACAGGAAAAAAGATCGCCTGGAAAACACTCACCGTTACCACAGTAGCCCTTACTTTATCTTTTGCTACCTGGTTCCTGTACAGTGTGGTAGTGATAAAGCTTCCCCAGATAGGCTTTACTTTTACTGATGACCAGCTTTTCTGGATGGCAGCGATGCCTGGTCTGGCAGGAGGAATATTAAGAATTGTGAATACATTCCTTATTCCTATTTACGGTACACGGAAAATTATTTCGGTGACTACATTCCTTAAAATCATTCCGCTGGTTATGCTGGGCTTTGCCGTAATGGACCCCACATCATCATTTGGTTATTTTATGTTTATCGGTTTTCTTTTAGGAATCGGGGGCGGAGACTTCTCTTCTTATATGCCTTCTACTTCTTTATTCTTTCCAAAAAAGGAATCGGGAACCGCTTTAGGAATCCAGGCGGGAGTAGGAAATTTCGGGGTGAGCTTAGTACAACTGCTGTCTCCTATTGTAATGAGCGTCGGGATATTCTCTTTCCTTGGCGGAGGTGAGATAGTGGCGGAAACCGGAAAAAAAATCTTCTTGGAAAACATTGCTTTCATTTATATCCTTCCTTTATTTATTGTGGGAATATGGGCATGGTTTTCATTAAAGAGTATTCCGGTAAAGGCGTCATTCAAGGAACAGCTGGATATATTCAATGATAAGCACACCTTGTATTGTACGATGACCTACATCATGACTTTCGGAATATTTGCAGGATTGTCTGCGGCTTTTCCTTTATTGATCAAAAATTTATATGTCCCCCTGGAAAGTGATCTTGACCCTTTGAAATTTGCGTTTTACGGACCGCTTATCGGTTCGGCTACCCGAATTATTTTTGGTAAGGTTGCCGATAAAACCGGCGGAGCAATTCTTACCCACATTACGGGAATTGCTTTAATTATTCTTTTTCTGGCCTTAATTTTCGGAGGGTATCTTACTCCGACTTCCAAAGATCAGTTTAATGTATTCCTGGTTATTATTCTTGCGATTTTCTTCTTTACAGGAATCGGAAATGCAGCTACCTTTAAACAGTACCCTGTTATTTTTGCAGAATCCCCGCGAAGAGCAGCGGGAGTAATCGGATGGACAGCTGCCATCGCTGCCTTTGGTCCGTTTGTATTTAACGTTCTAATTTCCCAGTCACGCTCACTTTCAGGAGATACCCGCTTATTCTTCTGGTTCCTTATCGTAGGCTGTGTAATGGCTACTGCCGTTAACTGGTACTTCTACACGAGAAAAGGCTGCGAAAGACCAAGCTAAAAAATTAATAGTTATGAAAAGAAAAGTATTGACCGTTGTTTTATTATTATCCGTTATCCTCAATGTAATATTGATCGGAAAGTTTGTTTTCCTGGGTTCCACAGGCCCCAAAACCGCTGACGGAAGGACAGAGATCAAAATGTCAAAAGAAAACCGTGAATTCGTTATGGCGGAAATGAGAACTTTCCTGGAAAGCATTCAAAGCATCAATGCCGGAATAGCAGAAAAACAACCGTCAAAAATTTTCCCAGTAAGCGAACAGTCAGGAACGTGCAAAGTAGATTCTGTACCCAACAGTTTGATAAAGTCATTACCGTTCGGCTTCAAGACAATGGGTATGGAAACTCATGCACTTTTTGATGAGATAAGCAAAATGTCACGGGAAAACCGTGATCAGCAGGAAATTCAGAAGACCATGAACAGGCTTCTCAACAATTGTGTTGCCTGCCATAAAACTTATAAGATAACAACTTATTAAAAATACAATGCATAAAAAAATTATTACTACTGCTCTTCTTTCTTTTGCAGCAGTCTCGGTGAATGCCCAGATTGACAGCCTGAAAGTAAATTTTGACCTGAGAACCCGTGGTGAGCTCGATAACGGAGCCAGAACCCTTATCCCAAAAGGTAAATCCGCAGAAACCACAGTTTTATCAAGAGCCCGTATGGGGGTAGATTATTACTACAAAAATTTGGAAATCTATTTTTCTGTTCAGGATGTAAGAACATGGGGCGAAAACACTTCTAATGCTGCTAAAAATCAGAATTTCATACTTAATGAAGCTTGGGCCAACTATCAGATTTCCGAAAAAGCCGGAATTAAGCTGGGTAGACAAATTCTAGCTTATGACGACGAACGTCTTGTAGGCGGTTTGGACTGGGCTATGCAGGGACGCAGCTTTGATGCTTTAAAAGGAGTTTTCCTTCTCGGTAAAAATTCAAAACTGGAAGCAGTGGTTACCTACAACAACGATGATAATGATACCAATGATCTTGATGACAAAGAGCTGTATACGGTAGCAGAAGGCGGAGAAATTACAAAATCTTTGCAAATCCTTCACTATGAATATAAAAATCCAGGTTTCAGATTTTCTGCCATTGGTATGAATAATGTGCTCCAGGCTCCTTCAGGAACTCATTTTGATATGTTTACGGTAGGTATTAATCTTTCCAAAACCCTTCAGAATGTAAAGCTTTTCGGGTCTGCTTATTATCAGACAGGAAAAAATACGGCGGGACAAAGTAAATCCGCTTACCAGTTCAGTGTAAACGGAGATATTGCGTGGACTCCAAAAGTCAACTCCACTTTCGGTACGGAATGGCTTTCAGGAAACAGCTCCAATACCTCTGCGGGCAACAACAGAGCCTTTAGTCCTTTATACGGAACGAATCATAAATTTAACGGCTTTATGGATTATTTTTATTCCGGAGCCAGCTATTTTAACAGTTTCGGGCTTAATGATTATTATATCAAAAACTCTATAAAATTCAATCCGCAAACTTCACTGGATGCCCATGTACACCTCTTTACCTCAAACGGGAAATTAGGAAACGGGCTTTCCTCTTATCTGGGGACCGAGGCCGATCTTGTATTTAATGCTCAGGTCGGTAAGATCATCACCATTAATGTGGGACAGTCTTTACTGTTTGCCGGAGACGGTATGAAAGCGGTAAAAAACGTTGCAGAGCCTAAAGGTCTTCAATCATGGAGCTGGATCGGAATTAAGATTTCACCCCGTTTCAGAATTTTATAAAAGTTCATCCGTTAAAGGGTTTCAACTTATATCATTTTTTTAATCAATTCATTAAGCGAAAGCAGTTTTCTCAGCTAGGTATTTATAAATGCTTAACTTTGTGAAAATTGCTTTTGCATTTTTATTTTTGAATCTGATATAAGTATGCTCATTTTTTCACAAACATGTCAATATGCCATCAAAGCCTGTATGATCCTTGCTTTGGAAAAGAGAAAGATTGGTATTAATGAAATTTCCAAACAAATTGGGACCCCTGCTCCTTTCACCTCTAAAATACTCCAGGAGCTTACCCGGAATGGTCTTATCTCGTCTGTAAAAGGACGCGGCGGAGGGTTTTACCTGAGTGAGGAACAGTTTGAAACGCTTACGATAAAAGATATTTTTGATCATTTTGAAGATAAGGATTTTCTTACTGCCTGTCTTTTGGGTTTACAGAAGTGTACGGGTGTTAATCCCTGTCCTATTCATCATATCGCGGCAGAGATAAAGGCTAAGGTTCTTGTTATGTTTGAATATAAAATTAAAGACCTTAAAGATTTTGGCAGCGTGATCATTTAAGGCTATTTTCTTCCGGTCTTAAGGAAAAAAGTATTCCCAAAACCGACAGCATGATCAGAAAAGAAGCACCTAACAGCAATGAAGAACTTGCCCGAAACGGGATCATGTATACCGAAAACAATCCGGAAATACCTAAGATCAGTTCATTCAGGAGTATTCCCGCCAGCATTAGGCTGAGGAATAGCTTTAAAGCATTCGTTATCCGGAAAATCCTTGCCCTGAAGATCATCCAGATCAGGAACATACTGATTCCTACAAGCAAAACCCAGTGCAGATAAGCAATGACAATATTCAGTGTATGGAAGGCATATATTCCTACCTGGGGAATTACCGATAAAAACTGAAATAAAAATTTACTTAATAAAGCAAAAATCGCAATGCTTAAAAGGATGTTCCGGATTGTTCCCTCTTTTTGAGTCAAAGCAGTCCAGTACTTTTTCAGCACTAGCCAGAGCTTGCAGGCACCTGTTAACTGGACTACGGCAACTAATATAAAAAATCCATACAACCATCCGGGCATGGACATCCAGAGAAGAGACAGCCCATATCCGAAAAAAGTACCGTAAAACAGTAGATAGAAAGATCTTTTTAATACTTTTTCATATTCTTTAATACCGTGTTTTTCCAGATAAAGTAATAATAATCCTATGCAGGAAAAAAAGAAAAAGCCATTGTACTGAAAATGAAGATATAAATAAATGGAAGCCCGGTGTATCTCATCCATGACCGTCTTTGTAGCAGACAGGTAAGCAAGTCCAAAAATTCCCAATGATGAGAGTGTCGCGAAAAAAGCTCCTGCTTTCAGCCAGACAATACCGGAATCTTTATTTTTTTGAGTGTCCAGCAATAAAAAAATGAAATAGAAGAACCCGGAAAACAAAGCCACAGATGAAAAAGCTATGGAGAGCCAGTAATATCCTCCATACAAAAAAGAAAACAGCATTCCATAGGAGCCTGCCTGATTGAAGATCATCATCCACTGGTATTTCCGAATATTTATCTGGGGAGATTTTCGGACCAAATAGTTCGTAACAAAAAGATAGATACAGGCACTTGCCCATCCATAAAATGCAAAATGCGAATGGGATTCCTGCATAAATTTATGATTAAACCCCGGTAATGAAAAAGCAATATTATACCTCATCATAGTTCCGAGCAAAGCCACCAGGAAAAAATTGAACAGGCATAGAGACAACCAGTATTTAAAATATTTCATATCAAATACTATTTCTTATTGTAATCAAAATTTTATTCCACTATTAACTGATAATCACTATATTCCTTAAAATCAGTTTCATTATGGGTCACTACAAAAACGGTGGAATTATTCTTTTTCTGAAATGAAAGGATCATGTTTTTCATTTTTTCCGCCATTTCTTCATCTACGGCAGAAAGGGGCTCATCCAACAGAAGGATATCGGCTTCCTGTGCCAACGCTCTCGCCAGGGCTACCCTCTGCTGCTGTCCTCCTGATAATTTTTGAGGAAGAATACCCGAAAATTTCTCCAGTCCAAAATTCTCCAGCAGCTCATCGACCATTTCCTCATTCTTCTCTTTCTGTGCATATAAAATATTCTGTTTTACATTCATATGGGGAAAAAGCACATACTGCTGAAACATCATGGCCGTATTCCTTTTTTGGGGAGGAAGGAAAACTTTATTTACAGTGTCCACAAAAACCCTATCTTCAAATAATATTTTAGCCTCATCCGGTTTTACAAGTCCTGCTACAATTTTAAGAAAGGTTGTTTTCCCGGCGCCGGACTTTCCTGATATATTCACCATACTCCCCTTCCGGAAATACCCCTGTACCTGCAGAACCGAATTTCCGGCTGATGAAAAGATCTGATGCCTGATTTGAATTTCCATATTTAAAAATATTTAACCTTAAATTTCCGGTTGACACTAAAAATGACAAGCAATATTAAAAAAGACAGGATAAACAATACAAAGGCATACTGATTGGCTGCCTCAAAATTTAACGCCTGAACCTGATCGTAAATAGCGACGGAAGCGATTCTTGTTTCTTTAGGTATATTTCCTCCCACCATTATCACAATCCCGAATTCCCCGATACAGTGGGCAAAAGTGAGTGCGATTCCTGTAATAATCGAAGGTTTGATATTGGGAAGAAGGACTTTAAAAAGAGTTGTTATCTTCGACTTTCCCATCGTGTAGGATGCCTGTCTCAATTCGTCGGATAGGGATAAAAAACCGTTGTGCAGGGGCTGAATCATAAAGGGCAAATTAGCGATTACACTCGCGATGACTATTCCTTTGAATGAAAAAGCCAGCCGGGCATCAAAAACGTCCTGGAATAATTTTCCCAATCCGTTCTCCGGACTGAACAATACCAGGAGGTAATACCCCATTACGGTCGGTGGTAAAACAATCGGCATAGAGATCAGGGCTTCCACTATTACTTTAAGTTTGCATCCTGAATAGGCAAGCCAGTAAGCTACCGGAACACCAATTACGATCAAAATCATGGTAGTAATAAGTGCCAGTTTGCCGGTTAATAATAAAGTATATACAAAGTCCTGATCGAGCATAGTGGTTTATTTAATGTTCAGCTGCCGTTTTATATCCGTAACTTTTCCATATGGCCCCGGCTTTCGGACTTCTGATAAATTCCATAAATTCTTTAGCTTCGTCTTCATTTTTTCCTTTTATTATGATTGCGCTCTGGGCAATGGGTGGGCTTATATTCTCCGGTAATTCATAATATTTACCTCTTTTTTTCATTTCTTTATTTAAAGCGTTGGATAATGCAATAAAACCTGTATCAGCATTTCCCGAGGAAGCGAACTGAGCTGCCTGATTGATGTTTTCCGCCCAGACTATTTTATGGTTCACTTTATCATACAGGCCTGATTTTTCCAGGGCTTCCACCGCACTTTTTCCATAAGGAGCCAGTTCAGGATTAGCTATTGCAATTTTTTTTATTCGAGGATCCAGAAGTACTGTCAATCCTTTAGATACATCCTGCCTTGTACTCCATAAGGCAAGTTTTCCATATGCATAGATTTCAGGGGTACCAAGTGTTTTTCCAGCTTGTTGAAGTTTCTCCGGAAATTTCGTATCTGCTGATAAAAACAAATCGAAAGGAGCTCCATTCAATATCTGCTGTACCAGCATTCCTGATGAGCCGAAAGTGATTTCAATCTTTTTCCCTGGATATTCACTGATGTATTTCTTTTTCAGCTCTTCAAGGACATCCCTCAGGTTAGCCGCAGCCGCAACAGAAAGTTGGGGTTTTACAGCAGGATTACCCGATGCTTCCCTTCCGGATTTTTTGCACCCCGTCAGCAACAGGAGTAACAGCGATATGGTGATCAGGAATTTTATTTTAAAAATGGATTTTACACCCATAATTTTTGTCAGGGTTTTGTGTTATAAAGTTTGTAAATGATTGATCAAAGATAATGAAGAATACACGATTATCCTATTCTTTTCAGGGTACGGCATTTTACCTTATCTCCTGTTTTGATAACCGAAATATCCAGGTATTTCACGAGCCCTTTGCTTGCTTCTTCAAACTGCCTGGCTTTTTTGTCTGCATATTCATAGGTGTACCCTATTCCCATTACTACTTTTTGTCCTGCACAGTCACCCATTGCTAGATACAGGTATTCACCTAATTTTGATTGAATTGTTTCACTCATTATATTTATTTTTCGGTTTCATTATATTCTTTTCAATCCCAGGGTATGTTATAATAAGTATTTAAAATCCCCTTCTCAAAGAGATACGGTGATCTTTATCTTATCTTATAAATTTACAAAAAAAGAACCACCACAGCAAAAGCTATGGCAGTTCTGAAACAAATATTAGATTAGCGTTTTTCTTTTAAAGACCAGCCTGTTTTGAGACCGATAATGAAGATGACCAACAGGAGTTCCCCCACTGCAAGTAAAATATCTCCGGGTACCCGAAGCCAGCGCAATGTATGCATGATATCTGTCTGCATAAATTCGGCAGAACGTGCATACCAATAGCCTTCTTTAATGGAAGCTACCGACTGCATGATCCCTATGGGAAGCAAACTGATGGTTACCATCACCAGCAGCCCGATATTGATCAGCCAGAAAGCCCAGCCTATCAGTTTATCATTCCATTGCCTGTCCGGATATAAACCGCGCAAAACAAACATCATCAGTCCTATTCCTAAGATCCCGTATACTCCGAATAATGCGGCATGTCCGTGAACAGCAGTGGTGTTTAACCCCTGAATATAATAGAGGGCAATAGGAGGATTAATGGCAAATCCGAATATCCCTGCTCCGAGGAAATTCCAGAATGACATCGCAATAAAACAGTAAATTGGCCATTTATATGCCTGGATCCATTTGGTGGATTTACTCAGCTGATAATTCTGATAGGATTCAAACCCGATAAGAACCAACGGTACAATTTCCATAGCACTGAATGTGGCTCCCAAAGCCAGTACTGCTGTGGGCGTGGCACTGAAATATAAATGGTGGAATGTTCCTAATATTCCTCCGGCAAGGAAAACAATAGTGGAAAAAAGTACGGCAGTGACAGCAGATTTTAATCTTAATAATCCCAGACGGGTAAATAAGAATGCAGCCACTACGGTAGCAAAGACTTCAAAGAATCCTTCCACCCACAGATGGACCACCCACCACCTCCAGTATTCTGCAATAGCCATATGGGTCTGCCTTCCATACATCAGTCCTGCCGCGTAGAATAAGGCAATAGCTACTGACGACAGTGTAAATAATATAAGCAAATGACGGTCTCCGTCTTTTCTTTTCAATGCGGGAAGTAATGCTCTGATCATGAGGACCAGCCAAAGTACCAGGCCCACCAGAAGTAAAATCTGCCAGACTCTTCCAAGCTCTACATATTCATATCCTGAATGTCCCCAAAGGAAATTATCTACATATCCCAGTTTCTGCATCACTCCAAGCCACTGACCTGCTAATGATCCAAAAACAACGATAAGCAAGGCTACAAATAGTATATTGACTCCTAACTTCTGATAGGGAGGCTCATAGCCTGAAACTGCGGGTGCAATGTACAGCCCTGTTGCCAGCCAGGAAGTAGCAATCCAGAAAATAGCGAGCTGAACATGCCAGCTTCTGGAAATGGACTGAGGCAGAAACTGATCTAAAGGAAATCCGTAAAATGCACTTCCCTCCACTCCATAGTGGGCCGTGATCACTCCTGCGAGCATCTGAACCAAAATCAGCAAGGCTACCACCCATATATATTTTAAAGTGGCCTTCATGGAAGGTGTCGGCTTCATATTCCGTAACGGATCTTCTATGGGAAGCTTTTCACTGATTTCCTCTTCTTTATTTTTTGCATGATAAAATACGAGTAAGCCTACACCAGCCAACAGTACCAGAACACTAAAAACTGACCAGACCAGCAATGAAGGAGGAGGAATATTTCCGATCATTTCATCATAAGGCCAGTTATTGGTATAAGAGACATCATCTCCGGGACGGTCGGTTATACAAACCCAGGCGGTCCATGAGATAAATGCATTCATTTTAGCCATTCTATCCGCAGTTTTCACTGTATTCTTCGGAATGGCATAATGATCTCTAAGCTGATCCACTTCAGGGTCGTTCATGAATATTTTAGCATAATAGGCAGCAAGCTCTTCCTGAACCTCAGCTCTTTCAGGAGAGATGACGATGGTATGTGCAGCCTGATCCAGTGTATTTTCGCGAAGTTCTTTTTTCAATAACACCTGGTATTTTGCCTGTTCATCATCGGATAATTCTTTATAAATCTTTCCGTCTTTTTCTGCCAGTTTATCTAAAAGCAGCAATGATTCACGATGGAGATAATCGGCACTCCAGTCGGGAGCGATATAAGCTCCGTGTCCCCAGATACTTCCTACGGTCTGCCCGCCGATAGACTGCCATACATTCTGGCCGTCTTTTATATCCTGGCCGGTAGCCACTATCTTTCCTTCTGTAGTAATTACTTTATCCGGAACCGGAGGTATTTTGCGGTAAATTTCCACACCATAGAAAATAAGTACCGCAAAAGAGCTAACAACTATTACTCCAAGCCAAATCCATAATTTTTTTGGGGTCATATTTCTTAAGTATTTAATTCAAAAAAAATCAGGATTCTACTGCAAATTCTTTTTCCAGCTTAATTGATTTGGGAAAGAGTATATTATTTTCCAGGTGGATATGTTTGTGAAGGTCATTTTCAAATTCCTCAAGCATCGCAAATGTTACACGGTAAGTATTACATGCATCTGCAGGAGGAGTATATTCATTGGTCAGTTCTCCTATTTTTCTGAGTCTTTCCCCTTCCACCGTATGTTCATGCTTCATCATATTCACCGGATTTTCTACGGTTCCGAAGCCAGGTCTTAATAAGTCGCTCCCGTCTATTTGCGCTTTTATCATATTTTTAATGAAAGGAAACAGGATGAGCTCTTCTTTTTTCAAATGGGCACCTAAATCCTGTGCGGAAGCAAAAAATAAATCCCTGATCTCAAATAGTTCCGGATGCCTTTCTCCGTGTACTTTGCAAAGCTTGTCCAAAAATGCTTTTATAACCGGTGTTTTCTCTTCTATGTAACGATGATGTGTTTTTTCGACATAGTCCGATAATAAATCTAACGGCCAGCTGTTAAAATCTATGGAGTCACCTCCGTTTTTCGGTAAGTTCTCGATCTCTTTGTAGATTTGTTCCGCATCCAGTTTTTTTGTACTGCACGCTTCTTCTATGGTTCTTCCGCCTTTACAGCAGAAATCAATTCCATGATTTTTAAATATGGCAGCTGTTCTGAAATCTTTAGCTACAATGTCTCCGATAAAATCTGTTTTCGTGTTCATAATTTAATACCTTTTTGTCTTTTATTATTTTAAATTTTTTTTTAACCCTTTTTCAGTGAGAGAATATACTTCACCATAAGCTTTGCATTGTCTTTACTCATACCTGTATGAGGTGCCATAGGAACTTCTCCCCAAACTCCCTGTCCTCCTTCTATAATTTTCTGGGCGAGGAGATCGGCATCGGCATCCGTATATTTATCTGCTACTTCCTGATATGAAGGTCCCACCAGTCTTTCATCTACTTTATGGCAGGCCAGGCAGTCTGTTCCTTCTATCAGCTTTAATCCTTCTTCTTCAGGACTTGCAGCCGCAGAAGCAATGGCTGACGAGTCTACCGGCTTAGGTTCTTCAAGCATTATATTGGTTTCCGCAGCCGCAGAAACAGCCTCGGCTTCTTTTTTACCTGAGCAGGCAGTTAATACAACAGACAACAAAGCAGTTGTCAATACAATTTTTTTCATATACTTTCTATTTTTAAAATTTTAATTGTTTTTTAACGGCGTTTACCGTTTCGTTTATTTCTACATTTAAACCTTCTTTCTGAAAAGCCAGCTTTCCTTCTTTTGAATAAACACTGATAATATTGGAATGTGAAAATTCCACAGGAGAAATCTGTTTGTATTTGACAGCCATTACATTAGCCAATGATCTTACATCTTCTTCATTTGCCCGCAAAAACAACCATTCTTTTCCATTCAGCTTAAAATTGGAAAGGTATTTCTTCATTACTTCCGGCGTATCGTTTTCGGGATCAATGGTGATCAGGATATACTGAATATCATCGGGGTCCACTTCACCTACCTGCCGGGAGATATTTTTCATTTCAGCCGTTAACCGGGGACAAGCTGTGGTACATGAAGTAAAGATCATAGCAGTTACCAGCACTTTTCCTTTAAGATCAGAAAATGTAATCTTTTTACCATCCTGCTGTTCCCATTGGGTTTTGACATTATAAATGGAATCCGGGCTTATTTCTTCATTTTTTTTATGACAGGATATTACTGTCAAAGCTAAAAGTAAATAAATGAGTTTTTTCATTGGAAGTTTTTTAATTATTTTTTGCACATCGGAACCCAAGGTTATTGAGACAGTAATCGGCTTTTACGCTTCCTCTCAACGCATACCTTACAAATGCAGCATAGTTCCTCAGATCTGCTGATGTTACGGCAGCTCCTGCGCAAAACAAGGATTCATTAGTGGCATTGTCGTTACGCGATTCCCCGCTCATCATCACCGAATTGAAATCATAGGTCCATTCCCATACAAGTCCGTACATATCATACACCCCGTAATAATTGGGAGCTTCCTGTTTTACCGGTTGCTTGTTTTTATCTTTTTTCTGATAGGACCTCAGTATAAATTCAGTAAATTCCGGGTCTTCAGAAGCATTTTTATTTTTTTGATCGGCCAGTCCCACGTATTCCCATTCATCTATAGTGGGAAGTCTTTTTCCTACACTTTTGGAATAAGCTTCTGCTGCAAACCAGGAAACATTGGTCACCGGTGCATCAGGATTTGCTCCTTCGGGGATTTCAAAATCACCTTTCCAGCGATGGAGATACATGCTGTCGGCATATAAACGTATGACTTTACTTCTGGTCCATTGAGGATTCGCTTTCAGAAATGTGAGGTATTCTGCATTTGTAACAGGACTGTCGTCAAGATAAAAACTTTTTACCCGGACCACCCTTCCCGAATCTTTTCCTATGAATGCCGTATAGGTGCCACCTTCTATTTCTACCATCTTTTTTGAGCTTGATATACTTTTAAGAATGGTTTCCGTTTCAGCCTGCGACCGGACAGCAGTGGAATGATCGGAACAGGATACCTGCATTACCCCTAAAATAAAATTTAATATTGCTATGAAAACTCTCATCATTTTTTCAATTGAATCCTCAATTAACCTTGAAGTTATTATGGATTTTTCCTAAATACGGTAGGATTGTCTGCTCCGGTTACTTTAATTTTTCCTAAAGCTCCTTTATTAAAGGCGCGAAAAATAGCGTGATCAACAATAACGTATTCTCCCGGTACGGTAGCTTTAAATTCTACAATGGCAGCTCCACCCGGAGGAACAAGCGTGGTTTGTACATTTTCATTGATCTTATTTCCTCCTTCTATATATACACGGTCAAAGATTTCTCCGATAACGTGGAAGGAAGAAGTAAGGTTGGGTCCTCCGTTTCCAACAAAAAATCTTACCGTCTCGCCTGTTTTAGCCTGTAATTCATTATTTCCTAATAAAGAGCCTGTATTTCCGTTAAATACTACATATTCGGCATGTTCAGCAATTGCTTTATCCATATCAAATTCCTGGAGTCCTTTCTCCCCGAATTTACCTTTGGTATAGAAGTCCCCCTGCATAATGTAATATTCCCTGTCTACTTTTGGAAGCCCTCCTGCCGGTTCTATTAGGATAAGACCGTACATACCGTTCGCAATGTGCATTCCTACAGGTGCCGTAGCACAATGGTAAACATATAATCCGGGATTAAGTGCTTTAAAAGTAAATACGGCTTCTTTCCCTGGTGCTACGAAAGTTGCCTGAGCTCCTCCACCGGGTCCATTTACGGAATGAAGATCTATATTATGAGGGAAAACACTGTTTTCATTATTTTTAAGATGGAGTTCAATTTCATCCCCGACTCTTGCACGGATAAAACTTCCGGGCACAGTTCCGTTGAATGTCCAGAAATTATATTGTGTTCCGTCCGCCAGCTCCCCGACTTTTTCAATGGTTTCCAGCTTTACGATTACTTTTTTGGCCGCACGGTCACCTACAGGTGACGGAACGTTGGGAGGTGCCAGCAGCTTTTGTTCTTCGGTAGTTCCATCCAGTTTTATCTTTTCGGTGTCCTCTGTATTTCCAACAGAATTTGAAGGGTCTTGTTTGCATGAGTTCAAGCCAATGAAGACACACAAAACAGCAGTGATAAAGAATGTTCTTTTCATAACGGTTTTTTATATAAGTTTTTTTAGTTTCTCATCGTTTATCCCTTATCGTTGAGGTGTTTCAATATTACACAGGCGAAATGCATCAAGAAGATTTTCTTCCTAATTTAATTTTTAATACCTGTAATATTTTATGTATTATTTTTTAGCAGATCAGTTCCGAACTTAATAAGGATATATTTTCCCCATTTTTCCGAAATTTTTCTCCCATTTATATTTTTGAATTTGTTGTAGATATGAGATCATGGCTACCTTTTCCTGACTTTAGACTACCGTCGAAATCGTTATTCTTCATTATCTTCTTCATCCTGTTTTATATTTTTATATATGTAAATATAATGATACTTTTTTCAATAAAAGATAAAAATATCCTTTATTGTTATTGATAATTATCATGTCCGCTAATGCTTCCCTCCTTTCAGCATTTTATAGATATGAAGCACGGCCGGAAATATAGCATCTACGGACTCTTCCGCCCCTTTTGTAGAACCTGGCAAAGCTATTACCAGCGTATCTCCGATCATCCCTGCAAGACTTCTGGAAAGCATGGAATATGGTGTACGCTGCTGTCCGTAGTTCCTGATTGTTTCCGCAATTCCCGGAATCTCCCGGTCCAGTAAGGGCCGTACCGCTTCGGGAGTGACATCTCTTTTGGAAAGCCCTGTTCCTCCTGTAATCATGATCAGTGATATTCCCGATTGCACATATTCTTTTATTTTGTGCTGTATTTCTGTGATCTCATCCGGAATTATTATATAATCATTAATATTCACCGAGTGTTTCTGCAATCCTGTAATAATTGCTTTGCCGGCTTTATCTTCTTTATGTCCGGCAGAAATACTATCTGAACAAACGATTACCGAAGCCTGAATTCCTTCTCCCGAGTCTTTATTATCGGTTTTCCCTCCCCGTTTTTCAATTAACCGTATATTTCGGATCTCAATATTTTTATCAATCGGCTTAAGCATGTCATACATCGTTAATGCCACTACGGATGCCGCATGCATAGCTTCCACTTCTACTCCTGTTTTATAAATAGTGTGTATTTCTGAGGTTATATAAATATCCAGATCCCTGACCTCATATCGGATGGAGGTATATTCTACAGGAAGCGGATGGCAGTCCGGGATCATATCACTGGTCTTTTTAGCGGCAAATAATCCGGCTGTCTTTGCCATTTCAAAGACGTTACCTTTGGGTACTTCATTATTGAGAATAGCATTAATGGTCTCATGTGAGCTTACCGATACAATGGCTTCTGCCAGTGCTTTTCTTAGTGTATTGGATTTGTGTGTAATATTTACCATAGCTTATTTATTTTCTTTCCATGAATAAGTTTCGTCTTCAAAAATTTCTTTTCCCCAGATGGAGGTTTCTTTTTTAATCCTGTCTACCATTTCATCACATGCCTGGATGGCTTCTTTACGGTGAGGAGCTGATGTAAATACAAAAAAACAGATCTCTCCTTTGTTGATCAATCCCAGTGAATGGTAAATATGGGCACAGGATAAGCCATATTTAAGGATAATTTCTTCTCTGATCTCCGCCGCTTTTTCCAGTGCCATTTCTTCGTATGCGGTAAACTCTATGGCCTGTACTTTTTTCCCTTCCAGCTCATCTTCCCGGACCTGACCGAGAAAAATGCTGTGTCCTCCTATCTGTGTCTTTACCGTATGTCTGCTGATACTTTCAGCTACAAATGCCGGACTGATAGGTCCTTTTACAAATATATTTTTGATTTTACTCATCTTACAATTGATTTTACTCCTGGTGAATAATGGGTGATATTTTTTTCCGGAAAATAAGACCGGGCTATTTCCAATGCTTTTTTACTTCGTATTCCTGATGCACAGATAAAGCAGATCCCGTTATAGGCTTTTAATGATTCTCTATTCTCTTTTAAAGTTCCCAGAGGTATTTTAACTGCCTTGAAAAGGGTAAGCTCAGGAAGTTCATCTTCTTCCCGGACATCTATTAAAACGGAATTTTCCATTTTTAAAAAATCTTCCAGTTCCCCGGATGATATTATTTCTTTGGGAAGATCCGTACTGCATGATTCTCCATAATCGAAGTTTTGAAATTCCTCCCAGGTTTCAGGACATACTTTGTCTTTATTTTCTTTAAAGTCTATGATCATACTTTGGTAATTTTTGCTGTTAAACACCAAAAGCTTATGAACCAAGACATCTTCTGAACCGGTCAATAATTTAATGACTTCATTAGCCTGCATAGTCCCGATCATGGATGATAACGTAGGTAAAACACCGGCTTCATTGCAACTGGGAATTTCGTCTGGCTGAGGAGGCACAGGAAAAAGATCCCTGTAACTGGTTATCATATCGTCCTTCAATACATTAAAAACCGCCACCTGACCTTCATACCGGAAAATAGAGCCGTACACCAAAGGTTTATTCAAAATATAGCAGACATCATTAAGGATATACCGCGTCGAAAAATTATCCGTACAGTCTACCACCACATTATAATTTTCGATTAATTCTATTGCATTTCTAGCATCGATTCTTTGGTAAAAAGTTCTGATCTCCGATTGAGAATTCATCTTCTTAAGATGTTTTTCTGCTGCAAAAACTTTCGGTTCTCCCACATCTCCTTCTTCAAATAAAAACTGGCGGTGGAGATTATGAAGTTCCACAGCATCAAAATCAACAATTCCCATCTTTCCTATTCCTGATGCTGCCAACAGCTGTAAAACCGGACAACCCAGACCGCCCGCCCCTATAATTAAAACGGAGGATGATCCCAGCCTTTCCTGAGCGGAAATTCCAAAATCCGGCAGGATAATTTGTCTGCTATATCTGTTTAAATCCATTTTTTTATTTTTTTAACCTCCTGAATAAGGCGGCAACAATGCGATTTCTGCATTTTCGGGAAGAGGTATATTCTGATCCTGTTTTTTTCCGTTTACTACCAGAAAGTAAGTCATGGTTTTCAGGTGAGGAAAGGATTCTTCAAGTTTTGATTTTAGTTCCTGTGTATCTTTTATTTCTTCAGCCATACTGTATTCCGTAACTCCGAATGTATCGGTCAGCTTTCCAAAAATTTTAATTTTCATTGCTTCGGTATTTAATTATTTTTAAAAATGATATGAAAATCCGGTGATGAAAGATCTTCCTTCTTTCGGATAACCATAGGCCAGATAATAATTCCTGTCAAACAGGTTTCTCACGCCAAAATCGAAGTTGACTCCTTTGAGGACATTTACTGATAATTTGGCATTCAATAAGGTAAATTCCGGTGCCTGATCTCCTGTACTCGTTATATACCTTTTGCTGTAAAACTCCATATTTACGTTTAAAGCGGATCGCAATGAGGGAACTTCCCATTTGGTATAAGCCATTAACTTATGATTGGGTACGTTCACAAATTTTTCTTTGCTGTCCTTTGTTTTGTCTTTCATGTCGATATAGCTGTAATTGGCCCCCAACATGATATTTTTAACGGGTGCATAGCCGAAAGCCAATTCATATCCTCTGAATACCGCTTTCCCGATATTGACATTCTGGTTCATGGGATCTCCGTTTTCCATTGTTCCTACCGTTCTTACAAAAATGGCATCTCTCAGATCATTGATAAATCCCGACACCTCATAATGGAATTGGGTTCCTGCTTTTCCGGAATAGGTAATATCATACACCATCGCATACTCGGATTTCAGATCAGGATTGGGTACCTGGCTTCCGAAACGGCTGGAATATCTTTCCTTCTGAGAGGCAAATCTGGATCTTTTAGACAATGACAAAGTGATGACATGGTTGCGGGCCGGCTCCAGAATAATTCCTCCTTTGTAATCGAAGGCTTTATCAGAGCCTTTCGGATAGTCAAACAAAACATTGCTTTCTCCTGTAATATAGTGGGTTCCGTATTCCTGGGCTTTGATATTATTTCTGAAATTATAGGAAGCTCCCACCACTGCTTTCAAAAATGAATTGAATGTGATTACATCTTCAAACCCGATAAAAAACATATTGTCTTTAAACCTCTGAATGGGTTCCCCCCGCCTGTCATTCTGCCCTATGGAAGCATCGGCACTTATTGCTTCATTATGCTCTTTATGGGAATCATATTTTTCATTCACCAGTAAAGTGATCACGTTATTTTTAACGGCTTCAGTGGTTAAGCTTAGAATTCCTCCTAAGGAATAGTCATTATAAACACTGGAAAAAGATGAGTTTTTATTAAGCAAAGTAAAGGTACCGTCATCATACTGTTTCATTTTGTTGTAATAGGTATCGTAATAACCGGTAAAATTTAAAAAGGTTTTGGAGGCCACCTGTGTGCGGGTTTTCACGTACATGCTGGTTTTATCATAAATAGGATAATCCCTCCAGTTGCTGTTTCCGGTTTTATAAACATTTGGGGAAACATTTTTATCGGCATTCTGTGAAAGGATGCTGAAAGAATATTCATCGGTTTGGTTTGGGGTATATCCTACTTTGGCGCTTAATTTCACATCTATTGATTCTGAGTTTTCTCTTTTTAAAGAGGGCTGAAGCTCTGTCGGAACAAATTTCCGGGACAGAATGAAGTTATCGGTTTTAATGAATGAGGCGGAACCCATTACATAATATTTTTTCTGGCGGGTCCCTATATTCAATCCTGTAAAGTAAGAATTAACACCTGCTCCATCGGCAAAACCTATTCCGGATTGCCCGTCGATATCAAGTTCTTTCACCGGTTTCCTGGACACAATATTCACGGCTCCTCCCAAAGTATTGGCTCCGTATTTTACGGAAACCAGGCCCTTTTCCACAGAAATGCTGTTTACATCAAAAGTCATAAAACGGCTTAAATCAAAATTTCCGTCATAAGGAATATAGATCGGTATACCATCATAAAATACGGGTGTTCGTAAGGAACTGAATCCTCTTACTAAAATGCTCCCTTCATTTCTTTCCCCCACCTGGGCAATACTTACTCCGGGGAGAAGATTCACTGCATCCACTACATTTGTTTTATTAAAATCTCTGATCTCACCTGCATTAATCTTATTGATAGGGCCATCATTTTTATCTTTTCCTAAAATATGAACTTCCTGGATCTCATAATATTTTTCCAGTGAGTCTTGTTGCTGTTGAGAAAATGCGGTGAATGAAAACAGCAGGGTACCGATTATAGCATAATTCCTTTTCATTTCACCTATTTTTGATTAATGTATTTTTCAGCTTCCTGAAAACTCTCCGGGGTATTGAGGTTCATAAGCTGGATTTTTAGATTGTCTTTATATGTGATGTATTTTGCATTTTGCATCTCCAGCAGCTGAGTCATCTTAAGATGTCCTTTCTCTATGGATTTCTTTAGCTCTTCCGCTACGGAAAACGGATAGACTCCCAGCGTAGGATAAATTTTATCACCGTATTGCAAGACCGTTATTCTGTCTTTCTCCTTTTCCTGAAGGGTATCTTTAATGAGATCCGCAGAAATAAAGGGCATATCGCAGGGACATACAAAAATATCCTCCCTGCAAAATTCCAATGCGGAATAAATTCCGCCAACCGGACCTTTTCCCTGAACGGAATCTTCAATCGTGTTTTCAAAAAACGGATATTGAAGAGAACTTCCTGAGATATAAATTTCTTTAAACACCTGAGACAGATTATTGATGACGTGCTGTATGACAAGTTGATCTCCAAGCTTCATCAAGGCTTTATTCCGGCCCATTCTGGAGCTATTCCCACCCGCTAAAACTATTGCTTTCATTCTGTGAAAATTTGTTGAAACATTCTTGTGTAGCTTTGAACTTTTCCACGATCTTTTTCCCATAATCAGTAAGCTTACTTTCACCCCCTGATTTACCGCCAGCTACTTTTACTACAACTTCTCTGGTGGAATTGGTATTGATATCTTTTACAATTCCCCATGCTCTTCTGTATGGAATTTCCAGATATTTTGATGCTTCTGAAATAGATCCCAGCCTGTCAATCTGCTCTAAAAGCAGGGCTCTTCCTTTTCCGATCTTCAGTCCTGAATCCGTTTCGATCCATATGCGTCCTTTGATTTTCAGATTTTCCATATCTTCACTTTTTCACCGGCTTTTATCTCTTCTATTCCGTCAGGAAATTCCATCAGGCAGTTGGCCTGTGCAGCAGAGTTCATTTTGTAGGATTCCTGACCATTGAGAACACGGACTTTTCCATGGGAGTACCTTGCCTTTAGAAATAAAGTCAGCTGCTTATTCTTTTTCTTTTCCGTGGTTTCCATCACCGCCCAGTCCTCATCTTTATAAAAATCCTCTCTTCCGAAGCAACCTAAAACAAAAGGTTTTACATACTGGTGATAGCAGGAGAAAACCGAAGCGGGGTTACCGGGTAAGGCAAATACATATTTTTGTTTTAACTTTCCAAAAAACAAAGGTTTACCGGGTTTCTGCTTTATTTTATAAAATAATTCTTCCACTCCCAGCTTTTCCAAAGAGGGCTTTACATAATCATAATCCCCTACGGATATTCCGCCTGTAATAAGAAGAACGTCTACCTGCCCCAAAGCATCTTCTATGGCCGTAAAGGTAGATTCGGCCGTATCTTCCACGTGCTTTACGAGGGAAAAACGCTGGTTTATCTCGGCTAAGGCAGCCTGAAGGGTATATGCATTGGAATTGTAAATTTTGCCGTCGGTTAAAGGCTGTCCTACTTCAACCAATTCGTTTCCTGTATAAAGAAGACCGATTTTAACGGGTTCAAAAACCGTAATTTTTTCTATTCCAAATCCTGCTAAAAATCCTATTACCGAATGGCTGATGAATGTATTTTCCGGTAGTATCAATTCTCCCTTTTCCGTTTGAGAACCCCGGTGCCGTATGTTATCTCCTTTATTCACTGCTGAATAATCAAAGGAAACGAAACCTCCGCTTACTTCCACTTTTTCCTGCATGATGACCGTATCTACTCCTCCAGGAATCGGTGCTCCGGTAAAAATCCTTACAGCTTCTCCTTCCCCAACTTTCAAAGCATGAGCAGAATGCCCCGCCGAAACTTCTCCTATTATTTTCCAGCCTTTATTCTTTGGATTCACGTATATAAAACCATAACCATCCATGGCCGAATTGTCAAAAGAAGGGACATCAATGGTTGCATACACAGCTTCTGCGGTATAAAAACCCAGCGTTTCCAGAAGAGGAAGTTCTGTCTTTTTTGTTCTGAAAATATTTTTCTCAATTATCTGTCGGGCTTCAGTGACTTGTATAAAATGATTCATAGCCTTAGAATTAATGATTTATCTATCCGTTATGTTTTTTTTATCCTATCGGAGAGCAAAAAAATTATCCTCCTATTTTGATCATACTTCTGTTGGTGATCTTGGTATTGCCGGTAGTTTCCAGCGTTGAAAACTGTCCGCCTTTTTCTTTATGTTTTCTCAGGATCCCTTCTTTTATAAGTTCTTCTATATTTTCCCCGTTTCTGTAAAGTTGTAATACATCAAATTCCTCTGCCCCGAAAAGGCAGTTCTTCATTTTCCCGTCGGAGGTTATCCGAATTCTGTTACAGCCTGTACAAAAAGCATTACTCATGGTAGAAATGAAAGCAAACAGGCCTTTGCTGTCACCTTTTACTTTATATTTACTCGAAGTATCATGTTTTCCATCCTGAACTTTTTCATAGGTAAAGTGATCAGAAACAAGGTCCAGCATTTCACGAACGGGAATCACCTTTTCTTTTTCCCAGATATTGCCGGTGAACGGCATAAATTCAATAAATCTCACCTCAATAGGATAATGGTAAGAAAGGGCTACAAATTCTGCTATTTCGTCTTCATTAAAGCCCCTCATTACCACTATATTCAATTTTACATTAAAACCTCTTCTGATACTTTCTTTGATATGGGTCCATACGGTCTGGAACAAGTTTCTTTTGGTAATATATTTAAACTTCTCAGCGTTCAGGGAATCGATACTGATATTGAGATCTTTAATACCATATTGCTGAAACAGGTCAAAGTACTTATGAAGCAATACTCCATTGGTTGTAATCCCGATATTAACGCCCAAGGTTGAAAGCTGCTCAATAATCTGTGCAAAATCGTGTCTTACCAAAGGTTCTCCCCCAGTAATGCGGATTTTGTTTATATTAAATTTTTCCACGAAAGTTTTGGAAATCTCAAAAATCTCCTCACTGCTCATCAGCTCAATGGACGGTGTGGTTTTAAAGGGTTCATCCGGCATGCAATACAGACAGCGGAAATTGCAGCTATCTGTTATGGAAAGCCTTAAATAATCATGTTTTCTTTTAAAAGAATCCAGTAAATCAGTATTCATTATCTTCTTCATCGTCATTCTGACTCGTTTTTTTACCGGTTGGGATATCCGGTATATACCGTAAGAAAAATAAGGTACATAGGAAAATAATTACGGATGCCACCCCGGAATAGAAGGCAAAATTCAGATGCTCACTGTCCAGGGCTTTATTAATGGTTCCAAATAAGAGCCACATCTGAATACTTACCAGAAGTATATAGATACTAATGATCGCCACAAGCATTTCATTCACCCGGAAGGTTACTTTTTTTATAGGTTTTTTCCTTATTGACATTTTAAATAAATTAATGGATTATGCTTTATGATGCTCTTCTTCTTTGTCTTTGGTAAAATCTTCCACATAGATTTTATCTCCTTTGATCACTACTGCAAGCTGCGGAAGAGGTCTTGGCGGCGGTCCCTGAATAACCGATCCGTCTTCCGGATTAAAAAATCCGTGGTGACAAGGGCATTCTATCACTTTTTCATCATGGTTATAAAGAACAGAGCATGAAAGATGGGTACATTTCTGTTCAAAAACCTTCCATTTATTTTCTGCCATTCTGATCAGCATATAAGGTGTCCTGTGATCTTCGTTGATGTAGAACGTTCTCATTCCTCCGATCTTAAGGTCAGTGGTAAGTCCTACAAAGTATTCTTTAATCTCTTCTTTCTTTTTTACATAATTAAAAGCAGGAATGGCAATATTCGCCAGAGCCAGCGTACCTGAAAAGAAAGTAATCAACTTAATAAATTCTTTACGGGATACATAGGCTGCTTCTCTCTTTTTAACGGGAAAATCGGCTTTCCAAGCGGGAATTTTATTATTATCGTCTGACATTATTATTAATTTAAAATACTTTTAATTCTTCGCTGCCTTTAGGCATCATTAGATTTACTTTGGTTTTCACTACTTCTTTTCCGAAAATGAAACGGTTAACTGGCGTACTGTTAGGCCTTTTCTTCGCTACATTTTCACGGGTATCAAAAGTTAAGGCACCACTCGGGCATACCGTTGCACACATCGGCTTAAGGCCTATACTCGTTCTGTCATAGCACATATTGCATTTCATCATGAGCATGGCACTCTGATCCGGAATTTGCGGTACACCGAAAGGACATCCCATCACACAGTTTGCACAGCCAATGCATTTGGAAGTATCTGCTGTATGTACTATTCCATATTCATCTTTGGTGATGGCATCGGCAGGACAAACATTCGCACAAACGGGATCATCACAGTGCATACACACCTGAACCGTTGTCTGAATCGTTTCTGCCCTGTCCACATAATGAATATGAATCATTGAAGTTTCTCCATTGGTCTCGCATTCCGCACAGGCCATCTCACATGAGTGACAGCCAATGCATCGCTGCATATCCAGGAAAAATTCCATATCATTAAATTTCTCAAATTGTTCCGCCATAACTTCTTAATTAATACTGTATATCTCTACTTAGAATTGCTAATTCTGCAGAATCTTTACTTTTCTGTCTTCCTGTATTTTCCAGCTTACAGGCACATGCTTTAAATTCCGGGATCTTGGAAACGGGGTCCAGTGCATCATTAGTAAGCTGATTTGCAGAGTTGACACCACCCCAGTGATAAGGAAGGAATACTGTATCTTCCCTTATTGTTTCCACGATATTGGCCGGGAATAATCCGGTTCCTCTCCTGGTGGAAACCTTAACCAGATCATTTTGTTGAATGCCGTATTGTGAAGCCATTTTCGGATGGAGTTCCAATAAAGGTTCCGGATACAGATCCACCAGTTTTCCGATTCTTCTGGTTTGTGATCCACTCAAATACTGGCTTACTACCCGCCCTGTTGTTAATATGACAGGATATTCTTCATCCGGCATTTCCATAGGATTCCTGTAAGGAGTCGGATTAAAATGAGCCCGCTTATCGGGAGTATTGAATTTTTTATCTTCCCATAATCTCGGGGTTCCGGGATGATCCTCGGAAGGACAAGGCCAGAAAACACCCAGATTTTTCTCTATTCTTTCGTAAGAAATTCCATAATAGTCTGCTGCACTTCCACGGGAAGCCACCCGCAGTTCATTGAAGGTTTCTTCACTGTTGGCATAATTGAATTTATCTCCTTCTCCTAATCTTCTTGCCAGCTCCATTAGAATTTCACTGTCTTTTTTTGCTTTTCCGGGAGGATCTACCACTGCATGAATACGGATTACCCTTCCCTCTGCTGATGTAGTGGTTCCTTCTTCTTCTTCCTGAAGTGAACCTGCCAGAATAATATCGGCATGACGGAGCGTTTCTGAAAGGAAGAAATCAATGCCGGCATAAAACTCCAGTTTTTCCAGTGCCTCACGGACATTATTGTTGTTCGGAAGCGATACCAGCGGATTGAAGCATATGGAAAGTAATCCTTTGATCTCCCCTCTGTTGATGGCTTCAATGATTTCGTAAGCACTTAATCCTTTTCCGGGAAGATCTTCTTCTTTGATTCCCCATACATCGGCTACAAATTTTCTGTGTTCAGGGTTTTCAATATCCCTGTTTCCGGGAAGCTGGTCACATTTATGTCCATGTTCTCTTCCTCCCTGTCCGTTTCCCTGTCCTGTAATAGTTCCGTAGCCGCAATAAGGTTTTCCTATTCTCCCTGTTGCAAGCACAAGGTTAATACAGCTGCAAACATTCATAACTCCTTTAGAATGATGCTCAATTCCTCTGGCATGCATCAGGAAGCTGGTTTTTGCTTTACCCCACATTTCCGCTGCTTTATAGATAAGATCTGCAGGAACACCCGTTACTTTTTCACCCCATTCGAGGGTGCATTCTTTAACAGCTTCTGCAGCTTCTTCAAAGCCGGAGGTATGGTTATCAATGAAATCATGATCCAGCCAGTCGTTATCAATCATTACTTTCAACATGGTGTTGGTAAGTGCCGAGTCGGTTCCGGGTCTTAGTGGTAAGTGAAGATCTGCTGTACGGGCCAGCGGAATCTCACGCGGATCGATTACAATTACTTTGGCTCCGTTATCTCTTGCCTCCCAGATTTTATAGGTAAGAACCGGAAAACATTCGCTTACGTTGGCCCCCGTAACAATAATTACTTCCGCATGTGCAAGATCTGCCCAGCTGTTGCTGGAACGGTCCATTCCAAAAGACTTTTTGTTTCCTGCACCTGCGCTTACCATACATAAGCGTCCGTTATAATCCAGATTGGCAGTTTTAAGAGCCACACGGGCAAACTTTCCTACCATATAACTTTTTTCGTTGCTGAGAGATACTCCGGACAGCATGGCAAATGCATTTTTCCCATAGGTATCCTGAATTCTTCTTATTTCTTTGATCACGGCATCATAGGCCTCGTCCCATTCTATCGGAACGAATCCTTTTCCTTCCACTCTTTTGTAAGGAGAAAGCAACCTGTCCGGGTGATTATCCTGCATATAGCGCTGTACTCCTTTGGGACAGAGTCTTCCTTCGTTGAAAGGAAATTCTTTCCAGGGTTCAAAACCAACGACTTTATTATTTTTTTTCTTTAGTTTTATTCCGCATTGTAAACCACAGAAACAACAGTGGGTTTTAACAATTTCATCGGGATTCTGAATATTTACTCTTACAGCTCCTTTTTCGGGATAGTGTTTGTGAGGTCCGAAGACCTTGATAATTTCATCTGCTGATACGGGTAATTTTGCCATAACTTCAATTTTTAACCAAAATAACTTCCTGCTTCTTGCCTTGCTTTAAGGTGTGCTTTTGCCAAGCAGCTTCTTTTTCCTTCCGGACTGTATTCCAGATAGCTCATCCCATCTTCCTCGCGCTCAAGGTTAAAGCCCATTTCTTTTGTAATTTCTTTAAGGTCTTCTACATGCATTTTTGAAGCATATTCTTCTCCTGTATGCGGACATACCTGCATTCCTCTTCTCGTGCCTTCTATTTTATAGATATTGGCTCCTACCTGCGCCGGTCTCTGGAAGATGTGAAAGAATTTCCCGAAAGGAATCCACATAAGGAACATGGCAACGGTGATAGCATGGGTAATAGCCATAAACTGGCTCATTTTTCCTTCCAGGTAGGTATAATCAAACCAGATCCCTATTCCTGTAACTGAAACGGCTATCAATAAAATAAGCGGAAGCCAGTCTCTTTCAAACCATTGGGTAGCGATCTGCCCTTCATCTATAAATCTTCTGTGCATCATGATAAGACAGCCTGCAATGACCATGATAGCTGTCCATAAGAGAATATGGAAAAGGATAAGTGCCATCACCGTATTTAAAGGAAAGGTCATTACTGTAATCCCGAACATATGGGTTTCATACATGTCAGTAGTTCCGGGTTTAAGCGTAAAGTGCATCCATCCGAATGTCAGCCCGAAAGTTACCATGAAGGAAATAAGGCAGCCTGTTGCCAACAGGAAATGTCCCAGCCATCTCATCTTTCCTCTCGGGAAAATAAAACGCTGAAATAGGATATTTCTAACGGAAAGCCTGGTGATCTCTTTCAGGTACACCCAATAATCTTTGCTGAAAACAAATTCCCAGGTGCGTTGCCAGTATTTTTTGGTAGGTGGTCTCTGCTTCCAGACAGAATGATGATATACCACTCCGAAGGCCATGCTTATTGTACCAAAGAAATAAATGATCAAGGCTGCATCAAAATTCTGAAGATTAAGGGAACCTATTAAAGTAATCAAAATCACAAAAACTGTTGCGATAATCGCATTGGTAAATGCTTTTCTATTGATATTGGTGAAAATTCTGAACATCTTTTCGTGTTTTTAATGTTAGTATTTTGCTCTAATACATAACAAATATAGGGGAAACATTTGCTATAATAAGACATCGATGTCTTATTTTTAATCATTCAAAATTATATTGCTTATTTAATACTTATAAGTCATTATTAATCTTACATTTACATATAATATGATTTACATCATATTATTTAATTGTTAAATAAATTATGAGATAAATTTTTGTTTTGGCCATCACTTTTAGCCTAAATTTGACGAAGCTATTGCCCATGCTTTTTAATTTGGGTATTTTTATTCTCTTTAAAAAAACATAGAATGTCTAAAAAAAATGATTCCTGCGACCATACCTGTTTTATGTGTCAACATGTATTAAAAGAATGGTGGCAGCTCATAGAACTTCAACGCAAGAATATCATTATCAGAAAAGGACAGCAGTTTATTTATGAAAACTCGGAGGTAGATGGTATATACTTCGTACAGGAAGGTCTGGTAAAAATCCATAAAAACTGGAGTGAAAAAGATACCATAATCCGTTTTGCTTCGAAGGATGATATTATAGGATTCCGGGGTATAACCACAGAAAACACTTTATTTCCCATCTCTGCTACTGCTTTGGAAAAAACCAGATTATGCTTTATAGAAATCAACTTCTTTAAATCATTGCTCAAGGCCAACCCCAGCCTTACTTATGAGCTGATGATGTTTTTTGCCGATGAGCTTTATGTTTCTGAGATCAAGATGGGAAATATGATCCATCTTCCCGCCAAATCCAGAATTGCCTGGTGCCTGGTGAGACTTATCAAAAGATTCGGGACTGATGTGGATGGAAAAATAAATATTACTATAAATAAAACCGATCTGGCCTCTTATGCCGGTACTACTTATGAAACCTGCTACAGAATTCTCTCGGAGCTTTCTTCTGAAAAGATCATCGTAATGAAAGATAAAAATATCATCATTCAGCGTCATGATCAACTGGTAGAAGTGAGTGAAAATGTGAGTAATGTCTAAAGATATTATATTATAAACGTGGATCTATAAAAAATTTAGAGCAGACAGCATTTCTGCTATCTGCTCTAAAAAAAAGCAACAGATACCGTAGAATATAACACAATTCTATTGCAGATAATCCAGACATCCTTACAAAAAAGGATACTTATCTGTGTCTGCCTGAATGCATCCTGCAGTCTAATTCAGAGTTTTCATGGTTATTAAAAAATCTAAAAAATTCTACGATACCTTGTTGCTCCGGAAATACATATGCAGTATCAATATTGAATAATATAAACCTAATTAAGGTCTGTATCATTCACTAAAGTTCGGCTCTTCATTAGACTTTACCCGCTTTTTTATTTTGTAACTTATGATATTCCCCCCGAAACTCAACCGTTAACCTAAAAGCTTATACCTCTGATGAACCAGCATATAGATACTTCCTTTATAATCTAGTTTTTAAATGGTGTTAGAAAGTAATTTAAAAATTAAAATATTATTTATACCGCTTGTTCAGTTTTAATTCCACACAAGCCTCTATGGAATTTATATATTTTGATTGTGTCCGGTGTTTTACCAACCTTGTTTATCTTTTGGAGGATCCGTAGGAGGATCTTCTGTTAAAGACTCACTATTGTCTGCTACCGCTACGGGTGCATCAGCTTCCTGTACCGTATCTGCTACTTTAGCAGTATTCACCATTTTCATCTTATTCATTTTCATTGTGATAATATCTTCTTCTATATCGGTAATATTGTCGGCTTCTCTACAGCTCACTACCGAAACTAATAATGTAGCCAATGCTACTAATGAGATAAACTTTTTCATATGATTTCCTTTTTTTTTAAAGTTTATCCCGGCCAGGATTACTATTTCAGAATTCCGTTCTCGAAATTATCACTGTCTGTTTTCAATTGCAACGAGATGTGGTCATTATAGACCCATTTTAAGATTGACGACGTCTTTATTTATGAATTAGGACACATTAAAACATTTAAGAGCCTAATAATCAATAAATAAGTTTAATTACTAATATTTATCACATAATTAAAAATCTATTGATAATATGTCTTAAATTCCCTCAATTTTTATATTTTTGAAGAAATTTATGTCCATTCCATGTCCCTCAGTTTTATAAAAAAATGCTATTTCTTAATTTTTGCATTGATTTTTATATTCTTTTTTGAAAATTATAGTGCTCAGACCTATGAAAATATTCAAGAGAAATATGAAAAAATCGAAGCGAACAACGAGCGTGCTTTCCAGTTTGTGAATATGTTTATTTCGAAAGCCAAGCAGGAAAAAAATTATGAGAAGCTGGTCCAGGGATATGAAGATGCCATTTATTATTCAGCTAGCAATTCTAAAAAGCTGGCGTATGCCGACAGTTGTATCATCACCGCCAAACAAACCTTTGATAATGACCTGATAAGCAGGTCCTATTTAGGTAAGGGAATTATTTATTATCTCAACCTGAAAAAATACAGACCTGCACTGGATGAATACATAAATGCTTATGCTTACTCCAAAAAGGGTAATGATGATTACCAGAAGTATAAGATCATCTATCATATGGGTGTGGTGAAAAGCTATCTGGGATATTACAATGAGGCACTTGGACATTTTAAAGACTGTATTGCCTATTTTGAACCCAAGATCAAAAACAGCAGCTCCCACCCTAACGAAACTTACAATAATCGCAAAGGTTATCTCAACAGTTTGCATCAGAGCATTATCTGCTACCGAAATATTAATAATATTGTAAAGGAAGATTCTTTAATCAATATCGGGTTGGATTTTACTAACCTCTATACAGACTTTCCTTTAGAACAGGCCTATTTCCTGAAAGCCAAGGGAATAAATGCTTTTCATCAAAAAAAGTTCAATGAATCTTTATCTTTGTTAAATAAGGCTTTACCCATACTGAAAAAGCATAATGACTTTGCCTGGATTTCGGTAACCGATTTCTATATAGGTAAGAACTATCTTGCACTTAATAAGGAAAATCGGGCAATTGCACAATTTAAAAAAGTAGATTCCATATTCCAGGAACACCAGTTCATTGTTCCGGAGCTCCGGGAAAATTATGAGATCCTCATCGATTATTATAAAGAAAACGATGAGCATCAGCAGCAGCTTTATTACACTAAAAATCTCCTGAAGACCGATAGTATCTTAACTAAAGATTTTACTTATCTCTCCGCTAAGATCCATAAAGAATATGATACCCAAAACCTAATAGACGCCAAGGCTAAACTTGAGCAGCAGAACAAGTGGGGATTGGGTACAATTCTACTCTTAAGCACAGCACTGGCTTTCCTTATTTTTATTTCGTGGAAATATTATAATAATGAAAAGAGAATCAAATCCAAACATACCGAATTGGAAACTCAGCTTTATCGCCGTTTACAAAACCCGAATGAACATGAAACACCGACTCCGCCAAGATCTACGCTAAGTGAGGATGTGTCTTTGGATATTCAGAAGAAACTGAAAAAATTTGAAGATGAGCAAGGTTTCCTGGAAAAAGGCCTTACGCTGAATAAACTCGCCCAGCTTTTTGAAACAAACAGCACCTATCTTTCCCAATATATTAATGATACGAAGGAGATGAACTTTAATAAGTATTTAGCCATGCTGCGTATTCATTATATTACCCATGTCATTTATACGAATGATAAATATTTAAAGTATTCCATCCAGGCTTTGGCTTGCGAGTGCGGTATTGCTTCCAGACAAAACTTTTCCGATCTGTTCCAGGAGTTTAACGGTATCAGACCAGCGGAGTTCATCAAGCGGAGAAAGAAAGAGCTTGAAGGCAATGACAGTACTTCCATTCAGCTTTCTTCCCAGTAGCATAAAGGTATCTCTATAATAGAAAAGACACCCCTTTCGAGATGTCTTTGTTTATTTATATCGGTAAGGATATCTTATTTTTTAGATGCTTTTACATCAATTCCTATTTCGATGTCTTTACTGATCATCCATTCTGCAGGATCAGCTTCGGAAGTACCGAACTGAATACCCCAATCTGCACGGTTTACAGTAAATTTAGCCTGTACGGATGCTGTGTTGTCTGCTACCGTAACTTTTGCAGGGAAAGAAACATTTAAAGTTTTACCTTTAAGAGTAAGGTTCCCGCTTACTGTTTTGTTAGCTCCTTCAATAGCGTCAGCCGGTGCATTTTGTAAATCAGATACCTGAGTAATTTTAAAATCTGAAGTTGGGAATTTTTCTACATCAAAAAAGTCTTCATTTTTCAAATGCCCTTCAAGATCAGTATATTTTTTATCTTTCTCAGTAACAGATGCAGGATCTACTTTGATAGATTTCATATCTATTAAAAATTCTCCTGAAGTAAGCTGACCGTCTGCTAAAGATAATTCACCTGACTGAACAGAAAGGGTTCCCCAACGTGGAGCAAATCCTCCTTTATGGAAAGCTTTCCAGTTTACTACCGATGTAGCAGCATCAACTCCGTAAACATCTCCTTGTTTTTCAGCTACCTGTTGTTCCTGAGTAGCTTCTGTTGTTCCGGCCGACTTTTTGTCTCCACATGATGCAAGTAAAAAACCTATACTTGCTAAAGCAATTACACTGATTTTCTTCATTTTTTTAATTTTTTTTAATATAATTATTTTTTTTCTGAAGCTGTATAAAATACAACTCCATCAATTATAAAAAACGGAAAAAAGTTCTACATCAAGATCCAGTTCTTCCTTCCCTATTTACAATTGATTTACATATATACAAAAAATAATCTGTAACAAAAAATGTTCGCTTGCTTAATATTGTCATAAAAAAAATTAAAACATTAAAAATCAAACAATTACAATCAAGCCGTTAAGGAAGAGATATTTATCAGTAGAATTTAAGCTTCACTAAAAAAATAAGGTCTTAAAATATCCTCAAAATTATAAAGTCCTCTTTTTTTATCTTTTAAATTTTGTGCGACAAACAAAGCACCACTTCCAAAGGCTTCCCTCGAAATGGATTCATGGACAAGCCTCACCGTCTGATAAGGGAAACCAAAAATTACTTCATGTTTCCCTACGATTCCTCCCGCACGGACGGAATTGATACTTTCTGTTTCCAGATCCAGGGTCTCGGCAATTTTTACTGCTGTACCCGAAATGCCTGATTTGGCTTTAAAATGTTCTTCCACCACTTCGATATCCACTCCCGGAGCAATATTTTTTAGTAATGATGCGGCGAATAAAAGATAATTGACTCCTAATGTAATATTTGGAGACCAGAAAGTAGCTGTCTGAACCGATAAGTCCGTGAGCAGTTTCTTTTCGCTTTCTCCATAATGGGAGATCGCAGATATGATTTTAATTTCTCTTTCTGCCGCTGCTCTTCCATACATATGGATACTTGTGGTTGCTGAGAAATCAATAATAAAATCTACCGGATGATCATCCAACAGCTTTTCAATATCGATAGTCTGCTGTGAATAAATGAGCCCGGGGTCCGGGGAGGAAATGCCAAGAAATTCGCCAGCTGAACTTTTTTCCATTATTCTGCTGCTTCTTAACACCCATTCCAAAGAGAAATCTTTGTGTTGAAGTATTACATTCGCGACTGCCTTTCCGGCTTTTCCAAATCCAATTAAACCTATTTTCATATGCATATTTTTATACAGTTTTATTTTACGTTCCAATTCCTACAAAAGCATATTGAATTATTTAATTATCAGAGTGAGATTTATATTTTTTTTCATCAAATCTCTGATCAATAAATCCATACACCGTTTTATTTCATCATTTGGGTCATTTCTTTTTTGAGAAAAAACATCACTGTATTTATTTATGTTAAATCAATATAGGAAAAATATTTTTAACTGGGAAAAGATGAACTATTGTTAACAGTAAAAACCAATCTCAATTATAGACATTTTCCTCGTTTTTATGGTCATCTTTCAGGGTGATTATTTGTCTTCAATTTTTACGGCAAAAGGTCTATTTTAGCCGATTTTTTCTTTTTTAAATTATGAAAAATACTTACATTAGAAGTTTTATAACCGTTTAGAAATGAATTTGATTCACAGCAAACAGATACGGGTAACCGAAGATCATATCGACCAGAATAACCATGTCAATAATGTACAGTATGTACACTGGGTGGAAGAAGCGGCCGCAGAACACTGGGATGCCTTAAAGGATCAGACGGAATACATCAATGATTTCTGGATGCTTTTAGACCATCATATCCAATATAAAAAACAGGCTTATTTAAACGATATTATTACTGTCAAAACTTATCCTTTACCTCCTGAAGGTGTGAAACAGCCCCGTAAAGTTGAATTTTACAGAGACGAGGAACTGCTTGTCGATTCCAGTACTTTATGGCTCCTCTTCGACCACGATACAAAAAAAATCAAACGGCTGGAAAAAAACTGGCTTGAAAAGTTTAAACCTGAATAAACGAAGGATTCTAACTTCTTTTTATTTCTTTCAAACTTCGTAATCGACTTTATCTATTTTCCTCTGTTCAAAAATTTTGTAATTTGGATGAATAAAAATCACTTAATCATGGATAATAATATTCTTAAAAACGCATCGGATTCGAGTCATTATGTACAGGAATGGCTAAGCTTACACATGAAAAAGAAGTTCGGGGAAGAAATCAACCTCAGTAATGTTCCTTTTGATTTAACGGATGATGACGGGGTTTTGGTGACCAGTGATCCGGAAAGCTTCAATGAAGATCAAAGAAAATATTTTGATGAATTAATCAAAAGGCTGAATGAAACTTCCATATCGGTAGAAGATCTTAAAAACGATATTGAAAAATTAAAGTCTTCATAAGGCTACATCAGGGGATTTCGTTATTTTTTTCGTTTTCCCTTTTCTTTTGTTTTTCCGGAAATCCCAGGGAGCCACTGCATTTTTATCAGCCCAAAGACCTGATTTATTTTCTCGGGCAAGGGATTCATATTTCTTCAGCAAAATATTTTTGGATAGCTGATAGTACCACCATCCATAGCCTGCTTTTATAATTTCAGCAGATAAATATTTGTCGTCTTTATAGAAAACCCTGGCTACCGTTCTGCCATAGCGGTCTTTATTCATGCGGTAAAAGGTTACTTTTTTCCCAAAAACCTGAGAACTTGTAAACTGTTTTGCATTTTTACCGTAGGGCTGCCCTTTTTCAGGACAGTCTACCTCAGCAAGACGAAGTACCTCCTGTTTATTATTTCCCAATAAAACCACCACCGTATCACCATCTTTTACGGCTATTACTTTGGCCTTGGTTTGTGCAGAAATTAAAATAACAGGGAAAATAAAGACTGTATATAACAATCTTTTTAATAAAGAATAGGGAATGTTCAACATCATCTAAGTTCGGGGGCTTCTTTTAAAATTCTCTCAGAATGCTACTTTAATCGATATTTAAATAGCTTTTAATGGTTTGCAATACTCCAAATTTATCATTGGAACCTGCCTCAAATTTGGCAACCTGCTTTACCAACGGATGGGCATTTTCCATCGCATAGGAATATTGGGCATTTTTAAGCATTTCAATATCATTCATATAATCCCCGAATACCATTGTCTGCATGGGAGAGATATTGAGAGACTTCTGAAGCTTCTCCAGGGCATTTCCTTTATTGATATCCTTATTCATGATATCCAGCCAATATTGCCCGGAGACCACCACTTCAAGATTGTATTTTTCAAACTCTTTAAGAGTGGGATATAAAAATTCTTCTGAGCTTTCAGGATGATAAACCGCAATTTTAAATATGCTGTCATTTACAGGCTGCGTAAGGTCTTCCCTCCTTTCATTTCCGGTATAAAACTGGGCAATATAATCGATAAAGCTTTGATTATCTGTCTCAAAATAGGCTTTTTTCTTCCCTGATAATACTGCTGTGGCTCCGGGAATACTTCGTATCGAATTAATAATTTCCGCTACATAGTCCTGGTTCAGCTCATCCGCGAATAATTCCTGATCTTTATAAATGACATATCCTCCATTTTCAGCAATGAAGCCCATTTCACTTTCGATGTCTCCAAAATATTTGGTGATTCCCAACATCTGTCTTCCGCTCGCCGGAACAAATAATATGTTTCTTTTCTTTAATTCTTCATAAACTTTAGGAAATTCCGGGCTTACTTCGTGGTTAGAGTTAAGAAAGGTCCCATCCATATCTGTTACGATCAGCTTAATATCATCCATAAAATCTTTTTTTCAGAAAGTTGTGTATTTCTCAGGACAAAGATATTGCTTATAATTTTAATCTCTTTTTGTCTGATGCCTGGATTGAGAAATTTAACGAATATTTAAGGTAGTGGGTATGCGGAAAAAGGCTTGGAGAGTTGGAGAACAGATATGTCAGGATTAGTGTGAGACAGCAAAAGCTCATGCATAGGTACTGAAAGAAAAAACCTTTCACGTTGGTGAAAGGCTTTAGTATTGTTATATTATTATTATTTAATAATGGCTTGTGACATCTGTTTCTGCTTCCAATGTTCAGATCTTTTTTCATACAGAAAAAATTTACCCAGCTTATATTTAAATTTTAAATATCCTTTGTATTCCACTTCTTCCAGAATTCTGTGTTTAACTTCAGGAGTTTCCTCCAGCGTATGCCGTACACCTTCTGAAAAAACGGTAGGTCCCGTAGTCGCATGGATGTTATTGGGATAGCGGTGTGTCTGAATATTATCAATCATCAATTCCAATACTTTTTTAAGAATAGGATGTTTCTCTTCAAATATAAGTGCCCATTGCACATATAAGCCTTCGTGTCTCTCCCTGCTGATTACCGCAGTGTCATCTTCTTTGATAAGCTGTCTTAGCGGCTTAATAGTGGTACTGTCTATGTCTAAATAAACTCCTCCTTTTTTATAGAGCACCGCGTACCGGAAAAAATCCGCTTTAGCAGCTCCTATTGTCAGTTTTTCATAGGTATCTATATATTCAGGGGGAAATTCCTGCTTCAAAAATTTTTCAATGTCCTGATCGTCATATAAAAAATATTTATACTCAGGATTCATTCTTTTCATATTCCAAATATGGAATTGAGTAATCCATGGAAGGTCCTTTGATTTAAAGGTTTGGAAAATCTGCTTCGGTACCGGCATCTTTACATATCATTATTATCATTTAGATTATAATTCTAAGCATATGTTAAAGATGATTATTTATTTTTTTGAATAAAATAATTTTAATCCATTACGGATATTTTAATATGACTATAATCTGATATTTTATATTAGTATTTTTTTCTATCTTATATGATAAAATACGCTTTCCATCGTGTCTTCCTTTATATTCTTTTTTTTAAAAAAAGTTTTGACTTCCCTCCATTTTTCTTTCAGCAAGGAGATTCACAGCCCCATTTTATAAAATATGATCAGGATAATTCGTTAAACATCCAGATCGTACAGGAAAAATGACCTGTGTTTCCCAAGGGCTTGTCCAGCATTCTGAAGCCTAATTTTTCATAAGCGGACACTGCCGCTTTTAATTCAGGCATGGTTTCAAGGTAAATATTTTTGTAGCCGCAGGATTTTGCAAAGTCTATACATTTCAACATCAGTTTTTTTCCTATTCCTTTTCCACGGTTGGAAGCTGACATATACATTTTCACTAATTCTACCGTGTCCCCGGGCAGTCCTTCCGTAGGATATATTCCTGCTCCCCCGAGAATTTCGCCATTTTCTTCGGCTACAAAATAAGCTGCTTTTTCTTTTTGAAAAGATTCGTATAAGCGGTCCGTACTTTCATCAAAGTAAGCGGTTCCGGGAATATTAAGTCCAAACTCCGTTAAGCTGTCCCGCAGTATCTTCGCCATTGCTGCATTTTCTGCGGACGAAATTAATTTTATATTCATAGTTTTAAATATATTCAATCTGCATAAGCCATCCCTGTCTTATATTAGTAACCATTACTTAGACCTCCATCTAAAGGAATACTTGTTCCCGTTATATAGGAAGCATATTCCGATGCGAGAAAAGAAACAAGATAGCCGTATTCTTCAGGCTGCCCCAATCTTTTCATGGGTATTTTATTTTCTCTTCCTTTTTTGATTTCAGCGGTAGAGGTATTATTTTGCTGGGCTTCATTTTCTATCAGCTGGTTGATTCTTTCGGTATCAAAATAACCTGTCAGGATATTGTTCACCGTAACATTATGCCGGGCCACTTCATTGGATAAGGTTTTTGCCCAAGCAATGACTGATGACCGTATAGAGTTGGAAAGTACTAAATTAGGAATCGGTTCTTTGACTGATAATGAAGATACATTGATTATCCTTCCATATTTCTGCTCTATCATATGGGGAATAGCCAGTAAAGAAGTTTCACATACTGTTTTAAAGAGTAAATCAAAAGCATCCTGATAGGCATCCACTTTTTCCTCCAACGCCAACCCTGGAGCAGGACCATTGGTATTGTTCACCAAAATATCTACTGTATGATTTCTAAAGTAATCTGTAATAATTGATTGGTAAGCATTAAAATGGGAATAATCAACAACAAGGTAGCTATGTTCTTGCCCCGAAGTAACAATCGGCAAGGAAGAAACCATTTTTTTCAGTTTCTCTTCGTTACGCGCTACTACGGTAACATTGGCTCCGCACTGAGCAAGTTCTTTAGCAATACCCGCTCCTATTCCCTGTGTGGCTGCTCCTACTAAAGCATTTTTAGCATTAAGGCTGATCTTCATGTGATTCGATTTGTAATTTGTATGATAAATGTACGAAAAATAGCATTTTCAACAGGCAATTATCTTTCGAAACCCCTTCTCTTCGATGGTTATTTATATTTTTTTTATTTTATGAAGGTTAAACTTTACCGGTCACAAAGCTGTGTTTTGTGATACTTTGTAAGATATTAATCTCATTTAGGGAAGTGACTATTAATTAAAGTTAATATTCTCTTTATAGTGAATAAATATTTGTATAATTGTATGAATACAATTTGTGCAGTTTTATGTTTAGTTAAAGCCGGTGAAATTTTGTTTCATTGGCTTTAACTTTTACTCTTCAGTTTACAAGAAAAATAGTTTTTATTATTTAAATGGAATGGGAATAAATTACTAGAAGTAAGCTACCTTAAAGCATTATTAGTCTTATTATCTAAATATCACTCTACGATATTTATTTTAATTTTTAAATTTCTGAAATTTCCTTTTCTATCAGTTTAAATTTATCCTTTACTTCCTCTCCTAAATAATAATCCAATAAGTCTTTCTTGTTAAGTGTCCCATCTTCTAAGAATTTTCTTAAATACTGCTGATTAAATTCCAACAGAAGAATAGATTTTTCTAATTGTTTTAGAATGGATTTATTATTGTTAATATTATTATGAACTAAATCTCTTATAGTCGTTATTTCATTAATATCTTTAATAATTCTATTAATAAGAATCGCCAGTAAATCTTTATCCAACTTAAGTTCCTTAGCGTTTAATGCGATATCCCTGGCAAGCATATATGCAATTGCCAAGTTGGAGTAATCTCCTTTTTGAGAGTTGACAACAGCTACAAAACCAATACCTGGAATATAGCCTACATTCTCGAAATTCTTAAGAATTGAATGCTCTATTAAAGAAATATCGAAGACAATTAAACTTACTTTGGCATCCCGGTTTGCTTGTGCTTCAATCAACTGACTCCAGGCTGTATCAGTTTTGCGAACGAATATTTCCTTACTTTCAATATCTCCCAGCCTTATGCTTTTATCAAATTTACATTCAATTGCAATTTTCAAATTCGGATTACCGTCTATTTCACAAATGATATCACCTGTTTTATTTTTAGGTATATTTCCAGCTATATTTCCGGTTAAGAAGGCTTTGTCTTTTAATTTTTTTTCCTGAAAATAATGATTTAGAAACTCCGCAATTTCATCTTCAGCCAGTAAACCTTTGATTGTTGACTTATAAAAAAGTTCTTTTTTCATTTCGAAAATCATTTTTAGACTTTCCAGCTCTGTACCCAATTCATTACTAGTTTTGGAAAGAAATGCAGAAATACGATCCTCCATTAATGCCAAAACTCCGATGTAAATAGCTCGGAGTAATTTATCATCTCTTTCAGATGTTGGTAGATTGTCGAAATAGTTGAAAACAATTTGATTTTCGATTTCAAATTCTTTGATTTCAACTCGCTTGAGCTGTTGATTTATTTTTATCATTTTTACTCTTAAATTGATTAATAACTTCTTGAAGTTGTCCTATAACATTTATATAATTACCCTCTTTATCTTCATCTTTTGAATTCTGCAACTTTACCAGTTCTTTAATTAAAGCATCAAAGACATTATAATCTTCCCTTTCACTAAAAACAGGATGTACCTTAAAACGTTCAGAATTCAAATGAATAATAAAGTCTGCTATTATAAACTTAAAACTATTATTATTGTCAATATTATGTTCCTCTTCATTTTTACATCTATCAAATCCCCCCTTAATGGCTTCTAGAATATTTATAAACTCATTATAATTACCTTTCCTATATGCTTCTGTTAGAATAAAGGAATTTACATTAAAGAATCTGAATATTGCATTCTGCAAAATAAGATTACATACATCTGGAAGATTTTCTTTAGCCCTCTTTTCAACTTTATCGATCTTATGTGATAAAGTATCTAATTTTTTAGTTTTTTCAACAGCCAGGTTTGATTCAGAGATGGCTGTTTTTGCATTTTCAATAGCCTGATCAATATCCTTTTCTTTTATTTTTTCTAAATCTTCCTCGATATTATTCTGTTTCTCTCGTAAATCGTGTACACTTAAAATATTGATTAAAATAGGGACAAAGATTCCTAGCAAAGTCATAAAACCTATACCAACAGCCATATAAAGATTAAGACGATCTAGGTCTTTATCAATAATACTTTCGGCTCTATTTGATTCTTTTTGTACTTCTTCAGTTAGCACTTTAATATGATTATTGATCTTCCCTATTTCAACAGGATCAATTACCACTTGCTTTTTATTTAATGATTTATACTCAATCTGAAATGGACCATAATTTTTTTTCTCTGCTATCTTCTCATAGTATGCCTTGTTTTGTTCTTTAATTTCAGCAATATTCTTATTAATACTTTTCCAATGACAAAAGAACAGAATTGTAATAATTATGAAAAAAATTGGTGTTAGCCAAAGCAATATTTTTGTAGAACTGTGCTTCATCTATTTACGTATTAAAATTGGGGGATTAGTTTAGGAATTTTATAAAGTAATTCCCAATAGCTTCGACCCTCTTCAAAATGGGATATTTGGTTATCTTTATCATTAGGCTCGAAAAATCTACCTACTAAGGTTTTACTGACCAACGAAGATTTATTTTCCTCACAAAGATCTATGTCATCAGGAACCACAACAGTCTTCTCAATTGCATCCATTGAACTTCTGAAGATTATGTCATCGTGCGTAAATAAAATAAATTGTAAAGGAAGTTCCGGAGTATGTTTATAAAATATCTCAATTACTTTATGAAAAAAATTAGAAAAAGAGTTCTTGCTAGCAAAATCACTAGCAAAGAAAATATCATCAATCACTAAAGGTAGATTAACTTGATATTTTTTTCTTGTAGCCAACGCAATGCTTAAGCTGACCATCAAGCAAAATAACTTATACCGGAATGTGTTAAAATACTGATCTGGTGTAGTTGTTTTATTAGAGGATTTATTAATTATTTCAGCTACAATATATTTGTCTTCAATTTCAACCCCATCAATTTCAACTGAGTTTCTTTTTATATGAATTCTAAATTCATTTTGAGGATCACTTTCAAAATAATCTTTCATAATTGATTCAACAACATCCCTTATAGGTTCAAAAACTTGACTTACGATATTATTTATTTCAATCCCATATCTCAAATTGTATTCACTAACTTCCCGTTTTATTCTATCAACCAAATCCGCATCTTTACTTGCTTCAAGGAGTTGTTTTTGTAATTCAGAAATTTGTTTTTCTATACTAGGAACTTGAATTTTAAATTTTTCTATTTCTTCACTTAAAATCTTTATTTGTTGTTCTACAGAAATTGTGATTTCCTGATTATTGATATGACTAATCGCACTTTCTAAGCTTTCCCTTCTTTCTATGGAAAATAAGTTAATACTATCTATTATACTTACAAAGGTTTCTTTAAATAGAGCATGATTATTTTCTAATAACTCATATAGTATCGAATAATCTTTCTCGTTCGGAATCGGTTTTTGTGTTAACAAATAAATATGGTCATTTAACCCTGTATCATTTACTAAAGGTGATAATTGTACATAAAGAAGTTCTTCTTTTTTGCCTATATTATGCAAATTGATAAAAGGAAGTAACTCAGTTCTTTCCAAAGAGATTAATTCATATAACTTATTAAATTCTTTTAATAATTGCCATAAGTACGTACTCAAATCCCTATACGCTTCTTTTATTTCTTTATCTATCTTTTGAATTTCCTTAAGTTCTTCCAATCTTCGTTTAACATTTTTCTGTATTTCTTCTATGGATCTATTTGAATCCATACAAAAGGGGCAATTGTCAAAATCGTGTAGAATTTCTTTACCTGTTTCTAAAAAATCCCTTTCTACAAAACTTTTTTTATCTTTAACTTTACTTAAAAAGTTTTGATATAAAGAATTAAAAATCGATATATTTTCAATTAAAGACTTTTCAGAAGACAATTGAATTTTAAAATCTTTATTAAGAATAGATCTTAATGATTCTATTTGCCGTGCTTTATCTAATTCTCTTTTCGAAGTATTATCAGTTGTTATTTTTTTTAGTTCCTCAACTTCATATTGCTTTGCCTGAATCTGCGTATTTGTATTTTTGAGAACATCTTTCTGTTCATTAAGTTGCTTTTCTGTAGAATTCCTCCTGTTAGATTCTTTTGACCTTCTATATCCTGGGATTTGCAAAAGTAAATTTTGTAATTTAAGAAATTCTTCTAAACCCAAAGATCTTGCAACAATACTATGTAATGAGTTAGCATCTTTATTATCTCCCGTAAACCTTACCTTACCATTTTCATAGATATCAAAATCACTAATAAAAAAATTTTTAGGATTAAAAACTTTTCTTAAATCTTCATTTATAAAAACAATGTCATCAAGGTCATATTCACCTGATATAGTATCGATTTTACAGTGAGTGGGAGATAAGGAAGTAAATCTACCAATATAATTGTTATAGTCTTCTCTTTTTAAATCCCAATACGATTCAGTTCTAAGATTTTTTTCTCCAATTTCCTGTGCGTAAATCATTTCAAGGCCTGCAAAAATTGAAGATTTTCCAGTCCCATTATTTGCTAAAATCACAGCATTATTTATACTACCGTCATCAACCAAATTAATACCAAAGGGTATACCATCTTCTTCTTTTTCCGGTATACCTCTTATACTGGAAATTTCGATATTTTTGATTCTAAAGTCTTTTCCTCTGTAAGAATCTGTATCAAAAATATTATCGTCAGTTTGCATTTCTTGGGACAATATGTTAAAATCAAAGGTTTGATTATCAGACAATTTAAAGAGCCTCATTAAACTCTCGAACAAAGAATCTCTGCTACTCAAATCTAAACTTGGATAGTAATAAGCTAAAACTTTTGCGATTTTACTTTCTTCTTTTTCGGATAACGCTAATTCTATAAGATTTTTTCTGAATTCAGTTGTAGTCATAATTAATCACTTAAATTCTTTACATAACGATTAATATAACTATTCAGGCCACTTCCACTTTGAGCTAGCCTTTTCATTGTTTCTACATGATGCTGACCAGCTTTACTATAACTATAACTGTAGATAAAAGATTTACTTGCGAACCTTATAAGTATGTAATCTGAACCGATTTCATAAGCTAATACTCCTGAATTTCCTCCTGAATTCCTGTATCTTTCCATAACTAGATTTCGGCATAAATTTCAGACATTCCTTTATCACCTCTTTTATAGCCAGTCCTCACTTCAAATCTATCTTCTGTTATTTCAATATTATCAGCCTTACTTAAATCATACATTTTCCACCCCATTTGACCTGATGAAGAATATCCATCTATTTGGTAACCTCTTAAACCTTTGTTTCCAGCAGTAGTTTCACCATAACAGTGAGGTTCTATAACTCTCAATCCTCCTTCGTAATAGAACTCTATTACATTTTGATTTTCAATTGCTTCAATAATTTTTTGTTTCATAAGTTATTCTTATAATTATTCTGATCAAAAATAATTTATACCATAACTCATTCCTTACGGTTTCCCGTAATTCATAAAAAATAATAGAATTTATAAGTTTTAATTTCGTAACACTAATTATAAAATTTGTGAAGGAAAAAGAAGGAAAAGAAATGTTTTAGAAATAAAAAAACCTTCAAATAAATTTGAAGGTTTAATTTTTCTCTTCGCGGAGAGTGAGGGATTCGAACCCCCGGACCTGTTACAGTCAACAGTTTTCAAGACTGCCGCAATCGACCACTCTGCCAACTCTCCTGAATAACGACTATGCCGTTGTTTTCAGTGGTGCAAATATAGAACTCTTTTTGTTTTCTGCAAAAAAAATTGAAGAGAAATTCTAACATTTTTTAATAATCCCTTAAAAATCAGGGAAATTATTTTTGATAGAAATAATCAGTGTAATACAATTTCTGATTTCATACCCAGAACTACCGCTGCCAATCCCAGTATTATACTTAAAAGAATGTAGACAGCAAGGGTTCCATACTCCTGTTGCTGCCATAATGAGTAATTTTCTGCGGAAAAAGTGGAAAAGGTTGTAAATCCTCCACAAAATCCCGTAATCAACAGATATTTCAGGGAATTATCCACCTTTGTAAAATAGGCGATCAAAAACCCGATAATAAAGCAACCTAGCACGTTTACTACAAAAGTTCCTACAGGAAAAGAGTTAATATTCCACATTTTCTGAGTATAGCTAGAAACAATATAACGGGCAGTACTCCCTACTCCGCCTCCTATAAAAATATACAACAGATCTTTCATGATGATAATTATTAAAAAGAAACGCACCTTACGGTGCGTTTAGTATATGATATAATGATATTAATGTAACTCTGCCAGGTACTTTTCAGCATCCATTGCTGCCATACATCCGCTTCCCGCAGCTGTAATTGCCTGACGGTAGATATGATCCTGAACATCTCCTGCAGCAAAAACTCCCGGAAGATTTGTTCTGGATGATCCTTTTTCCGTTACGATATACCCGTTTTCATCGAGATCAATTTGTCCCACAAAAATATCCGTATTCGGCTTATGACCGATAGCGATGAAAATTCCATGTACATCGATAGTAGAAGTCTCCTGGGTCTGGTTATTAATAACTACAGCTCTTTCCACCAGATTATTTTCTCCTTCAATACCTATTAATTCATGATGAAACTTCACTTCTATATTCGGAGTATTGTTTACTCTGTGAACCATTGCCTTCGAAGCTCTGAATTCATCCTTTCTTACCAGCATGGTTACTTTATTACATAACTTAGCCAGATAAGTAGCTTCTTCCGCTGCCGTATCTCCTGCTCCTACTACGGCAACATCTTTCCCTTTATAAAAGAAACCGTCACAGGTAGCACAAGCTGAAACTCCTCCTCCATTATATTTTTTCTCATCATCCAATCCTAAATATTTAGCCGTAGCTCCAGTGGAGATGATTATTGATTTTGCTAAAATTTCTTTATTTCCTGCGTATAATTTGTGTACTCCTCCTACTTCTTTGGAAAATTCTACTTTAGTGATCATTTCATAGTGAACTTTCGTGTCGAATCTTTCTGCCTGCTTCTGCAAATCCATCATAAGCTCAGGACCTGTAATACCATTGGGATATCCCGGGAAATTATCCACTTCCGTAGTGGTTGTCAATTGTCCACCGGGTTCCAGACCTGTATATAATTCAGGTTTTAAGTCTGCTCTTGCCGCATATATTGCTGCTGTAAAACCAGAAGGTCCAGATCCAACTATTACACAATCTAAAATATTTTGCTCCATAATTATATATATTCAAAAAGATTACTATTTAAAGGTTCGCTAATTTCGGAATTTTTAGGGTTTATTGAAAGTTATTTTGATGATACTTGTCAATAAGAACTATGTGAAATGTCAATTAATATTTATTACCGTTATTCATTTTATAACCATTCCGGGAAAAGAAGTGAAATCACCTGCATTACTCCATACAATTGAGGAGTTTTAAACTTTCATTTTTATCTTATCCACATTCATAATCTTATATACCAGCTCCTTAATCAGCTCTGCTTCACTCATATTGACCGCTCCCAGACCTTTTCCTTTCATATCAAATTCTCTAAGGATAGAAATAACCCGGGTAGCATGCTTTAAAGGATATAACCTTGCCGTTTCCGCATAATCTTTAATAAAATAAGGATTGATCCCCATCTGGGAAGCAATAGTCTGCGGAGACTGCCCTATTAAAGTCTGATAAATAATGACATTGGAAAAGTAATTGTATAAACTTGCCAACATCATCACAAACGGATTGTTTTTAGGATTTTTTCCCATATAATGTGCAATTTTGAATGCGGCATTGGAGTTCTTGGCTCCTAATGCTTTCTGAAGCTCGAAGACATTATATTCTTTACTGATTCCTATATGATTTTCAACAATGGTTCCATCGAGTATTTCCCCATCTTTAAGAACTATTTTCAGCTTATTGAGCTCATTGGCAATCCTGGAAAGATCATTTCCTAAATATTCTGCCAGGAGGTGGGAAATATTTGGGGCTGTTTTGATATTCAGCGAATTGCACTCATCAGCAATCCATTTAGGAAGATTATTTTCTTTAATAGATTCACTTAGAAATAGGAATTTACCTTTATCCAGTGCTTTGGTTACTTTCTTCCTGCTATCGAGTTTCTTATGTTTATGAGCAAATACAAGTACCGTAGAGGGAACCGGATTTTCCGCATAGGCTTCCAGCTGTCTTCCTTCTTCTTCATTCAGTCGCAGATCCTGCGCTTCCTTTACGATAATCACCTGCTTATCTCCCATCATGGGAAATTGTCTTGCTAAAGAAAGAATTTCGGGGTAAGAGGTATCTTTTCCGTAGACTACGGTCTGATTAAATGCTTTTTCATCTTCTTCCAGGAAATCATGTTCTAAAGCCTTCACTGCCACATCAATAAAATAAGCTTCATCGCCATGGAAAAAATAAATAGGTAAAACTTCTTTATTTTTAATATTTTTGAGGATTAAATCTAATTCTTTCATTTTCTAATGGAACTTCAAAAACTCAATTTTCAGGATTCTTTTGATTTTAAATTCAAGAAGGACAAAGATAAGTTTTTTATTTATGATACAATTCGTAAAACTTACCTTTTGCTTACTCCTGAAGAATGGGTAAGACAGCACTGGATCCATCATTTTCTGACCGTAAAAGGGTATTCCGCCTCAGCTTTAATCACCGAAAAAAAAATTGTCCTTAATGGATTAACCAAACGGATCGACCTTTTGGTAACTGAGAAAACAATGCCCAAGATCCTGGTAGAATGTAAAGCTCCCCAGATCAAATTATCTGAAAAAACATTTGAGCAGACTGCCCGGTACAACTCCATTATCCAGGCAGAGCAAATCATATTGACGAATGGTATTCAGCATATTTTTGCTACTTATTCAGAAAACACTTATCAGTTTCATCAATTCAGTTAGGCAATAAGCTGAAAAATTTTTGATATTCGTAAACTCCTCCGGCTATTTTCATTAAATTAGTTGACGGTTTCCCCTAAGCCAAAGATTTATAACCGGTCTCAGGGAAAAGCATACAGGCTTACAATTCAATCATAAAAATAAATAATATGTTACGTTCAATCTTATTAACCACTTTATTTATGGCATCAGGAAGTCTTTTCAGTCAGAAGCTGGCTCCTGTTTCTTATCAGGACGGCAATCAGAAACTTAATGGATTAGTTACCTCCAATGCGGGGAAAAATCTACCCGGCATTCTTATCTTACCGGCCTGGAAAGGTATCGACGAAGAAGCGAAAACGGCTGCCGCTGAACTTGAAAAGCAGGGTTATATTGCTTTTATTGCTGATATTTATGGCGAAGGTAATATTCCTGCTGATAATGCTGCTGCTATGAAAAGCTCAGGGTACTACAAACAAAACTACGATGCCTATCAAAAGCGTATTTCACTTGCGTTGGAGCAGCTTAAAAAAAACGGAGCCACTGCAAATAAAATTGCGGTTATCGGGTATTGTTTCGGAGGAACAGGTGCGCTTGAAGCGGCGAGAGGTCAACTTCCTGTAGCTGGCGTGGTTTCCATTCATGGGAGTCTTGCCAAAGATCAGAAAAGAACCAATGGCCCTCTTGCCACCAAAATTTTAGTGGAGCATCCGGCTGATGACCAGAGTGTTTCCAAAGAAGATTATGATAATCTGATCAAGGAGATGAATGCAGGAAATGCGGACTGGCAGATTATTACGTATTCGCACTCAAAACATACTTTTACGGATCCTAAATCTGCGGATTATAATGAGATTATGGCTAAAAGGGCTTGGAATCATACGCTGATGTTTTTAAAGGAGGTTCTTAAATAGTTAAGATTATTTTAATTATCATTAATACTTAAACACAAAGATTTTATAGGGGATCTTTGTGTTTGTTTTTTTAGATTCTTCACTGCGCTGCGCTTCGTTCTGAATGACAGAAATGATTTGATAGACAGGGGAAAAGTTTTTAAAAGTAAGGAAAGAGGATTAGCTAAGTTTGTTAAAATTAACTATTAAACTGCTTTCCTGTTTACTGATCTTTAGAAAAGGTGGGTATCAATCTTTGGGGTCTTTTTTAGATTCTTCACTGCGCTTCGCTTCGTTCTGAATGACAGGGGAATGATGAGAGCAATAAGAAATATTCTAAAGAAAATAAGAAAGAAGATCCCAATGTGTAAGGAAATTAGTATCAGGATTCTTCCCTATTCACTAAATCTATAGAGAAAGCAGGAAGACAGATAGAAACATATTCACAGGATTCTTCAAAAGGATTACTGTAACGTATTCTTGCTCCTTTTTCAATTAAAATACTTTGACCTTTTTCCAGAGTTACTATTTCGCCGTCTATTTCAAACTGTTTTTTTCCTGAAATAATCAGTGTAAATTCATCAAATTCGGGAGTCTGATGGGGCTCACTCCAGTGCGGAGGTGCCACCATATGAGCAATAGAAATATGAGAGTTCTGTGTCGTATTTCCCCAATGTTCTTCAATAAGTTTTCCGTCCGTAGTAGGAACTACGAAAGGGGATTTCTGAATTTTATATTTTTTCATTTCAGCCAGTTTTCTTTTTTAATTTCATATACAATATTCGCCCGCGAAGGTTCCCCGAAATAGGCCACTTCCCTTTCATCAATCTTTACAGCTCCCAGTCTTTCCATGGCAATTCGTGAACGGATGTTATCTTTCCCTACGTGAAAATGTACTTTATCTACAAACCGGAATATGTAATCCAGCATAAGCTTCTTTATCTGTGGATTGATTCCTTTGCCCCAGGATTGAGGGCCATAGAAGGTATATCCTAAAAAAATACTGTTATCTTTTTCTTCAAAGCCATAATAGCGGCTGCTTCCCAGTACATTTCCGGTAGCTTTATCCACAATTTTAAATGCTCCTTTGCTTTCCATAGCTCCTTTAAAGAAATTTTCAAAGACATCTCTTTTATAGCGGTCTTTATTGGGATGCTGTTCCCAGACCTGAGGATTGGAAGCCACTTCGTATAAAGATTCAAAATCCCCTTGCTGTAAGGGGATTAACTGATAATCTTTATTTTCTAAGATAGTTTGAACAGAAAAATTCATAACTAGCTTTTTGATTTATTAGCATCAGATTCTATTTTCTTGATCTCTTTCAATTTATCAGAGATTTTGATTACGGTATCAAGCTTTGCCGGCTTTAAAGGGACTGCCGCTTCCAGATGATCCCATTTAAGAACAAGATTAGCTGAATTTTCATCGGTAGGATCTAAAGTAATTTCAAACCATTCCTGCTTATCTTCCAGCTGGTGCACCGGTACGGTTACATCCACCACATCCTGCTTGGCATCATAAGTAAAGGATCCCCACTGCTGAAAATCTTTGTTTAGGATCACCTTCCATTCTTTTTCGGAAGGAATGATAAATAATCCGTAAGTTCCCGCAGGAACCACTTTACCTCCAAAGTTTACAGACTGTCCGAAAGTAATTTTCGTGGAAGAGTTAGCTCCCGCTCTCCATACCTGTCCATAAGGAACCAATTCTCCAAAGATCTTACGTCCTTTTACTCCCGGTCTACCATAATCAATGGTAATTTTAGACATTGAAAACTGTTGTTCCACTTTCTGACGCGGACTTGCTGCAGGTACTGAATAATCCTGTGCAAAACTGAATGTTGATACTGATATACAAACAGCAAATATTAACTTTTTCACGTGATAAAATTTTTGATAAAAATACAAAAATCAGAACAGAATAGCTTTCTCTAATTCCAATAATTTTTGCTTTCTCCAGATCCCTCCTCCATAGCCCGTTAACTTCCCATCGCTGCCTATTACCCTATGGCAGGGTATGATAATGGATATTTTATTAAGACCATTTGCATTGGCTACTGCTCTTACCGATTTCGGATTTCCCAAAATTTCCGCCTGTTGCTGATAGCTTCTCGTCATTCCGTAGGGAATTTCCTGTAATATATTCCAGACATTTTTCTGAAAATCACTTCCCACCAAGGAAAGAGGAACCGTAAATTCCTTTCTTTCTCCATTGAAATATTCCAGGAGCTGTTTTTCCAATATCGGAAAATGTTGATTTTCTCCCTGGATAATATTGGCATTAAAGTGTCTGGATATCTGTTCCAGTTCTTTTGGAAGTGCTTTCCTATCAGAGAATTCCAATAAACAAATCCCGTTTTCATCGGCACAGGCTATCATGGTTCCAAGAGGGGTTTCTATCCTTTTTAAATCTATAAGTTTTTCCATTCTCGTGTTTTTGGGAGATGCCCCGAAAATATTTTTAAAACTTTCCGTAAATCCACTTAAGCTTTCATATCCGCTGTCAAACGCGACATGCGATACAGGTTCTCCCTGCTGCATCTTTTTAAAGGCTGTATTGATTTTAAACATTCTCTGAAAAGCATGAAATGTCATTCCATGATGTTTTAAGAACCATCTCCGTATACTTACCGGTTCGAGCCCTCTTTTTATAAGATCATAATCTTTAAGCTTGATGGCTGGATTTTCCGAGAGTTCCTGTAATAATACCTGGATTTGTTTAGGGGTTTCATCGGGATTTTCCAAAGGCCTGCATATTTTACAGGGTCTGTACCCTTTGAGGATTGCATCCTTAGTATTCCTGAAGAATTCCACATTTTTAAACTTAGGCTTTCTTGCGGTACAAGTCGGTCTGCAAAAAATCCCGGTTGTTTTTACTGCCATCCAGAAAACACCTTCAAATGAAATATCCTTATTGAAGGAAGCCCTGTACATTATTTCCTCTGTAAGATCCATATTGTCATATAAAAAGGGGTGAGAATGCCTGTTGCTCCATTATTGCTTCTGCTACGGTCTGCAAATTTCCGTAAATATAGCCATTTGCAAAATTCCCTGAAGAAATTCTTTTTACTCCCAGTTTCCGGAGCATCTCAAAATCCGGAAGTTCCGGCATGCACATTACATTAACGGGTAGTGAGGTTTCTTTTACAACAGCTTCAATATCCTTTTCTGAAATAATACACGGAACAAATACACCATCAGCTCCTAATTTTTCAAAAAGTTTAATTCTTTCACAGGTTTCCTGTAAAGGATTTTCCAATCCCAGTAAAAAAGCATCTGTCCTTATATTGTAAAAAATTTCAATTCTCTTTTCTTTCAGCTTTGTAACAATGGTATTAAAGCGGTCATAAGCTTCTTTTTTATCTAAAATCCTTCTGACTCCTTCTTCAACAATACTGTCTTCAATATTGATTCCTACTACACCGATAGAAGCAAGCCGTTCAATATGTTTGGCCACTTCATCCGGAGTATTTCCATAACCTCCTTCCAAATCAACGGTTAAAGGAATGGACACGGATTCCGCAATTCTTTTAATAATATAAAAATACTCCTCAAAGGTCATATTTTCACCATCCTCATATCCCAGGCTATGAGCTACGGCCGAGCTGGAAGTCGCCAAGGCTTTATATCCTGATCTTTCATAGATTCTGGCACTTTGAACATTCCAAACATTTCCCAGTAATAAAGGGGTACTTTGAGAATGAAGCTTTTTAAAATTTTGTATACCTGTCATTTTTTTATTGTAAAATTAGATGGAGCCTTCTTTTTTTACAACCGGAAAATGGACAATTATTTTTTAACTATTTTGAAAGTACCTTTCCGGAAGGATAAAGCTTCTCTTTCAATTGATTAAAGTAAGTTTCCTGTTCTTTAGAATTATTGTTTTTCATAAACTTAATAATCACATTTAAATAAGTTTCTGACGGTATAAAAGTAAATCCTCTGTTTTTTGAAAATTCGGCATACTCTCTTTCAAGCTTTTGCGGCTGCCCGGAAAACAGTTTAATATCAGTCCTGAACCCTTTGAAAATAAACTTTAAAGCATAATAATTAGCAGGATAAGAAACTGTTCCATGTTGCTCTCCTTTATAAAAATGATGTTCGAAATTCAATGCCTTACTTTTTCCGATTACTTCTTTAAATCGCCGGACAGCTCCCCCCATATCAGCATCCCATTTGGTTCCCTGGCCTTCATTATCTGCCTGAGACAGATATAAAAACAATTGCTCAGGGAAATCTTTGTTCTTTTTTAAATAATCATCCGCCTTCTTCACGAGAACTTCATGATCCCACCATATACTCGGATCATTAGCTACATACCCATTGAATGTTTCAGGAGCTTCCAATAAAGTATCTATCACAAATACTCCTCCAAATGAATGGCCTGCAAGAATAGAATAATCCAGTGTGCGGTAATTCTTATTAACGAAAGGTTTTAATTCTTCTTTAATGAATCTTAGAAAATCAGCGCTTCCGCCACTGTTTTCAAATAAGACCTGTGCCGGATTTATCGGATTTTTTTTAGATGATTTTGTGGGAGTAAAATCTCTGGTTCTCTCCGTATTTACTATTCCAACCACAATACACTCAGGAATATCAGCATAGGGTGATCTGGACAGAAAATCAACCATAGGAGTGTAATATTCAAAATTGATTTCTGCATCCAAAAGGTAAATCACAGGGTACTGAGCTGGTGATATAGCTGAATTATTATAGCTTTTCGGAAGATGTACCCATATTTCTCTTTTTTCATGAAGAATGTTTGAAAATATCTCCTGCCGCTCATTCTGATTGGCTTTCTCCTGCGCTTTGCTGATACTGAAATTAAACAGAAACAGCATAGTATATACAATAATTTTAAATGGTCTGTTCATAATGAACTTTTATTCTGTGTTGATGAATATTTTAGTATTAAAATTTGAAAGCAAAATTGGCCAATATTTCTCTCGGCTTCTGTGGCTGTCCATAGAAATTCCAGTACATCTGGTTAAAAGCATTATTCATTTTAAGACCTATTCTGTACTTTTTCTTATCGTAGAACACCGTTGCACCAACTGTAGTATAGGCTGGCGACAGGAAATGGTTCGTAATATTAATATATGTTTTATCTACAAAATTAAATCCGGCTCCAAAACCTAATCCTTCACAGATTCCATTCATAATTTTGTAACTGGTCCAAAGGTTGGCGACATGTTTCGGTGTCCATGCAGTTCTCTTACCATTATTAGCACTTCTATCATTATAATAGTTATCATTGAAACCATACCCTGCCACAATATTGAATCCCGGAACTGGATTGGCAACAAGATCCAGCTCAAATCCCTGGCTCTTAATATTTCCATCCTGGATGTATCCGATTCCCCCCGGATCTGCAATTAGTCTGTTCTTAACATTGATATTATAATAACTTATTGTGGTAAGAAGCTTTTTATTAAATAAATCAAGCTTAAATCCTGTTTCCACCTGATTTCCCTGTTCAGGATCCCATTTAGTAAGTTCTCCATTCTGATTAAGAGAAGGAGCATAATTTTTAAATCCATTGACATAATTGGCAAAGAATGATACTTCATCTTTTACAATTTCATAGACAAGTCCAAACTTCGGAGAAAATTGAGTTTGCTTATATTCTCCATCTGTTTCCACTCCGTTACTGATGGTATTATCATTTTTATAATTGTCCATTCTCAGACTTGCCATTACCAGAAAATTATCTGTAATATTTAAAACATCAGATACATAGACGCTGAATGTGCTAAACTTTGTGATATCATACATCGTAGCCGTTCTGGTGGCACTTACACTTTCAACACCACTTCTGGAAATAGATTCCCATGGACTATCCGAATCAAGTGAAATCGTATCATAATTCACAAAAACAGAATTTCCAAATCTGGCATATTGATTTTTTGTAGTCTGCTGAAAATAATCCAACCCCACTACCATTCGGTTTCTCATTTCTCCGATTTTAAAATCCCCGGTGAAATTCTGCTGTATATTATCAGTTGTTACCTTATAACTGTCAAAAGGACGTATTCCACGGCTTATCGTATTATTATCTAAATAAGTTAATACCAAGAAAATAGATTCATTTTCATTGGCATCTCCCCTTTGATAAGAAGTTCTGGAAGTCCACTGATTATTAAATCTGTGGGTTACTTCAGCCATGGTCACAAAATTGGTTCTCTTGGAACCAATATCATTACTTGTAAATGCTCTTTCATGAGCTCCTGCCAGTTCTTTCATGGAATGTAAAGTCAGTTTCTCTGAATTTCTGACATAAGCATTTAAAGTTTTATTAGGAGCATGATACTCTGCATCCAGGGTTACAGTCGTTTTATCACTTACTTTGTATGCTACACTTCCGGAGAAGAATACTCCTTTATTAAATCCGGAATCCTGGAAAGAATCCTGTGAGTAGCCTGCAATATTAAATCTTGCCAGAGCTGTTTTTTCCTTATTTAAAGGAGTATTTACATCAGCAGCAATTCGATTCATACCCCAGCTTCCTGTAGTATAGCTTAAGATCCCTCCGAATTCTTCCTTTGGCCTTTTAGTAATAATATTAACCACTCCTCCATAATTTGCTAATGTTCCTCCAAATAAAGTCCCTGAGGGTCCTTTGATTACTTCTACTCTTTCTACATTGGCAATTTCTGATTGTACCCGTGGATTTTGCACCAATCCGTTTCTGAAATTGGCAGAAGAGCTGAATCCTCTCATGAAAATATCATTTCCACTGTCATTCACACTATTATTTACTACTACACCGGGAGCAGAGGCCATTGCCGTATTAAAATCCACTGCATTCATCTCACTGATGATCTCTTTGGGAACAATATTATAAACGGTAGGATTTTCTAAATTTTCAAGAGGCAGCCTGGCTACCGATTCTGATTTTTTTGTTCTGTAATTCTGGGTTCCCTGTAAGGATACATTTTGTATTTCAAAAACCCTAATGGTATCAGTTTCCTGAGCATTCACAATTACCACAGATAATAATGAAAGGGATATAATAGTTTTTTTCATGTGTAAATTTTCGCAAAAATATACTATTTTTATTAATTCTAAATAAAAACATGATATATATCACTTTAAAAAACTTATACACTTTATGTTTATTAATAATTAAAAAACTAATTAATATTATTAATAAAAAAAAGTTTCATCAAATTGATGAAACTTTTTTTTATTCTGGCATTGCTTTCCATTTCTGAAGAACCGAAGTATAAAGATATAGGAAGACAAAACCAAAAATCAGGAGAATGTAGCTTAAGCTCAACCCCAGATCTTCAATAAGGGTAGTACATACTTTATCCGATACTTCTCTGCACATCTCATTCTGATGCATACTAATAATTCCAAAAATAAGAAATACAAAGAGTGTAAATCCGGTCATAGAGATATTCACAAAGACGGAGGAAATCATTTTTCCTGTTTTTTTCATCCTGAAAAGCGGAACCATAAGAATAATAAGCCCAATGATCAGGCCTAAATAAGCTGCAAAATATTCTTCTTTTCCTTTTATGAAAACAGAATATAAAACAGTAACCAGCGTAACCGCGAGTATAATAATCCCTGAACTGATGATGCTGAACAGTAATGACTTTAACCCTGTGATTCTAAAACAGAAAATAATTACAGAAAGGAAAAAAGAAATCCAAAGATAGATATGAATATCCTGTAAAAAGAAATCATAGGACCTCATGCTCTCTACATTTCCTAACAAGTCTTTCAGGTTATCCGAATAGTAATAATAATCCGTTATATTTTGTTTAAAATATTTATCCGGAGAAAGCTGAACATTAAGTTCCGGATTAAGTTCCAGAGCTAGATTTGGTTCATTGATAATATTTCCATCTTCATCCAACGTTTGAGTAGTAGCTTCAACGGGTTCTGCAACAGCTGTTTCAGGATAATAAGTACCATCAAAACCGTATGCTTTTCCTTCTTGAGGGTTATTCTTTTTAATAAAGCTTTTTACTTCAAAATCAGGAGGATTTACTACCATCCGGGTCCAGGATTTCGCATCAAGGTTAGTGCTGATTCTATACTGTTCCGATATTTTCAAAAATTCTGAAAGCAGCTTTTCTATTTCAGCCGGATTATTTTTATTTAAAAGTTCAACCGTCTGTTTATTAATTTCCGCTTTATATCTCTGAAGTTTCTCATCTCTGTTATCTACGTACTCTTTTTGATATTTCCTTCTATTGTAAACATCATTGTTTTCATCCCGGATGTAAAATATATCGGCAAAATTATAATAGCTCGGATGGGTGGTTTTAATATAAGAGGACAAATCCACAACATCTTTTTTAAAGTAAAAAGTTTTGGAATCACCGTTTAAAGATGTAAAAGCAATTAATGTTTTGTTGGTATTTTCCGGTTCCGGAATTATATAATTTCCCTCCCGGTCTGTTTTATTACTTGTTTTTGCATAAATAGAACTGAACTGATAAGCTCTGTCATAGTAAACGAAATACTTTTTGCTTTTATCTATCTTATGGATATCCGTTTCACAAAATAAATCAAAAAAGGGCTGAGGATATAATCTGTTTTCCAGCGTATAAGGCTCCAGATTCTGAGAAAGGAAAGGGTATGCCCTGTTTATAATTTCTATATTCTTATTCGTTTCTGCCTCCGGATATTTCTGATTGAGAAAAACCTTAAACCCTAACATATAAGAGAAGTAAAAGGTTATACAGCAAAAAACAATAATGAAATACTGTACAAACTGTGTAAAGAGCTTTCCTTTTGAAGTGGGATAGAAATTTTTAAAGGCATTATTCTTAAACATCATAATGAGCCACCCTACGATCATCAGAATAGAGATAATAAGATGTATAAAAATGATCCCGGTTTCAAAATAATCATTTTTCACACTATACCGCTGAAGGGTCCTGGGATCCATATGAGACAAATACCCGATTATAAAAAAGATCATATGAACAATAATACCGGCCAGCAGCATCCATACGATTTTAGTGTTCCAGAGGGTAGGATATTTTTCCAGCAACTGCTGATTTATTTGATTGATTTTTTTCATTTTTGAGTTTGATTTAAGAGGTTAGTTAACAAAAAACCTCCTTGTAGAAGATGAAATATTACGGATATAAACCATATTTGTTTTTGCATTTCCTAAAGCAGTCATTACTTCATGGAATCCTGTTTCCGGATCAAAATAAGCGACATACATTCCTCCGTTGTAATTAAGTCTCTGTAACTTAAAATTCTGAAATACTTCCAGCAGTTCTTCTCTGGAAGCCGATGTATCCATTTCAATAATCAAATCGTCTTCCACTGCCTCATCCTGCTCCGAATTATCTTTATACTGCCCGTTTTTAAGGAATATGACTTTATCGGAAACTTTCTCCACTTCATAGAGCTGTTGGGAACTCAGGATCAATGCAATGGGATGATTGACAGAATTGGCAATGGATTTCAGGTCTTCAAGAATAATCTGCTGAGCCAATACATCAAGGTTTGCCAAAGGTTCATCCAACAGCAACATTTCAGGTTTTCTCAAAAGGGTACGGGCCAGCTCAAAACGCATTTTGTACCCTGAGGAAAGCTCACTCCATTTTAGATGCTTATAATTCCAAAGTCCCAAACGGGCAATCATCATTAAAGTACGGGTTTCATTTTCTTCCGGACTTACTCCATAATTGGCAAGAACAAACTTAAGGTTATCTTTCAGGCTTCCATACCATTTGGCAGTTCTTTGGGGAATATACACCAGCTTTGTACGGAGATCGTATTCGTTTTTGGGCTCTACTTTGAATAAATAGTCAAGGTTTCCTTTATTAAATGAAATTTCTTTAGCCAAAATTCTTAAAAGAGTAGTTTTCCCGTTTCCGTTTTCTCCAACCAATCCGTAGACCTGTCCTTTTCTGATTTCCATGGAAACCGGTCCCAGGGAAAAGCGGTTGGCTCCATAAGATTTCTGAATATTCTCTGCCTTAAGAATAGGTCTTTCCACTGGATATTCCTCCACATGAACCTTTTCAATTTTCTTAAGTAAGGTCTTCGATCTTTCTATAAATTCCTCCGTAAACCCGGGATGTTGCTCTTTCCAGTCGGTAAGTGCTATGGCTTCTTTATAAATATCCATATCCTGGGTGTCCATTGCAGAATCAAGCAGCTTTCTGAAACCGAGAACGGTGTCTTTATTATTGAAGAAGTCTTCGACTTCTTTTACACGTTGCTGGTGCTTTGTCATTTGAGTTTTTACTTGTGATAATCCTTTAAAGATAGAGATTTTGTATGTGATTTTGGGGACTGAATTTTATTTTTTGTAGAATAATGATATTTCTTTGTTTTTGAGTAGTGGATGGGAGGGAAAAAGATTCTTCATTACGCTTCGCTTCATTCTGAATGACAGGGGTGATCAATGGTATATAGAGGTTTTATAGGGAGAATGGTGTGAAAAGTGGGAAGATTCTTCATTGCGCTTCGCTTCATTCTGAATGACAAGGTGTGATCAATGATATGAAGGGTTTTCATAGGGAGAATGGTGTGAAAAGTAGGAAGATTCTTCATTGTGCTTCGCTTCATTCTGAATGACAGGGGGTGATCAATGATATGAAGGGTTTTCATAGGGAGAATGGTGTGAAAAGTGGGAAGATTCTTCATTGCGCTTCGCTTCATTCTGAATGACAGAGGTTGGGGAGACTACAAGTTTCATTAAGCTAAAACAGACTTGTAAAGAAATTTCTGCTGATATTATGGGAAACCGTATTTTCAGCCGGAGAAGATAAAATATATTTGAAATTAGATTTTAAATAAATATCCAGCCATGAAAACACTACTATTAATTATCTTATTCTTCTTCAATTCAGCATTTCTAAAGGCTCAATCCTGTAAAGAGACATTGGATATGGTAAAAGCTGAAGGATATGGAAGCACTTACTTCAGTCCATCCAGCAAAGCAATCAGCCAGGTAACATTCTATGAAGTTTCTATGAACTACAAAACGTATCATTTTGCAGTAGTGAAGTTTACAAGCAATTTCTACAAAGAATATATTTACCTGGTTGGCTCCAATACAAAATATAATTACTCCATCAATTACCTGAATAGCGCAGGTGAAGCTTTTTGGAAATTTATTGCTCCTTATAATAAAAATCTTGGGTGTGGTCCTGATTTTTAGGTTTATATTATTAATTAAAATAAAAAACCTCGCAGGATTTGCGAGGTTTAATTTTATATGGATTATTCCATTACATGGCTGTCATTTTGAAACTCATACTTTCTATCACTTTCAGGATAGCTTCTACGGTATCCATGGAAGTTAAACAAGGTACTCCGTTTTCAACACTCATCCTTCTGATCTGGAATCCGTCTCTTTCGGACTGTTTTCCTTTTGTTGTAGTATTCACCACATACTGTACTTTTCCTTTCTGGATCAGGTCGATTAAATTAACATCATCCTCTCCTATTTTATATCCTATTTTGCAAGGAATTCCTTTTCCTTCAAAATATTTGGCCGTACCTTCCGTCGCCCATATTCTGAAACCTACTTCATGGAATCTCTGTGCCAGTTCTGCTGCTTCTTCTTTATGCTTATCAGCCACTGTAAAGAGGATAGAACCGTGAATAGGAACTTTTCTTCCTGCTGCAATTAATCCTTTATAAAGAGCTTTCTCCAGCGTCGTATCTTTCCCCATTACTTCTCCTGTGGATTTCATTTCAGGTCCCAGGGAAATATCTACTTTAGTAAGCTTGGAGAATGAGAATACCGGTACTTTTACAAATACTCCTTCTTTTTCAGGAACCAATCCGTTATTGTACCCAAGATCTTTAAGCTTCTGCCCCAGGATTGCTTTTGTAGCCAGATTAGCCATTGGAACATCGGTGATTTTGGAAAGGAAAGGCACTGTTCTGGAAGAACGTGGATTTACTTCGATCACATAGACATTACCTTCGAAAAGAACGTACTGGATATTCATTAACCCTACTACATTCAATCCATGGGCCAATCTTTGGGTATAATCAACAAGCGTATCGATTTCTTTCTGGGAAAGGCTTTGAGGCGGATAAACCGCAATAGAGTCACCGGAGTGTACCCCTGCTCTTTCGATGTGCTCCATGATTCCGGGAATAACGACTGTTTCTCCATCACAGATTGCATCTACTTCCAGTTCTTTTCCGACCATGTATTTATCTACCAATACCGGATGCTCTGGACTTGCTTCCACTGCATTTTCCATGTAATGGGCCAGCTCTGTTTCGGTATAAACGATTTCCATCGCTCTTCCTCCTAATACGTAACTTGGACGTACCAATACGGGGTAACCGATCTTATTAGCAATTTTGATGGCTTCTTCCTTGGATGTGGATGTTTTTCCTAAAGGCTGAGGAATTCCCATTTCCTGAAGGGCTTTTTCAAATTTATCCCTGTTTTCTGCTCTGTCTAAGTCTTCTAAGGATGTTCCCAGAATTTTAACTCCGTGGGAAGCTAATTTATCTGCCAGGTTGATCGCAGTCTGCCCTCCGAACTGAACTACCACACCTTTTGGCTTTTCCAGCTCGATGATGTTCATTACATCTTCTTCGGTAAGCGGCTCAAAGTATAGTTTATCGGAAATGGAGAAGTCTGTGGAAACCGTTTCAGGGTTGTTGTTGATAATAATCGCTTCGTAACCCATTTCTTTGATCGCCCAAACCGAATGAACGGTGGCATAGTCAAATTCCACTCCCTGTCCGATTCTGATAGGTCCTGACCCCAGAACAATTACTTTTTCCTTATTGCTTACTACGCTTTCATTTTCTTCTTCATAGGTTCCGTAGAAGTATGGGGTTTCACTTTCAAATTCAGCGGCACAGGTATCTACCATTTTGTACACCGGCATTACTCCGTTTTCTTTTCTGAAATTGAAAACTTCTCTTTGGGTTACTTCCCAAAGGTGAGCGATATTTAAATCTGCAAATCCTAATTTTTTAGCCTGGATTAATGTTTCTTTGTCGAATTTGTTATCAGCGATTACTTTTTCAAAATCAACCAGCTTTTTTAATTTCCAGATGAAGAATTTATCAATTTTACTCCATTCTACAATCTGTTCCCAGTCATATCCTTTTCTTAAGGCATCTCCGATGATGAATAATCTTTCATCGTCACATACCCTGATTCTTCTTTCGATTTCTTCTGCTGTAAGTGCGTCGGCCTGCTTTTTCTTCAGCCCTAAATGTCTGATCCCCGTTTCCAGTGAACGGATGGCTTTCTGTAAGGATTCTTCGAAGTTTCTTCCGATGGCCATTACTTCTCCGGTCGCTTTCATCTGTGTGGAAAGTCTTCTGTCTGCCGTTTCGAATTTATCGAACGGGAATCTTGGGAATTTAGTGACCACATAATCCAGTGCCGGCTCAAAACAAGCGTAAGTTTTACCTGTTACCGGGTTCATAATTTCATCTAAAGTTAATCCTACTGCTATTTTAGCAGCGATCTTAGCAATCGGATATCCTGTTGCCTTACTTGCTAAAGCTGATGAACGGGAAACCCTAGGATTTACTTCAATGATATAGTAGTTGAATGAATGTGGATCCAGTGCCAACTGTACGTTACATCCTCCTTCAATTCCCAATGCTCTGATAATTTTAAGGGAAGCATTTCTCAATAACTGATATTCTCTGTCCGAAAGGGTCTGAGAAGGTGCTACCACAATGGAGTCTCCGGTATGGACTCCTACCGGGTCTATATTTTCCATGTTACAAACTACAATGGCGTTGTCGTTTGCATCACGCATTACTTCGTATTCTATTTCTTTGAAACCTGCAATTGATTTCTCAATAAGACATTGCGTCACCGGACTGTGCTTTAATCCAAGTTCTGCAATTTCTTTTAATTCCGTCACATTGGAAGCGATTCCTCCTCCTGTTCCTCCCATTGTAAAGGCAGGACGGACAATTACAGGATAACCGATGTTTTCAGCAAAGTCTAATGCTCCCTGAACTGTATTTACAATATCCGATTCCGGTACGGGTTCGTTCAGCTCTCTCATCAGCTCACGGAAAAGATCCCTGTCTTCTGCCCTGTTGATCGCTGAAAGTTTTGTTCCCAATACTTCCACTTTACATTCTTCAAGGATTCCAGATTTTTCAAGCTCTACCGCCATGTTCAGACCTGTCTGTCCTCCCAGTGTTGGTAAAAGCGCGTCGGGACGTTCTTTTCTGATGATGTGACTTACAAACTGAAGGGAAATCGGCTCGATATATACTTTATCTGCGATTTCTACATCCGTCATGATGGTTGCCGGATTGGAGTTGATCAGGATCACTTTATATCCTTCTTCTTTCAGGGATAAACAAGCCTGTGTTCCTGCGTAATCAAATTCTGCTGCCTGTCCGATGATGATAGGTCCGGAGCCGATTACTAAAATTGTTTTTATATCTGTACGTTTTGCCATTTTCTTTTTTATTAGAGTCAAGAGCCTAGAGCCTAGATTCAAGACTTTATTTTAAATTATTTTTAAATGAGTAAATCATTCTCTGAATTTCAGATACTTCACCAAGTAAAGTATTTACTTTTTCCTCTGATAAAAGGCTGAGTTCTTTCACCAAAATCAACTGTGTTTGTAATTCAAATGCAGAACCTAAAGCAATAGCAAGAAAATGATTAAATTCTTTACTGCTATTTCTCCCTGAACCTTCAGCAATATTAGACGGAATAGAAACAGCACATCTTTTAATCTGAGAAATTATTCCATATTTTTCGTCACTACTGATCTCCTGACAAATAGTATAAATATTTTTTGCCAGCGCTATGGACTTTTGCCAAAAAAGAAGTTTCTCAAAATTGTGCATTTATACTCTTTTTAGTCGTAAATCTTGATTCTTGGTTCTAGGCTCTTGATTCTTCACTTTTTAAAGTCTTCCATTAGCTGAATGAACTCATCAAACAGATAATTTGCATCTTCAGGGCCCGGACTTGCCTCAGGGTGATACTGAACCGAGAAGCAAGGATGAATTTTGTGCTTCAACCCTTCATTGGTTCTGTCATTCAGGGCAATATGGGTTTCAATAAGGTCGGTTCCTTTTAAACTTTCCTGATCTACTGCGTAACCGTGATTCTGGGAAGTGATGGAAACTCTGTTTTTTTCCAGATCCAGTACAGGGTGATTTCCTCCTCTGTGTCCGAATTGTAATTTAAATGTTTTGGCACCACAAGCAAGACCGATCAACTGGTGTCCCAAGCAAATTCCAAAAATCGGAACTTTACCCAGTAAGCCTCTGATCATCTCCAATGCTTTAGGGTTATCTTCGGGATCCCCGGGACCGTTGGACAGCATGATTCCATCCGGATCCATCAGTAAGATTTCTTCGGCTGTAGTGTCCTGAGATACTACGATAATGTCACAGTTTCTTTGGGAAAGTTCTCTGATGATTCCTAATTTTGATCCGAAGTCTACCAGTACAACTTTAAATCCTCTTCCCGGATTGGCATAAGGCGTTTTTGTAGATACTGTTTCTACCTGATTAGTCGGGAATGTTGTAGCCTTCAACTCTTCTACAACTGCTTTTTCATCTGCATCTTCATTGACGATTTTCCCTTTTACCACTCCATGGTTACGAAGAATTCTCGTTAATTTCCTGGTATCAATTCCTGAAATCCCTGACAGATTTTTCTTTTGAAACAGCTCATCCAAGGTAATCTGAGTACGGAAATTGGATGGAAGATCACAGATTTCTTTTACGATAAGACCTTTAATTGCCGGTTCAATACTTTCATAATCATCACGGTTGATTCCATAGTTTCCGATAAGCGGATATGTCATACAAACAATCTGCCCACAGTAAGAAGGGTCTGAAATCAGTTCCTGATAACCTGTCATTCCGGTATTGAAAACTACTTCTCCTGCTGTTTCAGATTGCGCTCCGAAACTTTCGCCATGAAAAACTTCACCGGATTCCAGTATTAATTTTTTCTTCATTTTTTATATTAGATATTTATTTTTCTTTTTTTTACCACCCCGTCAAAAATTTTATTTTTGACACCCCTCCGAGGGAGGGGAATTTTATTTTTTTATCAGGATTCGTGATTGTTTCCCGATATTTTTTATTTAAATTTAAATCCTTTTTGTTCTAATGCATCTTTAAGGATTGCCATTCTTGCGAATACTCCGTTTTCCATTTGTTTAAAGATCCTTGAACGTGAAGATTCTACAAGATCCGAGTCTATTTCCACTCCTCTGTTGATAGGTGCAGGATGCATAATGATCGCCTTTTCTTTCATGAGCTGTTCTCTTTCTTTTGTCAGTCCATATCTTCTGTGATATTCTGCGGAAGAGATGTTCATCTGCGTATCGTGTCTTTCGTGCTGGATTCTCAGCAGCATGATTACATCCACTTCACGGATCAGCTCATCCAGAGACATATAAGTCCCGTTAATTAAAGCTCCTTCATCAAACCACTGTTCTGGTCCTGAGAAATATACTTTAGCTCCTAAACGTCTTAATGCTTCTGCATTTGAATTGGCCACACGGCTGTGTTTTACATCTCCTACAATCCCGATATTAAGACCTTCGAATTTCCCAAACTCCTGATAGATGGTCATTAAATCCAGCATACATTGGGAAGGGTGATTTCCTTTTCCGTCTCCTCCGTTTATTACAGGAATTTTTATATTTTTAAGCTCATCGAAATATCGGTCTCTTTTATCTCTGATCACTACAAGATCTACTCCTAAGCTCTCCAGTGTTTTTACGGTATCATATAAACTTTCACCTTTATTTACAGAACTGTTGGAAGCATCAAAGGGTACTACCTGCAATCCCAGCTTTCTTTCAGCAATATCGAAGCTTGTTTTGGTTCGTGTACTATCTTCAAAAAAAAGATTGGAACAAAAACATTCGCCATCTACTTTTACTGTCTTCCCATTAGCAAAAGCCATAGCTTCTGCTAAGATACTGTTGATTTTTTCTGTACTTAATTCTGTGGTCGTGAACATAATATCTCAATTTTTTTTACATAAAAAAAGCGAAGACAAATCTTCGCTTAATAACAATAAATATCGTAAAGGGCGTCTTCGCCCGGTAAATCTAATGATATAAATACTCTTTTATTCATTAGGTGCAAAGATATAAAAATTTACCGATACCATCCAACTGAAGTTTTAAAATAAATTAAAAAACCTTAATTATTCCTCTCTTTCATTTTTTCTTAATATTTTTGTTATCATTCAATTTTACTTTATGGACGCAAAAGACATTATGATTCTTAATATCCTTCAGGATGACTCTACTCTATCTGTTAAAGAAATATCAGAGAAAATAGGTCTTACGTTTACTCCAACCTATGAGCGAATCAAGCAATTGGAAAAACAGGGGATCATTGAGAAATATGTAGTTCTTTTGAACCGTGAAAAGCTTGGGCTTAATATTGTGGTCTACTGTAATGTCCGTCTTAAGGAGCAATCCCAGAAGGTTCTTGCTTCTTTTGAAAGTCATATTACAAAATACGACGAAGTCCAGGAAGTCATCAGCTTGTCTGGTGAATACGATTATATGCTGAAAATTATCGCAAAGGATATTAACTCCTATAATGAATTCGCCGTAAATGTAATATCAAATATTCCTAATATAGGACAATATCATAGCTCTATTGTTCTTCACGAGGTAAAAAAAGCTACCCGGTTCAAAATAGATATTGATTAACCCAACAGCTTGTTTTTAATTTTATCAAACTGATAACTTATCTTATCTAAGCAAAGGTTTCCTATACTTCCCTGATGGGTATGATTGAGATCTTTCAGCTCAAAGTCAAATTCATTATTTTCAATCTCCTTTCCTATTTTAATATAGGCATCGCGGAAAGAACTTCCCTTCTTTACTTCTTCATTAATCTTTTCCACGCTGAAAAGGTATTTGTATTTCTCATCTTCCAGAATCCCATCCTTTACCTGAATATTGGGTAAGGTATAATTTAAGATTTCCAGACATTCTTTTAACGAATCTATGGCCGGGAACAGGATCTCTTTTGTAAGCTGTACATCTCTGTGATATCCCGATGGCAGATTACCTGTCAGCATCATCAGTTCATTAGGCAAAGCCTGAATTCTGTTGCATCTTGCCCGAACCAGTTCAAAAATATCGGGGTTTTTCTTGTGCGGCATAATGCTGCTCCCTGTCGTAAATTCTTTCGGAAAGCTTATGAAGTCGAAGTTCTGGCTTAAGTAAAGGCATACATCGTACGCAAACTTAGCTAATGTTCCGGCTAATGTAGCCATTGCCATTGCCAGCACCTTTTCGGATTTTCCCCGTGTCATCTGAGCATACACGGCATTATAATTCATGGTATGAAATCCTAAATTATAAGTTGTACTTTCACGGTTGATCGGGAATGATGAACCATAGCCAGCTGCCGAGCCCAGCGGGTTTTTGTTAATGATATTCTTTACTGAAAACAGTAATTCCAGATCATCAAGCAAAGCCTCTGCGTACGCTCCGAACCAAAGTCCGAATGAGGAAGGCATCGCTATCTGAAAATGGGTATATCCCGGAAGCAACACATCTTTATGCTGCTCAGCCAACTGAATTAATACCTGAAAAAAGCCATCGGTAAGATGGGTCATTTCCCGGATTTCGTCCAGCAGATAAAGTTTAATATCCAGTAAAACCTGGTCATTTCTGGAACGGGCTGTATGAATTTTCTTTCCGGTATCTCCTAATTTTTCTATAAGGATCGCTTCCACCTGTGAGTGGATATCTTCCGCTTCTTTATCAATAACGAATGTTCCGGCTTCAATATCTTTTAATACTGAGGATAACACCTCAAGCATCTGCCGGGATTCTTCTTCGGAAATAATTCCTACTTCTGCCAGCATTTTACAGTGGGCCATAGATCCTTTAACGTCGTATTTTGCCAAACGTTCGTCAAAATCCAGATCTTTTCCTACGGTAAAGTTATTGACTAATATATTGGTGGCCAGGTCGTCCTTCTGCCATATCTTTTTCATAATAATTGTATTAAATATATCTTCTGTTCCGGCTTTGCCCAGCATAATTTTCAATACTGAACGAAAATATTCCGTATGAATTAAAACCTTTATTTACTTATGACTTGGGATGTATGAATCTGGGTTTTAATTTTAATTATACTGAGCGAAGTCAAAACATTAAAAACTAAACTATATCTCTTGATTTGAAACAAGTACTATTATTTCTTTATAATACTTTTTCTAAAATTCTTATATAAATATCTATTCCTTCTTCTATTTCATCAATGAATATAAATTCATCTGCCGTATGGGAGCGCCTGCTGTCTCCGGGGCCTATCTTCACCGATGTACACGGAATAATCGCCTGGTCTGAAGAGGTGGGTGAACCGTAAGTTGTCCTTCCGATGGCTATCCCGGCCTGCACAAACGGATGATCCATTTCTATTTTTGAGGAATTTAACCTGAAAGACCTTGCTTTCAGAGTGGATTTCATTTCAGACCGGATGATCTCAAAGGCTTCTTTATTGGAATATTCGTCCGTTACTCTTACATCAAGCGTGAAAGTACATGACTCAGGGACTACATTATGCTGCACTCCGGCATGGATCCCCGATAAGGTAATTTTCACTTCTCCCAAATAATCCGATACTTTCGGAAATTTGAAGTTTAAAATATGCTGCAAATCATCCATGCATTTAACAATAGAATTATCATTATTGGGATGAGCAGCGTGAGAAGGAGTTCCTTTCATTTCTCCATCGATCACCAAAAGCCCTTTTTCTGCAATAGCCAGATTCATTTGGGTAGGTTCTCCTACAATTGCCAATACCACATTGGGTAATTGGGGAAACAGGGCTTCTATTCCATTCAGTCCGGAAATCTCCTCCTCGGCCGTCAACGCAATAACTAAATTATATTTTAAATCTTCTGCCTTATAAAAATGTAAAAAGGTCTGAGCTAAAGAAACCAGCGAACCTCCTGCATCATTACTTCCCAACCCGTATAATTTTCCTTCTTTTTCAATGGCAAGAAACGGGTCCAGCGTATAAGCTTTATTAGGCTTTACCGTATCGTGATGGGTATTCAGCAATATGGAAGGTTTGGTTTCGTCAAAATGTTTATTGACCGCCCATATATTATTTTTAAAACGCTTTACCGGAATCTGATGCTTGGCAAAAAAAGATTCAATTTCCACCGAAGTATTATATTCATCTTTACTGAATGAAGGAATTTCAATCAGTTTTTTAAGTAATTCAATGGCGTTATTTTTTAATTCTTCCAAGCTATAAGCAGATTTCAGTTCCTTCATGGTTGTTTTTTATATGGTTTTTCAGTTGGGTTTCTTTAATTAAAAATACCTTGCTTACATTATTTTTAACTGCTGCTAAAGCATTTTCGAGCTTAGGTAAAATTCCTTTATGCAGTTTTCCTTCTTCTTTCAGGGTGTAAAAATCTTTTTCCGATACTTTCTTAATCAGTGTTTCAGGATGATCTACATCTTCAAGTACTCCTTCTTTATCAAAGCAGAATAATAGTTCCACTTCATACAGGTCAGATAATGCCTGTGCAATTACTGAAGCTATGGTATCTGCATTGGTATTTAAAAGATTTCCTTTTTTGTCATGGGTGATTGCTGAAAAAACAGGAATCATATTCATTTGAAGCAGTCCGGAAATAACTTTCCGGTTAACACTCTCCTTATCTATATCTCCTACAAATCCGAAATCAATTTCAGGATGGATTCTTTTTGTTGCCTGTATAAGATTTGCATCTGCCCCGGATAATCCTATCCCATCACAATCTTTTTGCTGTAACTGAGCGACAATATTCTTATTGATATTTCCCGCATATACCATGGTCACGATATTCAGTGTTTCTTTATCGGTAATCCTTCTTCCATTGATCATCTGCTGATTCACGCCCAATTTTTCGGCAAGGACATTGGCCAGCTTTCCTCCTCCATGAACAAGGATTTTCTTTTCTTCAATGGCTGCAAATTGAGTTAGAAATTCATTCAGTAAATTCTCATCATCGATTAAAGCTCCGCCTATTTTTACAACAAAAAGTTTTTCTTTCATGTCTTTAGTCCTGATTTATTTCCCCGATTTTATTTCGTCCAGAATTTCACTGAATACGACCTGTGCAGAAAAAATTCTGTTTTTAGCCTGCTGGTAAATAATGGAATGATCTCCATCTATTACTTCATCACTCAGTTCCAGGTTTCGGCGAACGGGAAGACAGTGCATTACTTTTCCGTTATTCGTGCCTGCAAGCTTTTCATTGGTAAGCATCCAGCTTTCTTTTACTTCCGGCATTGCTGCATACTCATCAAAGGAAGACCAGTTTTTTACATAAATGAAATCGGCATCTTTTAATGCTTCTTCCTGATCGTGAATTACGGGTGTATCTTTTGTAAATTTCTTGTCCAGATCATATCCTTCAGGATTTGTAATTACAAAATCCACATCCATTTCCTGCATCCACTCCGCAAATGAATTTCCCACCGCATGGGCAATAGGTTTTATGTGAGGCGCCCAGGTAAGCACAACTTTAGGTTTTTTATCACTTTTCCGGTTTTCGGTAATGGTGATACAGTCCGCTAAGCTCTGTAAAGGGTGACGGGTGGCAGATTCCAAGGAAACCACCGGCACTTTTGCATGTTTTAAAAACTGGCTCAGAATACTTTCATTGATATCATCTTCCTTATCCTTCATTCCGGCAAAGCAACGCACTGCGATGATATCACAGTACTGATTCAAAACTTCTATTGCATCTTTAATGTGTTCCACCGTATTTCCATCCATTACGGTTCCGTCTGCATATTCCAGATTCCATGCTTCCTGAGCCGCATTTAAAACCAGCACATTCAATCCTAAATTCTGGGCAGCAATCTGACTGCTCAGGCGGGTTCTCAAACTGGAATTGAGAAATACCAGTCCTATTGTTTTTCCTTTTCCTTTTTCAGGATCTGAAAGAGGATTTTCTTTTATCTGTAAAGCTTTTTTTATGATTTCCTGTAAGTTTTCAACATCACTTACAGCGGTAAAATTTTTCATTTTGAATTGATTTAAAGATTTTTATCTGTCCTTTTTGTCATTCTGATGAAGGAAAATTTAATAATGATTCTTCACTTTGCTTCGCGACATTCTGAATGACGTGCTGAACATTTTTCACAGCTTAAATTTTTTCCAATACATCTTTTAATGCATTGATGAAAAGATCGGTTTCTTCTTTTCCGATATTGAGTGCCGGTAAAATCCTCAGCACACTTTTATCGTTGGAGTTACCTGTAAAAATATGATGGTCGAACAACAGACTTTTCCTTAGTTCGGAGCAATCCCTGTCCAGTTCTATACCGATCATCAGACCTTTACGCCTTATAGATTTAATATGTGGAAAATCTTTAATTTCATTTTCAATATAACTTCCGAGCTGGTTGGAGTTTTCGATAAGATTTTCATCTTTCATTACATCCAAAACCGCAATGGCAGCGGCACATGCCAGGTGATTTCCTCCGAAAGTGGTTCCCAACAGTCCATTGCTTGCTTTAAATTCAGGACTGATCAGTACTCCCCCTATCGGGAAACCATTCCCCATTCCTTTTGCAGTAGTAATAATATCCGGTTTAATCCCGTATTCCTGGTGAGCAAAGAAATATCCCGATCTTCCGTATCCCGACTGCACTTCATCCAAAATCAAAGCTGCATTATACTGTTCGCACAGTTCCTTGATCTTCAACAGGAATTCTTTATTGGGAATTGTAATCCCTCCTACTCCCTGGATTCCTTCAATGATCACTGAGGAAATTTCATTCCCCTGGGCTTTAAAAATTTCTTCTAACTGCTCTGTATTATTCCACCCGGATTTAATAAATCTTTCTGAATAATTCACTGGAGCTACAATTTTAGGATTATCGGTCACGGAAACAGCAGCCGAGGTTCTTCCATGGAATGATCCTGAAAAATACAGAACCTTCTTTTTTCCGTTATGAAAAGAAGCCAGCTTTAAAGCATTTTCATTAGCTTCTGCCCCTGAATTACAAAGGAACAGGCTATAATCTTCATAACCGGATAGCTTTCCCAGTTTTTCCGCTAATTCCACCTGCAGCTGGTTTTGTACCGAATTGGAATAAAATGAAATTTTTTCCAGCTGGTCTTTTAATTTAGCCTGATAATGAGGATGGTTGTGTCCAATAGAGATCACAGCATGCCCTCCGTAAAAATCAAGATATTTTTCTCCTTTATCATCCCAAAGAAAAGATCCCTGAGCTTTTACCGGATTTATATTAAATAATGGATATACGTCAAATAATTTCATATTTCTGTTTTTTTTAAAATGCCACAGGTTTTAATCCTAATCCTAATTTCTCTTCCCAACCTAAAGCAATATTCATATTTTGAACCGCCTGCCCGGAAGCCCCTTTTAAAAGGTTGTCGATAGCAGAATGGATTACAATCACATCTCCTTCTTTCTCAATGTTGATAACGCAACGATTGGTATTGACCACCTGTTTTAAATCTACCGGAGTTTCGCTTACTTTTACAAAAGGTTCATATTTATAAAACTCATGATATAACTTATAAATTTCAGAAAGTTCCGCATCCGTCTTTACCGTAGAGCTTGTAAAAATCCCTCGGGTAAAATCCCCTCTCCATGGAACAAAATTTAATTTAACCTCTTTTTCATCAAATGAATTCAACTGCTGTAAAATTTCTTCCACATGCTGATGAGTCAAAGTTTTATAGGCTGAAATATTGTTATTCCTGTTGGTAAAATGGGTCGTAGGCTGTAATTTAATGCCTGCTCCCGTAGAACCTGTAATTCCTGTTGTATATATCTCATCCAGATTCCCATTCTTAGCTAAAGGTAATAATGCCAGTTGTATAGCTGTGGCAAAGCATCCGGGATTGGCAATACTTTTTGAATGGATAAGCCGTGCTTTATTAATTTCCGGCAACCCATAGATAAAGTCTCTGTTTCCATACTTCCCATCCAGTCTGAAATCATTTCCGAGATCTATAATCAGGGTATCTTGAGAAACCTCATTCTGCTGCAGCCAGTTCTGGCTTTCTTTATGGGGAAGACACAGAAACAGCACGTCTACCTGCCGGATCTCATCTGTCAATACCATCTCACATACAGAATCCAGATCAGGATAGATATCAGATATCTTAACTCCCGCATTGGAACGGCTGAATAAAAATGCCAGTTCCACTTTTGGATGAAAAGCCAACAACCGAACCAATTCACTTCCCGTATACCCGTTAGCTCCTATTATTCCGACTGTCTTCATATTTTTCCTCCGTTTATCTGATGGTATATGTTTAAAGAATTACTTACGATTTTAGTGAATCCTTTTACATCATCTCCTGTCCACGCTCTGTTAGCCTCTCCGTAACTTCCGAACTTATCGGACATTAAATCATGGGCCGAATCAATTCCATTCAGGATGAACCGGTAAGGATGCAGTGTTATAAATACCTTACCTGTAACGGTTTCCTGAGAGTCCGTCAAGAAAGATTCTATATTTCTCATCACAGGATCAAGGAATAATGCTTCATGCAGCCAGTTTCCATACCAGTCGGACAGTTGTGACTTAATCATCTGCTGATATTTTGATAAAACATGTTTTTCCAGCAAGTGATGTGCTTTTATAATGACGGATGCCGCTGCTGCCTCAAAACCTACTCTTCCTTTAATTCCTACAATAGTATCCCCGATATGAATATCTCTTCCTATTCCGTAGGCAGAAGCCAGCTTTTCTATTTTTTGAATAGCATAAACCGGATGATCAAATTTCTCTCCGTTTACGGCTACGATTTCACCTTTTTTAAATTCTATTTCCAGCTCGGAAGGCTGTGTTTCTTTTACTTGTGAAGGGAAAGCTTCTTCCGGCAGATAGTTTCTGGAAGTCAGCGTTTCTTTTCCTCCTACGGAAGTTCCCCAAAGACCTTTATTGATAGAATACTGAGCCTTCTGAAATTCCATATCATAACCATGCTGCTTCAAAAACTCTATTTCTTCTTCACGGGACAATGCCATATCACGAATCGGAGTGATGATCTCTACATCAGGACTCATCACCTGGAAAATCAAATCAAAACGTACCTGATCATTTCCTGCGCCGGTACTTCCGTGAGCAATTGCATCCGCATTGATTTCCAAGGCATATTTGGCAATATTCTGCGCCTGAATGGTACGCTCGGCACTTACCGACAACGGATAGGTATTATTTTTCAATACATTCCCGAATATCAGATATTTAACACAAGAATTATAATAATCTTCCTGAGCGTCGATGCACCTGTATTCTTTAACCCCAAGGTTTAAGGCTCTTTTTTCCAGTTCCTTTTCTTCTTCTTTAGAAAAACCTCCTGTATTCACGGTTACAGCATACACATCATATCCTAGTGTTTCACTAAGATATTTAGCACAATAAGAGGTATCTAACCCTCCGCTAAACGCTAAAACGACTTTCTTTTTCATTATTATATCCTTTGTCTTGCTGATTTTCTTCAGCGGTTATATTTTTTTTATCATTTTTCGGAACATATAGCATTGCTGTACATAAGCAGTTTTTACGTTCCTTACTCATTAAAATGTCATAGTTTACACAGCTCTTGCATCCGTTCCAGAAATCTTCATCCTGTGTCAATTCAGAATAGATAACAGGTTTATACCCCAGTTCACTGTTAATTTTCATAACAGCCAATCCTGTTGTTAACCCGAATATTTTAGCATCAGGATATTTACTCCTTGACAGCTGGAAGACTTTTTGTTTGATCTGGGTAGCTACTCCACTGTTCCTGAATTTGGGAGAAACAATAAGTCCGGAATTGGCCACAAACTGACCATGTGACCAGGTTTCTATATAGCAGAAACCTACCCACTCCCCGTTTTCAGTGGCAACCACAGCATTCCCGTCTGAAATCTTCTTACTTAAATATTCTATGGAACGTTTTGCGATCCCCGTCCCTCTTCTCTGTGCAGAATCATACATTTCCTGCTGTATTTCACTCACATACACTAAGTGTTCGCATGAGGAAATTTCTATTTCCATTTATTTATCTGAATTTTTTGGCAAATTTAAAATATTTTCTCTTTATAAAACAAATTAAAAAGATAATTTTTTCTTAAAAAAGCTATTTAAAAAGATAATATATCTTATGGGTAAATTTTCAATTTGCTAAATTATTATATATTTGCTAAAATACTATATATGGAGGGTAAATGTCCTAAATGTAAAGGGGATAATGTCGTTAAAAGCGGGATTATTAATAAGAAACAAAGATTTCTTTGCAAAGACTGCAATTACTATTTCACAGTAAAAAAACTGGGAAAACAGATCGATGACTATTATGTCACCAAAGCTCTACAGCTCTATCTGGAAGGATTAAGCTTCCGGGAAATAGAAAGGATCATCGGGGTTTCCCATGTTACTATAAGTTCCTGGATCAAGAAATACAATATAACCCGCCCTCCTCATTCGGAGTTTCATCCGGTCTATAAAATACTCAAGCAGAATGAGTTGATAGACTATATTGCCAAAGAAGAAAATCTTAAAAATTCGGGGATTATCATTACTCAGTTTGCAGACAAGTATATGTTGATCAAATGGGAAAGGTTTAAAAAATAAGAAAAGATCCAATTTACCATTCATCAATATAGATACACTTACCAATAATATATATTAAATTTCTGTAAATAAATTATTAATTACAATTTGGAGTCCACAAAATTAACACCAAAAAATTGATAATTTATGAAGAAAATACTCACTTTTATTGGATTAGCATTAATCAGCAACTCTCTATATTCTCAAGGTTCCCCTGAATATGGTAACGGCTTAAAGCTTAACCTTAATCCGGAGGGAGATAAATTTGTTAGATTTATTCTATGGGATCAGTTCTGGCTAAGAAATACGGAAATGAATCCGGGAAGTATGGTCGGCGGAGAAGCCACTAAAAACTCCTGGAGCTTAGGAAACCGGAGATTAAGAGCATTAGCCTATGCGCAGATCTCAAAGAGATACATGATCTTAGTCCATTTTGGGATCAATAATCAGACTTTTATTAATGGCGGTGCTCCCGGAACCTCAGGAACCGGAGGAAACGGAAACGGTAAAAAACCTCAGTTGTTCTTTCATGATGCCTGGAATGAATATGCGGTTGTATTACCCGGAGAAGCGGGAGATTTCAGTTTAACACTGGGGGCCGGATTACATTATTACATGGGATTATCCCGTATGACAATGGCTTCCACTCTTAATTTTTTAACACTTGATTCTCCTATTTTTTCATGGCCTTTAATTGATAATTCCGATCAGTTCGCCAGACAGCTTGGAATGTTCGCCAAGGGTAAATACGGAAAACTGGAATACCGTCTGAGCCTGAACAAGCCTTTTGCAACAGATTTAATCCCAGCCAATGTAACTGATCCGTCCAGAGCCGTCGCAGTCGACAACAATGGTAATCCTAAATTCTCAAAAGCCGGATATCTAGAATATCAGTTTCTGGATGGTGAGTCCAATACGCTTCCATTCAAGGTAGGATCTTATTTAGGAACTAAAAAGGTTTTCAATGTGGGAGCCGGTTTTTATCACCAGGCTGACGGAACCAAAACTTCGGTAAATGATAACATCGAAAAACATGATATTACATTACTGGCAGTAGATGCTTTCGCCGATATCCCTCTGGGAGAAGCTAAGAACAAAATGGCTATTTCTGCCTACGCAGGGTATTACAACTACAAATTCGGACCGAACTATGTAAGAAACCTGGGAATCATGAATATCGCTTCCACAGATCCCAATTTCATAGGAGAAAAAGCAATTGCAGGAGCAGGAAACATGCAGCCTACTATCGGAACAGGTAATATTATCTATGCCCAGGCCGGACTCCTTCTTCCCAATCAGGCAGAAAAACCCAAAATAAGAATCCAGCCTTTTGCAGCCTATACATACAAAGATTTTGAAGCTTTTGACAAATCTTCCTCACAGTTTGACATAGGTGCCAACTGGTTTATAGACGGACATCACGCCAAAGTTACCACCCAATACTCTACCCGTCCCGTTTACACCAGTCCTACTGAAAGTCCTAAATCCAAAGGAGAATTTATCGTACAGTTTCAGATCTACCTATAAAAAAAACACTATTCCATTATAACCAAGCCAATATTTAACATCAAAATCAAGCAATATGAGCGAAAACCATCACGAGAATTATAATAATCTGACCGAAAAACAGAAGAACAGAACGATCTGGAGTGTGATCACCGCTTCTTCCCTCGGTACATTGATTGAATGGTATGACTTCTATATTTTCGGAAGCTTAGCTGTTGTTTTAGCGACAAAATTCTTCCCTGCGGATAATCCTACGGCTGCCTTTTTATCTACCCTGGCAACATTTGCTGCCGGATTTGTGGTAAGGCCTTTCGGAGCTTTGTTTTTCGGAAGACTGGGCGACATCATCGGAAGAAAATACACATTTCTTGTTACATTACTGATCATGGGATTTTCCACGTTCCTGATAGGATGTATTCCAAGCTATGAAACCATAGGCTTTCTTGCTCCGGTTTTAGTATTAATTTTAAGATTATTACAGGGACTTGCCCTCGGAGGGGAATACGGAGGTGCCGCCACCTATGTAGCCGAATATGCGCAACCTCACCGGAGAGGTTACTGGACTTCATGGATACAAACGACTGCCACTGCCGGGCTTTTCATTTCACTTATTGTGATTTTGGTTACCAAAACATCTTTATCAGCAGATGAATTTGATACCTGGGGATGGAGAGTTCCTTTCTGGATTTCCATATTGATGGTGGGAGTTTCTTATATCATCAGAAAAAACATGAAAGAATCCCCTCTTTTTGCCAAAGCTAAAAGCGAAGGAAAAACATCTAAAAATCCATTAAAAGAAAGCTTCGGAAATAAGTATAATTTCAAATTCGTCCTTCTTGCTTTATTCGGGGCTGCTATGGGACAAGGGGTAATCTGGTATACCGGACAGTTCTATGCCATGAGCTTTTTACAGAAAGTAATGAACGTAGAATCCGCACAAGTAGACTCTTTAATGGCTACCGCCCTTTTCCTGGGAACACCTTTCTTTGTGGTATTCGGCTGGCTCTCAGATAAAATAGGCCGTAAAGCAATCATGATGACAGGTATGCTGGTCGCTATTCTCGCCTACCGTCCCATTTATGACAGCATGTATAAGAGTGTAAACCTTGAAAGCAAAACCGTTGCCGCCAATGGTATTACCGAAAAGAGATCAGCAAAAATCCATAAAGATATTGCCGCTGACAGCCTTATCACTTTCCATAAAGAGACCGTATATACAGACGGAACATTACTGAAAAAAGACAGCATCGTACACTGGTCAGCAGCAGGACCTGCTATGAAAGACGGTAAAGCGGAGGAGCCTAAAATTTCACAATCCGTAACGCTGGGTGACAGTACCAAATGGTATCTGGTATTCCTGGTGTTCATCCAGGTGATTTTTGTAACCATGGTATACGGCCCTATCGCTGCCTTCCTTGTAGAAATGTTCCCTGTGAGAATCCGCTATACATCCATGTCATTACCTTATCACATCGGGAATGGAGTATTCGGAGGTTTATTACCGGCCGTAGCCACTTATCTGGTAACGGTAGGAAAAGATGCAGGCCATCCTACCTGGTACCTGGAAGGTCTTTGGTATCCGATTGGAGTAGCAACCGTCTGCTTGCTCATAGGATTAGTATATCTTAAAAATAAAAACAATAATCTTCATGATTAATTACCAAATCATTCAATTTTTTATTAATTTAAAAAAACTTCTAAAATGAACAGACTAAAAAAAATATTAGGTATTCTCTGGATCCTCATTGCACTTGTAGTAGGATACTTCGGAATTACCGTTATGGGAATCCCGAAAATCACTTCGGGAAAACAGGAAGATCTGGTATTTGGCATTATCATATTATTCATATTGATGCCGATCATTTCCGGTGGATTAGCCATTTTTGGATATTACGCCTTAACCGGTGAATACTCAGACGATAAAGTTTAACTCAATTATAACCTCAACAAAACCATACAGGACAGCCGTTCTGTATGGTTTTCAAAATATTAATGAAGAAAAGACACGAACAAAAGCTGATTATTCTCAGCATAGGCCTTATGATCGCATTCAGCATTCCTGTTTCCCTGCTGTTTAACAGCGAAAAAGAGATATTCGGGTTTCCTATGCTGCTGGTCTATTTGTTCGCCATGTGGATGCTTTCTATCATTATATCTTTTGTAATCGTAAAAAAGTATGATGAGTAGTTTTGCCTTATTTATTGTTGTTTCCTTATACTTAGCTCTTTTATTTTTAGCTGCTTATCTGGCTGAAAAGAAAAGAAGCAAGCTGTGGATCAATAATCCTTACATCTATTCATTATCTTTAGCCGTTTACTGTTCGGCATGGACTTATTACGGAAGTATTGGCGTTGCAGCCCAAAGCGGACTGGATTACCTGCCTATTTATATTGGCCCCATTATGATTATCCCCGCATGGATCTTTATCAATACAAGAATTATAAGAATCGCAAGAATCAATAAAATAAGCAGTCTCTCCGATTTTATTTCTCTACGGTACGGAAACAGCAGGAGCCTAAGTGCCATTATTACCTTAGTCTGTCTTCTGGCTATTGTCCCGTATATCGGCTTGCAGATCAAGGCTATTTCGGAATCATTCCATCTGGTGACCCAAACTCCATCGTCCAGCAATATACTGACAGATAATGCAACTTTTGTGGTAGTTCTGATCGCCTTATTCTCATCCTATTACGGAACCCGGTACGTGGACGCTTCAGAAAAAAGGCTCGGCATTATCTCCGCTATCGCCCTGGAAAGTTTTTTAAAGCTATTTTTCATTGTTATTCTGGGATTATTTGTTATTTATTTTGTTTTTGACGGTTTCTCGGATATCTATGAAAAAGCCAGTAAATTCCCGGATTTTAAAAGAAAAAATACATTTAACGGAATTGAAGGTGCTTTAAACTGGATGATCTTATGCATCATATCTGCCACCGCCATCTGCATTCTTCCCAGACAATTCCATACAGCCATTGTTGAAAACAGACAGGAAAAACATGTCAAAACCGCCATCTGGTTTTTTCCCCTGTATTTATTGATATTTACCATCTTTATTTTTCCTATTGCATGGGGCGGAAGACTGATATTCGACGGAGAGAAAGTAAATCCCGAATTTTACTCTATTCTTATTCCTCAGTACTTCAATAATACCTGGATCACGGTACTGGTATTTCTTGGAGGACTCAGCTCCTGTATTTCGATGATTATTATTTCGTCGATTACTTTATCCATCATGCTTTCCAACAACCTGGTCATCCCTTACGGATTATTAGGAAAATTAAAATCTAAAAATGAAATCCAAAACACACGGAACATCACCAATATTAGGAAAATAAGCATTTTTGCCCTGGTTATCATGGCATTTGCATTTTACAAATATTTTATCCTGAAAACCTCCCTGGATTCCGTAGGTCTGATTTCTTTTGTGGTAATTGCCCAACTTGCTCCAGCCTTCTTCGGGGCACTTTTCTGGAGAAGAGGAAGCTATAAAGGAGTGGTTGCCGGACTTTTAGCAGGATTAACGATCTGCTATTTCGGACTGATCATTCCACAGTATTATTTTTCTTACACCCAGGAATTTAAAGGAGTACTAAGGGAAATGTATACATATTTTGATTTTTTCAGCATTCCCTATTTAAGCCGGATCTCCCAGATCTTTTTCTGGTCAATTTTAGTGAATATCAGTATATTCACCATTGTATCGGTAAGCATGAAAGGAGATTACCGGGAAAGAAATTTTGCTGAGTTGTATGTAGACATTGATAAATATATCCAGAATCCGGAAAATGCATTCATCTGGCGGGGAACGGCCTACGTCTCCGATATAAAAAATATCCTTGAACGTTTTCTCGGAAAAGATAAAACCGAACAGGCAATGAGAATTTTTAACCTTAAATATAATATAGACTCGGAAACGGAAACTGCCGATTCCCGGTTTATTAAGTTCTCAGAAAACCTTCTTGCCGGAAGGATCGGAACCGCGTCAGCCAAAATCCTCATTGAAGGTGTTACCAAAGAAGATAAAATTTCCCTCAAAGAAGTTTTAAATATCCTGGAAGAATCAAAAGAAAATATTTCCCTCAACAAAAAATTAACAGAGCAGTCTGAAGAATTAAAACAGCTCTCCGATGATCTGCGGAAAGCTAATGAAAACCTTATCATTAAAGACCGCCAGAAAGATGATTTCCTGGATTCCGTAGCCCATGAATTAAGAACTCCTATTACAGCAATAAGATCTGCCGGAGAAATTCTTGCGGATGACGATGATATCCCGATTGAGATAAAAAAAGACTTCCTTAACAACATCATCACAGAGTCTGACCGTTTAAGTGAAATCATCAATGATATTTTATACCTCGATAAACTGGAACACGGAGAAATCGCCCTTAATATCCAACCCAACAATATTATCGGAACCTATAAAAAAGCCATTAATCCACTGCTCCATCTTATTCAGCAGAAAAATATCCACCTCAGTGAAGTCAATCTTCTCAACCGGGATATCTTTGAATATGATGAAGCCCGGATGATACAGCTTTTCCAGAATATTATCGGAAACGCCTTAAAGTTCACCGACGAGCAAGGAACCATACAAACCAAGCTTTTAGAAAAAAATAATAAATTAACCATCAAAATATTTAATACCGGAAAAAATATTCCCGAAGAAGATCTGGATATGATTTTTAATAAATTCTACCAGTCCAGAAATCAAAACATATTGAAACCTACGGGAAGCGGCCTTGGGCTTGCCATTTCAAAAAAGATAGTCCAGGCACACCATGGAAAAATCAAAGCAGAAAACAGTGAACTGGGAGTCACCTTTACGATCAGCATTCCCGAAGAAGAAATAACCGGGATCAAAAATGAAGTCGAACACGCATAAAACACAATAAATGAGAAAGATAGTTATCGCAGATGATGAACATAAAATATTAATGTCATTGGAATACAGTTTCAGGAAAAGCGGTTATGAAGTATTCATAGCCCGTGATGGCACAGAAGTGCTGGATTTCCTGAAAACAATCACCCCGGATGTTATCCTCCTCGATATTATGATGCCTAACCTGGACGGATATAGCACCCTGGAATTTATTAAACAACAGAAAAAATTAGAAGAAACCAAGGTTATTTTCCTAAGTGCCAAAAATAACCCCAAAGATATTGAAAAAGGATTGGAAATGGGAGCAGACGCTTATATCACCAAACCCTATTCCATCAAAAAATTATTACAGCAAATCGAAGATCTGCTTACCACCCCTCAAAAAAACTAAATTCCCCTCCTCCGGAGGGGTGTCAAAAATAAAATTTTTGACGGGGTGGTAAAACCCATACAACACTAAATAATTCTAATATGAATGTAAACACCTTATTCCAACAAAGCATCGAAGACAAAGAAAATTTCTGGAAGCAACAGGCCCGGGAAATCCAATGGTCCAAGTTCCCAAACAACATCCTGTCCTACGATCAGAATAACTATCCGCAATGGTTTTCTGACGGCGAGCTCAATATGTGCTACCTGTGCATAGACAAGCATATTGAAGACGGATTCGGTGAACAGATCGCTATTATCTACGACTCTCCTGTTACCGAACAAAAAAGAACCTATACTTTTAATGAAGCTCAAAAGGAAATTTCCAAATTAGCAGGAGGACTTTCTTCATTAGGATTAAAAAAGGGAGATACCGCTGTTATTTACATGCCGATGATCCCACAGACCTTATTTACCATGCTGGCCTGTGCAAGGATCGGCGTGATCCACAATGTGGTTTTTGGAGGATTTGCACCACATGAACTCGTTGTAAGAATTGATGACTGCAAACCAAAAGCATTGATTACAGCCACCGCAGGGGTTGAAATTTCAAAGAGAATCCCTTATTTGCCTCTGGTAGAAAAAGCCATCGAGCTGGCACAGGACAAAGTGGAGCATATCATCGTTTATAACCGTAAGCTGGTGGACAATCAACATGAAATGTTCGAAGGGTTGATTGACTATGAAGAACTGACTGCTCAATCCGTCCCCACCGACTGTATTCCTGTAGAATCCACTCACCCGCTCTATTTGCTTTATACCTCGGGAACCACCGGCAAACCCAAAGGGATCGTCCGTGATACAGGAGGATATGCAACAGCCCTTCAATTTTCCATGAAATACATTTATGGAGTGAAACCGGGTGAAACCTACTGGGCCGCTTCCGATTTCGGATGGGCAGTGGGCCATAGCTTTTCCGTGTACGGCCCCCTCATCAACAGGAATACCACTATCATTTTCGAAGGTAAGCCTATTATGACTCCTGATGCAGGAACTTTCTGGAGAATCATCTCAGAATATAAAGTATCGGTGATGTTTACCGCTCCTACAGCCATTAGAGCCATAAAAAAAGAAGATCCTGCCGGTGAGCTGGTTAAACAATATGACCTTTCCCATTTCAAAAAACAATTTTTAGCCGGCGAACGCTGCGATGTTGCCACACTGGACTGGTTCACCGAACATATCGGCGTTCCTGCTATCGACCATTGGTGGCAGACGGAATCCGGCTGGCCTATGCTAGGATTAATGACCGCAGACGATCAATATAAAATTAAAAGAGCTTCAGCCGGCAAACCTATTCCAGGATATGACATTAAAATATTTGATGAAAACGGATATGAGCTCGATCCCCACCATGAAGGATATTTAGCCATTAAACTTCCTCTTCCTCCGGGGGCCCTTTTGGGAATATGGAAGGACCATGAGCGGTTCCAAAAAAGCTATTTATCCCAATATAACGGGTATTATTTTTCCGGTGACGGCGCTATTCAGGATGAAGACGGATATCTGTTCATTACCGGAAGAGTGGATGATGTCATCAATGTAGCAGGACACAGGCTCTCTACATCTGAAATGGAAGAAGTAGTTTCCTCACACCCTGAAGTAGCAGAATGTGCCGTAGTGGGAATAGATGATGATCTTAAAGGACAAATCCCATTTGCCACCGTAGTTTTAAAAAATGGTTCTCCTATTTCGGAAGACCAGCTAGAGAAAGAAATAATTCAGACGGTGAGAGAAAAAATAGGAGCCGTAGCCTGTTTGAAAAATGCCATGATTGTCAACAGGTTGCCTAAAACCCGCTCAGGAAAGATTCTGCGAAAGTTGATCAGAACCCTCTTAGACGGAAAAGATTTCCAGGTTCCATCCACTATTGATGATGAAAAAATTATTGAGGAAATTCAGGAAAAATTCCTTGAATACAAGGCCTGATAATCAAATTTGGCTTAACTTTAAAAGGAAAAAAAATATTTAAACAAAAAAAATAAGAATAAAAGGATATGAGAAATTACCAAATCGAAGACCTACCCGATTACTTTAAACAATACAAAAAGTCCATTAAAAACCCAAAGAAATTCTGGGATAATATTGCCGACAAAAATTTTGTTTGGTATCAGCGTTGGAGCAAGGTCGTAGATTATGATATGACGGAGGCCAAAATTACATGGTTCAAAAATGCAAAGCTGAATATCGTTAAAAACTGTATCGACAGGCATCTGGCAGAAAGAGGCGAAAAAACAGCCATCATATGGGAACCTAACGATCCGAAAGAAGAAGCTCTGTATATAAGCTACAACGATCTTTATAAAAGAGTAAACAAAACAGCCAATATCCTGAGAGACCTCGGAATAAAAAAAGGCGACCGTGTCTGTATCTACCTTCCTATGATTCCGGAGCTGGCCATTACCATGCTTGCCTGTGCAAAATTAGGAGCTATCCACTCCGTTATTTTTGCAGGATTCTCCGCCTCTGCAGTAGCTTCAAGGGTGAATGACTGCGGAGCTAAAATGATCATCACTTCCGATGGAAGCTACAGAGGAAGTAAAGTTCTTGACCTTAAAAGCATTGTAGATGAAGCACTTGAAAAAACAGAAAGCATTGAAAACGTTTTGGTCGTAAAAAGAACTCACAATGAAATCAAAATGAAAGAAGGAAGAGATCACCGGATGGCAGATCTTTACGAAAAAGCTTCAGAAGATTTCGTAACGGTAATCATGGATGCGGAAGACCCGCTTTTTATCCTTTATACTTCAGGATCTACAGGAAAGCCTAAAGGAATGCTCCATACCTGCGGTGGTTACATGGTGTATACCGGATATACTTTTAAGAATATATTTAATTATAAAGAAAATGATATCTATTGGTGTACGGCAGACATCGGATGGATTACAGGACACTCTTATATCCTGTACGGACCGCTGTGTAACGGGGCAACCACCGTTATTTTCGAAGGAGTTCCCACTTATCCGCAGCCGGACCGTTTCTGGGAAGTTATTGAAAAACATAAAGTGACTCAATTCTACACCGCTCCTACTGCCATCAGATCATTAGCTAAAGAAAGCACCGAATGGGTGGATAAGCATGACCTGAGCTCCTTAAAAGTAATAGGATCCGTAGGGGAACCTATCAACGACGAAGCATGGCACTGGTTCAATGATCATGTTGGCAAGAAAAAATGTCCGGTGGTCGATACCTGGTGGCAAACGGAAACCGGAGGAATCATGATCTCTCCTATTCCATTTGTAACCCCTACAAAACCTACCTATGCCACCCTTCCATTACCGGGAATACAACCCGTACTGATGGATGATAAACGCAATGAAATTTCAGGAAACCAGGTTACAGGAAACCTTTGTATACGCTTTCCGTGGCCGGGAATCGCCAGAACCATCTGGGGTGACCACCAACGGTATAAGGAAACCTATTTCTCCGCATTTCCAGGTAAATACTTTACCGGTGACGGTGCCTTAAGGGACGAAGTAGGTTATTACAGAATTACAGGTAGAGTGGATGATGTAATCATTGTTTCCGGACATAATCTTGGAACAGCACCTATTGAAGACAGCATTAATCAGCACCCTGCCGTAGCGGAATCCGCTATTGTCGGATATCCTCATGACATCAAAGGAAATGCACTTTACGGGTATGTCATGCTAAAAGAAATCGGTGAAGGAAGGGATAGAGATAATCTGAAAAAAGAGATCAACCAGCTGATTTCCGATCAGATCGGACCTATCGCCAAACTGGATAAAATTCAATTTGTTTCCGGGCTGCCTAAGACCCGTTCCGGAAAAATCATGCGTAGGATTCTCAGAAAAATTGCAGAGGGAGACTTTAGTAATTTTGGAGATATTTCCACTTTACTTAACCCGGAAATTGTAGACGAAATTAAAAATGAACGTTTAGGTTAAAAAATATCAATTTCATATCAGAAGCAGGAAAATTTTCCTGCTTTTTGTGTTTTTAAATAAAACAATTGTTTAAAAAAACAGCTGATTAACCCAAAATATGACATCAAATAACGCCTAAACAAAAGGAAAAATTAAAAAAAAATCAAATTATTTTAAAAATTTTCAATATTTAAGGAATTATTATTATCTTTAAATTAAAATTAAAAACCTATTGCTATGTCAAATATTTTAGCTGGATTATTTGAACATCACAGCGATTATAAAAAACTTGAAACCGATCTTGAGAATTCCGGATTTGAAAATTCCGATTACATCATTTATTTAGATAATAACCACAACACCCAATATTTTGCAAGTGTTGCCGTGAAAGATCATGATCAGGCAGATAATGCAAAACATATTTTTAATCAGAATGCCGTTTTAAAAACCTACCTGTTTGAAAATATGGGAATAGACCAGGCTGATTACCATAACCTGAAAAAATACATCGATGCAAGAAGCCGCGCAGAAATCCATAACAGTATGGATATAAAAATAAAAGGCTCCACAGAAGGTATTAATTCGGAAGTAAAATCATAAGATATATCCTTAAAATCTAATAACCAGGAATCCGTAGAGCTTTTCTACGGATTTTTTGAGTTATAAAAAAACCGGAAAATAGCATTATTTTTCGTATTTTCGTTTAAATAAAGGCTTCCCCACAAATGAGTTACGATTTAGAACAAGAAAACAAAGAGATCCTTGCCCGTTACAAGGACCTGATTTCCAATACATACAGAACTTTGGATGAAGAAAATAACAAACTCATCCGAAAAGCTTTTGATATTGCATTAGACGCTCATAAAGATCAGCGCAGAAAATCCGGAGAGCCTTACATCTACCATCCTATTGCCGTTGCAAAAATTGTTGCCAAAGAAATAGGTTTGGGAGCCACATCTATTGCCTGTGCCCTTTTACACGATGTTATTGAAGATTCCGACTATACGTATGAAGATATTAAAAAAATCTTCGGTGAAAAAATAGCGAATATCGTGAATGGATTGACAAAGATATCCATCATGAATCATCAGAATATCTCTGTACAGTCCGAAAATTACAGAAAGCTTCTGCTTACCCTTTCCCAGGATTTCCGGGTAATCCTGATCAAGATTGCGGACCGTCTTCACAATATGCGTACACTGGAAAGCATGGCTCCGGACAAGCAGAAAAAAATTGCATCCGAAACCGTTTACATTTATGCTCCTCTGGCTCACCGCCTGGGACTTTATAATATAAAATCCGAACTTGAAGACCTTTCTTTAAAATACAATAATCCGGAAGTTTATCATGAGATATCCGAGAAATTGGAGCTCGCCAAAGATAACCGTGAAAAGTATATTGAAGAGTTCAAAAAAGAAGTATCTGAAAGACTCAAGGAAGAAGGCCTTAATTTCACCATTAAAGGACGTGCGAAAGCAATTTCATCCATTTATCGTAAGATGCTTAAACAAGGGGTTTCCTTTGAAGAGGTCTTTGATAATTATGCCATCAGGATCATCTATAAGTCCGATGCCAAAAATGAAAAATTCCTGGCATGGAAAATCTATTCCATCGTTACCGATGTTTATCACAGTAATCCTTCCCGAATGCGTGACTGGATTACCCAGCCGCGTTCTACCGGATATGAAAGCTTACATTTAACCGTACTGGGACCCGACAAAAAATGGATTGAAGTGCAGATCCGTTCCGAAAGGATGGATGAGATCGCCGAAAAAGGTGTCGCTGCCCATTACAAATATAAAGAAGGCTATAAACAAAATTCAGAAGACAGAAATTTCGAAAGATGGGTTACTGAAATCCGGGAAGTTCTGGAACAACAGCAAAACCTGACTACTTCCGAGCTTCTGGATAATATCAAACTGAACTTATATTCCAAAGAGGTTTTCGTATTCACTCCCAAAGGTGAGATCAAAATTCTACCTAAAAATGCCACAGCACTGGATTTTGCATTTTCTGTGCACTCCGATCTGGGAATGAAATGCCTGGGAGCTAAGATCAACGGAAAACTCGTACCTATTTCCTATATTTTACAAAACGGAGATCAGGTGGATATCCTTTCTTCTCATAACCAGAAACCTAAGATCGACTGGCTGGAATTTGTAGTAACGTCTAAAGCTAAATCTAAAATCAAGAGTTTCCTTAATTCCCAGAAAAACCAGCTGGTGGAAGAAGGCAAAGAGATTCTTCAGAGAAAGCTCCGTCATGCTAAAATTAATTTTAATGATGACGAGGTTAATAAGCTTCAGAAATTTTTTAATTTAAAAACCTCCCAGGAGCTGTTCCTTAAATTCCAGAGCAATGAGCTGGATGCCAGCAGCCTGAGAAAATATATAGAAAGTAAAAACGTATTCAATAATCTTCTTTCAAGGTTCAGGAAATCCGTTCCGAAGAATACGACGTATGAAGAGCAGCCGGAAACCAATCTGGATATGATCGTTTTCGGAAAAGATGAAGAAAAACTGAATTACAGTTTTGCCAAATGCTGCACCGTAATTCCGGGTGATAAGATTTTCGGATTTATTACCATATCGGACGGAATAAAAGTTCACAGTGACAACTGCCCGAATGCCATCAACCTGAGAGCCCAGTATGATTACAGGGTAATCCCCGCCAAATGGGTGAATGCCGAGAGCTTTAAAAACCGTGTTAAAATCGAGATCGAAGGATTGGACAGAATGGGTATGATTAACGATATCACAGCCGTTATCAGTAATGCCATGGGAATGGATATGAAAAGCATGTCCATTGAATCCAATGACGGACTCTTCACCGGTAACATCAACCTGGAAGTAAAAAATAAAGGTCAGCTGGAAGAAACCTTTAAAAAATTAAAAACAATCAACGGCGTTTCCAAAGTGAGACGATTATAATTCCCCTCATGAATTTAAGCATCTATTTTAAAAACTTTTTCAATAACAGTCAGTCCTCAGGAATTATACTCATCTTTTGTGTGATAATTTCCCTGCTTATCGCCAACTCCGATGCCGGAGCCGATTTTCAAAACATCCTGGACACCACAATCGGAACCCATTTTTTTGGGCTGGAATATCCTGTCAGCATATGGATCAATGACGGATTAATGGCCATATTCTTCCTGCTTGTAGGACTGGAAATAAAAAGGGAACTGGTAGAAGGAGAACTGTCCTCTTTTAAGAATGCATCTCTTCCTATTTTTGCAGCAATCGGCGGAATGCTTATTCCCGCAGTAATTTACAGTGTTTTTAATTCCGGTACAGCATATGGGAACGGCTGGGGAATTCCTATGGCCACAGATATTGCTTTTTCTTTAGCCATTATCTCCATGCTGGGAAGCAGGATTCCCGCCTCCATTAAAATATTTTTAGCAGCTTTGGCCATTGTAGATGATCTTGGAGCTATTTTAGTAATTGCTGTTTTTTATACGGAGCAGATTCACTGGCTTTATTTAATTCTTTCTTTTGCTATTACCGCACTATTATTCCTTCTTAATTATCTTAAGGTTACCAAAATTATATTTTATCTTATTCCGGGTTTATTTTTATGGTATTTTCTGCACCATTCAGGTATACATGCTACTATAGCAGGTGTTCTGCTGGCATTTTCAATTCCGACTAACCCTTCTTACACTGAAATTTCTCCGCTGGAAAAGCTGGAGCATCAACTGCATGTTCCTGTCAATTTTTTCATCATGCCTTTATTTGCTTTGACGAATACGAATATCGCATTCAACAGCGGAATGGTAGAGGGTTTAACGAGTACTTTAGGGTTGGGAATTATCTGCGGATTGGTGCTTGGAAAATTAATCGGGATCAATTTATTTTCATTTATTGCCATCAAGCTTAAACTTAGTTCCCTTCCTCAAAACAGCTCCTGGCTGCAGATGGCGGGAGTTGGTCTTCTTGCCGGGATTGGTTTCACGATGTCTATTTTCATTGCCCTTCTTTCTTTTAAAGGACAAATCGAAATCCAGGATGAAGCAAAATTCTCTATTTTAATAGCATCCGTAGTAGCGGCTGTATTAGGTTATCTTGTTTTATATTTAAGTAATAAAAACGGTGAAGAAATAACGGAAGAATAATTAGTTTTTCCTTACATGCTCCTCATTAGCCTCAGGTTCCGAGACGGTACCGGATGGGTAATAGACTGCTTCTTTCTTTAAGCCGTCGGCAATAAGCTTTTCTATTCTGAGTTTTCTGATCGCCATATTCAGTTCATTACCAAACAGGAGGAGATAGACATTCACGTTCACCCAAACCATTAAGAGGATCATACTTCCTATGGAGCCATAAAGTACGTTATATCTTGCTATATTTTTCATATAAAGTGCAAACAGATACGTGGTAAGCACAAATAATATAGTCGTTAAAATAGCCCCCGGAACGGCTTGTCTGAACCTGGTGATTTTGACTGTTCCCAACCAGTAGAACATCGCTAAAAGAATAAAGTAAAATAAAGGGAAAGACACGAATCCGATAATTTTGGTCAGGTTATTGACCAGCCATGAAATATTGTAAGCAGGAGTAAACAGCTTCATGACTACTTCCACGTAATATACACCGAATAAAGCGAGAAATACGATAGTAATAAAGCCAATGGTAATGAAAAAGGAAAGAATAAATTCTTTAACATCACTCAGCTTTTCTTCGGAGTTCTCATTGAATCCATTGATGAGTGAAAAGGTGCCATTGGTAGCAAATACGAGTGCCAGCACAATAGTAAGGTTACTGATCCCTTTCATATTGGGAATGATACTTTTCTCTATATAGTCCCTTACATCACTCTCCATATTGGAGGGAAAGATATTATGCATCAGCACTTCAAATATATAAAACTGCAGCTTATCATAATGGGGCATATAGGGCAATATGGAAAGTAAAAACAGAAGAAAAGGAAATAAACTTATGGTAAAACTCCAGGAAATAGCGGCTGCCTTTCTTCCTATTTTATCTTTAAAGACACCGGAAATATAAATCTGAAACATCTGCCATAATGAAATTCCCAACACGGGAATATGAATCCCATCAAAAAAATCCTGTATTTTTAAAATAAACTTCGGAGTTTTAATACCCATCTTTACATCATTTTAATATGTTATCTACCTTGTCAAAAGTTTTCCCTACAAATTTAGGAGAATTAATTCTCAATCCAACCCCAAATCTAAATTGCCACTGTGTAGTAGAATAAAAATTTTCATTGCCATTATTCACCCAGTTGAGCTGTGCCCCGCCTCCGAAAAACCATTTCCCATTATCATAGCCTAATCTTACATTGGAATTCATTCCGATATTGAACTCATGAAAGTTCTCTCCCAGCAATTTGGAATAATAAAGCTGCGGATATAATTCAATGATAGCATACCAGTCTTTTTGGATCAGCCGCTGAATACCTGCTCCACTCCTTAATGCCACAGTAATATCTTTGGTAGAGGAAACGTCAGCCGCATCCTCCAATACTACTCCTTCATAGCTGACCTTATCGGAATCTTTTAAAATACTGTACTGATAGAATAACCCGGTGAGTAAAACAAAATCATTTTTCAGAGGTTTATAAGTCATATTGGTATAGCTCCGGTAATTGATTTTATCCCCCAGCCATAAATAGCTGGTTCCTCCTCTAAAAGACTGGTACCTGGCATCCGGATATTGTAAATAAGCATTGCTTACATTCACATTCTGCATATCCTCGGAGAAAATAAGCTCCAAAAACTCTTTTGTTTTATCCAGATAGAGGCCTTTCACCTGAGTATAGCTAACCGACTGCCTTATTTTAGGAGAAACAAAAAAAGCAAAACCTAAGTTAAAATATTTGGTTTTACCTTTTATATCGTTGTCGTCATTTATTTTAATCAGCTTGGGAGTAAAGGAAATATTGGCATCCAGCCATCGGTACCTTAATAAAAGTTCTGTGTAAAAGGAATCATTAGGCTTCAGCCTGAATACTCTTTTTTCATATAACAATCCAAAGGAATTGGTGAGATAAGTTGCTTCTGCAACCAGGGATATTTTATTCCGGTCATTTTTCAGATAATCTTCATTGTCAGTATTAGTTTCCTGGCCATAGGAAATAAGAGGAAGAGCTAAAAAAATAAAAAAGTGTGATCCTGGTTTCATGGTAATAGCAATATTTTAAGATTTAGATACCCTACAGATGTTTTCCCACTTCTCTAAAATCATTATGAATTTATGAAATAATTCTTTATTTTATGAATATCTTTGATTTTTTAACTTAAATAGATCAGTTTATACATGCGTATCAATTTAGTTTGTATTGGGAAAACCGATGATAAGGAGATCACTACTTTAATTAATTATTACATCAATCGTCTCCCTAAACACTGGAATTTTGAGATCATTGAGATTCCTGATGTTAAAAATGCCCGAAACCTTTCCCCTGATCTTCTCAAAAAAGAGGAAGCAAAGTTATTTCTGAATCATATTGACAGAACCGACCTTGTTATTATCCTTGATGAAAAAGGTAAACAGTTTACCAGTAGGGAATTTTCCCAGAAAATAGACAGCTGGATGAATTCTTCCGTTAAAAAAGTGCATCTTTTGATCGGCGGTGCTTATGGCTTTTCCGATGAAATCTACTCCCGTACCAATGAAAAGATCTCACTTTCAAAAATGACCTTTACCCACCAGATGATCCGCTTATTTATTGTAGAACAACTTTACAGGGCCGATCAGATTTTACAGGGAAAACCTTATCATAATGACTAGCTATTTGTCTTTGGAGCATCGAGAATAATACTTGGCAAGAAGGGCCTTTTCATATCCCAGACCGACTGCTTTATCTAAATTGGAACATGCTTCTTTATCCTTTGCAGCATCGAATAATATCAACGATTTCGTTACATAGGACTGGGCGAATTTAGGATCTATACTGATAGCCTTATTCACATCTGCCAACGCTTCTTTGGATTTTTTCATCTTTAGGTAAACGTCTGCTCTTCCGGTATATAAAAGTGATTCCGGTTTTTCGGAAAGAAGTTGATTATAATCTTTTAAAGCCCCTTCCAGATCTCCGTTATTCTTTTTAAGATTAGCCAAACCGGTTCGGGCATACAAATTTTCCGGATCGAAACTTAATATATGATTTAAATCCTGAGCTGCCAGATCCTTTTTGCCCATATCATCATAGATCCTTGAGCGGGTAAGGTACATATCTGCATTTTCTGCATCTATCTGCAAGCCTTTATTAATATAATCAAGGGCTTTTTCCTTACTTCCCCTCTGGCTGTGTAATGAAGCAAGATTGGCATATACAGGAGCGGATAAAGGATTGGACTTTAAAGCGGATTCATATGATTTAAATGCCAGGCTGGTTTTTCCTAAACGCCTTTGGGAAGTTCCCAGGTTATTATAATATTCTGACTGAAATTTTTGGATTTTTTCCTGATTGGCAAGCTTGGAATATTGCTCTTCAGCGCATTTATAATCTGCTTTTTTAAAACATTCATCTGCTATTTTGGCATCCTGTGCATAATGTAGAGATGAAATGGTAATAATCGGGATCAATAAGAAAGTTTTCATGTGGTTGAGTTTTGTTTGTGGATAACTTTTTTGGCGAGTGTGGCAAAAAGCCCTCCCAATAAGAATCCAACAAACGCCCCTACCAAAATATCTATGGGAAAATGCACTCCTAAATATATTCTACTGTAAGAAACCATAACAGCCCACCCGAATATAGCATAGGGAAACCATTTTAATTTCTTTTTTAATAAGATAGTCAAATAACTTGCCAAAAAGAAAGTATTGGAAGCATGTGCAGAATAAAAGCCATATTGCCCACCACATTTTACAATTCTCATATGATGGATGAGACCGGGATCATGGCAGGGTCTCAATCTTGCTATTCCAAATTTGAATACGGAAGCCAGCTGATCTGAAACGGTAACTCCAATCGCAATAAATATAAGAATATAGATTAAAGCTCTAAGATTATAATTTTTAAGTAAAAAGTAAAGAAAGATAATGTAAAGAGGCACCCATATCCAAGTGGATGAGATCAGCATCCAAAACTGATCGAAAGAATTATCCCCTAAATTATTGAGATATAAAAAAACATTTTTGTCTTCCTGAATTATTTCCTCCATCCCGATTATCTGCTTACAGGTCCTTCGTGTGATTCGTCATCGGCAGCTTTGGGTTTGGGATCGGCAGAAGGTTTTGTGAGAATATCTTTTTCTATATCTTTTACAGGATTGAAATCTTTTGCAGCATCTTTAACCTTTTCAATTTCACGCTTAATTTCAGAGACAGGATTATCCGTCTCCTTCATTATTTCGGTCTTAATATCTTCTACCGCACCACGCATCTTTCTAACCCCTGCACCAAGGTCACGGGCAATCTGCGGAAGTTTATCCGGTCCAAATAATACCACGATTGCTATTGCAATCAGCGCCATTTCTCCAAAGCTTAATTCCATGATGTAAAATTACAAAAGATTATACATATATTGATTCCCTCCTTCAATTTTAAATAAATTTTAATATTTGAGCTTATTTATCAGCAATCAATAACCAAAAATAAAAAATAAGTGAAATTCAAACCACATATTTATGCTTTAATTGTTTAAAAATAATCATAGCTTATTAAAGATCCTCACTTTTTTCTCATTACAAAAAATGGATTCAGTAACCTGAACCCATCTTATATCAATTTTATTTCTTTTTCTGAAAAGCAAAATAAGTTACCACCACACTGATGGTCATCAGGACAAACGCCAGAAAAAAGGGAGCTCCCGAAAATTTAAACGGAGCTTCATCGTGCGTAAAATAGTAGAAAAGATTCGTCATCATTGGTGGTCCGATGATAGACGTCGCACTCATCAGACTGGTTAAGGACCCCTGAAGCTCCCCCTGCTCATTGGAAGGAACGGTTTTGGTAATCACCGACTGAAGTGCCGGGCCGCATATTCCACCAAGGCAATAAGGAATAAGGAATACAAACATCATCCACCCTTCTGTCGCAAAGGAAAACAATAACATTCCGATCGCATACAGAGCAAGTCCGTAATAGATACTTCTTTCCTCCCCCAGCTTTGGAGTGGTCCATCGTATTAAACCACCCTGTACCAATCCTACCAATAATCCTATTACCCCGAGGGATATTCCCACCATTCTTTCCGTCCAGTTGAATTCATACATTGTAAAAAAACTCCAGTTGCTTTGTACTGCATGCCCCGCAATATAAATTAAAATAAGCGCAAACGTCAAACCAGAAATTTCAGGATGTTTTCCTAAAAATTTAAAAGATCCGACAGGATTGGCTCTCTTCCAGTCAAATTCTCTTCTTTTATCTTTATCAAGACTTTCCGGAAGGATGAAATATCCGTATAAAAAGTTAAGCAGGCAAAGAACTGCTGCTGCATAGAAAGGAACCCGGGATCCATAATGTCCCAAAACTCCACCTAAAACGGGGCCTATAATAAATCCCAACCCAAAAGCAGCACCTATGAGACCAAAGTTTTTTGCCCGGTCTTCATCGGTAGAAATATCTGCTATATAGGCACTGGCTGTGGTTACACTTGCCCCTGTAATGCCGGCAATTACCCTTCCGATAAAAAGCCAGATGATGGTGGGCGATAGGGCCAGTAAAATATAATCAATCGCAAATCCGAAAAGTGAAATAAGGATAATAGGTCTTCTTCCGTATTTATCACTCAGGTTTCCTACCACCGGAGAAAATATAAACTGGGTAAAGGCATATGCAAAACCCAGCCAGCCTCCATATTTGGCTGCTTCACTTATGTCACTGTGGATAAGCTCTTCAATAAGCTTAGGAACCACGGGAATGATAATTCCCCACCCTGTAATATCAATCAGGAGCGTTATAAAAATAAAGCCAATGGCCGCTTTCTTTTTTGAATTTTCCATATTGCTGCAAAAATAACGAAATAAGAAGAATAATTTTTATGGTATGTATTAAAATATTTCAGACAAAAAAGCCCTTCTTAAGGAAGGGCTTTTACTTTATAATTTAAGTAGTTTATTTGGATGTTATAACTTCTTTAGTAGAAGTTGTTTTCCCATGAACTTCTTCCTCTTTTCCTGTTCTCAGGAAATCATAAGCAATAGCCGAGGCAACAAAGATAGATGAATAAGTACCGAATCCGATACCGATTAACATGGCAAACATGAATCCTCTCAGGTTGTCCCCTCCAAAGATAAAGATCGCAAGGATCACCAATATAGTGGTAAATGATGTATTAAACGTTCTACCCAGTGTACTGGAGATTGAATCATCAAATAATCCTGCTAATGTTAAAGCTTTCTTCTCTCTTAAATATTCTCTAATTCTGTCGAAGATAATAACCGTATCATTAATGGAATATCCAAGTACCGTCAATATTGCCGCAATGAAATCCTGGTTGATCTCCATATTAAACGGCATATATTTATGAAGTAAGGAGTAAGTTCCTAAAATGATAACCGCATCGTGGAATAGTGCTGCCACCGCTCCAAGAGAGAATTGCCATTTTCTAAATCTGAACAGGATATAGATAAAGATACCTGCCAATGCCGCTACTACGGCTAATATACCGTGGGTCTTAATATCATCTGCTACCGTAGGTCCTACTTTTTCTGATGAAATGATCCCTGCATGCTCCGTATCTGCTGATTTAAACTCCTGTAAAGTTAAATTAGCCGGTAAATTAGGTTTTAATCCCTGATATAATTTTTCCTCAATCGTCTGGTCAGCTTTTAAAGATTCATCATCGATAAGGTAATCCGTAGAAATTTTAAGCTGCTTGGAGTTTCCAAATGTTTTAGCTTCTACTGATGAATTTTTACCATCCTCTGTCTGGAAAATTTTAATTAAGTTTTTTTCAACATCTTCAGAGTTTACATCTTTATCAAATCTTACCACATAGTTTCTACCTCCTGTAAAATCAATACCATATTTAAATCCGTGGATGAAAATAGATCCGATACAAATTATCGTTAAGATAAGAGAAATAATATAAGCGTATTTTCTCTTTCCAATAAAATCGATCCATGTATTTCTGAATAGATTTTTAGTTGGCGGAGTCCATACGGAAAGATGTTTTCCTTTATTAAGTCTGCTGAAGATCATTACTCTTGAAAGCAATACGGATGTGAATAATGTCATCACGATACCGATCATCAATGTTAAAGCAAATCCTTTGATAGGTCCTGTTCCGAAGAAGAACAACACTACCGCTGTCAACAAGGTTGTTAAGTGACCGTCAATAATCGCGCTTAATGCGTGCTTAAATCCGTCTTTATATGCTTCTAAGATACTTTTTCCTGCAAATAATTCCTCTTTGGTCCTTTCATAGATAATTACGTTCGTATCCACGGCCATAGCCATTGTAAGTACGATACCTGCAATACCAGGAAGGGTAAGAGTAAAGTCTCCGGAATCCATAATTCCGAAAATATAGAATAGGTTGATCACCATTGCAATTACTGCATATACACCGGCACCTCCATAATAGAAAATGATGTAAACAATGATAATCATAAATGCGATCGCGAAAGAAAGAAGACCCGCGTTAATAGATTCCTGTCCTAGAGAAGGACCTACCTGTGTAGCCTGTACTACTTTAGCTCCTGCAGGTAATTTACCGGCTCCTAAAACATCTACTAATTCTTTAGCTTCATCCTGGGAGAAGTTTCCTGAAATCTGAGTTCTACCGTTAGGAATTGCATTAACAACGTTCGGAGCGGTATAAACTCTGTTATCCAGGGTTACAGCAACGGGCTTACCTACATTTTTCTCTGTTAGGGTTTTCCATTCTTTTGCTCCTTTGGAATCCATCTGCATGTCCACTACCACTCTTCCCAGCTCGTCATAGCTGATGCTTGCTTTTTCCACAGCACCGTCAACGGGAGCTTTCTGGTTGATATTTCCTCTGATAGCGTATAGCACTAAGCTTTCAGAATCCGTAGCTTCCGGCTTATACCCCCACATAAACTGAGTGTATTTGATATTGGCCGGACGTAATGACTGGGCTACTTTACTGTTTAATATTTTATTGACTACTGCTGTGTCTGATAATTTTACGTTCGCAACACCGTTCGTTCTTAATTTATCAAGCTGCAAAAGATTCATGAAGTTTATATTTTTAGCAACTCCCATAGAATCTCCTTTCATTGCCACATTAGCCGTTAATGACTGGAAATAAGGGGCTACTTCAGGAACCTGCTGTACTTCCCAGAATTGAAGTTTTGCAGACGTCTGAAGCATTTTCTTCACTTTGTCTATATCCTTCATTCCCGGCATTTCCACAGAAATTCTTGCCGTACCCGGAACTCTCTGTACATTCGGCTGAATAGCTCCCAGCTTATCGATTCTCGTTCTTATTACTTCAAAAGCAGTACCTACTGAAGCGTCAATTCTTCTTTTAACAATACTTTTCACCTGGTCATCAGTAGTATTGTATTTGATCTCAGTAAGATTGTTGTTTCCGAAAATTTCCGGATCTGCAAGCTTAAGGCTGGTTCCTTTTGCTTTGTTTACAGCATCAAACTGTTCAAAGAAATTATCAATATACGATTTCGTAGAGCTTCTCTGAACTTCATCTGTTTTGTTCAAAGCCTCAATAAGTACAGGATTTGTAGAATAATTCGTTAAATCATTCACTAAATCTCTTTGGTTGATTTCCAAAAGAACATTTATCCCTCCTTTAAGGTCAAGACCCAGTTTCATTTCTTTGTCTTTCGCTTTGGAGTAATAAAGCTGTGTAAATCCTAGATTGAGAGTATCCTTAGAAAGTCTTGCAATCTCTTTCTGGTATTTTTCCGGATTATCTCCTGCAATAGCAGTTGCCTGCTTTTCAATTTTGCTGGCGTACCAGGTTGGTAATAGCTCATTTAAGCAAATCAACCCCAATACAATAGCAACAATTGTAATAAGTCCTTTTCCTTGCATTTTGAATAACTACGTTAAATTAAGTCGGCAAATATAGTGATTTTCTTTCTATTTTATGAATTATTAACGACAGAAATCGTTTATTTTCAGACATATCTGTATTTCTGTACGATTTAAGAATTAATAATTTTCATGCTATATTTCAATCATTTTTTTAATTTCCGATAATTACAATATCAACATCAATTATTAATTCCTTAATTATCAAAACTTTAGATAAAGAAGCTATTTTAAAGAAACGCCGAACAAGAATCATCTTCCGTAAAATTATAAGAAGGTTCTTTTTTAAAATTTTAAAACAACAGACATATTACTGATAATCAATCTAATATAAAATCACTTATAACTCTGTCCGCTTTTTTTAAACAAATAATAAATAGTTAAAAATATAGGTAATATAATAAGTAATCGCTCCCTTAAAGAAAATCTTTCCGTTTCACCATCAAACAAGAAATTGGGAATCAGTGAAACCAATAACACGGAAGTGATAAAAAATATAATTTCAAATTTTGAGATTGAAACAAGGGGAAGTTCCGGCTTCAATTGAGAACCCAAAATCCAAAAACCTAAGAACATAATCATAAAAGGAAAAGCCCATATCCTGTAAGTATCCCAGGCTATGGCATGCAAGAGCAAAGGGAACAAGGAGACAGCTCCCAACAATCCCACAATAAGCAATCCTGCTTTACTGAATTCTTTATATATCATAAACCCCATGAATAGCATCGGGATACCATAAATTACCGTACAGGTAGACACAAAAACCCTTTGCAGAAAATGAGGGCTTTCTTCCGCCAAAAAGGATGTAAAACTCTCCGTATAGCTGGTGGAAACCAAACTGGCAACACTCTTCCTGATCAATCCTGTTTGGGTAAGGTAATTCAACAGATTGTTATAATGATTTTCTCCATACCACTGCTGATACCCTATAATTCCCGCTAATATACACACCGGGACAACGAGTAATAAAACAGTGCTTTGAAGGAGTCGGCGTCGTTCCATTTCTTTAAGGGAAAAAGACTGATGGGGCGTTTCCTTTACCACCAAAGCAAAAAGGCAGATAGGAAACATCAGGAAAAAACTAATTTCATGAATTAAAATTCCTACAGATAATAATGCTGATGGCAATAATATTTTCCCTTTTCGGATAAGATAGACCGCTGCAATAGTCAGGAGAAAAATAAGATGATCCAGATAGCCTATCAGATGTGCGGAGAATACCATGTACTGGGACATAAAAAAAACAGAATAGAAGAATATCCTGTTCATATCATCCGGTTTTTCCATAGTCTTCTTAACTGCAATGCCTATTAAAATACCATATAGCAATAGAAGAATTGTAACAGATACTAAAAGGATAGCCATTTCATTTTTCTCAGCAAAGAATCCAAGAATTTCCCCGGCAAACCCTCTTTTAATAAATCCAAATCTGTAATCTACCATCCAATGGGCAACCGACCATTGATTAGGAAGTCTTATTGTCTTTAAAACACTGAATATTAATGCATAAATATACAGAAAGATCAATAGGGTTTTCCGGCTCATGGTGATGTTATACCGTCATTGAAAAAATTCGGGTTTCAGGCTTATTCCTCATCATACGCAGGTCAAAAACCATGGCGACATTTCTGGTGAATGCCCTTCCTTTTTCCGTAATTTTTATCTGATTGTCTTTGATTTCCACCAATTCATCCCTTTCCATTTCTTTCAGCATTTCCAAGGCGTTTTCCAGCTCCGGAAACGAATTCTGAATATCCCAGGTAGTTTCCAGCTGACACATCAGGTTGAGAATATGCTTTCTTACTATAAGGTCTTCTTCATTGAGAATATGTCCTTTTACAACAGGGATCTGCCCTTCTTCTACTATCTTTTGGTATTCTTCCACCGTCTTTACATTCTGGGCAAAAGCATACCAAGAATCCGAAATAGAAGACATTCCCAGCCCCACCATAAGCTGGGTTTTGCTGGAGGTATATCCCATGAAGTTCCTGTGTAATTTTTTATGAATTAAAGACTGGTACAGATCGTCATGCTCTAAAGAGAAATGATCCATTCCCACTTCAATATAGCCCAATTCCTGTAAAAGCTTTTTACCGTCTTCGTACAGCTTTCTTTTCTCTTCACCACTCGGAAGGTCATTTTCATCAAATCCACGCTGTCCTACTCCTTTTACCCATGGAACATGCGCATAAGAATAGAATGCCAGCCTGTCCGGTTTCAATTCGAGGGTTTTACGGATGGTATATTCCATAGCATCCCAATGCTGGTGAGGAAGCCCAAATACAAGATCATGGCTTATTCCCCGGTAACCGATTTCACGTGCCCACTCCGTTACCTCTTTTACTTTTTCAAAGGATTGAATTCTGTTGATGGCTTTCTGGACTTTCGGATCGTAATCCTGAACCCCGAAGCTCACCCTTCTGAACCCTAAATCATATAAAGTCTGAAGATGCTCTTTAGAAGTATTATTTGGATGTCCTTCAAAAGAAAATTCAGGATGTTCTGCAATTTCAACAGTTTCAAAAATTCCTTCAAGGAGTGCTTTTAAATTTTTAGGTGAAAAGAAAGTAGGCGTTCCCCCTCCCAAATGAAGTTCTTTAAGTTTTGGTTTTTCATTAAATAATTCCAGATAGAGTTTCCATTCTTTTAAAACGCTTTCCAGATAAGGTATTTCTACACTATGCTGTTTGGTAATACGCTTGTGACAGGCACAGAAAGTACATAATGCCTCACAAAAAGGCAGATGAATATAGATAGAAATTCCTTCCGCTGAATTGCTTTCATGGAATGACCGGATTACACTCTCCTTCCATTTTTCCGCGGAGAAAGAGCTTTCATCCCAATAAGGAACGGTAGGATAAGAAGTGTAACGAGGTCCCGGAATATTATATTTATCAACTAAAGAATTCATTTTAAAATGTAAAGTTTTTTTAAGTAATGAAATTTCAATATAAATTTCATCCTGCAAAATTAAATATAACTTATGAATTTTAAATCATGAATTATATGAGGGTTTATTTTCAGAACTATTTATAATAAATCTAAATACCATAGTGCAAAGGTAGTGTGTGGATTTCATAAAATTTACATATTGATAAAGATATACTCTATACCAAATATTCAAAATTTTAATTCTAATAGGGCTATCCTGTTTTTCCCTGCCAATACTACCGTGGTGGAATTGATCCACTGACAGACATACATATCTTTTTCTTCGGAAATTTTTGTCCATGTCTTTCCGAAATCCGATGAATAGCTGATATGCTGATCTCCTACCGCCATGATTTCTTTACCTTCCGATCCCGGTCTTATTTTTACACACGTCATATAGCCTGCATTTTTTCCCGAAGCCTGAATTTCCCAACTTTCTCCTCCGTCATGAGTAACCGCTATATTATTGATATTCTCCGACTGCCTGGTATAATCCCCTCCTACCGCTATACCAAAACGATCATCATAAAAATCTAAAGAATATATACCCTGTGAAGATTCACCCTGTATAAAAGGAGTTCTAAAGACTTCAATCTGTTCATTTTTTAAATTCAATCTTATTATCCTTGAAGATTTTCCTCCTGTTGCGATCCACATATATTGCCCGGAAGAAGCTATATTGGTATTGCTGGCTGCAAAAGCCGCTTCTCCTTCGTTCAGCTGTACATTGTTTTTAAACCTACTCCATTTTCCTTTCCTGAATACGGCAAGCTTTACAATATGATCTTCACCGGGATCACTGAAAGCATAGGCCAGGTCATTATTCACAAAATGTAAGGCGTCATAGAATGCCGACCTGGCGGTATCTGTAAAGACAACATTTGATTTCAAACTCTTTTTGTCAATCGCAAAAAAATAAGCCGGACTTTCAATATTGATAGTATAGAAAGAAGTTTTATCCTGCCCCAATGTCCTGAACTGAAGCTTCTCATCCGAAAGCCGGATCTGGGTTTGTTGTTTAGGGTTTTTAAGATCTACAAAACCTAATTTGGAGTCTGTTCCCGTATACCAGACTTTTCCATCATACACTTCAAGTGACCGGATGCTTATTTTATCATCAAGAATAGTCTGAATGTTTTTCACCTGTTGTGAAAAAATGCTAAGTCCTGATAAAAGGGCTAATAGGCTAAGAGTTTTTTTCATATGATGCATTAAAAAAACCGCCGAAGCGGTTTATATTATTAATCTACGTTTTTATATTTTTCCGGATTATTAAGTTTACTGTGTGATCTTCCATAAAAGAAATATATCAAAACTCCTAAAAATAACCATCCTGCTGAAAGTTCTAAAGCATGAGAACTTAAATTAATGATTAGATAAATATTAATAAGAACTCCTAATCCCACTACAATTTTATAAGCCGGAACTTTAAATGGTCTGGCAAGATTCGGTTCTTTACCTCTCATGATCCATACTGCTATACAAACCAATGTAAAAGCAAACAGCGTCCCGAAACTCGTCATATCGGCAAGTGTGGAGATAGGCGTAAATGCAGCAACACACGCAACCACTGTTCCTAATAACATAATTCCTTTATAAGGTGTTTTGGTTTTCGGATGAAGCTCACCAAAGAACTGAGGAATCAATCCGTCTTTTGACATTCCGATGAAAATTCTGGACTGTCCCATTAACATTACCATCACCACAGATATCAGTCCTACCGTAGCTGCAATCGTCACTATATTACCTGCCCAGTGCTTTCCTGCAATTTCAAATGCATAGGCCACAGGAGCTTTAATAGCATCAGGATATTTTCCTTCAGGGTTAAAGTCTGTATAATGCATCATCCCGGTCAATACAAGCGATACACAGATGTACAAAGCCGTACAGATCAACAAGGAAGCAATGATGGCAAAAGGCACATCTTTCTTAGGATTTATAGCTTCTCCCGCCTGTGTAGAAACAGCATCAAAACCGATATAGGCAAAGAAAATAGCTGCTGCACCGGAAATAATTCCTTTAATTCCATATGCTGAGACCATTTCTCCTTCGGAGTTTTTGACCTTCGCTTCATCAGGAATGAAAGGTTTCCAGTTCTTAACTCCATCCACTGCCGTGTAAAGATCGCTATTGGAAAATATAATATAGACTCCTGCTATAATCACAAAGATAACAGCGGAAGTCTTCAACAGAACGATCAGATTGTTGGCTCCTACGGCTTCTTTGGTTCCTTTAACCAATAATGCGGTAAGCAATATCACCAGCACAAAAGCCGGAAGGTTCATAGAAAAGCCTTCTCCTGTATAACTCGCCGGATCGGAGGTTAAATAGGAAGGCAGATGGACTCCAAATATTTTCAGAAATTTGGTAAAATACCCGGACCAACTTACGGAAACAGCCATACTCGCCATGGCATATTCTAATATGAGACACCAACCCATTGCCCAGGCAAAGATTTCTCCGACGGTTCCATATGCATATGCATAAGCAGACCCCTCAACAGGAATAATAGATGCAAATTCCGCATAACATAATGCTGCAAAAACACAGGCTATACCTGCTATTATAAAAGAAATTGCCAGTGCCGGCCCTGCGTGGTAATAGGCTCCGGTTCCGGTAAGTACAAAGATTCCACCACCAATGATAGCACCCACTCCAATTGCTGTTAAACTCCATTTTCCAAGGACTTTCTTCAGCTCACTTTTCTTCATATCTGCCTCATAGGCACTTAGTGGCTTCTTAACCCAAATTTTTGACATGTATTTTTATTTTAAAGATTTACGAAAATATAAAATTTTTACAAACTTGTGTATTTATTAGCAAATTTTCGTCATTTAATTTACACAAAAAATTATTTGGAATAGATTTTAACTATTTTAAGAATACTTATTTTTTACCTATTTTTGTTTTCATGAATCTATACGAACTCTTCGTGAGCCCCTATGAAAACTATACTAAAGCACAAATCACATTAGAGGCTCTGGGTACTTTTTTTGGTATTTTGAGTGTATATTTTTCTATTAAAAAAAACATTTGGGTTTATCCTACCGGTATCATTTCCACTTTAATTTATGTTTATATACTTTTTAACTTCGGTTTATTGGGAGACTGCATGATCAATGTCTACTATACCGCCATGAGTATTTATGGCTGGATCCTCTGGTACAGGAACTCTGAAGACAATATCCACGTAGAGGTAAGCTGGGCAACAAAAAGGGAATGGTTCTTTGTATCATTTCTTTTTTTGATAAGTATAGTGCTGGTAACGATTGTTTATTATTATAAGCCTTATATAGATAATCAATTTTCCATGAAGGGGGTAAGTCTTGGATTATATCATCTGGATTGGGCGAACTGGCTTGATGTGCTTACAACTTCAATCTTTCTTGCCGGAATGTGGTTGATGGCTAAACAACGTATTGAAAACTGGATATTTTGGATCATCGGAGATTTTATTTGTGTCCCGATGATGATTTTTAAGGGATTGGGTATTACTTCGGTTCAATATTTGGTATTTAGTATAATGGCGATCTTAGGATATGTCAACTGGAAAAAAAGTTATAAAGAAAAAAATAGAATACGGTTATGAAAAATTTATTTAAAATAGCATTCAGTTTATTGGCTATGGCAAGCTTAGGTTCTTGTCTGGCTTATACTGATGGTTATAGTAACGGATATGGGGATCCTTACTATAACAACGGATATTATTATGCTCCTTCCAATTATTACGGATATGGAGGATATTATGGAAATGACGGATATTATTACAGAAACGACATACGTTATTATTATGATAGTGGGGTACCTTATTATTACTATGGAAGCGGTACAAACAGAAAAAAAATCTATGTACAGAAAAACTCCCCTACAAGACCTAATAATGGGATCAGCAACAGCAATTCCCAATACAGAAATAATAATAGTAACTCGGGAAATTCTAACGGAGGATACAGAAATCCTACCAATAGTAACCAAAATAACCAAGGGGTAAATAACAACAGTGGGTTCAGAAACAACACTCCTTCTACCAATAGCAACAATAGTGGGTTCAGGAATACGACCCCAACGCAATCTAATCCTACTTCCAATGGAAATACTTCCGGAAATTCAGGATTCAGGAACACTCAGCAGAACAATTCAAACAGTTCGCAGGGTGGATTCAGAAGATAATAACAGTGATAAATAAAAAGAACGGACAGCTAACACTGTTCGTTTTTTTGTTTTAAATATAGTAATTTTGCAAGTTCATTTTTTAGAAAAAACAGTATGGAATTTTATAAATATCAGGGTACAGGAAACGACTTTGTAATGATTGATAACCGTTCCGGAGAATGGGATAATCTTTCAATTGAGAATATTCAAAATCTTTGCGACCGTCGCTTTGGAGTGGGTGCAGATGGTCTTATTAAAATCAATAAAGCAGTAGGCCTCGATTTTGAGGTTGATTATTACAATTCTGATGGTTCGAAAAGCTTTTGTGGAAATGGAGCCCGCTGTTCGGTAGCGTTTGCTTTTTTCCTTGACATTTTTGAGGGCACTTGTAAATTCAATGCTATTGATGGTGAGCATGAAGCTGAAATCCATAACGGGATCATTAAGCTTAAAATGAGAGATGTGAACCATATTTACAATGACGGCGAAGATGCGGTATTGGATACAGGGTCTCCTCATTATGTAAAATATGTGGAAGACCTCATTAACTATAATGTTTTTGCAGAAGGGCACGGAATCAGAAATTCTGAAAATTATTTTGAAAAAGGAATAAACGTCAACTTCGTGGAAAAAGTATCTGATAATGAGATATTTGTAAGAACGTATGAACGTGGTGTAGAAGATGAAACGTACAGTTGCGGGACAGGAGTTACGGCATCCGCTTTAACTTTTCTTGAAAAGAACAATCTAATCTCTGTAAAAGTTAAAACTTTAGGCGGAGATCTTAAAGTATATGCTGAAAAAGATGGAGATTCTTTTCATAATATTTGGCTTGAAGGCCCTGCAAAACAGGTTTTCAAAGGAAAAATAGACCTTCTTAAATAAAAACTTTTAATCAATTTAGTAATGAAAAAAACAATTCTCATTATCGTGCTGCTTATGGTTATAGCGGCAGGCTTTTTTGGTTTGAGATTTTATAACAAATATTACGGAAACAATGTAGGGAAAGACGGCTATGTTTTAATTCCTCACGGAGCCACTTTTACTCAAATCATAGATTCCATTCAGCCATATGTTAAAAGCAAAGAGTCATTTAAAGCGGTTGCGGAGGATAAGAATCTGGATAAATATTTCAGACCGGGACGCTATCATTTTAAAAGCGGAACGGGAAATACCAATCTTGTCAATATGATCAAAGCAGGAAATCAGACCGCTAATACTTTCCGTATCGGAGATTTTGGAGATGTGTATCAGATGTTGGGGAAAGTTGCAAAAAAAACTGAGATAGATTCTTTGAAGTTTGTGAATGGATTAAATACAATCGCCAAAGAAAAGGGGTATTCCAATGCTGAAGATCTTAAAAAGTATTTTTTTATTGATACTTATAATTTTTTCTGGACGGTAACTCCCCAAGAGTTTTTTAAAAAATTTGAAGACCAGTACACCGATTTCTGGAATGCGGAAAGAAAGCAGAAAGAACAGCAGTCCGGTTTAAGCAGAGAACAGGTTTATGCCCTGGCTTCCATAGTATATAAAGAATCGGGAGGAAAAAAAGATGAAATGAGAACGATTGCAGGATTATATTTAAACCGGTATAAAAAAGGGATGAAGTTACAATCTGATCCTACCGTAATCTATGCTATAAACAAGCAGACGAATTTCTCCCAGCCTATCAAAAGAGTATTATATAAGCATCTCACTACTCCATCACCGTATAATACTTATGCCAATGCCGGAATACCTCCGGGCCCGATATGTATTGTAGATAAAAATTCGGTGGATGCCGTTCTGAATGCAGAAAATAACAATTATATTTTTATGTGTGCCGATCCGGCAAGATTAGGTTATCATAAGTTTACGGATAATGCCGCTGAACATGCTATCAATGCAAAAGCATATCAGGACTGGCTAAATTCCAAGAATATAAAATAAACAACATATTTAACTTTATTTTAACAAATTAATAGCTAACAATTAAAACTTAAAAACGACATATACATCTATAGATAATAAACTAATCGTCATATTATAAAATCAAACTCATTATTGATTTTATAATATTAGAATAATATGTTACGATTTTATATAAAAGAATCACCTTATGAACCAGACGGAAATCATTAACATTTTCACTAAAAAAACATTGGCACTTACCTTTGTTCTTTCTGCAGCAGCTTTTGCTTTTGCACAGGAAAAAGTAAGTATCTCAGGGACTGTAGTCAATAAAAATAACCAGCCTGTACCCTATGCATCGGTAACTTTCAGTAACAAGGAAAATAAATTGTTCAGCGATGCTTCCCTTACGGATGAGAAAGGGCAATATAAACTTGATCTGACTCCCGGAAACTATGACATTACGGTAGAAGCCATCGACTTCAAAAAAAGTATCATTAATAAACAGATTACATCAGCCGGAAATATCGGTGCTCTATCCATTGAACCTGAAGCAAGCGCTACCAATTTAAAAACAGCCGATATACAGGGGGTAACCATTACCGTACAGGCAACCAAAGCTTATAAAGTAGAGCTTGATAAAAAAACATATGACCCGTCACAGGATATTGTAAGTAAAGGTGGTAACCTTCAGGATGTTTTAACCAATGTACCCTCTGTTTCCGTAGATACGGACGGGACGGTATCAATGAGAGGTAATTCTAATGTTAAATTCTTAATTAACGGAAAGCCTTCCGCTCTACTAGGTGTTGATGATGGTGCTAATGCACTGCAAAGTATTCCTGCCGATCAGATCGAAAGAATTGAAGTTATAACCAATCCCTCTTCCAAATTTGAAGCAAGCGGAACGGCCGGTATTCTGAATATTATCCTGAAAAAAGATAAAAAAATGGGATTCAACGGAAGTGTTACCGGAAGTCTAGGTTATTTGCCAAGAACTAATCTTAATACTAATCTTAACTGGAGAAAAGGAAACTGGACCTGGTTCCTGAATGGTGGCGGAGGCTATCAGAGAAATGAAAGTACCAGTAAAAACTCAACTACAAGAAAAGATGATCTGAATGCACTCAGTACAGACGCATTTCCTTTCACACAATATTCCGGACAGGATGGTAAAACCAAAAGAGAAGGAAAAAACTATAATGTGAATGCTGGTTTTACTCACGATTTTAATGATAAAACTTCAATCAACTTCTCCGGAATGCTCAGAAGTTTTAACAATGACCAAAATGCCCTTAACACCTACAATGAAATCATCTATGATAATTCAACGGATTTCAATAATGTAGTAAGAGAAAGAAACAGTTACGGGAATAATAAGAATCTTGCAACTCAGTTTGATTTAGGACTGGATCAGAAAATTGGAGACAATGGACAGCTCTTATCGGCTTCAGCAAGTTTCCAAACCAACAAATCGGATGGAATCAATCAGATTATACAAAATACATATAAGAACAATATTTTACAAAATACAGGGAACTCAGTCAATAATATAGATACCGACGCCAAAACAACGACTTTTATAGGAAAAATAGATTATGAATTACCAATCGGTGAAAAGTCTAAATTTGAAGCCGGAGCCCGTTATGACTACAATAAAAATACTTATGATTATTTTGTTGATCAAAGTGATGACGGAGGTTCATTATATACCCGATATGACTTTACAAGTAACACTGTATATTCTGAAAGCATATTAGGAATTTATGCACAGTTTAAGAGTAAAATTGGTGAAAAATTTGCCTACCAAATTGGTTTAAGAAGTGAACTTTCCAAAATTGATATCGACTTCCAAAACTATGATGAGAATAATAATCTTACTTACAGCTCAGTCAATAAAGATTATACCAAATTTTTCCCATCTGTATTTTTAAGCTATGATATCACGAAGAACAATCAGCTATTATTAAACTATTCAAGAAGGATCAATCGTCCAAGGGCTTTCTCTTTAATCCCTTTCATGTCATTTGATGACGACCGAAACTATTTCCGAGGAAACCCTAATCTTAATCCGACGTATGAGAACTCTTTTGAAATAGGATATAATCTTACCAATAAGAAACTTACCTTCAATCCAACACTCTATTTTAAAAAATCTGAGGACGAACAAAACAGATATCAATACGTAGATGATACCGGTGCTATCAACACCATTCCTTTTAACGTAGGTTCTGAAACTAATTATGGATTAGATCTTAACGGAACATATGATCCTTTCAGCTGGTGGAAAATAATGCTGTCTACGGATATATATGGATATAAGAATACGGGTAGCTATAATTTATTCCCCGATAACCCTAATACAGTAAACGATTTCTCAGGTTCCGGTTTTGCCTACAGAATCCGTTTCAATAATACTTTCCGACCTACAAAGAATTTAAGTTTCCAAATTCAAAGTTTCTATAGATCATCCGAAAAGACTGCGATGAATAACAGAAAAGCTATGTATGGAATTGATTTGGGGGCAAGCCAGACTATCTGGAACGGAAATGCAACCATAGGCTTCAACATTCGAGATTTGTTCAATACGAGAAAGATGAGAAATTACTCTAATACTCCTCAGTTTACCCGAGAAACAGAGATGCAATGGCAGCCTAGACAGTTTGCATTATCTTTCACCTATAGATTCAAGCAAGGAGCAAAAATTGAAACCAAACCGAAAACAAAAAAAGATATTAATTCGAATACCATCGGAGGAGATGAAGATCAGGCCCCAATGTAAGTATAAAAATAGATAGATGAAAAATCCCGAAATCTTTGATTTCGGGATTTTTTATTTTGTTTCCGTTTTGGTTTTCTCCGCTTCATAAATCCTTTTTCTAAGATCACTTGAGGAAAACCGGTGATCTCTTTTATTGTAATAGATCTCGATGCCCTTTTCTTCACAGTATTTTTTTCCTGTAAAGTCCCTGTCCATATAATCATCTCCTATTATTCTCACATCAATTACAAAAGATTTAAGAATATCTTCCAAATCCTGTTCCGTGTAATAAGGGATAATCTCATCTACCGCATTTACCGCTTTCAGTTGTATATATCTTTCTACAATGGTCTGTGTCGGCTTATTTTTATTAGGTCGGTCATGAGAAGGGTCTATCTGTAATCCTACAATTAAATAGTCACATACCGTTTTAGCTTCCTCCAGCATTTTAATATGCCCTGCATGAAGCAAATCAAACGACGAAAATGTAATGCCTATTCTTTCTGTTTTCATATCCGTAATTTTTAAAACTTCGCTGAAATAAAGGTCCTTTTAAAAGGATAAAAGACCGGCGTTTCAGGGAAAATAGTTTGTAATTCTTTTTTATAGTCGTTTTTAAAATTCTCTTTTAAATCATCTGGTAGTTTTTCCATATAAGGAAGCATGGTAGTTGCCGAGATCCAGGTAAATATAGCTTCTGCATCTTCAAGGATATGAGGATATACTTTTTCAAAAACCTGTATTTCCGTTCCTTTATTCTCAAACAGTACCCGTGCATATTCTTCAGTCGTCAGCACATTATGATCTCTTATCCAACCGTTCAGAGCCTTCTTATAAGGATCTTTTCCGGCTACATCTCTGAGCAGCTGATGAACAATATAATAATGATTGGACGGGACCTGAACAGCCAATTGCCCTCCCTTGTTAAGAATACTTATAATCCTTGAAAATAATTCTTTATGATTGGAGCACCATTGCAAAGCTGCATTGGAAATAACCAAATCAAAAGTATCATTGATGTTCAGCTGATCTTCAATACCTCTCTGGAGAAAGGTAAGCCTGTTCGTTTTAAAATGTTCAGCTTTATCCAGCATTTCTGCTGAAGAATCTATCCCCAATACTTTTGAATCTTCTAGATAGTCTGTCAATTTTGAAGTAAGCTCTCCTGTACCACAACCCAAATCTATTACGGACAATCCCTTTTTTAGCTCCACTAATTGTAAGAGATCAAAAAACGGGGCTGATCTTTCATCTTTAAACTGATTATATACGTCAGGATTCCAAGCCATATTCTAATAATTAATTTCTTGAAGTTACATATTTCTGCCACTCCCAGGATGTTTTTAAAGCTTCTTCCAGTGTAGTGTCAGATTTCCATCCAAGTTCTTTTTCTGCTTTATCAGCATTGGCATAGGCTACTGTAATATCCCCTTCCCTTCTGTCGCAGATTTGGTAAGGTACTTTCACGCCGGTTGCGCTTTCAAAAGCTTTCACCACATCCAAAACCGAAGAGCCTTTCCCTGTTCCCAGGTTATAAACATCTATTACGGCTTTATCGGATGGGTTGTTTATTAAACTTTTTAATGCTGCCACATGAGCTTTTGCAAGATCTACCACATAAATATAATCCCGCACCGCAGTTCCGTCTTCGGTAGGATAATCATCACCCCACACACTTAATATTTCTCTTATTCCTGCTGCCGTTTGTACTACATAAGGCACCAGATTGTTAGGAATTCCTATAGGAAGTTCTCCCAGTCTTGCTGAGGGATGAGCCCCAATAGGGTTGAAATACCTTAATAGGGAAATCTTCTTCTGGTAACCGACAGCAAAGTCTTTCAATATCTCCTCTCCCATTTGCTTGGTCTTGCCATAAACACTTTCCGCCGCTTTTAAGGGCGTGTTCTCATCAATAGGCATCGTATCGGCCTGACCGTATACCGTACATGATGAACTGAAAATAAAATTAGAAATATTTCTTTTCTTAAATTCCTGAAGAATATTAATCAGAGAAAAAAGATTATTTTCATAATAATCAATAGGTTTTTCCTGGCTTTCCCCTACGGCTTTATAAGCAGCAAAATTGATACAGCCTTCAATGGGGTGAGCTTCAAAAACCTGCTCAAGAAGCTCTTTTCTTTTTAGGTCAAAGGGATAAAAAACAGGCTTCTTACCTGCAATTTCTTCTATATTTTTTAAAATAAATTTTTCTGAGTTAGACAGATCGTCTACAATAACCACTTCAAAGTCGTTATTTAAAAGCTCCACTACGGTGTGGGACCCGATATAGCCTAATCCGCCTGTGACAAGTATCGCCATTTTGTGTATATAAATTTTTTATTCTTCTTTTTGTCCTATTTCTTCTATTTCATTTTTTGCCGGAAAATGCCTGAAATAATTTATCATTAGTACAGAACCTATTATAAATCCTATTACCATGATAAAAGAACTTAAATACCCGGAGTCTTTAAAATTACCATCCACAAAAAATTTTATTGAAAGTAAACTGATAATAAGAATCACAGAAATATTTAAAAATAAAAACATTTTCGGAGATTCCCTGAAAATATTTACAAATGCTAAAATCAGCATTAGAAAATTCATAAATATTAACGTATAAAGAAGTGCTTCCATTTCTTTATAGGGCTCAATAACTCTGTAATTTTTTAAAACAATACTTCCTATTATCCCTCCAAAGTGAATAAGCCATCCCAAAACAAAAATTATAGTATAGAAATAGATGAACTTATACTTAAGTATCCTTTCTTCATGGAGCATATTATCACTTCATAAATTCCAGCACAGCATCTGTAATATATTTCAACTGCTCTTCATCCAACTCCGTATGCATCGGCAAAGAAATCACCTGATCCAACAGCTTATCCGTATTCACGAAATCTGAAGCATTACTTTCCTGGAAATAGGCTTTCTGCTTTCTTAATGCTACGGGATAATAAATCATGGCAGGAATTTCTTTTTCCGTTAAAAACTGTTGCAGTTCATTACGTTTACCATTCAGAATTCTTAAGGTATACTGATGGAATACATGGGTAGAGTTCTTTGCTCTCTCAGGAGTCAGAATATCCGGATGTCCGGAAAATGCTTCATCATAAAAATCAGCAGCTTTGCTTCTGGCTTCATTATAAGAATCCAGATGAGGAAGCTTTTTTCTTAATACCGCAGCCTGTACACTATCCAAACGGGAATTAACTCCCACTTCGTCATGATAATATCTTTCATACATTCCGTGATTTACAATACCTCTTAAACGATGGGCAATCGCATCATCATTTGTAAAAATAGCTCCACCGTCTCCGTAACATCCTAAATTTTTGGACGGAAAAAAGGAAGTCGTACCTATGGTTCCCATAGTTCCTGCTTTTTTCACAGTGCCATCTGAAAAAGTATATTCGGAGCCGATAGCCTGGGCATTATCTTCGATCACATATAAATTATGCTCTTTTGCAATTTTCAGGATCTCCTCCATATCAGCACATTGTCCGAAAAGATGAACGGGAATAATCGCTTTTGTCTTTGGGGTAATGGCTTTTCTTATTTGTTCAGCAGAAATGGTAAAGGTATCATAATCCACATCTACCAAAACAGATTTCAATTTAAGTAAATGAATAACTTCTACTGTCGCAGCAAAAGTAAAATCCGCTGTAATTACTTCATCTCCTTCCTGAAGATCAAGGGCCATCAATGCTATTTGTAATGCATCCGTTCCGTTGGCACAAGGAATTACATGACGTATATCCAGGTAAGATTCCAATTCATTCTGGAAAAACTTTACTTCAGGGCCGTTAACAAAAGCAGCTGAATCCATTACATTTAAAACAGCATTATCAACCTCACTCTTTATTTTGTAATACTGACTTTGTAAGTCAACCATCTGAATTTTTCTCATAAAGTAAATATTTCTGTAAAAATAAGGGAATTTAAAGTCCTATCAAAAATTTTATGGGCTTTGTTTTATCTTTTCAAGCATATAAAAACCGAGATCCTTTAGCTGCCACTATCATTTCAACAAAAAAACCCTGCCGGTTTCCCGGCAGAGCTTTATTAATTTTATTTAATCTTTTATGCTGAGTTTCTACTGGCATTAATATTTCCGAATAATGAACGGATCACCAGCTTTTCATAGGCTTCTTTATCTCCTTCACCTTTCTGAATCTTCATTAACGCATACTGCTGAATGCTTAATAAAGGAAGAACAATTTTTTCACGGACCTTCACAGATTTCCGGGAAAGCGGATCTTCTTCCTGAAGCACCTTAAACCCGGTAAGCTCCAACATGATGTCTTTTGAAAGTGTATATTCATCAAAAAGGATATTCCAGAATGCTCCGAACTTAGGATTATTTTTAATGTAATACGTAAGGGGAAAATAGGATTTATTCATACTCATCATGGAATTCAGCACAAGGGTCTTAAAGAAATCGGAACCTTTATACAGCTCTTTCACTTCTTCAAATTTCCCCTGTTTTTTCATTTCATTCATAGCAAATCCAAACCCAAAGAATCCGGGAACGTTTTGTTTCAGCTGGGACCAGGATCCCACAAAAGGAATAGCCCTCAGATCTTCAAACTTAAGTTCATCTCCGTTTCCTCTTTTGGAAGGCCGGCTTCCGATATTGGTTTTTCCGTAATATTCCAGAGTACTCATCTCCTGCAGATAGGCTACAAACATGGGGTGAGCCTTTAAATCTGAATATTTTTTATAGCTGATATCCGCCAATTCTATAATCAAAGCTCTTTCTTTTTCCGTAAGATCTTTTTTAGAATTTTTAAAAACATCATTTTCCACTCCCGCCGTCAGCAACTGTTCGAAATTGTATTTAGCCTGTTCTTTATTTCCAAAGATACTGGTAATCGTCTGCCCCTGTATCGTCAGCTCAATTTTATTATTGGCAATTGTTTTTCCCTGAGAAGCATAGAAATCGTGGGTTTTTCCTCCTCCTCTAGCCGGCGGACCTCCTCTTCCGTCAAAGAAAACCACTTTGATTCCGTTTTCCTCAGAAATTCTGGTAAGCACTTCCTTCGCTTTATAGATCTCCCAATTGGCTTTTAAATAACCCCCGTCTTTTGTCCCGTCAGAAAAGCCTAACATAATCGTCTGCTGATTCCCTCTCCTTTCCAAATGTTTCTTATAAACGGGATGCTGATATAAAGCTACCATTACACTTTCCGCTTTATCCAGCCCTTCCATGGTTTCAAAAAGAGGAACAATATCCATATTGATATCTTCATCCCTGTAACCTGAAATTTTGAAAAATGCATATACATTCATAACATCTTTCACGGCATCCGAATTGGAAATGATATATCGGTTCATTCCCCGGTAACCGTTCAGCTGCTGGATTTCTTTTACCTGTGCTACCGTTTTCAGGGTATCCTGAACTATATCTTCAAAATCATCCGCATTTACCGCTGCGGACTTTTCAATAAGCTCACTGAATTTACGGTCATAATCCGCTTCCGGATCGCCGGATATTTTAGCATATACTTCATCAATCACTTTCTGATGGATCCTGCTGTCCTGACGAATATCCAACGTTGCAAAATGAGTCCCGAAAATCTTTACCCGGTCTCTGAAATTAACCAGCAGATCAAGGAATAAAGAATTATGTTCTTCAATTAGGATTTTTTCGGCTTCGCTTACCCTTTTAAGAATAGCTTCGGCTGTTATTTTTTCATTTTTAAATATGGAAGCATACAGTTCATCGCTCAAGGCAGTCAGGACTTCAGATACTCCCCTGAAACTTAATCTTCTTCTGACATGCTTCAGATGACTGTAATAAGATTTTAAAATCGCCGTACGCAGCTCATCTGCCACACGTTTTGTGACATCAGCCGTTACAAACGGGTTTCCGTCCCTGTCTCCTCCCGGCCAAAATCCTAACTGGATTAAATCTTCATGAATATGCGGATGCCCGTTTTCAAAAGTTTTCTTGATTTTTGTGAATAATTCTCCTATCGTATCATAATAGACATATCTCAGGTAATAAATTATACTTAAGGCTTCATCAATAGGAGTCGGTTTTTCTTTATTTACAAATGGTGTTTTCCCCAGCTGCTGAAGAAGTATATCTATATTGGTAATGGAATCTGTTGTAATCGCATTTCTGAGATCATGAATAATACGCTGAACCGAGCTGGGATAGAACTGGGTAGGGTGAGCCGTAAAAACAATTTTCACCGTAAAATCCCTCAGTTTTTCTCTTACTTTTTCCAGCTTATGATCCTGAAGGGAACGCTCAAAAAAGATTGGTTACCGTACCATTATCACTTTCCGAATGCAGGTTCGGAAATGCTGCATCTTCTATACTATCGAAAAGTACAACCTGCCTTTCTATATACTGGATAATCTTAAATAACAATTCCAGCTTCTGATCTTCATCCTGAAGATCAGTATGGTTTTTAAAAAATTCTTCTATAATAGTTTCCGGAGTTTTTCCTTTGTCATAGCCTATTTTACTTTCCTCATAAAGAAACGGAAGAAGCATTCCGATGTTGGTCATTTTATCATAAGGCAGGCTCATAAATAATGAATTATAGATCTGGAATTTATTTTCCACAATCTGCCTGAATTTCTCTGCTCGTTGATCGTGTATCATATAACAAATTTAATAGATTTTATGCGAATTTTCATATTTTGAATCAATTAATTGCTAAATTTTCTATGAAATATTAAGATTATTATTTAGCTTTGAACTGCATATTTAAACTAATAATCCTTATTAAAATCCTAATTCCATGAAAACACAAAATCCAACTTACGATTTCGTATGTTTTACCGACCTTGCATTTGAGTTCACACCCTCTGATACTCAAGAAGTTGAAACTAAAATAAAGAAAAAACTTATGGATCATCAACTGGGTAGTTACAGCCAGGAAAGGGTGAACTACATAAGAAATTTTAAGAATGATCTTTACCAGGAAATTTCCAAATGCCGAGAATCCAAATATTTTGAAGGAAAAGGTCCGGGGTCTGATTATGATGAATTTTCAAATTTCAATTTTGACAAGATGGTTCATGACTATAGAAAAAAGTACTCTAAGATAAGGGAAAGCGACTTATTTCAGATGCTAAACTACGCGATCTATCTGCACAATTTAAAATAGAATTTTAAAATTATCTTAACTCAATTTTCATAATCTAATCCGTACATTTGAATGACAAAAAAGTAAAGAACATGCTTAATTTTGAATTAAAAAATCCAACAAAAATACTTTTCGGAAAAGGAGAAATTGCAAAAATCTCTAACGAAATTCCTAAAGATGCCAGAGTTTTAATGATTTACGGAGGAGGTAGCATCAAAAACAACGGAGTGTATGATCAGGTAAAAGAAGCCTTGAAAGACCATCAGCTCTTTGAGTTCGGGGGTGTTCCTGCCAATCCTGAATATGAGGTACTGATTACCGCCTTAAACTTCATCAAAGAAAATAAGATCACCTTTCTTCTCGCAGTAGGAGGCGGATCCGTTATTGACGGGACCAAATTCCTTTCTGCCGCAGCGAATTACAATGGTGAGCCCTGGGAAATTCTCAGAAAACCGGTAAGAACTTTTGAAGGTGAAGGAATGCCTTTTGGAAGCGTCCTCACTTTACCGGCTACAGGTTCTGAAATGAACTCTGGCTATGTAATTTCAAGAAGAGAAACGAATGAAAAGCTGTCTTCCGGAGGTCCGGGGTTATTCCCACAATTTTCAGTATTAGATCCTGAAGTGGTAAGAACCATTCCTAAAAATCAGATAGTTAACGGTATTACGGATGCATACACCCACGTGCTGGAACAGTATATGACGGCTCCTTCTTCTGCTGATCTTCAGGAAAGAATTGCAGAAAGTATCCTGATCAGCTTACAGGAAACTGCGCCGAAAGTTTTAGCAGATGACTTCAATTATGATGCGGCTGGCAATTTTATGTGGTGTTGTACAATGGCACTTAACGGACTTATCCAGAAAGGGGTTATTACCGATTGGGCCGTTCATGCAATGGGTCATGAATTAACAGCTTATTTTGGAATCGATCATGCCAGAACCCTGGCAATTATAGCACCTTCGCATTACCGTTATAATTTTGAATCTAAAAAAGGTAAACTTGCTCAATATGCTGAAAGAGTATGGAATATCACGGAGGGCAGCATTGAAGAAAAAGCCGAATTGGGAATCAAGAAACTTGAAGAGTTTTTCCACAGCTTACATATCCAGACTAAGCTTTCCGAATATACGGACGAATACAAGGGAACGGCCGAAAGAGTTGAAAAGGCATTCACCGAAAGAAACTGGGTAGGTCTCGGAGAATACAAAAAACTTACCCCTCAGGATGCTTACAAAATTGTAGAAATGAGTTATTAATAATTATAAACGATCCTTTTATGGATCGTTTTTTTATAATATATCTTTCAAAAACCTTTAATTCATTATTAATATTTCAAATTTATTTATATTTTAGCATATTCTTAAATTTGTGAAAATGAAAAAACAACTACTTTTATTTGCCTTTTCCGCATTGGCACTAACTTCTTGTGAAGACGATAATATTGAGGCTTATGAATTGGACATGATGAAAGGAGATTGGAAGACAAGCAAAACAGAAATTATCTCCGGAGCAGACGATAAAACAGTGATTTTCTCTGAAACTCCTTCAGGATGCAGTGAAAAAGACAACACCCATTTCAGAACCGATTATTACACTTCCTATACCAGCTATACAGGAGTAGGTGCGGACTGCCAGGTGAATGAAACTGTTGAAGGTACCTATACATACGATCCTGATACCAAAGATCTGACGCTCACTTATAACGACGGAAGCGCTATTCCTTACAGAGTGGTTGTCCTTACCAATACCGAGCTGAAACTCATGATGCTCGTTGGAAATATTGATGTAGACGGCGATCAGATTGTAGATAATAATTATATCACCTTTAAAAGATAAAAACTGAAAACTCCCTGAAAAACGGGAGTTTTTTTATGCAAACTATTAATTAAATATATTAAACAATGAAGAAGGTATTATCCGCATTTTTATTATTAAGCTTTATTATTTTATTTTCTCAGGAAAAAAAACCGATGTTCTGGCAGGATATCCAGAGTTTCAAAAAATCAGATCAGGAACATACCCCTCCTGCTGATGCCATTCTTTTAATAGGAAGCTCCTCTTTCACAAAATGGACGGATGTTTCCAGTTATTTTCCAAATAAAACCATTATCAACAGAGGATTTGGAGGGTCACGTTTAACGGATCTAAATTATTACGCCAACGATCTTTTAAATCCTTATCAGCCTAAACAAATCATTATTTACTGCGGAGAAAATGATTTTGCAGATAATGACCAGCTTAAGGCTAAAGAAGTAGTTAACCGCTATAAAACATTCTACACGAAAATCCGTGAAAAATTCCCTGATATAGAAGTAGATTATATTTCCATCAAGTATTCTCCGAGCCGAGAAAAGCTCTGGCCTCAAATGAAAAAAGCCAATAAGAAAATTGCCAGCTTCATGAAAAAAGAGAAAAATGCTGAATATATCGATATTACCAAAGTAATGGAAGATGCCCAGGGAAATGTAAGAAAAGATCTTTTTGTGGAAGATATGCTTCATATGACCCCTGAAGGCTATAAGCTTTGGACTTCTGTAATGAAACCTTATATGAAATAATGAGAGCGGACTTTAGTCCGCTGTATTTTCCTTAAAAAAAGCTTCACCTTTTAGGTGAAGCTTTTTATTTTATTTCTTTCTTTTTGCTTTGGATTTCGCTTTCTGCTGAGCCCTGTTAGCCCCAAACTTTTTGGGAGCTTTTCTTTTGGAAGGCCCTCCCCAGTTTTCTTTTTTATTTTTATCCTTCTTCTCATGGAAGGCTCCTCCCCCTTCATTCAGTTTTACCTGGGCAGGATTTTTCATTACCACCTCATCTTTTTCCGAAGCGATTTTATTAGGATTGATTTTAACCTCTTCCGGAAAATCAATAAATCTAAGTTCTTTATCCATCAGCAACTCTATATCCAATACAAGAGTTTCCTCCTTCTTCGTTACAAAAGTTACTGCCTTACCGTCTTTATCTGCCCTACCGGTTCTTCCTATCCTGTGAATATACTGCTCAGGAACTTCAGGTGTTTCAAAATTAATGACATGCGTAATATTGGAAATATCCAATCCCCTGGCCATTACATCCGTGGTGATCAATCCCCTGATTTCCTCATTTTCAAACTTCTTCATTGCTTTCAAACGGTAGTTCTGGGATTTGTTGGAATGGATAACATCGAACTGTTCCGGAAAGAGTTCATCTATCTTTGTAAATAAAAGGTCTGCATGTTTTTTATTATTATTGAAGATCAACACCTTAGACATATCAACGTCTGTTTTTAACAGATGCTCCAATAAATTAATTTTAGTATTAAAATTCTGAACTTTATAAGCGGTCTGTTCTATTTTTTCCAGGGGGGTTCCTGATTTCGCCAATGAAACTTCTATAGGGCTCGCAAAATATTCATGTAATATTTCATCTAAAGCTTCCGTCATGGTAGCAGAGAAAAGAATGTTCTGTCTTTTTTCTCTCATCATTTCAAAGATATGGGTAAGCTGCGGACGGAATCCTAAATTCAGCATTTCATCGAACTCATCAATAATAAGCTTCTGTACTTCCTTTAAAGATATTGCATTGTCTATGGAAAGGTCCATTACTCTTCCGGGAGTTCCTACCAGAATATCACATCCGTCATCAAAAAGCAGCTTCTGTGTATTGATATTTTTCCCTCCGTACACCCCGATTACTCTTGCAGTGATATTTTCGGTCAATTTTTCAAGGATCTCCGTAACCTGAACCACCAGCTCTCTGGTGGGAACCAGTATTAAAACCGTTGGATTTCCGTTTTTATTATATTTCCAGGTTTTAAGAACGGGTAAAAGGTAAGCCAATGTTTTCCCGGTACCTGTTTGTGCAATTCCCATCACATCTCTACCCGAAAGAATAGGCTTTAAGCTTTTTTCCTGGATAGGTGTGGGCTCGAACAGTTCCAAGTCCGCCAAAACATCAAGAATTTTAACCGGAAGATCAAAATCTGCAAAAGTAAGTTTTTCCATATTGCAAAGATATGTATTTAAATGTACAATATAAAGGTGGAAGTAATCATCAATTATTTCCGGGTGATCCTAAGCAAAAGTATAATGATTAATAATGCGGAGAATAAAAATCCCAACACCGCAAACATTGATACGCCTCCTATTCCCGGTCCTGTTTCCGAAACAAAAACAATAGCTGTGGCAATCATATTGGCTCCCAATACCATTGCCAGAATAAGGTTCACTACACTTGACTTAATAAGCTGGTTGGTTTTCTCAATATTTTTGATCTCACTGGTCACAGTAAATTTATTTTCATCCAGCTTTTGTAATACGGAACGGAGCTCCCTGGGAATTTCATCTACATTATCTGTGAAGTTCATCATTTTATCCATTCCTGTTTTCAGGAGATTTCGTGGATCTATTTTCCGGGCCAATATTTTTTTGGTATAAGGATTAAGGCTTTTCACAATATCCAGACCGGGATTGATATTTCTTCCCACTCCTTCAATCAAGCTGATTCCCTTGAATAACAGGTAAAAATAATCCGGCATATACAGGCGGTTATCTTTAAGAATATCTTTCATTTTATTAATGATCACCTGAACATTAATTTCCTGTAAAGAAGAACTGTGCACAAAATTTAAAATATCTTCCACATCCCCTTCAAACTTTCGTTCATCGGGAATTTCATAGCTCACCGCCATCCTTTTAAGATATCTTACAATTTTATGTGAATTTTTAGCTACAAAACTTACGATAAGGTTTTCCAGGATTTCTTTATCATTCGGCTGAATTTTACCCACAGCCCCAAAATCTATAAATACTATTTTCCCATCTCTCTTCACCAGAATATTTCCAGCATGAGGATCCGCATGGAAAAATCCGTAATCGAGGATCTGAGAAACAAATAAACGCAACCCGACCTCTGATACCCTTACCGGATCTATACCATTTTCAAGTAAGATTGTTTTATCCGTTACTTTGATACCATCGATGAATTCCATACAGAGTACATTATTGTTGGAAAATTCATCATATACTCTGGGAACATAAGTCTCCCTATTATTTTTAAAATTTAAAGCAAACTGCTGGATATTGTTTTTTTCGTTGATTAATGAAACTTCTTCCAACAGGGATTTCTCAAAGGTGGAAATAGCCTGTTTCAGATTGAGCTTTGCCCCTATATCCGAATAGGCTGATAATAATCTTTCCAAATCTTTGATAAGAAGCAGATCATCTTCTATGACTTCCTGAACATCCGGTTTTTTTATTTTTAAAATAACAGGTTCTCCATTAAGTAATACCCCTTTATACACCTGGGCTATGGAAGCGGTAGCCAAGGGAGCCCGCTGGATTTCCTGGAAATGATCTTTTACAGAAATATCAAATTCCGTTTCCAGTATCTCTTCAACATCCATGTCCACTGTTTCTACTTTATCCTGTAGCTTTTGCAGCTCCTGAATAAGCTCCGGCGGAAGAAGGTCCTCCCGGTTACTGAATGTCTGTCCCAGTTTTACAAATGTAGGCCCAAGTTCTTCCAGGGCCAGTCTTATCCTTTCATATACCGTTCCTTTGGAGATAATCTCATCCGTATTTCCCTGCTCTTCTTCTTTATTTCCTCCGTTTACTCGGGCCAATAAATCTTTGAACCCGTATTTACTTAATACGGAAATCAACCGGGCTGATCTTTTCAGTTTTCTTTGCTGCTTATCAAACATGATTAAAAAATAATACAATTATCTCCAAAAACTATTCCTATTCAGGATATATTTTAGGATAAGTAAAAAAGCAGGAGAAAATCCCCTGCTTATATTTATTTCAGATAAGTTTCATAGAGATCATTCCTTCTGTCTTTCAGAACCTGAACAGAACCATGATAATGAAGGTCTTTCAGTAAATTGAGATCGACATCCACAATGAGTGTCATTTCCGTATTGGGAGTTGCTTCTCCTTTTACAGCATTGGACGGAAAGGCAAAGTCCGAAGGAGTGAATACGGCAGCCTGTCCAAACTGGATATCCATATTGTTCACTCCGGGCAGATTCCCTACACAGCCGGCAATCGCCACATAGCATTCATTTTCTATAGCCCGGGCTGCTGCACAGTGACGCACACGCATATAAGCATTCTGGGTATCAGTAAGGTAAGGAACAAAAAGAATTTTCATTCCCTGATCCGCAAGGATTCGGGGTAGTTCGGGAAACTCTACATCATAGCAGATTACGAGCCCGATTTTACCACAGTCCGTATCAAATACCCTGATCTCATTTCCACCTTTCATTCCGTAATATTTCCTTTCATTGGGGGTAATATGAATTTTCCGGTATTCATCTATTCTCCCATCCCTATGAAGCAGGTAGCTGGCATTATAAAGTTCATTATTTTCGAATATGGGCATGCTTCCGGAAATAATATTCACATTATAGCTGATGGCCAGCTCGGATATTTTATTTTTAATTTCTTCGGTTATTTTAGCCAGCTCAATCATACTGTCCCTTTCGGAAAGATTATTGAAAGGCGCAAGTAATGGCGTATTGAAAAGCTCGGGAAATAATACAAAGTCTGATTTATAATCTCCCATTACGTTTACAAAGAACTCTACCTGCTCATAAAAGGCATCTATGTTTTTAAAATGCCTCATCTGCCATTGTACCAGCCCTAAACGAATAATACTATCCTGCATGGTATTAGGCTTTTTGCTGTAATAAATATTATTCCATTGTAGCAGCACTGCATTTTCACGCGAAGATTCATCTTCCGGAAGATATTTTTTCAGGATTCTTATCGGAAGAAAGTTATTGGAAAGCTGGAAAGACAGTACGGGATCATAAATCTCTTTATCCCTCACTCGGCGTATATATTCCCTGGGCGAAAGTTCATGACTGTATTTATGGTAATTGGGAATTCTCCCTCCCAATACTATGGATTTTAGGTTGAGAAGTTCACAAAGCTCTTTTCTTGCGTCATATAATCTTCTTCCTAAACGAAGCTCACGGTACTCCGGATCTACGAAGACTTCTATTCCATACAGCACATCTCCTGTAGAGGTATGGGTATTGAATGTATAGTTTCCTGTGATATCACTGTAAGTATGCTCATCTCCAAATTCATTATAATTGACAATAATGGAAAGCGCAACAGCAGCCAGTTTATCATCCACTGTAATACAGATCTGGCCCTGAGGAAATATTTTAATGAGTTTATCAATACTTTTTTTATGCCATACGGATTCGGACATCTGAGGGTAGGCACGTTTCATGGTTTCTACCAGCTCTTCATAATCCGTTGAATTTAAGGCACGGGTTTCTATTTGCATTGTAAGTAAATTTATATATTAAATATAAAAAAAATCATCCGTATTTATCTTATGATTAAAAAAAAGAAAGCCTGCCTTTACAGACAGACCTTCAAACATAAATATAAAAATAGATTATGAAAATAGATTCAATTTTAATGATAGACGTGGATCATTGGATTTGCGATCATAAGCGGATCAGGTTCGGATAAATCCATTGCCTGTCCACACACTCCATCCTGAACATCCGCAGGCCAGTTAGGACTGGAAGGAGTTCCATTCTGCCCGGTCCATAAAGCGTTTCCCGGTCCTAATGCATCCACCTGGGACATCGTTACCCAAACAACATTATCTGATTCGGATAAAATATTTCCTCCTCCTACGGTATGGGATTCATTTATAAATAAGGCTTTTTTCTTTCCTGTTCCCTGATATTCAACGATGGGATAGGAAGATATCGTATTGGAACTGTAAGTACCGCAAATTTCAATAACGGATTTGTCCTTCATAATAAAATGGGTTTTCCCTGAAGTTGTTCCGAAAGAAGGATCAAAAAGTGTAAAAGATCCTTTTACTGAGAAATAGGAATAAGGTTCCATTTGTATGGTAGTATCTTTTCCACTTCCATATGCCCCAAAAGTGGCAGCTCCGTTAAGAATAATCCCGGAACGATTACAAACCTTCAACAGGTCACCCTGGTGGGTAAATGTTCCCGTCCCTTCGATAAGCGCACCGTTAACGATATATAAACTATTGGTAGGGGCAATGATTAAGGTATTGGACCCGAAATTAATGCTTTGGTTAACACAGTAATTGGTATTGGTCATCGTACTGCTCGGCAGGCTATTTAAATCATCTACGATTAATGATCCTTCAGGACACCCGCATGTCTGCGCATCACAGAACGATACTGTGGTCAAAAAAAATAGGGTCATTATCTTTATTCCTGTCTTCATCTCCATCCTTATTTAATAACAAAAACGATATTCATATAAGAGAAGTCTGACGGGGTTCCTACCACATCATAGGTAAGGACTCCACTATCTGATATATTGGTAATATTGATTACACTGTTATCATAATAGCTTACATAGTAATAGAGATCATCAGGAGAGCTATAGTAAGGGATAGATGCCGGTGCGTTACTGCTTTTAGCCATGGGAGCTTCAAACTGCTGTTTATAAATATTATAGAGATCTACCGTTTTACCTGTACCTGCCTGCGTATCAACCACCATTGAGGGCATATAAAATGACCGTGTGTTATTTCCTAAACATGTCCATGAAGGGGAAACAGGTGTTCCTATATTCTGACTGAGACACTGACGATCCGTATCATATACCAGAAGGCCGTTAGCAGGCTCTGCAATCGCTATTTTTTCCTGTTGAGTGAGCCGGGGAATGAGAAGGCCTTTATTGTTTGTAGACATATCTACAATAGAGCTTTTATCAGGAGTAGTTGTATTGATACCCACCTGTCCGTACATTACTGAAGTAATAAGAACGGTTATAGAACATACTAATTGTTTCATAATTACATTTTTAATAGAGTATAATACCTGATTTATATTAAACCGGATTGATTCAAACTGATTTAATACATTTTAATGCGTGCGGATTAGCCGCCATAATAAGTTTCGTTGAGAAATTATTTGTGTGTGCGTATTTTTTTTACTTCATTCCCTTCAACATTCAACTAAGAAAGTGTTTTTAAATATTTTTCAACATTGAGTCTAAGCATTAAAATATCATGCCAAAATAATCTTTTTATAGATTAAATTTACGTTAAATACACCTAAAACAATTAACAATTTTCATGTAAAAAAACAATACTCTAATAAATTATTAAAAATGTATTGCATTAATTATTTAAACAAGTGTTTAGAATAAGAATTTTTTACATTATTAATAAAATCTATACTTAATATTTTTTATGATTATAATCATATTTTAATTATTGATTTAAAGTGATCCATTATTAAATTAAAAAAGTCCGCTTAAAGATTAAGCAGACTTTTTATATTCTATATTATGTTTTATACTTATTCCCATTCAATGGTTGCGGGTGGTTTACTGGAAATATCGTAAGCCACTCTATTGATTCCTCTTACTTCATTAATAATTCTATTGGAAACGGTTTCAAGGAATTCATAAGGAAGCTTACTCCATGTTGCCGTCATAAAGTCAATAGTATTAGCTGAACGGACAACCGCCGTATATTCATAGGTTCTTTCATCTCCCATTACTCCTACGGATTTCACAGGAAGTAAAACTACAAAAGCCTGAGATACTTTTTCATATAAATCATTTTTATATAATTCTTCGATAAATATATCATCTGCTTCCTGCAGGATTCTTACTTTTTCCGCATCTACGGCTCCCAGCACCCTGATTCCCAATCCAGGTCCCGGGAAAGGATGTCTATATACCAAATGATGTGGTATTCCCAATTCTTCCCCTACTTTTCTTACTTCATCTTTAAAAAGTTCTCTAAGAGGTTCCAGCAACTCAAATTCCATATCTTCGGGAAGTCCTCCTACATTGTGATGGGATTTGATTACCGCCGAAGGTCCGTTTACCGACTGGCTCTCAATCACATCGGGATAAATGGTTCCCTGCGCCAGAAATTTAGCTCCTTCTATTTTATGGGATTCTTCATCAAAAACATGGATAAATTCATTTCCGATGATTTTTCTTTTCTTCTCCGGATCGTCTACTCCTTCCAGTTTGGATAAAAACCTTTCTGCAGCATTCACCAGCTTTATATTCATATGGAAATGCTCTCCATAGTTTTCCATTACCTTTTCTGCTTCATTCTTTCTCAGCAATCCCGTATCTACAAAGATACAGGTAAGCTGATCACCGATCGCCTTATGGATCAATACGGCTGCCACAGATGAATCCACTCCTCCTGAAAGTCCAAGTATCACTTTCTGATCTCCTACTTTTTCGCGGATCTCAGCTACTGTTTTATCAATATAATTGGTAAGTTTCCAGTTTTTTTCTGCTTTACAGATTCCGAATACGAAGTTCTCCAACATTTTAGCTCCTTCCTCCGTATGGGAAACTTCGGGATGGAACTGTACACAATAGATCTGTTTATCAGGATTGGAAATAGAGGCTATAACACCGGATTGGGCATTCAGCTCAAAGCCTGCAGGCAATTCCCCTACTTCATCAAAATGACTCATCCAGACGATAGAGTTCTGGGCAACTCCTTTTAGTAAATCATTTTCTTTAATGATATCCAAATGAGCTTTTCCATACTCTCCTTTTTCTCCTTTGTTTACTTTTCCTCCTAAAAGGTAGGCGGTAAGCTGCATTCCGTAACAGATACCCAATACAGGAAAGCCTTGCTCATATAATTCTTTTTCTACAAGGTGGGCATTTTCTGCATTTACGGAGCTTGGTCCTCCTGAAAGAATAATTCCTTTCGGCTGTCTTTCTAAAATATCTTTTATAGGTGTATTGAATGGTAAGATTTCAGAATATACTCCCATCTCACGGATACGTCTTCCGATAAGCTGGTTATATTGTGAACCGAAATCTAAAATGATAATGCCGTTATTCATTTTAAGCTATGCGTTATGAGTTATCAATTATAAGTTGTTAAGTTTCGGCTAAAGCCCATCTTCTTTTCTTTGAGATTAATCGGGCTAAAGCCCGATCCTATTGAAGAATGCCTGATCCTATTTGAGATCATGTTCTTCTTCATAAAAAATCCAAATTCTGTGGACAGGAGCTTTTGCCTGTATGAAGCCTTTTACCTTTTCTACAAAAAAAGACTTGGAAACGTTCCAAATCTTTTTTATGATTTTATTAAAACTTTCCGATGTCTTCTCTGTAAAAGGAGTAGTCAAAATGTACGGGAAGAGCGTCTTCATATACTTTCTTACGAGCTTCATCATAAGTAGCTCCTGTAGCTACAATGTTAAGAACTCTACCTCCGTTGGAAACTATTTTATCTCCTTTTTTAACTGCCCCTGCATACAGCAGCTGGCTATGTTTTACTTTATCTTCTCCTACAATTTCGAAGCCTATTTCAATATTACGGGGATATCCTCCTGAGCACATTACCAGGCAAACTGCTTTTTCGTCTTTGAATTTAAGCTCTACTTCTTTTCCTTGCATGCAGTCATTGATAACATCGAGCAGATTATTTTCCATTAATGCCATTAACACCTGTGTTTCCGGATCTCCGAATCTCATATTGTATTCAAGAAGGTAAGTTCCTTTTGGTGTTACCATTAATCCGAAGAAAATAATTCCTTTAAAGCTGAATCCTTCTTCTTTAAGACCTTTAATGGTAGGTTCCAGAATATTTTTTTCAAAGTCGGCCTGGTGTTCCTGGGTAAATTCAGGGCTTGGAGCTACTGATCCCATACCTCCTGTATTAGGACCTTTATCACCGTCTCCCGCCTTTTTATAATCTTTTACGGGAATACATGGGAATAATTTTTCTCCGTTGGAGAAAGCAATAATGGAAGCTTCAAAACCTTGTAAAAATTCCTCAATTACCAGACGGATCCCTGCATCTCCATATATTCTTCGGATCATGAAATCGTGAATGGTAGCTTCTGCTTCTTCCAGGTTATCACAGATTACAACCCCTTTTCCTCCTGCTAATCCACTGGCTTTGATCACCAAAGGATATTCCTGAGTCTGAACATATTCTTTAGCTTCAGGATAGGAATCAAATACTACGGCTTTGGCAGTTTTGATATCATAGGTTTGCATAAATTTTTTTGAGAAAGCTTTACTTCCTTCCAGGCTTGCCACTTTCTGACTAGGTCCGAATACTTTAAGACCATGTTTTTTGAACTCATCTTTTAATCCGGCTACCAAAGGTGCTTCCGGACCTACGATCGTTAAATCTATTTTTTCTTTAATAGCAAAATCTCTAAGTTCCTTTATTTCTGTTAAATGAACATTTTTCCCTATTGCATCGGTAGTTGCATTTCCGTTCGCAAAAAACATTTTAGTAACTCTGGAGTCTTTATGAAGTTTTGCTGCTAATGCAGATTCTCTACCTCCTTCACCTATGATTAATATTCTCATATTTTATTTAATTAACAAGTCTATTATAAACTACAAATATATAATTTTGAACAGGATAAATACCATTCAAAAGTTTAATTTAATTCTATTTTAATTAGTGCAGGAAGTGTCTGATTCCTGTAAACATCATTGGTATTCCATGCTCATTGGCGGCATCAATACTCTCCTGATCTTTCACACTTCCACCCGGCTGGATAATTGCTGTGATACCTTCCTGAGCGCAGAAATCCACTACATCACGGAAAGGGAAAAAGGCATCTGAAGCCAACACCAAGCTTCCATTGAATTTTTCTTTGGCTCTTTCTATCGCCTGTTGGGTAGCCCAGATTCTGTTTACCTGTCCTCCACCGATTCCGAAAGCCTGAATACCGTTAGAAACAACAATAGCATTGGATTTTACATATTTTACTACTCTCTGGGAGAATAATAATGCTTTTTTCTGAGCTTCCGTAGGTTGTGTATCAGTTACGACTTTTATTTCTTCGGAGAAGTGATTATCATTATCCTGAACCAATATTCCACCGTCAATTTTCACCCACGTCTGCTTATCGGAAACCGGATTTTTTATTTTAATAATTCTAAGATTCTTCTTCTTTCTTAAAATTTCCAAGGCATCCTCACTAAAATCAGGAGCCATAACGATTTCCAGGAAAGTTTTATTAAGCTCTTCAGCAGTGGCAGCATCTATGGTATAGTTCATTGCAACAATTCCTCCGAAGATGGAAACCGGATCACATTCAAAAGTTTTCTGGTACGTTTCCAATGCTGATGTTCCGATGGCAACCCCACATGGTGTGGAATGCTTTACGGCGCAACAGGCCATTTCTTCTTTGAACTCATTGACTACTTTCCAGCAAAGGTCCATGTCTCTGAGGTTATTGAAGGACAGTTCTTTTCCTCCTAACTGCTCAAAGTCTTTCATAGCGCCGTTCTCAAAAGTAGAAACGTAATAAGCGGCTGTCTGGTGAGGGTTTTCTCCGTATCTCAGATCTGATACTTTTTTATAGGAAGCATTCAGGTAAGCAGGATATTCTTCATCCAAAAGCATTTTTGAAATAGCGGCATCATAAGCTGAAGTAAGGTTGAATACTTTACCGGCCAGCTTTTTACGGGTTTCAATGTAAGTATCTCCGTTTTGCTCCATCTCGATTTTTACGGTGGCATAATCTTCCACATCGGTAATAACGGTTACCGAGTCAAAGTTTTTAGCAGCTGAACGAAGCATAGAAGGTCCTCCTATATCAATGAATTCCACTTTTTCATGAAGAGAAATATCTTTGTTTACATTTTCAAAGAACGGATAAAGGTTTACGATCACCATGTCTATCAAGCCTATTCCATGTTCTTCCACGGTTTTCATATGCTCTTCATTGGCACGTACTGCAAGCAATCCTCCATGTACTTTGGGATGTAATGTTTTCACTCTTCCGTCAAGCATTTCAGGAAAGTCGGTCACCTCATCAATCTGAACAGGACTTAAACCGGCTTCTTTCAGGTGTTTAAAAGTTCCTCCCGTAGAAATCAATTCATAGTTTTGAGCTTCCAGAAACTGGGCAAATTCTATTAATCCGCTTTTGTCAGAAACACTGATTAAAACTCTCTTTTTACTCATTTTTTTCTTTCAATTTTTTACTTTTCACAGTTATTCCAAACTGTATTCCGGTCTTTCACCTCCGGTTTACTTTATTTTACTTAGATTTTTTACCATCCCGTCAAAAATTAAGAATTTCTGACACCCTCACTAAGGAAGGGATTTTTAATTATAATTAATTTCCAAGCACTTTATTAATGGCTTTCGGAAATATTTCATATTCTACTTCATGAATTCTTGCGGCCAGGGTTTCAGGGGTTTCCCCCTGATTTATTATAAATGATTTTTGCAGTATGATATCTCCTTCATCGATTTCCGGTGTTACAAAATGAACGGTTGCTCCGCTTTCTTTTTCTCCGGCTTCAATTACGGCGTGGTGAACATTCATTCCCCACATTCCTTTTCCTCCGAATTTCGGAAGCAATGCAGGATGTATATTAATGATCTTTCCCTGCCAGTTTTCACAGAATTCAGGTTTCAAAATGGACAGGAATCCTGCCAGTACAATCAGGTCTGTATTTTCAGGAATTACTTTACTGAGCTCGCTGCTGAAATTTTTCCCCCTGGGAATAAGTATGCTTTCAATCTGATGATTTTTTGCTCTTTCAAGCCCGTAGCATTCACGGTCGGCCACCACCAATGTAACTTTTGCATTTTGAATTTCTCCCTGGTCTATGGTATCGAGAATTCTCTGAAGGTTAGTTCCTGAACCTGAAACCAGTACTACAATGTTTTTCATATTTTTTGTAAAATGTAAAAAGCAGTAATGTCAATGACGTTAATACTTTTTAGTTTAATACATTTATACGGTTAGGTTTATTTTTTCATTTCCTTCTGTGATCTCACCTATTTCGTAAGCGTCATCTAAAAGGTGAAGTACTTTTTCTGCGTGTTCTGCATCTACTACCAATACCATTCCTACTCCCATATTGAAGGTTCCGAACATTTCTTCACGGCTTACTCCTCCTCTTTTTTCAAGTTCTGTCATTATACTTGGGATTCTGACTTTGGAGGCATCAATAGAAGCACATAATCCTTCCGGAATAATCCTCGGTATATTTTCATATAATCCACCTCCTGTGATATGGGCTATTCCACAAACTTTTACTTCTTCCAATACTTTATGGATATCTTTATAGTATAATCTGGTAGGAACCAAAAGAGTTTCATATAAAGGTTTTCCTTCAAACTCTTCTTCAAAGTCCGGGAATACTTTTCTTACTAATGAAAACCCGTTGGAATGAAATCCTGAGCTTGGTATGGCAATGATTTTATTTCCTGCTTTAATATTGGAGCCATCAATGATCTGATCTTTTTCTACAATACCTACACAGAATCCTGCCACATCATAATCTCCGGGCTGATACATTCCGGGCATTTCCGCAGTTTCCCCTCCAATAAGTGCACAGTTGTTATCTTTACAGGCTTTTACCATTCCCAAAACAATTTCTGCAGCAATATCCGAATCGAGTTTACCACAAGCCAGATAATCTAAAAAGAAAAGGGGCTTTGCACCATGACAAAGAATATCGTTGGCACACATCGCAAAACAGTCTACACCGATAGAATCATACTTTTTGGTATCTAAAGCTACTTTAAGCTTTGTTCCTACTCCATCGGTTCCGGAAACCAGGACAGGATTTTTATATCCTCCTATTTCATAAAAAGCTCCAAAGCTTCCCAGATGATTCAATACGTTGGCATTATGGGTTTCTCCCACTGCTTTTTTTATTTTATCAACCGTTTTGTATCCTTCTTCTTTGTCTACACCTGCAGATTTGTAAGTATTGCTCATTGTAATTTCAGAAATTTTATTTCAAATTTTTTAATCAATATTTAGAAAATAAAAAAGCCGACAATCTTGGTAGATTATCGGCCGTTATTTTATTTCAGAGTTTCAGAGTCCACGAAAATGCCTTTCTTTGAAAAAGAATGATATTCTTTGAGGATGGACTGAATTTTCATCTAATTTTCTTTTTTGCAAAAGTAGCAATTTAAAAATTAATTTCCTAATGCTATTTTTCAAGAATTGTTTCGATTGCTGAAACTTTTTTAATTTTTTCTTTGAGTTCTCTGTCTTTTTCTTCATTAGAGATTTTTTGTGCCGCAGCATCAAAATTTTCCCCGAAAAATGGTAATGAAAAAGTTTCTATAATATTTCCTCCATGGTAAGGGAAACGCTGGGAAGCTGCTTCTAAAACTCCTGCTCCTCCTCTTGCTCCGGGTGCGGCAGACATCAAAAGCATAGGAATTTGATTCCAAACTGTTCTCCCCTGAATTCTGGACACCCAGTCGAATACATTTTTAAATGCTGTTGAATAGGTTCCGTTATGCTCAGGTAGTGACAGTAAAAGTAAATTGGCACCATCAATTTTTGCAGCGAAATCTTTTGCCAACTGGGGAACACCTCCTTCCAATTCTCTTTCACGCTTATATATTGGCATTTCAAAAGGGATCAAATCTATTACTTCCACTTCTGTACTTCCTTCTACCAATGTAGAGGCATAAGCTACTAACTGCTTGTTCATTGAAACTCCGGAATTACTTCCTGCTATTGCTAAAACTTTCATTATACGTATAATTTTATATAAACTAATTTTATTTATTTAAGATATGTAGGCAGCTCCATTGGAACCTCCATTAAAAGTATTTCGGCATCTTCTACGGCTTCTATATTGAAACTCTGGGTATCCCAGATTCCCAATCCGTCTCTTTCTTTAAGGATTCGGTCTCCTATTTTGGCACTTCCTTTAAGAACAAAAGCATATACACCATTACCTTTTTTATGAAGGGTATAATTCTTCCCGTTTCCTTCCGTAAATCTTGCGAGATTAAACCAGGCATCCTGGTGGATCCATACTCCTTCATCATTTTTATCCGGGGAAAGTATCTGCTGGAAACCATTCATTTTTTTTCCTGCTTCAATGCTTATCTGATCATATCTTGGTTCTACTTCAAGGTCTCTAGGAAATACCCAGATCTGTAAGAATTTTACAGGCTCATCTTCATTTTTATTATATTCGCTGTGCATGATTCCTGTTCCGGCACTCATTACCTGAATTTCTCCGTTTCGTATCACAGAAGTGGTTCCCATAGAGTCTTTATGTTCCAAATCTCCTTCCAGCGGAATGGAAATAATTTCCATGTTTTTGTGTGGATGGGTACCAAATCCCATTCCCTGAGAAACGGTATCATCATTCAAAACCCTCAAAACTCCGAAATGCATTCTGTCCGGATTCTGATAATTGGCAAAGCTAAAGGTATGGTAAGTATCTAACCATCCATGATTAGCATGCCCTCGGGATTCTGCGTTGTGGAATACTGTTTTCATAATGATCTCATTTATTTATAGTGCAAATTTATGGTATACGGGTTGAGCTGCAATTGATGTAAGATAAGAAAGAATTATAAGATGGTATATTGTCAAACGGAGATTCTTCATTTCGCTGCGCTGCATTTTGAATGACACTATGCTTTATTAGAAAACATGCAACTGTCTTCTGATGATGGAAGAGTCTTTTAAAGGTTCTGGAGGGAGTGATAAACAGGAGATTCTTCATTTCGCTGCGCTGCATTCTGAATGACACTATGCTTTGGTAGAAAACATACAACTGTCTTCTGATGATAGAAGAGTCTTTTAAAATTGTGGGAAGGGGGATAAACAGGAGATTCTTCATTCCGCTGCGCTGCATTCTGAATGACACTATGCTTTAATAGAAAATATGCAACTGTCTTCTGATGATGGAAGAGTCTTTTAAAGTTGAGGGATGGGTGATAAACAGGAGATTCTTCATTTCGCTGCGCTGCATTCTGAATGACATGACTAAAAAATTCGTCATTCCAAACAAAGCCGGAAAGGTTCCTGTGATAAGGCTTCTTTCGCTTCGCCCGGAATGACGAAAAATTTATTTTTTAGAGTATATTAAAAATGCACCTGCTGTATTTCTTCTTCTATTTCTTTTGGAGTTTCATCTTCAGATTTTACGAAAAAGATCGTCATAACAGCTCCTACCAGCATACAGACTCCTCCTACGACAATATAATCAATGGCATAATTTCCGAAGATCCCACTTACGATAGGGCCTCCAAAAATCCCGTTAATGATCTGAGGAATTACAATGAAGAAATTAAATATTCCCATATAGACTCCCATCTTCTTTTGTGGTATGGCATCAATCAGCATTGCATAAGGCATCGCTAAAATACTGGCCCAAGCAAATCCCAGTCCTACCATCGAAATCCATAAGTAATTAATATCTTTAATAAAGTACATGGAAATCAGTCCTAAACCTCCGAATACCAGTGCCAATGCATGGGTCTGCTTTTTACCTATCCATTTTGCAATGGGAGTTAAAAGAAAAGCAAATGGAATCGCCCACAGATTATACATTCCGAAGAGTTTTCCGGTAAGATCTCCCGCTTTATTAAATTCTACAGAATGGGTATCCTCAGGAGAAAGTCCGAAATGATGGGTTGCCAGAGCGCTGGTAGTAAATACCCACATCGTAAACAGGGCAAACCAGGAGAAGAACTGTACTGCTCCCAGCTTTTTCATCAATGGTGGGATTTTCGCAAAATCTTTAAAGATATCCGTAAACCTGGATGGCTCTTCCACGACTTCTTTTCCTCCTTCAAATTCAGCAAATTCTTGTGGAGAATATTCTTTGGTAGTGAAAATAGTGTAAAGAATGGTCAGTATTAAAAATCCGGCACCTATATAAAATGCATAGATTACATTATCTGCTACAAACCCTTTCGGAGCTTCGTTTGATATTCCTAACTTCGTTAACCAATCCGGTAAATAGGACCCGATTACTGCCCCAATACCAATTAAAATAGTCTGGACAGAAAATCCTATGGTTCCCTGATGCTTAGGCAGCATATCCCCTACCAATGCACGGAAAGGCTCCATAGCTACGTTAATGGAAGCGTCCATCATGGCAAGAAAAATAACAGCTAGAAGCAGTACATTGGCAGCCATCATATGTGTGGCACTTGCCGCGTTGGGAAGCATAACCAATCCTAGGGCACAAAGAATAGCGCCAATTAAAAAGTAAGGTTTTCTCCTTCCTAACGGACTCCATGTATTATCTCCCATATGCCCGATAATAGGCTGAACGATAAGCCCGGTAACCGGAGCAACAAGCCAGAACCAGGATAGTTCATGCACATCTGCCCCAAAATTGGCTAAAATTCTACTCGCGTTTCCATTCTGCAAACCAAAAGCCATTTGGATTCCCAGAAACCCCATACTCATATTGATGATCTGAATGAGTGAGAGATCAGGTTTTATTTTTTTTGACATTCTACTTTAACGTATTTGTTTTTCTTTTATCTGTTAGTTTTTCTATTAAAAGATCTTCAATAGGCGTTTTTTCAGGTACTATTTTATCTACTACTTCATTAGGAATGGTCATGGAAAGCACGTATTGTCTTATTTTCCAGCTTCCATTTATTTTTTCCAAAACGCCGGAGCCGCGGCAAAGCTTCATCTGGGTACTCAACAGTTCATCAAACCAGGCCATTTTACCATCTTTACTGAAATATATATTTCTCTGAAGAGAAGTAAAATTCCAGGTCTGCTTTTTATCAAAGAAGGGTTTTGCCCAGGTCATAAAAGCTTCTTTATCCCAAACTTCCGTAGCATCCGTTCCTATAAATACCGATTCTTTTGCAAAGTAATTGAAATAGGATTCATAATCCGCAGCTGCCGCAGCCCGGTTAAAATGGTTAAGCATAGTATGGATCTCCCCTTTTTCTTTTGCAAAGGATCCCTTCAATTGTGCCGAAACTCCCTTAAATGCTGTCAAAAGAAGTAACAGTGTATAAAGTTTTACTATTTTCATAGAAGCTTATTTTTGTAATTCGATGATATAAGAAGCTTTGGCAGGTATCATTAAGTTATCTTTTAGAGAAAGCTCTTTTCCTGAAATCACTTCTTTGCCTTTGGTGTAATCATTTAAAGATTCGGAAAAATAGCTCAGATCCAAGGTTTCATTTTTATCATTATTATTGATCACCACCATTACACTTTCTTTGTCGTTATACCGGAAATAGACGAAAACATTATTTTGAGGAATATAATTTTTGGTTTTCCCTGAATGGATAACTTCTTTTCCTTTTCTCCAGTTTAAAAGTTTTTGGGTGAACTGATGATATTCTTTTTGCTGGGGAGTCTGCATTGAAGCATTGAAAGCATTTTGCTTGTCCGACTTCCAACCTCCGGGGAAATCCCTTCGGATATCTGCATCTCCTCCTTTGTTTTTATCGCCTCTCATTCCAATCTCCGAACCGTAATAAATCTGAGGGATTCCACGAACGGTGGAGATCAGGGTTAAGGCCATTTTATAAGCCTGAGGATCGGAATTAAAGATTTCATTCCATCTTTCGGTATCATGGTTTTCAAAAAACACCAAAAGGTTATTAATATCAGGATATAAAAAGTCGCTGGAAAAGACATCATAAAGCTTTACTAAGCCTTTATCCCATCCTTCTTTTTCTTTTAAGGCTGACGACATATTTCCGTACAGCATAAAATCCATTACAGACGGTAAATTTGAATTATAATGGGCTGCTTCTCCGGTTTTGGAGTCTTTCTGCCATGCTGAAATATGCCCTGCGCTATTGAGCCATGTTTCACCTACGATATTAAAATTCGGGTATTCATCCGTAATTGCTTTGGCCCACTTAGCCATTGCTTCTTTATCATTGTAAGGATAAGTATCTACACGGAAACCTCCCAGCTCTGCATATTCAATCCACCAGATGGCATTCTGTGTAAGGTATTTTAAAACCAATGGGTTTTTCTGGTTGATATCCGGCATAGTGGTATCAAACCATCCGTCCAGCGCATATCTTTTATCTATTTCGGACGCATTGGTGTCAAACTGTGTTGTTGTTTTATAATTCGATCTTCGGAATCCGTTCTCCCCTCCACTGAATGTGTGAATCCAGTCTTTGGTCGGCAGATCTTTAATGAGCCAGTGGGAAATCCCCCAGTGATTGGTAACATAATCCATTACGAGCATCATATTTCTTTTATTAAGCTCGCGGGATAATTCACGGTATTCTTCATTGGTTCCGTAGCGGCCGTCTATTTTGTATAGATCGGTTTGCGCATATCCATGATAGGAATACACTTTTTCATTGTCTTCATTAACCGGGGTGAGCCATACTGCTGTTGCCCCTAACCCCTGAATATAATCCAGGTTGTTGATAATGCCACGTAAATCGCCTCCATGGCGTCCATTCGGAAGGCTTCTGTTGGCTTTCTCAATAAGATCGGGCTGGGAATCATTGCTTTCGTCACCGTTGGCAAAACGGTCCGGCATGATAAGATACATTACATCTTTTGAGGTGAACGATGTCCGGTTGGACGAATTGGACGCTCTCTGCTTTAGCTCGTAGGTGTAAGTATCTATATTTTTCTTTCCTCTTTTAATATTGATCTTAAACTTAGGAACATTAATTTCATTGGTGTTGACAGTAATGAAAAGGTAGTTGGGATTTTCTACTTTCCGGATGTCTTTTATCTGAACTCCGTCGGAAAGCTCTATTTCATTATCGGCAATAGATTTTCCATATACTAAAATCTGAAGTTCAGGGTTTTTCATCCCTTTCCACCAGAATGCCGGTTCTACTTTTTTTATCTGAGCAAACACACTGGTGATCACTGAGAGACTCAATACTACATATAGTTTCTTCATAAATTCTGATTATAATCTAATTATAATTAAAAGATAATCAAATATACTCTATTTTTCATTATTTAAAGGTCTTTGAGCGATCTTACTTGCCAGCCAGCTGACATAAAACAGCTGGAAACTATGATAAATCATCACGGGAAGTAAAAAGAGAACCTTCTGTCCTTCGGGAATTCCTAAAACCAACAGGAAAAGACTTCCGTGAACCAATGATTTTTTGGAACCACAAAAGGTTACGGTAATAATATCTTTTGTATTAAACTTCATCTTTTTAGCTAAAAACTGAAGAATATTGTAGACCACAAAAAACAGGAAAACAACACTGAAAGCTAAAATCAAAAAGACAATTCCCGGTACGGAAACAAAAATGTTCTGTACAAAAGCGGTTGAAAAACTTTCATATACGATAAGCAGGATAATAAGCCTGTCAAATTCTGCAATAACAGATGAATATCTGGTTACCCATTTTTTGAAAACAGGATTCAGCAGTATTCCCAAAATAATAGGTAATAATACTTTTATTAAAAGCTGTTGCAGGACCTCTCCATGATTTCCTTCGCCAGAAGCCGGAGTTAAGAAAAAGCTCATCAACAGTGGAGTCATCACAATTCCGATCAGCCCCGAAATGGAAGCGTTAAAGATTGCAGAGGTTACGTTTCCTTTGGCTATGGAAACCATGACTACTGATGACGAAACCGTTGAAGGGAGACAGGCAAGAAAGAAAACCGACAGCCAGATGTTATAATAATCCGAATCTTTTGCCAGCGGATAAAACAGGAACACCAATAATGGGAAAAGTATAAAGGTCCCGGCCTGGATCAGTACATGAACTTTCCAGTTGGAAATGTCTTTAACGACTTCTTTTAGATTGAGCTTAAGCCCATATAAAAGAAATATTCCGGCAATTCCCCAATCGATAAACCCTGAGAGGTTAAAATACCGGTTATAAGATTCCTGAAAAGGAATAAGTCTGGCAAGCACTACCATCAGGATCAATAAGAGCAGGAAGATATTCTGCTTATTGAAAATTTTAGTCATCCGCGTCATTGAAAAAAAAGGATAAAATATTGATACAATAAAAAAATCCTTAAAGGCTATTTACCTTTAAGGATTATAAAGTTAAGAAATATTTACTTTACCGGCTTAATGGAGATTGCGAATCCACCACTTCTTGCCATTTTAAAGCTGATTTTAGATTTGCTGTTAATCTGCTTTTTATAGATATTATAGCTCTGAGGATTGTCTATATAGTCCGCATCTTTTCCATCTTCATAAATGGTAGCTTCATATTTCTGGTTTTTGTCCAGGAATGAGAAGTCCACGGTATAGTCACGTTTATTCTCATCAGTAATTCCGCCTACAAACCAGTTTTCAGTTCCTTTAGCTTTTCTGGCAGTAACTACATATTCACCCGGCTCTGCTGATAAGATTTTAGTATCATCCCAATCTGCAGCCACATCTTTGATAAACTGGAAAGCATCCATATGCTTTTTATAGTTCTCAGGAAGATCGGCAGCCATCTGCAACGGCATATACATGGTTACATACAGGGCCAGCTGCTTCACTAGGGTAGTTTTTACAAAACGGTTGTCTCCAGGGAAATAATAATTTAATTTGGTCTGGAAAATTCCCGGCGTATAATCCATGGATCCCCCCATCCATCTTGTAAACGGAAGAATAGTCTGGTGATCAGGGTTATTTCCTCCGAATGCTTCATATTCCGTTCCACGGGCAGCTTCTGCAGAAATCCAGTTCGGATAGGTACGGCTTTCCCCGGCAGGACGTACGGATTCGTGAGAGTTAACCATGATTTTATATTCATTGGCTTTCTCAGCGATTCTATAGTAATGGTTGATGGTCCATTGGGAATAATGATGCTCTCCTCTTGGGATTATATCTCCTACATAACCTGTTTTTACGGCATCGTATCCGTATTTATTCATTAGCTGAAATGCTTTATCCGACCATCTTTCATAGTTCGTAGCGGAACCCGATGTTTCGTGGTGCATGATAAGCTTAATTCCTTTTGCATGGGCATATTCATTCAGCATTTTGATGTCAAAATCCGGATATGGAGTAATGAAATCAAATACATATTCTTTAGAATTTCCGAACCAGTCTTCCCAACCTATATTCCAGCCTTCAATAAGGAGTCCGTCGAATCCGTTCTCAGCAGCAAAATCGATGTATTCTTTTACCTTCGTATTGTTGGCTGCATGTTTACCATTCGGCGTCAGTTTTGAAAAGTCAGTTTGCCCAAGACGCACATTCGATTCCGGCTGACCGTATGCCCATTGGGATTTTCCGATAATCATTTCCCACCAAACACCCATGTATTTTGTAGGGTGGATATAGGATGTGTCTTTATATTTTGTAGGTTCATTCAGGTTAAAGATCATTTTGGAATCCATTACCTCTTCTGCTTTCGGGGAGACAATAATAGTTCTCCAAGGGGTTACCGAAGGGGTCTGGATGTATCCTTTCGCTCCCTGTCTGTCGGCTGTAAGATGTGTTTTAAATTTAAAATTCTGTGCATCTACTTCAAGATGAGAAGCCGGATAATCTAAAACAGCAGCTTCTGCCACATTAATATATAAAGGGTCCTTTCCTTCTTTTTTAAGCATTAACGGTGACTGAACCGCATTTTTGATCAGCGTCTGTGAAGCATTGGCATCGGCTGCCTTTTCCCATTTGGAAGGTATTTCCGATACTTTTGTAGTCTGATACTGATATTCCTGGGAGTCATAGTCTGCCACCATCCACCATGCTTTCATATCACTAGGGAAATCGATTTCAGAATCTTCTTCACGGATTACGAAATAGTTCAGGTTTTTCTGCTGAGGAAATTCATATCTGAATCCTAGCCCATCATTAAATAGTCTGAATTTAACCATAATACTTCTGTCCGTAGAAGCCTGGTTAAGGGTAACTGCCAATTCATTATAATGGTTGATATAATTTTTCTTTTCTCCAAGAACAGGCTGCCAGGTTTCATTTTTAGAATCTCTTTTTTCGTCTGTTTTGGTGAAGCCGTTGTTTAGATCAAATTTTGCATCTTCCGGTTTTGCAATTTCCGATGCAAATTTTATAGAAGTATCCTTGAATAATCTTAATCCAAGCTTTGAATCTTCCACTACAACCGCTCCGTTATATTTTAAATTATAATAAGGAATACCTCCTTTCAGCTGGAAATTCATTTCGAATTTTCCGTCCGGTGATTTTAAAGTTTGTGCATTCACCCCTATGTACATCATTGACAGCATTAAAGCCCCCACTGTAATTTTCTTCATAATGATTATTTATATTGCTTTAAAATAGATAAAGTGTTACTTAAAAAAAGCAACACTTCATCTTTTGTATTTCAATTAATTTATGATAATAATTAAACTTTTAACTGATTAATTTACAGGTATTACTGAGAAATCACCTGTCATGTCATTAAAGTAAACATCATAGTTATAAGTCGTCGTTACCGGAATATTTCCTCCTCCTAAATCAGCAGTTCCGAAAAATTCCTGAGCAATACCCCAACTATTTGTCCAATCATGATTAGCTCTGAATTTAAATTCTCCTGAGGTTAGCATTACATTCTTTTTCACCCAAACATGAGGATCAAACGTTGACTTCTCCATATCTACATCTGTATTCCAGTCACTTGATGCCGGACCAATCAGAGAAATAGATGTGTAAGTAGTGGTAGGAGGAGTAACAGCTGTAAAAGTATAAGTCAATGCAGATATATCAATAGTAAGCTTATAATATCCTGCTGTTGTTACCGGAATATTTCCTGATCCTCCACTTGTGCTCAATACACCGGCAGATCCCATACCATATTGCGGATCCCAGGAACCTATATTCTGAATGATTTTAAATCCACCAGCAGCAAAGTACCCCGTATAAGTGTAAACACCTGCTGTATTTGTTTTCAATAAAGGATAAATTTTACTATTTGTTGTTAAATTATCCCAAGCTCCTGCTGTAGCATCTCCGATAAGGTATAAATCCGTATAGGTATACACCGGTCCGTTAATAAATGGTGTAACTTTCAATGATATTACATTCGAATAACGTACCCTGTCAGCAACCGTAGACTTTACTCTCACCTCAACATCAGTTTCCGTTTCAGTAGTAATTCCTAAAGATAATAGGGCATTGTTCAGTTCATTAACCGTCATACTATATGTATTTTCCCCCGTAGGAAGATCCACTGACTTGACAGGTGTAAAATTAGTTCCTGCTACAGCAAATTCCAACTGATTTGCTAATTCCACCTTTATTCCAAAATCTGAATTAACCCAGCTAAAAGCTATTGCTTCATTACCCGCTTCATCACTTAATAAAATTGCTGTAGTTTTATCTGTAGACAATACAGGATCCGTCCCTTCTCCCAGGATAGCCAAATCCTCATCCTTTTCACAGGAAGTCAAAAGAACTCCCAGAAAAAGTACTGTAAATATTTTTAATAAATGTTTCATTTCAATCAATAATTTAAATTAATATCCAGGGTTTTGAACAAGATTAGGGTTAGCTACTATATCTTTTGCCGGAATCGGATATAGATTTCTGTAGTTTTCCACTGCCTTACCATCTTTTACATTTCCTTTCCAAGGCCATACATAATCTCCTGTTGTAAACCTACCGTATCTGATAAGGTCGGTTCTTCTTGTCATTTCCCAGGATAATTCTCTTGCTCTCTCATCTAAAATAAAATCAAGATTGATTGAAGTTACATTTCCGCTTGTATTACCGTAAGCTCTTTGTCTTAACTGATTGATATAACCGATTGCAGTTGCTGTATTTCCATTTCCTCCTCTTAAAGTGGCTTCTGCATACATCAGATAAATATCCGCTAAACGATATAATGGAATATCCGCTTCTACCCAGTTTGTATTGGAACCTGGTGTCCCATCACTTTTAATATTTTTAAATTTAATGAATGCATATCCATCATTGAATGATCCGAGGTCATTGATTTCAAGGTTCTGGTCGGTAGTAAAGAAGTTACCTCTTTTATCCGCTCCACTTGCGGGGAATTTCTCCACAAAAGCTTTAGTCGTTCTTAAGCCGGCCCATCCACCATTCACACCGAAATCAGAAGCAGACATGCTCCCTCCTATCGCTGCATGCACCAGATATGTAGTTCCTCCGTTGGTTTGCGTATTGATACCATCGAAATTAACAGTAAAAATAGCTTCCGGATTATTTACATTATTATCTGCTAAGAATAATGACTGATAATCAGATTTTAATGAATATCCTGCTCCGATAATTTTTTCACAATATGTAATACAGTCACTGTTTCTCTGCGTTCCGGTATATACTTCAGCATTCAGGTATAATTTCGCCAATAAAGCCCAAGCGGCCGCTTTATCTGCTCTACCGTATTCATTGGTTCTGGCCTCTTTAAGGTCGTTTGCAGACGCTAATAATTCCTGCTCTACATAGTTAAATAAAGCTGCACGGTCTATCCTTTGCGGAGGTGTAGAAGATCCTGGAAGATAATTTTCGTCCACAAATGGTACATTCCCAAAGAAATCTAATGCATGATAATAAGATTGAGCTCTTAAAAATCTTGCTTCTGCACGCATATATTTAGCTTCTGTTAAATTATTTCCTGTAATATTGTTAGAGGCTAATTTTTCATCAGTTACATTTCTTAGAAACTCATTACAGAAAGCAATCTCTGCATAAATTCTGTAATATAAAGCGGAAATAAATTCATTGGAAGAATCCCAAGTCATTTTATGCAAAGTATGCAGGTTACCATCATTCCACCCGATTACCGCTTCATCTGTCGTAACCACCTGCATGGTGTACATTAGCCTGGTATATTGAGAAAAACCTCCGTTAATACCATTAATATCACTATCCGGATAATTACCTCCGTCTCCACTTACCTGACCTCCCATTGCCAATCCTCCATATAGCTTAGCTAATGCATTAGGATAATTTGCAAAATCAGCAAAAATACTTGCGGAAGTAACGTCAGTAACCGGCTCTCTTTCAAGATCCTTGATACATGAGGTCACTGACAGCAGCCCTATTACTGAAGCTGTTAAAAATATATTTTTAAATCTTATTTTATTTGATTTCATCTTACTTACTAATTAAAATTGAAAATTAAACCCGATAGAATACACTCTAGGCATCTGATAATATCCATTATCAATATTTCCGAAAACCTCCGGGTCAATACCAGAATATTTCGTAATTACAAAAACATTCTGAGCCATACCGTAAACTCTTAAATTACTTCCTTTAGAAAATATTTCACCGAAATTATAACCGATATTAATATTATCCAATCTCAGGAATGAAGCATTCTCTACATAAATATCAGAAAAATACTGAGGTACCGAAAACTGATATTCCGAAGCTGTTGAATATACATTCTGTAAATACTCATTGGTAGATGCCGATTGTATTGAGCTGTTTGAAGCTGCATTATTATAAACATAGTTACCCAAAATAGCCCTGGCACTCAATCCGAAATCCCAGTTTTTATAGGAGACTTTAGTAGAGAAACCTAAAATAGCATCCGGTGTTGTAGATTTATAATAATATTTATCTGATGTATTGATTACACCATCTCCATTTCTATCTACATATACCCCATCTAATGGTTTTCCGTTCGCATCATATGCCTGCTGATATACCCAGAATGCATTAGGAGCATATCCTACAGCATGAGCCTGGATTGTATTTCCTGATCCCCCGTCAATTCCACCAACAGGAATATTAAAAGTAGCATCCGCTCTTTCAAGTAGGTTGGTAATTTCCGGTTTATAGTGGGTTGCATTGAAACTTACCTCCCAGGTCGTATTTTCATTCTTAATAGGAATTACCGTAACACTACCTTCAATTCCTTTGTTTTTCATATTTCCTACGTTCAGTAAGTTTTGATTACTCAAATCCCCTGCTGCAATAGGAGAGTTTACCAATAGTTTTTCCGTATCTTTTTGGAAAAGATCTATGGAACCTGTTATTCTGTTATTTAAGAAACCGTAATCAATTCCTAAATTTTTAGTAGTTGTGGTTTCCCAAGTAAGATACGGGTTATAAATATTCGGTCGGAACATATAATAATACTGGTTTCCAAACTGATAATAAGCTCCGTCGTTACTCGGATTATAAGCAGCATATGCCGGATAGTTATTTGGTCTGTTTCCATCTAATCCCGGTAATTCCTGCTGTCCCGTTTTTCCCCATCCTGCTCTTAATTTCAAAGTACTAATGGAAGAAATATTTTTGATAAAGCTTTCTTCATTTAATTTCCAGGCTACGGACACTCCAGGGAAATTACCCCAAAGATTATCTCTTGTTCCGTTGTAAAAACGTGAAGATCCGTCTCTTCTCAATGATCCGGAGATGATATATTTATTCGCAATAGTGAATATAGCTCTTCCATAGAAGGAAATCAACGTATTCTGCGATTCAAAATCATTGGAAATCTGTGTAGGAGCATTTCCTTTATAATTAATAGCTCCCGGAATTATTGTTTTAAAATCCTGGTAAGAATAACCAGCAGTAAGGTCTATTCCCGTATTGATGGCCGAGATATTTTTAACATAGTTAAAATAAGTTTCCAATAACTTATTCTTTTTCTCCATACTGTAAAGACTGGAGCTTCCTGCATCATTCATTCCCGGTCTGTATAACGGACTTACTTTTTTCTGTCCGTCACTCTTGGTATAATCATAACCTGCATTCACATTAAAGTGCAAATCAGGAAGGAAGTGGAATTTATAATCCAACTGGATATTTCCTAATCCTCTCCAAACGGAAGATACATCATGAATTCCATATAATAATCCAAGTGGATTAGATGTTGCATTTACATTATATCCGTTTACAGAACCTGCATCCAGCCATTCGTAATATCCTCCGAAATTGGAATTCCCGGAATAAACCGGCTGAGTGGGATCAAAATACGTAGCTGCCTTAATTACCCCACCGTCAACAAATCTATTATCAGTAAAAGTTCCTTTTGCGTTAACATTTACAGATAAATGATTATCAAAAAATTTAGGGTTCAAATTCAAGCCTATTGATGTTCTTTTAAAGGTATTGGTTTTTACGATACCATTCTGCTCATTGTAACCAAGGGACAAACGATAAGGCAATCCTTTGATTCCTCCGGAAAATGCTACGTTATTATCTGTTCCCCAGGCAGCCTGATAAATCTGATCCTGCCAATTGGTATTGGCATTTCCCAGTTTAGCTTTATAGGCATCTGAAGCATATGTATTAACAAAATTTCTGAATTCATCAGCATTAAGCACATCTACAGTTCCCATTTTAGTAGATACGGATGCTACGGTTGAAAAATTCACTTTAAATCTTCCTGCGCTTCCTTTTTTAGTGGTAATCAAAATTACCCCGTTGGTTGCTCTGTTACCATAAATAGCAGTTGCAGAGGCATCTTTTAAGATATCAAATGTTTCGATATCATTAGGGTTGATAAGAGATAAAGGGTCAGAAGCTCCATTTACCCCGACAAAATCCTGAGGAACACCGTCAATAACTATTAATGGAGAGTTATTACCGTTCAAAGAAGCAGTACCCCTGATTCTTATTGCCGTACCGGAACCCGGTGCCCCACTGTTATTGGTAATTTGAACTCCGGGTGTTTTCCCCTGAATCAACTGTCCTGCAGAAGTTGCCCCACCGTTGAAATCTTTTGCAGTCACGGAAGTTATAGATCCAGTCACGTCCGATTTCTTCTGCTTTCCATAACCAATCAACACCACTTCTTCAATCTTCTTCTCTTTTGTGATAGAGTCTTGCGTTTGCGCATGTATTATTGTGCTTGCCAATAAAAAAGCCGGCGCAATTTTTAATACCGTTGTAAAATTTCTCACAATATTCTTTTTATATATAGTTTAATCTTTTTTTAAGTTATCTAAAATAACTAGGCTCGAATTTATAAAAAAAAAGCAATTATCCTAATATGACTTAAAATTCAGAAAAATATATGTATATTATTAGCATATTTAAAATTAATTATTTGACTATCATCTATTTAAATTAAATTAACTATTGCATAATATTATGTTAACATTAACAAAAAATTAAACATATGTTTAACTAAATCCCCATATCGGACCCCTTTATCCCTTTTTTTTGGTTATGGAAGAGCCAACACTCCATTTTCTTCAAATTATCTTTATCTTTGTAAATCATTAAACTTTACTATAAATGTCAAACAGAAAAATGATTACGGCCGCATTACCATATGCTAACGGGCCGGTTCATATAGGACATTTAGCAGGTGTTTATATCCCTGCAGATGTTTACGCAAGGTTTCAACGTAGATCAGGAAAAGAAGTAGCTTTTATATGCGGTTCGGATGAACATGGTATTCCCATCACCATCAGAGCCAAAAAAGAAGGTGTTACTCCTCAGGATATTGTTGATAAATATCATGAAATTATAAAAAAATCTTTTTCGGATTTAGGGATTTCATTTGATGAATATTCAAGAACGACATCAAAAAAACATTATGAAGTAAGCCAGGATTTCTTCACCGCTCTCTATAATAAGCAAAAATTTACAGAGGAAATTTCCGAACAATATTTCGATGAACAGGCAGGCGAATTTCTGGCTGACCGCTATATTGTAGGAACCTGCCCTAATTGTGGAAATGAAAATGCATATGGAGACCAGTGTGAAAAATGCGGCTCTACCCTTTCTCCATCAGAATTGATCAACCCAAAATCCATGCTAAGTGGAAATGTTCCCATTCTTAAAGAAACCAAAAACTGGTATCTTCCCCTGAATGAATATGAAGGTTTTCTTAATCAATGGATTATTGAAGGCCATAAGGATGACTGGAAACCTAATGTATACGGCCAGGTTAAATCATGGCTAAATGACGGATTAAAACCCCGTGCCATGACCAGGGACCTCAACTGGGGTGTTCCCGTTCCGCTTCCGGGAGCTGAAGGCAAAGTTCTTTATGTATGGTTTGATGCGCCTATTGGATATATTTCATTTACCCAGGAATGGGCTGAAAAAAACGGAAAGGACTGGAGAGACTACTGGCAAAGCGACGATACCGATCTTATCCATTTTATCGGGAAAGATAATATTGTTTTCCACTGTATAATTTTCCCTGCGATGCTGAAAGCCCATGGGGATTACATTTTACCTGCCAATGTTCCGGCATTTGAATTCCTGAACCTGGAAAATGATAAAATTTCAACTTCCAGAAACTGGGCGGTATGGGCGCACGAGTATGTAGAAGATTTCCCGGGACAGCAGGACGTACTGAGATATGCGCTTCTTTCATCTGCTCCGGAAACAAAGGATAATAATTTCACATGGAAAGATTTCCAGACCAAGAACAATTCGGAATTGGTAGGAATATTCGGGAACTTTATCAACAGAGTGGCTGTTCTTATCCATAAATATTATGACGGTGTTGTTCCTCAGGGAGATGTAAACAGCCCGGAATTAAAAGAAATCAATAAAGCTGCAAAAGAAATTTCAGGTTTCCTTAACCATTATGAGTTCAGAAATGCATTATCTGCTTTAATGAATTTGGCCCGTTTCGGTAACCAGTATCTTCAGACCGAAGAGCCTTGGAAAACCATTAAAGATAATCCGGAAAAAACGGCTCAGTCTTTATTTATAGGGGCTCAGATTGCGGTAGCATTAGGTCAGTTATGTGAACCGTTTATGCCTTTCAGCTCGGAAAAATTATTGAAAATGTTCAATATAGGAAAGCTTAGCTGGAACGATGTGGAAACCAAATCCGTACTGATTGAAAGCGGACATACCATCAATGAAGCTTCTCTTCTTTTCTCTAAAATTGAAGACGACGTGATTGAAGCCCAGATCCAAAAGCTTGAGCAGACTAAACAGAATAATAAAAAAACAAATCCTAACGCTAATCCAATGAAAGAACAGATCACTTTTGATGATTTTGCTAAAATAGATCTGAGAACCGCTACCATTTTAGAAGCTGAAAAAGTGGAAAAAGCTGATAAGCTTCTTAAATTTAAAGTAGATACAGGGGTAGATATCAGAACCGTTGTTTCCGGAGTGGCTGAAAGCTTCAGCCCTGAGGAACTTGTAGGAAAACAAGTTATGATTCTCCTTAATTTAGCCCCAAGAAAAATCCGTGGAATAGAATCTCAGGGAATGTTCTTACTGACTACGAAGCCAGACGGAAAACTTTCTTTTGTAACCCCGGATGATGATAATGTAGAAAACGGAATTGAAATCGGATAACCGATCAATAATTAATAAAATTAAAAGACACATGGTTTCATGTGTCTTTTTTTATATATGCTATTTTTTAGTAAGCCTGGCTAAATAAGAATCTTCTTCCCGGATAATCTTTTGAATGTTAAAACCATTATTTTCTGCGGCATTTTTTAATGTGGCAAAGTCCAGGTATAACCATTTTATCGGATCTTCGGACTCTCCTTTATAATGGACAATATAATCCAGTTCTCCGTAATACCCATCTGCCGGAATATAGACTCCTCCATCTTCATCCCTGTCAAACATATAGAGAATGTCCGTACTATCAATCAAAATCTGTCCGGATTCATTCAGTAAAGAATACAGTTTTTTAAGATAAATATCAATTTTACCAAGACTTTCAAATATTCCGGTCCCGTTCATCAACAATAAAATAGTATCAAATTGCTGTCCGGAGAAGTCAAGGATATTTTCACACACTGCATTTTCAATACCTCTCAGCCTGCAAATTTCAATGGATCTGGGAGAAATATCCAATGCCGTAACTTTCAGGCTTTTCTCGTTCTGGAGGAATAAGCTGTGTGAACCGGCACCGGCACCAATATCCAGCGTAAGCCCCTCAGATAGCTCCAATGCTTTCTGCTCAATAGTATTCATTCCTTCAAAACCTCTGAACAAGTACTCCACGGGAAGTTCATCCAGCTCAGAAATAGAAGTCTCGGTTTGTAAGTCCTCAGGGTTATCATGGTGGTAATAATCCCAGATGGCTTTTCCCATTAAATCTTTCATAATGCCATTAAAACTGCAAAGATAATGGTTTTAATAATGGATGGAAAGTGAATTTATTCGTAGGTATTTTTCTCCCTTTGACGATCAGCCTGTGATTTATCTTCCGCAACACCGGCCTTCCAATAGGAATAGGCATAAAGTTCTTCCTGCTTCCAGCCTTTTTCTTTGCGAAGATAGGATCTGATTTCTTTTACATTGGAAAATTCCGCGGCAACATATCCGAATTTTTTAGTTTCAGGGACTTGTACAGCTTTTACAGCATCAGCCAAATCACTTTCGAGATGTGGGTTTTTATTATGAAGCCATTTAAATTTAATATCCGCTTTGGTTTCCAGGATCTGCTCGTCCGCCCCTTCATGAACTTCAATGATACATACTCCCTTCGCCGTGCCGGGCAATGTCTCTAAGATAGCCCCTAATACGGGAATGGCCGTCGCATCACCTGCTAATAAATACCAATCTGCCTGTTCATAGAGCTCTCTCCCGTCAAGACGCATCATTACTCCTAATTTTGCCCCCGCTTCGGCTTCTCTTGCCCATTTGGAAGCCGGTCCTCCATCCCCATGATCCACAAAATCAATGATAAGTTCTTTGGTTTCCAAATCTATTCCGCGGTGGGTATAAGTCCTTATAGCCGGAGCTACTTCCGGGGAAGGATAGATCCATTGTTGGGTAGTTTCATCCCAAGTGGGAAAGTGAACTTCATTAAAACCTTGAGGAGGAACCGCAATTTTATTGTTATCACCAATTGTAGTTTCTCTGAATAAAGGTACATCTTCCGAATAAAGATATACTCTGATATAATGAGGAGTGATATACTCTTTTCTTGTCATCTCGCCAACCAGACGACCTGTTGGAATCTTTGCCATACGCTATGTTTTTCACAATTAAACTTTATTACAGCCGTATTAACTGTAAAGCTATTCAAATGTAATTATTCTAAATTAAAATTAAAGAATTAAACCTGGGTTAATAAATTGAACCCCATTCCAAATGGAGGAAATGGGGTTTCAATAATGAAAAACAAGGTAAGTTATACTGCCGGGCCGGCAGCGTCTTTTATTTCCTGAACCAATTTTTTACGTTCTCTTATTCTTCTTCGGGCAATGACGGATTTACCGCTAAGTACCCTTATAAATCTTACATATTTAAATTGCTCTCTCCCAAAATGATGGGTTAAAACATAAATCAACACACCGATACCCGCAAGGACGATATATCCGAATATCTTCTTATTGGCAATAAGGATTGCATTGAGCTGGGTTATTTTAAGGTTGGCGGCCATATTCTGAGGTGTAAAGGTCATTCCATCCATATAAACCGCAAGATCACCGATACCTATTACCTGGAACCTGTACTGAACCCAGGCATACACGGTAGAAAAGAATCCTACTGCCAAAAATGTTCTCCAAACCAGTACCAGCCCTATGGCTGCCAGCATATCATCCACCTCCAGCTTGTCCAGTGTGTAATACCACACCACAATGAATAATGAACACATTCCGTAGCCTTTTAAAAACATAGGGAGATACCATCTTTCATAATTAAATTCAAGCACCATGGAAAAATACATGATCAATGCATATCCCCACATGGCAGCAAACCCTGAAAAAACAAACATTTTTAAAGGTTTATCTTTTTTAAACCATATAATGGCTACAATTCCCGCCACCACAATTCCCGGAATCATCAACAGGCTGAGTTTGGCATTGGTAAGCTGATCATATCCTAATACTCCCACCGAAAAGGTATTTTGAATAGATGCTGTTCCCAAAAACATTCCTACCCATAACAGCATAAAAAGACCATGCTGTACATTATTCTTTTTAAAAATTTTAAAAGAAAGATAAGGTCTCTTCAACGTCAGTTGCCGAATAATAAGACATGCAAAACTGGTAAAAGCTGCAATACTCATCTTCATAATCCTTGGTGAATTCAGCCAGTCCTGCTGTTTTCCAAAAGAAAAAACATACGCCGAACACATAAATGTCGATACAAAAAGCAGAATACTGAGCCAATCAATATAATATAGCGGAACTTTCAGCGCAAAGTATTTATCGTGCATAAAGATCCAGCAGACCAAAGCCATGATAAAGCAGCCTATGGAAGCCATAATAAAGAAATGCTGCCAGTTATAAAGTATGGAAATTTCCACTGCATAATAATTGGAAACCTGGGTCAGAACCAGTACAAAAGTATAAAAGGCCCCGTAAAACACTCCCCTGTTTCCCATGATCATCATTAAAGGCAGGAACAGCTCTATGGTTACCATCATTTTAAAGAAGCCTATAAGCAATGAGGTAAATATAAAAATCGAAGGTTGCAGCGTAGTGGCATTGATATAACTTAAAATTCCCAAAAGAACCAGTAATGTTGTGATTTTATCTCTTACTTTAAATCTCAGCTTCATCCTGAGAACCAAAGGCATAGATGCACCCATCCCTATGGTGGTAGCATAATTGGCCATTAAAAAGTATTCTGAAAGTGCTCCCGTACCTCCCACCATGAAGCTGATATTACCTGTATATACTCCTCCCAACGGCATTACCACCGTAAGAAGCAATACGATCAGCAACAGCTGAACCGGCTTCGGCACCCAGTCATGATATAGTCCTTTGTTATACATTCAGTTCTTATTTATTAATGCTGATATTCATATTCATTCCCGCACTCAGCTTATCTACATTTTCCTTTTTATTAGCCTTGGTAAATTCGATTCTCACCGGAATTCTCTGCTGTACTTTAATAAAATTACCCGTAGAATTGTCGGTAGGTACACTTGAATACCTGGAACCCGTAGCTGCTGAAATAGCCGTTACAACACCTTCAAACTGCTGTCCTCCCAACGCATCTGCAGTCATCATCATCTTTTGACCTATCTTTACATAGGGCATCTGGCTTTCCAAAAAGTTGGCGGTCACCCATTTCTGACCGTTCAACACAATTGTAGCCACCTGCTGCCCCGGTTGAATAAGCTGTCCTTCCGATATGGTTCTTCTTCCCATCACTCCATCGTAAGGAGCGGTGATCACCGTATAAGAAAGATTAATCCTGGCCATATCCAAAGCTGATTTTGTTCTTTTTATTTCCGCTTCATTGATTTCCAGTTTGCTTTTAACCTCTGTGGTGGACAAATTGGCTGACTGTTTCTGATTAACGAGTGTTTCATACGCTGCTTTCTGAGCATCATATTCAGTTTTTACCTGGTCGTATTGCTGTCTGGTAACTGCTTCCGAAGCCAAAAGATTTTTATATCTGTTTAAATTCTGTTCTGCATTCCACAACCTTGCTTTTGCACCTGCAATATTGGACTCCATAACATTAACATTGTTGGAAACAGTATTCACGGATGAGCTGGTTGCCATTTTCTGTGCCAGTGCATTCTGATAAGCAGCTTCCGCCTGTCCCAGTTGTGTAAGAAGCTCACGGTCATCCAGAATTACCAAAGTATCTCCTTTTTTCACACGTTGGTGTTCAATGAATTTAATTTCTTTGATATAAGCAGAAACCCTGGTATTGATAGGATTAATAAATTCCTCCACCTGTGCGGCTTCCGTATAATTTTTATCTCCTATATGAAAATACTCCCTGATAAGCCAGAACAAACCGAATCCAATGAGTAAGAAAACGATAATATTGGATATGATCGCTCTTATCTTATTTTTTTTCCTTTCTTTCTTTTTTATAGTAGCGCTATTCCCCGGTGTGGTGGTAGATTTTGTATTTTGAGTTGTGTTTTCCTTATTTTCCATTGTCTTGTTTTCCATTTTAAATTAAAGAGTTCCGGTAGATTTTAAAAGATTATAGTACTGATACAGCACATTGATTTCCGCATTGGCATAATCCAGCTCGGATTGCAGCTTTTGGTTCTGAGCATCAATCATTTCAGCCTGTACTGCCAACTGATTTAAATATTTAGCTTCCGTAATCTTGTAGTTTTCTTCTGCGAGCTTTTTGGCTTCATTTAAAATTTCAGCCTGCTGGATAGATTCCTGATATTTCACATACGCTGCATTCACGCTCATGTCGACATTCTGCTGAACCAGTATCAGGGCATCATTAGCCTGGGATTTCTGTATTTCTCCCAATTTCACCCGTTCCTTTGTCCGGTATAAATTATCAATATTATAACTCAACGAAACGCCTGCCTGCCAGCCTCCGGAATACATATCAACAACAGGATTCCGCGTTGTGATAGGCCTTTGCAGGGTATAACCTCCAAAACCTGAAAGCGTGGGCATTTTATCCGTTTTTATAATTTCAATATTTTTTTCCGCCACATTAATATTAGTTTTTGCGGATTTCATCTGAGGATTATAGCTATGGGCCAAATCCATATAATAGTCCAGCCCTATTCCCTGTTCTTTATTGGTTAAGTTCTCAATGGGAATAATCTCAGTATCGGAAGGGAGCCCGAGTGCTATATTCATATTATAGTTCAAGATCTTTCTGTTGTTTACTAATGTCAGAATACCCTGATCCAGATTTTTAATCGCCAACTCTCCTCTTATTACTTCATTGCGGGTTACCATTCCCTGCTGGTAGAATTTCTGAATGTTTTTAAGGCGTTCTTCAGCTAATTTTCTGTTATTCTGAAAAACCACTTCCTGGTTCAGGATCTTATAAATATCGAGATAATTAGATATGACCAATAAACGGACATCCTGTTTATCCTTTTCAAGATCGAGCTCGGATAGCTGCTCACGAAGACCGGCCAATTCTATTGATTTATTTACCAGACCTCCTTTAAATATCAATTGAGTAGCCTGCACCGCATACGAACTTCCGTAATGAGGCATAGGAACATTCATAGAATTTGCAAAATCTTTTTCAATTGCTACCGCGTCTCCCAGATAATACTGGCTGGTAGAAGCCGTTAATGCAGGGAGCTTTTGCAGTCTGGTAATGTCCGTCTGCTGTTTGGCTATATTAATATTCTGAGCTGATACTTTAAGCTGCTGATGATTCTGTAAAGCCAGATCAGCCACTTCTTTGGCAGTCATTTGTTTTATTTCCTGTGAAAAAAACAGCACAGGAAAGACACCCGTCAGTAAAGACAGTGCTGTTTTTACGTATTTCGTCATTTTACCTTGTTTTACGAAGGCAAAGTTAGGGCAATCAAACTATCAAACAAATGTTTGATTTTTGGAAAAAGATGTTCAAATGTAATATTTCAATTTTCAAATTGGTTCCGATATTGTCTGGGACTTACCTCTAAATGTTTTTTAAAAAAGTGAGAAAATGAATACTGGTCGCTAAATCCCAGAATGGATGAAATTTCAGAAACAGGCTTTTTTGTTGAGTTTAAAAGTACCTTGGCTTCATTAATAATAACCAATGCAATAATCTGACTTGCTGATTTTCCGGTGATTGTCTTTACGACAGATGAAAGATGTCTAGTTGTAATCGATTGTTTTTCGGCATAAAACTCAACGGTTTTTTCGGTATGATGATTAGCAGCCAGATCATTCAAAAAGATAAAAACAATTTCTTCCTGACGGGACATATGGCTCATCGAACTGCTGTCTTCCTTGGAGATAATCCCTGCCATCTGATAGGCAAATACGGAGAAGAGGTGCTCTACAATTTCCTTTTTGTACATCATTTCTGTGGGTGAATCCAAAATAAATTTTAAAAAGTTGACACTTTTCCAGACCACTTCCATTTCATCCTGCTGGAAAGGCACTCCCCGGTTCATTTGCTGCCTGAAATATCGGTACGCGATCAATCGGTTAAACTTCAAGGATAAAGCGGAAATAAACTCACGTTTGTATGATACCATCCTCGACTGAAAATCATCACTTACGGAAACCATTTCATAAACCGTCTGGGGATCCGTTACCATAAACATATTGGCAGAAAGCTCCAGATCACTGAAATGCTGACGAAGTTTTATGCTTCCCGTTTTCACAAAAATAAAGGCCGGATTATCGGGACGGAATGGCTTTTCGACAGAGATTCTTTCGAAGATATTATGCTGAGTAAATATTTCTACTCCAAATTTTTCAAGGGCGGACATCTTACAAATTTAATCAATCTGTTTTGCGATTACAAAATTTTATTAATTTAGGGATCCAAAATAAACTCCCATGAGAAAAATCGATTTATTCTTTGCAGAATATGGCGAAAGTCACCGGAATGTTACCAATAAATCAATTCACTGGATTTGTGTTCCCTTGATTTTCTGGACTATTTTAGGATTTATCTCTTTAATTCCTTCGTCTCATCTATGTGCCGCGTACTTCGGATGCATAAGTGTGGTAAGCATTATTGCCATCGCTCTAGTGACTTTATTTTACATTAGATTATCTGTCCTGATCAGCATTATTATGGTTTTCATAATGATATTGATGGAGTATCTAGCCTATACAGTCAATATCCATTTTGAACAAAAAGCATGGATGGTCTATCTGGCGGTATTTATTATTACCTGGATTCTTCAGTTTATCGGTCACAAAATAGAAGGAAAGAAACCTTCTTTTTTAAAAGATCTCCAGTTCCTCCTGATAGGTCCTATATGGCTTCTGAGCTTTATCCTGAAAAAAACAGGTATCAGGATTAGTCTTCCAGGGCATATACCGCAAAGCTGGCCAGCCAGTGATCTCCACCATAATTTCCCTGGAAAAGTAGGGGCAATCCATTTTGGAGGAATATATCAGCTGTTTCGGAAAATTTATTTTTTAACGGATGATTATCAGGTAGTGATTTAGATAATCCTTTCATACACCAGGCCTTAGAAAAGGACAAGCCTACTAGATGTACGGTCTGATAGTCGCTTAAGTCACTCACTACAGGAATCTTTTCTATATTATCCAAGCTTCTTTTATCGTAGAAGCTATCCAGCCATTTTACAAATTCTTTCTGGGGTAAAACCCGTCGCATCAGATCTGCAATTTCCAAGCTGGGCGAGAAAAAATCCGAACCATCAGGCTCCAGATAAGCCGGTGTTTGATAGTCTTTTAAATAAAAATATTTTGATTTTTCAATCAGCAGATTTTCGAAGTCTTTATCTTTATTGGCCCTCGCCCAATCCAATGCAAACGATAATGCAAAAGCGGTATTGGGATGTACACCCGTTCGGTTGGGGTAAGTCTGCTTTGGCAAATAAGCTTTCCAGGATTTTAATATCTGAGCGGTTAGAGGTTTAAGGTTTTCATGCCATACTTTTGCCCTGGGATCGTTCCATGTTGCCAACTCTTCATCAAGCTTAAGAATCCAGGCCCATCCGTAAGTACGCTCAAAAGTTCCTGTGAGCTGATATTTAGTAAAATAATCTGCTTCCGCCTGAAGGTTCTCTTTTTGGAAAGATTGAGATAATTTTTCTTCTATTTCCTTTACATTTGACAAACTCGGTTTTGTTTTTAGAAGTCTTACCAGCATCCAATGTCCGTGTACCGAACTATGCCAGTCGAAACACCCGTAAAAAACAGGATGCAGATCTTTAGGAGATAAAGAAACTTCTTTTTCATTATTAATAATATGTGCCGTTTTATTAGGGTATTCCTGATCGATACAATGCAAAGGCTTGTCTGATAATCTTATAGCCATATCATCTGTAAGCTGAGGAAATTTCTGAGCATATATTAAAAAAGGAATTGCCGTAAGCGTAAGGAAGTATTTTTTCATTGAATAAAAATATAAAAATTTCTGAACTCTGTATTGAAGGAACACCTCAAATGATGACTTAGAAGTAAAATTTATACCTGTAAGTTCATAAAAATTTAGTAATCCGTTAAAGAATACTTCTCGCATAAAATTTATATTGAGGTACAAAATAAAAACACCAATCAATGGATGAAAATGAAATTTCTTATCTCGTACGAAAATGTATATTTAATGTATATAATCAATTAGGACCAGGTTTGCTGGAATCGGTTTATCAGAAAATATTAGTTTATGAGCTTGAAGAAAACGGTTTAGATGTTCGTTCTGAGATTTCCTTTCCTGTATTTTATGACAACAGACAGTTTAATCTTAATTTCAGGATAGATCTTCTTGTGGAGGACAAAGTTATATTGGAGCTTAAATCTGTGAGAAGTTTGGAAGATATTCACTTTAAGCAGTTAAGTACCTACTTGAAATTGACTGATAAAAAATTAGGGCTGCTGGTGAATTTTAATACTACGAATATTCTGGATGGGATTAAAAGGGTGGTTAATAATTTATAGTTTTTATGCTCGCAGATTTAGCAGATTGCGCAGATTTCTTTTACAATCTAAGTTGTTTAGTTTCTCGATATATTATTCATATGTTATAATTATAATTATAGAAGCTACTTTTAGCAGAATAAAAGCTATACTGGTAAGAATTACTAGTAAAATTCCTAAAAAAATGGATTGGCCAAAGCATAAATGAAAGGGTAATTAAATAACATAGCGGACAAATCTGCCTAATCTGCTAAATCTGCGAGGTTTTTATTTACCCTCAATTTCTATAGTAGAATACAATTAAATAATACACCGGAAATAAATCTGCGCAATCTGCTAAATCCGCGAGGTTTTTATTTACCCTCAATTTCTATAGTAGAATACAATTAAATAAAAAACAGATAAAATCTGCACAATCTGCGATTTTTTTAAATTCTCTTATCTACAAAATATTCTAACAAAATTATTTCCCCAACACAAATACAGCCGGGATTTTATGAAAGTCAGCTTTACCTTTTTTCCAGTCAGCAATTGTCTTCGTCTGTATCAATTCGTGTTCAGGATCATTGATGTTGGCTGCAATACATAATTTCGTTTTAGGAGACAAAAACTTGCACAGATCCTCTACTAGCTGGTTATTGCGATAAGGTGTTTCCATAAATATTTGAGAATATCCTGTTTTTTGTACCAGGCTCTCCAGATGCAACATCTGCCTTTTCCTTTCTCCTCTATCTATGGGCAAATACCCATTAAACGTAAATTCCTGACCATTAAAACCACTGGAAATCAATGCCAGAATAATAGATGAAGGCCCTGAAATAGGAATTACTCTTATATTTTTTTCATGACACCATTTTACTATAAGATTCCCCGGATCTGCAATGCATGGAAGTCCGGCCTCAGAGAGAAGTCCAAAATCCTGGCCTTTCAGCATTAAGTCCTGAGCTTCTTTTATATCCGCATTTTCGGTATATTTATCTAAAAGAAACAATTTCAGATCTGACTGCTTTTTTTCAGGAGAAAAAAATTTAATCACTTTTCTCGCAGTTTTTTCATTTTCCACAAAAAAGTAATTGGTCTGTAAAATATAATCTTTTATAACCGGAGAGAAATGATTAAGAGCTGTATTCTCCGAGAGATAAGCGGGTAATAGGTATAACATGAAAAATGAGTTAGGGGTTACTGGATGATTTTAATTGAGCTGCAATTGCTTCACAGCCTTTATCTAATAATTGGAAAACTTCTTCAAAGTCTTTCATATCTCCCCAATAAGGATCGGGAACCTCAGCTGTTTTATGTTCTCCTGCTGCCGTCAGGAATAAAGATATTTTTTGCCTTTGTTCTTCATTCTTCGCTTTTGATATTACATCTTCATAGATATCAATATCCATACAGTAGATCTTATCAAAATTTTCTATATCTGCTTGTGTAATAGGGCGGGACCTTTGTTTTGAAATATCAATTCCATGATTAGCAGCCGTTTTTACAGCTCTTTTATCCGGATGTTCTCCTTCGTGCTGGGAAATAGTTCCTACCGAATCTACTAAAAAATCCTGTGGGACTTTAGCTTTCATAATTCCTTCCGCCAATGGGCTTCTGCAAATATTCCCCAAGCATACCATTAAAATTTTCATACTTCCAATATTTAAGGCAAAACTAAATAAAAAATGAAGAATATCTCTATCCTTCATCTTTCAATATTTTTAATTTATAGTTTAATGTTTAATTCTTTCGGTGAGTTCCTTTACATACTTTTTCACCTCTTTGTCAATTTTAGAAACATCTTTTATTGTTTCACAGGCATACATTACCGTAGAATGATCTTTTCCTCCCATTTCCTCGCCTATTTTAGTGAAGGTGGCATTGGTGAACTCTTTCGCAAAATACATCGCTAACTGTCTCGGTAAAGCAATTTCTCTTTTTCTTGTTTTGGATAAAAGCTGCTCTCTTTTAATTCCGAAATAATCACAGACAATTTCCTGAATATAAGGGATATTGATAATCTTTTTCTGATTAGCGGCTATTTTGTTAATGGTTTCTTTTAATAAATCAAGACTGAGATCGGATTTATAAATAGTGGAATAGGCTATTACAGAATTAATAACTCCAATCAGCTCTCTTACATTGGTTTTCGCTTCTGAAGCCAGGAAATCCAACATATCTTCTGTAAGAACAATACCGTCTCTGCTCAGCTTATCAATGATAATCTTTCTTCGGGTATCGTAATCCGGAGATTTTATTTCTGCAGAAAGCCCCCATTTAAAACGGGATACGATTCTGTCCTGAATGTCCATGATATCTGCAGGAGCCTTATCCGAAGTAAGGATAATCTGCTTTCCATTCTGATGAAGATAATCGAAAATATGGAAGAAACTGTCCTGGGTAGCTGATTTCCCGGAAAGAAACTGAATATCATCAATGATCAGTACATCAACCATTTGGTAAAAGTTGGCAAACTCGGTCTGCTTATGAGCTTTTGCGGCAGAAATAAACTGCTGAATAAACTTTTCTGAAGAAAGGTAAAGAACAACTTTATCGGGAAACTGGCTTTTAACTTCCAGACCTACCGCTTGTCCCAGGTGCGTCTTTCCGACTCCATATCCTCCATATAAAAATAAGGGATTAAAGGCTGTTGCTCCCGGTCTTTTGGCAATAGATTTTGCAACGGTAGCTGCAAATTTGTTACTTTCCCCTTCTACATAATTATCAAAAGAAAAATCGGATTTCAGATTGGAATCGATATTTACTTTTTTAATTCCGGGAACTACAAATGGATTTACAATATTAGCAGAAAAGCCCTGAGGCATTGTTTCCTGAACTTTAGGGGTAGGCACGCTTTTGCCTTTCATATTCAACGTAACCGGTTTTTCCATACCGGCAGGTTTGTTTTCCATAACGGAATACCACAATTTCACTCCTTTACCAATATTTTTTTTCAGGGCAGCGGAAAGCAATGACAGATAGTTGTCCTCGATATATTCTTTATAAAAATCACTTGGTACCATTAAGGTAAGATTGTTATCAACCAATGAAATTGGCTGTACTTTATCAAATAACAAATCGAACGATTTCTCGAGTTTTTTTAAATCAGAGTTGTCTTCAGCAGCATTGAGGTTATCTCTCATAAACTGAAGGCACTTCTGCCATATCATCATTAAGTTTTCATTCATTTTAGGCCCTGATTATTCAATTGGTTAGTACTTACTCTTAGGAGGAAGACAAAGGTCCAATTTTTTATTTTTAAAAAAAAATTTTGCAGGTATTGATTATTTAAAAATATATTTGTATGTATAATTAACGACTTATAATGATACACACAACACACTCAGTAAGAGTACGTTACGCAGAAACAGATCCCATGAAATATGTATACTACGGTAACTATGCCGAGTATTTTGAATTAGGCAGAGTGGAGCTTTTTCGCACCCTTGGAATGTCATATGATGAGATTGAGAACCAAGGCATTTGGCTCCCTGTTTCAGAGTATAAAATTAAATATTTAAGACCCGCTTTATATGACCAAAATCTTGAAATTCACACTTACCTTAAAAAATTACCTGGCGTAAGAATTGAATTCGAATATGAAATTTACAACGAAGAGCATATCAAAATTACAGAGGCTTCCACTACCCTGTTTTTTTTAAGCTCTGAAAACAATAAAATCGTTAAATGTCCGGATTTTCTTATGAAACTTATTGAAGAAAACTGGAAACCCGAATAAAAAAAGAATTATGAAGATTGCATTTTTAGGCCCGCATGCCAGCTTTACACAGCTTGCCACTGCCCAACTTTTCCCTAATGAAGAACTTTTACCCTATGCTAATATTTTAGACTGCTTTCATGCTGTTGAAAACGGAGAGGTGGAGAAAGCCGTCGTTCCTCTGGAAAATTCCATTGAAGGTACGGTTTCCATGACGCTGGATTATTTATATAAAACACCATCTATTACCATCCAGGGGGAAGCGGTAATGCCTATCGCCCACCACTTGATGATCCATCCGGAAAACACTGCAGAAGAAATCGAAAAAATTTATTCTCATCCCCAGGCTTTAGCACAGAGCTTCCATTTTTTGGACAGCCACTACGGAAGTATTCAGCGGCAGGACTTTTCCTCCACCGCTGCGGCAGCAAAGCATGTTTCGGAAAATCCGCAGAAGAAAATAGCCGCCGTCGCCAATCAGTTTGCTGCCAACCTTTATGGTTTAGAAATCATCAACCGTAATATCCATGATTTTGAACAGAACCATACACGCTTTATCATCATTTCTAAAAAACATGATGTTTATGAAAATAAGGCCCTCGAAATACTGGATGAAAAATCCGGACTGCTAATAACTCTTCCGGAAGACCATGCGGGGGGACTCCACCAGGTTTTATCCGTATTTGCATGGAGAAAGATGAATCTGAGCAAAATTGAATCCCGAACCTTGAAAACAGGATTAGGAAACTATTTCTTTTTTATGAATGTGGTGGGAAAATGGCATCCGGTACTTTATGAAAATGCTTTGGAAGAATTAAAATCCATCCATGCCGAGGTTAAATTTCTGGGAAATTACAAGGAATTTCTCCTGGAAAGTTAATTTTAACAAATTATTATGAAAATATTATAAATTTAAGTGTTATTTTAAATAACACTTTTTTTAGTATAAATTATTATATAACATTGCTTTTTAGAGATAAAATAAACTCAAAATCTACTTTAGGTCATTAACACAAATTGTCGAATTTTAGGATAAATTAATTTTTAACATACTATTGATTTGTTATTTGAATATTTTTATTAATTTTAGTCCAAATTTAAAGAGTCATTAACAAGTTGATATGATGGATGAATAAAAAATAGAAAAAAACTAATTATATCAAACATTAACCAAAAATTATTATAACATGAAAACTAGAATCTGCAGTGCTATTTTATCACTTTCTGCTATTTCTATATTTTCCCAGGTTGGGATTAACACAGCTACTCCCACAGCAACATTAGATGTTAACGGAAATGTAAAAATTAGACAACTGCCACAAACCACAGCTTTGCCGGGATATCAGATCCTTGCAGTAAATTCGGGAAGTACTGAGATTACACAGGTAGACCCTACCATCATTTACACTTCAATAACGAATACAACAGTTTATGCCGCCAAAAAAACCAGCGGTATCAGTTTATTAAGTTTAGGCTTATTCCCTTCAGGCTTCAGGGCTGTTAACTTTTTAGCAGCAGAAAGAACTTTAGGATCAGCTGCCTTGTTCTCTGATACGGATAATACCTACACGATTCCTTCAGCAGGAACTTATGCGGTAGGATTTACTTTCCGTTATGGTACAGGATTACAGGCTTCCGTACTTGCCAACTCACCAGGGGTAGGTATTGTAAGAACCAGAGCAGGTGTTGCAACAACCATTGACAGCCGTGCCTTCAGTGGAGCCAACCTTCTTGTTCTAAGCTTAACTATTTCTGAAAGCAGCCTTAATTCCCTTTATACCTTCCAGGCCGGGGATAAAGTTTCTTTCGGACTTGTAGGTTCAACAGCTTTAGATGTAGGATTACTAGGATCCAGTACAGCTTCTTTTTATATTTATAAAGTATCTAACTAATCTTTTACAATTCAATCACTTTAAGCATATCAAAATCCACCATAATGGTGGATTTATTTTTTTTATATCCATCCTCACAATTTACAATTCTCTATATTTGATGAAAAAAGGAAAGAATGACGTACTCCTTCTTTATTATATTACTTATATCCATTATTATATTTACTGTCTATCAGTTAAGCAACAGGGTCAAAAAGCTGGAAAATGAAGTTTCAGATCTTAAGCAAAAAATAGCCGACAGTAAGTCTGTTCCACTTATTGAAAAAGATGAATCCGTCATTCCCCAGACTCCCCGGCTTCAAAGTGATGAAGTTCCTACGGTTTTAAAAGAAAAAACTACCGTAATCCCTTCGGAAACAAAGATTATCACTCCAGAGCACAACCGGCTTGCTCCTGTTACCCAGTTTATTCAACAGAACATACTGACTATTATAGGAATCTTTACTCTGGTTTTGGGAATCGGATATTTTCTGAAGTATGCTATTGATAAAAACTGGATTGGAGAAACAACAAGAGTTTTTATTGGGATTTCACTGGGAGCCCTTATCGCTGTTACCGGACATTTCCTCAGAAAAAATTATCCGGTATTTTCTTCTATTATTACAGGGGGCGGGATCAGTATTTTATATCTTTCCGCCACGATTGCTTTTCGTGAATATCATTTACTCAGTCAAAATACTGCTTTTATATTCGTCTGCCTGATTACATTGATTTCCATTGCCCTGTCCTATTATTATAAAAGTGAAATTCTCATTATTTTTTCATTAATCGGGGGCTTTCTCGCACCTCTTATGATCAGTACCGGACAGAGTAATTACCCGTTTCTTTTTACTTATTTAATGGTATTGAATGCAGGAATGCTTATCATAGCCTTTTTAAAGCAATGGAAAAGTATCGGCTGGATTGCATTTCTATTCACCTATATTTACCTTTTTTACTGGACATTTAATAAAACCGAAATATTAAATATCTATTTTTATCTGATCAGTTATGTGATCTTCTACGCTTTTGCTTTACAGGATTACATCAAAAAGAATACGTTCTCTGCCATGAGCATTCTCATGATTATAGGGGTTAATTTATTAAGCATTATCGGACTGACTTATATATTTAATAAGCTTCAATATGAACCTCTTGCTCTCTTCCCTGCCCTGTTCACTATACTGAACGTATTTTTACTTCTTCGTGAACAAGGGAAAGACAATAAGGGAATCAACTATTCGGTATTTGCCAGTATTTCCGTAAGCCTTTTTACGATTGCTGTCGCTTTACAATTCAAAACCCATTTGATTACAACCGTCTGGGCCGTAGAAGCTACTTTATTACTATTTATCTGGAAAAAAACCCAGACCGACATTTTTAAAAAATGCTTTAATATATTATTTCCCCTTGTGATTATTGCACAAATCATTACATGGAGCGGTTATATAACGTCTGATACATTAGCCGTTATATTGAATCCTGTATTCCTGACAAGCATCATCACTATTATCACGGTGCTTATTAATCTGTATCTGATCAAACAGTCTTCTGAAGAAAGAAGGTCAGAAGGAAATTTTTTGGAAAATATATTTATCCTCTCCAGCTATGGGATTATCTATGCAGCTCTATTATTTGAAATTATCTATCACATTTCAGAAAAGCCTTTCGCGGTTATTCTTTGTATTGGGTTCCTGTTCAGCATCTATTATATAGGTATACTCATATTATTAAAGAAAAAATTAAATATCCATCCGGAGATGGCAACAGGGCTTACTTATTTATTTTTACTGCTGCTGATCGCTCATATTTTGGGTTCAGGTATGATAATGGCCATCATTAAAAATCAAATTTCCCCGAAGTTTTATTATACATACCTATTATATATTATACCCTTCCTTCTTGTGTACCGGGAAATCCTATTGGAAAAGACCGTATTTCTGAAAACAAAGGCGGCGCACTGGGCCAGTTATTTAACATTGGTAATTATAGTGAGTGTAGAATTTTATCATGTATATATCCTTATAAATAAACCGGAAATACCTGATCTTTACTCCTATCAAAACCATTTCAATATTTTATATCTCCCTATTATCTGGTGTATTATGGCCAGCTTATATATTTATGCAGGGCTTAAGAAAAATATTCCCGAACTCAGTAAAATAGGTTTTGTTCTTATCGGAATTATGATTTTAAAGCTCTATGTATATGATGTATGGCAAATGGATAATATTTCAAGGATAATAGCCTTTACTTTACTGGGTGTCATCCTGTTATTAAGTTCTTTCCTATTTCAGCGTTTAAAAAATATCATCCGCAAAATGGTTGATAACAAGGAGGAGAAAGTAACTTCTGAGGCTGCGGAACCGGAACAAAATACACTCAAATAAACATTATTCAAATTAAAATAAAAATACATTCAGTATTCTTAAAAAAATACCTATATTTATCACGTTTTTAATACTACTTATTCCTTAAATTATGAAAAAAATATTCTATTCTTTTTTATTATTTGCTTCAGCAAGTTTATTTGCCCAGAAGAACCCAACCATCAAATTTGCTGTGGCCAATGACATTATTGGAACAACCAAAATGTTTGAGGACAAAAGAGACATTGTACAGGGTACGAATATTTATAAAAGTTCTTCCAACCTTCCTCAGGCTTTAAAAAAATACAGCCCGATCGCTGAAAATGGTTTTGTTGAAGTAAAAATCAAAAATGGATACGAAAATCTTGACAGAATCAGCCTTGCAGATCTTAATCAGCAGAATCAGCTTCCAAAGGATACTCCTGTTTTTATTGAAGGATATGAATTTACGGATACAAGCACGAATGTATACGGTGACATCCTGATCAAAATGGAAGTTAAGGATTATAACGGCAAAAAATCTTTATTTATTACCACTAAATAGTTTTCTAAATTATATTTCAAAAAGGATGTTCCAATATTGGGATGTCCTTTTACTTTTAATATTTATTATTCCATTTTTTCTTGAGCTCGTCATAGATCTTCTTCTCTGTGGAATTATTTCCCGGCTCATATAATTTAACATCTTTAATTTCATCAGGCAGAAATGTCTGATCTACAAAATTTCCCTGGTAGGAATGGGCGTATTTATATTCTTTACCATAATCCAGATCTTTCATGAGTTTGGTAGGAGCATTTCTTAAATGTAAAGGAACGGGCAGGTTTCCTGTTTTTTTCACCAACGCCAATGCATCATTAATGGCCATATAAGTAGAATTACTTTTGGGAGATACAGCGAGGTAAACTGCTGTTTCACTTAAAATAATCCGGGCTTCGGGATTCCCTATAACATTCACCGCCTGGAAACAGTTATTGGCAATTACCAAAGCATTAGGGTTTGCCAATCCGATGTCCTCAGATGCCAGAATAAGCATTCTCCTTGCAATAAACTTAATATCTTCCCCTCCTGCGATCATCCTAGCCAGCCAATAAACAGCACCGTTGGGATCACTTCCCCTCATGGATTTAATAAAGGCTGAAATAATATCATAATGCTGTTCGCCATTTTTATCATAAAGCGCCATGGTTTCCTGAAGAACGGAAAGCACATCTTCGTTATCAATTTCTTTTCCGGGGGAATCTTTAAACTGGTTAAGGACAAGCTCGACGGAGTTAATCAGCTTTCGTGCATCTCCACCCGAATATTGTATGAAAGCTTCTTTTGCGATTATGGAAAAGCTGGTTTTCTCATCTTTATTATATCTTGCGAGTGCAATATCTATAAGCTCTTCCAGTTTTTCATAGGTCAAAGCTTTCAGTATATACACCTGACTTCTCGAAAGCAATGCGGAAACCACTTCAAAACTTGGGTTTTCGGTAGTGGCCCCAATAAGCACGATCCATCCTTTTTCCACTGCATGCAGCAATGAGTCCTGCTGGGATTTATTGAAACGGTGAATCTCATCAATAAAAAGGATCGGAGATTTTCCGGAAAAAAGATTATTCTTTTTCGCTTCTTCTATCACCTCACGCACATCTTTCACTCCGGAAGAAACTGCGGAAAGCTTAAAGAACTTTCTTCCCGAATTTTCAGATATGATTTCGGCTAAAGTAGTTTTTCCCGTTCCCGGCGGACCCCAGAATATCAAAGAATTTAAGGTGTCATTCTTTAACATTTTTCTGATGGTTCCTTTTTCTCCCGTAAGATGCTCCTGCCCAAGAACATCATCTAATGTTTTGGGTCTTAGTTTTTCAGCTAATGGAATGTTCTGGCTCAAGATAATATGTTTTCTGTTGAATAAACATTTCAGATTTTACTTTCTGAAACTTATAACAAATTTAAACTAATTTTCATTTTTTTACCCTACTTTTGCATTGTTTTGAAAGATACATTCAATAAAATCATCACATTTCCTCTGGTAATTTTAATTAAATTTTACCAATGGTTCATCTCGCCTTTACTTCCCAAAAACTGCCGGTATGAGCCTACATGCTCTCAATATATGCTGGAAGCATTACAGACGCATGGTATCTTCAAAGGATTTTGGATGGGTATAAAAAGAATCGCAAGATGCCATCCCTGGGGTGGAAGCGGTTATGATCCCATTCCTCCCAAGCATTAATCTAGAACCCTTATTAAAAAAATAAAAATGAGTAATATTTTCTTCAGAATTTTTCTCTTATTGTTTTCATTCATCGCTCAGTCTTTCTTTGCACAAAATTATCCTGGCGGCTTATCCGATGGAACCCTGAAAGTAAATTCCACCGATATTCCGGTTAAGATTTATTCTACTACCGAACTTGTAGATTTAAATGAATTTGCAGACCGCGAATCCAACAATACCCTGGTGATCCTGAACAAATCCAATCTGGAAGCCACCCATTATGGTAACAGTGTCATGATCCTGAATAAATTCAGAGACAATCACTATCAATTTTTCACCAAAGATTTTAAATTAATCGGCGAGAATATTAGTCCGGAAAATATTGAAACATTCAAATATGCAGTAAAGGTAAATACACCGATTACCGGTACTGAAACTGTACAGCTTGAAACTCCTTTTAAAATATGGGATCCTTCAACGGGAATCCAACTAGGTCCTATCACACTGCACTTTTACAGCCTGATGTTCATCTTTGCTTTTGGGTTTGGGTATGTCTTAATGACCAGGATCTTCAAAATTGACAATGTTAACCAAAAATACCTTGAACCTCTTTTTACATGGACTTTAATAGGTACAATCCTGGGGGCAAGACTGGGACATGTTATTTTCTATCAGCCGGAATTATTTAAAGAAGATTTCTGGAGCGTATTCCTGCCGATCAGTACTAAAAACGGTCTGAAATTTACTGGATTTTCAGGACTGGCGAGCCACGGAGCGACTATTGCTTTGATCTTTACAACACTTTATTATTCCTTTAAAATCATTAAAAAGAATCCGTTATGGGTATATGACAGATTAGGAATCGTTATTTCTTTAGGAGGAGCCTTTGTAAGAATGGGGAATTTTTTCAATTCCGAAATCATAGGAAAGCCGGTAGATCCTAATTCTCCGTTTGCTTTATTTTTCCCTCAGCAGAGCAGTGAATATGGTGTTACGGTTCCCCGCTATCCTACTCAGCTTTTCGAAGCTATCGGGTACGTTTGCCTTTTTGTTTTATTATGGATCCTTTACAGAAAAACCAATAAAAAATACCAGCAAGGATGGTTATTCGGATTATTCTTTATTATCCTTTGGGCCATAAGATTCTTTGTAGAATTCTTAAAAGAGCCACAGGGCGATGAGTTCATCCAGTTTGCCGGACTCAATACAGGACAGGTATTATCCATTCCTTTTATGATTGCAGGGGTAATCATTATGATAGTTTCCAAAAAATTCAAAATCACGGAAGAAGAAAACGGAAAACCTGAATAATTATTTATATAAAATAGAAAAGCCACAATTGAGTTGTGGCTTTTTCCTTTCCTATACTATTAGCTTTTATTAAGTTCTTTAAAGATCGTTCCCAATTCATCGATAATATCGGTAGGCAGCATAGCTTCCTTAGATTTTCTCTCTGCTGCATAATCGCCCGCTTTTCCATGCAGCCAGACTCCAAAAACGGCAGCTTCTTCGGGTGAATAGCCCTGTGCCAAAAGAGATGTGATCATACCGGTCAGGACATCTCCACTTCCTCCTTTCGCCATTCCTGAATTTCCGGTTACATTATAATACACTTCTCCCTGAGGGGTCACCACCTGTGTATGGTGATCTTTTAAAACAATATAAATCCGGTGTTTTTCAGACACAGAACGTGCTAATTCCAGCCTTTCAAATGAATCGGAAGAGCTTCCAAATAACCTTTCAAACTCTTTGGGATGGGGCGTAATGATTGAATGTACAGGCAACAGACCTATTCTTTCAGGATCTTTGGAAATCATATTCAATGCATCGGCATCTATTACTAATGGCTGGGAATATGTCTTCAAAAACCGGAGTAACGCTTCTTCTGTCACGGGTTCTGTTCCTAATCCGGGACCTATTCCATATACAGCATCTTTATCCAGATGAATATCCTCAATATAACGATCACCACTTTCCATAAACATAGCTTCAGGGCTTGAAGTCTGTAGTATTTCATATCCGCAGTGAGGAGTTATACTGAACGTTAATCCCGCTCCGGTCTTCAATGTAGATTTTGTCGCCATTACGACCGCTCCTATTTTTCCATAGGACCCTCCAACAATAATGGCTTTTCCATAAGTCCCTTTATGTGAGAAATCCTCTCTTGGTTTAAAGATGCTCCGGACCATCTCAGCATCTGTTACAAAATCAGGAGTTTCCGTATGCTGAATATATTCTTTACTGATATTAATGTCTAAAATAACAGCCTTTCCGGTATATTTTCCTGTTTCGGGATGGAGAAAAGCTTTTTTCCAGAACTGAAAGCTGAGTGTATAATCCGATTTCAAAACGGTGGCCTCCTTTTCGGTTATTCTGTCTGCATAAAGCCCTGAAGGAAGATCTATTGAAATTTTAACCTGCTTTTGGGTATTCAGCCACTCTACCATTTCTTTATATTTTCCGTCTAAAGCCCTTGAAAGCCCCGTTCCGAAAATAGCATCTATAAGCAGGGTCTGCTCAAAATTGTTATCTTTAGCTTCTTCAAAATCTTTAATGCTTATACCCGAAAACTCCTTAAGCTTAAGAAAATTGACCAAGGCGTCATTTGAAAATTGCGGGTTGGATTTATTGATAAATACATTGACATCAAGTCCTTTTAAATAAAGCATTCTGGCTATGGCAAAACCATCTCCTCCATTGTTTCCGTTTCCACAAAATACAGCTACCTTTTCATAGCTTTTAAAATGCTCCACTATCCATTCCACTGATGTTCCGGCAGCCCTTTCCATTAATTCAACGGAAGAAACAGGCTCATGGTCAATCGTATACAGATCTGCCAATTTAATCTGATGTGCGGTAAATATTTTCATTAAATAAGTTGATTAATACTGATGATTCTATGTGTAAAACATAAAGCAAATTACAAAACAATTTTCAGAAAATCATAAAAAAAACAATGTATTCAATTTTGTACAGCTGAGATTTCCTCTCCAAAAAAACTCAAAAAATTAAAAGTTTTTACATTTTAAATCCTATTTTTGTCTGAAATAATAATTAAAAAAATATAAATTATGGGATTTGTTAAAGAATTTAAAGAGTTTGCTTTTAAAGGCAATGTACTTGATCTGGCAGTCGGTGTAATTATCGGTGCTGCATTCGGAAAAATTGTTTCGTCACTGGTAGAAGATGTCATTACTCCTCTGATATTAAATCCTGCCCTTAAAGCAGCAGGTGCTGAAAATATCGCTAAGCTGTCATGGAACGGCGTTATGTATGGTAATTTTATTTCGGCTGTGATCAGCTTTTTATGTATTGCAGTAGTACTTTTCTGGATCATAAAAGGCGCTAATAAGATCACAAAAAGAGAAGAGGCTCCCGCTGCGGGTCCTACCGAAGATCAAAAGCTTCTTACGGAAATCAGAGATTTACTGAAAAGCAAAAATAATTTATAAAAAAAAACACCTCGCTTGAGGTGTTTTTTTTATTTAGTGTATTTGTAAAATACTTGCTATCTGATCAGCCAGCGATAATCCTATTCTATCCTGTGCTTCCAGTGTGGATGCTCCCGTATGGGGAGTTAAGGAAATCTTCGGATGATTAAGTATGGCTTTAGAAGGTGTAGGCTCATTGATGAATACATCTAATCCTGCAAATCTTACTTTACCGGAATCCAGCGCTTCAATCAAAGCTTCCTCATCAATCACTCCACCTCTTGAGCAGTTTACCACCGCTACCCCATCTTTCATTACTTCCAATTCTTTTTTACCGATGATATATCCGTCTTTTTGTGCAGGTACATGCAGGGTAATAAAATCCGAATGCTTTAAAACATCCTGAAGTGGTTCGGTTTCTATATCTACGTTGATAAACTGGTTATTATAGAATTTTACTTTGATGCTTGCTCTTCCTACATTGTTGTCAGCAGCAATCACCCTCATTCCCAATCCTAATGCAATTCTTGCCACTTCCTGACCTATTCTTCCCATTCCTATTATACCAATGGTCTTTCCTCTTAATTCGATACCGCCTGCATATGCTTTTTTAAGACTTGCAAATTCCGTATCTCCTACCTGCGGCATTTTCCTGTTGGCATCCTCCAGAAATCTTGCTCCTGAAAACAAATGAGCAAAAACCAATTCTGCAACCGAAGCCGAAGAAGCCGACGGTGTATTGATGACATGGATTCCCTTACTTCTGGCATAATCTACATCTATATTATCCATTCCTACTCCACCTCTTCCTATAATCCCCAATGAAGGGCAATTATCAATAATATCCTTCCTTACCTGGGTAGCACTTCTCACCAGTAAAGTACGGATTTTATTTTCATTGATATAATCTACTAAAAACTCCTGCGGAACTTTTGTAGTGATCACTTCAAACCCTTTTTGAGTCAGCGCATCAATCCCAGATTGATCTAACCCGTCGTTTGCTAAAATCTTCATTTATAATTAATCTTTAAAAACTTCAATGGTAACTTGTTTTTCTACCAAATCAGTAAATTTTCCTTTATATCTTGTTGCTCTCACCAAGTGATTATCTATCCAGTGGTAGTTTCCTCCTCTCGGTTTTCCACACAGTACACTATGATATTTAAAGCCGTGTTTATCCAGCCAGTCTATGGTGATCTGTTTCAGGTTTTCGGTTCTTGATGTAAAAAAGCAGATCTGGTGCCCCTCATCATACCATTTATTAATGGTCTCCAGAGCATCGGGATAAGGCTCACAGGTAACCATTCTTTCCGGCTCTTCATTCGGGACATCATCCGTAATGGTACCATCAATATCTATTAAATAATTTTTTACTCCGTCCTTGAGTACAGGACTTATATGGCTAATGTATTCTAACTCCATCCTTACAATTTAAGTTACAAAGTTACGATTTTCACAGAAAAAAGCATAATTAAACTTTATTTACATTAATTTATTGCTTTATCTAATATATTTTAGAAAATAAATCATATAATAGTGTTATATTTTTTGTATTTATATTTAAAACTTTATTATCCACAATTCTGTATATCTCACTACAAATTGAATATATATGGTTTTTATTATCTTTGAAAACAGTTTATCTGATGAAAAAAATATTTGCTTTAATTGTATGTATGATCGGATGGTTTGCCATTATCGCACAGTATTATATTATGATCAATACTGCTGCTTTATCAATTTCTGAAACTACGATCCGGTTTTTCAGCTATTTCACGATCCTCACCCATATCATTGTAGCCGTTTATTTCAGTAATCAGTTATTCAGGTCCGAACGGAAAGTAGATTCTTCCTTTTTGACAGCTGTTACCGTTTATATTCTTATGGTAGGGATCATTTATCAGGTAGTGCTCAGATCAAGCTGGAACCCTACGGGCTTACAACGTTGGATAGATGAACTTCTTCATGGTGTTATTCCTTTGCTTACCCTTATCTACTGGTACTTTTATGAGAATAAATCCAGACTGCGGCATACATCCATGATAAAATGGTCCATATATCCTTTAGTCTATCTCTTTTATATTTTGATCCGGGGAAATTTCTCAGGTTTCTACCCCTATCCATTTATCAACGTATCTGAAATCGGGATAGAACAAACTTTAATCAACAGTTTTTATGTCCTGATATTTTTTATCATTGTATCGGGTATTCTCATTGGAATAGGTAAACTCAGCCGTCATCCAAAAGAATGATTTATCTTATTGAATTGCCCGGACAAAAAATTTCCAAAATACATATATTAAACTTACATTTGTAGAAATGGAAGAATTCGTAGTCTTAGTGACCCCTCAGGATGATATCCTGGGTTTAATGGAAAAGCAGCAAGCCCATATCAACGGCTTATTACATCGTGCTTTCTCCGTATTCTTATTTAATAGCAAAGGGGAAATGCTTCTTCAGAAAAGAGCAGCCGAAAAATACCATTCGCCCCACCAATGGACAAATGCAGTGTGTTCTCATCCCCGGGATAATGAAACCTACCAGGAGGGAGCCCAAAGAAGACTGAAAGAAGAGCTGGGAATATCTGCCGAACTTTCAGAAAAGTTTCATTTCATCTATAAGGCAGATGTAGGAAGCGGTTTATGGGAACATGAATTGGATCATGTTTTCACCGGAGTTTTTGAAGGTGAATTCTTTTTGAATAATAAAGAAGTGGAAGAAGTAAGATATATTTCCATGAAAGAACTGGATGATGAAATAGCTAAAAATCCGGAGAATTTTACGGAATGGTTTAAGATCATACTGGATGAATACAAACATCATTTCCATAAATAGCCAAGCGCTATCCTCAATTAATAAGAAAATAAAGCAATAAAAAAATAAATATGAAAAAGACAGCCTTGTATGACAAGCACGTTTCTTTGGGAGCTAAAATAGTCCCTTTTGCAGGATTTGAGATGCCAGTACAGTATTCTGGTGTTACAGAGGAACATTTTGCCGTAAGAGAAAAAGCAGGATTATTTGATGTTTCCCATATGGGACAGTTCTTCATTGAAGGACCGGGATCTAAGGACCTTTTACAGCTTGTTACTACCAACAATGTGGACACATTGGAAAACGGTAAAGCCCAATATTCTTGTCTTCCCAATGAAAACGGAGGTATTGTGGACGACCTTATCATCTATAAGATAGAAGACAACAGATATTTTGTTGTCGTAAATGCTTCCAACATAGACAAGGACTGGAATCATATTTCAAAATACAATACGTTCGGGGCCAAAATGACCAATGCGTCTGATGAAATGTCCTTATTAGCCATTCAGGGACCTAAAGCCACCGAAATTCTTCAGAAATTAACAGACACCAACCTTTCTGAAATTCCTTATTACCACTTTACAGTGGGTTCTGTAGCCGGAGTAAATGACGTGATCATCTCCAATACAGGATATACGGGAAGCGGAGGTTTTGAAATTTACTTCAAAAATGAAAGTGCTGAAAAACTTTGGGACGAAATTATCAAAGCTGGAGAAAGTGAAGGACTTATCCCATGCGGATTGGCTGCCAGAGATACTTTAAGACTTGAAAAAGGATTCTGCCTTTACGGAAATGATATTGATGATACCACTTCCCCTCTTGAAGCCGGATTAGGATGGATAACAAAATTCGATAAGGATTTCGTTTCCAAAGATACCTTCGCCAAACAGAAAGAAGAAGGCGTTACCAGAAAATTAGTAGGATTCGAATTACAGGACAAGGGAGTTCCGAGACATGATTATCCAGTAGTGGATGCAGAAGGCAATGTAATCGGAAAAGTAACTTCCGGTACCCAGTCTCCTATGAAGAAAATAGGATTAGGTCTTGCTTATGTGGATAAGCCGCACTTTAAGGTAGGATCTGAGATTTTCATTCAGGTAAGAAACAAAAATATACCTGCAAAAGTGGTGAAAACTCCTTTTGTATAAAAAATAAAAACCGCAGTCTGATCTGCGGTTTTTTATTTAAATTATTTTTTAAAACTAATTTTTTATTCCGAAAAAGGTATTGAGGTTTTCTAAATTGGCTTTCTCATTTCCTACAAATATCTCTTGATCCGTAAGGAAAACCGGACGTTTTAAGAATGTATAATGATCCAGTAAAAGCTTCTTGAAATCCTTTTCTCCCAGAGACTTTACATCAATCCCCCTTTCTTTGATCTGAGTAGATTTCTTACTGAACAGAGCTTCATAAGATTTTGTTTTTTTATACATTTCTTCCAGCTCTTCTTCCGTTATCGGCTGTTTTTTTATTTCGCGGTGTTCCCAGTCTGTAAGATCATACTGTCCCAATATTTTTCTGCAAGTAGCGCAGGTGTTCAGAGAAAATACTTTTTTCATCTTTTATTATTTATCTGTAATTACTTCAATTCTTCAAAATTAGGATTTAATCTTCCATTTCAAAAATTATTAAGTATCTTTATTCAAACTTTATACGAATAATGGAAAACAAACCGATCACTTTTCAGTTCATTTCAGAGCCGTCCGATGTTAATTATGGAGGAAATGTTCATGGAGGAAGTGTTATGAAATGGATTGACCAGGCGGGGTATGCGTGTGCTACTACCTGGAGTGGAAATTACTCTGTGACTGTATATGTAGGCGGCATACGTTTTTATGAACCGATAAAGATCGGAGAGATCGTTAATGTGGAAGCTCAGGTAATTTATACCGGAAATTCAAGTATGCATATTGCAATTAATGTCTATTCAAGAAACCTCAAACAGCCTACATTCGATAAAAAAACCCATTGTATTATTGTTTTCGTTCCTGTAGATGATAACGGTAAAAAGCTTCCTGTTCCCAAATGGATTCCTCAAACGGAAGAAGAGAAACAGCAGGAACAGTACGCCATACGCCTTATGGAATTAAGGAAACAGATCGAAGATGAAATGAAACCTTTCCTGTAAAGCTATTACACCGATAACACCATTTTGGAAATTAAATACTAAGTTAATTTCATTATGTTTGTATAAGGTTTTCTTTTCGGAATGTTTGATTACAGATTAAAGGTTTTTTACAAAGTGGCAACAAGGCTGAGCTTTACCAAAGCATCAGATGAGCTCAACATATCACAACCTGCCGTCACCAAGCACATAAAAGAAATTGAAAATCAGTTAAATACAAAATTATTTAACAGAAAAGGAACCACCATTCAATTAACAGAAAGTGGTAAGATATTATACGGCTACGCGGAAAAGATCCGAAATATCTACCGGGATATGGAATTTGAAATCAACCAAATTAACCAACAGCATAAAGGAAAGCTTATTATAGGGGCCAGCACGACCATTGCACAGTATATACTACCGGAGATTTTAGCCAAATTCCATTCTTATTATAAAGATATCAAAATCGAGCTGTTCACCCATAATACAGAAACCATATCTTCACTGCTGAAAAAAGGTAAAATAGATCTTGGAATCGTGGAAGGTGAATCGCAATCCTCTTATTTTGAATATAAACCGTTCAAAGCCGACGAAATTGTCCTCGTTGCCAAAGCTTCACATCCTCTGGCCCGTAAAACATTACAATTAAAGGATCTTTATACCTTAGATCTCATTTCACGGGAACAGGGCTCAGGTTCATTGGAGTTTATCCAGAACAGGCTCAAAGACAAGGGTATTCATATAGAAAACCTGAATATCGTCATGCAGATCGGAAGCAGCGAAAGCATCAAAAATTATCTTCTGCATTCGGAATGTATGGCTTTTTTATCAATAAGCACCGTACTGCAGGAATTAAAAAATAATTTATTAACAGTAGTAGATATCAAAAATTTTAATATCGAAAGAAACTTTCATTTTATTCTCCCGAGAGGGGAACAGTCTGAGCTTATACGTTTATTTTTAAAGTTCATCAGTTATAACTAAAAGTTATATAACAGAACTAATTGTGATTGAGTTTATGTGGATAAATTCCTGAATTTTGAAAGATGAATTCAAGACTTCATTCTTTCAAAATTTCTCTCCGCAATGAAACTGTAAAAAAGCTTCTGTTCTTTTTATTAGCGGCTTTATGCGTTAGTCCTTTTATAAGTTCTCCTCTAGCATTGGCATCAGGATTTTTTATTGCTGTTTTTATAGGAAATCCTTTTGAAAAGCATCTGCACAGGTATATTCATTTGCTCTTGCAGGTATCTATCGTAGGATTAGGTTTCAGCTTACAGCTGGATGAGGCCATGCAGGCGGGAAAAACGGGATTTCAGCTAACCATAGTCAGTATATTGAGTGTAATGGTTTTAGGATATCTGCTGGGAAAGCTGTTCAGGATCGAAAAGCCTCTATCTTATTTAATTTCTGCCGGAACCGCGATATGCGGAGGGAGTGCTATTGCGGCGGTCTCTCCTATTATTAAGCCCGACAACAAACAAATTTCTTTAGCGCTTGCGATTGTATTTACCCTCAATTCCATGGCTTTGTTTATATATCCGGCACTGGGACATGCATTTCATCTTTCACAGGAGCAATTCGGGTTATGGTGTGCCGTAGGGATTCATGACACGAGTTCGGTAGTAGGAGCTGCCAATAAATATGGAAATGAAGCGCTCCATGTTGCTACAACAGTAAAGCTGGCAAGAGCATTATGGATTATTCCTGTTTCTGTTTTCACGATGTTTATTTTTAAAACCAAGGGTTCATCCATAAAGATTCCATGGTTTATCGGACTATTTATCCTGGCAATCCTGGCCGGTACCTATATTCCTTTCTTCCATACACTGGGACAGCCTATTGCTTCTATATCAAAATCAGGGTTAAATCTGACCTTATTTCTGATTGGCTCTACCCTTTCTCTTTCCACATTACAATCTATTAACTTCAGATCTCTGGCTTTTGCCGTCATCTTATGGATAGCCATCAGCATAGGAAGCCTTCTTTATATTATACGGTATATATAAAAAAACCTCCGGATGATCCGGAGGTTCACTATCCATTAAAATTTTCAGCAAGTTATTACCTGCGGGCATCCGATGTACTGGACACAGTATTTAGGACCTGTGACAGCACCTGTACAGCTGCATCCGCATAGAGATAAATCAGGAGTTGCAACACCTCCTGTAATGTTTTTAAGGTCTTCCTTTCTCAGTTTTGTTGCATTTTTAAAAATTTCGTTTGACATGTGATTGGTTTTTAGGGATTAAACATATAGTTAGTTCTCAAAATTAAAAAAATATCCATATCAAACAACATAAATTAATATTTTTAACATTAATTCAAAAATAAATCAAAATAAAACCATTATTTAATATTATGGCAGTTTCCAGATATAAAAAAGCCTTTCAAAATCTGAAAGGCTTTCTTAGTATTGTTTGAGAGGATTATCTTGCGATATTCACTGCTCTTGTTTCTCTGATAACCGTTACTTTTACCTGTCCCGGATAGGTTAATTCATTTTGAATTTTTTCTGAAATATCATAAGATAACTGGGAAGCAATTTCATCATTTACTTTTCCGCTTTCCACCATTACCCTCAATTCTCTACCCGCCTGGATGGCATAGGCACTTGATACCCCGTCAAAGCTTAATGCTGCTGATTCAAGGTCTTTTAAACGTTGGATATAAGATTCCAGCACCTGACGTCTTGCTCCTGGTCTTGCTCCTGAAATCGCATCGGCTACTTGAATGATCGGTGATAATAATGAAGTCATTTCAATTTCATCATGGTGAGCTCCGATCGCATTGATCACTTCTGCATTTTCCCCGTATTTCTCTGCCCACTGCATACCTAATAATGCGTGTGGAAGTTCAGATTCCTGTTCAGGAACTTTACCGATATCGTGTAACAGACCTGCTCTTTTTGCCAGCTTTACATTAAGTCCCAACTCGGCAGCCATGGTAGCAGCGATATTAGCTACTTCTCTGGAGTGCTGTAATAAGTTCTGACCATATGAGGAACGGTATTTCATTCTTCCGACGATCTTAATTAATTCCGGATGTAATCCATGAATTCCCAAGTCAATGATCGTTCTCTTACCTACTTCAATAATTTCCTCTTCAATCTGCTTTCTTGTTTTTTCTACTACTTCTTCAATTCTTGCAGGGTGGATTCTACCATCAGTAACCAATCTGTGAAGGGATAGTCTTGCAATTTCTCTTCTTACCGGATCAAAACATGAAAGAAGAATAGCTTCCGGCGTATCATCTACAATGATCTCAACACCTGTTACCGCTTCCAATGCACGGATATTTCTACCTTCTCTACCGATAATTCTACCTTTTACTTCATCGGATTCGATATTGAATACCGATACGGAATTTTCGATAGCTTGCTCAGTTCCGATTCTCTGAATGGTCTGAATAACGATCTTTCTCGCTTCGCTTTTAGCATTCATCTGAGCTTCTTCCATGATACTCTGCACGTGTGCCTGAGCTCTTGTTTTTGCTTCAGCTTTCATTGATTCTACCAATTCAGCTCTTGCTTCCTCAGCGGAATAATTAGATATTTTTTCTAATATTTCAACTTTTTTAGCGGTTATAGAATCCAGTTCTCCTTGTTTTCTATCCAGAATTTCATTTTTCTTAGCATAATCCGCAATCTGTCTGTCTAAATCTTTTTCAAGTTTTCCTGCTTTGCTAAGTTCATCATTAAGCTTATGTTCTTTATCCTTAATCCTTTTTTCAGCTTCCTGCATTTTCTTTTCTCTTGTCTGGATATCCGCATCATGCTGGGATTTAAGTTCAAGAAATTTTTCTTTAGCCTGCAGGTTCTTTTCTTTCTTTATGGATTCAGCTTGTACATTTGCTTTTTCTATTAAGTTCTCGGCATTCTTCTTTGCATCATTTATTATAAACTTTGCTTTAGAATTAAGTGAGCTTCTGGAGAATACCATCCCTATAATAGCTCCTAATACCAAGCAAATAACGCCGACTATAATGGCTGTTGTCATATATATTGAGTTTTAATTGTCTCTATTTATTTCTAATTTTCTTTCATAAAAAAAACCTACAATAACTCAAGGATTGAGAGTAAACTCCTAATCAACACGATTTGAACTGATTTCCATTGTCTGTAATCCGGGAATCCGGCACGCCATTCAATGGACATTTGTTCGGTAATTGTTTAGCGTTGAGTTTACCTTTAATGTGTTAGAATTATTGTAGGCAGTCATTTCAAGGAAAAAATCTATTTCCCTGTTTCATCCAGCAAACGATTGATATTCTGCAAACGTTCATTGGTAGAATTTATATTTTTTTCATAATTAACAGAAAGAACTTCCGCATTGGTTCCCAGTTTAAGGGCACACATAGCCAAAGCATCCTGTTTATCTCTTACATCAAAATTTTGTTCAAAATCTTTAATCATGTTCTCAATTTGCTTCCCTACCTTACGCAAAGTTTCTTCCTCTGCGGCAGGTACATTCAATGGATATACTCTTCCTGCTATATTGATGGTTATTCTTCTTACCTCCATTATAATCCACTGTTTTGAAGCTGGGCAATACAAAAGTCCACTTCTTTCACCAATCTGTTAATATGGTTTTTCATGAGCCTGTTGTGTTCAGGATTTCCTGATATTGCCGAATAAAGTTTTATATTTTTTTGTTCTTCTGCTAATACCTGATTTCTTTTTCTTTCCTCGTCATATTTCTTCTTCAGATCTTCATGCTCGGTATTTAGTTCTGCCAATCTTTCAGCCAGATTCTGATATTTTTTCTGTAAACTCAAAATCTTTTTTTCCAGTTCTGAAAAGTTGTTTTCTAAATCTTGAAGCATTTCAGGTTTTGTATATTCTAACTATTAGCAAAAATAGGAAAATATTAGTATTCGTGAAAATAAAAACTCTCTATATTTTGACCTGAATTAAAAAAGAGATACAATATGTATCTCTTTTTCATATTTTTTGAGTTGTTTTCTTATTTCTTATTCAAATTTCAGAACAAACATGATCGCTCTTGTCTGTAAGGTGGACACGGCAGATGCCCAATATGGAGGAGTCGTAGCATTATCCGCCACTTTTTCATTATTCATAAAGAAAGTTCCTCTGATAGCCGGAGTTAATTTAAATTTATTAAAGTAAAACTGAATACCCATTTCTGCAGACCATGCAAAGTTATGCGTTGTAGATCTGAAAATCTGCTGCAGGTTATCATCTTCCGAATCGGAATTGGATTGTAGATTAACGATATAGTTCACACCCGCTGCGATATATGGTCTTGAGTTATACCATCTCATTCCGTGAAATTCCAGCATCACAGGAATGTCTACTAATGTGGATTTTATATCTCTTACTTTGTCATCTTCTGTTAAAGGGATCGGTACAAAAGGATCATTGGTTAATGTACCGGCAGCATACTGGTCGTTGGATTGTGTGTTGAAGGTTAATTGCCTCTGAGCAAATTGCAAGCCTGGTTCCAATCTAAGATCAAGATAGTCATTAAGTCTCCATTTACCGATAAGCCCGGCACCGAAACTATAACTTTCTTTAGAAGAAACAAGATTTTGATTCCCGTTCATTCCATATCTAGGATTGAGTACTATACGGTAGTCCAGTCTATTGCCGTTCAAATAAAAACCCCAACTGAATGTTTGTTGGTCAAATTCTTCCAACTTATCCATTCTGTTTCGGGTTCTGAACTGGGCATCTGCAAAAACTGCAATATTAACTGAAGCTAAAACCAGTGCTTTTAATAGAAATTTATTCATAGGTTATTTTGTTGCTTTATAAATTGTGGCTATACCTAAACTTTGTTTTTTGTATTCAACTTTCTTAAATCCTGTATCTAAAAGAATTTGTTTCATCTTCTCCCCGTAAGGAAAAGCATTTACAGAATCCGGAAGGTATGTGTATGCCCTATTATCTTTAGAAACCAACCGACCTATCTTCGGTAATACGTTTTTGAAATAAAACATATATAATGGTCCTAAAAAACCCTCAACTTTTGAAAACTCCAGTATATAAACACTTTTGTTATCTTTAACAACTCTTCTTAACTCTGCCAACCCCTTTTTAAGGTTTTCAAAATTCCTCACTCCAAATGCAACGGAAACAGCATCAAATCTATTGTCCTCGAAAGGTAAATTTTCCGCATCACCCTTTTGCATTGAAATTTTGCCGTCTAAATTAAGTTTTTTTATTTTAATAACGCCAACATTTAACATTTGTTGCGATAAATCCAAACCAATTACTTTGGCCTGTGTTCCTTTTTCTATGGTAATAGCCAGATCTCCCGTTCCAGTAGCCACATCCAGCACTTCTTTAGGGGTATCTTTTTTCATCCATTTTACTAAATTATTCCTCCATAAAACATCAATTTTCATGGATAAAACATGGTTTAGCAAATCATATTTAGGCGCTATATTGTCGAACATGTCCTCTACCTGGCTTTTCTTGGTAGCCTCAGAATTGTAGGGAGTTACTTTGTTGATATCGTTTGTCAAAACTTGTAATATTCTTTATAATAATTAAGGTAATCTTGCTTTCTGAAAATCTTGGTACGGAATTCCACCTTTTCTACATTCTTAATGATCTTATCATAGTCTTCATCCACATTATAGTAGAAATCGTCCGTATAAAGTTTGTTAAAATGTCTGGCTCCGCCAAAATACTCTTTACCGTCTATCGTGGTTTTACCAAGAGCCAAAAGTAATGAATCTTTTTTAAGGTTGTACCCATAATATTGGCTATTGATATAATAATCCTGATGCGCAATATTCAGGAGCCCCCGGATTTTGTTCACCTGGAAAGCGGAATCGTACAATAATTTTTTATTATCATCGAAAACTTTTATGGAATTTTTTCCCTTATTCAGTTTTACCTGAACACTTTGCCCTCCGGAAATAACTCCTTCCGAACCGTTATTGATTTTATAATAATACGTTTTGGGAGTAGGATTGTCTACCAGGTAGTAATTTTCTTTCGCTAAAAAAAGAAAATAAGTACCAAAGGCCACTATAAACACTACGACTGCTATTAATAAGCCTTTTATGGATGGATTGCCTTTCATCTTTAATGAAAATTTTTTGCAAATTTAATAATATTTTTAATTATTGGTTATGGAGATTAATTATTAACTTTGCATTCTCAAAAAAATGATATAAACGAATGCCTAATACAATCATCATTGGTTCTGGATCTTATCTACCCAACAGAGTAATCGGTAGAGACTACTTTAAAGATACAGTGTTTTACACCGACGAAGGAGAAAAAATAGAAAAACCTGCGGAAGAAATTATCTCCAAATTTGTAGAAATCACGGAAATAGAAAACAGAAGGTATATTGAAGATGAACAGTCCAATTCCCAGATAGGTTATGAAGCGGCTAAAGCCGCTATTGAAGATTCAAAAATAGATCCTGAAGAACTGGATTATATTATATATGCCAGCAACTTTGGTGATGTAACGATACACGGATATATGAACTTCATGCCTAACATGGCTGCCAGAGTAAAGAATAAGCTTGGGATAAAAAACAGAAAATGTATCACTTATGATATGATTTTCGGTTGTCCGGGATGGGTGGAAGCTATGATCTTAGCAGACAACCTTATCAAAGCTAAAGCTGCTAAAACCATTCTTGTCATCGGAGGAGAAACATTAAGCCGTGTAACCGACCCTTACGATCGTAATAAAATGATCTTTGCAGATGGAGCCGGAGCCGTAGTGGTAAAAGCTACCGACAATGAAAATGTAGGAATTATCTCCCACAGCACCATATGTGATAACAGCGTTGAACTTAACTATCTGGAAAATAATTCATCTATAAACAAAGACGAAGACCAGAAACGTTTATATGTGAGAATGCAGGGGAGAAAAATTTATGAATATGCGCTTAAAAACGTACCTGTGGCTATTAAGGAAACTATTGACAATGCAGGACTTTCATTAACGGATATTGATAAAATACTCATCCACCAGGCCAATGCCAAAATGGATTATGCCATGATTGAGAGACTTCATAAGCTTTATGATATTAAAGAATATGATCATGCGATCTCTCCAATGACGATTCAGGAGTTTGGAAATTCTTCTGTTGCCACCATTCCTACTATGTTTGATTTAATAATTAAAGGAAAAATGGAAGGTCAATCGTTTAAAGATAAAGGTAACGTTGTCATGACTTCGGTAGGTGCCGGAATGAACATCAATGCTATCGTTTACAGATTTCCTTAAAACAATTAAATAAAAATAAATTGAAGCACATAGGAGATCCCTTTGTGCTTTTTTTTGAATCAATTATGCAAAGAAATTTTATTATAGGTGCTGCTATTTTTCTTTTTTTAGAAATATACATCTACCAGGCTATTAAGACTTTAACAGATAATTTTTGGATAAAACTTATTTATGTCATATTATCCCTCACCGTGTACGGCATTTTCGCCTATGAAATAACCAACTTTAACCGGGCGGACAGAAATCCCCACCGCATTCATCTGCTGATGACCCTGTTTCTGGCCTTTATCCTACCTAAAATATTCATCGTACTGTTTCTACTCATTGATGATATTTTCCGGACAGGAAGCTATTTAATAGGATTAACAAGGCCTACGGAGCATTTTTTCCCGGAAAGAAGAAAGTTCTTAAGCATAATGGGATTAGGATTGGGAGGTGTCCTTTCCGCGCTGATAATTGACGGAGTTACCTTCGGGAAATACCGCCATACGGTAAGAAAGGTTAAAGTAAAAATCAAGAATTTACCAAAAAGCTTTAAAGGTTATAAGATCATCCAGATCTCCGATGTTCACAGCGGAAGCTTTGCTGATCCTCAAAAACTGGAACATGCCATCCAGCTTATCAATGAACAGAAACCTGATCTGGTATTATTTACCGGAGATATGGTCAATAACGTTGCCGATGAGTTCAGACCTTTCATTCCTCTCTTCTCATCCATACAGGCCAAAGACGGTAAATTCGCCGTATTGGGAAACCATGATTACGGAGATTATGTTACATGGACTTCCCCGGATGCCAAGAAGAAGAATCTCGACACCCTGGTCGATTATGAAAAGCAGGCAGGTTTTGATATGCTGAGAAATGAAAACAGAATTATCGAGAAAAACGGAGAGAAGCTTTACATTCTGGGGGTTGAAAACTGGGGCATGAAGCCTTTCCCTCAGTTTGGGGATATTGACGGCGCTCTAGCCGGTGTCCCTGAATCTGCCGCCAAAATATTAATGAGCCATGACCCTACCCATTTCGATTATATCGTGAAAAACCATCCTGGAAATATACAGCTTACCCTTTCGGGACATACCCACGGAATGCAGTTTGGGCTGGATCTGAAAAATGTAAAATGGTCCCCGATACAATACCGTTATCCCAAATGGGCGGACCTTTATGAAAGTGAAGGAAAACTCCTTTATGTAAACAGAGGTTTCGGAGTATTGGGATATCCCGGAAGAGTGGGAGTTCTTCCTGAAATTACTCTTTTTGAGCTCTCTTAAAGCTCAGAAAGTATAATCTTTCATTCTGGAAGTGGCAAGCTCTTTTTCATTGATCCATGAGAGCAGCTCTTCCAGTTTGTCTTCCATTTTCTTGCCGGAATAAAGTTTCCTGTAAAAAGGCATTTTAAAGGGATACTTATCAAAATCGGTGAATTGCCAGGAGTTAAGATAAATAAGCACGAATTCATCGCTTTTCAACGTCTCAAACACCATATTTTTGTAGTATTTCATAGGCAATAGCTGAAATACGAAGTCATTATACGGTAACTGGCTGTAAGGTGATATGCTTTCCGGTATGATGCTTAGTCCGTCTTCCTCCGTAATCTCGGTATTTCTTTTCAGCCTTTTAAACGGGAAGAGGATATGGGCATTATCAATATTTGAAATATAATTAAAACCCAGCAGCTTCAATTCTGATAGCGGAAGCTTAAAATCTTTCTGACGGATTCCCCGGATTTTTTTTTCCAGCAGATCTTCCGTTATTTTCTTTATTCTTTCAATTTCGGGAATGCCTGTATTTTGATTATAAAAAGCAATTTCATGCCCACGACCTGAAATTGCTTTTATAAGATTCTGCAGTTTTTCTACGATGGATAATTCAATAAAAAAAGTAGCTTTAATATCGTGAAGGTCTAAAATCCTGAGAACAGCTTTGATGTTTTCTTCGGTAATTTTCAATCTTTCTTCCAAGGAAATATGAGCATGATTTTTCACCTCTGCCGTACTATTTACAATATTGAAAGTTAATAATACCATTTAAACCTTATTTTATATAAAAATTTTAATTAATTGATTATCAAATGTTAAAAACCAACACATTTAAAGTATAACTTTAATTAATTAATTTTTCCCTAATTTGACTTTCAAATTCTTAATCATGTCTTTGGACATTTCTGAAATTCCGAAATCATAGGTAAGCCCCCAGTCTTTCTTGGCCACCGAATCATCGATTGAAGCCGGCCATGAATCTGCAATAGCCTGTCTGAAATCCGGGTTATAATCAATGCTAAAATCCGGGATTTCCTTTTTAATTTCTTCGGCAAGTTGTTTTGGTGTAAATGACATTCCACCCAGATTATATGAGGAACGAACCGTTAAGTTTTCTTTAGGCGCTTCCATCAACTTCAAAGTAGCGTTAATGGCATCATCCATATAAAGCATCGGCATGGCTGTATCTTCAGAGATAAAACTGGTATACTTCCCCTCTTCAATAGCTTCATAAAAAATTTCTACTGCATAATCCGTAGTACCACCTCCTGCCGGAGTTTTCCATGAGATCAGTCCCGGATAACGGATACTTCTTACATCCACTCCAAACTTGTCAAAATAGTATTCGCACCACTTCTCCCCTGCCATCTTGGATATACCGTACACAGTGGTAGGATTGAGCACTACATCCTGTCCTACATTCTCTTTAGGAATCCCTTTTCCGAAAACCGCGATTGAGCTTGGCCAGAATATCTTTTTGATCAATCCTTCTTTAGCCATTTCACAAAGATTAAGAAGGGGTTCCAAATTCAGCTTCCAGGCAAATAAAGGCTGTTTTTCGGAAGTTCCGGACAGTAATGATGCCAGATGATATACTGTTGTAATATCGTAATCCTTGATCACCTGTCTCATAAGCTGAGTATTGGTAACATCCATTCTCTCATAATACCCTGCAGATGTCATTCCTTTCTGCCATCTGTCCAATCCTGAAGCTACTACATTTTCAGCTCCGTGAATTTCTACAAGTCTGTTGGTGAGCTCAGTACCTATCTGCCCTAAAGCTCCTGTAATTAGTATTTTTTCCGTATAGGAGTCCATTTTATTCCATAGTTTTAATTGAAGACAAAATTAAAGATTTTAACCCCTATTCAAAAACAAAATTGTAAATTCGGTTATATTTTTTATTATGAAGAAAATTTTAATAGTACTTGTATTAGTGGGACATTCTGTTTCCGCACAATTTACAGATATTAATATTATAAAAGAAGTTAAGGTAAGAAATAAAGGAGTGGTAGTTTCTGCCCACCCTCTGGCAAGTGAGGCCGGAGCCAAAGTTCTTAAAATGGGAGGAAATGCCTATGATGCAGCAATTGCTACACAATATGCATTGGCCGTGGTTTATCCACAGGCTGGAAATATTGGTGGCGGAGGATTTCTTGTAGGAGTAAAAAACAATGGTGAAAAATTCACATTGGATTACCGTGAAACAGCTCCTAAAAAAGCTTCCCGGGATATGTATGTGGATAAAAACGGAAAAGCTGATACGGACCTGTCTCAAAACGGAAGATTAGCCGTAGGGGTTCCGGGAAGTATTGCCGGTTTTTATGCCACCCTTCCCTATTGTAAACTTCCTATGGAAACTTTGATCCAGCCAGCCATTGATCTGGCAGAACAAGGATTCGCCGTTACACAGCTCGAAGCTGATTTTCTTAATAAGCATAAAGAAGCTTTCCAAAAGCATAATCATTCTCCGATCACATTTGTAAAAAATGAACCCTGGAAAGAAGGGGATCTTCTCATTCAGAAGGAGCTGGCGGAGACCTTAAAATTAATCCAGAAATTCGGAGCCAAAGGATTTTATGAAGGAAAAACCGCCCAGCTTATTGTAGCAGAAATGAAGAGAGGAAACGGAATCATCAGCCTTGAAGATCTGAAAAACTATAAAGTAGCGGAGAGAAAAGCTTTAGAATTTAAATACAAAGATAACGATATAGTTTCCATGCCTCTGCCTTCCAGTGGAGGAACCCTATTGGCCCAGATGCTTAAAATGTCCAGTCTGGAAAAAATTGAAAATTACCAGCAGAACTCCGCACCCGCCGTTCAAATCATGGTAGAAGCTGAAAGAAGAGCATATGCCGACCGTGCAGAATACATGGGAGATCCGGATTTCATTCAGGATAAAACTTCTTATCTTATTTCTGATGAATATTTAAAAAACAGATGGAAAAGCTTCAGCTTCAATAAAGCAACTCCAAGCGCGGAAGTGGGCAAAATCATCAATCCATCTAAGGAATCTACACAGACCACTCATATATCCATTCTGGACAAAGATGGGAATGCAGCTTCCATTACTACCACCCTGAACGGCTATTACGGCAGCAAAGTGGTAGTATCCGGAGCAGGATTCTTTTTAAATAATGAGATGGATGATTTCTCTATAAAACCGGGTGTACCCAATATGTTTGGTGCCGTAGGCGGGGAAGCCAATGCCATTCAGCCGAATAAAAGAATGCTTTCTTCCATGACCCCCACCATTTTACTGAAAAACGGAAAACCTTATATGGTAGTGGGAACTCCGGGAGGAACTACCATCCCTACTTCCGTATTCCAATCCATCGTAAATGTTGTCGATTTTAAAGTGAACGCCAACACTTCCGTGAATGCTCCGAAATTTCATCATCAATGGCTGCCGGAAACCATCAAAGTGGAAAAAAACTTCCCTGAAAGCACAATTAAGGAGCTGAAAAGTAAAGGATATACCTTCGAAAGTGTGGATCATATAGGAAAAACAGAGATGATTTTAATAGATAACAATGGTAATATTCAGGCTGTTGCGGATGGACGCGGCGATGACTCTGTTGCAATTGAATAATTTTTCTTAATTTTCCCTCCAATAAACTGAACCAAAAAAACACACATTGAAAACTAAAAAGCTCTATCAGCAACTCTATTTTCAAGTTATTGTTGCTATCATTGCCGGTATACTGCTAGGCAAGTTTTATCCAGAAATCGGTGAAAGCATGAAACCGCTAGGTGACGGATTCATTAAATTGGTTAAAATGATTATAGCCCCGGTTATCTTCATTACTTTAACTTTAGGAATTGCGCATATGACAGACCTGAAAAAGGTGGGAAGAATTGCCATAAAGGCGATGATCTACTTTTTCACGTTTTCAACCCTTGCGCTTATCATCGGGCTTATCGTAGGAAATATCATGCAGCCGGGAGCCGGATTGAATATAGATCCTGCCAGCTTATCAGGAGATGTTACCCAATATCAGAAGCAGGCCCATGAATCCACCATCACCGGATTTATTATGAATATCATCCCTGAGACTTTATTCAGTCCGTTAGTGGGAGAAAATATATTACAGGTATTGCTTGTAGCCATTTTAATGGGTGTTGCCCTGGTTTTAACGAAAGAAAAAAGCCAGAAAATTACTGATCTTTTACAGTCTCTTTCGGTTCCTGTTTTTAAAATCGTAAGTATTCTCATGAAACTTGCACCTATCGGAGCCTTTGGTGCGATGGCTTTTACCATCGGAAAATATGGACTTCATTCCGTACTTAATCTATTATTTCTTGTAGCGACCTTCTATGTAACCTCTATCCTGTTTGTAATTCTGATATTGGGAGCCGTAGCCTGGTACAACGGATTTAATATTTTTAAATTAATGATCTACCTTAAAGAGGAGCTTCTTCTGGTCTTAGGAACAAGTTCTTCGGAACCTGCTCTTCCGGGTCTTATGGAAAAAATGCAGAAAGCCGGATGTTCCAAAGCTATTGTAGGTCTGGTAATTCCCACCGGATATTCTTTTAACCTGGATGGAACCAATATTTATATGACCCTCGCTTCTTTATTTATAGCACAGGCACTGAATATTCATTTACCTTTGGAAAAACAGCTTATCCTTCTGCTGGTCGCCATGCTAAGCTCAAAAGGAGCTGCCGGTGTTACCGGTGCGGGGTTTGTGACATTAGCCGCTACTTTAGCCGTAGTTCCTGAAATCCCGATTGCAGGGATGACCTTAATCCTGGGAATAGACAAATTTATGAGTGAATGCAGAGCGCTTACGAATGTTATTGGAAATTCCGTAGCAACGGTAGTGGTCGCCAACTGGGAAAAACAACTGGATAAAAACCAGCTTCAATATGCACTTAATCATCCTCAGGAAATTGAACAAAGTATAGAATCTTAAGCTATTTACTATAAAACAGTACCCCCAGAAAGTGTCTAATTTTTTGGGGGTATTTTTTAAGATACTTCTCAATTTAAATTTTTAAAACACTCAATACTCCATTTATACTAAAACAATAGTATAAGATATTTTCTTAAGTGTTACGGTTACTGGTAAAATAGATCAAAATGGAGATGTAACCAATGTTACAGCAGATGCTAATGGGAATCACAAGATAGATTATGCATAAACTAACCTTTAAATAACAATTATGAAAACAATATTCACACTATTTGCTTTACTAAGTTTAATAACTTATAAAGCACAGCAGATCTATCCACTGAATACATACTATGAAGATGTTCCTAATTATTCCTATATGAAGGACCTTAATAATGACCTTCCTCCTTATGAAGGGACTTACAAGGCTACTTTTGAAGGGAATGAAATTACTTTATTTATTACCAAAGAGGACAAAATGCTTATAGATTATGGAGCTGATGATAGAAAATATTATCAGGATGTTCTCCATGTTAAATATACTATAAAGAATATATCAACAGGAAATGTACTTGAAGATAATCTAAATTCTAATAGCTTAAGTGAAAGAGAGATTATAAGTATGGGAACTAATCCAAAGGAAAATAATAGCATTGATTTAGGCTTTGTAGGTGGAAGATGTTTCATTGGCTGGGGAAGAATTACATTATTAAAAATTAATGATACACAAGTTAAATGGGCTTATTATCCTAACTCATTAATTCTTAGTGATTCAACCTGTCCAAACTCAAGTAATCTAAAAATTTATCTTCCTGATACTAGAAATCTCATTTTCACTAAGGAATAAATATAATTATGGAAAATTTCAAAATTGGGAATTGGTTAATTCCAAATAAAGGGATTATCCGGAATATTAAAAATACCACAGATTATTTTATTTCAAAGGAAACTTTATCGAAATCTGGATCAGAGATAGAGATATGTTTATTCAATTGTGAAGCCGGAAAATCCCAATAATATGGAGTCAGGATTCCTTCCAGATTACGATATAACGACCGATGATTGCAGTAATTTCACAACCACATTGCCAAGTGAAAAGATTATACATTTAACAAAGCAATAAAAAGCACTCTATTGCCGGGGTGTTTTTATGGTATTCAGATCAGAATATTAAGACTCCCTGGAAGCACCTTTACATGAACGGGGGATTCTATTGTATTAAATTCTCCATCCAGGTGCCAGTTCTTCGTATTCACTTCAAAGTTTACTTCCGACACCGGCAGATAGGTAACATATTCATCATCTTTCAATTTTTTAGTAAACATCCTGTATGCAAAAAGCAAAGAATAGGCAAACGGAAATTTCTTCACCAAAACCAAATCTACCAATCCGTCACTTTTGCTCGCTTTAGGCGCTATATAAGCATGGTTTCCGAACTGACGGGTATTGGCAATGTTCAGCATGAGATACCTTCCGTTATACTTTTTATATTCTTCTTCCAGGAAGTTCACCTTGATAGGCTTATAATTGAGAAATGTTTTTATGGAAACTTTTATATAGTTTTTAAAGCCTCGGTCTGTCTTTTCAAATTCCTTTACCACTTTTCCGTCAAAGCCGGTTCCCGATACATTGATGGAAAGTCTTCCATTAACTGTAAATGAATCCAGTTTTCTGGATTTCTTAGCTTTAATTTTACTCAAAAGACCATCAAGATTATCACTGAATTTTGTCTCGTTGGAGAAACCATTTCCGGAGCCTGCGGGAAAAACGGCTAATATTTTATCGGTATTGATCAGGTTTTTAGCAACCGTAGAAATAGTTCCATCCCCTCCTATAGCGACAAATACATCAATATCATTAAAGTGATCCCGGATAAAATCGTCTGTACCCTCAATAGATTCTGAAACGTAATATAAAGGATCGTCCACTTTTTTCTTAAGCTCGTTAAGAAATGGCTGGTAATTCTTTTTGGCCGAAAAAGGATTAATTATAAAAGCAACTTTTTCCATCGCCACAAAAATAAAAAATGCTTCCAGATTAGGAAGCATTTAAATTATTTTATTTTCATTCTTTCTTTAAATTCGGGGTTGAGAGTTCCTTTCAGCTCTTCCCATGAAACAGGAATAATAATATCTCCTGCTGCATAGGCTGCAATTTCGTAAGGACTGTAATGGAAATAAAGGTTTTTATCATCGAAGTAAAAATTATCGGTAGCAGGTATTACATCCACCAACAGCATTTCAGAATTTTTGACCTCTCCCGAGGAATCGGTTGTTCCGCTGTGAACAGTATTGATATTTTTCATCAGCTTTTCTTCAAGATCCTTTTTGGAGGTTGTTGTGATATCCTTCAGGGTTAATCTTTTATTATTTTTAAGATCAAATACTTTATCGAAAAAACCATAATTACCATGAGCTCCCCCAGCGTATGACCCAACCGCATATTGAATGTGCATATAATCATTTGCCGTTGATTTCAGATCCATGGAAGAGCTGGTGTACCATTCCTGCCCGGAAAATGGTTGAGCTTCCTCTTTGGTGAAAGAAGCCATATCTTTTTCCAGTGAATCAAAATATTCTTTTTTATCCTTATCCAAATAATTTTTCAGTCCATCTTTAGAATACTCATTTATCCCTTTATAACCGGAATATATACTGTCTAATAAGGTCTGATCTTTAATTAAAGGAAAAACCAGAAGCTTATTGTAATACTTTCCGGTGAGAGTATTGGCGATCTTTGATGAATCATCAACAATAACGGAATCCACCGCCCATTTCTCCGGTTGCTTCACCTGAGCAGAATCTTTTGTAATCTCCTGAGGTCTATTTTCACTTTTTTTACAGGCAGATAAAACCAGAAAGATAAAAGCTAAAACAGCAATTGTATTTTTCATAATTATAATTTTTCTACTATAATAGCAAAAACCATTCAATAATTGAATGGTTTTTAAAAATATTTTTTTATTACTATTTCTTATTGCTCATTTGGAATTTCGTTAGCATCAAATGAATCATTTCCAAAGGCCAATACCGGAATAAAAATAAATCCTAAGAAAAACAGAAGAATCGTATACACCGGAGTGTCTTTTCTGAATCCCTTGGCTACTCTATCCCAAATCACCCAGGCTGCATATAGGTTTACTAATGGAATAAATAACAGGACAATCCACCAAACCGGTTTTTTGATAATCTGGATTAAAACAATAACGTTATAAATCGGGATAAAAGCTGCCCATGCATTTTCAACTCCTGCTTTCTGGAATATTTTGTACATACAGTATCCGTAGAAAACGTACAGTACAAGTTCAAAAATAAGCATTCCAAATCCGACTCCGGCTGCCGCTACAGATGAATCATAAGCTCCCGCTTGTAAAATTGTCAACATAATTTTATTATTTTTGGTTTTTAGCTAACAAATATACATTATTTATACATCAAAAACCAGAAAACTACTGTTTCATGATACTTATCACCTGGTTTTCACTTTTGGATGCGGTATTCCAAATCTGCTTAAATGCCGGATAATATTCTTTAGGATAATCAGCACTTCCAACTTTCGTTACGGATGTAATCTCCAATGTATTTCCCTTTTGGCTGGTAAGGTAGCTATATTCAATCTCTTTATCGTCCGTCACAATTTTTTTATCCTTGGAAAGCCCTTCAATGGTATAACCTTCTGGTATTTCCAATATTATTTTTTTAGTTCTTGTAAATGGTGCAATAAAATCAATGGAATATTTTCTGGCATCCGTCTGATCAAATTCATTGGCTGTTTTACTTAGGAACAGCATGGGATTGATAATGATTTTCTTTCCTACCACATCTACCAGATTATTAGAACTAAACTTCATCGTACTTTCAAAATCGCCATTATCCAAAACTTTGGAATCGATATCGGTGAAATCTATGGTAAAATTTTCTTTGTACTGTTTTTTATATTTCTCAGCATTATCGTCATAATTTTCTTTTGCAAACATAGCATAGGCTCCGGTATCTTTGTCCGAATAGGTTCCGGAAATACTTCCATCTTCATTCATTTTTGCATTAATGGTAAGGTAAGTATAGCTCGGCTGGGTATTTTCCATTTGTAACTGCTGCACTTTTTCTTTGGCCAGCAAAATTCCAAAATGATTCCAGTCCCTCGGAGGCAGCTGATCTCTTGAAGACTGCTTGGAAGTAGCATCATACAGATGATATCCGTCTTTGACCTTAATGGAAGCAATTACAAAATTCAGATTGGAAATATTAGGTGAAGCAATATTGATAATTCCATTGCTTACCGTTGAAATAAGAACCGGATCTGATTGAATACCGGCTTCTCTAAGCAGCATTACCAAAAAAAGATTGATCTCGGCAGCATTACCGGTTTTTGTTTCTATAAGCTTTTTTATCCCTTGGTCAGTGGTTATTCCTCTGTTATTATTCCAGGTAAAATTTTTCTGTACATATTTAAATATAGCATCTGCTTTCTCCAAACCATTCTTTAATCCTAAAATCTCCGCAGGCATATTATCTTTTGCCAATTTTGTCCTTTTGAGCTCGGAACCGAAATCCTCATCTTCATACAGCCTTTTCTTTATCTGTTCCCAGGAAGAGGAATAAAGTTTAAGCTCCCTGAAATTAGTGGAATGCAGCTCAGCACTGATTTTAGTTCTGTAATTCCTGTCATTTTTAACGAACTTTTCTGTTTTAAATCCTTTAAGATTCTCATATCCAAACCTGTACGTTCTATAGTCCATACCATACAATGTCTTATCCTCTACTTTTCTATATTTAGGTTCAAGGCTACCGGTATAATTGACATTGTAAGAGATGTTAAGAGGATGTTCCAGTACATATTCGGTATACAAAGAGGGAGTATCCGTCTCTATAAGAATTTCAGGAATAGCGTATAAGAAAGGAGAAATCACTTCATACTGATATTCCAATACAGAACCGTCCTTTACATTGGGAAAAGCAAATTTGGTAATGGTGGTATATTTATTTTCTTTGCTTTTGTATTTTGAACTTTTATCCACTTTGGTCGGAACTGCCGCTCCATTTTCAAGGTTATAAGTAAAGGCTTTTATTTTGGATAACGTCTCCTCACTGCTTCCGTTATGATAAAGGGGAATTTCAAGATTCAACCAATCTTCAGCCTTATCTTTATTATAAATTTTCACCCTGTAAAATATTTTTTTATAAAGTTTCCCATTGGTTCCGTCAACTAAAAAATGTTGGGATTTATATAAAATCTCAGCCGGAGCATTAGCATCCAGTGTAGATTTTTCTTTGGACAGATCAGCATCATTAAATGGAGGTGGTTTAAGAAACTCATGTTTTTGAGCATTAATAAATCCTATACTTATTATGCAGTATAGAAATAAAATCATTTTTTTCATCTTTATATTTTTGTGATTAAAATTTTTGAATTATCATTGTGTAAAGCTTTTTTTCTGAAACTTATATAATCATTGTATTTTTCTTTAGGGTACATTCCTTTGTTGATTCTGATGGACCTGTTCACTTTTAAATGTTTTCCCTCTTTAATAAAGTTCAGCTTATAGGTCCCGAATTCTGAATTTAAGGTAATGTCCGCAGGTATTTCATCTATTTGATATTGAGCAGGAATCTCAAAGTTGATTTCATATTCATCTTCATACGACTGTCCGATTTCGAAAGGCAGGGTCCTGTTTTCATCCGTTTTATAGATTGAGCTCAGGTATATAGGTACTGCCCGGAAAATCATTCCATTACCTAAACTTTTTGAATAGTGATTTGCTTTAAAGTCTATATCGTATCGGGCTACGGCAAGATCTTTATCATTTGTAAAGCTTTTCATTTCCACTTTTTCGAAATTCAATACATCGAACTGCTTTTTCAATGTTTCATTTCTTTCTTTAGGGGATAAACTGGCATAAGGAAGATTATGATCATACTGACTTCCTGTATAAGCAAAATTCCCCTCTCCCGAAATGCTGTTATCTTCGTTAAGCTTAATATGTAAAGTTTGTCTTTCTTTATTATTTTCTGCAGGATATACGGGAGTATCGATAATTTCTATTCCTTCTTTACGGATGGATAATACGTTTCTATTCGTAGTGGAATATCCCAAATGGTTAAAAGCGATCTGCTGCGAAGTGTTTTCCAGCCAAAGATTTCCTTTTTCCGTAGGAACCATTAAGATAACATGATTCCCCCCCATTTTAGGAAATTCAGGATCGAAAGAAACCGGAGAAGGACCTGAATAAATTACGGAATAGTAAGAAGGAATTCCTGCTTCATCCAATAATGTTTTCATATAATTGGTTAATCCTTTGCAATCTCCGTATCCTTTTTTCTGTACCTCATCGGGAAGCATGGGCTGCCAACCTCCAATCCCTAACGCGACAAAGATATAACGTGTTTTTGCCTGCATATGCTGGTAAATCTTTTTAACCTTTTCTTCGGTGGTTCCTTGGAGATTCAGGGATGCGATTTCATTTTTTATAGCCGGAGTAGAAACGGAAACGGGCTGAAGAATACTGTTATAATACCATGCCCCAAAGTCTTTCCAATCTTTCAGGTTTCCCTGTTTTCCTTCAAGATTGAATTTTGATAAGGAAAAGCTCACTTTAGGCAAAATTTTAATCGGCTGGGGAAGTAAAAACACATCGTCCATAGCCGGAACTCCCTTGTAAGTGTATATTTTTTCGTTGCCATTATCTACCGTTTTTACACTGGTGTAATTATAGGCGGAAGGATATATTTTAGATCTTAATTCTATTCCTGAATTGTTAATGATCTTAAACTGACTTTCTTCTAAAGAAGTATTCGTAGAGGAAAAAGGGATAAAATCCGGAAGAAAAACAGTATTCTTATTCGTGATCTGATAAGAGAAATCTACGGTATAAGGATATTGTACAGGGGTATACGGTAAAACCAACACCCTGTTATCGGAATAGAATGTTCCCTGGGGATTATTGGCATAGTCACTGAAATCGGATTTCGAGTATGTTTTTACCTTTTTTCCATCGCCATCGTAAACGGTTACTTTTACATCCGAAATATGATCTCCCTTCTGGTAAGGGATGTAGGCAACCGCTTTGCGGTCACCATCTTTACTTAATACAGTGGTAACGGTATTAAATGCATATTTTATTTCATCGATTTTGTTGATCTGGACCGTAGTAAAGTCCTTTCTGATTACCGTATTGGCATTTTTTTTAAGTGTTTCAGGAATTCCCGAAGCAGGGTAATTTTGGGCATAGCACAAGGTAGTTGCAACTAATGCCCCAATAAATAAAGTTTTCATCATAAGTAAATAATTTTGCAAAAATAACAAAAAATATTAAAAAAAATTAATGCCTATAAATACAAAAAAGGCCTCTTAACAGAAGCCTTTCAATATATCGGGTTATCATTTACATATTATGCATCAATTTTAGCATATTTTGCATTCTTCTCAATGAAGTCTCTTCGTGGTGGCACTTCATCTCCCATCAACATGGAGAATACACTATCTGCTTCTACTGCATTTTCTATGGTTACCTGCTTTAAAATTCTGTTTTCAGGGTTAAGCGTTGTTTCCCAAAGCTGTTCCGGATTCATCTCTCCAAGACCTTTATAACGCTGAACTTCTACCCCTTTTCCATCCGGAGACATTTCCAATGTGGATTCTTCTCTTTCTTTTTCATTGTAGGCATATACTTTTTTATTTCCTTTTTTAAGCAAATATAAAGGAGGTTGGGCTATATAGATATATCCGTTCTCAATAAGCTCCTTCATATAACGGAAGAAGAAAGTAAGGATCAGAGTGGAGATATGGGACCCGTCAATATCGGCATCGGTCATGATTACGATTTTGTGGTATCTCAGCTTTGATAAGTTCAGTGCTTTACTGTCTTCTTCTGTACCTACGGAAACTCCTAAAGCGGTATAGATATTTTTTATTTCTTCATTATCATACACTTTATGAAGCATTGATTTTTCAACGTTCAGAATTTTACCTCTTAAAGGTAATATAGCCTGAAAATGTCTGTCTCTTCCCTGTTTTGCAGTTCCACCTGCGGAATCTCCCTCCACAAGGAACAGTTCTGATTCTTCAGGACTTTTCGAGGAACAGTCGGATAGTTTTCCGGGAAGTCCGGAACCTCCCATAGGGGATTTTCTCTGAACCATTTCCCTTGCTTTTTTCGCTGCCTGTCTGGCTTTAGCTGCTAAAACAACTTTTTGTACGATCTGCTTGGCTTCCGTAGGGTTTTCCTCCAGGAAGTTGGTCAGCATCTCTCCTACAATTTTATCTACTGCCCCGGAAACTTCAGAGTTCCCTAGCTTGGTTTTAGTCTGTCCTTCAAACTGAGGTTCCATTACTTTAACGGAGATCACGGCTGTTAATCCTTCACGGAAGTCATCTCCTGTAATTTCCACTTTTTCTTTTTGAGGAATACCTAGATCATCCGCATATTTTTTAAGGGTTCTCGTCAAAGCACGTCTGAAACCTGCCAGGTGAGTACCTCCTTCATGGGTATTGATGTTATTCACATAGGAATGCAGGTTTTCATTGAAAGAAGTATTGTAACGCATAGCTACCTCTACCGGGATTTCATCTCTCTCTCCCTCCATGAAAATAACGTGTTCCATAATGGATTCACGGTTTCCGTCGATATAGCTGACAAATTCTTTTAATCCTCCTTCAGAATAAAAAACTTCTGATTTGAAGGAACCGTCTTCCAACTTTTCCCTTTCATCGGTAAGGGTAATGGTAATTCCTTTATTAAGGTAAGAAAGCTCTCTTAAACGGCTTGCTAATGTATCGTAGTTGTAAACTAATTCTGTAAAAATGGTATCATCAGGCTGGAAAAACTGCTTGGTACCTCTTTTTTCACTGTTTCCTATCTCTTCTACTCCCGTCTGGGCTTTCCCTCGGGAATATACCTGCTGATAAATATTTCCATCCCTGTAAACGGTTGTTACCATTTCATTGGAAAGTGCATTTACACAAGATACCCCCACTCCGTGAAGACCACCGGAAACTTTATAAGAATCTTTATCAAACTTACCTCCGGCTCCGATTTTCGTCATTACAACTTCTAGAGCAGATTTTTGTTCTTTCTCGTGGAAATCAACCGGAATACCTCTACCGTTATCACAAACTTCAATTCCGTTCCCTTCTTTAATGCTTACGCTGATAGTGTCGCAGTATCCTGCTAACGCTTCGTCAATAGAGTTATCTACTACTTCATAAACCAAATGGTGAAGACCTCTGACACCTACGTCACCAATGTACATTGAAGGACGCATACGTACGTGCTCCATCCCTTCCAATGCCTGAATACTACTAGCTGTATATTGTTTCTGACTCATATTAAATTGTTAATTTTTGCCCTTACGCAAAGACCTACAAATATCGGGATTTTTTTCGATTTATGAAAGTTAAAATATGTCAAAAAAAGAGTAGATTTCAAGCAAAAATTTAGTTTCCTCCAAAATGGAAATATTTGTCAGAATCCCTCATAAAAAAAGCCGAAGTAGAATTATCTACTTCGGCATCAAATTTATTTTGAGTATTATTTATCTTTTAATAAAGTTAAATTTATTTCCTTTAATTATTAAAATATAATTACTCTCCGGAAGAGTTGAAACATCAATTCTAATCTTGTCTTCCAATATAACATTTATAGTTTTAACTACCTGTCCACTAAGATTATAAATAACAACCGCAGTTCTTTCTCCACTATTACCCAAACCTCTAATATATAATATATCATGGGCAGGATTAGGATATAAATCAGCAGTTTTCTTTTGTAGTGTAGAAACAACCGTTTCTGATTTTATATCTAAATCTCTGGATGTGGTAGCAACCGGTGTAAAGTTTGGTCCTGTAGCAACAGTAGAACTTCCGCCTGCATTAATTGCACTTACTCGCCAATTGTACGTCGTATTAGATGGTAAACCGGTTAAAGCTCTGCTCGTAGTTGTCAAGTTGATCACACTATACGTACTAGCGGAAGATGTTTTATATTCTAATCTATAGCTGCTGGCTCCGCTTACTGCATTCCAAGCTAATGTGGCTCCGCTTAAGGTAACTCCACTTACATTCAAACCACTTGGTGCTGAAACTAATGTCGTAAAGTTACTTCCCGTAGCAACAGTGGAACTTCCGCCTGCATTAATTGCACTTACTCGCCAATTGTACGTCGTATTAGATGGTAAACCGGTTAAAGCTCTGCTCGTAGTTGTCAAGTTGATGGAACTGTAGGTTGTAGCTGCAGAAGTTTTATATTCTAACTTATAGCTGCTGGCTCCAATTACTGCATTCCAAGCTAATGTGGCTCCGCTTAAGGTAACTCCACTTACATTTAAACCACTTGGTGCTGAAACTAATGTCGTAAAGTTACTTCCTGTAGCAATAGTAGAACTTCCTCCTGCATTAATTGCACTTACTCGCCAATTGTACGTCGTATTAGATGGTAAGCCGGTTAAAGCCCTGCTCGTAGTTGTCAAGTTGATGGAACTGTAGGTTGTAGCTGCAGAAGTTTTATATTCTAATTTATAGCTGCTGGCTCCAATTACTGCATTCCAAGCTAATGTGGCTCCGCTTAAGGTAACTCCACTTACATTTAAACCGTTTGGTGCTGAAACTAATGTCGTAAAGTTACTTCCTGTAGCAACAGTGGAACTTCCTCCTGCATTAATTGCACTCACTCGCCAATTGTACGTCGTATTGGATAGTAAACCGGTTAAAACTCTTGTAGCCGATGTTACTGTCATAGTTGTATAAGTTGTAGCTGCAGAAGTTTTGTATTCTACTTTATAACTGCTGGCTCCGCTTACTGCATTCCAGGCTAATGTGGCTCCACTTAAGGTAACTCCACTTACATTTAAACCACTTGGTGCTGAAACTAATGTCGTAAAGTTACTTCCTGTAGCAATAGTAGAACTTCCTCCTGCATTAATTGCACTCACTCGCCAATTGTACGTCGTATTGGATGGTAAACCGGTTAAAGCCCTGCTCGTAGTTGTCAAGTTGATCACACTATACGTACTAGCGGAAGATGTTTTATATTCTAATCTATAGCTGCTGGCTCCAATTACTGCATTCCAAGCTAATGTGGCTCCGCTTAAGGTAACTCCACTTACATTCAAACCACTTGGTGCTGAAACTAATGTCGTAAAGTTACTTCCTGTAGCAACAGTAGAACTTCCACCTGCATTAATTGCACTCACTCGCCAATTGTACGTCGTATTAGATGGTAAACCGGTTAAAGCTCTGCTCGTAGTTGTCAAGTTGATCACACTATACGTACTAGCGGAAGATGTTTTATATTCTAATCTATAGCTGCTGGCTCCAATTACTGCATTCCAAGCTAATGTGGCTCCGCTTAAGGTAATTCCACTTACATTTAAACCACTTGGTGCTGAAACTAATGTCGTAAAGTTACTTCCTGTAGCAATAGTAGAACTTCCTCCTGCATTAATTGCACTTACTCGCCAATTGTACGTCGTATTAGATGGTAAGCCGGTTAAAGCCCTGCTCGTAGTTGTCAAGTTGATGGAACTGTAGGTTGTAGCTGCAGAAGTTTTATATTCTAATTTATAGCTGCTGGCTCCAATTACTGCATTCCAAGCTAATGTGGCTCCGCTTAAGGTAACTCCACTTACATTTAAACCGTTTGGTGCTGAAACTAATGTCGTAAAGTTACTTCCTGTAGCAACAGTGGAACTTCCTCCTGCATTAATTGCACTCACTCGCCAATTGTACGTCGTATTGGATAGTAAACCGGTTAAAACTCTTGTAGCCGATGTTACTGTCATAGTTGTATAAGTTGTAGCTGCAGAAGTTTTGTATTCTACTTTATAACTGCTGGCTCCGCTTACTGCATTCCAGGCTAATGTGGCTCCACTTAAGGTAACTCCACTTACATTTAAACCACTTGGTGCTGAAACTAATGTCGTAAAGTTACTTCCTGTAGCAATAGTAGAACTTCCTCCTGCATTAATTGCACTCACTCGCCAATTGTACGTCGTATTAGATGGTAAGCCGGTTAATGCCCTGCTCGTAGTTGTCAAGTTGATCACACTATACGTACTAGCGGAAGATGTTTTATATTCTAATCTATAGCTGCTGGCTCCAATTACTGCATTCCAAGCTAATGTGGCTCCGCTTAAGGTAACTCCACTTACATTTAAACCGTTTGGTGCTGAAACTAATGTCGTAAAGTTACTTCCTGTAGCAACAGTGGAACTTCCGCCTCCATTAATTGCACTCACTCGCCAGTTGTACGTCGTATTGGATAGTAAACCGGTTAAAACTCTTGTAGCCGATGTTACTGTCATAGTTGTATAAGTTGTAGCTGCAGAAGTTTTGTATTCTACTTTATAACTGCTGGCTCCACTTACTGCATTCCAAGCTAATGTGGCTCCACTTAAGGTAACTCCACTTACATTCAAACCACTTGGTGCTGAAACTAATGTCGTAAAGTTACTTCCTGTAGCAATAGTAGAACTTCCTCCTGCATTAATTGCACTCACTCGCCAGTTGTACGTCGTATTGGATAGTAAACCGGTTAAAACTCTTGTAGCCGATGTTACTGTCATAGTTGTATAAGTTGTAGCTGCAGAAGTTTTGTATTCTACTTTATAACTGCTGGCTCCGCTTACTGCATTCCAAGCTAATGTGGCTCCGCTTAAGGTAACTCCACTTACATTTAAACCACTTGGTGCTGAAACTAATGTCGTAAAGTTACTTCCTGTAGCAATAGTAGAACTTCCTCCTGCATTAATTGCACTCACTCGCCAGTTGTACGTCGTATTGGATAGTAAACCGGTTAAAACTCTTGTAGCCGATGTTACTGTCATAGTTGTATAAGTTGTAGCTGCAGAAGTTTTGTATTCTACTTTATAACTGCTGGCTCCGCTTACTGCATTCCAAGCTAATGTGGCTCCGCTTAAGGTAACTCCACTTACATTTAAACCACTTGGTGCTGAAACTAATGTCGTAAAGTTATTTCCTGTAGCAATAGTAGAACTTCCTCCTGCATTAATTGCACTTACTCGCCAGTTGTACGTCGTATTAGATGGTAAGCCGGTTAAAGCCCTGCTCGTAGTTGTCAAGTTGATGGAACTGTAGGTTGTAGCTGCAGAAGTTTTATATTCTAACTTATAGCTGCTGGCTCCAATTACTGCATTCCAAGCTAATGTGGCTCCGCTTAAGGTAACTCCACTTACATTTAAACCACTTGGTGCTGAAACTAATGTCGTAAAGTTACTTCCTGTAGCAATAGTAGAACTTCCTCCTGCATTAATTGCACTTACTCGCCAATTGTACGTCGTATTGGATAGTAAACCGGTTAAAACTCTTGTAGCCGATGTTACTGTCATAGTTGTATAAGTTGTAGCTGCAGAAGTTTTGTATTCTACTTTATAACTGCTGGCTCCGCTTACTGCATTCCAAGCTAATGTGGCTCCGCTTAAGGTAACTCCACTTACATTCAAACCACTTGGTGCAGGCGGAGCTGTCGTAAAGTTGGCACCGTTAGCAACAACTGAACTTCCTCCTGCATTAATCGCAGTAACCCTCCAGTTGTATACTGTACCGGCAGCTAAACCGGATAATACTCTCGTGTTGGTTGTTACTGTTACTGAGCTGTAAGATGTTGATGCAGAAGTTTTGTATTCTACTTTATAACTGCTGGCTCCACTTACAGCGTTCCATTTTAACGTAGCTCCATTCGCAGTGATTGCACTTACAGCCAAACCGCTTGGCGTAGACGGTGCTGTTGTAAAGTTGGGTCCATTAGCAACAACTGAACTTCCTCCGACATTAATCGCAGTAACCCTCCAGTTGTATACTGTACCGGCAGCCAAGCCTGTTAACACTCTTGTGTTGGTTGTTACCGTTACTGAGCTGTAAGATGCTGATGCGGAAGTTTTGTATTCCACTTTATAGCTTGTTGCTCCGCTTACAGCATTCCATTTTAACGTAGCACCGTTACTGGTAATAGCGCTTACCGCCAAACCGCTTGGTGCACTTGGTGCAGCGACTAAAGTTGTAAAATTAGTTCCACTTACTGCAGACGAACTTCCTCCTGCATTGATTGCAGTAACTCTCCAGTTGTACACCGTACTGGATGCTAGTCCTGTTAACACACTTGTATTGGTTGTTACCGTTACTGAGCTGTAAGATGTTGATGCGGAAGTTTTGTATTCCACTTTATAACTCGTTGCTCCACTTACAGCATTCCATTTTAAAGTAGCTCCATTTCCGGTGATTGCACTTACTGCCAAACCGCTTGGTGCACTTGGTGCAGATGGAGTACCTGCCAAAGTTGTAAAATTAGTTCCACTTACTGCAGAGGAATTTCCTCCGGCATTGATTGCAGTAACTCTCCAGTTGTACACCGTACTGGCTGCTAGTCCTGTTAATACTCTTGTATTAGTCGTTACCGTTACTGAGCTGTAAGATGCTGATGCGGAAGTTTTGTATTCCACTTTATAACTCGTTGCTCCGCTTACAGCATTCCACTTTAAGGTAGCACCGTTGCTGGTAATAGCGCTTACCGCCAAACCACTTGGTGCACTTGGTGCAGATGGAGTACCTGCCAAAGTTGTAAAATTAGTTCCACTTACTGCAGAGGAATTTCCTCCGGCATTGATTGCAGTAACTCTCCAGTTGTACACCGTACTGGCTGCTAGTCCTGTTAACACTCTTGTATTGGTTGTTACCGTTACTGAGCTATAAGATGTTGATGCGGAAGTTTTGTATTCCACTTTATAGCTTGTTGCTCCGCTTACAGCATTCCACTTTAAGGTAGCACCGTTGCTGGTAATAGCGCTTACCGCCAAACCACTTGGTGCACTTGGTGCAGATGGAGTACCTGCCAAAGTTGTAAAATTAGTTCCACTTACTGCAGAGGAATTTCCTCCGGCATTGATTGCAGTAACTCTCCAGTTGTACACCGTACTGGCTGCTAGTCCTGTTAACACTCTTGTATTGGTTGTTACCGTTACTGAGCTATAAGATGTTGATGCGGAAGTTTTGTATTCCACTTTATAGCTTGTTGCTCCGCTTACAGCATTCCACTTTAAGGTAGCACCGTTGCTGGTAATAGCGCTTACCGCCAAACCACTTGGTGCACTTGGTGCAGATGGAGTACCTGCCAAAGTTGTAAAATTAGTTCCACTTACTGCAGAGGAATTTCCTCCGGCATTGATTGCAGTAACTCTCCAGTTGTACACCGTACTGGCTGCTAGTCCTGTTAACACTCTTGTATTGGTTGTTACCGTTACTGAGCTATAAGATGTTGATGCGGAAGTTTTGTATTCCACTTTATAGCTTGTTGCTCCGCTTACAGCATTCCATTTTAAGGTAGCTCCATTCCCAGTGATTGCACTTACAGCCAAACCACTTGGTGCACTTGGCGCAGCAGCTAATGTTGTAAAATTGGTTCCGCTGGTAGCAGACGAACTTCCTCCAGCATTGATTGCAGTAACCCTCCAGTTATATACCGTATTAGAAGCTAGTCCTGTTAACACTCTTGTATTGGTAGTTACCGTTACTGAGGTATAGGCAGTTGCCGCGGAAGTCTTATACTCTACTTTATAACTTGTCGCTCCGCTTACAGCATTCCACTTTAAGGTAGCTCCATTCCCGGTGATTGCACTTACTGATAATCCCCCCGGAGCCATAAGTCCTGTAGGATTCTCCCGGTAAGCAGCAACATAATGTTTTATATTCCTAAAAACCAATGCATTATTCGCCGTTGAAGCATTCCCTGTTGGCTTCCCCTGATGAGATACACTGGGGTCAGAATAATAAGGCACCCGTGTTTCTCCTCCTTTATTATAAGACATAATAGAACGGTATTTATTTCCGTCATTTCCTGTCCATCGCCAGCCGTATGCATAAGGATAAATAATGTTTCCTGATAAATCACCACTAGTCTCCGCATCATGAGCCATTCCAATATTATGTCCTATCTCATGGATAAAAGTACTTTCATGACAATACGTATTATTCGAAAAATCATCGGTTGTTTTTATAACACTGAATCCCAGGGTATCATTCCCCGTTGGGTTACCATTGGTTAACCTATAGGCTAATCCGCATGTTCCATTACCAGGGAGATCCAACTGATCGCTTTTTTCTATAAAACTTACTAAATCTGCTGCATATTGATCTCTCAGGGTATGGACCTCATCCAAATAACCATCTCCCATCGTTCTTAATCGGGTTAAGTCGGTGCCTAAATCTCCTCCGACACTTGTATAGCTGACTTTTCTGGAATGTACCAATGTCATGGAAGCATAAGCAACACTGTTACTCAAAACGTTATTGGAATAAGCCATCAAAGTACTGAGATAATTATTAATCCCATTTTTATTGGCATTTGCCCACGTTTCCGCATCCTGTGTATAAACAATCATTACGTCAATATTAGCATGATCATTAACACCTTTTGATGCTGCCTGGGTGTTTAAACTTGGAATTTTCCCCTGCTGCTTTGTTTCAGAAACAGGAATTACCACATCGTCATTTTTTACTCCTGAAATTTCATTTAAATTGTTTTTATCCAATTCTATCAGATAAGTAGCAGCGGAGTTAATATTTCCTGCTGATGTATAGTATTCATTCAATTCAGGAATACCTAAAGAGAACGAGGTTTTATTGGTGCCCTTATCGGTAGTAATAATAGCATAACCCATAGGATAATCTATGATTTTTGCCGTAATTATCAGCACGTTATTAACATCAGTAGTAACACTGCTAATCCTGGCATTATAAGACTTTCCTTCAAATAATTGTAAGGCAATCACATCACCGGCTTTAGTATTTTGTTGGCTTTGTAATGCCTTATTAACGGTAAAAGCCCGGGATGCTTTTGCATTTTTCAAATATCCGGCAGGGACATTCTGCCTTGAAGACTGTAAAGAATGAGTAGCGTTTTCCTCATTCAGATTGACAATCCTTTGAGCCCACAGACAAGAGCCTAAAAGGCATAAAATAAGGGCTAAATAATTTTTCATAGATTAATTTAGTTTGTTTAGTTTTGTGATCGTTCATTTTTAATTAATTCTATCATGATTATCTTATCAGACATTCAGGAGAGGATCAATTGATGGTGCGCTTTTACAAGCTACCATTTCATATCTTTCAAAGCAGGGACAGCCATATCCCTATACTTTCTCTGTTTTTACGAACTACTTTCTGCATCCCAGAGAAGACAGCAGATCAGTACAATCAATAGTGTTTTTCCATATCGTTGGTGTTAAAATTCAGTCGGGAATAAGGTTCAGATCATTATCAGTCAAGTTCTTTGAGCTGATGAACAGATATACCGCTTCTTCAATGTTTCTTTCATGAAACACGGTATATAAAGTCACATCAATTTAAAGTGGTAATTTTCTACAGTAAAGACAAAATCCATCCTTACCCAAAGGGTTCTAAATATCCTCAGAATCCGTTTGTGTATACTATTTTATTATATGTTTAAGTAGATCTGAAACCTGAAAGCTAACCTAATGTGGTATAAGTAACAGATATTTATTTGAGTTATTCATCATTATTATTTTTTTAAGTGGGCGCTGCAATATTACGAGTTAAATAAATCACGGACAAATGATTTAGATCATATTATTAAAATTGTCGTAATACTACGATACCAAAGGGTAAACCAGCCATCTGTCATATTAATATTTTCACAAACATCAACTTTATTAAGGAGTGAATTTCTATAAAAAAATTTAGCATAAACAAGGGATAACCATCAATAAATTCTTTAAGTATCATTTACTTAATTGATATTAATCATACTCTTTACTCAGTATTTTATTTCTATCTTTATTTACTCAAAATTGATTTTATGGACGATTTCATTGCGGCACGTGCTCAGATGGCTATATCATTGGGCTTTCATATTATTTTTGCCTGTGTAGGAATGGTCATGCCTTTTTTAATGGCATTTGCACACTGGAAATATCTTAAAACGAATAACGAAATATATAAGGGTCTTACAAAAGCCTGGAGCAAAGGTGTGGCCATCCTTTTTGCCACGGGAGCTGTCTCCGGCACTATGCTTTCTTTTGAGCTGGGTCTTCTCTGGCCGGAGTTTATGAAGCATGCCGGACCTATTTTCGGAATGCCTTTCTCCCTTGAAGGAACCGCTTTTTTCATTGAGGCCATTGCTATCGGTTTTTTCCTCTACGGATGGGACAGGTTTAATAAATGGTTCCATTGGTTCTGTGGATTTCTGGTAGGGTTAAGCGGACTAGCTTCCGGTATTCTTGTCGTGGCAGCGAATGCGTGGATGAATTCTCCTTCGGGATTTGATTATATCAACGGGCAGTACGTCAATATTGATCCTATAAAAGCGATGTTTAATGATGCCTGGTTTCCTCAGGCTCTTCATATGACTGTTGCCGCCTTCTGTGCCACAGGCTTTGCCGTAGCTGGAGTTCATGCTTTTTTAATTATGAGAAAGAAAAATGTGGAATTTCATACGAAAGCATTCAGGATTGCTGCCGGATTTGCTCTTATCGGGGCTTTCGGAGCTCCTTTAAGCGGTGATATTGCCGCCAAATCCGTAGCAGAAAGACAACCTATTAAACTTGCTGCCATGGAAGCCCATTTTGAAACTGAAAAAGGAGCAGCCTTTGTGCTCGGTGGAATTCCGGACGAGCAGAAAGAAGAAATAAAGTATGCGATTAAAATTCCTAAAGTTTTAAGCTTTTTAGTAAGCAATGATTTTAATTCCGAAGTAAAAGGACTTAAAGATTTCCCAAAAGATGAATGGCCGCCGGTTGCCGTTACCCACTATGCTTTTCAAATCATGATCTTTTTCGGAGTGGTTATGATCTGTATAGGAGCAGTTTATCTGTATGCATTATTCTTTAAAAAAGACTGGCTTCAAAAAAACTGGCTGCTTAAAACATTTCTTATCGCCACCCCTTTCGGATATATTTCACTGGAAGCCGGATGGACAGTTACTGAAGTAGGTAGACAACCATGGATCATTTACGGGATTATGAGAACCATAGACGCGGTAACTCCGATGCCCGGGATTCAGTACTCCTTTTATTTTTTCACTGCCATCTTCGTATCATTATCAATGATTATTATCTTTTTGCTGAAGAGACAGATCAAAATGGTTCCCAAACTTTACGATCCTACGGATATTGAGTTTAATGATAAAAACAAAAGATCATGATTTATATTGTTATAGGTTTTCTCTGGCTGTCTATCTGCCTGTATATAATTCTGGGTGGTGCTGATTTCGGTGCCGGAATCGTAGAGCTTTTCACTCATAAGAAAGCTCGCCATAAAACAAAAGAGATCATGTATGAATCCATAGCTCCCGTGTGGGAAGCCAATCATATGTGGCTCATCATTGCCATTGTTATCCTTTTTGTAGGGTTCCCGGGGATTTATACCACATTATCTACCTATCTTCATATTCCGCTGGTTCTGATGCTGCTTGGCATTATTGCCAGGGGAACCGCCTTTACCTTTAGGCATTATGATGCTGTGAAAGATGACTGGCAGATCTTATATACTCATATTTTTTATTATGCCAGCCTTTTAACTCCTTTCTTTTTAGGTTTAATTGCTGCGGCTACAGTTTCCGGCTCTATCAATCCTGATGCAAAAGGCTTTTTAGATCTCTATATTTTCAGCTGGCTCAACTGGTTTGGAGTTGCCGTAGGACTATTTACCATAAGTCTTTGTGCTTATCTGGCTTCTATATTTTCTTTAAGAGAAACCAAAACAAAGGAAGAGCTTTCCCTGATGATAAAGAAATCAAAACAAACGATGATTTTTGTAGTCATTGCCGGTATACTGGTGTTTGCAACGGCATATCTTTCCGATATTCCTCTTATAACGTGGATATTTTCCAAACCATTGGGAATCATTGCTATTATTTTCGCAACAATTGCATTAGGCCTTCTTTTTTATTGCATGAAGCAAAGAAAATTAACCCCTGTACGGGTATTAGCGGGCTTTCAGATTGTTATGATACTGGTAGCTGCCACTTATCAGCATAATCCCAATATCATACTACTGGGAAACGGAAGCCATCTTTCTCTCTTTGCAGAAGCGGCCGCTCCTAAAACTATCGCTGCATTAGGCTGGGCATTGGTATTAGGATCATTATTTATTCTTCCGTTTTTATTTTATCTGATGTTTTCATTCAGCAGACTGAGAAAATAAAGAACCGGATTATGCAGTATAAAGACAAGACAGAGCTTATTGAAGAGATCAAAAAGAGATATACCCTTTATGACAAGGAATTTGATGGTATTAATGAAAATCAGAAAGACTTAGTAAAAGCGGGTATCGACAAGACTCCTTCCCAAAATATTTCCTATCAGATCGGATGGACCGGCTTGTTACTGAAATGGGAATCTGACGAGCAGAAAGGTATTGATGTTAAGACTCCGGCACCTGATTACAAATGGAATAATCTCGGAGGACTTTATCAGTCTTTTTATGAGAAATTCGGTACCCAAAGCTTAGACCAGCAACGTGTAATGCTGAAAAACCAGGTTGAAGAAATATTAAAATGGATTGAGAAGCTTGACCATGACGCCCTTTTCTTACCCCAACAGAGAAAATGGGCTACCACGCCGGCTCAATGGCCGTTATGGAAATGGATTCATATCAATACAACTGCTCCGTTTAAAAGCTTCAGAAGCCAACTCAGAAAATGGAAAAAAGAAACCGACACAGAATAATTCCTGTGCCGATCAGATATTAAAATCAGAAGTATTTCAAAGTCAAAGTTGAGCTTTCAGAAATTCATCAACTTTTTCGGCACACTGCCTGCCTTCCGCAATAGCCCAGACTACAAGGCTCTGTCCTTTCCTGGCATCTCCACAGGAAAATACCTTGTCCTGATTGGTCTTATATTCCTGATTATTCCCGATTAAATTTCCTTTCGGATCCAGATGAATATCCAAAGCTTCTACCAATCCCGTATGTTCTACATGCGTATATCCTAAAGCAATAAAAACCAGATCACATTCCAGTACAAACTCCGAACCTGGTTTTTCGGTATATAAATTCCATTTTCCTTCGTCAGAATCCTTGGTCCATTCTGCTTCTACAAGCCGAACCCCTGTTAAATTTCCCTGGTCATCCTTTACAAATTCCTTTGAATTGACAGACCACATCCTGTCACAGCCCTCTTCGTGAGACGAGGTAACCTGTAATAAAGCAGGATAGGTAGGCCAAGGCATTGTTTCATCCCGTTCCGCCGGTTGCATAGGTTTATAATAGATCTGATAGACCACTTCCGCACCCTGGCGGTTTGAGGTTCCGATGCAGTCCGAACCGGTATCGCCTCCGCCTATTACAACGACTTTTTTCCCTTTAGCATTAATTTCTTCTTCTTCAAACGGGATCCCACTTACTTTCTTATTGCTTTGCTTCAGAAAATCCATGGCGAAATAAATCCCCTGGGCATCGCGGTTGGGAATAACCAAATCTTTGGGTACGGTACTTCCCGTTGCCAAAACAATAGCTTCAAAATTACGATTCAGCTGCTCTACGGAATAATCAACCCCAACATTCACATTCGTCCTAAATTCCACTCCTTCTTCTTTCATCCACCGTACACGGCGCTCTACAATATTTTTATCAAGCTTAAAATCAGGGATTCCAAAGCGTAATAAACCTCCTATTTCAGGATCCCTTTCAAAAACCGTTACGGAATGTCCCTGCTGATTCAACTGATAAGCTGCTGCCAAACCTGCCGGTCCCGAGCCTACCACAGCTACTTTTTTTCCGGTTCTGAATTGCGGGATTTTAGGTTTTGCAAATCCCTGCTCAAAAGCTATTTCAATAATATTCTTTTCAATTTCTTCAATCGTAACAGCTTTGCTGTTAATCCCTAAAACACAAGAGCTTTCACAGGGGGCAGGACAGATCCTGCCTGTAAATTCAGGAAAATTATTGGTAGATATTAAAATATGATACGCCTTTTCCCATTGTCTCTGATAGACCGCATCATTAAACTCCGGAATAACATTTCCAAGAGGGCAGCCACTCTGGCAAAAAGGAATTCCGCAATCCATACATCTTGCGGCCTGCTGATTAAGGCTCTCATCCGAAAGCTTCTGAATAAACTCTTCATAATTACGTATTCTCTCCTCTACCTTCAGCTTGGAAGGAAGCTCTCTTTTGTATAGTAAAAATCCATCTGTCTTTCCCATTATTTCATCACATTTATATGATTCTCTATTGCTTTCTTATATTCCCGTGGATATATTTTTGTAAAATATTTAAGATTACTGTCCATATCACGGAGAAGATATTCTGCAAGCTTACTTTCAGTACTTTCAAAATGTTCCCGGATAAGCGCGGAAATTATTGCTTTATCATTTTCCGTAATTTCTTCCAGGTCGGCCATATCAGGATTGAAATTATGCTCCAATGTTTTTTGAACATCCCAGACATAGGCTATACCGCCACTCATCCCGGCCCCGAAATTCCGACCTACTCCTCCTAAAATAAGCACTACTCCTCCTGTCATATATTCGCATCCATGATCCCCGATTCCTTCCACCACAACTGTAGCACCGGAATTACGAACTGCAAACCGCTCCCCCGCCATTCCACTAATGAAAACTTTTCCTGAAGTAGCGCCGTACAAAGCAACATTTCCTACAATACTGTTTTCATCTGCTTTAATAACTGCTTCTTTATCCGGAAAAACAGCCAGCTTGGCCCCTGAAAGTCCTTTACCTAAATAATCATTGGCATCTCCTTCCAAGAGCATGGTAATCCCTTTATTACAAAAGGCTCCGAAACTTTGTCCTGCAGTTCCTTTAAAACTAAACCTCAAAGAGTCTTCCTCCATTCCTTCCGATTTATATATTTTCGTTATTTCATGGGAAAGTATGGTTCCAACGGCACGATCCGTATTTTTTATGTCAAACTGAGCCTCCACTTTGGTTCCGTTCCGGAGGGCATTTCCTGCTGCTTCCAGCATTTTCCAGGAAATAGAGTGATCAAGTCCCTGATCCTGTGGTTCAGATTTAATAACCGGAAGTTCTGTTTCCACTTTTTGAAGAAGCCGGCTAAGGTCTATATGCTGATGTTTCCAGAAATTAATATTAGATTTTCTTTCAAGACACTGAGACTGCCCCACCATTTCATCGATGGTCCTGAATCCTAAATTAGCCATGATCTCCCGAACTTCCATAGCGAGAAATCTAAAGTAATTCACAAGATGTTCCGCTTTTCCTTTAAACTTTTTACGAAGCTCTTCATTTTGGGTAGCCACTCCTACGGGGCAGGTATTCAAGTGACATTTTCTCATTAAAATGCATCCTTCGACAATAAGAGCCGAAGTGGCAATCCCCCATTCTTCCGCACCCAGCAGAGTAGCAATAGCAAGATCCCGTCCGGTTTTCACCTGACCATCCACCTGCAGCGTTACTCTTTGTCTCAGCTTATTTTTTATGAGCGTCTGATGGGTTTCCGCCAATCCAAGCTCCCATGGTAATCCCGTATGACGTACCGAGCTTAAAGGAGAGGCTCCGGTACCACCATCATAGCCAGAAATCAGAATATGATCTGCTTTGGCTTTTGCTACTCCGGAAGCAATGGTTCCTACTCCTGCCTTTGATACCAGCTTTACAGAAATTCTTGCATGGCGGTTGGCATTTTTTAAATCAAAAATAAGCTGGGCCAGATCTTCAATAGAATAAATATCATGATGCGGAGGTGGCGAAATCAGTCCTACACCAGGCGTGGAATGTCTCGTTTTACCAATCCATGAATCCACCTTATCTCCCGGAAGCTGTCCTCCTTCTCCGGGTTTGGCCCCTTGTGCCATTTTGATCTGAATTTCATCTGCCTCAGCCAAATACCGCGCTGTTACTCCAAATCTTCCGGATGCAATCTGCTTAATGGCAGACCGTAAATTATCCCCGTTTTCATTCAATATATATCTGTCTTCATCCTCACCTCCTTCTCCTGTATTGCTTTTGGCTCCGATCCTGTTCATCGCAATAGCCAACGTCGTATGCGCTTCCCAGGAAATGGATCCGAAGGACATAGCTCCGGTGGCAAACCTTTTCATGATATTTTCAATGGGTTCCACTTCTTCCAGAGGAATGGACTCTCTATCATTTTTAAATTCCAGTAAACCTCTTAATAAGGATGCTTTTCCCATCTGCTGATTCACCACCCTGGAATATTTTTTAAAAGTATTGTAATCATTGTTCCATGCCGCCTGCTGTAAAAGGTGTACGGATTGCGGATTAAACTGATGGTATTCACTGTTATTCCTCCACTGATATACACCACCTGTATCTAAAATGTCCCTGACCATACTTTCTTCAAATGCTTCTTTATGCTTAGATAAAGCTTCTTTTGCAATTTCATCAAAACCTATTCCTTCAATTCGGGAAACCGCTCCGGTAAAACAGGTATTAACCACCAGCTTATTAAGCCCTATAATTTCAAAAATCTGTGCTCCATGATAAGACTGTAAAGTAGAAATTCCCATTTTTGAAAAGATCTTTAAAAGACCCTCTCCAATCGCTTTTTTATAGTTATTTTTAAGCTGTTCCAAATCTTCCTTCTCACCAAAATCTCCATCATTAAACATCTGACGGATACTTGCCAGAGCCAGATAGGGATTTATGGCAGTCGCACCAAAGCCCAATAAAGCAGCAAAGTGATGAACTTCCCAGACATCCCCCGCTTCCATTACCAATCCGATTTTTCTACGGACACCTTTTCTTATCAAATGATGATGAACCGCAGAACAGGCTAATAGTGAAGGAATTGCCGCATGTTGGGAATCCAGGGAACGGTCGGATAAGATAATTACTTCGAAGCCGTCATCTACTGCATCTACAGCATACCTGCAAATCCTGTCGATCGCTTTTTTTAAACTTCCTTCTTTTCCATTAGCATTAAAGTAAGTATATATAGTTTTGGACTGGAATTTTCCGGTATCCACACTTCTCAGTTTTTCTAGCTGTTGGTTATTGAGAATAGGATTTTCCAACTTGATGGAATGAGCAAAGTTTTTATCTTCTTCCAAAAGGTTTCCGTTTCCCCCAATAATAGTCGTTAAAGACATCACCAGTTTTTCCCGGATCGGATCTATAGGAGGATTGGTAACCTGTGCAAATAACTGCTTAAAATAGGAACTTAAATGCTGCGGCTTCTCGCTCAGTACGGCCAAAGGAGTGTCAAACCCCATCGATCCGATAGGTTCTTTGCCTTTTAATGCCATCTCTTTTACCACAACATTAAGATCTTCCCTTGAATACCCGAAAGCTTTCTGATATTTAAAAATATCTTCTGCCTGAAGCATATTAAAACGTATTTTGGGATTGGGCAGCTCACTGATCTCAATTCTCATGTTATCCAGCCATTCCCTGTATGGCTGTGAAGTACAGATTTCTTTTTTAAGCTCATCATCTTTTATGATGGTTCCTTTTTTTAAATCTACGAGAAACATCTTACCAGGCTGAAGGCGACCTCTTTTAATCACTTTCTTTGGATCTACGGGTAAAGCTCCGGATTCCGAAGCCATAATAACCAGATCATCAGAGGTAACGCAATATCTTGAAGGACGGAGCCCGTTTCTGTCCAGGGTGGCTCCAATAATTTCTCCATCCGTAAAGGAAATGGAAGCCGGCCCATCCCAGGGTTCCATAAGGCAGGCATGAAATTCATAAAAATCTTTTTTATACTGTTCCATCTGTTCATATCCATCCCAAGCCTCTGGAATAAGCATCATCATAGTATGCGGAAGGGAACGTCCGGAATGGTAAAGTAATTCCACCATATTATCAAGGTAGGAGGAATCGGATTGTCCGGGTTTTGTTAACGGAAGAATCATGTCCATTTCCTGAGGGGTAAAAAACTGACTCTTAAATATTTTTTCTGAAGATTTCAGCCAATTCAGATTTCCACCGATCGTATTGATTTCCCCGTTATGCGCCAAAAACCGGAAAGGCTGTGCCAGGCTCCATGTAGGGGAAGTATTGGTAGCAAAACGGGAATGCACCATTCCAAATGCAGACCTGATCTTAGGATTGGTAAGATCTTTAAAATAATTCCTGATCTGAACACTTCTCAGCTGCCCTTTGTAAATAAGCTTTTTACAGGAAAAGGAAGCCGCATAGAATCCGATAGGATCATTATTGGTAACGCTGGTCACCTGGTGGGAAATATAATTCTTGAAAACAAACAGCTTTCTTTCAAAATCTTTTTCATTTTCAATATCAAAAGGACGTTCTATGAAGAGCATTTCCATCACAGGCTCAACGCTTTTAGCAAGATCACCCAATTCAATATTGCTCACCGGAACCGGACGGTATCCTAAGATTTTAAGGTTAAGTTTTTCTGCTGACTGGGCAATCACTTCCCTGCATTCTTCCCGGATAAAATTATTCTGTGGGAAAAACAGCATACCGAGTCCATAATGTCCCGGCTCAGGCAAGTCTATTCCATAGTTTAAAGCTTCATCATAAAGAAGCTCATGAGGTATCTGAATCTGAATACCGGCACCATCACCTGTATTGCTTTCATATCCGGTGGCACCACGATGCTCCATATTTTCGAGCATGGTGATGGCATCACTTATTATTTTATAGCTTTTGACGCCTTTTATATTAGCCACAAAACCTACTCCACAGGAATCAAATTCAAATTCAGGCTGATAAAGCCCATAGTTCTCCGAAAAATTATCAGGATTATTTATTGGTATTTTGCTCATCTCCCTATTCATTAGCTTATCAAATGTAACGAAAAGAACAACTTTAAAGATTATAAATTACATTTATTTCATTGAAAAACCAATAATAAGAAATATTAAATAAAAAATATTAAAATTAAATATTAATAATTTAAACAATAAACTATTAAGTTAATTAATTAATAATTTAAAATAAATAAGTAATAAAAATAAACATCTGTTTTTCAGCGAATTGCATTTAATCAATTTGAGATATACAACATTAATTCCGGATTATTACTATTCGAACTATTAATGACTAGCTTCCTTTATTAAGGATTTACATTATTGATAATCATAAAATTAAAAAAACAGTTTAGATTCATCAATTTTCTTAAAAACAATATCCATTTAGATAAATTACCTTAAAAACACAACAACAACAATAAATATATTCATCTTTATTCTAATTCAGAAATTAATTTTCTAGTTTTTATTCATAACCACAAAATACTATTAATATATCAAAAACAACTGTATAAAAAAACCTCCCGGAGTAAATATTCCGGGAGGTTTAATTTTATATTTTATAATCTTATACTAATTTCATCAAAAGATTTTCATCAATCTTTTCTACCTGTATCAGATTATTTTTGGTTAAGTTTTTAGTCGCTTTATCCCATTTTTTTCCGGATAACTGGCTTCTTTCTTTTACTTCTGACAAGGCAAAAGGATCTTCCTGCGAACCAAGGATCTCAAGGATCACTTTTTCATCTTCTCCTAATTCAATTTGAGGTACCTGCTTTTCTGGTCTCATTTGCGGGAAGAACAATACTTCCTGAATGGATTCATTATTGGTTAAGAACATGGTTAATCGGTCCATTCCTATTCCGAGTCCGGAAGTTGGAGGCATACCGTATTCCAGTGCCCTTAAGAAATCCTGATCAATGAACATGGCTTCATCATCTCCTTTTTCCGATAACTTCAGCTGGTCTTCAAAACGTTCTCTCTGATCGATAGGATCATTTAACTCCGAATAAGCATTCGCAATTTCCTTACCGCAAACCATTAATTCAAAACGTTCTGTAAGTCCTTCTTTACTTCTGTGCTTTTTGGTAAGGGGGGACATCTCAACAGGATAATCCGTAATGAATGTCGGCTGAATGAAGTTCCCTTCGCATTTTTCACCAAAGATCTCATCAATTAATTTTCCTTTACCCATCGTATCATCTACTTCAATACCGATAGATTTGGCAAAGTCGTATAATTCCTGTTCAGATTTACCTGTGATATCAAAGCCTGTGAATTTTTTGATGGCATCGGTCATAGAAATTCTTTCAAAAGGAGCTTTGAAATCAACTTCCTGATCTCCGAACTTCGCTTTGGTAGTTCCGTTTACCTGAATCGCACAGTGTTCAATCAATCTTTCTGTGAAGTTCATCATCCAGTTGTAGTCTTTATAGGCCACATAGATTTCCATCACTGTAAATTCAGGGTTGTGGGTTCTGTCCATCCCTTCATTTCTGAAGTTTTTAGAAAATTCATAAACTCCGTCAAATCCTCCTACGATCAGTCTTTTCAGATATAATTCGTTAGCAATTCTTAAATATAACGGGATATCCAATGCATTGTGATGGGTAATGAACGGTCTTGCCGCAGCTCCTCCCGGAATAGATTGTAAAACAGGAGTTTCCACCTCAAAATATCCGGCATCATTGAAGAAATTCCTCATCGCATTGAAGAGTTTCGTTCTTTTGATAAAGACTTCTTTTACATGTGGATTTACGGTCAGATCTACATAACGCTGTCTGTATCTCAGCTCAGGATCTGTAAATCCGTCATGCACCACTCCGTTTTCATCGGTTCTGGGCTGGGGAAGCGGACGTAATGATTTGGTTAAAAGCGTAAAGTTTTTAACCATTACTGTCATCTCTCCCACCTGGGTTTTGAATAATTCTCCTTCGATACCGATAATATCTCCTATATCCAAAAGGTGCTTATAAACTTCATTATATAAAGTTTTATCTTCACCTGTACAGATTTCATCCCTGTTAAAATATACCTGTATTTTACCTTTAGAATCCTGCAATTCCGCAAAAGAAGCTTTTCCCTGGATTCTTCGAGACATCAGCCTACCTGCAATCTTTACCTTTTTATTTTCAGAAAAATTCTGTTTTATAGATTCTGTAGTATCTGTGATTTCGTATTCATCCGCCGGGAATGCATTAATTCCCATTTCGGTAAGCTTCGTAAGCTTTTCTCTTCTAATTATTTCCTGTTCTGATAATTGCATTTCTTATTTTTCTAAAAGCGTACAAATTTAGTGAATATTTATAAAATTTTCCGTTAAAAATATGCCTTATTATTATCATTAAATATTAGCAATAAAAAAACTCAGACATTAGCATAAAAATATTGATAATCTATTATTGAGTTTATAAAATAAAAAAGTCTCACCAAATGGTAAGACTTTCTATTTTTATCCGGAGGAACTTATTGCGTTTTTTTCAACGTCAGAATATATTCCACCATTTTTTTTGCATCTTCTCTGGATACCTGAGGGTGAGGCTGCATAGGTACGCTTCCCCATACTCCACTTCCTCCATCTATAATTTTGGAAGCCAGCAATTCTATATCTTTTTCAGAATACTTATCGGCGATTTCCTGATAGGAAGGTCCTATCATTTTTTCATTGGTAGTATGACAAGCCATACAATCCAATGTTTCAATAATCTGATCTCCTGTAAGGTTGGCAGAAGCGGCAGGTGTGGAAGATTCCGTTACCGACGAAGCCCCCGTATCTGTAGCCGCAGTTTCTTTTTTTGAACAGGAAATGATTAAAAGCCCTAAACATCCCGTTAAAAATAACTTTTTCATTATTTCTGAGCTGTAGAATCAGTTGGAGTTGCTGTAACAGCCGGAGCAGTATCAGCTGTTTTTGTAGCTGCAGAGTCCACCACCGTAGGAGCATCCGGTTCTTCCAGCATCGTATTGCTGTCTTGTAATGAATGATCTGGTTTTTTAGAACAGTTAACCACGAATAAACTTCCGATAAATGCTAATGCTAATACTTTTCTCATTTTTTCTTAAAATTTGAAGCAAAAATATAAAAAATAAATTTTCAAAGCCGGGTAATCCTCCATCTATTTTTATCTCAACCCTATTTTGCTATTTCAGAACAGATAACAGAAGAAAAAATAAATCATCTTTTGATTAAAAAAATTCACTTTTTCTTTTAACGGAATTAACAAAACAATTACCTTCCGTAGATAAATCAAATAAAAATCATAATATTCAAAAATCGATTTAAAATATCAATCGGAGAAATTTTTATTTTTTTGTCTTGGTGTATTAAAAAATTTATTTACATTTGTCCCATGTTTAATTCAAACAATAATAGAAATTGGTGGTGGCATTCAAACTCTTCGTCGGGTCTGAAGCTATTATCTTATTGCTAATTTACAGCTGAAATAATAATATCAAAATATACAAAAGACTTTGACGAAACCCGTTGAAGTCTTTTTTTATGTCAAAAAAATAAAAACAAAATAATGTTCACTAAAAAAATTATCATAAAAACCTCATCGAAAAAAACACTGGGTGATCTTCAAACCCCGATGAATATCTATTTGCAGATCAGGGACAAATTCAGGGATACCATCCTACTGGAAAGTTCAGATTCTAAAAATATTGATAATAACTTCTCTTTTATAGCAATCAATGCCGTAGCCGGAATTGAAATTAAAACCCTGAATGAATTTGAAGTAAAATTTCCTAATGAAGAGCCTGTTAAACAAGCTATCGGAGATTATAAAATCCCTAATCTTCTCCAGCAGTTCTCCAAAGTATTTGTAACCAATAAGCCCCATGACTCGGTAGAAGAAGTAGCCCAGAGCCTGTTTGGATATACCAGCTTTGAAGCGGTTCAGTTTTTTGAAAATATAAAGTTCAAACCGCAGAGTAAAGAAGTGGAAATCCCTATTCTCCGCTACCGGCTTTATCAATATGTTATCGCCATAAACCATTATAATGACGAAATGCATATTATTGAGAATCAGATTGACGGATTAAAGTCCGAACTGCATACTCTTGAAAATTTAATTCAAAATAAAAGTTCCGTAGTTTATCCTTTTGAAACCAAGGATGAAGAAAGTTCCAATATTACAGATGAGGATTATATAGAATTGGTAAAAACCGCCCAGAAACACTGTATGAGAGGTGACGTTTTTCAGCTCGTTCTCAGCAGAAGATTCGAGCAGAAATTCCAGGGTGATGAATTTAATGTATACAGGGCCTTAAGAAATATCAACCCCTCCCCCTATCTTTTCTTTTTTGATTACGGAAATTACAAACTGTTCGGCTCAAGTCCAGAAAGCCAGCTTATTATAAAGGATAACAAAGCCATTATCCATCCTATTGCGGGAACGTTTAAAAGAACCGGACATCTGGAAACCGACCTGCAGTCTATCGAAGAATTAAAAAATGATCCTAAAGAAAATGCAGAACATACCATGCTGGTAGATCTTGCCCGGAATGATCTGGGAAAACTGGGTAAAAATGTAAGTGTTACCAAGCTTAAGGAAATTCAGCTTTTCTCACACGTTATCCATATGGTAAGCGAGGTGACAGCAGAATTACCGGCTGAAACCAATCCCTTCGAAATGGTATCTGCCACTTTCCCCCAAGGTACTTTAAGCGGAGCTCCCAAATACAGAGCTTTGGAACTCATCAATCAATATGAAAAAGATTCCAGGGGATATTATGGAGGATGTATCGGAATTGTAGGCTTAAACGGAGACTGCAACCAGGCCATTATGATCAGAACATTCCTAAGCAAAAACAATACGCTTTATTATCAGGCCGGTGCAGGACTCGTAGCGAAATCCAACCCGGAAAGCGAACTCCAGGAAGTAAATAATAAACTGAACGCCCTTAAGAAAGCCGTTCAAAAGGCAACCACGATCAGATAATTTCTGTTCCTTAATTTATACCATATATTATGAAAACACTTGTTTTTGACAATTACGATAGCTTCACCTACAATCTTGTTCAGATCATCGAAAAAATACTGAATGAAAAAGTAGATGTATTCCGGAATAATGAAATTACATTGGAAGAAATTGAAAAATATGATAAAATCGTTCTTTCTCCCGGCCCGGGGATTCCGGAAGAAGCGGGAATACTTTTAGAGGTCATTAAAAAATATGCTCCTACAAAAAGTATTTTAGGTGTCTGCCTTGGACAGCAGGCTATTGCTGAAGCTTTTGGAGGTAGTTTAATCAACTTATCCGAAATTTTTCATGGGGTTGCCACTTCGGCTGACCTTGTAAAAGAGAACACCAAGCTTTTCAAAAATTTACCGTGTACATTAGAAGTCGGAAGATACCACAGCTGGGCGGTAAACCCAAAAGACTTCCCCGCTGAACTGGAAATAACGGCAGTGGACAAAGACGGAATGATCATGGCATTGCAACATACAACTTATGATGTTCATGGTGTACAGTTTCATCCTGAAAGTATTCTAACTCCGGATGGCGAAGCTATTATAAGAAACTTTTTACTTAATTAATCCGACCAAAAATTTCACAAATGAAAGAAATTCTGCAATATCTATTTAATCAAAATACTTTATCCAAATCTGAGGCTAAAGCTATTATGATCGAAATAGCTCAAAATAAATTCAATACTACGGAAGTTGCTTCTTTTATAAGCATTTTCCTGATGCGTAATATAACCCTTGATGAACTGGAAGGCTTCCGGGAAGCACTCCTTCAAATGGCTATTCCCGTAAATCTCCATACTCATGAAACGGTTGACATCGTAGGAACCGGCGGTGACGGGAAAAATACCATTAATATTTCCACACTGGCATGTTTTGTGGTAGCGGGAGCCGGACAAAAAGTGACCAAACACGGAAATTACGGAGCTTCAACAATTACGGGTTCTTCCAATGTAATGGAAGAATTAGGCTATCAGTTTTCTGAAAATTCCGATCTGCTTAATGAAAACTTGGAAAAAGCAAATATCTGTTTTCTTCATGCTCCTTATTTTCATCCGGCCCTCAAATCTGTGGGAGCACTGCGAAAAGCTTTAGGATTAAGAACTTTCTTTAATTTATTAGGTCCTCTGGTAAATCCTGCTAAACCCCAATTTTCAGTTATCGGAGTATACAATCTCGAAATAGCCAGAATTTATCAATATCTGTTACAAAAAGATCAACGGGATTTTATTTTAGTTCATGGACTGGATGGGTACGACGAAATCAGCTTAACCCAGGACAGTAAAGTGATTTCTAAAAGTGGGGAAAACATTTATTCTGCTGAAGATTTAGGATTTAAAGCGGTTACTCCGGAAAGTATTAAAGGTGGCGCCAGTCCGAAAGAATCTGCAAAGATATTCATGGATATTTTAGAAGGAAAAGGAACTGAGCAGCAAAATTCAGTGGTATTGGCTAATGCTGCTGTTACCCTTTACCATACGGGGAAATATGGAAGTTATGAGGAGTCTTTATTGTTGGCAAAAGATAGCCTGGAAAGTGGGAAGGCACTGAGAAGTCTGGAATTGATTAGGAAATAAAAGATTATTTTGATCATTCGCGGATGTCATTCAGAGTGGAGCGATGAATCTTTAGGTGTTAAAGAGAAAGATTTCTCACTACACTGCGTTCCATTCGAAATGACAAAAACAAAAACTGTCGAAGATGGAAAGTTTAGTGAATAGATATAGAAGAGCAAATTGGAAATCAATTGTCATTCAGAACGCAGCGTAGCGAAGTGATGAATCTTTAAGTATTTTAAGAGAGAAAGATTTCTCACTACACTGCGTTCCATTCGAAATGACAAAAACAAAAGCTACCCGAGAATGCAAAGTTTAGTGAATAGATATAGAAGATCAAATTGGAAATCGAATGTCATTCAGAGTGGAGCAAAGCGGAGCGATGAATCTTTAAGTGTTGAAGAGAAAGATTTCTCACTACACTGCGTTCCATTCGAAATGACAGAAACAAAAGCTGTCGAGGATGGAAAGTTTAGTGAATAGATATAGAAGATCAAATTGGAAATCAATTGTCATTCAGAACGCAACGTAGCTTAGTAATGAATCTTTTTAAACTTATGATAAATGAAAACAATAGGCACTCATAATTATTATGTTTACATATTGACCAATAAAAATAAAACAGTTCTCTATACCGGTGTAACTAATGATTTAAAATCAAGATTATATTGGCATAAAAATCCGGAAGCAGGAAGTAATCATTTTACTTTTAAATATAATTGTTTTTATCTAGTGTATTATGAACATTTTCAAGATATTGAACTATCTATTGCAAGAGAAAAACAAATTAAAGGATATTCAAGGATGAAAAAAGAAAACTTAATTAATAATTTCAATCCTAATTGGGAATTTTTAAATGACTCAATAGAATAAAGGGTTTAAAAGGAGATTAACAGCAGAACCGGAGAAGTGATAAGAGTATAATCTGAATAGAGGATTTCTCACTGCACTGCGTTCTGTTCGAAATGACAAAAACAAAGTCTGTCCGAAGATGGAAGTTTAATGAATAGAAGATCAAATTGGAAATCGAATGTCATTCAGAGTGGAGCGAAGCGGAACGATGAATCTTTAGGTGTTAAAGAGAAAGATTTCTCACTACACTGCGTTTCGTTCGAAATGACAAAACAAAAGCTGTCGAGGATGGAAAGTTTAATGAATAGATAAAGAAATTCGAATTAGAAGTTAGAATGTCATTCAGAGTGGAGCGAAGCGGAACGATGAATCTTTAGGTGTTGAAGAAGAAGATTTCTCACTACACTGCGTTTCGTTCGAAATGACAAAAACAAAGTCTGTCCGAAGATGGAAAGTTGAAAATGAGCAACATCGGCATAAACAATAAAAAAATAACAATCTTTTAAATATATATAAGCACAATTATGACCATACTGGATAAAATCATTGAAAGAAAAAAAGAAGAAGTAGCTTTCTCTAAAACTCAGATTACTTCTAAAGAGTTGCAGGAATCCAGATTTTTCAACAGGGCAACTTTATCTTTAAAAGAATCTATAAAAGATAAGAGTGGAATTATTGCAGAGTTTAAAAGACAATCTCCTTCCAAAGGGATTATTAACGATAAAGCAGCTCCCTTAGAAGTAGCTTCTGCTTATCAGGATTTCGGGGCCAGTGGAATTTCCATCCTTACCGATCAAGATTTTTTCGGAGGTTCCTTTGAAGATATTCTTAAGGTGAGGGAGCAGATTAATATTCCTATTCTGAGAAAAGATTTCATGGTAGATGAATACCAGTTTTATGAAGCTAAAAACATAGGTGCGGATGCTGTTTTATTAATAGCGGCATGTCTTTCTCCCGCTCAGGTTTCTGAATTTACCGATTTAGCGCATCAGCTTGGTCTGGAAGTTTTATTGGAAATTCATACGGAAGAAGAACTGCAACATTATCGGGCAGGAATAGATTTAGTAGGAATCAATAACAGGAATTTAAAAGATTTTAAAGTGGACTTACAGCATTCCGTACAGCTGAAGAACCAACTTCCAAAAGATACCCTATCCATTGCAGAAAGCGGAATCTACAGCATTGAAGATTTTCATTATTTAAAAGAAAAAGGATTTGATGGATTTTTAATGGGCGAATACTTCATGAAAAACAGTAATCCCGGAAAAGCATTTGAAGATTTTATTTCCACTATGATTAAGCAGTAATAACAATGAATACCCAACAGAACGCGGATATGAAAAAAATCAATCTTAAGGTATGTGGCTTAACCCGGATTTCCCAAGTTCAGGAGCTTGTCCGTATGAATACTGATTATTTAGGATTTATATTGTATGAAAAGTCACCAAGATATGTTCTCAACCATCTAAGTTTAGAAGAGATCGCTGCTGTTAACCATAACGGTAAAGTCGGGGTTTTTGTCAATGAAGACATCGAAAAAGTCATTGATTTTTCTGAAAAAGCAAATCTCAATTATATCCAGCTTCATGGGGATGAAAGCGAAACTTATATTTCAGAATTAAGACAAAAACTAAATCCTGAAATTAAAATTATTAAAGTGATTAGAATCGGGCAACAAACTACGGTTCATCAAAAAAAAGATCTTCTTACTTTAATTAATCCTATCAAAGATAAGGTCGATTATCTTCTTTTTGATACGGACAGTAAAGCCTATGGAGGAACAGGTAAACATTTTGACTGGTCTTTACTCAATGAGATGGAGATACCTCTTCCCTATTTTTTAAGCGGTGGTATTTCTGAAGATAATATAAAAAATATGGAGACAATTACACAACTTCCTTTTGCCCTGGACATTAATTCAAAGTTTGAAACAGAACCGGGAATTAAGGATGTAAAAAAAATAGAATTATTTAAATCTCAACTATAAAAACTAATTGATGAATATTAAATCATTGAAAAATTCATTTTATAATACTTTGTATCCACCTCAGTTCTCCAACAAAAATGTTGAACGTTTACACAGTTTTATAACTAAAAACAACGGCAATAAAGATAATGGGAAGAATAATAATGTATGGGAATTTATTCATATCCTGAAAGCTTTTTCAGATAAGGATATTCAATACTTTTTTGACCATATCAACGGGTGGGACAGCTATTACCTGGTTAGCATTGCAGATAAAGTATTGGATACTCAGGTGAAAGCCAATATTAATTATGATCTGGGAGCAGCTTATTGCAAAGTATTTTGTTCCTATGAAAAATTTGATTCTTATTATTTAATTGATAATTTAGAATATGCGGTTACCTTATACCACTCCAAGCCGGATCTGGTAACTTTAATTAATTTAACAAATAAAATACAGCTGCTATTTCAGAATGACTTAATTAAAAGTCAGCAGTATAGAAACAGTATGACCTTAATAAAAAAATTACAAAATGAACTATAAAAACCCTGACGAAAATGGATATTACGGGGAATTCGGAGGAGCTTTTATCCCTGAAATGCTTTATCCCAACGTCGAAGAATTGCAGGAAAATTATCTTAAGATCATAGAGTCCGAAGATTTTCAGAATGAGTATCAGAATCTGTTGAAAAATTATGTGGGACGTGCAACCCCTCTTTATTTTTCTAAAAACCTAAGTGAAAAATACAATACTCAGGTTTATTTAAAAAGAGAAGATCTCAACCATACGGGAGCCCATAAAATCAATAATGCCCTGGGGCAAGTTCTTTTAGCCAAACGTCTTGGAAAAACCAGGATCATTGCCGAAACAGGTGCCGGCCAGCATGGAGTGGCAACCGCTACCGCCTGTGCATTGCTGGGTCTTGAGTGCATCGTATATATGGGAGAAGTGGATATCCAGAGACAGGCTCCGAATGTCGCAAGAATGAAAATGCTTGGCGCTGAAGTAGTAGCGGCTACATCAGGATCAAAAACATTAAAAGATGCGGTAAATGAAGCATTGAGAGACTGGATCAACAATCCTGTAACCACTCATTATGTGATCGGAAGTGTGGTAGGTCCTCATCCTTTTCCTGATCTGGTAGCCAGATTTCAAAGTGTTATTTCCAAAGAAATAAGGGAACAGCTTTTTGAACAAACCGGAAGAAAAAATCCGGACTATGTAATCGCCTGCGTAGGGGGCGGAAGTAACGCAGCAGGAACATTTTATCATTTCGTAGATGAAAAGGAGGTTAAGATTATTGCAGCCGAAGCCGGTGGACTGGGAGTAAATTCCGGCAAGTCTGCAGCAACCACTTTTTTAGGCACTTTGGGAGTACTTCATGGAAGTAAAAGCCTTGTTATGCAGACTCAGGACGGACAGGTGATTGAGCCTCATTCCATTTCTGCCGGTCTGGATTATCCGGGAATCGGGCCTTTCCATGCTCATTTATTTAAAGAAAACCGTGCAGAATTTTTCAGCATCAATGATGATGAAGCTTTGAAAGCAGCCTTTGAGCTTACCAAGCTGGAAGGAATTATTCCGGCCCTTGAAAGTGCCCATGCCCTGGCTGTACTGGATCAAAAGAAATTCAAGGAAGATGACATTGTAGTCATCTGCCTGAGCGGTCGTGGAGATAAGGATATGGAAACCTATCTTAAAAATCTGTAACGGGTAATGATTAAATCATGAATACTTTTTACACCCATACATTAATACAATAAAAAATGAAAAAACTCAATATATACTTTACCGCTGGAGTTCCCGAACCGGAAAGCACACCTGAAATCATGAAACTGATCCAGGAAGCCGGAGCTGATATGATGGAAATAGGAATGCCCTACTCTGATCCTGTAGCCGATGGTCCCGTTATTCAAAAAGCCCATGAGCTGGCCCTTAACAACGGAATGACCATTGAAACATTATTTTCACAATTAAAAACTGTAAAGCAGGAAATTAACATTCCGGTTATTCTTATGGGATATATCAATCCTGTTTTAAGCTTCGGGTTTGAAAACTTTTGTAGGGAATGCTCTGAAAGCGGTGTTTCCGGGCTTATCATTCCTGATCTTCCACCCCTTGAATTTGAAAAAAATTATCAGAAAGTTTTAAAGCAATATAACCTTAACTTCACCTTTCTTGTAACTCCTGAAACTTCCACTGAGCGAATACAGTATCTGGATTCATTAAGCTCTGGTTTTTTGTATGCAGTAAGTTCCTCTTCTACTACCGGAAAGGAAAATGTGGTCTTAAAAAATGAGGAATACCTCAACAGACTCGCCAGTCTTCCTTTAAAAAATCCGGTAATGATCGGTTTTGGGATCAAGTCCAAGCAGGATTTTGAAAATGTAACGGAAAAAGCGGACGGAGGAATTATAGGAACAGCTTTTGTCAATATTCTTTTACAAAATAAAGATTGGAGAAAAAATGCTATAGATTTTATTAATTCCGTAAAAGACTAAAATTCACTAAATTTGTATATCAATAAACGGTATGAATACAATTCAAAATAAAGTAGTAGAATTTGAAGATCTTGGAATAAAAGAATATCAGCCCGCGTGGGACTATCAGGAAAAGCTGATGAAAGATATTATAGATACCAAAATCAAAAACCGGGACCTTTCTCCTGACCAGCATATTATAACTCCCAACCACCTGCTCTTCGTGGAGCATCCCCATGTATACACATTAGGAAAAAGCGGACATGAAGAAAATATGCTTGCCGGAAGCGAAAAACTGAAGGAAATTGAAGCTACTTATGTGAAAACCAACCGTGGTGGAGATATTACCTATCACGGATACGGACAGATCGTAGGCTACCCTATTTTGGATCTGGAAAACTTTTTTACGGATATCCATCTTTATATGAGAAATCTGGAAGAAGTCATCATCAGGACTATTGGAGAATACGGATTAAAAGGGGAACGCTCCAAAGGAGAAACCGGTGTGTGGCTGGATGTTGGAAAACCTTATGCCAGAAAAATATGTGCTATGGGAGTAAAAGCTTCCCGATGGGTAACTTTACATGGTTTTGCTTTGAATGTAAATACGGATATGAGATATTTTGAATATATCATCCCCTGCGGCATTCAGGATAAGCAGGTAACTTCCATGAAAAGAGAGCTGGAAAGAGAACTTTCTGCTGAGGAAATGGAAGATGTGAAAGACAAAATCAGAAAACATTTCACCGAAGTTTTTGAAGCACAGCTTAGATTTAAAGATTAAAATCAGACGTGTTTTTATTTCTAAACACCTCTGTTTAAAGCATAAGCACTTATCTAAGTGCTTTTTTTATGGCAGTCTCTTATATATTTTTCAAAATTATATTGTACACAATTTAATTTTATGTATATTTGCATTGTAATTACACATTTTTAATATCAACTAAAAACAAAGAAAATGTCATTATTAGAAGATTTAAACTGGAGACATGCTGTAAAAGCTTATGATCCGTCCAAAAAAGTTTCACAAGAAGATTTAAATAAAATTTTAGAAGCAGCCAGACTGGCTCCTACTTCATCAGGCTTACAGCCATTCCGCGTAATTGTAGTCGAAAACCAGGAATTAAAGGAAGAAATGGTAAAGGGTGCACTCAACCCGGAAGTAATGAGAGATTGCTCCCACGTTTTAGTATTTGCCGCATGGGACAGCTATTCAGCGGAGAAAATTGATAAGGTATATGACTACCATACCGATGTAAGAGATCTTCCAAGAGGGCGTTTCAGCAGCTATACCGATAAGATTAAAGAGATCTATGGTGCTCAGACTCCCGAAGAGCATTTTGCACACACTGCCCGTCAGACTTATATTGCTTTGGCACTGGCTATGGCAGAGGCTGCAGAACTTAGAATTGACAGTACGCCTGCTGAAGGATTCAGCAATGAAGTCGTAGACCAGATCCTTAATTTAAACGAATTAGGATTAAAAAGTGTAAGTCTCCTTTATCTTGGATACAGAGATGAAAAAAATGACTGGCTGTCTTCCATGAAGAAAGTACGTGTTCCTATGGAGGAGTTCATCATTAAAAAATAATCAAAACTTTCCATTCCCATGAATAAATCAGAATCTTTAAAACTGGATAATCAGATTTGCTTCCCCTTATATGCTATCGCAAAAGAGATCATAGGTCTTTACCGCCCTATCCTTGATAAATTGGACATCACTTATCCTCAGTATCTGGTTTTAATGGTATTATGGGAAAATGATGGTCTTACCGTAAGCCATATCGGGGAAAAGCTGCTCCTGGACAGTGGTACGTTAACTCCTCTTTTAAAAAGACTTGAAAACAAAGGATTTATTATAAGAAAGAGAAAACAGGAAGATGAAAGGGTAGTCGAAATATTTCTGACATCCAATGGCCGGGAATTGAAAGAAAATGCCTGTGAGGTCCCCAATGCCATTCAGAAAAAAATAGATATAGAAAAGGAGGACCTGCTGGAACTCAAACAAATCGTTCAAAAAATACTGAACAAAATAGATAAAATATGAAAACAATATACACTACCAATGCTACGGCAAAAGGTGGAAGAAACGGACATGTAAAAAGTGAAAACGGAGTTTTAGATATTGAAGTAAGAATGCCTAAAGCTTTAGGTGGAGCTAATGATGATTATCTGAACCCGGAAATGTTATTCGCAGCAGGCTATTCTGCTTGTTTTGACAGCGCCCTTAATTTAGTGATCAATACGGAAAAAATAAAAACAGGTGAAACTACGGTCACTGCAGAAGTAAGTATTGGAAAAACCGATACGGGTTTCGGACTGGCAGCACATTTAAAAGTGAATATTCCGGGAGTATCACTGGAAGAGGCAAAAGAGCTGACAGAAAAAGCCCATCAGGTTTGTCCCTACTCTAACGCTACAAGAAATAATATTGAAGTTGCCCTATCGGTAACCAATAACGATTAAACATATTATTTTCTCATAATGAAAGAGGAGCTTGTATATTTTACAGGCTCCTCTTTTTTATTTTGACTTTACTTTCTGATAAGCATCTACTTTCAAATAGGAATCGTTTTTTTCTTTTTCTTTTTTGTCGGTGATAAGTATTCCGAAAAGATGGTCTACTTCATGCTGAAAAATAACAGCAGTAAAGCCTTCTATCATTTCATTATATTTTTGTCCTTTCAGATCTGTATACTCTACCTGGATTGCTTTACTTCTATAAAACTGATCCCTGAAGTCTGGAATAGAAAGGTCTCCTTCCGGTCCTAAATTCTGTAATTCGGATCTCCAGAGAATGACAGGATTAATAAAATATTCAAAAGGATGTCCTTCTTTGTCGAAACGCTGGACCCAGACTATCTTTCTGTTGATTCCAACCTGTGGGGCTGCGATTCCCACTCCTCCATCGGTAGACAAAAGGGAGAGTTTCATTCTTTTTACCAAGGTGGCGGTATTGGGGTCGGTGGGATCAATTTCAGAGGAAAGACTTAGCAGTATTTTATGCTGGTTGGAGTCTGTAGACTGATAAATAGGTAATGCTGTATTGATATCTTCCTGATTAATGATGGAAAGTTCTTTCGGGGTAAGCTTTTGTGCATTGATAATTCCTATGGCGAAGAGTAATAAAAGGGAGATTTTTTTCATTTTCATTGTATATACTGCAAAGATAGATATTGTGTTTTAATTTTTTGATCTCTCAGATTTAGCAGATTTTTATAAATCTTATTTTCGATAAGTTCATCAAAAATACCAAAATACAATACTTAAGCCTATTCTAAATCTGCGTAATCTGCTAAATCTGCGAGAAAAATCATATAATAGAAAACCATTCAAACTAAAAAGTCTTAATCATATCAGAAGGAACAACCAGATTAAACTCCGTAGGGAAATAGTCTTTTTCAGGAATATCTAATTCAGGGTCATCTGATTCAAACACAGAAATTACCGCTATTTTCAGCTCAGGATTTTTCTGTTTGATATACCAGTAAATCCCTCCATATTCTTTGCTGTGATAATTACCATTATAATGAATAAAAGTTTTTCCCGGCTTCCGATTTTTTAGAATAGATTCGGCCATGGTAGCATCTTTAATTGCCTGTGCAGAAATAAAATTCATAACTTTTGTTCCTTCCGCATGATCTCCCATCATGGCTTTCATTTCCGGATAACCCGGAGTGTCCAAAGTCACATTTACAGGCAACCGGGCTATGTAGGATTTATCTTTATCGCTTAAAGCATTTAAAGATTGTATTCCTTCTTTAGCTGTTTGTGAAGCGTATCTCCTCGGAACATTTGTAGCAATAAAATCCAGTTTTTTGTTTTTCGCAAAATCTACTAAAGGTTGATAATCCGTAGCATAATTGTTCCAGAGGCGTACAGAATCTTTCAGATTTTTACTTTCAATATGGCCATTGAGGTATTGGGATAACTGCGCCTGGTTATCTCTTTCAAACATCTCAGCACCCAGTATAATCTGCCCGTTTTTCTTTTCATATAGCGCCTGGGTAACTTTCAGCTGAAGCCAGTGTATAATGGAGTTGTTGTGCAGCTCACCAAACAAAATGATATCATAGTCCGCTAGTTCTTTCACCAATTTATCCGTCTTTACTGCTTTTCCTTTTTTATCATAAAACTGATAGGCTTTAAAACTCTGTGATCTTACAGAACTAAAAATCATCAACAAAGCTATAATGATCCCGTTTTTCATATTCAAATTTTTTATAAAAATAAAAAAAAGACCGCTTGGAATGATCACAAGTCGGTCTAACCAAATCATCTAACTATTTATTTTTCTAATCCCGCAACCAGATCTTTCCATTCCTGTAATTCCGGAATACCGGGCTTTCTTTTTCCAAAAAACTGGGCAATAAAATCACCTTGCTTATTAAACACCTCGATGGCAGTCACTTCTCCGTCTTCCGTCGGTTTTTTAACAATCCATGACTCAGCTATTTTTGTTACATCCAAATGCAGATTGAAATCAGGGTCCATTACGTTAAACCATTGCTGATGCCAAAGCGTTTTATTCACTTCTCCAGTGTGGATCTGGATAATTCCCCTGTTTCCTACAAAGATCATAATAGGAAGCTTCTTTTCAGAAGCATCTTCCAGAACATTCACTACTTTTGAATTTTCAATTTTGGTGGCAAAACCCTCCGGAGCCAACCTCAGCGCCTGAGTTCTGCTTACTCCGTATTTTCTTGTCATTGTAAAGAAGTCATGCGTATCTTTTAATTCTCTCCATGCCTGCTGAAAACCGTCCACATCTATTTCAGCATCGGGTTTTTCTTCGGCTTTAGGGGCTACCGCTTCAAATGTGAAAGATGGGTTCTGGTCTCCCGCTTTAAATTTTTCAACCAAACCATCAAAAGCCTGTTCATTACTGTCTTTCGTTAAATAAATCTTATGTAAAGCCGATCCGTCTTTTCCAAAGAACTGAATACTTTTCCTGTCTCCTTCCACTACGGCAAATGCATATTTCCAATGATTAATGAATATCCTCAAATCGATATCTTCTCCCACAAAAAGCTGTGCATGAGGGCTGCTGAAATCTCCATTAAGATAAACTCCTTTTCTTTCATGTACACATTCATCATTACGGGTAAGAGCCATTACTTTTCCCAGTTGTTCCACGTCCGGTAATATATCCTGAAATTCCGGCTTAAGCACTGTTACGCCCTCCCCTACATTGGTCATTAAAAGTTCTGCTTCACTTACCCCCAACTGTTCTGCGGCATTTCTTATTCTTAGATGTGGATTTTCGGCTTTCAGGCCTTCCCACTTTTCTTTTAATCCATTAATTAGTGTACTCATTACTATTTTTATTTTTTTATTGTTAAAACTGTATATATCCTTTTTATTTTTTCGTTTCCCGTTTTACTCGGGATCTCTTCTTCCTTCTCAGAAATCTTCATTCTTTTAAAATAACTTTTTGAAATTACCTCTTCCATTTCTTCATTACTGTATAGGGTAAAGTCAAATTCAGTAAAAGGAAGCGTTTTCATAAATTCTTTTTGTCCCAATGTCAGCACAAAAATTCCATTGTCTTTCAGTACTCTGTAAATTTCATTTAAAAAGCGTACAGGCTCTTTCCAGAAATAGACGGTATTTACCGTAAAAATCTTATCAAACGTCTCATCTTCAAAAGGAAGTTTTTCCCCGTCATATAAGATAAATCCGGCCTGATCTTTATATTGCTCATTGAGCCTTTTCGCTTCCTTATACATGGTTTCAGAAATATCCACGCCTGTATAACGCACGTTTTGAGCCCTGCTGAGAATAGCTTTCAGGTGTCCTGCATTTCCGTGCCCTATTTCAAGGATAGATTCATTATCCTCTATTAAAAGGGCTTTAACGCTTTCCTGTGTCATCCCGATATTAGTAGCATTCATCATTTCTGCTACTTCAATTCCTTTTTCTCCCTGTGGATTGGCAAGGTTTTGAGCCAATAGCTTTAGTTTTTCATTTTCCATGGTTATCCAAAAATAATCATTGGGTTATCAGAAACCGGATGTTTAAAAATTGAACACGGAAAGTTATAGGCTTCACTGATGATCCCGGATGTAAAAACCTCTTCCGGTGTTCCATAGGCAGCCACTTTCCCTGATTTCATTAATAATACCTTATCTGCAAACCGGGCGGCTAAATTAAGGTCGTGTAAAACCACTATCGCACTATTTGCTTTATCCGTAAATTTTTTAATAATTTCCAATGCTTTATATTGATGTTTAATGTCCAGATTGTTAAGCGGTTCGTCTAAAAATAATAATTTATGGGCAATTTCATTCTGAAGCTGGGCCAGCACTCTCGAAAGGTGTACCCGCTGCTTTTCTCCCCCCGATAGAGTATTGTAATCACGGTCTTTTAAATGATAAATATCGGTTTCATACATCATATTGTTCATCGCTTCCAGATCTTCTTTTCCCGGCTGTGAATCGAAGTAAGGATATCTTCCCATGAGTACGACATCTTTTACCTGTAAAGGAATGTCGTTACTGTTATGCTGTGAGAACTTAGCCTTATTTTTGGACAACTCAAGGATGTCCCATTTTTCGATAGGTCTGTCTTTGAAAAGAACCTGCTGCTTTCCCTGCTTCACTTCGTGGGCCAGAATACTCAACAGGCTTGATTTTCCTGCGCCGTTTGGTCCTACAATAGCTAAAAACTCACCATATTCCAAAGAAACATCCACGCCTTCGAGGATATGAAATTCTTTATGCTTGTAGTTGATCTGGTGTGCCTTTATCATTATAATGTTTTTTTAAATTTAATAAGAATCACAATGAAAATAGGCCCCCCCATGAGTGCTGTAAGGATCCCGATAGGCAACTCCGAAGGTTCCACTATACTTCTGCTGAACGTGTCTGCCAACAGAAGCAATATACTCCCAAAAACTGCTGAAAGCGGCAATATAAAGGTATAATTTGATTTAAATAACAACCTCAGAATATAAGGTACAATCAGCCCTACAAATCCTATTGTTCCTGAAAACGCTACACATGTCCCCACCATCAGGGCGGTAAGGATGATGATTTGCTTTTTCAGTCTTTCTACATGGATTCCCAAATGCTGGGCATCTTTCTCTCCCAACATCATGGCATTCAATGCTTTTCCTTTCGGAAGTAAAATAATATAGGAAACTGTTAAAACTATGGCAAGAACAAGATTTTTGGTCCATGTAGCGGCTGCAAGACTTCCTAAATTCCAGAATGTAAGATCTCTCAGCTGCTCATCTTTAGATATATAAATTAAAAAGCCGGTAATGGCAAAACCGATCGCTGTAATGGCAACTCCTGTTAAAAGCATCATCACGACGTTAGTTTTTCCGCCATTTGTTGAAATCTTATAAACCAGCATCATAGACAGAAGTGCCCCTATAAATGCCGAAATACCTGTTAATGAGAACTGTACCGCTTCAGGGAGATATTCTTTAAAATGCCCTCCCAGCACAATACTTATCGCTGCCAATAAAGTAGCTCCGGATGTAAGTCCTATCAAATCCCCGGTTGCCAAAGGATTTTTAAACAAACCCTGCAGCCCCGTTCCGGAAACAGCCAGCATACTTCCTATTAAAACAGCCATCACAATTCTTGCGGCACGGACGTCCCAAATTACATATTTATCGCTTAAAGATAATTCCGGATTACCTTCTATAAACTTTCCTAAAACCCTAAACGGAGAAGCCCCCCCGAAATCATAAACTCCGGTGTTAAGTGCCAATACTGCTATTATGACAAGCAGTACGGCACTTATAGTCAAATAAAAATATAATTTACTTTGTGCTTTCAATTAATAATTTGTTTAATCCTAATGCTGCCTCACCCAATCTTGGTCCGAAGGATGAAACCAAACCTCCGTCCATAGCGATAATATTTTTGTTTTTTCCCGCCGTAGTCTGGGAAACTCCCGGCATTTTAAGAACACCTTCGTTTCCGCCGGCTCCCTGTAATCCGCTGGTAAAGAAGAACAATACATCCGGATTGGCTTTTACAACAGCTTCAGGGGTAAGGGGCTTAAAGTCTTCAAAATCATGGATTGCATTTTCTCCCCCTGCAAGACCGATCAGCTTTTCCATAGGAGTATTTTTACCGGCCACCATAAGGTTATTTCCTCTCGCATAGATGAATAATACTTTCGGTTTTTTGGCGATAGACTGAATCTGCTTCATATCCGAATCTATTTTATCATATAACTTCTGATAATCCGTATTTCCTATGGCTTTTGCCACCTGTTCAATTAATTTTTTAGTTCCTTCTACTGAGTATTCCTGATTAAAAATCTCTGTTTTAATTCCTGAAGACTTGATTTTCCCTAATAATTCTGGGTTAATATCTTTATCGGAAGCCAGGATTAAATTGGGGCTTACCGCCATAATCGGCTCAATGGTCATTGATCTTACATGTCCCAGGTCTTTAACGGTTGCTTTTAAACTTTCGGGGTAGGTACTGGTAACGTCTGTTCCTACGATTTCTTTTTCATGACCGAGGGCACTTACTATTTCTGTAATTCCACCGCTAAGGGTTACAATTTTATTATTCGTTTTCGGCGTTTCGGAAGAAGCGGTTGTTTCTGCCGTATTTTCAGGCTTTGCATCTGCTTTTTTGCAGGAATATACTGCTACGAGCATTGATGCTACTAAGACTAATTTTTTCATGTCTATACTTTTTGTTGATTTTTATAAAGGTTTATATTCGAATTGTGGTCTTCCTCTTTCTCCATCGGTACTCGTCATCCTGGTGAATCTTAATTTAAAATAATACCCCTCAGCATCTTTAATTACATAAAAACGGTCTCCATAGGTTTCCAATCCGTTGGTTCCTACCGGATTTCTCCAGTTGGCACCGATTACACGCTGATCCGTGTACAAGAACTTGGATTGGTCAATATCTGAAGCTGTGAAATTATTATAGGCTTCCACTCCCGATTCACCGGCTCCCACCGTAACCTGATAGGCGCCTGCCCCTCCCATAATATTGGTGGTAACAAAATCTGCATATACGTAACTTCCCGCGCCGGTAATCGTATTGGTGAAAACGGTAAAGCAGATGTCCCACTTATTTTTTTCAGGTTGAACGGAAACCTCAGAATTATTGACAAGACTTACGAAATTGAAGTTATAGGCTGTATTTTTGGTTATTACCAATTCCTTGTGGCTGCTATCATTGAGGCCGGCATATTTTATTTTATAGCCGTTTCCTGATCTTATTACCTGAATTTTCATCCAACCTCTGCTGTCTCCGCCGGTAGCTACGGAACCGGTAGCTACAGAACCGGTAAATAGATCATGCCCCAGATTCAGCAGATAGATTGCATTCTCGGAATCGGTAGCTTTGATCTCTTCAATAGCTGTCGAACCGGAAGGAAAATTTCCGTTGACATCATCTATATAAGCTATATTGGACGGATCAAAAGTAGCCACCTGAACCTTAGTCATTAAAGTGCTTACATCCGATTCTTTCACCTGATCTATATCCGTAGCATCAGGAATTTTCCCCGCGGCCATCATAATGGATGAATTTAAAACGACTTTAAATTCATTTCCGGAATAAAGAGCTAAATCCCAATTTGTTCTTTTATTGACAGTTTCGGTTTCGGTTCCTAAGTCAAACCATACCTGGTTAGGTTCCGTAGCTCCTCCTACATTGGGATTAACAACCGCTCCATCTGTGGGAGTTACCGCAACCGGATCTTCATTATCATTGATACAGGACTGGGAAACTAAAGAAATTCCTACTAAAAGACTAAACAGTATTTTTTTCATGGTAAAACTTTAAAAATTATAATTTAATCGTGCAAAATAACTTCTGCCATAGAATAGATTCTGACTGCCTGTTGCAGCATTATGACCGTCACCGGCTAATGTGGTATTCGATACCGTTGTAACATCAAAAATATTTTTGATCCCTACGCTTACTTCTAAATGATTTTGGAAAAAGGGCTGGCTAAGAGTAAAGTTCAGCATATTGTAATCCCCTATTTCTCCCAGAAAATACTGTCCCGGATCCAACGGATCATCGGCATTCGTCGTATGGGTATACTTTTTCTGTTTTCCTGTATATTTATAATAAAGGGCAAATAATGTTTTCGTAGAAGGCAGTGTGTAATTAGCTGCTAAATTTGCTTCCGTATAATAGTTGTAATCATCGGGGGAAGTGATATTCCCCGTATTCAGTACCTGAGAAATACCCATCACGGAAACTCCTGCATTCACTGCCAGATCACCTTTTTTTACGTTGATCCCTCCACCGAACAATAAAGATTTATAATTATCTACATTTAAGTACGTATAGCGTAAAGGGCTATTGCTGATGATCACACTTTCTATACGGTCTTTCACGTCAAGGTACATTCCGGAAAGGCTAAAGTTGAATATCCAATTATCCGCATTCTTTATATTGTAGTCCCAGAAAAGTGCGGTCGAATATCCGGTTTCAGGTTTCAGGTTTTCATTTCCCTGTATATCATGATTGCTGTCTACCATATAAGTATAAAGCTCATCATATGTAGGAAACCTGTTGGCGGTACCGAATACGGCACGTAAATCCGATCTTTCGGATGTTTTGAATCTTGCCGTAGCGGAATAATTATATTGGGAATCAAATTTATCACTCAGCGCCAACCTTACTCCCGGACGCAAGGAGAACCAGTCGTTTACCATCCACTCTGCAGAAAGGAAGTTGGCATAATTAAAAATGGTTCTTTCCAGATTATCATTTCCATAAAGCCCTGTGACAGAACTTGCAAACCCTTTTGTCCTGTCCAGCTCATAGCCTAGCTGGAAATTGATTTTCTCACTATCCAAAAAGTTGCTGAACATCCCTCTGGAATATAGCACATCGGATTTATAATAGGTCTGCTCTGCGTCCCTGGATAATTCCTGGCGGTTGGGAACATCATACTGATAATTCTGGTATTTTCTTTCCTGTGACTGATATGAGAAGTCACCGTTATAATTGATCCTGCCTAATTTGGTCTGAATATTAAACTGATGGATCCATCTTTTTGTATTGTAATCGGTGTCCTTGGACAGGTATGTTCTGTTTCCCCCTCCTAAGTATAATTCTTCTACCAAAGGATTATAATAATTAACTTTTTCCGTAAGATAATTAACCTTATAGAAGAAAGTCGTTTCATTTTTGCTATAACGGATGGTTCCATTGGTCGTCAGCTGATCTTTAGGCTGCCAATCGTACCCACGCTTTCCGTCGTTGCCTTCACTGAAATATTTATATCCCCCGAAGTCACCTTTATATCCCTGAAAATCATTATGGCTAATATCCGCAGAAACCGACCAGTTATCATTGATTCTATATCCTAAATTAAGATACTGGATATGACGTCCGTTTCCTTTTTTGAACCAGTCATAATCTTTATTTACGGTTTCTTCTTGTACGGAAGCTACAACATTAAATTTCTTACCGTAATTTTTCTTGGTAATAATATTGATAACGCCTGCCAGCGCATTATTTCCGTACTCCACTCCCATGGCTCCCTTTACCACTTCAATACGCTCTACATTATTTACATTGATCTTGGTAAGATCAACCAGGTTCCCCATTCCTTCATCACTCACTACGGGGATATTATCAATTAGAATCTTAGTATAGGCTCCGCTCAATCCCATAATATTAGCACTGGAATTACCGGAATCTTTATTGGGTTCAATTAAAATATTAAGATTTTGATTAAGTACCTCCGCTACATTGGTAACAGCCATATTTTTAATCTGCTGTGCATCAATTACTTCAACTTTATAAATGGATTTATTGATCGCCTGCTGTTTATACTGCCCCGTAATAACAACTTCTTTTATTTTTTCCTGATTAAGAGAATCTTTTTGCTGTGCATTCACCCAGAGAAGAGTGGATAATGATAATAGAGAAAGCACTTTCTTCTTCATGTCACAAAAAATTTTTTTGACAAATATAAACTTTATTTAGAATAGTTAAAAATAATTATTTACTTTTGTTTAATAATTCTAAATAAAAATAATTATGACTACAAAACTATTCTTAGGAACGTTATTATGTTCAGTAATTAGCATCAATGCGCAAGTTTCCACGATAAATGAGGACTTTTCCACATTTTCCGGTACTAGTTTCCCACAAAACGGATGGACTTCCAACAGAGTGGCACCTTATGCTTATTTCATAGCCAACGACCATCCTCAGGTATACAGTCTTTTTGATGTTACCAATCCAACTTATATCATTACCCCTGAAATCTTATCGATCAATGGGACTCAGACGATAAAATTTGATGCCCAGGTGACTACGGGATCAGCCGGTGGAGGTACGATACAGGTAGGAACATTATCAGACCCTGCTGATGTAAATACTTTTGTGGCTATTTCAGGACTTGAAACTTTACAAACTGCCGCCACACAATATTCTTATACGGTTCCTTCCACTACAGCGAAATATATTGCTTTCAAATTCCAGCCATCTACCGTACACGCTGCATTACAGGTGGATAATGTGGTCTTCGGACCAACAGCTACATTAGCTGTTTCTGATGTTAAAAATGTAAAATCAACGCCTAAGCATGTATTGACTTCTGATAACCAACTTCAGTTTATTGGAAATGATGCTGTTAGCTCAATAGACATCTTCTCTGCAGGAGGATCAAGAGTTATGGGTGAGAAAGTTTCTTCCAATAGCGTAAACGTTTCGGAATTAGCTAAAGGAGTTTATATGTATAAAGCAACCACAAAGCAAGGACAGGTTATCCAGTCCAAGTTTATCAGAAAATAATTGTTAAACCATATTAATAGGAGGGTTGGTAAAAGTTTTGCCAGCCCTTTCTTAATAAATTTAAAAGAAATCTTCTACTTATTTAGAATAATTAAAAATAAATAAGTACTTTTGTGAGACAAAATTTTAATACTTTCTATTTTTTCTAAGAAAAAAGGCAGTTTCGATATGAAACTGCCTTTTGATTAAAATAATTTGAAAATGGGATTTTCAGTATATCTTAAATCCTTTATAAACTTCAGAACTTTTTTCTAAAATTTTGGATGCATTCTTACGGAAATCCAGTAAATGGTCCTGCCCTATATGGTTATTGTGATATTCCACACTTTCCCATAGCTCAATCAGGAAAAAAGTTCCTTTATTATCTTTATCTTCAATAAGATCGTACTGTAAACAGCCTTCTTCCTTTCTTGTCTCACGAACTAAGGTCTGAAACAGTTCTACAGCTTCCATTAAGTAACTTTCATTAAACTTAAACAGGGCTACAATATGTAAATTCATATGCAATTATTTATGGATATAAAATTAACTATTTTCAATTATGAATAAACACATTTGCTATCCCAACTTTTCCACAATAATCCATATTATTTAAAACAGGGATTTGCAAATCGTAATAGAGCTCATGATTACGACCAGCAAACCTATAATAAAAAACATCTTTTTCACGGGTAATTTTGCTGTGAGCATTGCTGAAAAGGGAGCTGTGATAATCCCTCCTATCAATAATCCCAGGATAATGTTCCAGTGGTGAACCCCCAATGTGAAAATGAATGTAATGGCTGCAGTGACCGTCAAAATAAATTTGGCTACTGTAGAGCTTCCGATAGCATATCTCGGTGTAAAGGCATTTTTAATCAATGTTCCGGTAACCAAAGGCCCCCAACCTCCTCCTGCAAAGGAATCTATAAATCCTCCGACTAATCCTAAACGGGTAAGATTGGTTTTTCTTTTTAAGGATTTCTTCTGTTTGGATTTAAAAGCGTTCAGCAATATTCTTATTCCCAGATAGAGGGTATAAAAAGCAATGATTGTCTTCGTGATCTTTGCGTAATATTCTCCTACATAGGTAAGACATACGGCACCGATAATAGCTCCGAAAATAGCTGGAATTGCTAATTTTTTCACCAGGCTTTTGCTTACATTTTTTAATTTGATGTGGCTTATACTGCCGGCTGCCGTAGTAAAACTTTCAGCAGAATGTATACTGGCACTTACTATATGAGGAGGAATATTAAGAAGCAGAAGCGTGGTAGTACAAATTACACCATATCCCATTCCCATAGAGCCTGCTACAATTTCTGCAAGGAAACCTACTAAAAGCATCCAGTAAAAGATATGATTATCTTTAGCAAGAATTACAAAAAGCTCATCCAGATAACCTAAACTATACAGGGAAATTACCGTAACCAGCAGAACTGCTATCGTAATGAAAAATATATTTAATCTCAGCTGGAGTTTTTTCGATACTACCATACTACACAATCATTACAGCTCCTACAGTTGAATTGCCGGTTTCATCAACTAAAATAGCGTTTCCTGTTGACGTATTTTCTTCAAAACTATCATAAACCAACGGTGACGCAGTCTTAATACGGACTTTTACCACTTCGTTAAGCCTGATGCTTTCCTGTACCGGAATTTTTTCCAGGGTATTAACATCAATCCTGTATTCTATTTCTTTGATAACAGCCTTTACTATTTTACTTTTATGCTGTAAAAAATATTTTGCTCCCTCATTAAGCTCTTTTTTATCTAGCCAGCAGACAATGGCTTCCACTTCATTTTCAACTTTCGGAAGGCTGTTTGTCTTTACAAGAAAATCCCCTCTGCTGATATCGATATCATCTTCGATATGCAATACGGCAGGCTGCTGGGCAAAAACTTCATCTACTTCCCTTCCTCCGGTTTCTATTTTAGATATAGTTGTTTCAATATTCTGGGGAAGAATTGTTATTTTATCTCCTTTTTTATAGACTCCGGAAATGATCTGACCGGCATAGCCCCGGTAGTCATGAAGCTCCTCTGTCTGAGGACGGATTACATACTGTACCTGGAACCTTCCGTTCTCTAAATTTACATCTTCATTCACTTCTACATTTTCCAGAAAATCGAGAAGAGTCGTACCCTTGTACCAATCCATTTTTGAAGATGGGTCTACGATATTATCTCCATAGAATGCGGAAATAGGAAAATAATGAATATTTTCAAGGCCAAGCTTTTCAGCCACCTCATTATATTGTTCTTTAATGGTATTGAAAACTTCTTCTGAATAGTCTACCAAGTCCATTTTATTTATAGCCACTACTACATTTTTCATTTTCAGTAATGAAGCAATAATGGAATGTCTTCTTGTCTGTTCTATCACGCCTTGTCTTGCATCGATCAGAATGATGATTAACTGAGAATTGGAAGCTCCTGTAATCATATTCCGGGTATATTGTATATGTCCCGGAGCATCGGCAATAATGAATTTTCTTTTAGGGGTTGAAAAATATCTGTAAGCTACGTCTATGGTAATTCCCTGTTCTCTTTCAGCTCTCAGTCCGTCGGTAAGGATCGCAAGGTCTATCCCATTGTCATTTTTATTTTTTGACTGCTTTTCAAGCGCTTCCAGCTGATCGATCAATATATTTTTACTGTCATATAACAGTCTGCCTATCAATGTACTTTTTCCGTCATCTACACTTCCCGCCGTAATAAATCTTAATATATCCATGTTTTTTATTTATGAATGATAATTGATGAGTAATTTTTGTTTTTATTATTTGTAAAGGGCATTGATTAAAAGTATCCTCCTTTTTTCCTGTCTTCCATTGCCGCTTCCGTTACCCTGTCATCAATACGGGTTTCCCCTCTTTCTGAAATTCGGGAGGCTGTGATTTCATTTACCACTTCATCCAATGTTTCTGCAGAGCTCTCTACCGCGGCCGTACAGGTCATATCTCCTACTGTTCTGTATCTCACCTGCTTGTTTATAATCACATCATTTTCATCAATCTGGATAAAATCTGAAACTGCGATAAGCTGACCTTCATATTCGATCACATCCCTGTTGTGGGCAAAGTAAATGGAAGGCAGTTGAATATTCTCTTTTTTAATATAATTCCATACATCGAGTTCGGTCCAGTTTGAAATAGGGAATACTCTTACATTTTCCCCTTTCTGTATTCTTCCGTTATAGATATTCCAAAGCTCGGGGCGTTGTAATTTGGGATCCCATTGTCCGAATTCATCACGTACAGAGAAAAAACGTTCTTTTGCCCTGGCTTTTTCCTCGTCTCTTCTGGCACCACCAATGCAGGCATCAAACTGAAATTCTTCAATGGTATCAAGTAATGTATGGGTCTGAAGCCAGTTTCTGGAAGCAAATTTTCCTTTAGGCTCCGTAAGTTTTTTTTCTCTGATGGTATCTTCTACTTTTCTTACAATCAGTTCGGCACCAAGACTTTTAGCCAGCTGATCCCTGTATTCCAGTGCTTCCGGAAAGTTATGTCCTGTGTCTATATGTACCAAAGGGAAAGGGATCTTCATGGGTGCAAATGCTTTTTTTGCCAAATGCACGAGTGTAATGGAGTCTTTTCCTCCACTGAAAAGTAAAGCCGGTTTTTCGAACTGTGCAGCTACTTCACGCATGATATAAATACTTTCTGCTTCCAGCTGCTCCAGATAATCTAATTTATAATTACTCATTATTTTTTGATTATTATTTGATAAGATTTTTAATTATTAATGTGTATGCAATCCGCATTCTTTATGGGACTCTTCCCACCACCATCTTCCGGCCCGCGGGTTTTCACCTGGCTCAATAGCTCTGGTACACGGGGCACAGCCTACGCTGATGTATCCTTTTTTGTGTAAAGGAAGATCCTGAACTTTATTCTCTTCGATATAGTCCAGTACATCCTGGTAGGTCCAATGGATAAGAGGATTGTATTTGTATAGTTTTCTTTCTTCATCCCATTCTACAACCGGCATATTTTCACGGTTTTCCGATTGTTCCGCACGAAGTCCCGTAATCCAGACTTTTGCATTCTCCAATGCCCGGTTAAGGGGCTTAACCTTACGGATGAAGCAGCATTCCTTACGGTTTTCCACAGAATAATAAAAGGCATTAATGCCCTTTTCGTTGACGTACTTTTCTACATCCGACGCATCGGGAAAGTAGACTTCCGTTTTTGTTTTGTATCGTGAATTGTTTTTAGAAAGTAAATCGTAGTGTTCATAAAAAAGTCTTCCGGTATCCAGCGTGAAGACTTTAATAGGCAATTTATTTTTAAATATAAGATCCGTAATCACCTGATCTTCCTGTCCCAATGATGTCGAGAATACGACTCCATCAGCAAACTTTGAGGCAAGAAATTGTAATCCTTCCTCGGCTGAGAGCCCCTTCAATACATCTTCATCTTCTTTTGAAATCATTGTTTCTTCAATTTGGTTTGTATGCAAATATCTGAAAAATTATTATCCTACCAAACAAGTAGACTAATAAAGTTCAAAAAAAAGATAATTATCAGTCGAGAAGATCCAGTAAGGTTTTCTCTTCCAGAATTTTAAGGGAGGCGTCCCGAACTTCAATCAGCACATCATGTAAACTGCAGTGATCTTCATTGCAGTCTTCACATTTCTGATAGAAGTTTAAACTTACGCAGGGAAGCATGGCAATAGGACCGTTAACCAGACGCATGATTTTGGCCAGCTTTACATTAGCCGGATTTTCTTTAAAAAAATATCCTCCTCCTTTTCCTTTTTTACTGTCCAGAATATCTGCCTTTTTAAGTTCAAGCAAAATATTCTCCAAAAACTTTAAAGGAATCTTTTTATGTTGCGCAATTTCAGAAATAAGTATGGGACCTTCATTTCTTTTTTCTACAAGATATGAAAGTGCCTTAAAAGCATATTGAGATTTTTTTGAAAGCATTACAGCAAATTTACAAAAATTGTTTCAAATCTTAAAAATGAGTATGTTTGAAAAAGATTTAATGATATGTTCAGTAAACAGGAGGCACAACAGTTAAAAAAAGAATTTTGGACAGCTTTTGGAAAGTCCTTTCCCCGGAAGTGGATTCTGTATGATACGAAAATAAAGGATTTTTCTTTTAAATTTTATGCAGATAACAAAAAAGCGGAAGTTTCCCTGGATATAGAAATGAAAGATGAGCTGTTCCGGAACGCCTATTATGAAAAAATATGGTCTCTGGAGGAAATCCTGAAAGATTTTGTAGGGGAATTTCATAAGGATGAATTTTTTACGCTGGAAAACGGAAAGGTCATCAGTAAAATCTGGGTTGAAAAACACAATGTTTCCATTTACAACAAAAACACATGGCAGGAAGTTTTCGAGTTTTTTGTGGAGAAAATGGATGGTTTTGAAAGGTTTTACTATGAATATGAAGATTTTATAAAAGATATTTAAAATAAAAACATCAATATTATGAAACTAATCGGCTATATAGCGCTAGGAGCCCTATTATGGAGTTGTTCTCCTAAAGAAAAAAAAGAAACAGATAACACCCGTGCAGCGGCTGTGATTGAACAGAATGAAAAAAATAAAAAATTAGTCCTGGATTTTTATCAAAGTACTTTCGGAGATAAAAATTTTGATAAAATCGACCAATACCTTGCTCCCGAGTATATCCAGCATAATCCTAAAGTAGCGGATGGAGCGGAAGCTTTTAAAAAAGGTGTTCAGGAATGGTTAAAGGATGCTCCGAAAACTAAAATAGACGTCCAGCATGTAGCGGCAGAAGGAGATCTTGTCTTTGTCCACCTGAAAAATAAACGTCCTGACGGAGGTCTTAAATCCACCATTGATATTTTCAGAGTAAAAGATAATAAAATTGTAGAGCATTGGGATGTTCATCAGGATGTTCCTGAAAAATCAGCCAACCCCCATCCGATGTTCTAATATCAATATAGTGTTAATCAATACCCCTAAAGGTTCACTGTATATGAGTTTTCTCAGCTTTAAACAAAATATCCATTTTAATTATCTAAATATTATTATCATTTCCTAATTTGGTGAAATTTTGTTATGATAATATTTTATAAATAAATTTTAGATACTGATAATATGATGGAGAAAAGCCCCGTATTTTTTGCAGATGGAAGCAGCACCAAAATGATCAATGCCTACAAAAAAGCACAGGAAACCTTTAAATATTTTTGGAGAGAACAGTCCTGGGAATACCGAAGAATTGTTCCCGGTCTTACCGTCTCTTGTGTAAAAGTAGCCTTCACCCAGGAAAAACCCGGTTCCAGCGAACTTATGGTAGAGCATATGTGGATTAACGAAATTGATTTCGACGGAGATCATATAAGAGGTGTTTTAATTAACCAGCCTAATGATATTACCCACATACAAGTCGGTGATCCGGTTGAAGTACCTCTGGAGGAAATCAGTGACTGGCTTTTTGCCATTTATCCCTCCAAGCAGCCCAAAGGTCTTTCCAAACTCTTCTCTTCTTCCCCACTTCCTAAAGCCTATGGAGGATTTACCATCCAGGTAATGCGTGAAGAGATGTCCAAATCCGACAGAAAGGCCCACGACAATGCATGGGGACTGGATTTTGGAGATTATAATGATATACAGGTGGTTAACGAGCAAAAGCTTCACCCTGAAAACCTTATAGAGCATCCTATGAGTAAGAATATGAAGGAAAAACTGATTGAATTTATACAGCAATACCCTTCAGAGCTTACCCATACTGATGAAAAGGGATATACCATTCTTCATAAGGAAACCATTGCAGGAAATTTAACTTCCGTGGATGTGCTGTTAAAAGCCGGAGCTGATAAAAATGTAAAAACACAAAGCGGAAAAACAGCACTGGATTTTGCAAGACAAATGAAATGGGAGCATATTATTCCTATGTTGGAAAGTAATTAAACCGAAACCAAATTAAATTCATTTACATACAAAAAAGAGAAGCTTTTGGGCTTCTCTTTTATTTAACTAAATTTTCTTTTTCTCAGCCAGAAGAACAATCCTCCCAACGCTCCTATCACCACTAAAGGAAGCAGCAGATTAAACCATTGCCAATTTGTTTTCTCTTCAGTAATCCGCTGTCTGTCCAGCAGTCTTTCCTCAATATTGCGGTTTCTCAGTTCCATAAGGTTGCTGTCGTCCAGTAAATAGTCAAGGGCATTTCTCAGGAACTGTTCATTTCCGAACTGCTCGTTGGTCAGAAGATCCACACCTAATGGTAAAGGCTCTCCTTTAATTACTTTATTTCTTCCCACATCTCCGTCTGCAATGATGATCATCTTATTGTCAGGGCTTTCTGTTTTAAAGCCGGGATAAGATTTTCTTTCAATTCTGGAAGCATATGCAGAATTAAATTTTCCCTCCAGGGCCACCGCATAAATCTTCGGTGTGCTTGGTTTTTCCATTTGTCCGAGGCTGTCCACACTTGCAATTTCTTTAAGGTCCACATAATTGGGAACCTGTTTTAAAAGGGTTTTCTCACTGGATTCAAAAAGGACATGGGTTTTTATATTTTTTCTTCCACCTAGTGTATCGATAGAGGTAGGAAATTCAAATTTAACGGGATTGATATTCTTAGTAACGGGATGATCATGTTCAGCAATTCCCAAAGGAAAATATGGCCATGGTAAGCTGGTATACTGAGGGTTTCCGCTTACTTCACCGGTTACCAGTCTCAACAGTGCAAATTTCTTTACATCTTTTACCAATGCCGGATTGATTCTTATTCCATAGTTAAAAAAGAAATCCGTCATATTGATATCGACAGGAAAAGGCATCACTTTTTTGGAACGGGTCAAGGTATCCATCTCTGCATTGACCGCATCGATCATCCAGAGTGTTTTTCCGCCATTCATGATATACTGGTCCAGTATAACTTTTTCACCATCTGTAAATGCTTTTCTCGGCTTGGCAATCACCAACGCATTCATCTGTTTTAATAACGGTACATCTGCTAATGTCAGTTCCGTCTGGTTTTTCGGGATGATAGGACCTGCTTCATAATTCTCCAGTGCCAGATGCATGAATCCCTGAAATTCATCGGGACTTAATTCATCCTGATTAATTAAAATTCCGATTTTCTTTCTTTTATCGGTGGAAATATTCTTGATGTTAGATACCAGGTTATATTCAAGGTTTTCAATAGATTTGGTAAGCTGCTGGTCCGCATCAATACCGGTCTGTTGTACTACCAGCGGAATGGAAACTCCTTTATCCACATATTTTACCACAGCATAAGGGAAAAGCACAATCTGGGAAACTTTTCCGTCTTTTACATCAGGAAGTATGGAAGGCTGCATCCCCATTGCCATCAGAGTATCCTGAGACATTTTAGTTTTAATGGGATCTATAAATTTAAAATCTATTTTAGGATTGATTTTCCTAAACTCTTCCAGCATAAATTTAGTTTCTCCCTGAAGCTGTTTAAAGCTTGCCGGAAAGTCCCCTTCCAGGTACACATCTATGGTTAAAGGTTTTTTAACTGATTTTAAAACAGCAATGGTATTATCGGAAAGTGTATATCTTTTTTCTTTGGTAAGGTCCACCCTTATTCCTGAAACAGCAAGAATAACAGATAAAGGCAGAATTACAAACAATAAAATTCCTAAGGGAGATTTAAATGAGATCTTCTTCATGGCTCTACTTCTTTTTGTTGATAAAATGGTTGGACAATACTAGCGTTAAGCCTATGATCAATACAAAATAAGCAACATCTTTACTATCAATCAAACCTCTTGTAAATCCTAAAAAGTGCTGATAGAGACCTATATTCTGTAAAATAAAATCTGCTCCGCCCAAAAGCTTATAGCTTGCCAGCTGCTCAATCCCAAAGTACATAATAAAGCTCATGAAAACACCCAGCAGATAAGCCATAATCTGGTTTTGTGATAAGGAAGAAGCTAAAATTCCTATTCCTGAAAATGCTGCAATCAGGATTACTAATCCGAAATAGCTGCCCAACGTCATTCCCATATCTATATTTCCTGCCGGAACTCCTAATACATAAACGGTATAAAGATATACCAAAGACGGGATGAGGCATAGAACCCCCACTACCCAAACCGATAAAAATTTCCCCAATACCAGTTCCGAAACTTTAAGAGGCTGGGAAAACAGCCAGTTCAGCGTACCGGTCTGCTGCTCCTCTGCAAAAGTTTTCATGGATAATGCCGGAATAATAAACATCAGCAGCCATGGAACCAGTACAAAGTAACTTTGAAGGGAGGCAATCCCTATTTCAAAAATATTGGAATCATTATCGAAAAAAAACAAAAAAAGAGTTGCTATTAAACTGAAAGCAGCAATAATGATCCATGCGCTCCAGTTTCCAAAGTAACTCCAAAGTTCTTTTTTAAAAATTGCAATCATAGTTTTTTTGTAAAATGTAAAAGTACAGGGTATCCACCCTACTCCACAATTATTTGTTTTTTTTGTTTTTGTTAACCAGTTTAACCGTCATCATTATCAATAGTACCAGAACGAAAAATCCGGTAATTAATTGCCACCAGTAGACAATTACAGCAGATTTTAATATCACGGTAAAGACTACCAGGAACAGAATAAAGGTGGCAATTTCATTCGCCTGCCTCAATTTTATATTGGCTGAAGGAAGTGTATCTCCTGCCAGTTTTTTAAGCTCTAAAACTTTTTTCCAACACCAGTAGTGGTAAACAGCCAGCCCTATTAAAAAGGTAAGCTTCAGATGAAACCACGGGGTTTTCATTAACCCCATATTCAGAAAAATCATGATGAGACCACATACCGTCATTATAACCCCGGCGGGAACAGTAATGATATTCCACAGCCTTCTTGCCATAAAAGTATATTGTTCACGAAGGATACGCTGCTTTTCCCCTTCAAACTCATCCGTGTCTTTATAATAAACAAATAACCTCACCAGGTAAAATATCCCGGCAAAATAACTTACCATAAAAATGATGTGCAGCGCCTTGATAATGGTGTAGAGCATTATGTAGAATAATTTTCATGCAAAGATAGAATATTTATCAGCATTTAAAAGCAAAAGTTTATATGCAGACTTCAACGGAAAACTATTGAAAAGAAACAAAAAAAGCCTATTTTGACAGGCTTTTTTCATTGATATCTTTTACTAAGAAATTACTCCCAGTTCTTTTCCTACTTTTTCAAAAGCAGCAATTGCCTTATCCAGATGTTCTCTGGTATGTGCGGCAGATAGCTGAACCCTTATTCTTGCTTTTTCTTTCGGTACCACCGGATAGAAGAATCCTATTACATAAATTCCTTCATCCATTAACCTTTCTGCCATTTTCTGGGAAAGCGGTGCATCATACAGCATTACCGGTACGATAGCTGCATCTCCGTCAGGAATATCAAATCCTTTCGCTTTCATCTGTGTTCTGAAATATTCAGCATTTTCCATCACCTTATCTCTTAGGGAAGTATCATCGGAAATCATATCCAAGACTTTCAGAGCAGCTCCTACAATACCCGGAGCTAATGAATTTGAGAATAAATAGGGACGTGAACGCTGTCTCAGCATATCAATAATTTCTTTTTTACCTGAAGTGAACCCACCTAATGCTCCACCCAGCGCTTTCCCCAAGGTAGAAGTAATAATATCCACTCTTCCCATCACTTCATTCGCTTCATGGGTACCACGCCCGGTTTTACCGATAAAACCTGTTGCATGGGAGTCATCAACCATTACCAGGGCATCATACTTGTCTGCCAGATCGCATACTCCTTTTAAGTTGGCAACAATTCCATCCATGGAAAACACACCATCAGTTACAATAATTTTAAAACGGTGATTTTTCTCTGAAGCGGCTTTCAACTGTGCTTCGAGATCTTCCATATTATTGTTTTTATAACGGTATCTTGCGGCTTTACATAAACGGACTCCATCAATAATGGAAGCATGGTTCAGCTCATCAGAAATAATGGCATCCTCTTCTGTAAACAGAGGTTCAAATACTCCTCCGTTAGCATCAAAGCAAGCCGCATAGAGAATAGTATCTTCCAGGCCTAAAAACTCAGCGATCTTCTCTTCCAGCTGCTTATGAATATCCTGAGTACCACAGATAAAACGAACGGAAGACATTCCATATCCATGAGACTGAATCATATCCTGAGAAGCTTTCATTACTTCCGGATTATTGGACAGTCCCAGATAATTGTTGGCACAAAAATTCAGTAATTTTTTTCCATTGGCTTCAATTTCGGCACTCTGCTGAGAAGTAATAATTCTTTCTCTTTTATAAAGTCCGTCATTTTCAATGTTTTTAAGCTCGTTTTGTAGGGTTTCAAGATATTTTTCAGAAATCATTCTATAATTTTTTAAGATTTGCTAATTTAATAAAAAAAGCCATTTCATTTCCGAAACAGCTTTTAATTTTCCATAGTGAAAACAAATTATTTCAGCAGAGGAACGACCGTATGGGATAACATCTGCCGTACATCTTCCAAATTTTTTTTGTCTATTTTTTTATAATCTTTCCAATTAGTAACCATTACAACTTCCCCCTGATTATTGACCACTATAAATTTGGAAAAATCCGGAATCGCTTCAAACTGTGAGGGTGTTATCTCCGTTACAAAAGTTGTATTGCGTTTTTTTACTCCTCCTTCATATGCGGAGTCCTTCAATACAAGCATTTTAGCATCCTGAGATTCTTTTTCTACGATCTTTATAGCACTTTTAATCCGGGTATCTTCCTCTGCTTCCACCAATACTACATAAACCTCTGTATTATAATCCTTTTCGAGTTTCAGAGCTTCCGGAAGATGCTCTATACAGGGTACACACCAGCTTGCCAATGTATAAAAGACCGTATTAGGCTTATCCGAACTTTTTGCTATACACAGGAGATCGCTTTTATCCACAGCCGTCAGGTTTATAATTTTAGATTTCTGTAAGTTGCAGCTATTCTGCTGTCCTGAGGAGAGAAAACCAACTAAGGACAGAACGGGAATTAAAAATAATTTCATAGTGATTGAGATGTTTAAAATAAGTTTTCATTGAGGTTAAAATAATTTACCATCCTATGAATGGCATAGAATGGTAAATTTAATTATTTTATCTGTATGGATTAAATTAATTTATTTTGGTGACCTCCAATTCATATCCGCCATATTCGCCAATAGAATTATCCAGCTGATAAACTCCTGCTTTGATAACGTATTCATTATTCACATCAATATCCTGGTCTACATAAAATGAGGTATCAAACTGATTAGGATCCATTGCATTATTCAGTTCGATATAAGCTGCATATTTGGTAGGATCATCATAGTTTTCCCTTATGAGTCCGGTGTAAGGATAATTGGCCCGGGTAGCATCTTTGGTCCAGATAATGGTGATCCAAAAGGCTGCCAGCCGGCATACTCCAAATCCAAAACAGTTTCTGGAAGCCCTTCCCAGGTCAAATGCAAATCCCACTCCTCCTCCATCAATAGCTTTGGAAGTTGCAGTTCCCAGATTTCCTGTCCGGGATCCCAAAGAAGGAACATTTTGAGCAGACAGCTGCGTTTTCTGAATTTCAGAATCATCATTTCCATTACAGGAAGTGAAGGTTAACATCCCAGCTAATAAGAAAGCACTGAAAATTGACATTGTTTTTTTCATGGTATATTATTTAAGATTAGTTCAACACTAAAATAAATAATAAATTATCACAAAAAGTTCCAATAGTTTGCAATTATTTTGCAATAACCTGCAAATTTTGCATAAAATAAATTCAAATATATTTTATTTATAAAATAATTTTCATATTTGTAAAAACTAATACCATGCAAAAGGAAAAACTCCGTTTAATAAGGAAAAACAAAGGCATCACCCAAAAACAAATGGCTGATTTCCTATGTACTGCCATTTCCAACTACTGCAGGAAAGAGAATGGCGAAGTAAAAATTATAAAAAGCGAATGGGAAAAAATAGCAAAATTCCTGGGTGTTCCTATTGAGGATATCTTTGAAGAGGATCATATGCTGGAATCCTCCGCTATTACCGTGAATCACCACATGAGTACTTCTGTCATCGAAAATCTTCAGGATTACATCAAACTCCTGAAAGATGAGAACAATAAATTGAAAGAAAAAATTGAGCTCCTGGAAAATACCTGATCATCATAAAAAAAGCCCTCATTTTCTGAAGGCTTTTAATTTTAATTTTTCAGGAATTTTATGTTTTGATCTTTTATTTTAAAAATATAGGCTCCGGGAATCAATTCAGAAATAGCAACAGGTTTTCCGGGCTGGGCTTTTCCTTTTTTCAATAATTTTCCATCCAGGCCATAGATAGTAAATTCTTCTGATCTTTTCAGTCCTTTTACATACAGTTCATTTCCAGCAGGTACCGGATAAATCCCCAGCTCATCCAGCTCATAAGAAGCTACATTCAGGGTGGCATCCTCGGTAACCGTTGAATTTTTTTCCAGAATCTGATATTCATAATTAAATTCTATACCGGCCACTGGAAAGGAGACCTGCTCTACAAAATATTCATCATTCATTATATTATCCAACACCAAATAAGCTACCTGTCCTCCGGTCCCATTTACTTTTACAGGTAAAGGCATTTTAAAGAAGCTTACAGAAGGATGACTCTGGGTCTGGGAAACTTTAAAGGTAAGTGCCTGATTGGTACCCTGCTTCCATTTGATATTATAAACAGGATATCCTTCTCCATATACCCAATTATTAAAAAACTCGGTAAAATCTTTTCCGGTCGACTGGAGAAGGGAATTTTTCAAATCCGGTGTTGTAGCATAATTGTAAGCCAGTTCCGGCCTGGAATGATAATCCTGCAATGCCTGATAGAAAGCGGTTTCACCTAATATCCATTTCAGCATTCGGAGAATATATCCTCCCTTAGCATAAGAGAGTCTTCCGCTAAAGACAGTTCCGACACTTCCTAAATTGGCATCGGCTACATAAGTACTTCCTCCAGGAGCACTGGTAATATAATTTTTCTGATCCAGAAGATATGATAAAAACTCGGTCTGGGTCATGAGCAGCTTTTCATACGCCACATGTTCTCCGAAGGTGGCAAAGCCTTCATTGAGCCATATATCATTCCATGCCCCACAGGTGACCTTATCTCCAAACCACTGATGGGCGAGTTCATGGGCTATTACGTATCTTCCCCATCCACTCATCGAAGACATGGTCTGATGTTCCATACATACGCCATTATATTGAAATTCCATATGCCCGTATTTTTCACTTCTGAAAGGATAAGGCCCAAAATAAGTTTCAAAGGTGTTCATGATCTGCTTCGTCCATTCGATATTAGACATGGTCACGGGGTCATTAGCCGTAGTGGGATAAATATAATTTACAAAAGGAAACGGTGGATTTCCTATCGTATCATTCAGCTTTACAAAATCCGTGATGGACAAGGCCACCAGATAAGCAGTAATGGGATACATCGTCCGCCAGAATGTGAGCTTCTGCCCACCAGGCAACACGGTTTCAGACATCAGCTTTCCATTGGCAGCAACATTATACTGGGAAGGAGTTGTGATTTTAAAATCAAAGCGGTCAATCTTATCATTCATGCTCTGCTTGGTGGGAAACCAGTCCTGGGCTCCATAAGGTTCATTGAGAGTAGAAAGAATAGGCGTTCCGTTTTGAGATCCTACCGAAAAGGCATTATTATCCGTAGACGGCGCCCCGGAATAGTGAATGGTTAAAGAATCCAGCACATTAGCAGAAAGTGCGGAAGGAAAATCTATTTTAAGCTCCTTGGTCGCCAGCTGTTGAAAAGCAAGGCTTGTTCCATGGTATTCCACCTGGGAAACGGTTAAAACATCAGCCAGATCAAAATAAATCTGGGATATAGCCTGATTAGGCTTAAAGTGAGAGGTGACAGAGCCGGAGATATGGTAAACCGCCGGATCCAGTGTAACGTCCATTCTCTGGTACTGTAAATCGTAGTTTAAGGTATTGGGATTTACATTATAAGCGAGCATTTTATGAGTAAAGGATTTCATTTCCTTCATTCTTAAAGCTTTCATTTCTTCATTCCCAGCCTGAGCATATAATAGCTGAGACAGAGAAATACTGATGAACAAAAGATATAATTTTCTCATAAGCAGATTATTGATTTAGCAAAGAATAAAGATAAAAAAAACCTTCTAATCAAAGATTAAAAGGTTTATATATCAATTAAATATATTTTCTAAAGATCTAAAGCAGGCTGCAAAATTCTTTCCATTCTTGCTTTTACCTGGTCTACCGACCCGGAATAATTATTAACTAGTAAAGAAAAAACTAATGTTCTTCCTGAATTGGTTTTCATATATCCTGCTAATGTTTTCACTTTATTTAAGGTTCCGGTTTTCGCAAAGATCTGCCCGTTCCCTTCTCCCAGAAACATTCTTTTTAATGTTCCGGACTGTCCTCCTACCGGTAATGAAGAAAAATAGGTCTTATAATATTTTTCATCCATTAAAGAAGTTAAAAACTTAACCTGTGAGATTGGTGTAACGAGATTACTTCTTGATAATCCGCTGCCATCCATATAGTTAAGACCGGCCAAATCAAAAGAAACATCCTTTAAATGGCTGGTTACTACCATTCTACCTGATTCGGATGTCTGATCTCCCAATTTTTGGAATCCTACTGTCTTCAGCAATGCTTCCGCCAGGGAATTATCACTTCTCTGATTGGTATAATATATAATATCCGCCAAGGTTGGAGATTTATACACTGAAATCATTTTTCTGCTTTCCGGTGAAAGGTCGGTCATTTTAGGAGTTACCTTTCCTGTTACTGCCATTCCGTTTTTAGCCATCGTAGACTTCAGCGTGTTGGCCAGATAGGAAGGTGCTGCCGGTAAAGTTGTCGTTAAGTTACCTTCGCCTTCATATTTTTCAGCATACACCATCTGATTGGCGTAAGGAGAAACATAAAAATACTTTTTATCTCCGGAAAGATTGCTTAATTTTTTGGTGATCAGCTTTTCATTAGCCGGGTTTATTTCACGTGTGGTTCCTACGGGTAAATAATAGTTACCGTTTTCCAACCAAACAACATTTTCCGGAAGTCTTGTAATATTACCTTTGAAAAGCGCTGTCTGGATGATGATATCTCCATTTACTTTTTTGATTCCTTCGCGTGAAATACCACTCATAAAATCTGAAACGATCTCCCTGTAAGACCATGCCCCGGCCTTATTGGTTCCCAAAGAAGGATCACCGCTTCCTACAATATAAAGGTTTCCGTTAAGAACTCCGTTTTCATCAACAGTACCGGAATATTCCAACTGAGTCATCCAACGGTAGTTTTCCCCCAACATATTCATTGCTGTTTCCGTAGTCAGCAATTTTGTGGTAGAAGCCGGAACCAGCGGAGTGTTCTCATTGTACGAAGAAATAATTTTCTTTGTTTTCGGATCATAAACTACGAATCCCCAATTGGCATTTTTAAGCACAGGATCCGCCATCATTGTGTTTACATTAATGTCTACAAGCTCCTTTGGAGACAAAAGAGCTTTCTCTACAACTGACGTTACAGGTGAAGGTAAATTAAGATTACTTTTCTGATTTTCGTAAGCCTGAGAATATAGAACTGTAGATACGGTTGTCTGAGCAAGGAAAAAACCAGAAGCTAACACCGTAATACCTGAAATATACTTTCTGAAATTTAACATCTAATCTTCTTTTTTGTGTTCATGTTTTGGATGACCGGAAACCGTATTGGTTAAATCCATTCTTCATCCCGAACATTAAATGAACGACCAAATGTAGAAATTATTGTTATAAATCAGTCTATCAGGGCGTTATAAAAGCCCATAAAATATGTTAAAAATTGTTAAAAATCCACAAATATATCTTTTTTGATACTCTGATAAGCTGTGATTTCATCAAATTCATTCAAACTTAGCAAAACCATCTTTTTAAATTTATCGTAGTTTTTTCCCCTTGGAAGTTTAAGCAAAATCTGAAACTGGTACAGGTTATTAAGCCGTGCAATCTGTGCTCTTTCCGGACCGAGAACACATTCTTCAGGAAGGTATTTTCTGAGAATAGATCCCAAAAACTGGGAAGCGCGGTTTACCTTATCTTCTTTCCTGTGTTTAAGCTCAATCATAATCAGCTTCGTGTAGGGCGGATAATGGAACTTCTGACGTTCGCTGAGCAGATAGTCATATATTTTGGAGACATCATTCATTTTAATAAGCTGAAATACGGAATGATCCGGATTAAAGGTCTGAATGATAATTTTTCCTTTCCCCGAAGTTCTTCCTGCCCTTCCCGACACCTGAGTGATCAGCTGATAAGCTCTTTCCTCCGCCCGGAAATCCTGAACATATAATAAAGAGTCCGCTTTAGGAATGGCTACCATTTCAATATGATCAAAATCCAGTCCTTTGGAAATCATCTGTGTTCCTACGATGATATCCGTTTCACGGTCTTCAATTTTCTCGTAAAGCTTTTCATAGGCAAACTTTTTCCGCATGGAGTCCACATCCATTCTGTCAACTTCATAATCAGGAAATATTTTGGAAACTTCTTCATGAATCTGTTCCACGCCTACTCCTCTTTCATTAAGGTTCTCGGAATGGCACTTAGGGCAGACTCTCGGCTTGGAAGCCCGCTGGCCGCAATAATGGCATTTCATTTCATTGGCCGCTTTATGGTAGGTCATTACCACATCACAATTGGAACAGTAGTTTACATATCCGCAGGTTTCACACTCCACTACATTGGCATAACCACGACGGTTATGAAGAACGATTACCTGGTTCTTCTCTTCAAGATTTCTTTTAATCTCTTCTATAAGGTGTAAGGAAAAATTACCGGATACTTTTTTGGATTCCTGAGCTTCTTTAAAATTAATCAGCTCATATTCTGGTAATTTCACGTTTCCAAATCTCTCATTGAGAAAGATGTATTTCAGCTTACCTTTTTGAGCAAGATAATAGCTTTCTACGGATGGAGTTGCAGAACCGAGGATGACTTTAGCTTTGTAAAATCCTCCTAACAGCAAGGCAGCATCTTTTGCATTAAAATAGGGGGAAACTTCTCTGGGCTTATAGGCGGAATCGTGCTCTTCATCCACTACAATCAGACCTATATCGCGGAATGGTAAAAACAACGCATTTCGGGTGCCTACTAAAATTTTAATATCGTTGTTCCGGATTCTTCTCCAAACCTCAACCCTTTCAAAGTCGGTGAGCTTCTGATGGTAAAAGCCGAGCTGTTTACCGTACTTTTTTTCTAATCTTTGGGTAATCTGCTTGGTTAAAGATATTTCAGGAAGCAGAAAAAGGACATTTTTCCCCTGGCTGATGCATTCTTCAATTTTCTCCAGGTAAATATGGGTTTTTCCTGAAGAGGTAACTCCGTGAAGTAAAACATTTCTGTTTTCTTCAAATGCTTCATCTATCTGCTGTTTTGCCCATAGCTGATTATCAGACAGTTCTTCAAGTTCTTCTATTTCTCCTTCATAACTTTCCAAACGGTCTTTCTGTACATAATATTCTTCCACAAAACCTTTATCTACCAACGGCTTACAATGGGACTGTGCAAAATATCCGTCTTCAAATAATTCCGATTTTTTAATGAGAGCATCAGGATTTTCTGTCTGAATGGATAATATTTTCAGAAACAGCTCTTTCTGCTTCGGAGCCCGGTCCAGTCTGGAAAGTACTTCCATAAGGTCCTGATTATTCAGAAAACCGGCGGGAATCTTTACATACGCAATTTCCCGTGCCTTATATTTTTCGGCTATTTTTTCATCAATTTCAATATACTGAAGATCAATAAGAGAATTGATGGTTTTAATAATATCTTTTTTAGGAATAAATGCCTCAATATCCGTAAGATTGATCAATTGCCGTACTTCTAAAGCCTGAATAAGATACATTTCATTAACATCCAGATTTTCAAAATCAACAGTAACATTAGGCTTTAGCTTCAAATAGGTTTCACTTTCCAGCTTTAAGGAAGAAGGAAAAGCAAAACGGTAGATCTCTCCGAGACTGCACAGATAATATTCCGAAAGCCAGTTCCAGAAATCAATCTGTTCCGGAGGAAGAATGGGACGTTCATCCAAAATACTGATCACTTCTTTCGGAACAAAATTTTCGGGCTGCTGGTCATGGATTTCAAAAACAATTCCCGTATAGATTTTTTTACCCCGGAACGGCACCAGGACCCTCATCCCTACCTGAATTACAGGAATCAGCTCATTCGGAACTTTATAGGTAAAAGATCCTTTTAAATTTAAGGGTAAAACTATCTGGACGTATTGCAAGGGAAATAATTAAACTGTAAAATTAGAATTTTCTTCAGAGAACTGCAATTTTTTGTTGGGACTAAAATCGTTATGTTTCTTTCATCTGACTATTACGGTAAAAATAAAAGGTATACTACCCCGAAACCGTTGAACGGAAGCGTCTCTTATACTCAATTTAAAATATCAGATTAATAATTTCATACCACACCGCGGTTGTAAAAAACCCTACGATAATGCTTATCCCAATAATCAGGTTGGTTAATTTGGTATTCAGGCGGAATTGTTCTGCAATAATACTGGAAGTCACCACCGTGGGCATAGCAGCTTCAAAAATGGTGATTTTAGCTACATCTCCCTTCACTCCGAATAATAAGGCCAGTCCCAAAACCATTGCCGGAGCAAGGATCAGCTTATAAAGCATGGAAGTTGAGATCTGTGGAATCAGTTTTTTCCAACCATTGAATTTCAGCTGTAATCCTACGGAAAATAATGCCAAAGGGCTCACAGTAGCTGCCAGTTTATCAAAGAAAGGTTCCGCCACACTAAAATCTATAAAGGGAGAAAGAGCCAATGCTCCGATACATCCCAATAATGGCGGAAATGTAATCAGTCTTTTTAAAATAAACTTCGCACTTACTTTTCCAGATTTGCTTCCTCCTTTCACCGCAGCAATGATTCCCAAAGTGGAAAGTGCCAAAAACATCGTCTGATCACAGATAATGGCGATGCTCAACAAGCTTTCCCCGTAAAAAGCACTGATGAGGGGAAAACCGATGAAAGAGGTATTGCTGTAACCACTTGTTAATTCCATTGTACTTCTCGATCTTCTGGAATATCCTTTCTTTTTACTGTAAAAAAGCATGAATACAACACTGAAAACGGCAATAAGAAAAGTGGCTACAATAGGAAAAAGCATATCTAAAGTCCAGTGTACTTTAGGTAAATATTTAAAAGAAACTGCCGGTAATGCAAGATAAAGAATCCAGGTATTGATACCTTTGTGAGCGTCCGGGTGGATAGATTTTGTTTCTTTGAATACCATTCCTGCCAGAATGCACACCCCGATCAAAACAAAATTTACCATAATTTTAAAGAAATATGATGCAAAGGTAAGATGGATTTTTTAGTTAGAAACAGAAATATTCAACTTTTTTAAATAAAATTGAGTCTTCAGGATATTCTAAAACTTCTCCCATCCTGGAAATTACGAATGTTCAGTATTATTTACTTTTTAAAGCAATGACCTCATCAGCATTGGCAAAAGCACCTCCGTCCGTAATTGCCGAAGAATGGAAATAGCCGGCATCCGTATATGCTCTTATATCCTGAATATTGGTGGAACGCAGCCCTCCACCTGCCAAAATTTCTATTCTGCCACGGGAAAGCTCCACTAATCTTTTAAGGTTTTCCTTACCTTCCGATACATTAGGTTTCTGTCCTGAAGTAAGAATGGTTTTAAATCCGCATTCAATAACCTTTTGCAAGGAGTTTTCAAGTCCAGTGGCACGGTCAAAGGCACGATGAAAAGTACAGGGTAAAGGTTCGGCCAGTTTTACCAGTTCTTTATTCTGCTCCTCATTCACCTCATTACTCTGATCTAAAATTCCAAAAACAAATCCGTCCACCTGTAAAGATTTCAGACGTAAAATATCTTCTTTCATTTGCAGAAATTCCTTTTCTGAGTATGTAAAATCCCCTCCTCTGGGGCGTATCATTACAAAAATAGGGATATCAATCTGAGATCTGAGGTCTTTTGTTGTTTCAAAATCCGGAGTTGTTCCCCCTTCCTCCAGTCCGTCACATAATTCTATTCTGTCTGCACCATTCTGAAAGGCAATAATTGCCGATTCAGGATTAAAACATGCTATTTCTATTTTAGACATTGTCCTTAACTGTTTATCTTTTATAGGGTTTATTTTAAAGCAAATTCAGGTTTTTCCAAACGGTTTCCTTTCTGATCATACACTGCAAAGCTGAACCCATCCTGAATGCAATAGGAACCATATTCTCCTTTTTTATTCAGTGCGATAAATCCTACCTGAATATCCTTTACATTTTTATTTCTGTGCTGAGTAATTTTCACTATTCTTTCCACTGCTTCTTTACAAGCCTGTTGAGGACTTCTCCCCTGTCTCATCAGCTCCACCACAAGATGGGTTCCCACTGTTCTTATCACTTCTTCTCCATGTCCGGTGGCCGTTGCAGCACCCACTTCGTTATCGACAAATAGTCCGGCCCCTATGATAGGCGAATCACCTACCCGTCCATGCATTTTGAAAGCCATTCCGCTTGTAGTGCATGCTCCGGAAAGGTTTCCATGGGCATCAAGAGCTATCATCCCGATAGTGTCATGATTTTCTATATTGACAATGGGTTTATACCGACTTGTTTTCAGCCAGTCTTTCCATTCTTTTTCGGATTCCGGAGTTAGCAGGTTTTCTTTTTTAAATCCTTCTGATAATGCAAACTGAAGAGCACCGTCTCCCACCAGCATTACGTGTGGTGTTTTTTCCATCACGGCTCTCGCCACGGAAATAGGATTTTTAATATATTCAAGGGCAGCTACTGAGCCTATATTATAATTTTCATCCATAATGCAGGCATCCAAAGTTACTCTTCCATCCCTGTCCGGACGACCCCCATATCCTACACTTCTTTCATTGGGATCCAGCTCTACCAGCCGTACTCCTTTTTCCACCGCATCCAATGCTTTTCCTTTATTACCTAAAATGGTCCAGGCTTCTTCATTGGCTTTTAAGCCAAAATTCCATGTAGACAGAACAATAGGTCTGTTAAGTATTTGGTCCTGCTGATCCGGGATTTCTTTGGCAATAAGATCGAGAGGGTTAATGGTAAGTGCCAGAGAAGCTATGGCAGATTTCTTCAGGAATTTTCTTCGGGTATGCATTATTAGATTTTATAGTCCCAAATTAACAAATTTATCAGTAATAAAAAAAAAGAGCTGCAGAATGTTCTGCAGCTTTTATATTTAATGAGGTAGTTTATCTTTAAAATATCCATATACCCAGGTCCCTGCAATGGCACTCAGCAATGTTATACTGACCACCCAGATTCCCGTTCCGATCTGCGCAAACAGCGGTCCGGGGCAGGCTCCTGTGATAGCCCATCCAAATCCAAAAATCAGTCCTCCATAAATCTGACCTTTATTAAATTTTTTAGGAGTAAATGTAATGGGTTCTCCACTCATTGTCTTAACCTTCCATTTTTTGATTATAAAAACCGAAAGCATTCCTACCGCAACAGCACTTCCTATTACTCCATACATATGAAATGACTGCAAACGGAACATTTCCTGAATTCTAAACCAGCTGATCACTTCCGCTTTTACGAAGATTATTCCAAAAGCTATTCCTACCAACAGGTATTTAAGATTGACATACCACTTTTGGGCTGATGTATTCTCGTTTACAGACGGATCATTTATATTTTCAAAGCTCTTCTCTGTCATCATTTAATAATTAATTATAAAGAAAGAATAAGGGGTAAAACAAGATTGGCTACAATGAAACCTCCTGCCATAAAACAAATAGTTGCTACCAGGGAAGGCCACTGTAAGTTGGAAAGTCCCATAATAGAGTGTCCACTGGTACATCCTCCGGCATAGCGGGTTCCAAAGCCTACTAAGAAACCACCTACTACCATCAGGAAAAATCCTTTAAAAGTCAACAGATTCCCCCAATTCATCAGCTGTACCGGAACAAGATTACTATAATCGGTTATTCCATAACCGGCTAATTCTTCTTTCAAATGAGGGTTGACGATGATGTCTTCATTATTCATTAAAAAATGAGCGGCAATCATTCCTCCGAGGAAAATTCCCAATACAAAAAATAAATTCCAGGCTTCCTTCTTCCAGTCATATTTAAAGAAATTGATATTGGCTGGCACACAGGCCGCACAGATATGCCTTAGGGAAGAACTGATTCCAAAAGATTTATTTCCTAAAATAAGCAATACCGGAACCGTCAGTCCTATGAGTGGTCCCGCTACATACCAGGGCCATGGCTCTTTAATGACATTCCACATTTTATTTTATATTTTTACTTTGACAAACAAAATCAGTTTTGGGAACACCGGTTTTAGCAATAGCATTAAAACCTCCTTCCACTTCAGAGAAATTCCTGTAGCCCCTTGCCTGAAGAATACTTGCGGCTATCATACTTCTGTACCCGCCGGCACAATGAATAAAGAAATGCCGGGAAGGATCAATTTCACTGATCCACTCATTGATATTAGCCAGAGGTTTGTTATAGGAAGGATCTACATGCTCTCCACTGTATTCGCTTTCTTTTCTTACATCCAATATGGGGCTTTCTTGTTCGGTCTTTATTCTTTTTTCAAACTCTTCTGCGGAAATCCTGTCAATCGTATCTACTTCTTTTCCGCTAGCTTGCCAGGCATTAAAGCCATCTTTAAGATATCCCAGAACATGGTCAAACCCTACTCTGCTGAGTCTTGTCACCGCTTCTTTTTCCTGTCCTTCATCGGCTATCAGTAAAAGGGGCTGGCTAACGTCCATTATCAGGGCTCCCACCCATGGGGCAAAATCACCATTGAGTCCTATATTGACCGATTGGGGAATAAATCCTTTTGCAAAATCGGAGCTGCTTCTTACATCCAGTAACACAGCACCGGAAGCATCGGCAAGCTCTTCAAACTGATCCGGAGAAAGTGCCTGCAATCCTTTGGAAAGAACTTCATTGAAGCTTTTATATCCTTTTTTATTCATCTCCACATTCATTCCAAAATAAGCGGGAGGAGGTAAAAGTCCATCTACCACTGCTGCAATAAAGCTTTCTCTATCTTTCTGGTTGAGGGCATAGTTGGTTTTCTTCTGATTTCCCAGGGTATCTATCGTTTCTTTCTGCATATTTTTACCACATGCCGAACCTGCACCATGGGCTGGATATACGGTTATTTCATCGTGTAAAGGCATTATTTTATTATAAAGGCTCTCATATAAAAGGCCTGCCAGATCTTCCTGCGTCATGTTAGCAGCTTTTTGTGCCAAATCTGGACGGCCTACATCACCCAGGAATAATGTATCTCCACTGAACAAAGCGGTTTCATTTCCATTTTCATCTATAAGCAGATAGCAGGAACTTTCCAGGGTATGTCCGGGGGTATGAAGGACTTTTATCCGGATATCCCCTACTGTGAATATCTGATTGTCCTCTGCTATGATAGCCTCAAATCCGGGTTTTGCCGTAGGTCCATAAACGATAGGAGCTCCCGTCTGTGCGCTCAGATCAATATGTCCGCTTACAAAGTCAGCATGAAAATGGGTTTCAAAGATATATTTTAATTGTACGTTATCTCTTTCCAGTCTTTCGATATAGGGGTGGGTTTCACGAAGAGGATCTATTATGGCAGCCTCTCCTTTAGATGTAATATAATAGGCTCCCTGAGCCAGACATCCTGTATAAATTTGTTCTACTTTCATCGTTTCAACTAATCTATTTAATTTTGTTCAAATTTCTTATTTTTTTAGTAATAACACTGCAACTTTTGTTACATAAGATTTCATCAGAAAAAAATTTCCCTGATAATAATATAAATTCCCATACTTAAAATAAACCAGCCAAATATAGGCTTTAGTTTTTCTCCATCTATCTTTTTTGATAACTGACTGCCTAAAATAATCCCAATTATTGCTACCAGAGTTACTGACAACAGTAATTTCCATTCAATCTGAACTTTCCCCACGGATGAAAAAAATCCGATTAATGAGTTCAAGGAAATAATTACCAGAGAGGTTCCAACAGCTACTTTCATAGGGGTTTTCAAAAGGTTTACCAATGCCGGAATAATCATAAATCCCCCACCAGCGCCTACCAATCCGGTCAACATTCCCAGTACAGAACCCTCTCCTGCTGCTATAAGGTTTTTATTTCTTCCTAAAAGAGGTACTTCCTTTTCGGTTATCTTTCTTTTTCGAATCATCTTATAGGAAGCAATGATCATCAAAACGGCAAAAATCAACAGCAGAAAAATATTTCTTGTAATGGTAAATTTCCCTATGGTGAACAGATATTCGGGGATAAGGGGCAAAAAATAAGCCCGGGTCAGAAAGATAGAAATTATGGAAGGTATTCCGAATAACACCACCACTCTGAGATTGACCAATTTATTTTTAAAATAAGATAAAGAACCTGCAATACTGCTTACCCCAACAATAAACAAGGAATATTCGGTGGCCGCAAATGCATCAATACCAAAAAGGTAAACCAATACGGGAACTGTAAGTATGCTTCCGCCACCTCCTATCAGCCCCAATGATATTCCAATTAAAACAGATGCAATGTAACCTATGATTTCCATTCTTATTTTTTATGAAAACAAAGATGGGAATAGGCAGAAAATCGTACAGTTACTTTTGTTACATAACTTCCTTTTGAAGTATAATTTTGTTCCGTCCGAGCTTTAGTTTGCCGTCTTCTTCCAATTGCTTCAACAGTCTTGATACCACGACTCTTGCTGTTCCCAACTCATTAGCAAGCTGTTCGTGTGTAATTATAATGACCGGGGACTTCGTAAGTTCATATTTTTTTCGGAGAAGATTCAGCAGTCTCTCATCTACTTTTTTAAAGGCAATAGCATTGATAATATCGAGTAATTCTTCAAACCTTTTATGGTAAAGGCGAAAGATATAATCCAGCCATTCAGGATATTCCTTTATGAATAACGAAACTTTGTCCACGGGAAGAAAAAGTATTTCCGCATCTTCTTCCACTTCTGCTTTTACAATACTTTTTTCATTATGCATTCCTCCCAGAAAAGACATGATGCAGCTTTCACCTGCTTTTATGTAATACAATAATATTTCACGTCCGTCTTCTTCTGTGCGGATCACTTTAATCATTCCCTTCATTACGATAGGAATGGATCGTATGGATGAGTTTTCATCTAAAATAACATCGCCTTCCTCATAACTTTTGGAAATACCAAACTGGTGGAGCTTTTCCACCAATTCAGGAGAGGTCTTAAATTCCGAAGAGAGTACTTTATTTTCTTCCATCTTTTTATTAATTTACTCCAATTTCATCTACAAAAAGCCAAGCTTTAGAGTCGGCTCCGGGATTTCCGGCAGGAATTATTCCTGCATTTTCTATTTTTACTTTTACATACCGGGCACTTTGATTTCCCAAATTCAGTTTAATTTTTCCTTTAGCTTTAAGTATTTCTTCCTTTCCTATTTCTTTAATTAATTTAAAATTCTTCCCATCATCAGAAGTCCAGATCCTGGCTGATCTGGCTAAATGAATCCAGCTTCCTTTGTTGTCCAATGTATTAAAATAAACTTCGGAAAAAGGTGTTTCAGTTCCCAGATCTATCGTTGCCATTACATCCTTACCCGGAAATCCCAGCCATGTTTTGCCTAATTGTCGGGTATTCCCGATAATTCCATCTACGAGTGTAAAAGCTCCTCCAAATGAGTAATTTTCACCAGGCTGATGCTCTAAAGTAATTTTCTTTCCCGTAGCTTTTGAAATGGTAAACTGCTGACCGGAAACCGCGCTTTTCAGCTTGCCGTCTTCAAAATAAGCTGATTTTAGGGTTGACGCTTCGAGGACAGGGATTGGAGCCTGATAAACTAATGAATTGACATTCGGGTCCGAGCCATCCAGGGTATACCGTATTCCCTTCGGGTCCTGCGAAGTGGAAAGCTCATAAGCAATACCTGCTTTCCCAGGAATTACTTTTCCTGCAATATTGTAGATACTTTTAGCATAATTAATATTCATGGCATCCAACCGGGAAAAATGGCGGATCACCCTTCTTTCAAAATCTTTATAGTTTTGGGGATCAGAGGTTCCCCAGCCTACTTCTGAAAGTGCCATCAGGCGGGGAAAGATCATATACTGAACCTGTTTAAAATCTAATATATATTCCGTCCACAGGTTAGCCTGAACTCCGAGAATATATTTTGCTTCTTCTGCATTCAATGCGGATGGAATGGGATTATAGGAATACACTTTATCCAGCGGTGTGTAGCCTCCAAAGGCATTGGGTTCCGTTTGAGGATCTCCCTGGTAATGGTCAAAATAACAATACGCTCCCGGTGTCATTACGGCAAAGTGTTTTGATTTTGCAGCTTCTATTCCACCGTTTATTCCTGTCCAGCTCATTACAGCTGCATTGGGGGCCAGCCCTCCTTCCAAAATTTCATCCCAGCCGATAATCTTTCTTCCTTTTGAGTTGATGTATCTTTCTATCCTCTGGATGAAATAGCTTTGAAGACCATGTTCATCCTTCAAATTATTTTTTCTGATGAGTTCCTGGCAATGGGCACATTCTTTCCATCTTGTTTTAGGACATTCATCTCCGCCGATGTGAATATACCTGGAAGGAAAAAGCTGAATGACTTCATCCAATACATTTTCGAGAAAGGTAAAAGTTTCTTCTTTGGGACAGAATACATCATCAAAAACACCCCATTTAGTAGCCGCTTCAAAAGGTCCTCCTGTACACGCCAATTCGGGATAAGCCGATAAAGCAGCCAAGGCATGCCCCGGCATTTCTATTTCCGGAACGATGGTGATATGTCTTTCCGCCGCATATTTAACGACTTCCTTAATCTGTTCATGAGTATAGAAAAAAGGTCCGTAAGGTGTTCCGTCAAACTGATTATCCACATACGCCCCGATCATTGATTCTTTTCGTTTGGACCCTATCTGAGTGAGCTTCGGATATTTTTTAATTTCAATTCTCCAGCCCTGATCATCCGTTAAATGCCAGTGGAAGGTATTCAGTTTATACATGGCAAGATAGTCTATATATTGTTTTACCTCCTCCACTGTAAAGAAATGCCGGCAAACATCCAGATGCATTCCTCTCCATGAAAATTTTGGCTGGTCTTCTATGGTTAATGATGGGATCTTCCCTTGTTTTTTATGGTCTTCCAATATCTGTATTAAGGTCTGAAGGGCAAGAAAATATCCTTGTTTCGTATAGGACTTAATATGAACAGCTGTTGTCGATATTTCCAGTGAATAGTATTCTTCATTCCGGTTATTTCCGGATGCAGGAAGCATGGAATAGGTAAGCTGGCCGGCTTTATCATTTTTTCCATATTCCCACTTAAGCCATGAACCCAGCCGGTTTTCGAAATACGCAGTCTCTTCTTTGGGAAGGTTTTTACTTAGAATAAATTTTTCCGGAATTATAAATTCACCTTCATTCATTTTTACATGCTGAGGGTAAGGAATTACATTCAGTGGTTTCTGGGATAAAAACAGACCTGAAAATAAAATAAAAAAGAAGACTAGTAATCGCGGCATTTTATTTGATTAAGATTTAAGCGAATATAATTATTTTTAAAAAATCATATTCAATAATTTAACTTATCCGAGAGGATACTATCTAATTTTGTAAAAAAATATAATAATGAAAAAAACTGTATTCTTAGCTTCTGCCCTGTTGTTTTCCATTTCTACGCAGGCTCAGATTTTAGATGCTCTTAAGTCTACCGTTAAAGACAAGACAGGAGTAGATCTTACGACTCCTTCCAAAACAACAACTACCACTTCATCATCTACCAAAAAATCGACTGCCAACCTGAATGGTCTCAGTTCCGATCAGATTGCTTCAGGATTAAAAGAAGCTTTAAACCTTGGAGTAACGGAAGGCATACAGAAGTTAAGCGCAACAGATGGTTTTTATAAAAATGCTGCGGTAAAAATCCTTATGCCTAAAGAGCTGAGAGCTATTGATACCAAACTTCGTGCTTTAGGTTTGGGAAGCTTAGCCGATCAGGGAGTAAAATCTTTGAACCGTGCCGCTGAAGATGCCGTAAGTGAAGCTGCTCCTATTTTTGCCAATGCCATTACTTCGATGAGCATATCTGACGCTTCCAATGTTTTGCTAAGTTCTGATAATGCAGCTACCAGTTATCTCCAAAATAAAACCCAGACCCAGTTATTTTCGGCTTTTGAACCTAAAGTACAGGCTTCTCTCGGAAAAGTGGGTGCGGATGTAGTTTGGAATAATCTTATCTCAAAATATAATAAGCTAACAGGTCAGTCGGTAACAACAGATATTGAAGAATATGTAACTACGGAAACCATTAACGGTGTATTTAAGATGGTTGCAGAAAAAGAAGGTGATCTAAGAAATAATCCGGTTACGAGAACCACCGGAACGCTTCAAAAGGTATTCGGGGTTTTAGATAAATAAAAAATTTAGAAAACTATATAAAAGGCTGTTTCAGATATTTGAAACAGCCTTTGCTTTTTTAAAGCTGCATTTCCGGAACCTCTCCTTCAATAATAAGGTCAGCTTCCGTAGCTTTTATAATGTCCTCTACTGAAACTCCCGGCGCTCTTTCCACCAATCTGAATCCGGCCGGAGTAACATCCAGAACGGCTAATTCGGTAACGACTCTCTTAACACAGTTTACCCCCGTAAGCGGTAAAGTACATTTTTTCAGTATCTTACTTTCTCCTGCCTTGTTCACATGCATCATCGCCACAATAATATTTTCGGCAGAGGCCACCAGATCCATCGCTCCTCCCATTCCCTTCACCATTTTTCCCGGTATTTTCCAGTTGGCAATATCTCCATTTTCGGAAACTTCCATTGCTCCTAAGATGGTAAGGTCTACTTTTTGTCCGCGGATCATCCCGAAACTGAATGCAGAGTCGAAAAATGATCCTCCGGGTAATATGGTAATCGTCTGTTTCCCGGCATTGATTATATCTGCATCTTCTTCTCCTTCGTAAGGAAAGGGTCCCATCCCCAACACTCCGTTCTCACTTTGAAATTCTACGGAAATATTTTCGGGGACATAATTGGCTACCAATGTAGGAATCCCTATTCCCAGGTTTACGTAGTAACCGTCTTTAACTTCTTTGGAAATTCGTTTTGCTATATCTTCTTTTGATAACATAATTTTAATTTGAAAGTTGGTTAATGAGTCAATTGAATTTGATTATTTGTTCTTTACTGGATAATAACTTTAATTTTCGTTATCCTTTCATTCAAATCATCAAACTGAACAATTATCTGATTATTATGCTCTTTTTCTCACTGTTCTTTGTTCGATTCTCTTTTCAAATTTCTCACCCTGAAAAATTCTCTGAACCATAATTCCTGGAATATGGATCTCGTTCGGATCCAGTTCTCCCGGTTCCACCAATTCTTCCACTTCGGCAATAGTAATATTTCCGGCTCCTGCCATAGGGTAGTTAAAATTCCTTGCCGAACCCTTAAATACAAGGTTTCCGGCATGATCCCCTTTCCAGGCTTTCACAATAGAAAAATCCGCTTTGAAAGCATGTTCCAAAATATGAGGCTTCCCATCAAAGTCTTTTACTTCCTTACCTTCGGCGACCTCAGTACCGTATCCGGCCGGAGTATAGAATGCGGGAATTCCTGCCTGGGCAGCTCTGCATTTTTCAGCCAAAGTTCCCTGAGGAGTAAGCTCCACATCCAGCTCCCCGGAAAGCATCTGTCTTTCAAATTCAGCATTCTCCCCTACATAGGAAGAAATCATTTTTTTTATCTGCCTTTTATGAAGCAGCAATCCCAATCCGAAATCGTCCACCCCCGCATTATTGGAAATACAGGTTAATTCTTTTACATTGCTTTCCACTAAGGCATTAATAGAATTTTCAGGAATACCGCAAAGACCAAATCCCCCTAACATCAGGGTCATTCCATCCTTTATTCCTTCAATCGCTTCTTTAGCATTTTTTACTCTTTTATCTATCATGAAATATTAGATTTTTATGTTGGCTAAATTTAATAATTTTTTTCGCTTACACTGAACTTCTATTGAAAGCCTGCCTTCAACAATTTATTTTTTTCTGTTTTTATCCCTCGTTTTCTAAAAAATGTAAAGATTGAGCACTGCAAAATACAATGGTAAACTACACTTAATTAAGAGATTAGACATTTTTAAAAAGCTATTCACTTTTTTCAAAAGGATATTGTTTTTTAAATAAATAATTATTACTTTTGCAACCTGTTATTCAACCTCTGACGAAAAACGTGTAAGTTGCTTAGCTTTAACATTTTATTTATTAATAATGGATTTATTAAAGTACGTACAAGACAAGTACACTGCAAAGAAAGAATTCCCGGAATTCAAAGCAGGTGATACCATCACAGTGTATTACGAAATTAAAGAAGGACAGAAAACAAGAACTCAGTTCTTCAAAGGAACAGTTATCCAATTAAGAGGAACAGGTTCCACTAAAACATTTACTATCAGAAAAATGAGTGGTGATGTAGGTGTAGAAAGAGTTTTCCCTATTAACATGCCAGCTCTTCAAAAAATTGAAGTTGACAGAAGAGGTAAAGTTAGAAGATCTAGAATTTATTACTTCAGACAACTTAGAGGTAAAAAAGCTAGAATCAAAGACGCTGCTTTTAAGAAATAATTCAGACAACAATAAATATAAAAAGAGACTTTCTAAATTAGAAAGTCTCTTTTTTTTGCGGGGTTCCGGTATAATGAAGAACGGGCTTAAGCCCGTTCCTATTGAATGGAGGCGCTTTTTTATCTTTATGAGGTTTTATAAAAACCATAAATCTAATACATGATTGATGTTCCGGCCTAATGAAAACGGGCTTAAGCCCGTTCCCATTGAATGAATGCCGTTTTTTATCTTTATGTGGTTTATGAAACCCTAAATCTAATCCATGATCGATGTTCCGACATAATGAAACGGGCTTAAGCCCGTTCCTATTGAATTAGTAGCCGTCTATTTAATGAAATCATAGAGTGCATTAAAGAATTGTGGATATACTTCTATATGGGGAAGATGCCCCACATTTTCAATTTCCACCAGCTTAGCTCCCGGGATTTCTTTTTGAGTTTTTTTACCCAACTCCTGGTATTGTCCCATCTTAGGCTGAAGCTCTTTAGGTGCTCTATCCTTCCCTATTGCCGTTCTATCCCTGGTTCCAATAATCAATAAGGTAGGAACCTTGATGTTTTTAAATTCATAGCATACCGGCTGGTTATAGATCATATCAGACGTTAATGCCGCGTCCCAGGCTACTTTAGGATAATCCGGATGCAGCGTCCATCCAGCTATTAAATCCAGCCATGGCTGATATTCCTCTTTCCATTTATTATCATAATAAAATTTAAGCTGATAATTTTTATAGGTTTCGGCTGTGTTTTTAAGTTCGGACTGATAAGCCTGATCAATAGTCTGATAGGAAGCAAAAGTTTTATAATCTTCAAGCCCGATAGGATTCTCCAGAATTAGCTGCTGAACTTTTTCCGGATACAGCAAAGTAAACCGGGTAGCTACCATTCCTCCCATAGAATGTCCAAGAACTATTACCTTATCTATTTTTAATTCATCTAAGATTGCTTTGGTATTATGAGCTAGTTGAGAGAAGGAAAACTGATAGCTTTGGGGTTTGGAAGATTTACCAAATCCTATCTGATCCGGAATTATCACCCTAAATCCTTTTTCGGAAAGGTCTTGAGCTGTCTGCTTCCAATAAGCTCCGTTGAAATTTTTTCCATGTAAAAGCATAATGGCTTTACCATTGGGTTTCTTTGGCTTAACATCCATATAGGCCATTTTAAGATCTTGATGTTGGGATTTAAAATCTAAAAAGTGGACTTCATAGGGATATTCATAATTGGAAAGTGTAGCATCCAAAGGTTTTACCTGTGCAAATACACCTTCTGAAATTACTGAACACATTATAATGGCAAATGCATTTCTAAAATATTTCATGAGCTTTTATTTTAATAATTAAAATTAAAAAAACCGCTTCAAAAGAAACGGTTGTTTATTATTATTTTTTAATTATTATCCTTATTGCACTGTTTCGGCAATATGAGCTTCTTTTTTTGACGGAAGATTCATTAAAACAATGGCAAGCAGGATCAAAAGAATTCCTATCCACTGAATAAACAAAACATTTTCTTTTAACAGGACATAAGCCATCATTACAGATACGGGAAGCTCAAGAGAGGAAACAATACTTCCCAGTCCTAATCCTGCATTAGGGAATCCTATATTAAACAAAATAGGTGGTATAATAGTCCCAAATACAGCTAAAATAAGCCCATACGTCCATAATATCGAATAATCAAATGACCGTATATGCTGGGTATTTTCCGTAAAATTCAGATAAACAGATTTCAGCCCGTCAAAATAAAGAGGACCGATCTGAGCAAAGAATAAAAAAGTAAAAACCACAATGGCTCCCCCCACCAGCATAATCAGACTCTTTCTTAAAGGAGGTAAATGAGTTGCTATGGTATTGGATGTAAACATCGTCATCGTATAAGAAGCTGCGGCGAGTATTCCCCAGAAGATCCCGTGCCAGTCCAGGTGTATATCCTGATTGATAATATTGGTGGCAAGCCCGGTTCCTATTAAAACAATAAGTGTCGCTATAATTTTCCTGAGGCTGGGTAATTTTTTGGTTAAAAAAGCTTCTACCACCACGCTGAACCAAACGGACTGCATCAGCAGAACAATTGCTATTGAAACATTTATATACTGTACCGCCAGATAATAGAATAAACTGGTAAATCCCATCGAAGTCCCTGCCAAGATCAGCATTCCTACTTCTTTTGTACTGGGTGAGGTCAATCTTTTATTTGAAGTGAGGGTCTGAGCAAAATTCAGAATTAAAAGTCCTACCAATCCCAACATAAACTGTGATGATGTAACTTCCGAGGTAGTGTAACCCTCCTGATAAGACATCTTTACAAAAGTAGCCAGCATACCGTATATACTAGCACCCAATCCCACAAACAATACTCCTTTTACTATATTTCTCTTCTCCATAATTTTTTTCGACCCGCAAATTTACAACATATTCTTTTAATCCATGAAGTCTATTATCCCATAATAAAAAAGAACGCCTCCAATTAATAGAGACGTTCCGTTATAAATATCCGATTAGTTTATTTTTTAATGATAATTTTTGATGTTGCATCAAAACCAAGTCCTTTCACTTTCACCAAATAGGTTCCGTTAATCAATCTATCCGTAGATATAGCTTTTTTGGATTCCGGTGAAATTTTGTCTTCTGAAGAAACCAGCCTTCCGCTCATATCGTAAATCTCAACATTCACTTTTCCTAAAGTGCTGCTTGGGAAATTGATATAAAATTCATTTTTAGCAGGATTAGGATAAATGGAAACTGTATTTTTCACAGCTTTCGTTTCTTCTGTAGCCAGTAAACAATCAGAAGGAACTGTAAAATCTTCAGTCTGGTCATTGATGTTGGTTTTGCTTCCTGCTAAAGCATTTACACCCAGTCCTCTTTTTGCAAAAACCCTCCATATCATACATTTATCCACTCCTCCGGTAGCCGCCAGATCTGCTGCGATTATCGCGTCTCTACCGTTAACGAAAGTAGGATTACATCCCTGAAGCTTTAATGCATTGGTTACCAATTGTAATACCTTGCTGCTTCCGTTTGTCGTATTGGCAGTAACATCTGAAGAATATCCGTATTTAGCAACATAAGCCCAATGCAGATCCCATAACATGGATGCCCAAATAAAGCCAATGGAGTGCACATCCGGAACTAATGCCCCACTGGTATTCATATATTCCAGGCCGTTGGTATCTCCATAGGTAAAATTATTAATAGCAAAATCCGGAGAATATTTAGCCGGTCTGATTCCCCCTCCCGAAGTAGGCTCTCCCTGTGCATACGTTCCTATACCTCTTGGTACGGATGCATTATCTCCCGGCTGGTTGGTCAGCATTAAAGCAAAAAAGTCGGACCATCCTTCTCCCATCTGCTCTTTATCGGCTGAAGAACTTAAGCAGGCATATCCTGTTCCTGTCATTCTGTTGGAAATTCCATGTCCGTATTCATGGATTACAATCCCATTATCAAAGCTTCCGTCCGGAGTCATTGCTGTAACAGGATCATTTTTTAAGGTAACATTCACCGTTGTGCCAGCGGACAGATTACTCTTTATGTATTCACCTTCTGCATTGGTTATTAACACGGAAAGAATAGTAATGGTAGTATCCGTTCCGGACATTCCTGCCACCGCTCCGGAAGTCGGTGCATTATAAATAATAGCTCCAATAGCCCCTGCGTTTTGAGCATTTTTAACTTTTACGGTAAAATTACAGGTTCCCCTTTCCACGAGTCCTATTTTCCCGGTTAAAGAACCAACCGGCAATGCTGTACAACCATCAATTACGGAAGCAAGCTGAACATTTCCCGTTACTCCTACAGCATCTAAAGGATTTCCAAACTGAGCAGTTCCGGCTACGGGCTGGCGGGAAGTGGCTGCACTCGGTGCATTATAGAAGAACAGTTGATTGACGGTAGACCATAGATACATTTGCATCCATCCGTTATAACTATCCGGTGGAGAACTGAAATTAGCATTATTGGTTCCTCCACCATCCTGGGCTTCCGCATATACACTGTCATCATCCAATCCTCCCAGCCCCCAGTTATTTTGCTGAAAGTTTTTAGCTGTCTCCGTAAATCCGAACTTATAAAACACATCATGTACCCTGTTATTGATATAAAATAAATTGGTAATGGATGCATTTTGATTGTAACCAAATGTTCCGTTGATATTAAAAGGGAAATTAAATGTACGCGAAGCACCTCCATCAGGAGAAACTCCGGGAACATCCATATCCGCTGTATCTTCATAGGCAAATACATTATTCCCACGTGTGTTGGTATAATGGGTAACTCCATCCGAATGCCATCCTTCCGGTGAGGAAGCTAAAATCCATGGATTGGAAACCACAGATCGGGATCCGAAAGTGGGAGCCTCCAAAGGGGTGGCAAAAATATTGTAAGAAGCAGGATCCGGTGTCAGAAGCACAAAGTTCTGATCTCTGTTTTTTTGTTCTACTCCTGCTATTTCAGTGGTATGCTGGTGAAAATCATGATTCTCCGATTGATATGCCCCCGGTTTAAAGTTACACGACAAAGTGAGATTATTCTTTTCTATGATTTCCCCATTAGCTGCATCCACCAGAATATTCCAATAATTTGCAGATTGAGGTTCCTTTACCATATATTCATAGGCCAGACGCAATTGGTTATTATTATCATTAACATATACCAATCTCTGCTTGGCCACCTTTCTGTCATTTTTAGTTTTCTCAAAGAATCCAACCACAGGCAAAGCTGCAACCTCCTCTTTACCTAGGTTACTAGCTATTTTCTGCAAGGCTACATTTTTATTGATGGCTGCATTCGCTGAAGCTGAAACGGTATAATCCTTTACAAAGTTATCGGTATAATAAACAATCTTATTATCTCGTACCAATGCCGTTCCTACAGAACTATGAACCAGAAAGCCATTATAGGTCTGCTGGAATTTAACTACATTTCCATTTAAAGTTCGGGAAGGATCAACATTATCGATCACAAAATTGGTAAGGTCTGACCTTTTGTATTCTCTTAATTTATTTTTAACCATATAATCCCTGATAAGCTTTTCGTTATCCTGAGAATATAGATAAGATGATTGAAATACTGAGAATACGGCAAAAAGAATGGGTAAAGTTTTATTTTTCATATCTACTATTAAAGGCGCTAATGTACAAATTATATTCATTCAAAAAATAAATTTTTTAGCAAATAAATAAAATAAATAAATTTAAAATGAAGTATCAATATCAATAAATATTTAATACATTCAAAATGTTATTCTGATTTTATTAAACTAACCTAAAACAGGATAAAATATATTTTTAAAATAAAATCGGTGTCAGCATCTTTTAAGTTTATACAAAAAAAACCACCCAAAACTGGGTGGTTCTTATTCATCAATGGTCGAAGATTATTTACCTTCTTCCATTTTCTTTTTAAGTTCTGCTAAAGCATCGATATCTCCAAGAGTTGATCTTTCTTCATTGTTTGAAGAAGACATATTTCTGGAAGAAGATTCTTTCACATTTTTCTTTTCTTCATCTCTGAAGATTCCTGTGTGAGAAACTACTACTCTCTTGAATTCCTTGTTGAACTCGATTACTTTGAAATCAGCTTCTTCTCCTTTTTTGATTTTAGATCCATCTTCTTTCTCTAATAATCTTGAAGGGCAGAATGCTTCAACTTCAGCATCTTCGAACTGTACAGAAGCTCCTTTATCGTGAACTTCTACTGCTTTACCAGCGTGGATAGTTCCTTCAGCATATTTAGTTTCGAATTTATCCCAAGGGTTTTCAGTCAATTGTTTGTGACCTAAAGATAGTCTTCTAGCCTGGATATCTAATTCTAATACTATAACATCCAATTTATCTCCTACAGCGCAGAATTCAGATGGATGCTTGATTTTCTTAGTCCAAGAAAGATCAGAGATGTAGATTAATCCGTCGATACCTTCTTCTAACTCTACGAATACACCAAAGTTAGTGAAGTTTCTTACAGTTCCTACATGCTGAGATCCTACAGGATATTTAGTTTCGATATTTTCCCATGGATCTTTAGACAATTGCTTGATACCTAGAGAAATTTTTCTTTCTTCTCTATCTAAAGTTAATACTTCAGCTTCCACTTCATCACCTACTTTCACAAAATCACCAGCAGATCTTAAGTGAGTAGACCAAGACATTTCAGAAACGTGGATCAATCCTTCTACACCAGGAGCGATTTCTACGAACGCACCATAGTCAGCAAGAACTACTACTTTTCCTTTTACTTTATCTCCTACTTTTAAGTCAGCAGAAAGAGCATCCCATGGGTGTGGCTCTAATTGCTTCATACCCAACTGGATTCTTGTTTTCTCATCGTCAAAGTCAAGGATAACCACTTTTACAGTTTGACCATCTTCTAAGATTTCAGATGGGTGGTTTACTCTAGACCAAGAAAGATCTGTAATGTGGATTAATCCGTCTACCCCTCCTAAGTCGATGAATACACCGTAAGAAGTGATGTTTTTAACAGTTCCTTCAAGAACCTGACCTTTTTCAAGCTGAGCGATGATTTCTTTTTTCTGACCTTCGATATCTGCTTCGATCAATGCTTTGTGAGATACTACTACGTTTTTGAACTCAGGGTTGATCTTCACCACTTTGAACTCCATAGTTTTACCTACGAACTGATCGTAATCTTTGATTGGCTTAACATCAATTTGAGAACCTGGTAAGAATGCTTCAATTCCATGAACATCTACAATCATACCACCTTTTGTTCTGGACTTTACAAAACCGTTAACGATTTCACCTGTTTCGTGAAGTTCGTTTACTTTATCCCAAGCTTTAAGCGTTCTTGCTTTTTTGTGAGATAATTGTAATTGTCCTGTTTTGTCTTCTCTTTTGTCAACCATTACTTCTACTTCATCCCCTACCTTAAGACCTTGGTTGTAACGGAATTCGTTAAGAGAAATAACACCTTCAGATTTGAAGTTGATGTCAACGATAGCTTCTTTATCAGTTAATCTTACTACTTTTCCTACTAAAACGTCGTTATCGTCTAAGTTGTTTAAAGATCCGTTGTAGATTTCTTCTAAATCGCTTTTTTCTTTTCTTGCATCAGCATCAAGACCAGATTCGAAAGAATCCCAGTCAAATTGTTCCGGTGCTACGTTTTGGTTTAATAAAACCTCTGCTGAATTTGTCTCTTTTGACATTTTCTAAAAAAATTTGTATTCCTTCTTTTTTAACGGTTTGAATAAATGCGGATTAAAAAATACGGAAGTAATTAATAGTTAATATTTTATCTCTTCAAACCTTTACCACAAAAGTGGGTGCAAAGATACGAATTTTATTTGAGTTTAGCAATATTTTATTGGTTTATAAATTGTTGATTGGGAGGGGTTTGTGGAGTTAGGGGTTTGTGTTATTAGCCCACCCCGTCTAAAATTCTCATAGAATTTTTGACACCCCTCCAATGGAGGGGAATAGGAGTAGTGTAAATTGATACAGGGAAATTGATAATTGATGCATCGGTAAAAGGAGCATATGATGATTTAAATGTAGGAGTAGAAAGTGGAGAAAATTTGAGTGTATAATAAAGTAATGGTAAGGCGGTAAGAGGATAAGATTAAAGATGAAGATGAAGATGGTGAGAGGACGAAATGAATAAAAGATAATGAAGCTGATTGTTTATGTAATTTCAGGAAGAAACTAAAATCATTAATACCGAAGGAGGAAATAAAACAGCATTAAACAATCCACGGTGTCCGTCAAGTAATTCACTACCTTTGCAAAATGGAATTAGAATCAATTTATAAAAAACTGCAGATTCAGGATATGAATCAAATGCAAAAGTCAACCTATAAAGCAACAGAAAACAGGGATGACGTGGTCCTTCTATCTCCTACCGGTTCAGGGAAGACACTGGCTTTCTTATTTCCTGTTGTAAGAAACCTGAGAAAAAATGCACAGGGAGTTCAGGCTTTGATTCTAGTTCCGGCCCGGGAACTGGCTTTACAGATCGAGCAGGTTTTTAAAACAATGGGAACGGATTTCAAAGTAACGGTCTGCTATGGAGGGCACGATAAAAAGATTGAAGTTAACAACCTTACCGAAGCTCCGGCTTTATTAATCGGAACACCCGGAAGGGTTGCTTATCATCTGAGAAACCAGAACTTCGCCCCCTCTTCTATTGAAACTTTGGTGCTTGATGAATTTGATAAGGCTTTGGAATTAGGCTTTCAGGAGGATATGGAATTTATCATCGGATCTTTACAAAATCTTAAACAGAGAATTCTCACTTCCGCAACGGTAATGGAAGATATTCCCTCATTTACGGGCTTAAAAAACGAAAAAAGAATAAGCTTCCTGAAAGAAAATGAGGTAAAACCTGATATTCAGTTAAGAAAAGTTCTTACGACTCCGGAAGAAAAACTTGATACTTTATTTCAGCTGATATGTAAAATAGGTAGCAAAAGAACTCTGATCTTCTGTAATCACCGAGATGCAGTAGACCGTATTTCGGCACTTTTAAGGGAAAAGGGAATTGCCCGTGAAACTTTCCATGGCGGATTGGAGCAGGATGAACGGGAGCGTGCTTTATTAAAATTCAGAAATGACTCAGCCCGCATCCTCATCACCACCGACCTTGCTTCAAGAGGACTGGATATCCCTGAGGTGGAATCTATTATTCATTATCAGCTCCCTCCGAAAGAGGATGCTTTTATCCACAGGAACGGACGTACTGCAAGGATGAATGCCAAAGGTTCCGCCTACCTCATCATGACCGAAGATGAAAATTATCCTTTCATTAAAAGCAATACTCCGGAAGAAAGCGTGAAAGAATACAATAAAGTACCGGAAAGAACCCCTTTTCAAACCATTTATATAAGTGCCGGAAAAAAGGATAAAGTCAACAAAGTAGATATTGTAGGTTATCTCATTAAAAAAGGAGAACTGGCAAAAGAAGATATCGGACTGATAGAAGTAAAGGATACCACTTCATACGTCGCTGTTTCAAGAACCAAAACAATAGCTTTACTGAAAAAACTTTCCAATGAAAAACTAAAAAACAGAAAAGTAAAAATAGAAATTGCTTATTAAAGTTCAAACATTCTAAAATAAAAATAAGGGTCAATGCAATTGACCCTTATTCATGTTGTAATACGTTACAATTTAATAATATTCCCTTATTTAATAATCATTTTTTTATTGTAAACACCTTTAGGTGTATTTATATTTATCAGATAAACCCCTTTAGTTACCTGTAAGTTAAAGGCCTGGGTATTTTCTCCTCCATCCTGCTGGTAACTGGAAGAATGTACCAGCCTTCCACTCGCATCATATATGACTACCTTTATTTCTCCAGGGAAATTTCTGGATTTGATAAAGAAATTACCATCACTTGGGTTTGGATAAATTTTAAGATCATCTTCCAGATACTGACCGGGAGTTTCATTAAGCCCCAAAGCTTGTGTTTCACGGGTACATACCTCTAAAGACCATGATGTAATGCTTCCTTCATTCTGAGGATAATTGTCCGAAGCAAACAATTTCCATTCTCCCTGTGCTGAATGTCCTTTGAATATACTTAATGATTCATCGGGCTTCACTTCTCCCTGAACAGGTGAAGCACAGCCATAGTTAGATCCAGTATCACTGAATATTGCATTAATACCCGAAGAATTATTGCAGGTACGACTCCATAAAAGTGCAGAGGAACCTGCCGGGCTTTCTATTCCTACAGCCAAATCTCCAATGTTAGAATGGCTAATTGTCGGAGTTACCTTAATTTTTGTAATTACTCCTGTATTATTCACCACCAAAGGGACTTCTACTCTTGGCGAAGAAATTGCCGTTCCTCCCGGACCGTCCGTTATATTGACAGATGGACCACTGTAAGTATAAACCGCACAGTTTTCTCCTGTTACATTATAATCAATCACAAAGCTTGAGCTCACCGCATAGTAAATATTTCCCACTGCTTCTACCAGAATATAAGCATTGGAAGCCGTTGAACCTGCAGGTATCACCACCTGCTCACTTCCATCATTAGGCGTACCTGCCACAAGGGTTGTAAAGGTCTGGCCTCCGTCCGTAGATAATTTTATATTCACCAAAGAGGTTGATATAGGTGCCTGATTGGTATTGGCTACATCCCAAGTTACATTAAAGGTTCCCCCTGAGCTCCAAGATTGCCCAAATGCAGGTGCCGTAACTTTAAAAGGGCCTGAACCCGCATTAACCGTCACTACTGTTTCATCTTTATTGGTTTGCGGCTGTGTAGGATGATTGGTTCTTACCGTTAATGTAAAATTAAGATTTCTTCCGACACTGGAAACAGATTCCCATCGGGTACTTAAAACACCGGCCAGCACTTTATTAAAATCAGGAAAATACCTTACCGGCTCGGTTTTAGGCAATAATGATTTAAAGGTAGGGCCGGAAGGTTTTGCAGGATAAGCCAATGAGTTAACCCCTCCGGTTTGACTAACCCCTGAATCCAATTGCTCCCAAGAATAAGTATAAGCGCTGGAATTGATATCGTTAGTAGTTCCTTTTAAAACAAAAGGAGTGGATTTCGGAATGGTATAATCTGCTCCTGCATCAATACTGGGAGCAGCGATTGTAAAGGGTGTATTTACTCCACAGCTTACCGTGTTGAGATAGTTTTTAATCTCAGTGATATTATAAGTGTGAAAATAATCATATGAATTAAACTGAACATCTACATTTCCTCCCATAATCCCCGTATAGGCCATAATGGTATTTCCACTTCCCGGCTCTACCAAGGATTGCGATGTTTCACTTGCGTTAACGTAAGAAAAAGTATGATTAGCACCTAGCTGATGCCCCATTTCATGCGCTACATAATCAATGTCAAATTTATCACCCTCAGGAAAATTATGAGCAGTCCAGCCTTGTGCCTTTGAATTATTTTTACAAAGTACACCGATAGCTCCTGCAGCTCCGTTTGCATTCTTTTTATCCAGCAGATGTCCCATATCAAAGTTCTGAACCGGAATTACAGAAGTAATTCCCGTCTGAGCCTGGTAAGGCCCGGCCGAAGTAGAATAAGGATCACTGGCAGGATTCAAAAATATAATAGCATCATTATTGGCAATAAGATTAAAATGCAGCGAAAGGTCTTTTTCAAATACGGAATTCAAACGGGTAAGTGTCGCATTCATAGCAGCTAACACCACTGCTTTTTTTTGCGCATCCGTAGCCGTAGAGGGTGTTCCCGCCGCAGATAAATGATACTGGGCATATTCTCCGGTACATGATAATGCCAGCCGGAAAACATTGAATCCGGCTGCCTTCTTAGCAGTGGTACTTGCTGTACTTTTTGCAACCGAGTTCTTCTGTGTTTCCGTTAAACATTCGAAAAGTTCCGGTTCCCTGTTTTTTCTTGATCTGGAATCCGAAACGGCATATAAGGTTCTATCTTCCGTATAGGCTTCAATAAATTCCGAACCTTCCGGTTTTGTAACCATTGAAGAAAACCCTACGGGTGATAAGCTAAAACGCAAATAGGATTTGGAATTTCCAACTCCTTTTCCTACATATGACCGGATGTCAGGATATTTTTCCTGTAATTCGGGAGCCATATTGGAAAATTCCCATACCTGAAATCTTTCCAGCTTCCCATCGGCACCGGGAATAGTAACAACCACCCCCTTAGTGTTGGATGAGGCAGACGGAGCTTTTTTTAATGTTTGTTTCAATTGATTCGTATCAAGAGTATATAAAGCTCTGAATTCTAATTTTTCCTGTGATTTTTTCACATTTCGTGAATGCAGTTCCGCCCTGGCCCATTGGGAATATCCCAGAAAAGGGCAGAGAAGTAAAAGAGTAAAAATAATTTTCATATTTGTATTATTTTATTAAATGATTACAGATAATTCAAAGATTCTTCTAAAAAAACCGATACTAAAATAATTAAAAATTTAAATATTATCATGAAAATATCATTAAAAAATAATAAAACAGATCATTTAAATAGAATAAAAGCAATAATTAAAAATTAAAATCATTAATAATAAAAAAATATGATTTATAAATATTAAAATAAAATTTATTTAAAAAGTATAAAAACCAATAGATGAAAAAAAAAATGGATATTAAATAAATACCCATTTTAATTAAATCTTATAAAATTTTATTATTTCACTCCTTTCACACGAGTTGGAAGAATATAAACGGATTGAGATGCCGTAATGAATAAAACCGAATGATCTTCTCCCCCGAAAGTAACATTGGAAGTCCAGTCTTCCGGTATGGGTATCTGATTGATTTTTTTTCCTTCCGCATTAAAAACCGTAACTCCATCTCCGGTCAGATAAAGATTACCATGCTTATCCAAAGTCATCCCATCGGATCCCATTTCACAAAACAGTTTCTTTTCTGACAGCTTGCCTTCGGAAAGAATATCGTAAACATAGGTTTTACCGGCATCTATATCGGAAACATATAATTTTTTAAATTTCTCACTTCCTATAATTCCGTTAGGCTGCATAAAGGTTTCTATTTTGGTAACTTCTCCCTCTTTATTTCTATAATACAAACTTTTATGGGGAATTTCCTGCTTGAAATCCACCCAGTAATCCCTTTCATAAAGCGGATCAGTGAAGTAAATACCTCCGTGTTTATCTACCCATAAATCATTAGGACCGTTAAGCCTCTTCCCTTCCACATGTTTTGTAAGAACTTCTACCTTTTTATCTTTTGATATTTTCCAGATCTCTCCCTGATGATCTGAACAAGTTATCAGGTTATCATGCCTGTCAAAGTGAGTACCGTTAGCCCTTCCCGTTTTACTTAAAAACTCCACAATAGTATTTTCTCTCCAGTCCCAATAGTAAATTTTATCATTAGGCTGATCCGTGAAATATACATTCCCCTTCTTATCAGAAGCAGGTCCCTCCGTAAAGCTGAATTTATCCGATACTTTTTCCGGTTGTTTATCATGATAAAACATATCATTATTATTTAAGGATTTACAATTTATTACTACTAATAGTAAGCCAATTGAAGAAATCCGAAATAGATTTTTCATTTTATACAGATTAAAATGTGCAATTTACAAATTGTAATCACTAAATAATATATAAAGTTTACTAATAATTAATTATTAAAATAAATAGAATATTCTAATTTCTAGCCGTTTCAACAGCCGGATAACATTTGTTCTTCTGTTTCAGAAACAGTTTACTACCTAATTCATCTTTCAAATTTGGCTTACAATTCAAAAAACTTTTATCTTTGGGCTTTAGGATTAAAAAAATGAAATTTAATTTACCCGATAAACTTTATTATTCTATAGGTGAAGTAGCAAAAGCTTTTGATGTAAATACTTCTTTAATACGCTATTGGGAACAGGAATTTCCTATTATTAAACCTAAAAAGAATAAAAAAGGAAACCGGTACTTCACTCCGGAAGATATTAAAAACTTAAAAATAATTTATCACCTGGTAAAAGAGAAAGGATATACCCTGGACGGAGCCCGAGTGGCTTTAACGACCAACAGTAAAATATCCGAAACCATTTCCCTCATTGACCGTCTTGAATTTGTAAAAGCCGAATTATTAAAGCTTAAAGATTCTTTAGGTGAGCAGGATCCTTCTTAAAATTTAACATTAAATTAATTAAGTTTTTGAAAATCATTTAATTGTAGTTTTTACTTTTATCATTAAACTACAAAATGATTAAAAAAAATTATTACCGGAAAACAGCATTTCTAGGTGTGCTTCTCCTTTGCTTTTATACCTTCCAGCAATATACAGCCAATTCTCATGAGGATTTTTCGGAGGTGAAATTTATTTCCGCACCTCAAACCTTCAACCTGTCTGATTTTGATCCCAACAGTCTGAGTGCCCAACAATGGGAATCTCTGGGATTTTCCGGTCAACAGGTCAAAAATATTCTTTATTACAAGGAAAAACTGGGTGGAAAGTTTGTCTCTAAGGAACAGCTTAAAAAATGTTATTCCATTTCTGAAGAAAAGTTTAATGAATTGAGTTCTTATATTCTTCTTCCTGACACCGGCAAAGAATCGGGTCCAGGATACCGAAACCACCATACGATAAGTATTACAAAAAAATTTAATCCTGATCAATATTCACAAAATGACTGGGTACAATTGGGTTTCTCGGAAAGACAGGCCCAGTCTATCATTAAATATAAAAACTATTTAGGAGGAAGCTTTATCAGTAAACAAAAATTCAGGGAATGCTTTACCATCAGTGATGAAAATTATCAAAAACTGGCTCCTTATCTTCTGTTGCCGGATAAAAGCCCACAGCCAGAAAGCAAAGAGAAATATAAAAAACAACATTCTTCTTTTGATCCCAACACATTGGATATCGAAGGCTGGCAATCTCTTGGATTCACGCTGAACCAGGCGAAAGTAATTGTTAATTATCGTGATAAAAACCTCAAAGGAAGATTTAAAAATTTAGCGGATATTCAACAATGTTTTGTGATTTCCACAGAGAAATTTAAGGAATTACAGCCTCACATTATCATAACTCCTCAACAGGAAGCCCAGCCGGAAAAAACCGATTTCTCCGCTATTGACCTGAATACCATTACTTATAAACAGCTTTTAGAATTTGGCTTTGACAAAAGAAGTTCGGGCTCTTTAATCGGTTTCAGAAAGAAACTGGGCGGATTTGTTACCAAAGAGCAGATTTTAAGTACTTATAATATTGATAAGGAACTGGCAAAAAAACTTGTTTCCGTCTGTACTCTCAATTCATCCCATGTTATCAGATATTCTTTAACTGATGCTCCTGAAGAATGGCTGAAAAATCATCCCTATTTCAAATATTCTGCGGATAAGATAATGTATTACAGAATTAGTAATCCTGATGAGAAAAAGATATGGAAACTTCTTAAGCTGAAACCTGAATATGAAACAAAAATGAAACTATACCTTAAATGAGAAAAGCTGAGAATCGGGAGTTATAAATCAATCCACTGTTTTACTGGAATCCGATAAAAGCTTATTCAAGGAGGAAAGTTCTTCTTCTGTTAAATCCCTCCACTTTCCAACAGGAAGGTCTAATTTGATATTCATGATACGGATCCTCTTCAGTTTTTTAACTTCGTAGCCCAAATATTCGCACATTCTTCTGATCTGGCGGTTGAGCCCCTGTGTAAGGACAATACGGAAATTCATCTCATCTATTTTTTCCACTTCACATTTTTTCGTGACGGTATCTAAAATAGGAACTCCGTTTCTCATTTTATCAAGGAATTTGGGAGTAATAGGCTTATCTACCCTTACCAGGTATTCCTTTCCGTGATTATTACGGGATCTCAGAATTTTATTGACGATATCTCCGTCACTTGTCAGAAGAATAAGACCTTCACTGGGTTTATCCAGCCTCCCTATCGGAAATATTCTTTTGGGATGGTTGATGTAATCTACAATATTATTTTTTTCCCGCTTGGTATCCGTCGTACAAACGATTCCCACAGGCTTATTAAACGCTATGTATACGTGCTTTTCCTGTGGTTCGCGAATAGGTTTTCCGTCTACTTCCACCACATCTTCATCAGAAACCTTTGTTCCTAACTCAGGAACCTTACCATTAATTTTTATCCTGCCTTCTTCCAAAAGCTTATCAGCTGCCCTTCTTGAGCAGTATCCCACTTCGGATAAATACTTATTGATACGTGTCTTTTCCATTCAATCTGATGATATAAGCCTGTAACTTTATGATAAAAACCCTGGAATTTCCAATTTACAGATTTTCAAACCTGTAATCATTTTCTAAAAATTCTGCGGTTGCATTTTCTATGCTGTATTCTCCTATTTTCGTACGTCTTAATTGTGTGAGATAGGCTCCGACTCCAAGGTCCTGCCCGATATCATGTGCTAAACTCCGGATATAAGTTCCTTTGGAGCATCCCACTAAAAAGCTTACGTAAGGAAAATTGATTTTAATATCTTCAATATAAAATAGGGTGGTCTTTCTGGATTTCATCTCCACTTCTTCTCCGGCTCTCGCCAGATTATAAGCCCTTTTACCATCTATTTTAATGGCCGAAAAAACAGGTGGCTTCTGTTCTATTTCTCCAACAAATTTATTTAAACTTTCTATAACATCTGCTTCTGAAATATGGGAAATATCCTGAGGAAGGATTTCCGGTTTTTCCGTATCATAGCTTTCTGTCTGAACCCCTATTTTAATTTCTGTCCAGTATTCTTTGGGTGCGTCCTGAATTTCGGGTATTTTTTTCGTGAACTTACCGCTGCATATGATCAGAAGACCTGTTGCCCTCGGATCTAATGTTCCGGCATGTCCTATCTTAAACTTTTTGGGAAGATTAAATTCTCTTTTAAGTTTATATTTCATTTTATTGACAGCCTGAAATGAAGTCCAATCCAAAGGTTTGTCCAATAAAAAAATGTGGCCTTCCAACACGTTTTCAGCTGTCATACGATAGGGAAATTTTATTGAAAAAAGTAAAAGTAAATCAGTAAAGCAACGCCCACAAAAATACGGTACCAGCCCCAAGGCTTAAAACCATATTTATTTAAAACACCGATAAAAGCTTTAATAGCAATAAGAGCTACAATAAATGCCACTACATTTCCTACGATAAAGATCATGATATGGTCCTGCGATTCAAGAATCATTTCATAACCTTTTTGAGGGTTTCCTGTTTCCTTTCCCCACGTTTTGAGAAAAACGGAATATACGGTAACGGCAAGCATTGTCGGAACAGCAAGGAAGAATGAAAATTCAGCAGCTGCCTTTCTTGTTAATCCCTGCGTCATTCCCCCTATAATGGAAGCGGCACTTCTACTTGTTCCCGGCATCATCGCCAGACATTGCCAGAAACCAATCGTTATCGCTTTCCTGATGGAGATTCCTTTTTCATCATCAATAACCGGATTCTTAAACCATTTATCGGCAAACAATAAGACGACACCTCCTAATACAAGTACTGAAGAAATCGCAATCTGATTTCCGAGCACGGCTTCTATTTTATCATCAAATAAATAGCCCAGAATTAAGGCAGGAACAACGGCAAAAGCTAATTTATAATAAAACTGCAGGTTGCTGAAATCAAAAAACTTTTTCCAGTAAGCCACTACCACAGATAGAATGGCACCAAACTGTATGGAAACCTGGAACATTTTTAAAAATTCATCATCGTGTAACCCCATTAAACTGGCGGTAAACCCCATATGGGCGGTAGAAGATATCGGTAAATATTCTGTAAGTCCTTCTACTATTGCAATAATAATTGCTTTAATTAAATCCATTAAAAAAAGATCTGAATAATTTTAGTGTGTGTTTTTATTTCTTTTTAAGAATTGCGTAGCCTTCTATTACAAAGCCTATAACAACAAATAAAGGAGCAATCCGGATTCTTCGGATAGAGAATATTCCGTCATTCCATGAATTGGGATCATATTTCCCGTCTACGGTATTGGCATCAGATCCCATCATTAAAAGAAACCCGACTACGATAAATGCAAGCCCTATCAGCATCCATTTAAAGTTCTCCTGTCCGAAATAGAAGGTATTGGCTTTTGGCGTTTCCGTCTCTTTACCAAAGTTGGCAGCGGAAAATTTATTTGTTTTTTTGCTCATTTTCTAAGAATAATATAAGTCATCTACACTTGTTCTCAAGAATCTCCAGGTTGCTATTACAGTACTTAATACGGTAATGAAAACACCTACTCCCAGTATCAGCAGAACAAGCCAGATATACTGCTGGTTGTCCTGTACAAAGGATGAACCGATAGCATTGGTAAAATAGTACCATACTCCGAAAAGTGCGAGAAGCCCGATTACCGAACCTATTATACCAAGCACAACAGCTTCAATGATGAACGGTTTTAAGATAAATCTTCTCTTAGCTCCCACCAACTGCATGGTTTTAATAATAAACCTTTTGGAGAATATTTTCAGACGAATTGAATTATTAATAAGCACAACGGCCAATACGAGAAATAAAACGGAAAAACCAAGTATCCATCGTAAGATCCTGTTCAGGTTGTTATAAACATCCACCATCAGGGTGCTGTCATTTTTAACATCCACGATACCCGGAACAGATTTCAACACTTTAATGGCTTCATCTATTTTTGCAGGATCTACATATTCCGGTTTTAATGCCACTTCAATAGAAGATGGAAAAATATTTTCTTCAAACAAAGCATCACTATCGATACCCATACTTTTCTTAGCCTCTTTAGCAGCCATTTCACGGGAAATATAGGTAGCCCTTTTTACGGGAGCCAAAGTCTGTATTTTTTTGAAAGCTTCCTGTTCCTGTTTTGCAATTTTCATGGAGTCCTTTGCGTCATAGTTTTCATCAAAGTAAGCGTTTACCACTAATTGTTCTTTGATATAATCAGAATATTTCTGGGCATTAATCAATATAAGCCCCATTAATCCTAATAAAAATAACACTAAGGCAATACTTATTACGACAGTAATATTGCTGGACCGAAGCCTTTTCTTATTAAATTCATCTACAGATTTAGCCATTAATATTAAAATTTTTGGCTAAAATAGAAAAAAACTTCCGAAATTTGGGACGAAATAAGGAAAATCATTGTTAACAAAATCATAAAAAACATTGAGTGTAAAGGCAAAAAAACATCTGGGACAACACTTTTTAACAGATGAAAATATCGCAAGAAAAATCGTTGAAGGTCTCTCCCGGGAAAACTATCACAACGTCATGGAAGTAGGACCCGGAATGGGAGTTCTTACCAAATATCTTCTGGAGAAAGATGAATCCGTTTTTCTGGCGGAAATAGATCAGGAATCTATCGAATATTTAAAAAACAATTATCCGAAAATTACCGAAGAGACTTTTGTAGGTGATTTTCTGAAACAGGATTTTAATTTTATAAACGGCGAGCAGATCGCCATTATCGGAAACTTTCCTTATAATATTTCTTCTCAGATTTTATTTAAGATTATCGATCATTATGAGCTTATTCCGGAAATGGTCGGAATGTTCCAGAAAGAAGTCGCAGAACGAACAGCCTCCGTCCCGAGAACCAAGGACTACGGAATCCTTTCCGTACTGGTGCAGGCTTATTATGATGTATCTTATTTATTTACCGTTCACGAAAATGTGTTCAATCCTCCTCCGAAAGTTAAATCAGGAGTTATAAAACTGATAAGAAATCCCAAAGAAGGCCTGGCAGGGAACGAAATTCTTTTCAAGCAAATTGTCAAAGCAGGTTTTAACCAAAGACGTAAAAAACTTTCCAATGCCTTGAAGGTCCTCAATATTCCGGAAGCTTTAAAAACCCACGAATTTTTAGATAAAAGAGCCGAAGAACTGAGTGTTCAGGACTTCATAGAATTTACCCAGCTCTGGAAAGAAAACAAATAAAAAAAACCTCTCAAGTTTGAGAGGTTTTTCTTTTTATATGCTATTATTATTCCCTGTTTTTAAGCATGATCCATCCTGAGCGGTTCAATTGGGTTTTGGATTTATTAAACTGATAATTAAATTTATACCAGTAAGTAGCTGTAGGAAGTCTTTTCCCTCCTACTGTTCCGTCCCAGACAGGTTTTTCTTTCGTAAATCTAAACATTTCCACTCCATAGCGGTCATAAATAGAACCTGTGAAGTTGGTAAAATTCCCCACTGCCGAAAGATCAATCACATCATTGATTCCATCCTGGTTCGGGGTAATAATATTATTGATATACAGCGTAAAGAATTCCAAAGCACCCACACAATGCGTTCCCTGTACTCTTACCTGAATATTATAATTGGTATTATTGATAAGACCTGTGAATACATTTGAGGTCTGCCATGTAAGCCCTCCGTCTATCGAATATTCCAGACTTCCCTGAATATTATTGATAGGTGGATTTTCGGCAGTTAATGTCAAGGTGTTATTGTTATCGTAATTAATACCGGAAATAAACGGAGTGGCAGCTGCCATCACTTTAGCCGTAAACACTTTTGTACAATATCCGTTATCAATAGTCACCGTGTAAATACCCAACTGATCCACATCAATGGTCTGGGTAGTTGCCCCCGTACTCCATAAGTAGGTATAATTAGGCCCCGCTCCCGCATCTAAAGTAATCCGGTCTCCTGTACACATTTCAACATCTGCCAAAGGAGAAGTAATTTCAGGAACCACTTCTACCGTAATGGTTGCAGGCTGCAAAGACTGACATCCTTTCTGCCCTATTGCGTAAACTGTAAACGTGGTCGTCTGATATAACGTAACAGTCTGTGTATTCCCTGTTCCCGGAAAGTTATTCCATAAATAGGTAACACCACCTGTTGCCGTAAGATCCACAGATTCTCCCGGGCATATTTTTAAGCTTGAAGAAACTACATCTACGGTAGGAGTTACTTCTTTTTGAAGTGTTAATTCCACTATCTGACTACAAAATCCACCGTTAGAAACTACTACATATAAGATCTGACCGTCATTTCCCATATAATTGGAAATATTGGTGATATAGTTCGTATTCTGGGCAAGAGCATCTGCCTGGTCTTCATAGAAATGAAATATAGCTCCCGGCGTGGTACTCAGCAGCGGCATGGTATCATTCAGATCAAAAGTGGTAATATCCGGTGTACTACAGAGCAAATAGGTAGCATCCTGTGCCACCGGTGTTTCTCCTCCATGAATCTCTATGGAAGCTTTACCCGGACAAGGATTTCCGGGAACCATTACTTCGATTTCATAAACTCCGGGCTGTGTAGCCGTATAGGAATTAGCAGTAGCACCATTAATCACCGTACCATTCAGATACCACTGATAGGTAACATTCGGAGCACTTACAGAGGCCGTAAGCACCTGAGGAACATTATCACAAACATTGATCTCCGGTGGTAAAGTAGCTCCTGCATTATCTAAAAGCTCTACGCCAATATTAAATGATCCTCCTTCCAGAAATACAGCAGAGTCATAGCTGCTGTCAATCGCATCTGCCAAAACCATCTTAAAATGATAAGCCTGGCCCGGAACTACCGTAGCAGTAGCCGTAAGAGGAACGGTTCTCCCGTTATAGTTGGTTTCAATGGCTGCCGTATTATAACCGCCAAAATACATATCATTCACTGATCCACAGCTTAGTGATCCTCCCCCGAATTGCGTATCCGGGTGGATATTGGTCACACTCACCGGCCCTGCACCATTGGGCAAAACAGCCATATTCGTATAAGGTCCCCCTGCTACAGGTCTCAATAGCAATGCGAATGCATCAGAGTAGCTGCATGGGAAAGATCCGGTATATTCTTCAGAGGCAAATAAATAATTAAATTTCACCTGGGAAGAAGTCGGTACAAAGTCAAATTCCAGAATAACCGCATCGTTTAACGAAACGGAAGGGTTAGTAGCAGCCACCAGGTCAGGATCACTTCCTGTGGAGAGGTTATCACCCAACGTACTGCTGATATAATCATTTCCTGATTTATTTACATATCCCGTAGATAATACAATTCCATCTTTAAAAGGAAAGTTGGTGGTCCCTCTGTGAAAATATCCCCACGATCTGTTATTATCAGAAGCGGGTAAATTCGGGCTTACCTGAATATTGGTAACATTCGGGGTAACACAGGAATTGGTTCCTGATGAAATCAATACATCTTTTACCAGCTGGTCTATCGTATAGGCCGATTCATTATATCCTGCAGCATTTACATCAATAAAAGCACCTGCTTTCATGGTTAATGCAGATCCCTTTTCTTTCTGAGGCTTTCGTGGTGGAATATTTTGAGAATGATAAAAATTGGAAGTAATTAGAAAAAATAGAAAAAACGGTAGATATCTTCGCATAATATTTTTGTTTCAACAAATTTAATTTTTTTTTAAACATATTACACACATATTTCCTTTTTTTATGTTAAATAATAAAGTCCCCGGATTTGGGGACTTTATTATTAATTTCTATTTTTTAACAGTATCCAGCCGGTCCGGACCTCCAGCTTTTTACTCGCCGGGTTCTCCCATTGAACTTTATACCAATAGGTAGCAGTAGGCTGGTTAATTCCTTTTATTTCACCTTTCCAGACCGTATTTGTTTTGGTCGCTTTAAAAATCTCCTGTCCGTATCTGTTAAAGATGGATCCAGCAAAATTATTATACCCGCTGATTCCTGAGAAATCTATCACATCGTTAATACCATCCTGATTCGGAGTGATCACATTGCGGACCATGAAGGTATAATAATCCATTCCATTGCTACATTTAGCCTCTTTGGCTCTCAATCTTAAATTATAATTCGTATTATCCAATACGTTATAAAATATATTGGAGGTCTGCCATGTAACTCCCCCGTCAATGGAATACTCCAGTATTCCTCCGGTAGGGTTGGTTGCCGATATGGTTAACGTATGATCTGCATACGTAATATTAATAAATTCAGGCAGATCAGGATTTAATAACTGAGCCGTAAATACTTTTGAACATGTCCCGTTACTGATCGTTACGGTATATGTTCCTGGAACATTGGTTGAGATCGTCGGCGTTGTTGCCCCTGTACTCCATAAATAGGTATATCCAGGAGTATTTCCTGCATCTAAAATTCCAAAGTCACCTGCACAGACATACACATCCTCAAGGATAGAAGTAATAGCAGGAACCACTTCGATGGTAACAGTAGCCGGATCAATAGAGCTACATCCGTTTCCTCCCAAAGCATATACGGAATAAGTGGTCGTAGTGGTAGGAGATACAACCTGTGTATTACCATTCCCCGTCAAACCAACCCAGCTGTAAGTAAATCCTCCTGATGCCGTTAATGTAACAGATTCCCCCACACATATTTTGGTTTTTGAAGCTGCTATCACTGCAATTGGCGGCCCTACGATCACGGTCACTGTTGCAGGATTCGTAGAAACACAACCGTTAGCTCCCACTGCATATACCGTATAGGTTGTGGTAACAGAAGGAGAAACTGTTTGGGTACTTCCGGTTCCGGGCAGCCCTACCCAGTTATAGGTAGCTCCTCCCGAAGCTGTTAACGTAACGGACTCCCCGTCACAAATCTGAGGTTGAGATGAAGTTACCGCTGCCACTGGAGGGGCGTTATCCTGAACAACTGTTACCGTAGCCGTGTAAGTACAGCTCACGTTTCCGGGCTGCGATACATTAGTAACCGTTAAAGTATAGGTTCCTCCGGCATCCACTACCGGCGTCAGCGTATTTCCTCCTGAAACTATATTTCCTCCTGTAGTGGTCCAGGTAATCGTTGAACCTGTAGGAACTACGGATGCGGAAGCATTTAATGTTATCTGAGGAGTATTACAAGTGATACTGCTTGACGGTGGCGCGATTGTTAAGGTCGTTTCCGGTGTTGCTGATAATTGAAGAGTAACCACATAGCTACATCCTCCGTTTTTCACCAATACATAAATGGTTTGGTTTCCGGTACTCTGAAAAGCAGTCGGATTGGGGATGGTGTTGGCATTTCCGGCGTTGGCATCAGCCTGAGTCAGATAATAATCAAAAGTTACCCCTGTGGTAACCGTCGTAATCTGTCCCTGAGCGGATGTTAAGTCATAGATCGCACCACCAGGCTGATAACATTGAATAAGACTGGCATTCTGTACCGTGATAGGCTGTGAAACTTCAATAGTGATGGTAGCCGCAGTCTGAGATGGACACCCATTAACACCTATTGCAGTTACAGTATAAGTGGTGGTCGTAGTTGGAGTAACCACCTGTGTATTTCCGGTTCCGGTTAATCCCTGCCAGGTGTAAGTCGCTCCACCACTAGCGGTAAGCGTAACGGATTCACCGGCACAAATAAGTATTTTAGATGCTGTAAGCCCTGTAGTAGGAGGTGCACTATCTCCCAATACCGTAACGTTTGCCGTAGCGGTACAACTCACATTTCCGGGCTGATAAACATAGGTAATCGTTAAAGTATAGATACCTCCCTGGTTCACCACCGGTGTTAAGGTATTATCTCCTGAAAGTATGCTTCCATTAGTGGTAGTCCAGCTAAAGGTAGCACCAGCAGGATAAATAGATCCCGTAGCATCAAGCGTTGCCTGGGAATTGGTACACGTTAAAGTAGGAGGCGCAGCAATAGTTGCCGTCATCTGAGGTGCCTTAATCAATTGAAGCTGGGCAACCTTTGAACAAAATCCGTTTCTGACCAGAACATATAGGGTCTGATTTCCGGCACTTTGAAAAGTAGTAGGATTGGGAATGGTATTCGCGTTTCCGGCATTAGCATCCGCCTGAGTCAGATAATAATCAAAAGTAGCTCCCGGAGTGGAACTGATCGCTCCATTGGCTAACGGTAAATTAAATGTAGCATTCCCTGCGGCATAACAGGCCGTGAGGGTTGCATTCTGAACCGTCGGGGAAGTCCCTCCCACGATAGTCACACTTGCCGTTCCCGGACAGCTGTTCCCCGGAATGGTAACTTCCACGGTATAAACACCAGGCTGTGTCGCTACATAAGTTGAACTCGTTGCTCCCTGAATAGGAGTATTATTAAATAACCACTGGAAAGTAGCATTCGGAATCTGAGCCGAAGCTGATAATGTCTGAGGCTGATTGTCACACACATTAATAGATGAAGGAAGAGCTACACCCGCAGGATCCAGAATCTGAACCCCAATATCAAATGATCCGGCTTCTAAGAAAACACCTGAATCATAATTGGAATCCTGATAATCGGCTAACACCATTTTAAAATGATACGTCTGCCCTGGAATAACGGTAGCCTGAGCAGTTAACGGCACTGTACGTCCGTTGAAATTAGTTTCGATGGAGTTGGTATTCTGCCCCCCAAAATACTGTGCATTTTTAGGTCCACAGCTATAATTGGCAGGAACAATATTCGTAACACTCACAGGACCTGCTCCATTGGGTAAAACCGCTAGATTGGTATAAGTGGGATCTCCTGCTTTTTTCAGCAATAAAGCAAATCCGTCCGAAATACTGCACGGAAAGTTATTGGAATATTCCTCTGATGCAAAAAGATATCTGAAGGTAACTTCCGTAGAAGTAGGTACAAAATCAAATTCTATATAAGCAGCATCTTTTAATGAGCTGTTCGCAACTCCCAAAGCATCAGCCAGATCCTGATCTCCTACAGAAGGCTGCAGGGCATCACTTAAAGTAGACCCCTGAAAAGAGTTTCCGGCTTTCCGGGCAAATCCCGTAGTAAGGATAATCCCTTTGTCAAATGGAAAATTGGTGGTTCCTTTATTAAAATACCCCCAGCTTCTTGTCTGATCATTTACTCCTATATTAGGTGATACCACTACATTACTCACACTCGATGTTGCACATACGGATCCTCCTGCAATAAGAACATCTTTCACAAGCTGTGTAATACTGTAATTGGTTTCCGGATAACCGGCAGCATTTACATCTATAAAAGCACCGGCTTTCATAGTCTGGGAAGTTGATTTTTCCGTAACCCTGGCTCTTTCTCTTGTCTGAGAAAAGGCGATATTACATATAAGAACCGAAAATAAAGCTAATAGTAAACTTCTTGTTCTCCTATTTAACATTTTTGTATTATTTTAAACAAAAATACTATTTTTTTTAATTGAAATTTAAACCTCTTCAATTTACATTATAATTAATATAAACTTATTTACATTAAGATATCAAATTTATTTCCTGATAAAAATAAAAAAAGACCAACAAATTGCTGGTCTTTTTAAATATTAATAATAATTTATTCTCTATTTTTTAGTAAAATCCATCCTGTTTTCACAGTGAGCTGTTTGCTTGCCGGATCTTCAAAGGTGATCTGATACCAGTAAGAAGCAGTAGGTAATTTTTTTCCCTGGAAATAACCATCCCAGTAAGGTCTGGATTTATCCGCCTTAAATATTTCTCTTCCGTAACGGTCATAAACCACTCCTTTAAAGTTTTTATAATCGCTTACTCCCCTGAAATCGATGATATCGTTTACATTATCCCCATTAGGTGTGATTACATTTGTCATACTGAATGTAAAGTATTCAAGATAGCCTACACAGCTGGTATTCTTAACTCTTACTCTTATAAAGATCAGTTTATTTTTAGGAACATTCGAGAAGATATTGGAAGACTGCCATGTGGCGCCATTATCAACGGAATACTCCAGCGGTCCGTTGCTCGGATTACTGGCTGTTAGGATCATTGTACCGCTATCAGTATTATAATCCACTTTTACAATTTCAGGAATGATAGCCTGAAGCACTTCCGTAGTATATGTTTCGGAACAAACGCCATTGGTGATAGTCACTGTATAAACACCCGGCGTAGCAACCGTAATGGTCTGCGTGGTAGATCCCGTACTCCAGACATATTCGTATCCGGGTCCGCTTCCTGCATCTAAGGTAATCTGATCTCCCGTACAGATCATGCCCCCGGAAAGATCGGAGGTAATTGCCGGTACTACTTCGATGGTAACGGTAGCAGGCTGCAGTGATTTACATCCTTTTGCTCCTATGGCATATACGGAATAGGTAGTGGTCTGAGTCGGAGAAACGGTTTGTGTCGCTCCTGTTCCCGAATTATTATCCCATTCATAAGTTACTCCTCCTGCCGCTGTTAAAACTACGGATTCTCCTACACAAATCCTTACTTTGGAAGGAGTAAGCTGAGCCACAGGGGTATCTTCTTTAATTAAAGTAAGCTGTACCATCTTACTACAGAACGCTCCATTGGAAACCACCACATACAGAATCTGTCCGTCATTTCCATTATAGCTGGCAATATTGTTGATATAGTTGGTATTCTGAGCGACTGCATCCGCCTGATTTTCATAAAAATGAAATACAGCTCCTGCGGTTGTACTGATAGACGGCATCGCGTCATTTAAGTCAAAGGTTGTAAGAGTCGGGGTGGTACAAAGCTGCAAACTCGCATTTTGTGCTGCCGGTGTTGTTCCTCCTACAATAGTAATCGTAGCTGTACCCGGACATTGATTTCCAGGCACCGTAACCTGTACTTCATACACGCCCGGCTGGGTAGCAACATAGGTGGCAGAAGTGGCTCCCGGAATCGGAACTCCATCTTAAAACCACTGAAAAGTCATTCCCGGGACTGTTCCCGCCTGCGCAACTAAAGTTTGCGGTACATTATCACAGACATTCAGCGTATCCGGTAAGACTACTCCATTTCCATCTACAATTTTAGTTCCTATATCAAAAGAACCTCCTTCAATAAAAACTGCAGAATTGTAGCTTGAATCCGAAGCATCCGCCAATACCATTTTGAAATGGTACATTTCTCCGGGTACTACATCCGCAACAGCAGTTAAAGGAATCGTTCTTCCGTTAAAATTAGTTTCAATATTGGTGGTATTCTGTCCTGCAAAATACTGAGCATTGATAGGACCGCAAGAATAATTGGAAGGTACTATATTCGTTACGCTCACAGGACCTGCCCCTCCCGGTAAAATAGCGAGATTGGTATAGGTGGGGTCTCCCACTTTTTTTAATAATAGGGCAAAACCATCGGAATAGTTTCCGCACGGGAAAGTGGAAGTATATTCCTCAGAAGCAAAAAGATAATTAAATTTTACCTGGTTACTGTTCGGAACGAAGTCAAATTCAATGGCAACCGCATCGTAAAGAGTGGCCAGAGGGTTAATCGCTGCTACCAGATCAGGATCACTCCCTGTTCCCGGGCTGTCATTCAGGGTTCCGGCTTCTAAGGCATTTCCCGCTTTATTGGCTGCACCCGTTACCAAAACAATTCCTTCATCGAAAGGAAAGTTTGTGGTTCCTTTATTGAAGTACCCCCAAACCCTGTCCGCATTGGTATTGGCCTGGTTAGGAGAAACCGTCACATTGGTAACACCACTTGTTCCACAGGTGGAACCTCCATTGATCAAAACATTATTAACCAATTCACTGATCGTATACCCTGAAGCCGGATAAGACGGGGCATTCACATCTATAAATGCTCCTGCTTTAAGACTGGAAGGGGTATATTTTTCTTTTACAGGTTTTCTGGGAGATTTTTGAGAAAACAAAAAAGAAGAGGTAAATAGTAATACTAGAAGTAAAAAGTAGTTTTTTGCTCTATAATCAAACATTTTTATTATTGTTTTTCCAAAAATAATAAAAATATTTAAATATCATTATTCTTTTTTCAATTCATTAATTACTTGCTGTAATTGATTTATCTGATCTTTTAAAAGTTTGATTTCATTTTTATTAGAATTCACATTGCTTTTCAGAATAACATTCTTGGCTCTCTCATTATGATCCTCTTCTTCCTCTTCATCATTGATCTCTTCAATATCCTCCTGAATATCTTCAATGTCTTCATTAATTTCCTCGATATCTTCACTGATCTCTTCGATATCTTCGCTGATTTCTTCTATATCCTCACTGATCTCCTCTATATCCACCTGGATATCTTCAATATCCTCCTGAATATCTTCAATCTTTTCATGACTTTTATTAACGGACATCTGGATAAAAATAGCCAGATAAATGGCTTCCAGGGAAACTACCGTAGTCAGGATCAGCAGCATTTTATCAAATTCGACAATATTCAGTAATGGTAATAAAAAAGAGATGATGAAGAATAAGCTATGGGCAATAAGCGAAGGAACAGAGCCTATCCATGAGGTAATTCCGTTAGCTATCTTTTCTAAAGCTTCAATATTTTCATTTTTGGTTTTCATCAGTGCCGAGTTTTATTACAGTAATTCTTTGGTCACTCCTAATCCGAATAGAGCAAAATCATATTTGGCAGGATCACTTTTATCTAATTTTCTTACGACCTCATCGAGCTCTTCCACCGTTTTCCAGTCGTTTTGTGTTCTGGAAATAAGTCCCAATTGACGGGATATATTTCCGGTATGCACATCCAATGGAATGGACAGATATTTCGGATCAATTTTTTCCCATATTCCGAAATCCACTCCTTTTTTATCTTTTCTTACCATCCATCTTAAAAACATAACGATCCTTTTGGAGGACGAATTTTTATAAGGTGAACTTACATGCTTATGACTTCTGTGTTTTTCCGTTTCTAAAAACCGGTTTCTGAATCGTTCAATAGAATGAAGGAAATTAGATTCTTCCTGCTGCACTGCAAAGAGATTTTCTAAACTCTCATTCTCTTTATAGACCTTATTGAACTGTTTTATAAAGTAAGCAAAATCCTCACCATTAAAAGTCCGGTGAATACTTTTTTCTTTAATGGGCCGAAGGTCTTTTTCCGAATGGTTGATCACAAAATCATAAGGTGAATTTCCCATAATATCCAGCATTTTTTCTGCTGACCGGATAATTGACTTCCTGTTTCCCCAGGAAATGGTAGCGGATAAAAAACCGGCAATCTCTATATCCTGCTTTAATGAAAAACGGTGCGGAATCTGGATGGGATCATTCTCTATAAATTCAGGATTATTATATTGATCTGCCTTTTCATTAAGATAATCTTTCAGCTCTTCAAAATTCAACATCTTTTCTAAAGTTTGACAGTTTCTAAAGCCTTTGGTAAAAAGGTATTCGGAAAAATCGTCCGGGCTTCATCAGTAAACACGGTAAGGTCAGCATATCTGTTGGAAAAATGTCCTAAAATTAATTTGCCCACCTGTGCTTTCTGAGCAATGGTAGCCGCTTCCAGGGCGGTGGAATGACCGGTATAATCCGCCATCTCTTTTAAATCATGGAGAAATGTAGCTTCATGATACATCACCGTTACATTTTTTACAATCGGGATTACAGATTCCAAATAGCGTGTATCACTGCAAAACGCATAGGTAACAGGTGGTGCAGGATCGGTGGTCAATACTTCATTTTTCAGGACGTAACCATCTTCCAACACAAAATCTTTTCCTGCTTTCAGGTTATGATAATCACAGACTTCAATTTCCTTATATTTGGAAATCTCCTGCATATTGAGATGTCTTTCCTTAGGTTTTTCCCTGAACAGATAGCCGTTACAGTAGATCCTGTGATCCAAAGGGATCGTATAGACCTCTACTCTATTATCTTCGTATATTTTTTCAGAATAGTCTTTATCCAGCTCATGATAAACCACTTCAAAACCACGATGCGTTTCCGTAATCGTAAAAATAGTTTCGAGCATTTTTTTGATTCCTTTCGGACCGTATACATGCAGGGGATTTTCCCTTCCCAATAATCTGAAGGAAGCGATAAGTCCCGGCAGCCCGAAACAATGGTCACCATGAAGATGCGAGATAAAAATATGATTGATTTTTGAAAACCGGGCTTTGGCCTTTCTCAGCTGCACCTGTGTTCCTTCACCACAATCAATGAGGAAGTTCCTTTCTTCCATTTCCAGCAGCTGGGCCGTGGGAGAAGAATTAATGGTAGGGATGGCCGAGTTAAAGCCTAATATTGTTAAATAAGTACTCAAATCATTAATTTATTATGACAAATGTACAACAGAAATTCTGTTTTTGATTAAAATAGACATTCATCAATGTCTATTGCTCCCTTTTAAATTATCTAAAAAGAGATCCATCGCTTTCCTGCGGTGGCTGATTTTATTTTTATCTTCGGGTTCCATCTGCGCAAAGGTCATATCATAACCCTCCGGAACAAATATGGGATCATACCCGAATCCTTTAAATCCTTTATTTTCCGTTAATAGGTTCCCATGAGCTTTTCCTTCGAAGTATTGGGTGCCATTCTCATCATAATAGCATAAAACCGTAATAAAATAGGCTTTTCTATTTGTTTCTCCTTCCAGCTCTCTGAGGACCTTTTCTATATTTTTAGCAAAATCATGATCTCCGGCATAACGGGCAGAATAAATTCCCGGTCTTCCATCCAATGCCTCTACTACCAATCCACTGTCATCTCCCAAACTTGGAATCCCCGTTTTTTCAAAACAGTATTTGGCTTTTATGAGAGCGTTGGCATTAAATGAATCTCCATCTTCCACAATCTCCTCATGGATATTATAATCTGTAAGACTTTTAACGGTAAATTCATTTCCGAGAATCTGCTGAATCTCTTCTTTTTTATGTTGGTTGTGTGTTGCTACAAGTAATTCCATTTTAATTTTTATTAATTTTCAGCGTAATGTATTTTATTATTCATAAACAGGTAATAAAACAAAGAGAAAAGTACAATCCCCAATGCTAATATGACCCACTCGGAAACATGAAATGCTGCTGAAAAACTTTCATCTTTAGTATAGGTTATTAATAATGACGAACAAAGGTTATTAAAGGCATGCAGGAACATCGGTAAAAGCAGGGATTTGGTCCTGTAATACACCAGCCCCAACACACAGCCCAGCAAAATAGCTCCTACCAGCTGCCATGGGTTGCCATGAACAAGCCCGAAAATAACGGATGCCGATAAAATAGCTTTCCAGGGCTTCACTCCTTTATTGATCAAGCCTTTCTGTATGATCCCCCTGAATATGATCTCTTCAAATATCGGAGCCATTATTACAGCAGTAATCACCATCACCGCCTTATCATCCGTAAGCTGCTCCATAAGCTGATTAAAAAACTCATAATATTTCCCGAAGAAAGGTCCTGTCACAGGAATAAGAGAGGTAATAAATTCAGCGATAAACATCATTCCCAACATCATGGGAAATATCAGCACATACGTATAAAAATTGGTGGGAGAAAAGTTGAAATTGAGTTTTTTCTTGGTGGTAGGTCTTACGATAAGAAAATCAAATAAGGCGATCGCACTTAAAAATCCTACGGCATTCCCAATCATAAGATAAGCATCCGAATATTGTAGGTTCTCTTTAAATATAAACATCCAAAAAACATTGATCAAAGAGACGACCGTGGTACCCATAAACATCCCGATGATTAAAACCAGGGCACCTATCCATGTAAAAGTAAATTGGGGATACTTACTGCTATCCATGCTTTTCTTTTAATAATTAATCGAACAAAGATAATTTTTTTGCCTGCCTTAGACAACTAAAAAAACGAAAATACTTACCCGGGCAGACAGCAGCATGATCCGTAAAGAATTTTCCCAGCTCCTGAATCAGAAACAGGTACAGGCATGTTTTTCAATTATAAGCCTATTTATGGTAAAAGTGATTGCCTGTAATTTTATTTGACATCCTCGTAAAAAATTACGATTTTTGCAACCTCAAAATACAGTATGTCAGATTTAATCAAAGAAATACAAAAAAGAAAGACTTTCGGGATTATTTCCCACCCGGATGCCGGAAAAACAACCCTTACCGAGAAACTTCTTCTCTTCGGGGGTGCTATTCAGGAAGCGGGTGCGGTAAAATCCAACAAAATAAAAAAAGGAGCTACCTCCGACTTTATGGAAATTGAAAGACAGAGAGGAATCTCCGTGGCAACTTCCGTATTGGCATTTGAATATAAAGATCATAAAATCAATATTCTCGATACACCGGGTCACAAAGACTTTGCAGAAGATACCTACCGAACTTTAACAGCCGTAGATTCCGTTATTGTGGTGATTGACGTTGCCAAAGGGGTGGAAGAACAAACTGAAAAGCTGGTACAGGTCTGCAGAATGAGAAATATCCCGATGCTTGTTTTTATTAATAAGCTGGACCGTGAAGGTAAGGATGCTTTTGATTTATTGGATGAGGTAGAACAGAAATTGGGACTCCGCGTGGTTCCACTCTCCTTACCTATCGGTATGGGAAGTGATTTCCAGGGAATTTATAATATCTGGGAAAACAACATTCAGCTATTTTTAGAAGAAAAGAAACAAAAGGTAGGAGAAACCATCAGGTTTGATGATATCAACGACCCTTCCATAGATGAGGTAATCGGAGCCAAAGCGGCTCAAAACCTTCGTGAGGAACTGGAACTTATAGAATCCGTTTATCCTGAGTTCAGCCGTGAAGATTATATGAAAGGGGATTTACAGCCCGTATTCTTTGGATCTGCTTTAAATAATTTCGGGGTTCGTGAACTTTTGGATGCTTTTATTGAAATTGCTCCGATGCCACAACCTAAGGAAAGCGATATACGACTGGTAAAACCGGAGGAAAATAACTTTACGGGATTTGTTTTTAAAATCCATGCCAATATGGATCCTAAGCACAGGGACAGACTGGCTTTCGTAAAGATCGTATCGGGAACCTTCAAAAGAAATGAAAACTACTTATTGGTAAGAGAGAATAAAAAAGTTAAATTTTCTTCACCGAATGCCTTCTTCGCTGATAAAAAAGAGGTCGTGGACGAAAGCTTCCCTGGCGATATCGTCGGCCTTCATGACACCGGAAACTTCAGAATCGGAGACACCTTAACAGGTGGTGAGAAATTAAGCTTTAAAGGAATCCCAAGCTTCTCTCCGGAGCATTTCCGTTATATCAATAATGATGATCCTTTAAAAGCCAAACAATTGGCCAAAGGTATCGATCAGCTTATGGATGAAGGTGTGGCACAGCTATTCACCCTGGAAATGAACAACAGAAAGATCATCGGAACGGTGGGCGCTCTTCAGTATGAAGTTATCCAGTACCGTTTAGAGCATGAATATGGCGCTAAATGTACCTATGAACCTCTTTCTATGCATAAGGCATGCTGGGTGGAAGCAGATGAAAAATCAGAAGAATTTAAAGAATTTGCCAGACTTAAGCAAAGGTTCCTGGCAAGGGATAAATACAATCAATTGGTATTCCTTGCAGATTCTTCATTCACAATTCATATGACACAAGAAAAATTCCCGAATGTGAAGCTTCACTTCATCAGTGAATTTGAAAAAGAGTAAGTTTTAACTCATCATATTAAAAGCCGTTCTTAATGAACGGTTTTTTTGTTGCTTCAACCGTAACTATGAAATTATTTTGAATTTCTAAGGCTTTCCTCTTTTGTAAATCATTTGTAAAACAGAAATAAAAATTTAATTATCAGTACTTTATAATTTTACTATTATCTTGCATCTCTTTTACAAACACAAACCGTCACTCTCCCCTAATTTTACGCTATCAAAAATTTACCTTATGAAAAAGTTCATATTTCTATTGATGGCTTCCGGCAGTTTCATTATGTGCAAAAAGGGAGAAACCGTTCAGTCTCATATTGATAATGCCGTTAAAAAGATCGACAGTGTCGCTTCAGAAAGTAAGGAAGCGGCAAATACCATAGATAATGCTGCACAGGCTATTTTAGACTCTTCCAGTATTAAGATCAAAGATTTTAATGATAAGAAAGAGGAAATCAAAGAAAAGTTTGAGACCACTTCCAAACTGGTAGATTCCTTAAAAGATAAAATTTCTTCCGTGAAGCTGGAGTCCCAAACCAAAATAAAGGATTCTTCCGCAGTTCAATCTAAAAAGAACAATACCGCTCCACAGGTAGTAAAGGAAACCCAAATCATTTACAGGGAAAAGCCGGAGAAAAAAGATCCGGAACTCAGTATTCCCATTCATAAAATGGTAAAAACAGGTACCATAGAACTCAGTGTAGATAATTGGGAAACAGCTAAAGAAGCGGTAAAGGAAGAGATCAGAAAATATGACGGTTATATAAAAAGCGAAAATTTCACCTCCAATAATAATGATCAGAAAATCGCTTATCTGAAGGTAAAAGTTCCTATTCAGAAATTTGATTATCTGATGGATGCTTTAAGCTACAATATCGGAAATGTGGAAAGCAAAGGAGTTGATATATCGGGACAGGATTTTGTCAACAATACCTTTTGTGACATGGAAATCACCCTCTACGCTAAAACTTCCGCCGATGCTGCTTCCGAAAAGGATAAAAGTTTCGGAGAAAAGTCTTTCGACGCCATTTCTTCCGGCTGGAATGTAATTACTTCCATTTTTCTTTTCCTTCTCCCTTTCTGGCCTTTATTTCTCATAGGCGGAATAGGATATTATTTCTATAAAAAGAAAAATCCGGGGCCTAAGAACGATTCCAACATTCGTCATGATAAACACCAGCACCATTCTTAACAGAAAAGCCTTTCAGGGATCTGAAAGGCTTTTTATTTATTTCATATTAACTATTTTATCCACTACATACTTGGTATTTCCTCTCCAGGGAAGCGCTCCGTTGTATTCTTTATAATGAAGATCAAAGGATTTTCCGCTGTTCATTTCCAGTTGTTTAAAAATTTCAGGATCCTGTACTGAAAATTCAAATTCGTAGCTGGTAATGGTTCCTGTCTTTCCGCGTCCGAAACCTTCCTGAATTAATTTACCTTCATAGGTTTTGAAAACATAACCTTTTCTGATGGCATAGTTCAGATAACCAGATTTTACTCCTTCTCCAAAAACAAAGAAATATTTATACCATACAAATACTCCTAATAATAGAAGAATGACACCGAGAGTAATCCATGTATATTTTTTCATAAAATAGTGTTTTTTAACGTTTGACTATTTTGCGATACTTCTGGAGATCACAATTTTCTGGATCTCGGAAGTTCCTTCATAAATCTGCGTAATTTTCGCATCACGCATTAATCTTTCCACGTGATATTCTTTCACATATCCGTATCCACCGTGGATCTGTACTGCTTCAATAGTGGTATCCATTGCCACCTGGGAAGCATATAATTTGGCCATTGCTCCACTTTCAGAGATATCTTTACCGGCATCTTTTTCTACTGCTGCTTTAAAGCAAAGCATTCTGGCTGCTGTAATCTGAGTGGCCATATCCGCTAATTTAAATGCAATAGCCTGGTGATTGATAATTTCTGTTTTAAAAGCTTTTCTTGTCTTAGCATATTTAAGGGCCAATTCATAAGCTCCGGAAGCAATTCCCAATGCCTGGGAAGCAATTCCTATTCTACCTCCATTCAATACACCCATTGCAAAATTGAAACCAAACCCGTCTTCTCCGATTCTGTTTTCTTTAGGCACCTTTACATTATTGAAAATCAAAGAGTGGGTATCACTTCCCCGGATTCCCAGTTTATCTTCTTTCGGACCTATTTCAAATCCTTCCCAACCTCTTTCTACGATGAACGCATTGATTCCTTTATGTTTCTTTTCAGGATCCGTCTGTGCGATTACAACATAGTAAGAAGCATTTCCTCCATTGGTAATCCAGTTTTTAATTCCGTTAAGAAGATAATAGTCTCCTTTATCCTCTGCGGTTGTTTTCTGAGAAGTGGCATCTGATCCCGCTTCCGGTTCAGAAAGTGCAAAAGCACCGATAACCTGGCCACTTGCCAATGGAACTAAATATTTTTGTTTTTGTTCTTCTGTACAGTATTTCTCCAATCCTGCACATACCAATGAATTGTTTACAGACATCACAACTGCGGCAGAAGCATCAATTTTTGCAATTTCCTCCATAGCCAGCACATAGGAAACACTGTCCATACCTGCTCCTCCATATTTCGGATCTACCATCATACCTAGCAATCCCATCTCCCCCATTTTTTTTACCTGCTCTGTAGGAAACTTCTGATCGCGGTCTCTTTCAATAACTCCAGGTAAAAGTTCGGTTTGTGCAAAGTCTCTTGCTGCCTGCTGAATCATCAGCTGTTCTTCTGATAAATTAAAGTCCATAAAATTGTAATAATTAGTTGTTCGTAAATTTACACTTTTTACGTAAAACTGAAAAAATAATTGGTTTTTGAAAATTATTTGGAGTTTTTCACTTATTACACAAAATTTGTTTATATTTAGGACCTTTTATTTAATAAAAAATTATGAAGATTAAAAGATTATTCGATATTCCTCATTACGCATTGAAAAATCTTCCTAAAAATGATATGTTTGCAACAAAATATCATGGTGAATGGAAGAAAATTTCAACTTTTGAGTTTATTAATGAAGCTAATAAAATTTCAAGGGGGCTTATCAAGCTAGGGATAAAACCCGGCGATAAGATTGCTATAATCACTACCAATTCACGTACAGAGTGGGCTATCATGGATTTGGGACTTTCCCAAATCGGAGTAGTTTCCGTTCCTGTATATCCTAATATTTCTTCTGAAGATTATGAATTTATATTTAATAACGCCGAAATTAAGTATTGTTTTGTTTCCGACAAAGAACTTTTAGGAAAAGTGATGAAGGTAAAACACCACATTTCTTCTCTACAGGGTATTTTCACCTTTGATAAAATTGCGGGGGCAGCACATTGGAGAGAAATCCTGGACTTGGGAGAAGACGAATCCACTCAAATTGAAGTGGAAGATATTTCCAATACGATCAATCCGGAAGACCTGGCTACATTAATCTATACCTCAGGAACGACGGGTAAGCCTAAAGGAGTAATGCTGAGCCACGAAAACATAGTTTCCAATGTACTGGGCTCACTTCCAAGAATCCCCAAGAAAAAAAGCCTTGATTATAAAGATACAAGAGTACTGAGCTTTTTACCGATATGTCATATTTTCGAAAGAATGCTTTTCTACCTTTTCCAATATAATGGTTTTTCGGTCTATTTTGCTGAAAGCATTGATAAAATGGGAGAAAACGTAAAGGAGGTAAAACCTCATTACATGAGCGTTGTTCCGAGATTGGTAGAAAAAGTATATGATAAGATTTATTTTACAGGATCTTCCGCCGGAGGATTAAAGTCTAAAATATTCTTCTGGGCGCTTAATCTTATTACTAAGAAAACTACCGTTTCAAAACCGTCCGGCTTACAGGAAATCATTGCCGATAAGCTTGTATTCTCAAAATGGAGAGAAGGTTTGGGTGGAGAAATCATTACTTTGGTATCAGGATCAGCAGCTCTTTCCACAAGACTTAACCTTATGTTCCAGAATGCCGGAATCCCAATTCTTGAAGGTTACGGACTTACGGAGACTTCCCCGGTAATATCCGTAAACAGCTTTGAAAAAATGAAAGTGGGAACCGTAGGACCTCCTTTAGATAATGTAAGTGTAAAAATCCAGGAAGATGGCGAAATTACAGTAAAGGGGCCATCCATATTCAAAGGTTATTTCCAAAATGAGGAATTAACCAAAGAGGCTTTCACGGAAGACGGATACTTCAAAACAGGAGATATCGGGCATATTGACACTGATGGCTTCCTACAGATCACCGACCGTAAAAAAGAGATGTTTAAAACATCGGGAGGGAAATATATTGCTCCTCAGATCATAGAAAATATGGTGAAAGCTTCTAAGTTTATTGAGCAGATCATGGTAGTCGGAGACGGCGAAAAAATGCCATGCGCTCTGGTACAGCCTGATTTCGAATTTGCGAAAAGCTGGGCCATGAGAAATAATCTTACCATAGGATCCACTCCTGAAGAAATAGCCCAAAGTCCGGAGCTTAAAGCCAGAATTGAAAAGGAAATCGAAGGTTTTAATCAGAATTTAGGAAACTGGGAAAGAATTAAAAAGATTGAGCTTACTCCGGAGGTATGGAGCGTAGATTCAGGACTTTTAACACCTACCTTAAAACTGAAAAGAAAAGCCATAAAAGAAAATTTCATGGACCTTTACAATAAAATGTACGATCATCAGCAGTAAAAACCTGAAATGAAATTATTCATCAAAATATTGATTAGCCAGTCCATACTTATCGGGTTGGCTTTTTTTACACTTTCCTGCATGAAAAAAGCGGAAAGACCACAAAAAAGCATAGGGGAAGAAATCGAAAGCAAGCCCTTTCCGGAGCAGGATACCATCACTGTATTAACAGAAAAGGAATTGATAAGCTATGTTCAGACTGCCGCTCTTATACAACCCAACCCTCATAACGGAACTCCTTTTGATAAACTGGATTATGATAAGCTTATTGCCTATGATTTCATGGGTGACGAAGAAATATATCCTGATGCAGTTAATGAGAAAGAAAAGTTTGTTCCTGTTATCGTAAAACAACAGTTTCTGAATCAGCAACAGGCAGACCGGATCTTAACGGCATTAGCCCAGAAATCGAGCTACGGTGACAATTCGGCAGCCTGCTTCCGTCCTCACCTCGGACTGGTATTTTTTAAAGGAAATAAAAAAATAAACCAGATCAGCATCTGCCTAAGCTGCAATAATTCTACCGCTGAAATTGATATTCCTGCTAAAAGGCATAAAGTTTTTAATAAAGGTAAAGAAACCCAGTATTACCTGACCGGATTTACTTCTTCCGGAAAGGCAGCCATAGTAGATCTTTGTAAAGAAATCAACTTTTATTACGGAATTGACCAACAAAAAGACCGGAAGTAATTCTTCCGGTCTTTTATATCTTTTCTAGGATCTGAATTAAAACTTAATTACAGATTTCATTTTTTCGTTCTCTTCCATTACCAATTCGTCATCTACAAGGATTTTCCCAGAGTGCTCATCAATAATGATTTTCTTTCTCTGAGCAATTTCCATTTGCTTCTGAGGCGGGATAGTAAAGAATGATCCTTTCGGAGCTCCTCTTTCCAATCCTACTACCGCCAATCCATTTATAGAGTTGCTTCTGATTCTGTTATAGGAAGCCAATAATCTTTCATCAATTTTAGCAGCAAATTCTTTAGACTGTTCAATCAAATACTCCTCTTCTTTCTGAGTTTCAGCGATAAGACCGTCTAATTCCTCTTTTTTAAATTTCAAATGTTTCTTTAATTCGTCGATTTTTTCATTCAACTCATTTAAAGTTTCATTTTTATGAGCGATTTTTGCTCCGTACTCCTTAATTCTTTTTTCTGCTAACTGAATTTCAAGATCCTGATATTCAATTTCTTTACCCAAAGCTTCAAACTCTTTATTGTTTCTTACATTATCCTGTTGAGATTTGTATTTTTCAATCAAAGTTTTAGCATGGTTAATTACTTCATGTTTCGTACTAATCTGATCATTTTGATCTTTAATATCAGCATGAAATTTTTCAGCTCTTTTTTCAAGTCCTTCAATCTCGATTTCAAGATCTTCAACTTCAATTGGCAATTCTCCTCTTGTGTTTCGGATCTCATCCAATCTTGAATCTATGATTTGTAAATCATACAAAGCTCTTAATTTCTCTTCAACTGAAATATCGTTGGTTTTTGCCATATTTAAAGGAAATAATTTACTGGGTTTGTTCTTTCGCTAGATTTTGAGATTGCAAATGTACTAAATTTTTGTGACAATATTTCAAATAATTGTTGAGTAACAAATTGTTCGGACTCATAATGTCCTATATCACAAATCAACATTTTGGATTCCGCAAGGAAAAAATCATGATATTTTATATCTCCCGTAAGATAAGCATCACATTTTTGGGAAAGTGCCGATTTTATTCCGCTTGCTCCTGAACCTCCCAAAACTCCTACTCTTTTTATTTTTCTTCCGGTATAATCGGAATGCCTGATCACGTCCAGATTGAATTTTTCTTTGACCAGCTTTAAAAAGTCCTTTTCTTCCATCTCCTCATCCCATTCACCATACATTCCCAGCCCTGAATACTGATTTTCATTATCCAGACTGTAAATCTGATGCGCCACCTCTTCATATGGATGTGCATTTTTCACCGCTGAAAGAATGTCATTCTGCTTATATCCTTCAAAAATTACCGAAATCATCTTTTCATCTGCATTTTCACGGATATTTTTTTGTCCTGAAAAAGGATTGGAACCTTCAACAGGACGGAACGTACCATCTCCTTTAACAGTAAAGCTGCATTCGTCATAGAAACCTATATTTCCTGCTCCTGCCGAAAAGACTGCTTCTTTTACCTTTTCCGAATAGTCAGACGGGACGTATACAGTGAGCTGTTTCAGGTTATTTTTTTTAGGCTGTAAAATATGAAGGTTTTTCAGTCCCAGATGATTACATATTCCGGCATTAACGCCAAAATAATCATTATCAAAAGCCGTATGTATGGCATAAATAGCAATTTTATTTTCAATGGCTTTCAGAACCGCTCTTTCCACGTAATTTTTGCCGGTAATACTTTTAAGCCCTGAAAAAACAATAGGATGAAAGCATACAATAAGATTATATCCTTTTTGAGAAGCCTCTTCCACCACATTCTCCAACGCATCATGACACACCAGAATACCGGTAACTTCACGGGAAGGAAGTCCGCATAATAATCCTACATTATCAAAATCCTCAGCCTGCTGTATCGCAATATGTTTCTCTATTTCTGAGATTACTTCTCGTATTGTCATTTTATTGTGTATGTTTGCTACGAAAATAGGAATAATTTGTTAATTTTAAAAAAAGTCTAAACATGGAAAGAGAGCATAATCTTGTTCCTGAAGATGTCCTCTGGAAAAGGTTTTTATATCGTGTTATATACCGGGCAGATACCAAGCTCGGTAAATTATTTGATGTAATCCTCCTGTCCCTGATCCTTATCAGTACCCTGATCATCATGCTGGAAAGTGTTCCGGCCTATGATAAAAAACTGCATCTCTTTTTCATTGTTTTTGAATGGATTATTTCCATGTTCTTTACGGTAGAATATATTATGCGGATTGCCATTGTGAAAAACAAGCGCAGCTATATCTTCAGCTTTTTCGGGATCATAGATTTTCTGGCACTGGTTCCTTTCTACCTAAGTTTTTTCTTTCCTATCACCAAGTATTTTCTGATTTTCCGAATGCTGAGAATGCTAAGGATATTCAGGATTTTCAACCTTATGGATTTCATGAACGACGGGTATCTTATCGTAAGGGCATTAAAGAACAGTTCCAGAAAGATCTATATTTTCCTGCTGTTCCTGATTATCTTTTCCGTCATAGTGGGATCCTTAATGTTTATGGTGGAAGGCGGCCGCCCCGGCTTCGAAACGATTCCGCAATCCATCTACTGGGCCGTAGTTACCGTAACCACCGTAGGATATGGAGATGTTTCCCCTATTACTCCGATGGGGAAGTTTTTTGCTATCATTCTGATGCTTGCCGGTTATTCCATTATTGCCGTTCCCACCGGAATTGTAACGGCCGAGATGAGAAATAAAAGACAGAACCTTGAAAAGGTCTGTGACCGTTGCGGAAATGAAGATATTGATGATGATGCCCGCTATTGTAAGCAATGTGGCAAGAAATTAGCTTAGTATAATCTATACTAACCAAAATCATAAAATTATCATGGAACCAAAAAAGAAAAACAAACCCAACAGTCTCGTCGTTATCTTATTTGCATTAATTGCTCTTATGATTATCATTTACTTTATACTCGTCATGTTTTTCCCTGCTGTATTTGCCCATATGAATACAGGTGATATTCAGCCCGTACCGGATAAATAATCTCAAAATAAAAAAGGGAGCTGTGAAGTTCCCTTTATTCATAAAAAAACGGGGGCTTTAAAGCCCCCGTTCCCATTATATATCTATTATTATCTTTTAATAGCTTTGAATGTCTGTTTAGAACCATCTTTCATTTCCAATGTAACTAAATACATTCCTGAGATCAATTCATTTAAATAAAGAGTTGATGCAGGCTGAGAGATTGTTTTAACCAATTTTCCGGAGATATCAGTTATAGAAACTGATTTTACTTTGGAAATATCAGAAATATTCAATTCATCTACAAATGGATTCGGATAGATCTTAACCGTATTTTTGACTACCGTATTTTCGGAAGTTCCTAAAATAGATTTTTCATTCACTTCTATATCATCCAATAACACATTGTCATAGAAATATCCATTACCGGCAACATCTTTATCCACGATGAATCTGACCTGAACCGTAGTTCCCAAATAGCTCGCAGGAAGAGTAATCCCCTCGGTTCTCCATGAAGCACTATTGGTAGAAGAAGTAAACACCGTCGTCCATGTAGTGGCATTAGCTTCTTTCACTTCTACTGTCAACTGATTATTATCGTAAGAAGGCAGTGTAGTCCCGGTAGCAGATGATAAATGGTTTTTAAACCATTTGAATTTAAGATATGGTTCCGTAATACCCGCCAAATTAATCTGTGGAGTCGTCAGGGTAACATCATGTATTCCATCGTAAGGAGAAGAGGCATCTACCCATGCATAGGTTCCGGCCGTACTTCCGTTATTGGTGGTACCATAATCAGGAGTTCCGCTGAATCTCCATAAAGCATATCCCGTATTGCTGGTACTTGAATTGGTCCAGCAGGATGGTAAAGAACCTCCACTGAATGTCTCAGAGAACGGAGCCGTAACCGCTGCACAAACAGTGGTAAAGCTTCTTTCCGAGCATGATGATGAAGTCACAGTAGCATTATAAGCATTTACGGTATAATAATATTGAGTACTGTTGGCCAATGCTGTCGCAAATGTATATGAAGTGACATTTCCGAGGTCGATGTTATTTAAAACATTGGTACCTCCGGCTGTGGTACCCACCGTCAGTTTATATCCCGTAGCCCCGGTCACCGGATCCCATGTAATCGTAGGCGTTACGGAAGTACCGATCTCGTTGGCTGCAGGAGCTGTAACCACAGGACAAAATGTAGTAGTTGTAAATGATACCGGTCCTACCCAGTCACTTTGATCATTAGCTGAACAACGTGATCTTACCCACACATAATAAGTGGTGGATGGAGCCAGACCTGTACTTAAAGTATAACTTGTAGCGGTTACTCCGGTTACACTTGGTGCTGTTGCCGCTACCGGTGCAGTATTTGTGGTACTGAAATATATATCATAACCACTTCCTGGAGCTGTAGCCGGTGCTGTCCATGCAAGATCAGCGGACAATGCCGTTACATTGGTTGCTGCCGGAGCAGAAGGGCTAAGACATGTAGGAGCTTCTTTTATTTCTACATCATCCAACAATACATTGTCATAGAAATATCCGTTTCCAGCAACATCTTTATCCACGATAAATCTTACCTGAATAGTAGTTCCGATATAACTTGCAGGAAGTGCAATTCCTTCCGTTCTCCATACCGCACTGTTGGTAGAAGAGGTGAATATCGAAGTCCACGCAGAAGCATTGATTTCCTTTACTTCTACCGTTAAGCTATTATTATCATAAGAAGGTAATGTAGTTCCCGTAGCAGACGATAGATGATTCTTAAACCATTTGAACTCTACGTATGGAGCAGCAAGACCTGCTAAATTAATTTGAGGAGATGTTAAAGTTACATCATGGATTCCCGCATATGGAGAAGAGGCATCTACCCATGCATAAGTTCCTGCAGCACTTCCGTTATTGGTGGTACCATAATCAGGAGTTCCGCTGAATCTCCATAATGCATATCCTGTGTTACTTGTACTGGAATTCGTCCAACATCCAGGCAGAACCCCTGTATTGAAATTCTCCGAATATGGAGCTGGTAAACTTCCGCAAACGGTAGTAAAATCCCTTTCCGTACAGGAAGCCGAAGCACTCGCAACGTTATACGAATTAACGACATAATAGTATTTGGTAGAAGCTGATAAAGGAGTGGCAAAGGTATAAGATGTTACATTCCCTAAATCTATATTATCCAAAACATCGGAACCTCCTGCCGTAGTTCCTACTCTCAACCTATACCCTGTTGCCTGGGAGGTAGCTGTCCAGGTAATGGTAGGCGTTAAAGAAACTCCCGCTAAACCGCTGGAAGGAGCCGAAACAGACGGACAAGGAATAGTCGTTGTCGTAAAGCTGGTTTCCGTACAGCCTGAAGCGGTTCCAATATTATTTACCGGTAATACGGTAAGGTAATAAGTTGTACTGTAAGAAAGCGAAGAAGTTGAAGGCACTGCATAAGAAGTAGTATTTCCTACATCCAGTCCGTTCATGATATCCGTACCGCCGGGAGTGGTTCCCATATTCAGTTTATAACTTGTAGCACTTGAAGCCGAAGCCCATGTAATGGTAGGAGTTACCGAAATATTGGTAGCCGCACTTGCAGGCGCTGACACCGTCGTACAGGCCGGAGCTGTTGTCGCAAGCTGAGCAAGCTGAACATCATCAAATCCCATATAAAAATCAGCAGCAGCAGTGCTTGTACTTTTAAGTCTGAATTTAAAACTGGCACCGGCAGGAATAGTTCCGGCAGGAATAGTTCCTGACACCGTAGTACAAGGTATCGGTGTAGCATTCGGACTGCTTAGTGTAACCGGAGCTAAAATTTCAACCCAGGTGGTACCACCGTCTATGGAGTAATCTGCTGATACCGTTCCTTCAATCGCTCCCGAAGTACTGTAACCTTTTGCCAGATACTTAAAAGAATAATTGAGTGCCGTAGCATTCGAAGCCGTCGAGCTATACGTCATAAACCAGGAGGTATAGGTACTTCCGTAAAGATTTTTGTATACGGCTTTACTGCCCGCACACACAGTACCTGCGCTGGTTCCGTAGCCTCCGGGATTGGAAGAGGTCCCCGTTCCGGCAACACTACTTGCCCATCCGGAAGGAATAGTGGTCCCTTCGAAGCTCTCACTCATAATGATTTGTGCTGAAGCTCCTATTCCAAGGGCCATCATACACAAAAGTAGAAGTTTCTTCATATAATGATTAGTTTTTAAAATTTAGGAAGCGAATGTAATAATTTATTCAATATAATTCATATTTTATTCAATATTTTTAAAATTAAAACAAACATTTAACTTATTTTACCTAAATATTACCAATAGAAAAAGCGGCATATAAGCCGCTTTTTCTATTATCTCTCGTGAATTAAGAATAATTTTAACCTGAATATTTAATTTAAATAAAATTCATACTTATTCAATAATTGTATCTCTTTTATTAAATCTCCATTCAAATCCACAGAGTATTTCATAGACTGAAGTTCAATATGTGAATTTTCTTCAGCATTCTTAATATAAACCTTAAATTTCTGCTCTCCTTTGTTTTTATCCAATACGGTACGGAAAAACTCAAGATCTTCTTTTCTGAAATCCATTACATCCATTACCAAAGAAATACTTTTCGCAAATTTTTCAAAGGCATCTTTCAGTTCTATTACCTCATTTACATTTACGAAAACCCTTCCATCCTTCACCTGGGCAAATTTTATTTTTAAAATCACAAAACGCTGGACTTCCAGTTTTTCTTTTAACCTCATATAATCCCTGTCACCTAGCCTGAAAGAATAGGATCCGGTATAATCCTCCAGGGTAAGAAAGGCTACTTTCTCACCGCTTTTAAAGCCATCCTGTACTCTATATTCGGTGATAAGACCTGCTACCGTATACTCTTTACCATTTTCTTTCTCTTTCTGCTTTTGTCTCCAGTCTTTCTTTTCTTCAAATAATTCTGCGGGTTTATTAGCAAAAGCCTGCTCTTTGTAGGCATCCAGCTCATCCAGATTCAGAAAACCGAAATTCCCTTTGGGCTCCGCTTTTTTGGTCACTTCTTCGACAACCTCCTCTTCGCCGGTCAACAGCTCATCTACATCAAGGATTTCTGCTACATTTACCACTTCCTCCGCTGCTTCCTGTTCCAAAATCGGATCTTCCTCCACCGCCAGCTTTTCTTCATCTTTTTCCAGTACTACATTCTTGGAAAGCTGCCCCTGCATAAACTGAAACTGATATTTAAATTCATCTAAAGGATGGGCGGATAAATAAAATCCTATAATTTCTTTTTCTTTATTAAGTTTATGCATATTAGGCCATTCCGGGCACGGTGCCAGTTTCGGCTGTTCTATCTGCACTTCTTCCACAAAATCCGCAAACAGGGAATTTTCCATTTCATTTACACTTTCCTGGAAGCTCTGCCCATAACGGATAAGTCTCTCAAGATTGGTTCTCCCTGCGGCATCTATATCGAAATACTGTCCTCTGTGATAGGTATCTAATTCATCAAAGGCTCCTGCAACCACTAAACTTTCCGCTACTCTTTTATTCATCTGCGAAGGAAGGATACGTTCAAAAAAGTCATAAATATTTTTAAACCTTCCATTCATCCTTTCATTAGTGATCGCTTCACTCGGCCCCTCACCTATTCCTTTTATTGCTCCTAATCCAAAACGGATCTGTCCTTTTTCGTTTACTGAGAATTTATATTGAGATTCATTTACATCCGGTCCGAGTACATCCACTCCCATACTTTTACAATCCTCCATAAACATGGTGATCTGAGCCGTATTGTTAATGTTATTACTCATTACACTCGCCATATATTCGGCAGGATAATTAGCTTTTAAATAAGCTGTCTGATAAGCAATTAAGGCATAACACGTGGAGTGGGATTTGTTAAATGCATATTCAGCGAAGGCTTTCCAGTCATTCCATATTTTATTGAGCCTGTCTTCATCCAGATTATTCTTTTTCCCTCCCTCAATAAATTTCGGGTACATTTTATTCAGGACGTCGATCTGCTTTTTCCCCATCGCTTTTCTTAATGTATCTGCCTCACCTTTTGTAAAGTTGGCAAGCTTCTGGGACAACAGCATTACCTGCTCCTGATAAACGGTAATTCCGTAGGTTTCTTTTAAATATTCTTCAGTTTCCGGTAAATCATAAACAATTTCCTCGATACCATGCTTCCTGTTAATAAAATTTGGAATATATTTTATAGGTCCCGGACGGTACAGTGCATTCATGGCAATAAGATCCGCAAAAACAGTAGGCTTCAGCTCCCTCATGTATTTTTGCATTCCGGGGCTTTCATACTGGAATATCCCTACTGTACGGCCTTCTTTAAACAACTGATACGTTTTTGCATCATCCAATGGAATTTCATCAGGATTGATGTCTATATCATGTCTTTCTTTAACCAGCTTTAAAGCATCTTTAATAATCGTTAAAGTACGAAGTCCCAGGAAGTCCATTTTCAGCAGCCCTGCACTTTCCGCCACCGAGTTGTCAAACTGGGAGACCAGGATATCGGCATCTTTTGCAGCAATCGTTACGGGTACCAGATTACTAACCTCTTCGGGGGTAATGATTACCCCACAGGCATGGATTCCGGTATTTCTGATACATCCTTCCATTTTCATGGCACTCGCCAAGACTTCAAACCGAGGATCATCAGGAGTATCCAGTACCAGTCTCATTTCGTCCACCAAAAGCTGTTCTTCCGGTTTCAGCTTATCATATTTAGCCAATGCTTTGGCAATATTCATTCCGGGAGTGGACGGAATCAGCTTAGCAATATTGTTTGTATCCGGAATGGAAACATCCAACACCCGTCCCGCATCTTTAATCGCCGACTTTCCTCCCAATACCGAGTATGTAATAATCTGAGCCACCTGGCTCTGTCCATATTTTTCGATTACCCATTTAATAATCCTATCCCTACCTTCATCATCGAAATCAATATCAATATCCGGCATGGAAATCCTTTCCGGATTCAGGAATCTCTCAAAAAGGAGATCATATTTAATAGGATCCACATTGGTAATTCCGATACAGTAGGCTACTGCAGAACCTGCTGCGGAACCACGGCCCGGCCCTACCCAAACTCCCATATTACGGGCTTCATTACAAAAGTCCTGTACAATGAGGAAGTACCCCGGATATCCGGTGTTGGCAATTACATCCAGTTCGAAATCCAGACGTTCTTTAATATCATCTGTGATTTCATCATATCTTTTCCGCGCTCCTTCATAGGTTAAATGCGTGAGATAAGCCATCTCTCCTCTTTTTCCACCATCTACCTCATCCTGAGGATCAACAAATTCTTCAGGAATATCAAATTTAGGAAGGAGAACATCTCTTTTCAGGGTATACGGACTGAATTTAGCTAAAAATTCCTCATAAGCTTCAAATGCATCAGGATAAGCCAAAAATGCTTCTTTGATCTCATCCGCAGACTTCATATAATACTCTCCCGTAGCAAGCCCTCTTCTTTTTCCAAATCCTTTTCCTACCGGAGTGGACAGCTTTTCACCGTCTTTGATACAGCTCACAATATCCTGGATATTGGAATCATCCTTATTGGTATAGAAAGTCTCATTCTGAGCCAATATTTTCACATTATATTTATCAGCAAAATATAATAAGACTTCATTAAGGTGTTCTTCTTCAGGAAGCTTATGGTTTTGCAGCTGAACATAAAAATCATCTCCGAAGGTATCTTTCCACCATTTGAAAAGCTCTTCCCCTTTTTGTTCACCGGTATTTAAAATGGCATCAGGAATATCCCCGTAGATTCCGGAAGTTAAAGCAATAACCCCTTCTTTATATTCAGCTATCAGCTCTCTGCTTACCCTTGGAACCCCGAAATAAAATCCTTTTAAGAATCCTATACTTGATAATTTGGCCAGATTTTTATATCCATTGAAATCTTTAGCGAGGAGCACTACCTGTGTTCTTCTGTCAGGATCATCTTTAGTAAACTGCTTTTGCTCATACCGGTCCGATATGTAAAATTCGCACCCTACAATGGGTATTAATGGATCAGCAGATGGTTCCGGATCTTTAAATTCCTGTCCGTTTTCTTCTGCTTCCTGTTTTTTTGCCAGGTATTCTTTATGTTTTTTTGCTCTGTCGGAATTGGTAGATTCTACCGCAGAAACAAATTTAAAAGCTCCCATCATATTCCCCAGATCGACCATTCCCACCGCCGGAAAATTTTCCTCAGAAGCTTTATTGATAAGATCAGAAATACTGGTAGTAGCCGTTAATGTAGAAAAGACACTGTGATTATCAAAGTTAAAGTATTTTCCAAGGTCAATTTCATCAATGCTTCCAAAGTCTGCCTGTTTTTTCTTATTATGAAAATCCGCAACCTGTCTTCGGATAACAATTCCAAAAGGTTTAACCGGATCCGGATATAAAGACTGGAAATATTTGAGTTGATCTTCCGAAATTTTTAAGATTTCCGGAGGGATAATTCCAATCCTCATCATTTCAAAGAAGACCTGAGCTGTGGCATTTACGTCCGCTGCGGCATTATGCGCCTCATCAAATTTATGTCCGTATAATTTTTCATAGAGTTCTTCGAGTTTCGGAGATTTATATCTTCCTCCTTTTCCTCCTCCCAGCTGACAGTAGTCCGTACCTAAGATCATCGTATCTGCCTTAGGTTTCTGCTGCAGGTTATCATTTATATTCTTTCTGAAAAACTCAGCCCCAACGATGTTATAATCAAACTCCACATTATGCCCTGAGACCACCCTTACTTTTTCCAGGACTTTAGAAAACTCTTCGAGGATTTCCTGCAGATCTCTACCTTCTTCATTGGCTATTTTCGTGGTAATACCGTGAATCCTGGCTGCATTAAAGGGAATATCATAGCCTTCCGGCTTAATTATATAATCCTGGTTTTCAATAAGGTTTCCGTCATCATCATGCAACTGCCATGCGATTTGGACCATTCGTGGCCAGTTATCTGAATCGGAAAGCGGAGCATTAAAGTTTTTAGGTAAACCTGTAGTTTCTGTGTCAAAAATTAAATACATGTACTTTATCCCTGTTTAAGAAATGGAATGTAAAGTTAGTCCATTTTTTTGGATTAATGAAATGACAATACCGATCGTTTTATTAGCAAAATATCTATCTTATGTATTTTACAATTACATTATAAACATTTTTCCAAAACCGTCTAAAACTAAAAATTACTAAATCATTTATATCAAATAAATTAAAAATCACCAACATATGATAAATTTAATTATACATAAACCATTATTTATAATAATTTTACATAAATTTGCTTAAATACATTCTATTAATATTCTCTTATATGTTATGAAGAAACATCTACTTTTAATCAGCACTTTGGCAATTACGTTAATAAATGCTCAAAACAACGAAAATTTACAACAGGAATTCCAAAGACAAAATGAACAAAACAACAAAAAATTTGAGTCTTACATCAGTAAAACGTTCGGAAACGACAGAAACGCAGAAACTGAGAAAAGAATTGAAGAATTAAGAGCCAATCTGGCAGGCTTTAGCGGTGACGTACCGAATTTTTACCAGGCTGAAGACCAGAACCAGATTTACAACAACAACGTTGATGCATTAACAACTGCAGGCGGAGTCACCGGGCTCACCACAGCTTTTAATGGAGAAGGTATCAAGTACACCGTATTCGATGGGGGCAGGATTTATGAAACCCATCCCGTATTCGATAACGCTACCAACAGGATCACCAATAAAGAAGATGCAACCAATGCATACAGCAGCCACGCAACAGGTGTTGCAAGTATCATAGGAGGAAGAGCACAGGGATTAAACCAATCCGACTCCAATGGAAATGTGATCGCAACAGGAAACACCAAAGGAGTTGCCATCAATTCCACTATGGATTCCTACAGGTTCGCTACCACTACTTTACCGGGAAATACAGCTGCAAGCACGGTTTTCAATAAAATCCTTATTGCACAGCCCAACCTTTCCAACCACTCATACGGAACCAATCCGGGATGGGACTACCATACCATAGCTGAAGGATATCCTAATACAGGATGGTATTGGGGCGGAAACTATTTCCCAACTACCAATGAAAATTATGACCTGATGGGAACTTATTATACAAGCGATCAAAACTATGATGCCATTGTATACAACAATCCTTCTTATATTATTGTAAAATCTGCAGGTAACTATTACGGATATGGTCCGGGATATTCCGGTACTACCACCAATGCTTACTATTATACCTCAACAGGATATGCAGCTTACACCGCAGGAAACGCTCCGGACGCCAACTGCCAGCAAGGCGCCGACTGCATCGGATACGGTTCACTCGCTAAAAACATTATTGTTGTAGGTGCTACCGATATCATTACCACCAACAATTACCGATATACCGCGGCTACTGATGTAGTAAGATCAAGTTACAGTAATGCAGGTCCAAGAGACGACGGAGGAATAAAACCCGATATAGCAGCTCCTGGTACCGATATCTGGATGGCTTCAACAGCTGATACTACAACAGGAAGTGCCAGCTGGCAGGTAGGAAGCGGTACATCCATGTCCGCACCTCAGGTCACCGGAATTATAGGACTTTGGTCACAAATTCATAAATCATTATTTAATAACCTGGATCTGAATGCAGCCTCAGCAAAAACATTAATGGTACATTCGGCTTTGGAAGCAGGTACAGTAGGTCCTGACCCTCAATTCGGATGGGGATATATCGACGCAAAAGGAGGAGCCGAATTACTGGTAGGAAAATCCAACAATACCACTATTTTTGAAAATGAAACTCTAACCAGTGGAGTTGCTAATGAAAAAACAGTCAAAGCTTCAGGATCCGAACCTCTTAAAGTAACTATTTCCTGGACTGACCCTGAATATGTGGTTTCATCCAATTACTGGTCTGATTTATACAACAACAGGGCTTCGAGATTAATAAATGATCTTGACCTTCGAATTATTGATACCACTACCAACACTACCTATTACCCTTGGAAGCTGGATGCCAATTCACCTACAACTCCGGCAACAAAAGCTGATAATACCGTAGACAATGTTGAACAGGTAGTATTTGACGCTCCCGTAGCAGGAAGAGAATACAAAATAGTGGTTTCCAATAAAGGAACTTTAGTAAATAGCGCAGGAACAGCCACCCCACAGGACTATTCCATTATCGTAACCGGATTCTCTGAAGTATTAGGTACAAAAGAAGCCATCAGCACCAACAATATCGTTATTGCTCCTACCATCACTAAAGATTATGTGAAGGTTCTTAAAGCTCCTAAAAAATCTGCTTTTGAAATTTTTGATATAACAGGTAAAAGATTACAGGGAGGAACCATCAATACAGATGAAACTTCCGTAGATCTTTCTTCTTATCCGAATGGAGTTTACATCATAAATATTAAAACAGATAAAGAAGTAATTTCTAAAAAAGTAATTAAAGAATAAATCTTAATCTTTTATAGCAACAATACAGTACACCATCATTGATAGTGTACTGTTTTTTTTATCTCATCTCTCTATTTACCGTTTTCATCTCCTATTTTTTCTGTCTGCTCTCAATTATATGATACGTATTACGTACTGTGAATCCATCTCAGTCAATTATACAAATAACTAAAAATCAAACAGTTAAAAACAAAACCAGTCTTCATCAGCAGAAAACCGGATTTTTTACATAGGCTAATTATCTATATTTGTTCATACAATTTTATTGATTTCTCAAAGTTTATTACCAAACAATAATACATTCAATAAAATATCCATATTAAAATATTAATTTATAAAAACAACCTGGATTATATTTTTCATAATGATTATATGATCTTCACTTAACAAACTAATTGATTGAATATGAAAAGACAATTATTTCTAGTTAGCGTCCTTACCGCTTCCTTCGTTAATGCTCAAAGTAATGAAACCCTTCAGAAAGAATTTGAAAGACAGAACAAGGAGAATAATGCAAAATTTGATTCTTATTTAGCTAAAAAAAGAGCAGCCCTCTCCAAATCTCCGGAGGCTCAAAAAGAAGCCACCCAATACAGAGAAAATCTTGCAGGATTTACCCCAGATGGAAAACCTTATTTTTATCAGAAAGAGGATATCCGACAAGTCTATAATTCTAATGCGGATGCTCTTACTTCTTCGGGAAATATAAACGGATTAAATAATGCCTACAATGGAGAAGGAATTAAATTCACCATATTCGATGGTGGGCGGGTGTATGCTCCTCACGTAGCATTTGCCAACGCAGCAGGAAGAATTACCAACAAAGAAGCAAATACCGTTGCTTACAGCGGTCATGCCACCGGTGTAGCAGGATTTATCGGAAGTACATCCGTCTCCGTCTCAGGAACCGTTAATGGAGCGGCTGTAACCGGAAATATCCAAGGAGTTGCAAAAAATTCTACTATTGACTCCTATTCCTTTTCTACCACTACATTACCTGGAAATTCTACTGTAAGCAACGTATATCAAAAAATCCTTACTGCCCAGCCAAGTGTTTCCAATCACTCTTATGGAGTAGATTCCGGATGGACCATAGCGACATTAAATTCCGGATCGAATATATGGCTTTGGACCGGAGCCTTTACAAGCCCTGCCACACAATACAACCTCAATGGAACTTATTTTACCAATGACCAAAATTACGACCAGATCGTTTACAACAATCCATCCTATATTATCGTAAAATCCGCAGGAAACTCATTCGGAAACGGTCCCAGCGCCAATTCTAACATACAGGCTGCCTATCAGGATAACAACGGAAACCTGGTATCATTCTCACCTACCGATACGCTACCGCCGTCCGATTGTGCACAAGGTTATGATTGTATAGGCGTAGGTTCATTAGCTAAAAATATCATTATCGTAGGTGCCTCCGATGTGATCACAACCAATAACTTCCGGTACACTTCCCCTAGTGATGCCGTACACTCTTCCTACAGCAGTGCAGGCCCGCGGGATGACGGAGGTATAAAGCCGGACATCACCACTACGGGAACCGATGTATTCCTGGCATCCAGTTCTACTAACGGCAGTAATTCATACTCTTACGGAAGCGGAACTTCCTATTCCGGGCCGGTGGTAACCGGGATTATCGGATTATGGAGCCAGATATATAAAGACCTGTTTTCCAATCAGCTCTTAAATGCCGCCAGCGCAAAAGCTTTAACCGTACATTCCGCCCTGGAAGCAGGCAGCATAGGTCCCGATCCTTTATTCGGATGGGGATTAATAAATGCTAAAAAAGGAGCTGAAATTTTAGTAGGAAAGGCAAACAATACCGTAACATTCAATAATGAGGTACTTACCAGCGGTACCCCCAACGAAACAACCGTAAAGGCATCAGGCACCGAACCTCTTAAGGTTACCATTTCCTGGATCGATCCGGAATATAAAATTCCTGCTAACCTCACATGGGGACAGGCTTATAACAACCGGACTTCAAGGTTAATCAATGACCTGGATCTAAGAATCATCGATACGTCAACCAACACCACTTACTATCCATGGAAACTTAATGCCAACAGCCCTCTTATACCGGCAACCAAGGCAGATAATACCGTAGATAATGTAGAACAGGTAATTATTGACAATCCCGTAGCCGGAAGAAATTACAAAGTGGTAGTTTCCAATAAAGGAAGTTTAGTTAATAATACAGGAGGCAACGCTCCACAGAATTATTCCATCATTGTAACCGGAAAGACAGAAACACTGGCAACTGCTAAAATAAGCATGGCTCCACAACAAAACATGGTCATATCACCTACCATAACCAAAGATTATGTCAATGTGTTAAAAGCTCCGTCCAATTCCACATTCAATATTTATGACCTTACCGGGAAAAAACTGCAAAGCGGAAGCTTACAGACGAGTACCCATTCACTAGACCTGTCTGCTTATCCAAAAGGTATTTATATCATCGAAATAAATACAAATAAGGAAATTATTTCTAAAAAAGTAATTAAAGAATAATCAACATAATCCATATATCAATACAAAATACTAACAATTGTTAGTATTTTGTTTTTTTATGTATATTTGCTTTCTATGGAAAATACACTTCACGAAAAAGTTTCTAAGGACGTTTTACTAAAGGCCTACAACCATATGATGCTTGCTAAAGCAATGGCTGATATATATGAAGAGAACAGGAATATCTGCAAATATGTTCACAGTACCTCCAGAGGACACGAAGCCATTCAATTAGCCACCGCATACCAGTTGAAAAAAGAAGACTGGGTTTCTCCTTATTACAGGGACGAAAGCTTACTTCTGGGACTTGGTTATGAGCCTTATGAGCTTATGCTTCAATTATTGGCAAAAGCTGACGATCCTTTTTCGGGAGGCAGATCGTATTATTCCCATCCATCCAGCAGGGATGACAATAAACCCAAAATGATCCATCAAAGCTCTGCCACAGGGATGCAAACCATTCCTACGACAGGTGTAGCTCAGGGAATCCAGTATATTCAGGAATTTAAATTACAGAATTTCGAAAATAATCCGGTAGTGGTTTGCAGTCTTGGAGACAATTCTGTCACTGAAGGTGAAGTAAGTGAAGCCCTTCAATTTGCCGCATTACATCAACTTCCTATTATATTCCTGGTTCAGGATAACGAATGGGGAATCTCCGTAACCAAAGAAGAGGCCCGAACATGTGATGCTTATGATTTCGTTGCAGGATTTGCAGGATTAAGCAGAATGAGAGTGGACGGAACCGATTTTGCAGAAAGCTATGAAATCATGAAAAAAGCCGTAGATTTTGTAAGATCAGAAAGAAAACCATTAGTGGTTTGTGCAAAAACCGTATTGATCGGACACCATACTTCCGGGGTAAGAAGAGAGTTTTACAGAAATGAAGAAGATCTTGCCAGGCATAGGGAAAAAGATCCGGGAGAAATTCTCAGAAAACAATTATTACACAGTGGTGTTGATCAGGAAATCCTGACACAGATTACCAAAAAAAACCGTTTAGAAGCGGAGCAGGCTTTTGAAAAAGCTAGAAATGCTGAAGATCCTAAACCTGAAACGGTTACCCAACATATTTTTGCCCCTACTCCCGTCACTGAAGAAGTAGGGATACGTGAGCCTCAAAACGGAGAGAAGATCGTAATGGTAGATGCAGCTATCCATGCTATTCAGGAACTGATGTGGAAACATCCGGAAGCCCTGCTGTACGGACAGGATGTAGGAGAAAGGATCGGAGGGGTATTCCGTGAAACGGTAACTTTAGGTAAAAAATTCGGAAATAAAAGAGTTTTCAATACGGCTATCCAGGAAGCTTATATCATCGGCTCTACCGCCGGAATGAGCGCAGTAGGTCTAAAACCTATTGTTGAAGTTCAGTTTGCTGATTATATCTATCCGGGAATTAACCAGCTGATCACGGAAATTTCAAAATCAAATTACTTAAGCAACGGAAAATATCCTGTCAGCAATATCATCCGCGTACCTATCGGTGCCTATGGTGGTGGCGGGCCTTATCACAGCGGAAGTGTCGAAAGTATTTTAGCCAATATTAAAGGCATTAAAATAGCTTATCCAAGTAACGCTGCCGATTTTAAAGGATTATTGAAAGCTGCCTATTATGATCCCAATCCCGTAATCATGCTTGAGCACAAAGGTCTCTACTGGAGTAAGGTTCCGGGAACCGAGGATGCTAAAACCATCGAACCCGCCGAAGATTATATTTTACCGTTCGGAAAAGGAAATGTAATTATTGAAGCAGATCCTGAAGCTGTTTCCAAAGGTCGCAGTTTGGTAATCGTCACCTATGGAATGGGAGTATATTGGGCTAAAGAGGCTGCCAGGAACTTCCAGGGTAATATAGAAGTTATCGACCTGAGAACTTTAATTCCTTTAGATGAAGAACTTGTTTTTGAGCGAGTGAAAAAACACGGAAAGTGTATTGTTGTAACGGAAGAACAACTGAATAATTCATTTGCAGAAGCTTTTGCTCACAGGATTTCAAAGAATTGTTTTCGATATCTGGATGCTCCGGTAGAAGCTATGGGAGCATTAGATCTTCCGGCTGTCCCTATCAATTTGGTATTGGAAAAGGAAATGCTTCCCAATGCGGAAAAACTAACCCGCAAGATTGAAGAAATATTGAAACATTAAAATCCATATAAATAGAAATCCCCAGAAAATATTTTTGGGGATTTTTTTTGTTCATTTTTAACCGATAGTTCAATTACAATAAATTTATTCCCCTATAAATTCCCTGATGTTAATTTTTTTCTAAAACTAAAGTAATATTGTTAAAAACAGCTGTTATAAAATTCATTTAACTTCATGATTACTAATAAGTTGTAATATTTCATATTTTAACAGAATTTAAGACAAAACGAACGTTTGTTAACAACATTTTAAGATCGTCTTTTACTCATATTTTATTTCAAGTCTCTAGTTTTGTCCTGCTGTTTAATAATTAGTCTAAAATAATAATATGCTGAGTCATAAAACATCCGTTCATTTCGTAAACGCGGAAGGGCATGGGAATAAAATGATGCTGGTTCCGACTTTCGTCTTATTATACTGGAAAAAATTTCTTCTAATTATCGGTTTTGTGATGACCATCCTTTTAGTTATTATCGGAATATTTATCTATCAGAAAACCAGTCAACATTACCAGGCTCAGCTTGAAAGAGCCAATTATGTCCGGAAACAGATAGATCTACAAAAATTACAACAATCTTTTAAATCCATTGATGAGAGCATTAATAAAGTTAATCAGTTTATGACAGCCCGGGGCCTGCATAGTCTCAAAATGAAAAAGATTGATCAGAATGCGCTTATGATGCAGGATGTCAATAAAATGAGTGCACTGTATCAAAAAAACATTCAAAAGCTTGAAGAAAATGTTGTTCTTATTCCTTTAGGAAAACCTTATGAGGGAAAAATAACGTCTCATTTCGGTACCCGTGCCAATCCTTTCACAGGCCACGGTTCTGAAGGTCATTCCGGAACGGATTTCCGGGGAAAAATGGGAGATCCTATCATGTCAACAGCCGAAGGAAAGGTAAGTTTTGCCGGGCAGAAAGGCGGATATGGGAACTGTATCATTATAGATCACGGGTTCAATCTGCAGACTTTATATGGTCACCTTTCAAAAATCAATGTGAAAGTAGGTGACAGCATAAAAGGAGAAAAAACCATAGGGGCAATCGGAAGTACCGGAAGAAGTACCGGACCCCACCTTCATTATGAAATTCACTTTAAAGGGGAAAGAATAAACCCGGAATTGTATTTTAACTTTTAAACACATACTAAGATGTTCAATAATAAAAAAGAAAACAAGATTTTAAATACCAGCAAGGCAACGAATGAAGCGATTACTTCCATTGTAGGAGAAGACATGCATGTCACCGGCGATATCGTTTCCAACACAAGCATCAGAATCGATGGAAAAATATCCGGAAATGTAAAAGCGGACAAGCTCATCATCATAGGAAATAAAGCCCAGATCAAGGGAGACCTTCACAGTAAAAAAGTGATCATCTTCGGCCAGGTACAGGGTAATCTGAATGCAGATGAGATTCAGCTGAAATCTTCAGGTGTTATCAACGGAGATATTTCTGTAAATGCCGTAGAAATCGAAATCGGTGGAAAATACAATGGAAAGCTGATGATGAACAATGAACAGAAGCTGGCAGCTGAAAAAAATAATGTAAAACAGGCTGTTCACTAAGCTCCGGCTTTGATTACTCCCCTATTTCAGGTTCGTTTATAAGTGATTTTGAAGCATCTTTCTCTTCAATAGTTTACATTTCATCCTAAATTTGATCAGGTTGGTATCTATTTTGTTGAAACTCTGATCAAGCACAGGCATTTTTTATGATTACCACCAAGTATATCAACTACAAACAGATTCTCAACCTCGCAGGCTCTCACCTGATATGGCTTACCGTATGGTGCACCCTCGTCGCTGCGGCGTATTATTTCTTCAACTGGCAATGGATGACCATTCCGTGGCTTCCTCTGGCGCTGATCGGTACCGCTGAAGCATTCTATGTGGGTTTTAAAAATAACCAGGCTTATGACCGTTTATGGGAGGCCAGAAAGATATGGGGAGGAATTGTAAATTCCAGCCGTTCTTTTGCTTCCATGCTGTATGCCTTTGATACTGAAAATGGTAGCCATCCGGACCTTGAAGAGAAAAGAAAACGAATTGTCTACCGCCATATCGCCTGGCTTTATACTTTTCGTGAACAGCTTTTGGTTCCTACGGAATGGGAGCATATAAGCCTTAAAAGGCATTTTGGCTCCATCAATGTAAAAAGAAACAGGCTTATTAAAGCGGGATTTCCTGATTATGGAAGGACCTCCATTTTTTTGCATAAATACCTGTCCGAGGAGGAATTTCAGCTGCAGGCGGAATATAAAAACTTTGCCACCTATCTTATTTCAAAACAAGCTAAAGAAATCAATGAATTAAAAAACGACGGGATCATTTCAGATTTCAATCAGGTGCAATTACAGAATGCTCTTAATCTGTTCTATGACTATCAGGGACAGGCGGAGAGAATTAAAAAGTTCCCTTCACCGAGACAGTTTGCAAGCACCGCATTTGTATTCAATATTATCTTTATTGCTCTTCTGCCTTTGGGGCTGGTAAATGAATTTGCCAAATTAGGTACATGGGGAATCTGGACCTGTATTCCTTTTTGTGTAATTATTGGCTGGATTTATATTGTAATGGAACTGGTAGGTGATTATTCTGAGAATCCTTTTGCCGGACTCATGTTTGATATTCCTATGCTTTCAATTTGCCGAACCATAGAAATCGACCTTTTACAGATAACGGGACAAAAAGAGAACCTGCCCGATCCTATCGCTTCTAAAAACGGAGTACTGGTTTAAGTTATTCTACAACAATAGTCGTCGTATTTTTCACTTCTGAAATCATAAAAGAACTATGGGTACTTGCAATATGCTGTAATGTTGTAAGCTTTGAGAGCATAAAATTCCGGTAATCCTCAATATCCCTTACACAGATCTTGAGGATATAATCATAATCCCCGCTCACATGGAAACATTCTGTCACTTCCGGCAGATCCATTACTTCTTTTTCAAACTGGAGGACAAATTCTTTTTTGTGCTGGGTCAATTTTATATGGCATAATACCACAAAATTCCGGTCTACCTTACGGCGGTCCAGAATAGCTACATATTTTGAGATTACTTTTGCGTTTTCCAGCTTTTTAATACGTTCATATACAGCCGTAACGGATAAACCGAGTTTGTAGGAAAGCTCTTTGGTAGTTTGTTTCGCATCTTCCTGCAAAAAATAAAGCAGATTTCTGTCTATTTCATCAAAGTCCATAGATTATTTTTTGGAAAAAGTTTAATTAACTCAAATATAGCAAACATTTATTCTAAAATAGCCAGATTAAATAGATTTATATTCTAATATTTAAAATAAACCTTGTAATTATTCCAAAATAAATTCATTTTTAAAACAAAAACTATGGATCATTTCAATGCGGCCAATGAAATACAGGATTTGCAATATTTTGGAGAATTCGGGGGCGTAAACCCTTCTATTTCTGACAGCTCTACCTATACTTTTTTATCTGCAAAGACGATGTTTGACACGTTTGAAGGAAATGCCGACGGATGCTATTTGTATTCCCGACATTCCTCACCCATGAATCTTTATCTTTCGCAAGCCTTAGCAAAAATGGAAAATACGGAAGCGGCGAATGTGACTGCTTCGGGAATGGGAGCCATCACTTCAGTTCTTTTACAGCTCTGCAAAAGCGGGGATCACCTCATTTCCAGCAGGACCATTTATGGAGGGACCTATGCTTTTTTAAAGAATTTTCTTCCTTCATTTAATATACAAACTTCCTTTGTAGACATCTGCAATTTTGAATCTATAAAAAAGGCCATCACCCCACAGACCAGAGTAATTTATTGCGAAAGTGTGAGCAACCCTCTTCTTGAAGTGGCAGATCTCCGAAGACTTTCCGAAATATGCAAACAATACAACCTAAAGCTTATTGTAGATAATACATTCGCTCCCTTATCCATCTCTCCCACCCTTTTAGGTGCTGATATCGTTATTCACAGTCTTACCAAATTCATTAACGGCAGCAGTGATACCGTGGGTGGAGTTTACTGTGGCAGCCAGGAATTTATTAATGATACAAAGAATGTCAATACCGGAGCCTGTATGCTTTTGGGTCCGACGATGGACAGCTTCCGTTCTGCCAGCATCCTCAAAAACATGAGAACACTTCATATCAGAATGAAACAGCACAGCTATAATGCAATGTATCTCGCCGAAAGATTTGAAAAAGACGGTTTAAAAGTAACGTACCCGGGACTAAAGTCCCACAAAAGCCATGAACTGATGAAAAGCATGATTCATGAAGAATACGGCTTTGGTGGTCTTTTGACACTGGATGTAGGCACAGTGGAAAAGGCCAATGAACTGATGGAGCTGATGCAGCATGAAAACCTGGGCTATCTTGCGGTAAGCCTTGGATTTTATAAAACATTATTTTCATGTTCGGGAAGTTCAACCTCTTCTGAAATTCCGGAAGAAGAAAGGACCGCCATAGGAATTTCCGACGGGCTCATCAGATTTTCCATAGGTCTGGACCATGATATTGAACGGACTTACAGAAAAATGAAAGAATGTATGAAGAAGACAGGAGTCCTCGAATCCGAAAACATTTCCATATTCTAATATTCAATAAGTGCTGCTACCCGTTAGCAGCATTTTATTTTATTGTCTGTAAAAATGATGGGGAAATGCTTCTTCCGGCTTCATTCTGAATATATTCAGTAAAATCCATGATTTCAGGAACCCATAGCCATAGGAAAACATCTGGATATAGGTGGATATAACAGCCATTCCGGCAATGCTTATATTTTTAGTAACCCATAAGGCATGAAGCAGTACAAGAAAGGTATATAATCCATAGAATGCGAGGATAATTCCTTTTCCTAAAATAAAATATTCCAGGAATCCCATTATATACCCCAACAGAAAAAGACTTGGGAAAGCAAATGAAATTTTCACATACGCCGGATGTCTTTGGTTAAGTATAGGTCTTGCACAGCCAAACTGGAATACCTGCTTTGAAAACTTTCCAAAATCCACTCTTCTTTTATGATAAACGGCAATATCATCAAAGAAAGCAGTAGTGAATCCTTGTTCCCAAAGTGTCATGGATAAATCCGGATCCTCTCCTATTCTCATTTCGGAAAATCCTCCTACTTTTTCAAAAACTTCTTTTTTCACTCCCATATTAAAGCTGCGGGGCTGAAATTTCGATACTGCTTTTTTACTCCCTCTGATTCCCCCGGTTGTAAAAACCGACGTCATGGAATAGGAAATTGCTTTCTGCATCAGATTAAAACCTTTATGAGCCTTATCTGCTCCTCCGAATGCATCACAGGGAATTTCAACAATGTCTTTTTTGATATTTTCAATATAATCTTTTTCCACGATCACATCACTGTCTACAAAAACCAGCCATTCGTTTTCCGCTCTCCGAGCCCCATAATTACGCGTAAGTCCAGGTCCGGAATTATCCTTCCTGAAATATTTTATTTGCAGGGCATTTTCAAAATGATGAATGGTAGGTTTAAGATCAATCATGGAACCATCATCTACAATAATAACTTCAAAATCTTTATCGGTTTGAAGGGTAAGCGAAGTCAAGAGCTCAAAAAGCTCATCTTTCCGGTTATATATGGCAACGACGATGGATATTGTTGGTCTCAAATTGAAAATTTTTCAAAATTAATTATTAGCAGGAGAACCTGCAAACGGTTTTATGCTATGCTTGTTTTTTCTCTTTCTTACTTCCCTCATACATTTCATACTGCAAAAATCTTGTTTCCAGCTTTCCATTGAAAAGCTTGATTTTCCTTGAAGGGCGTAGACCTATTTTCTTAACCGCTTCCAGATCCGAAGAAATAAGCCATGCTAATGTATTAGGGTAATGAGTTTTAAAGGTATCTCCTATTTTCTTATAGAAATCATCATCATTAATTGAAATTCTTTCGTCATAAGGAGGATTGAAAACCATCAGCAAAGGAAAAAGCTCTTTTTTGGAATCAAAGAAGTTTTGTTTCTTTACTTCTATTACATCTTCCATTTCAGCGGCTTCGATATTTTGTCTGGCCGCATTCAACATTCTGGCATCAATATCATAGCCTACAATCTTTCCTTCAAATTCTTTAATTCTATTGATCCGGAATTCTTTGATCTTGGTAAAGAGTTCGGCATCGTAGTTTTTCCAGTTTTGAAAAGCAAACTTCTTTCTAAAAATCTGAGCCGGAAGTTCCATAGCAATCATAGCTGCTTCAATCAGCAATGTACCGGAACCGCACATGGGATCAAGGAAATTCCCTTTTCCATCCCATCCTGCCAGCTGCAGCATTCCGCTGGCCAGCACTTCATTGATAGGCGCCTGTCCCTGCTCTTTCCGGTAACCTCTTTTAAATAAAGGATCTCCTGAAGAATCTAATGAAATGGTAACCAGTTCCCTGTCTATATGAAGGTGAAATTTAATATCCGGGTTGCGGGTTTCCACATTCGGACGCTTATTGAAATGATACTGAAAGTAATCCACAATCGCATCTTTCATTTTTAAAGTCATGAACTGAGAATGGGTAAATCTTTCAGAATTAACGGTAGCATCAATGGCAAAGGTCTGATCCACATCCATGAACTGTTCCCAGGAAAATTTGGATAATTTTTCGTAAAATTTATGTTCATTGAATGCTTTAAATTCAAAGACCGGAACCAAAATTTTCAAAGCCGTTCTCGCGGAGTAATTGATCTTATAAAGAAAACCGAGATCTCCTTCACAGTTTACGGCCCGGTTTTTAACTTCAACGTTTTTACCTCCCAATTTCTTTATTTCCTCTGCCAGAACCGGCTCCAGCCCGAAAAGTGTCTTTATCTGTATCTGTAAATTATCTGTATCCATACTATATAATCAGTTATTATTCTCGAATCTTCCCTATCTTCATTCTTCAGATAAAAACATCCGTTTTAAAGTAATATTTCAAAAGCACTCAACCATATTGTTATATCACAACTAAGTTTTTTATATAATCTCCTTAAAACTAATGAGTTAATTTATTTTCAGGAAAATACTTCTTATTAAGAGCACAAATTTAATTATTTTTGTATTATGGAATGGTTTGAATCTTGGTTTGATACCCCTTATTATCATTTACTTTACAATAACAGAGATTATACGGAAGCTGAAAGTTTTATTACGGAACTGACCCAAGATATTGGGCTTCCTCCTGGCTCAAAAATAATTGATTTGGCCTGCGGAAAAGGAAGACATTCGGTTTTCCTCAATAAATTAGGGTATGATGTTCTTGGACTCGATCTTTCCCGCCAAAGTATAGAGTTTAACAAACAGTTCGAGAATGAAACGCTTCTCTTTGAAGTTCACGACATGCGGAACCCTATTGACTCTGATCCCGTAGATGCTGTTTTTAATCTGTTTACAAGCTTCGGCTATTTCGAAAATGATAAGGATGATAAAAATGTTTTTCAATCCGTTTACAATGTTCTGAAACCGGGTGGATATTTTGTCCTGGATTATCTCAATGAGGAATATGTAAGAAATACCCTGGTTCCGAAAGAGACAGCAGAAAGAGGAGATCTCACATTCCATATTACAAAAAAAATAGAAGGAAGACATATCATTAAAGATATCAGATTTGAAGAGGACGGAAACCTGTATAATTTTTATGAAAAAGTAAAGCTTCATACCCTGGAGGCTATTAACTCCTATGCTACAGATTGCGGGTTTGAGAGAGTCAAGGTCTGGGGAAATTATCAACTGGATCCGTTTGAAAAAGAAACTTCACCCCGTTGTATCAATTTATTTAAGAAAAAAGCATGACAATTGTTCTACTTATTTTAAGTGTAATTGCAGGAGTATCGCTTGGAAAATATTTTGGAAAAAAAGAAAAGCTGGCTAAAAACTTGTTAATATTAAGTGCCGGTTTTCTTATTACCATCTGTTTAAATGAAGTGTTTCCTAAAGTCTATACCTCAGATATTTCTCCTAATCTGGGGATTTTTGTCATCATAGGAGTTCTGTTGCAAATGATCCTGGAAGCCCTTACAAAAGGTTTTGAACATGGGCATTTCCACCATCATAATGAAAACAATATCTTACCCCTTGCCTTAATGGTAGGATTATTTATTCATGCTTTTATAGAAGGAATCCCTTTGGCCAATGAAGAAGAGCCTCTCTCTCCTTACCTTTTGGGAATTGTATTTCATAATCTTCCCATTTCATTTATTCTGGGAGCCTATCTTTTCAATAAGAATGAAAAAAGGATTTCGTATTCCTCATTATTGATTATCGCTTTATTTGCTTTGGCATCCCCGCTGGGAATGCTGCTCGGAAATTACTTTAATCCTGATTTGCAGCCTTATTTCCTTGCTATCGTAGGAGGTATTTTCCTGCATATTTCTTCGGTTATTATTTTTGAAAGCAATAAGAATCATAATATAGACTGGATCAAGATCGGATTGGTGATTTTAGGAGTTACCCTCGCATTGATGATGCATCTTTTCCATTCTCATTCACATACTCATCATCACTAAAAATAAAAAGCTCCGAATATTTTATTCGGAACCTTTATTTTAATCTTTATTTATATTCGGGAATTAGAATTTCCACCCGAAAGTAAGATAAAAGTTATTTCTGTTATTTTTCACTTGTGAAACCACAGAGTATGGTGTATTTACATCAAAATCTCCTGAGTAATATCCTGTTCCAGCATCAGCATCTCCTTTCAGGAAAGGATTTTTATATTTAGAGCTGATGTTCTGATAGGTAGCATCCAGGTAGAAATTACCGAAATCATATCCTATACCGGCACCGATTGTATTGCGGTCTCCTAAAATAAAGTTGCTGTAATTATTGTCTCCCGCTACACCTGCATCATTATAAGAACTCACCGTCATTGCATCAAAAGGACTGGAAGCATACGCATATCCACCTCTTATTCTGAATGCCTGGATTCTGTATTCCGCTCCTACTTTTATTTCGGAAAGGTTTTTATAATTATCATTAAAGAAGGAATTCATTTCTGTTTCAGCCGCTCCCTGAACTCTGTATTTAGGCTTTGTTAATCCCAACGTATAATCCACGTTCAGCGCAAAGTTTTTATTAGGTACAAAAGCACCACTCAAGGTAGCTTTCATCGGAGATCTGAAATCACGGCTTTCCCCATAGGTATTGTAGTAGATATATCCGTCCTCTCCTGTAAAGTGATCCGTATATATCCTGTCTATATTCCACCAGGTAGGCGTTTCAATGGAAGCCCCTAATCTGAATTGGTTCGTTACCTTACCGATAACCCCCACACTTGCTGAAAAACCACTGGATTTTTCAGAGAAAGGAGTATATTGTTTATCAAAGGTATTTACAGAATTGTCAAGATCCAATCCGAACATGGCTGTATCATACTGATCAATGTCTGCATAATGCATATTGATAGCCGCTCCTATATAAAGGGAATTGTTGTAGTTGGCTCCTACCCCCAGATTAAATTTAGACTGGTTACCATATCTGTTATAAGCATGTCCCAGATAAGACATATTACCATTCACCGTATTTCCGTTAGAATCTACCAGTTGCTTGGCAATTATCACATTTGTATTTCTAGGAGACTCTATATATTCTTCTGCAGACTGTGTAGAGAAATTGGCCCCGATATTAATAAATTTCCAGGCTGTTTTCGGTGACAGCGGAATAGTTGCTACTCCGCTCACGTTTCCAACATTAAATTTATCCACATTATATCCTACTGAAGCTCCCGCTAAAGAACTTGTATTCTTATTATTGGTAAGAGATAAGGTTACCGATAAATCTCCGGCAATAGCTACCCCTAACCCTGCCGGGTTTGTCATAAGGGAATTGGCATCACCTCCCAGTGCTCCGTTTGAGCCCGCCATTGCATTAAATTTGGCAGATCCTGTCATAGGAGTATTAGAATAAATATCGATAGAATTCTTGATCACGGAAATATTTTGAGCCTGCGCAAAAAATGCTGCAGAAACACTCATTATTACAAAAGATTTTTTTAACATTATTCTTAAATAGTTATTAAAAGTTATTATCTACCTCCCGATCTGAAGCCGCCTCCGCCTCCGCCGCCGGATCTGAAGCCGCCTCCTGAAGAACCTCCGGATCGGAAACCTCCGCCGCTGTTAAAACCTCCGGAAGAACGGAAACCTCCACTGTCATTGGATCTGAAACCGCCGTTATTATATCTTGGCTGGCTGTTATTATAATTGTTGTTATTATAATTAGGTCGCATATTATTATAATTAGGACGGGTGTTGTTATAGGTAGGTCTAGGATTTCTGTATCCTGAAGAGTTTCTGAAACCGCTATTGTTATTTACACCATTCGTACCGTTTCTGAATCCGGAAGAATTTGTATTTCTAAATCCTGAAGTGTTATTTCTGAATCCTGTATTTGCATTGTTTCGGAATGCAGAATTGGTATTACTTGGCTGACCTGCTCTGAAACCACCATCAGCACCGCTCCTTCTGTAGATAGGTCTGTTGTAGTAGCCGTTACCCCAGTAACCGCCTCCCCAGCCCCATGAAGGACCGTAGAAACCGCCCCAACCCCAGTATGGGTTGTAATATCCCCAATAAGGTGAGTAACCGTAGTTCCAACCCCAGTTCCAGCCGCCGCCCCAGCCCCAAGAAAGACCAAAGCCCCAGTTCCAACCGCTGTTCCAGCCCCAATATGGGCTATAACCACCGTACCAGCCCCATGAAGGACCCCAGGAATAATTATAATAATTAGTTTCATTTCCTGCAAAACCTCCCCAATCAGAGTCCGTAGCAGTAGAATTCCAACCGTAATCATTCCAGGAATTATATCTTCCATTCTGATCTCGGGAATTCATCTCTGCATTCTGAATCATATTGGGATCATAAGAGGAATCCTGATAGTAATCATAATATTCACCTACTCTGTTTCCTCCGTTATTTATAATTACACCTTCAGGTAATGTATCTTTATTGGGATCATAATAAACTCCGTCTGTCTCTGTATAACCACCCATCTGGGCCGTACAGGACATTAAAAGCAATCCACCCGAGATCACTAAAATACCTTTTGATTTTAGTAAACTAAGCAAATTTTTATGTATATTTTGTTTCATGATAACGTAAAAATTTTTAATTTAAATTATATTTGCAATTTGTACCAAAAATGTACCAAACACCCGTAAAAAATCTAACAAAAATAGTTTTTATTTTTAGATAAAAATAATATAAAAAAGTTAAAAATAAATTAAAAAATAATGGCAAAATTAACCTCAAGAAGCGAAGATTACAGCAAATGGTATAACGAATTGGTTGTAAAAGCGGATTTAGCTGAAAATTCAGGAGTGCGAGGTTGTATGGTAATCAAACCGTATGGCTACGCTATCTGGGAAAAAATGCGTGACGAAATGGACAGAAAGTTTAAAGAAACAGGTCACGTGAATGCATACTTCCCGCTTTTTGTGCCCAAAAGCTTATTTGAGGCTGAAGAAAAGAATGCGGAAGGTTTCGCCAAAGAATGTGCCGTAGTTACCCATTACCGATTAAAAACCGATCCTGATAATCCTCATAAACTGATTGTAGATCCGGATGCGAAACTGGAAGAGGAACTTATCGTACGTCCTACTTCAGAAGCGATCATCTGGAATACGTATAAAAACTGGATCCAGTCTTACAGAGACTTGCCTATTCTTATTAACCAATGGGCCAATGTCGTTCGCTGGGAAATGAGAACACGTTTGTTTTTGAGAACTGCCGAATTTTTATGGCAGGAAGGACACACTGCCCACGCTACAAAGGAAGAAGCTATTGAGGAAGCGGAAAAAATGAATGATGTGTATGCTGACTTTGCAGAAAACTTTATGGCAATCCCGGTGATTAAAGGATTAAAAACTCCATCCGAAAGATTCGCGGGGGCTGATGAAACTTATTGCATCGAGGCTTTAATGCAGGACGGAAAAGCTCTTCAGGCGGGTACTTCCCACTTTTTAGGACAGAACTTCGCCAAAGCTTTTGATGTGAAATTCACCAACAAGGAAGGAAAAATAGAACATGCATGGGCTACTTCATGGGGAACTTCCACCCGACTGATGGGAGCACTTATCATGACCCATTCTGATGATTACGGATTGATATTACCTCCGACGTTAGCTCCCATTCAGGTGGTTATTGTACCTATTTTTAAAGGAGAGGAGCAGCTGAACCAAATCAGTGAAGTAGCCTTGGAATTACAAAGTAAATTAAGAGCTAAAGGAATTTCCGTTAAATACGATAACGACACCCAAAATAAACCGGGCTGGAAATTTGCTGAATACGAACTGAAAGGTGTTCCGGTAAGAATAGCCATCGGTCCGAAAGATCTGGAAAACAAATCCGTTGAAATAGCAAGAAGAGACAACCTTACCAAAGAAACACATGCTATGGAAGGATTGGATATTTATATCGAAGAGCTTTTAAAAACTATTCAGAAAGATATCTATGAGAAAGCTTTCAACTTTAGAAAGGATAATATCACCAAAGTAGATACTTATGAAGAATTTAAGAAGGTTTTAGAAGAAAAAGGAGGCTTTATCTATGCTCATTGGGATGGAACGGCTGAAGAAGAAGAGCAGATTAAAGAAGAAACTAAAGCTACTATCCGATGTATTCCACTGGATGATGATATAGAAGAAGGCGTGTCATTAATCTCCGGAAAACCATCTAAAAGAAGGGTTTTATTTGCTAAAGCTTATTAACATTTTTATAATAATTTATCAGAAATCTGTTAAATAATTTCTAAAAAAAGAACATTTAGGCAAAATTTTCTTTAAATTTATCCAACATTAATTTTAAAAATAAATTTATTATGTCGTTAAATGTTATTGATTTAATCAAAGGACAACTTGGTCCCGCTTTAATTTCACAGGCTTCATCTCAGTTTGGAGAAAGTGAATCAGGAATTTCAAAAGCAATTGGAGGTCTGTTGCCTGCAGTTGTTGGAGGATTAGCAAACAATGCAAATAATCCTGGGGTATTAGATGCTATTACCAATGCTTCTTCAAGTGGTCTTTTAGGAAACTTATTGGGAGGGACTTCCAACAATTCTGTTGTTACCGGTTTACTGTCATCAATTTTTGGAGACAAAGTAGGTGGATTAGTGAATTCTATAGCAACATTTGCAGGAATCAGTAATAATACCTCCAGCTCTCTTCTTAATTTGGTAACGGGAGCAACAGTAGGAACTTTAGGAAAATATGCAGCTGATAATAATTTGGATAAATCCGGAATTGCAGGTCTTTTAAATGACCAAAAAGGGATTGTCTCTACTTTGTTACCGGCAGGATTATCATTAGCTTCTCTTAACATCGGAGATTGGGCTAAAGGATATGCCTTTGACAATGATAAGATCAAAGTTTCTTCCCATGAAGATCCGAAAGTAGAAGTTACAAGAAGTACTACTCCTACAGGAACTCATATTGACCGTAATAATAACAATGACGGAGGAGGTTCTATCTGGAAATGGTTACTTCCGCTTTTATTGCTGTTAGCAGCAGGATATTTCCTATGGAAGCAGTGCAACAAAAAAGAAACTACCACTACTACAACGATCTCAGATTCTGCCAATACAGGTTCTGAAAGTGCAGTAGCTACGGTACCTTCTGACAGTTCAGCCGTAACTGCTACAAAAGTAGACGAGGATATCGACCTTAACGGTGTTGCCCTTAAAGGGTACAAAGGAGGTCTGGAAGACAGAATGATTACCTTCTTAAAATCAGGCGGTTATAAAAATGCAGCAGATGACAGTGCTTTAAAAGATACATGGTATGATTTTGACCACGTTAACTTTAAACTGGGAAGCTCCAGCGAACTGGAAGCGGGATCTCAGGGTCAATTGGATAACCTTGTAGCTATTTTAAAAGCATTCCCTGATGCTAAAATTAAAATCGGAGGATATACAGATAAAACAGGTAATGAGCCGGCTAATGTTAAATTATCCCAGGCCAGAGCTGATTTCATCAAGTCTGCATTAGAAAAAGCAGGTGTAGGAGCTCAGGTATTAGGAGCTGAAGGTTATGGTAGTAAATTTGCTACTGTAGATGCCAGCGCTTCAGATGCTGAAAGAGCTGTGGACAGAAAAATGTCTATTAGATTTGCTAAATAAGACTTAGAACTATTATAAATTAAATCCCGGAAAGCAGTTTCCGGGATTTTTTATTTTCATACCCTTTCTTTGTTCATTTATTTTAATTAAATTTGTTAGTCATTTCTAACAATTATGAATTTCAATATAAAAAGAGCCTGGAGAAAAGATAAAACCCTCCATTCATTACCGGAAGTATATTCATCTATTAACGTCCCTAAAAATGGGAGTTTCTGGAAAAAATATCTTGCTTTTGCCGGTCCGGGGCTCATGATTGCAGTCGGGTACATGGACCCGGGAAACTGGGCCACCGATATTGCGGGGGGAGCCCAGTTCGGATATACCCTACTCTCCGTAGTGCTTATTTCAAACATATTTGCTATGGTCCTGCAACACCTATCCGTAAAGCTGGGTGTAGTTGCAGAAAGGGATTTGGCCCAGGCATGCAGAGATCATTTCGGACCGAAGACTAATTTCATGCTGTGGATATTTTGTGAAATAGCCATTGCCGCCTGTGATCTTGCAGAAGTAATAGGTTCCGCCATCGCTTTAAATCTTCTTTTTCACATTCCGCTTACCTGGGGAATTGTGATTACCACCATTGATGTGCTCCTGATACTTTTATTGCAGTCCAAAGGTTTCCGGTGGATCGAAAGTATTGTGGGAGGACTTATATTCATTATCCTTGCGTGTTTCGTCTACGAAATCATTGTTTCCCAACCCGAACTTAATGCCGTATTGGGAGGACTGGTTCCTCAAAAGGAAATTATCCAGAACCCAGCCATGCTGTATATTGCAATCGGGATCCTGGGTGCCACGGTAATGCCACACAACCTTTACCTTCACAGCAGTATTGTACAGACCAGAAATTATAACCGTGATAAAGAAGGTAAAAAAGAAGCAATAAAATTTGCAACGTTGGACAGCACCGTTTCGTTATTGCTGGCTTTCTTTATCAACGGAGCTATTCTTATTCTTGCGGCTGCCACCTTCCATACTACCGGAAATAAAGACGTGGCTGATATTCACGATGCCTACAAGATGCTGGCCCCTATCCTGGGAGCATCAATGGCCAGTATAGCATTTGCCATAGCCTTACTGGCTTCAGGGCAAAATTCCACCCTTACCGGAACACTGGCCGGGCAGATTGTCATGGAAGGCTTCTTAAACATACGATTAAAGCCGTGGCTGCGAAGACTTATTACAAGGCTTATCGCGGTCATTCCTGCGCTAATCGTGGCTATTTTATATGGTGAAAAAGGAACCACGGAATTATTGGTATTAAGCCAGGTGATCCTTTCCATGCAGCTTAGCTTTGCGGTGGTGCCTTTAGTTATGTTTACCAGCGATAAAGAAAAGATGGGAAGTTTTGTCAACAAACCTTTCCTCAAAATCAGTGCGTGGATCATTACTTTCATTATCATTGTCCTAAATCTTTATCTGCTCTATCAAACATTCTTTGGCGAGTAATCTGCCTTAATGTCCTGATTTTCTATTTGGCAAAGTCTTTGTCAAACAATTCTGTAAAAAGTTATTGAATTATGGAAAATCAGGATATCAACGAAGAAAACATCAATAGACAGGAAGAAAATAATCCTCAGAATGAAACTGTTTCATCGGAAAATGTGACAGCAACGCCTACTGCAGAAGAACTTTTGGCAGAAGAAAAGGACCGTTACATTAGATTATATGCTGAATTTGAGAATTATAAAAAGAGAACAGCAAAGGAAAAAATGGAATTTTTCCAATATGCCAATCAGGATATGATGATTTCTATGTTGGGTGTTTTGGATGATTTTGAAAGAGCCCTTAAAGAAATTGCAAAGAACGGCAGTGCGTCCGATCTTCAGGGAGTAGAGCTTATTTATCAGAAATTCAAAAATAAATTAGGCGAAAAAGGTCTGAAAAGCATGGAAGTAAACCCTGGAGACACTTTTAATGTAGACTTTCATGAAGCGATCACTCAGATCCCTGCTCCATCCGAAGAGCTGAAAGGTAAAATCGTAGACGTTATTGAAACGGGATACACTTTAAATGATAAGGTGATCCGTTTTGCAAAAGTGGTAACGGGAAATTAAAATTAATAAATGATGGATGATGGTTGTCTTTAATGAAACTCTCATTGATTTACATTTACATTTTATCATTTATCAATAATAATCATAATAAATCATGTCAAAAAGAGATTATTACGAGGTTCTTGAAATAAGCAAGTCCGCGTCAGCTGATGAAATCAAAAAGGCCTACCGTAAAATGGCAATCAAATATCACCCAGATAAAAATCCGGGTGACAAAACTGCTGAAGAGAAGTTTAAAGAAGCCGCAGAAGCTTATGAAATATTAAGTGATGAGCAAAAACGCGCCCGATACGATCAATACGGTCATGCAGGAGTAGGCGGAAACGGCGGGTTCGGCGGTGGCGGATTCGGCGGCGGAATGAATATGGAAGATATTTTCAGCCAGTTTGGAGATATCTTTGGTGGTCATTTTGGCGGCGGAGGATTTGGCGGATTTGGCGGCGGAGGTCATCAGCAGGTAAAAGGTTCCAATTTAAGAATCAGAATTAAGCTGAACCTTGAAGAGATGATCAACGGAACGCAGAAAACTCTTAAGGTCAAAAAGATGAAAGTAGCAGAAGGTGCTACTTCAAAAACATGTCCTACGTGTAACGGTTCGGGAGTTCAGGTAAAAGTAATGAACACGATGTTTGGGCAAATGCAGACACAAACCACCTGTGGAACCTGCCAGGGAATAGGTAAAGTGGCTGATAAAATTCCGGCCGGAGCCAACGCTCAGGGACTTATAAAAGATGAAGAGGAAATCACCATCAATATTCCTGCAGGAGCGAGAGACGGAATCCAGCTTAACGTAAGAGGAAAAGGTAATGATGCTCCATTTGGAGGAACACCGGGAGACTTATTAGTAATCGTAGAGGAAGAGGTAGATAAAGTAATTAAAAGAGAGGGTGATAACCTTCATCAGGAATTATATATTTCCTTTGCAGAAGCTGCATTGGGAACTAAAAAAGAAGTTTCTACCGTAGGTGGTAAAGTAAAAATCACCATTGAGGCTGGAACACAATCCGGAAAAATATTAAGGCTGGCAGGAAAAGGTCTTCCAAGCATTGACAGCTATGGAAAAGGTGATATGTTCATTCATATCAATGTATGGACCCCTCAAAAGCTTACTAAGGAACAAAAAGAATTCTTTGAAAACCAAATGTCAAGCGGAGAAATGGTCGCAGAGCCCTCCGGAAAAGAAAAAACTTTTTTTGAGAAAGTAAAAGATTTATTCAATTAATATTAAGAGACCTTTACGGTCTCTTTTTTATATAGAAAGCCTAAATCTATATTTCGTATATTCGCTTTCCATAATAATTAAAAAAACACATATTCTACATTATATTACAAATATTATTTATATATAAATATCATAAACTATTTATATAAGTAATTATGTAATAAAAAAACAAAACAGGATGAAGAAAAATTGTTTAAACTGCGAACAGTCAATAGATGGGAACTTCTGCAGCAACTGTGGACAAAAAGCTAGCACTAAACGTTATTCATTACAGCATCTCTTTAAGCACGATCTCGTTCACGGCATCTGGCATATGGACAAAGGAATTCTATTCACCATTAAACAACTATTTACCCGACCAGGACACAGCATCAGAGAGTATATACAAGGGAAAAGGGTTAATTATTTCAATTTTATTACTTTAATCTTTATTGCTATAGGTATTTCGGGTTTATTAGAATATTATTCCGGTATTAAATTAGCAGATATCATATCATCTCCTAAAGAAGTAGAACTTTATAATACCATGCAAAATTTCCAAGATAAATATCCTAAATGGATTCCGGTATTAACTATCCCCATATATTCTTTGTTCAGCTTTTTATGGTTTAGAAAGGCTCAACTGAATTACTCAGAACATCTTGTTTTAAACTCTTATATAGTCGCAGCTCAATTAATTATTATTTTAACATTTACTATAATTTCTGTTTTTTATACGGATATCTCGGGGCTTTTCCTCATTTATTCAGTGATTGGTTTCACCTCTTTAATTTATTCCATCTGGGCTTATTATCAGTTTTTTTCTGGATTCAGTTATAAAGTATTAAGTTTAGTATGCAGAACTATTGCTGTACCTTTTACTTATTTTATTTTCACCCTTATTATAGGTATGATTTTGACAAAATTCAGCTCATAAAACTGATTAAAGTAAGTATTTAATTTTCCTATTGATAGCAACCAAAAGAAAACTTACTGCTAAAAGGCTAAGAATAAAAACAACATCTTCCCACATTCCAAGATTCAGATCAAAAATCCATATCATAATCAGCGGATGGACCAGGTAAATTGCCGTAGATATACTGGCCAGGATCTTAGAATCGGTAGGAACTACTATATGTTTACAATATAAAAATACCACAGGACAGGCAATCAGTAAAGAGAATAAAAGGTCTATACTTTCTTTTGTATTCAGCCCCAGAATTTTATAATTAAAATAAGCTTCACCCATAACAAGTATTACGGATAGAATAACAACCACTCGCGAGGGACTAAAACGGGTTTCTATATTCTGCTTTTTAAGAAGAAATCCAATACCCAGAAAAGGAAAACATACGAATAGGAAGTTTCTGTAAGACGGATAAGTATTTAAAACTATATCCAGCTCTCCTTTAAAGTAATGAATACTTCCCAAAAACTGTAAGGCATAGCCGATACAAAACAAAATAAAAATAGCTGCGGATAATGTACGAACCGGTTGTTTTCTGAAAATATATAAAATAATTCCGGCAAAAAAGGTTCCAATAAGATACCACAAATGATGATATCCGAATAAAACATTCAGAATATATTGATCATCTTTCCAGAAAGGTATATAAATAAGGGTCCAGATGGCATACAGAATAAATATCCGTATCAGCCACTTCCTGAGCTTATCTTTTGTATCAATGTAAAAGAAATAATAGCCGGTAATAATTAAAAAAACGGGAACAGCAATTCTGAAAAGCCCGTTTACCAATACATAACTGAGAGAGGGATAAGTGTCCCTCAAAACATGCATATGCAAAAAAACCACAAAAAAAGACAGTATGATTTTAAGTATATCAATTGATAAACTTCTCATACCCTTTGGTTCCTATTAAATGACCCCTTCATCTTCTATTGTTGGCATTCACATACCTCTACATTCATTATTTTTTTACGACCGCAGAGTACACTTTTTTCCCCGCCGTAATAAGTGCTAAGGCAATTAATCCACCTGTTATTCCGAAAGTAAATTCTTTCAGTGTAGACGGCCATGTCGGAAGTAATTCGTGAAGATAATGGATATTGTGAGAAAAAATCCCTCCGGAAACCAGGATCAATGCGATGGTTCCTACAATTCCCAACAGCTTAATAATCACCGGTAATGCTTTTACCAGCAAATGTCCTAATTTGGAAAAAAATCCTTTATCCTTACTTTTTCTGATCAGGCTGAATCCGGCATCATCCATTCTTACAATAAGCGCAACAATACCATATACTCCAACTGTTGCTATAAATGCAACTACTGTCACAGATATTATCTGTGTCAACAACGGATGTTCTTTCTGCAGAACCGTTCCTAAAGCAATGATCACAATCTCAATGGAAAGAATAAAGTCTGTGGTGATCGCCGATTTTATTTTTGATTTTTCAGAATTTTGGTCGGTATCAGGTTTTTTGCTTTCTTCAATTACTTCATGCCCTTTTTTCTTACGGTGAAATAAAAATTCAACAATCTTTTCCACTCCTTCGAATGCCAGATAAAAGCCACCGAGGATAAGTATGATTTCTATGGCAGGTTTATAGAGCCAGTTCAGTAAGAACGCAATGGGAAGAATAATCAGCTTATTAACAAATGAACCTTTAGTGATCGCCCACAACACAGGGAGTTCACGCGAGGAAATAAATCCTGTTGCTTTTTCTGCATTTACCGCAAGATCATCACCTAGAATTCCCGCTGTTTTCTGAGTTGCTACTTTACTGGTAACCGCTACATCATCCATTAATGCAGCCAGGTCATCTAAAATTGCAAAAAAACCAGATGCCATATTTTAATTTTTTTTTAATATTTATGAAGCCACAAAAATAAATATTTAATTTGAGTTATAATATGCTTCACGACTCTTAAGTATAAATAAAATGAATTTAAATTTTTGTTTTCTGACAATTCCATATATCATTGCACTTTTCCAAGAGGATTAACATTCTGAAATTACCGTAAAATTATATAGGCAACAGACCTGATGGCTTAACTGTTGCTGTATTAAAATAAATTTTATTTCTTTACTTATTAATTCAATCTATGAAAAAGCTAATCATGAGGTATCATTTCTTCGTTATGGGATGCCTTAGCTTTATTTTAAATTCATGTAATACCAAATTCCGGGTCTGGGTCGGAACCGACAACGAACAAAAGATTTACAATCTAAAATACGGGGAACATAAAAAGCAGAAGATGGATATATTCCTGCCTTCCCAATATCCTGAAGATTCTCCGGTAGTACTTCTGGTACACGGGGGAGCCTGGAAATACGGAAAAAAAGAAAACATGATCCAGATCCAGAAAATGCTTTTTAAAAATAATATTCCCAGTATAAATATCAATTACAGGCTGGTCTCCAAATCGAAGAAAATTACTTACAGGGAACAACTTGAAGATATTGGTTCTGCCCTTCATAAGTTTAATTCCCTTACCAATAATGCGGAACTTCTTCCGGATAATTATATTCTTCTCGGGGAGAGTGCGGGCGGACATTTAGCTTTATTATACGGATATCAGCATCCTGAACAGATCAGGAAGATCATTTCTTTAAGCGGTCCCACGGATTTTTATTCTTCTAAATTTTTAGCATCATTTTATTCCAAATATACTTCTCCTACCCTGCAAAAAATGGTAGGAACCAAGTTTGACCGTAACAACCTGTCTGAGGAATTTAAAAAAGCAAGTCCGGTAGCCCAGGTAACTGATGTACCTACTCTTCTATTTCAGGGGAACAGGGATATCCTGGTCAATCAGCAGCAGGGACTGGAACTGGATTCTGTGCTTACTGAAAAGAACATTCCCCATAAACTCATCTTTATGAAAAATACAGGTCATACCCCCCGCTTTTTCAGCAAAAAGAAAAGAGACAGCATCATTTATCCTAATATCCTGGAATGGATAAAAAAATAACCCGCACAAAGCAGGTTATTATCTATCATTATTTTTAATCAATTTTAGTCAAGTGTTCTGTCTTCAAAGTCCGAAGGTGCTTCTTTTTTACCAAATAGGAATTTCACAATTACAGGTACTGTTGTTATTAAAACAATTACGATAATAATGATCTCAAGCTTTTTCTTCAAATCAATACCAAACTGTTCTATAAAAAGCTTATCTAAATAATGCCCTGCAAAAATTAACAGGAAAGACCACAATACGGCCCCTATAATATTGTCTCTGAGAAATTCTTTTTTATCCATTTTTACAATTCCGGCAACAATGGGTGTAAAAGTTCTTACTACCGGTAAGAATCTGGCCATAATAACGGCTAATGCTCCATGTTTTTCAAAGAAGTCATGAGCCTGGTAAAGGTATTTCTTTTTAAATAAAAGGGAATCTTTTCTTTTATATAATGCAGGTCCGGTTTTTAAGCCAAAATAATATCCAACCTCATTTCCTATAACAGCCGCTAAGGCTACACACGAAGCAAGAATGGTTGTATCCATAAAATCACTTCCCGTAGAACCAAATGTTTCTTTAATAATGTCCACCGCATAAATTCCGGAAACAAAAAGTAAAGAGTCTCCCGGTAAAAAAAATCCTACAAATAACCCCGTTTCCGCAAAAACAATAAATAAAACAAGCCAAAAACCACCCATCGCTATGTAAAACTCAGGGTTTAATAAATCTTTCCAAGTATTAAAATCTTTCATATGTATTGATAAGTCACAAAAATAGGTTTAAAAAGCGGCAAAAGGAAATTAATTATAATTTTTTAACTAAAATCACAATATGGTTTTACAGTTCCAAATCATCACCGGAAGCTGCGGTTCCGTCCGCCATCAGAAAGGCTTTCAGAAAAGGAGTTAAATTTCCGTTCATCACGGAATCAACATCTGAAGTTTCATAACCGGAACGTACGTCTTTTACCAGTTTATACGGATGCATAACATAGTTTCGGATCTGACTTCCCCATTCGATCTTCATTTTATTGGCTTCAATTTCATTTCTGGCTTTCATACGCTCTTCCAGCTCCATTTCGTATAACCTGGAACGAAGTAACTGCATGGCCTTTTCTTTATTCTGAAGCTGTGAACGTGACTCCGAGTTTTCAATAATAATTCCCGTAGGGGCGTGACGAAGACGTACTGCTGTTTCCACCTTGTTTACATTCTGCCCTCCGGCTCCTGATGACCTCATCGTTTCAAAGCTGATATCGGCTGGATTTATGTTGATTTCAATAGTATCATCTACCAAAGGATAAACATATACGGATACGAAACTCGTATGTCGTTTTGCGTTACTGTCAAATGGAGAAATTCTTACAAGTCTGTGTACTCCGTTTTCTCCTTTCAGATATCCGAAAGCATATTCACCATCGATTTCCAGGGTTACGGTTTTTACCCCGGCAACATCACCTTCCTGGAAGTTAAGCTCCCGGATTTTATATCCCTGCTTCTCTGCCCACATGGTGTACATTCTCATCAGCATGGAAGCCCAGTCACAACTTTCCGTTCCTCCGGCTCCGGCTGTAATCTGCAATACGGCAGAAAGCTCATCTCCTTCATTGGATAGCATATTTTTAAATTCCAGATCTTCTATCTTTTCTACCAATTGAGGAAAAGTTTCATCCAGCTCTTTTTCAGAATCGGGATCTTCTTTGGCAAATTCCACTAAAACCTGAAGATCTTCAAACTGAGTACTGATTTCTTCATAGTCTTCCACCCACTTCTTCTTGGATCGAAGCTGCTTTAGAAAGGTTTCCGCTTCTTTAGGATTATCCCAAAATTCCGGAGCAGCCGTTTTCTCATCATCATTGGAAATTTCTATCTTCTTTCTTTCAATTTGAAGGTATTTATGAAGGTCTTCTATTCTGGATTGAATTTCTTTTATCTGGTCGTTACTAATCACGATTTTTTTATTTTGTGCAAAAATACGGAAAAAGAGTCATTAAGCAGCTAGGATTACTAGGTATCAATGTTCGGTAAATGATCTTTTTAGTCTACATTTTCCAATCTCCACCTCTGATTAAGGTTTTTCCTCTTCTCCGTTATGATGAAACCCGATTGCCCTTCTCGGCTCTTCCACCACTTTATAAGAATCCAGCTCCGTTTTTAAGGCTTTAACCCTGTATTGGAACTCATCAAAATTATTGATAATCACATCATTGAGGAAACGTGCAATCTGATCAAGGTATTCTTCGGTAAGCTTTCCTGCGGAATCTCTTAATGCACCATTTAAAAGGTTCTGATCTATTTTGAGGTTTTCATTTCTGGTTTTCTGGTAGAGGTTTCTTATTCTTTTCTTTAAACTTTGGGTAAAATCAATTACCATCGTATTGCTAAAGGTTTTCATCTGTGCCGAAACACCATGCCAGAAAGGAAGCTTATCCGCTTTGTTTTTCCTAAGAATTTTATACAGCAGGGAATCTTCTTCCAGGTCTTTGGTCATGGAATAGAGAATAATTTCGGATCTCTCGGCGGCATTGGGAGGAAAAACAGGAACCAGCACATCAAATCTTCCCGGTGCCAACACTTCTTCATCAATTTCAGCTACTGAATTGGCGGAACCCACCATTAAAAGGTCTTCTTTTTCAAATTTTCCAATATAATGAAGGATAATTTCCTGTGTTTCCAGATTGCAGGAAGCGACATCCGTTTCAGCAGTCCTCTGCATCATGATCTGATCGAAGTCATCGAGGAAAAGAAGTACCCTGTCATCCTTCATCATGTTTACAAGAAAATCATTAAAATTGGTTTTGCTTCCATTAACAAAGGAAGTTCCGAGATAATGTTTTTTAACTTCTTTAAACTGATAGCTGATGATCTCAGCAATTTTATTGGCCCAGAAAATTTTCCCGCTTCCCGGAGGACCGTACAGCACAATTCCTGCCGGTTTCTTAATGCCCCAGTCTTTAATCTGCTGTGGATTGAGAAAGGGTTCCAAGACTCCGGATATATAAAAAAACAAATCCCTGTATCCTATAAAATCCCTATGCTGGAGACTGGTTTTCTGGCCGAAATAATCATAAACAAACTTATAATTACCTCCCAGCTTATTATCTATTCCATAGCTGGAGATGGAGGAACGGAAAAAACCATTATCAAAAATATTAGGATGGGTGTCTTTAATGGCCTCCTCTACTTTTTCTTTGGGTTGCTTGATCGTCTCAGCGATTTCTTCAAGCGTTTTCGTTTTATCCAGATCTTTTTCATACTGTCTTAAAAAATCTACATTTTCACGGGCAAATTTTTCGAAACCTTTCTTGATTTCAAAATTGGTGCTGATGCATACTCCTAAATCCAAATCAAAATCCTGAATAAACTGTTTGATAGCTTCTGCTGAAACTTTTAATTCTTCTGCAAGTTCAATTAACTTCATAGTTACCGATTAATACGATCAAATTTAATATTTTAATCTTAAATACCCATTCATTCTTTGTAACAATTTATAAAGTAGAGAGACTAGTAACAGTGTAAAGCAAAATTGCATGGAAAAGATTTTATCAGTAAAAAATCTGACAAAAAAATTCAAAAGAGTTGTGGTAAACAATATTTCTTTTGACGTCGAAAAGGGAAATGTATATGGACTTCTGGGTCCAAACGGAAGTGGTAAATCCACCACATTCGGGATGCTTCTTTCTACTATCAATCCTACCAGTGGAGACTGGTACTGGTTTGGAAAGAAAGGGACCGATTCCGATACCCTGAAAAGAATAGGTGCCATTATCGAACAGCCGAATTTCTATCCTTATCTGAGTGCGGAAACCAACCTGAAAATCGTAGCCGAAATTAAAGGAGCACCCTATCAGAGAATAGATGAAGTATTACAGACCGTAGGCCTCTTCGAAAGAAGAAAAGATGCGTTCAGGACTTATTCCTTAGGTATGAAGCAACGTTTAGCGATAGCTTCTTCACTGTTAAACAATCCTGAAGTTCTGATCTTGGACGAACCTACGAATGGCCTGGATCCAGAAGGAATCATCCAGATCAGAGAAATCATTAACAGTATTGCGAGACAGGGTATTACGATTATCATTGCAAGCCATCTTCTGGATGAGATTGAAAAAATATGCAGTCATGTTATCGTCCTGAAAGAAGGAAATGCCATTTATTCGGGGAGAGTGGATGAAATGACCAATAACAGCGGGTATTTTGAACTGAAAGCAGACAGCAATGCTTTACTATTGTCAGCTTTGGAAGAGCTTCAATGGTTTTCTTCCGTAAAAGAGGAAGGAGATGTCATTAAAGCACAAATACGTAATGATGCTTCTATCTCCGCTTCCGGGCTGAACCAGAAACTTGCGGAAAAAGGGATTTACCTTTCTCATTTAACGAAGAAAAAACTTTCTCTTGAAACCCAATTCCTTGAACTTGTAAAAAACACGAATAGCCATGCTTAAATTATTAAAAATAGAATATTATAAAAACCTGAATTACAGGCCATTTAAAATCTTCACGATACTTTATTTTGCTATCCTGATCGCCCTTCTTTTTATAGGGCTGGTAGATTTTGATCTTTTCGGAGGAACTGTTAATCTTAAGGAAGAGGGTATTTATAATTTCCCTGAAATATGGAACTTTACTACATGGATTGTAGCTCTTTTAAAAATATTTTTAGGACTTATCATTGTATTTTCTATCTGTCAGGAATTCAGCAACAGAATGTTCAAGCAAAATACCATCGACGGATTAAGCAGAGAGGAGTTTATAGGCTCCAAGCTTCTTACCATTACTATTTTTACGGTTATTTCCACCTTAATTGTTTTTGCGATTACCCTGTTTTTAGGCTATAAATATTCTAATACTACTGATTCCCAAATGGTATTTAAAGAAATTTTCTTCATCGGAAATTACTTTGTAAAGCTGTTTACCTTTTTTAGTTTCCTGATGTTTCTTTCCATTTTACTAAGGAAATCCATGTTTGTGTTCCTTGCTTTCTTTGTATACTGGATCATTGAAGGGATTTTAACAGCCGTGGAAACTTTTCAGAAAGTAAGCGGTATGCAGGGGCCTCAGAGGAATGAGGTTTTACAGAATGATTTCTTTATTACCCATCTTTTACCGTTGGAAAGTATGTCCAGCCTTATTCCCAATCCAATGATGCGATTGAATATGGCCAAAATGATGGGACTGAAGTACGAGTTCCACTATCCTACAGAAAGTTTGATTGCGTGTATTATATGGTCAATCCTCTTTATTCTGGGATCCTACTGGATTCTTAAGAAAAGAGATTGGTAAAAAATAATAAAGTGGTTCTTTTCAGAATCACTTTTTATTTTTAATTTACTGATTGAAAAAAGGCCACCTTCCGGCAGCCTCTTCTTATTATTTTTTATCTAATAATGGAAGATATTCTCCATATCCTTTTTTCTCCATTTCCTCTTTCGGGATAAATTTCAGGGAAGCACTGTTGATACAGTAACGCAATCCTCCTTTATCCTGCGGACCATCGTTGAAAACATGTCCCAGATGAGCATTTCCTGTTTTACTTCTTACTTCCACCCTTGTCATTCCAAAAGTTCTGTCGAGCTTCTCATCAATCAGCTTTTTAGTGATCGGTTTGGAGAAACTTGGCCATCCGCATCCGGATTCAAATTTATCGGTAGAAATAAATAAGGGCTCTCCTGTGGTAATATCTACATAGATCCCTTCACGAAATTCATCCCAGTATTCATTTTGAAAAGGTTTTTCCGTACCATTTTCCTGAGTTACCTGATACTGGATAGGACTGAGCTTTTCTTTTAAAGCTTTTTGATCCTGTTTCTGATATTTGGCTTTCGGAAGAGGATTGGCATTTTTTGCCATTTCAAAAAGTCCCGGTTCAATGTGACAGTATCCTCCCGGATTTTTATCCAGATAATCCTGATGGTAGTCTTCCGCTTTATAGAAGTTCTTAAGAGGTATGGTTTCTACCACTACCGGTTTAGAATAGTTTTTTGCCAACTTTTCCACTTCACCTTTTACTACATTTTCATCGTTTTTATCGGTGTAATAAATTCCTGTTCTGTACTGATCTCCCCTGTCATTTCCCTGTTTGTTGAGACTCGTAGGGTCAATTGTTTTAAAATATAAATCAATCAGCAGTTTTAAATCCACCTGCTCCGGATCATACTTTACTTTTACTGTTTCCGCAAAACCTGTAGTATGACTTACTACCTGTTCATATGTAGGGTTTGAAGTCTTACCGTTAGCATACCCTACTTCTGTAGCCACTACTCCACGGATCTGTTGAAAAAAATGTTCCGTTCCCCAAAAACAACCTCCTGCAAAATAAATTTCTCTGATGTTTGTATTATCCATAATCTTCTGATTTTGATTTTCTGTTTCTGTTACTACTGTGGCCTTTGAATGAAAAAGACCTGACTTTGCAGCGAATACTGCAATACCCAGCACTACGCCGAGTACTATTAATATATTTTTCATTTTTACCTTTTTATTTGTTTTCATTGTGTTGAAGTAATGTGAATCCAAATCCTAAAAACATGAGATCTTTCAGAATGAAAAAATCTGGCACTAAAATTCCATCCACGGTTCTCCAGATATTGGGAGTCGTAAATAAGTAGCTGAGCGTAATCAGAAATGTAACAACCATTCCCATTCCTGCTAATTTTTTCAGTCCTGTAAGTTTTACACTCAATAACAATACCATGGCAAGGATAATTTCTACAAGTCCGATAAGATTAGATACCGTTTGGACATTAAAGACTTTATACACCCAAAAAGTCAGAAAATGATTTTCAACTAAAGGCTTTATGGAATCAGCCTCCGTAGGGGTAAATTTAAAGATCCCAATCCACAGTAAAATGAGAGCTGCCCCGAATAAAGAAATATAATAACCGAGTCTTTTTGGGTTGTTTTCTGAGTGAGTTGTGTACATGTTTTTAGATTTTGAATTAAATACTTTTTTATTTTCATAAGTATAGTCGGGGGAACTTCAAAATCCTGACAGAAAATGTTTTAAATATCCAGTCTCTTGCTTAATTTTTCTTTAAAACCCTGAATATCAATATCATTAATTTCCTGTTCTTCTTCTTTTTTAAATCTTTTCTCTAAAATTTCATCCAGTATATTCAGTTTTTTTTCATACGCTTTACACCATTTACAAATCTGCAAATGAACCGACAGCTTCCAATTCTCCTGTGAAGAAATAGCTCCTGCCTTTCTTTTTTCCATAAGTAGCGTAGCTTCTCTACATGGTAAAAACATCCAATGAATAACCTTTTTTATCATCCTTTAATTCATTACAATTTTGAAAACCAGTTAAAATCCAAACATTCCCTTAACTGCATTCTGCTTCTTTGAAGAACCTTCCATAGATTAGTCGTAGAAATATTCAATTCCTGACTTACCTCCGGTGCTTTTTTTTCCTGGAGGTAATACATTTTTACCGGAATCTTCCATCTTACGGGCAAATCCTCGATACATTCCTCAAAAGTTTTATTAAATTCCGAATCATCCAGGATCTGATTATCTTCATCTGACATATTCCAATCCTGCAAAACATCATCATGTCTCCAGGACCCCGACTCATCAAAAAAATGATCTAACCGGATATTCGGTTCGGATTTATATTTCTTTCGGTAAAAATCTGCGACTTTATAATTTAAGATAGTTGTTAACCATGTAAGCGGTTTGCTTTTCCCTTCAAAGGACTCATAAGATGAAAAAGCAGATATAAATACTTCCTGTACTATATCTTCTGCATCCTCCTTATCCGAAAGCAGATAAACAGCTCTTCTTAAAAGCGGTCCGGAATAGTCCTCGACCCAGCTTTTCAGAACTTCAGTTTTCGTCATGTTTTTTGAAATAATATAAATCCTTAACGAAGATAAATGTTTTTAGGAAATTTAATATCAAAAAGTAGGATGGATTTATAAACCGGAAATATAGAGAATATAAATCTCTTTTTGAGCTTCTATCTTTAAGTTTGGGCTGAAGCCAATTGATTTATTCATTCATTAAGCGGGCTTAAGCCCGCTCCCATTGACATTCGGTATAGAATATAGTCTAAAATGACTGTAAATCCCCTAAAAATATTAAATTTGCATCTTATCATAAATTGATATTTAAAAGCAAAGCAAAACTTATGACATCACAAGAGATACGTCAAAAATTTTTAGATTATTTTAAAAGTAAAGACCACCTTATTGTTCCTTCAGCTCCTATTGTACTGAAAGACGACCCTACTTTAATGTTTTCCAACTCCGGGATGACGCAGTTCAAGGATTTCTTTTTAGGTTATAAAGAGCCTACCGCTCCAAGAATTGCCGATACACAGAAATGTCTGAGAGTTTCAGGAAAGCATAATGACCTGGATGATGTGGGTAGAGATACTTACCACCATACCATGTTTGAAATGCTGGGAAACTGGTCTTTTGGTGATTATTTTAAAAAAGATGCGATTGCTTTTGCCTGGGAACTGCTTACGGAAGTATTTGGAATTCCGAAGGAAAACCTTTATGTCACTATTTTTGAAGGAGATGATTCCGAGAACCTTGAAAGAGATCAGGATGCTTACAACTTCTGGAAATCTCATATTGCCGAAGACAGGATTATCAATGGAAATAAAAAAGATAATTTCTGGGAAATGGGTGACAGCGGACCTTGTGGACCTTGCTCTGAAATCCATATCGATTTGAGATCTGAAGAGGAAAAAGCTAAAGTTCCGGGAATTCAGCTTGTAAACCAGGATCATCCGCAGGTAGTGGAGGTATGGAACCTGGTATTCATGGAGTTCAACAGAAAGGCTGATAAAAGCCTGGAGAAGCTTCCTAAACAGCACGTTGATACGGGAATGGGCTTTGAACGTTTGTGTATGGCTTTACAGGGAAAATCTTCCAACTATGATACTGATGTGTTCACCCCGCTTATTGCTAAGGTGGAAGAACTTTCAGGAAAAAAATATACCGGAGCATTAGAAGATGAAAAAGATATTGCAATCCGTGTTGTTGTGGATCATATCAGAGCTGTTTCTTTCGCTATTGCAGACGGACAGCTTCCTTCCAACGGAGGAGCCGGGTATGTGATCAGAAGAATTTTAAGAAGAGGAATTTCTTATTCTTACCGATTCTTAGGTATGAAAGAACCATTCTTATATAAATTGGTTCCTGTTTTACAGGAGCAGATGGGTCAATTTTTCCCGGAAATAGAAAAGCAGGGAAATCTGGTTTCAGAGGTAATTAAAAGTGAGGAAGACTCATTCTTAAAAACTATTGAAAACGGGTTAATCAGGGTTGAAAAATTAATTCAGCAAACGATTGACAATCAATCCAACGTATTACCGAGTGAAGAAGTATTCGAATTGTATGATACTTATGGCTTTCCCGATGACCTAACGAGAATTATTGCAGAAGAAAAGGGCTTAACCATTGATGAAAAAGGATTTGAGGCTGAAATGGAAAAGCAAAAACTTCGCTCAAAAGCAGATTCTGCTCAAAAGGTTTATGACTGGGTTAATTTAGAAGATAAACCTGAAACCTTTGTAGGATATGATGTTACGGAAACTGAAACTTATATTACAAGATACAGAAAAGTAGAAAATAAAGACGGTGTATTTTATCAGGTGGTATTAAGCCAATCTCCTTTCTATCCTGAAGGAGGTGGACAAATCGGCGATAAAGGAACACTCGGAAATGCTGCAGAAAGTTTTGAAGTACTGGACACTAAAAAAGAAAACGGCTTGGTTATTTCCCTGATCAACGGACTTCCGAAAGATGCAGGTGCTGTTTTTTATGCTAAAGTAAACCATGCCGAAAGAAGAAACACGCAGGCCAATCACTCCGTGACTCACCTTTTACATGAGGCTTTAAGAGAGGTTTTAGGAACTCACGTAGAGCAGAAAGGTTCTTATGTAGGGCCGGATTATCTTCGTTTCGATTTTTCCCACTTCAGTAAAATGACGGATGAGGAACTTGCTTTGGTAGAAGATAAAGTCAACCAAAAGATAAAGGACAGCATTGCTTTACAGGAATTCAGAAATATTCCCATTCAGGAAGCTTTGGATAAAGGGGCAATGGCCTTATTCGGGGAAAAATATGGTGATAATGTGAGAATGATCCAGTTTGGAAGTTCAAGAGAACTTTGCGGAGGAACTCACGTAAAAAATACCAGCGAAATAGGACATTTCAAAATCATATCCGAAAGTTCCGCAGCAGCAGGAATCAGAAGGATTGAAGCTATTTCGGGAGATCAGTCTGAACAATATTTCAAAAATTTAGAAAAACAGATTACGGAACTTAGCCAGCTTCTTAAGTCTAAAGATGTGGTAAGATCCATAGAAAAGCTGATTGAAGAAAATGCTTCTTTAAAATCTGAAGTAGAAGGATTGAAAAAAGAAAAAGCAAAAGGAGAAGTAAACGATTGGAAAAATGCTTATGAACAAAAAGGTGACAAGCAGTTATTGGTTAAAAGAACTTCTCTGGATGCAGGCTCTGTAAAAGACCTTGTGTTCCAGCTTAAAAAAGAAATACCAACATCGGTAACCATCATTTTATCTGACGCTGACGGTAAGCCGATGATTACGGTAGGCGTATCCGATGATCTTGCCGCCAACTACCAGGCCGGAGCTATTGTAAAAGACTTAGCTAAAGAAATTCAAGGTGGCGGGGGTGGAAACCCGGGCTTTGCAACTGCAGGAGGGAAAAACCTTGCCGGATTGGAAAATGCTTATCAGAAGGCATTAAATATTTAATTTCGAAACTTTATCAAATCAATATAGAACGGACAAATATTTTGTCCGTTTTTTTATATTATAAAGACTGATGGGATATCAAACTCCAAAAAGTAATAAAGTTGAGTACTATTCATTATTACTCCTTATATCAGGATTTTCCAATGTCTGATAACCAACCAGATTCCCTAAACCTTCTTCTTAATAATCATAACAAATCTTAAAAACTTTTTCAGAATGAGAAATATCATTAATTTTGGTCCACATTTGTGTCATGAAAAGAATTTTATCGGTTATATGTATTCTGATATGCATGTTTGGTTTCTCCCAGTCAACAATTAAAGTGGTTGACGAAGCCAATCAATCCCCTGTTTTTCATGCCAGAGTTTTTTGCAATGACAGGCTATTAGGCGAAACCGATGCCAATGGTATACTCACTTTCAGAACCCCATGTAAAAGCATCAGTATCCAGGCTGACCATTATTATCCCGAGACTGCCCTTGTAGAGAATGAAATAACCGTTTCCCTGATAAGTACCTCTTCTAAAACTGCCGCTATTGAAACAGTAATCATTGAAGATAGAAGTGATCCGAGAGCATTGGCTATTCTGAAAAAAGTCAACAAGTTATTTAAAGAAAATTCACCCAAAAGCTTACCTTCCTATTCTTTTAAATCTTATGAAAAAGTTTCCCTGGATATAGATGAAGACAGTATTTCTCAATTTAACGAGTTTTTTGATGAAAGCCAGTTTTTTAAGAAAAAAAGACAGAAGGATTCTTTAAATAATATTACTGCCAGAAATATATTCTCCAAAAGTAAATTATTCCTTTGGGAAAGGGCCCAGGAGTTTCTGTATTCGGAGAAATATGGTGAAAAGATCAATATTCTGGATAACAGGATTTCAGGACTTAAACAGCCTATCTATGAAATGATCGCTTTACAGCAGAGCAACAGGGATCAGCTTCCAAATCAGCTAAAAATGGAAAACAGAGGGCTATACCGTTTTTTCCTTACCGATACCATTGAGGTGGATAACAGAAAAACTTTCGTCATCCGCTTCCGCGAGGTCAATTACAAAAAGCCGACAAAGAAAAGAAAATACAACGGTGCCATCTATATCGATACGGAAACTTACGGCATTAAAAAAATTGAAAATTTCAGCAAAAATAAAAACGACGGTATTATTACAAGTACCTGGATATTCTACAACAACAAATGGTTCCTTGCCCATGAAAAGGTAAAGCTGAGAATGACCAAAATGTCAATGGAAGAAGATAAAGATTCCAAAGATGATGAACCCAATAATAAAAAAAAGAAACAAAGCTTCGGGACCTATGCTTTTTTAACTTCCCGTTATTTTGATTTTCAATCTCCCATTGAAGAAAATAAAAAGGATTTTAAAGGTTATACATTTTCCGTAAAAAATATGGACGGAAAAACGCTGGAACAATACCGGACAGATCCGCTGACCGATAGAGAGAGAAATACCTATACCACTATTGACAGCCTGGGAAAAATTTATAATATTGACAGTAAAGCACAGATATTAACCGGATTAATTAACGGACAGATCCGCACAGGAATTGTAGATTTTGCAGTGGATGAAATTGTTAACTACAACCTCTACGAAGGATTCAGACTTGGGCTGAAAGCTAAACTCAATGAAACTTTCAATCCTTACTTTTCACCGGATTATTATTTTGCTTACGGACTTAAAGATGAAAAATGGAAATATGGAATAGGACTGGATATGAAAACAACCCTTGAAAAGAATTCATTTTTCCGGATAGAATATTATAATGACGTAACCTCATCAGGAGAGTTCTATCGCAGATTATGGAATTTTAAAATGCGGATGATGAATGTGGGTAATAATATTAATAATGATAAATATTACCACTACCGAGGAGCTTCTCTTTCTTATCTTAATGATGTTACGAACGGTCTTACATTGGTATTTGCGGCCCGGAGAAATTTTGAAGAGGCTATGTTTGATTATCAGTTTCAGAATAAAGGTTCTTCTTTTGAAAACTTTTACACTTTATTTACCTTAAAGTTCTCTCCCAATTCTACCAATATCATGACACCACAGGGCAAATCCATCATTGATCAGAAATATCCGGAAGTTTATTTTAATTATGAACAGAGCTTTAAAATGCTGGGTGGGGATTTTAATTACAGCCGTTTTGACGTACTTTTTAATCATAATTTCAAAACCCTGCTGGGAACTACAGGAGTACGTTTATACGGAGGATTGGTGTTAGGAGAAGCTCCGATTTGGAGACAGTTTACGATGAACGGGCTGGCATCTTCGAGAAAAGATTTTAATTTTAACCTCACCTCTTATCTGGGGTTTGCCACACTGGAAGGCGGCAAGTACTTTAATGACCGTTTTATTGCTTATTATTTCACCCATAAATTACCTTTATATTTTAAAAGTTTCGGAAAAAATGTTTCCAGCTTTGATTTTGTTTTTCGGGGAACTATTGGTGATATGAAGCATCCTGAATACCATCAGTTTCAGTTCAGAAAATTGGATCGTATGTATCAGGAAGTCGGTCTGGAATGGAATAACTTCCTTTCCTCTTACTTTAATCTGGGCGTTTTTTACCGGGTAGGATATTACGCAACTCCCAATTTCAAACAAAATTTTGCTATCCAGTTTAAACTTAAATTCCTTGAATTTTAAATTTGATTATATGAAAAAAATAGAAATAAAAGCAGAAGAGTTTTTTGATATCTTAAAGCTGAGAGATGTTTCCATGTGGGAAATTTTTGCCCAGATGATAGACGGTGAAGAGAAAGAAATTATTTTTATTGATCAGGAAGGGAAAATTCTTTTTAATTATATTCTGCCTGATAAGGGAGAAAAGCTAGAGGAAGATAGAAAGGAGTTTTCGGCGGTGTATGCGGAAAAATTATCTGGGCTTAATTAAATATTAGATTAGATTAGATAGATTTCTCCCTGCGCTCGAAATGACAAGAATTCACTGCAAGACGATCAATTTCATTCCGAAGAATTGAGGAATCTTTCACTTTCATAAAACAATGTTGGAATATTAACCACAATACAAGGAATCGAATAGGTTTTGATAAACAGAAACTTTATAGACTATAATCATTCAGCTTAAATAGATAAAGATTTCTCCCTGCGTTCGAAATGACAAAAAATTCACTGCAAGACGTTCAATGTCATTCCGAAGAATTGAGGAATCTTTCACTTTCATAAAACAATGTTGGAATATTAACCACAATACAAGGAAACGAATAGACATTGATAAACAGAAGCTTTATAAACTACAATTTTTCAGCATAAATAAATGAAGATTTCTCCCTGCGCTCGAAATGACAAAAAATTCACTGCAAGACGTTCAATGTCATTCCGAAGAATTGAGGAATCTTTCACTTTCATAAAACAATGTTGGAATATTAACCACAATACAAGGAATCGAATAGGTTTTGATAAACAGAAACTTTATAGACTATAATCATTCAGCTTAAATAGATAAAGATTTCTCCCTGCGCTCGAAATGACAAAAATTCACTGCTAGACGACCAATGTCATTCCGAAGAATTGAGGAATCTTTTATTTTCTAATTAACTGAGGAACCTCTCACTAAAAACCATATTTTTAATAATCTCAAAAAGAAAAGCAGACTCTTTATAAAAATAATCGGATGTTGAAAACATCCGATTATTTTTGTATACGAAATTTTTTTCTCTATTTGATTACTTCTATACTTATCAAATCAAAAGGTTCATCAAAGACGGATCATTATTAAGATAGTTGACAAAAAAATCATATTTTTTCATCTTATATAAAAGCGGATCAAAATCTTCATTGTTTTTAAGGGCAATTCCCACTACGGCAATCCCTTTTTCTTTTGAGTTTTTCTTGGTATATTCAAAGGTGGTGATATCATCATTAGGCCCCAGCACATCCATTACAAAGGTTTTTAATGCACCCGGACGCTGTGGGAATCTTACCAGAAAATAATGTTTCAGTCCGGCATAGAGCAGTGCTTTTTCTTTAATCTCCTCCATACGTGTGATATCATTATTACTTCCACTGATGATGCATACAACATTCTTTCCTTTGATTTCTTCTTTGTATTTTTCCAGTGCGCTGACCGATAAGGCTCCGGCCGGCTCTACTACAATTGCATCTTTATTATACAATGATAATATGGTTTCACAGATCTTTCCCTCTTCTATCGTGGCTACATCATAGAGAATGTCCCGACAGATTTCAAAGGTAAGATTCCCTACTTTCTGTACCGCTGCTCCATCTACAAAACGGCTGATCTTTTCCACCAGAACAGGCTCCCCTTTTTCCATTGCTTTTTCCAGGCTGGCAGCAGTAGAAGGCTCCACTCCTATAATTTTAGTTTCAGGAGAAAGCTTCTGAAATACGGAACAAACGCCGGCTGCCAGTCCACCACCACCTACGGGTACGAAAAGATAATCGATGGGTTCTTCAGACTGCGCTAAAATTTCCAGTCCTACCGTAGCCTGACCTTCTATAATAGCATGATCATCAAAGGGATGGATAAATACGCCTTCCTGATCACTGCAAAATTTTAATGCCGCATCCTTGGCTTCATCAAAAGTATCTCCGTATAAAACCACTTCTACATAGTCCCCTCCGAACATCTTTACCTGCTCCAGTTTTTGTCCCGGAGTCGGCAAAGGCATAAAGATGGTTCCTTTCACCTTCATCGTATGACAGGCAAATGCCACTCCCTGGGCATGATTTCCCGCGCTGGCGCAGACTACTCCTCTTGAAAGGGTTTCTTTAGACAATGTCGCCATTTTATTATAAGCTCCGCGTATTTTATAGGATCTTACCCTTTGCAGGTCTTCTCTTTTGAACCGGACATGGGCATTGTAAACCGCTGAAAGATTATTATTGACCGAAAGCGGTGTTTTGACGCTTACATTCTTCAGTCTTTCAGCTGCTTTATAGACATCCTCTAAAACCACCGAATCTGTTTTTTCTTTCATCATTGGGTTTTATTTAATTATTTTCCGGTCTGAGGCTTCTCACAGTTGTTCCTGCCTGCCACATTTCACTTTCGCGCAATTCTGCCAATTCCTCTTCCAGCTTTTCCCTGTAATCCGGTTTACTGTTACTGTCAATGGATAACTGAGCTTCATTTCCGGAAGCCACACTATCGTAAAGCTCTTCGAATAAAGGGGATGTTGCATCTCTGAAACGCTTCCACCAGTCCAAAGCACCTCTTTGAGCCGTAGTACTGCAGTTTGCGTACATCCAGTCCATTCCGTTTTCCGCCACTAAAGGCATTAATGACTGCGTAAGCTCTTCCACGGTTTCATTGAATGCCTCTGAAGGGCTGTGACCTTTCTTTCTCAGTACATCATACTGTGCAGCAAATATTCCCTGGATAGCTCCCATCAGTGTTCCTCTCTCTCCGGCAAGATCACTGTATACTTCTTTTTTAAAATTGGTTTCAAATAAATATCCGCTTCCTATCGCAATCCCCAAAGCAACTACTCTTTCCCTTGCTTTTCCCGTAGCATCCTGGTAAACCGCAAAGCTACTGTTTAATCCACGGTCCTGTAAAAACATCCTTCTCAAAGAGGTTCCGGAACCTTTGGGCGCCACTAAGAAAACATCTACATCCGCAGGAGGAACGATTCCCGTACGCTCATTGAAAGTTACCCCAAAACCATGAGAGAAATAAAGGGCTTTTCCAGGTGTAAGATGTTCTTTCACTTTGGGCCAGTATTCTATTTGGGCTGCATCGCTTAACAGATAGCAGATAATGGTTCCTCTCTTCAGGGCTTCTTCTATTTCAAATAAAGTTTCACCAGGTACAAAACCGTCTGCTACTGCTTTATCCCATGATTTAGAATTTTTTCTCTGTCCTACGATTACATTGATTCCGTTATCTTTCTGATTAAGTGCCTGCCCCGGACCCTGTACTCCATATCCTATCACCGCCACTACCTCATCTTTTAATGTTTCCTGAGCTTTTTTTAATGGAAATTCTTCTCTTGTTACTACGTTTTCTTCTACTCCTCCGAAATTTAATTTTGCCATTTTATTGATTTTATTTTATTTACTATTGATTTTAAATTTTTAATAATTCGCTGCATTACCTATGATGGACATACAATGCGTTTTCTGATAATGAACTTCTAAAACATCCACCTGTTTTTCGATCTGGCCGGAAAGCTTCTGAATCGCTTCGTCGGTTTCTTTGATCACGATGGTAAACTTTTTTACATCCGGTATTTCCGAAGGTTCCACGTGTAAGCTCTGAATTTTAATCCTTCGCCGGGAAAATATGGTACTGATCCGGCTGATCAATCCTAAATAATCTTCCGTATAGGTAGTGATCGTATATTCTTTTTTATCTGAATCTGTTTTCATCTTCCTGTTTTTTTATAGTTTGTTATTACTGAGTACAATTTCCGCTACGCTTTTTCCTTGCGGTACCATAGGGAAAACATTATGTTCCTTTTCTACCATAACTTCCAGAAGGTAAGACCCCGGATTATTCAACATCTCCTGAACCGCATCTTTCAGATGGTCCCTGTTATCTACTTTTTTTCCTGGAATTCCATATCCTTTTGCTACCTGCACAAAATCAGGACTCTGAATATCCACAAAAGAATATCGTTCTTCATGAAACAGCTCCTGCCACTGTCTTACCATTCCGAGGAAAGAGTTATTAAGTATCAGGATCTTCACATCCGGCTTATACTGCATCAGCGTTCCCAGTTCCTGGATATTCATCTGGGCACCTCCATCTCCCATAATAGCTACCACCGGGCGGTCCTGCTGAACATAAGCTGCTCCAATAGCCGCCGGAAGACAGAATCCCATTGTTCCCAATCCTCCGCTGGTAATATTTGTTTTGGAATTGTTTAATTGAATATATCTGCACGTAACCATCTGATGTTGACCTACATCTGTTACTATAACAGCTTCACCGTTGGTTAATTCATTCAGGCATCTGATTACTTCGGCCATAGTAACGGCTCCTTCTGATGGATTGAGCTCATTATTAATCAGATTGGTATGTTCTATCTCAAAGCAGTCATGGAACCTGCGGTACCAGTTATCATGCTTTTTGGCCTGCAACTTAGCGGTAAGCAACGGTAAGGTTTCCTTACAATTTCCCAATACGGGAACATCTGCTTTTACGTTTTTATTGATCTCTGCTTTATCGATATCAAAATGAATTACTTTGGCCTGGGTGGCATACTGATCCAACCTTCCGGTCACCCGGTCATCAAATCGCATTCCTACTGCAATGAGGACATCACATTCGTTGGTAAGGATATTAGGTCCGTAATTTCCGTGCATTCCTACCATTCCCACCGCCTGCGGATGGTCAGTCGGAATAGCACTCATTCCCATAACTGTCCATGCTACGGGTACTCCTGATTTTTCAATGAATGCTAAAAATTCTTTCTCCGCTTTTCCCAATAATACACCTTGCCCCACTATTACAAAAGGTCGTTCCGCCTGGTTAATCAATGCTGCTGCCCTTTCAATATTATCTATCTGGGGAAGTGGGTTCGGTTGATAGCTTCTGAGATAAGTACAGGGCTGATATCCTTTATATAAGGCTTTTTGTAATTGAGCATTTTTAGTAATATCCACTACCACGGGACCCGGCCTTCCTGATCTTGCTATATAAAATGCTTTCGTAAGCACATCCGCCAGCTCTTCCGCATCGGTTACCTGATAGTTCCATTTCGTTACGGGAGTGGTGATATTCATTACATCAATCTCCTGAAATGCATCGGTTCCTAAAAGATGGTCATATACCTGTCCCGTAATGCAAACGAGGGGCGTGCTGTCTAACATTGCATCTGCCAAACCTGTTATCAAATTCGTTGCTCCGGGACCACTTGTCGCCAAAACAACACCCACTTCTCCGGATGCCCTTGCATATCCCTGTGCAGCATGGACCGCCCCCTGTTCATGACGTACGAGAATATGTTCGAGGCTTTCTTTATAATCATATAAGGCATCATAAATTGGGATAATGGCCCCTCCCGGATATCCGAATACTGTTTTTACCCCTTCGTGTAAAAATGTTTCCAGTATAATCCGGCTTCCGTTCAACTCTGCCTCCAGGGACAAATGGTTTTCTTTTTTTGTAAGGTTTGGATTTTTCATTTTTGTTTTTTTAAAATTCATCGGTAACACAACCTTCGGCAGCGGAAGAAACCGTTAAAGCATATTTATACAACAGTCCTTTTTTTACTTTCAGCTCCGGTTTTACCCATTTATTTTTTCTTTCCTGAATTTCTTCTTCAGATACTTTCAGTTGTATGGTATTGTTTACAGCATCTATTTCAATGACATCATCATCTTCTACAAATGCTATCAATCCCCCTTCATGGGCTTCGGGAGTAATGTGTCCTACCACAAATCCATGGGTTCCCCCGCTGAACCTGCCATCAGTAATCAGGGCTACACTGTTACCAAAGCCGGATCCTATCAAAGCACTGGTGGGCTTCAGCATTTCCGGCATTCCGGGAGCACCTTTCGGGCCTTCGTTACGGATAACAATTACGTCTCCATGCTTTACCTTCCCTTCTTCTATTCCTTTGATCAGGTTTTTTTCTCCATCGAATACCCTTGCTTTTCCTACGAACTTTTCCCCTTCTTTTCCGGTGATCTTGGCTACACTTCCTTTCTCTGCCAGGTTTCCGTATAATATTCTCAGGTGTCCTGTTGCTTTAATGGGCTCTGAAAGAGGTTTAATAATTTTCTGAGTAGAAAAATCCAGTTCCGGAACATCTTCCAGGTTTTCCGCTAATGTTTTTCCGGTTACCGTTAAGCAGTCTCCATGAAGTAATCCCTCTTTCAGAAGGTATTTCATCACTGCCGGTGTTCCTCCGTGTTCAAATAAATCCTGCATCAGGTATTTTCCGCTGGGCTTTAAATCTGCTAATACGGGAGTAACATCGCTCATTTTCTGGAAATCATCCTGAGTTAAGGAAACTCCTACGCTTTTTGCCATGGCAATGAAGTGGAGAACCGCATTGGTACTTCCTCCCAGAACAACAATTAATCTCAGGGCATTCTCAAATGCTTTTCTCGTCATGATATCGGATGGCTTAATATCTTTTTCCAAAAGCTGTTTTAAATATCGAGCCGCATTCAGACATTCTTCTTTTTTTTCTTTACTTAAGGCCGGATTAGATGAAGAATAAGGAAGACTCATTCCCAATGCTTCTATGGCTGAGGCCATTGTATTGGCCGTATACATTCCACCGCATGCTCCGGCTCCGGGACATGAGTTTTTAATAACTCCGTTGAAATCTTCTTCAGATATATCCCCCGAGATTTTCTTTCCTAATGCTTCAAACGCGGAAACGATATTAAGAGATTCCCCTTTGTAGCAGCCGGGAGCTATCGTTCCTCCATATACCATTATCGAAGGGCGGTCCAGCCGTCCCATAGCAATAATAGTTCCGGGCATATTCTTGTCACATCCGGGTAATGCTATAAGTCCGTCATAATACTGGGCCCCGCAAATAGCTTCGATACTGTCGGCAATTACATCACGGCTTACGAGTGAATAACGCATTCCATCTGTCCCATTACTCATTCCGTCACTTACCCCGATCGTGTTAAACACCAATCCTGCCAGCCCCTGTTCCCAGGTTCCTTTTTTGACGACCTGTGCGAGATCATTCAGGTGCATATTACAGGTATTTCCGTCATATCCCATGCTGGCTATCCCGATCTGGGCCTTATCCATATCCTCATCCGAAAATCCTATTCCGTACAGCATGGCTTTAGCTGCTGGCTGTTCTTTATTCTGGGTAAATATTTTTGAATATTTATTTAACATAGTATCTTGCATTTTCTGTTCTTATCATTTCTTTACATTTCTGTTTTTCAGAATTGACCGATGATATTTTTATTTAATTTTTGTCCAAAACTACAGTTTGTATTATTCTTTTTATTTTCAATTTTCATAAAAACTACAATACTCAATTGTTCATAAAACAGATTTATTTATTTAATAATCAATAACTTAAATCCAAAACATTTACAATGACAGAAGTCTTACCCGTTTCAAATAAGCCTGCTGTACTTTCTCACTTGCTGTATCTTCCCAGGCCTTCGTAAAAGGAACATCATCCAGAGAATCCAAAGCGACGATCTCTGCTGCAGTTCCGCAAAAAAAAGCAGCATCTGCCCCTTTCATTTCTTCGGGTTTAAAAAAGGTTTCTTTAACCGGGATATTAAGTTCACTGCATATCTCAAATACAGTCTGACGTGTTATTCCAGGAAGAATGCTTCCCTTTGCCGGAGTAAATAATGTTCCGTCTTTTTCGTAAAAAACATTAGCCCCTGAACTTTCTGCTACATGACCATTGGCATCCAGTACCAATGCTTCATCATATCCTTTATCTTTGGCTTCCTGACAGGCAAGAATAGAATTTACATAATGCCCTCCTACTTTAGCTTCTACATGAAACGCCTGAGGATTAGGTCTTTGGAAACTGGATGTCATAATCCGCATCTTATTGGCCAAATAGCCGTTGTTCCATTCCCAGGCTAGTAATACCAGGGAAGATTCCTGCCCTTTCGATAAAGACATGTTGGGAGAACAGATTACCAATGGGCGGATATAGGCATCACTGAAATTATTTTTCTCTAAAAGTTCGTAAGTAAGATCTGTAAGTTCCTGAGTAGTGTAAGAAAAAGGGATATACATTAATTCCGCTGATCTTCTTAATCTGTCATAATGTTCTTTAGCTTTAAAGATATGAGTCCCTTTATCCGTTTGATAGGATTTTATTCCTTCAAATACGGAATATCCGTAGTGAAGAGATTGTCCGTAAAGGTCCGTACCGGCCTCTTTTGCTTTTACAAAACTGCCATTAAAATACACCAGTGTTTCGTCGTTATAATACATTCTATATTTTTTTAAAATTTGTGCAATAAAAAAGCCCTCTCAGTATGTGAGAGGGCGAGTATATTATCCAGTAATAGCCAATGCCGTCCTTCTCACAACCGTAAGGGAGTAATAATAATGACGATAATGACTGCTACTAATTGATACATATTTAATTTTTTAAAATAAAAAAGCCGTTTCAAAACGAAACGGCTTTACAAAATTTATCTAGTTTATTTTTTATAATACCGCTTCCATCCTATTGTTAATGACAATAAGATTAATAATAGAAACGACAATAATATTTTTTGGATTCGCAAAATTCATAATGCAAATGTATAAACTTTTATCAAACTGACAACCTTTTTCAGTTTTTTTTAATTTTTTTATTTTTTATGTTAAATTCATCGAGGGTCTTTTTAGCTGCGGAAACATCATGAACCCTCAATATTCTGGCTCCCTGCTCCAATACTTTGGTATGCAACTTTTGTGTTTCTTCATTGATGTCCAAAGGTGATTTTCCTAACGGCTTATAAATAAATGATTTTCTAGAAATACCTATTAACAACGGAAATTTTTCAAATCCCAAGTATTGTACTTCATTCAACAGCTTCATCTGGTCTTCCACCTTTTTTCCAAATCCGAATCCCGGATCTAAAATAATATCATGTATTCCTTTTTTTAAGAGTTCTTCCGTTTTTGTAGAAAAATATTGATTTTCTTCACAGGTGATATCTTCAAACCGTATTTTATCATGCATGGTTTCATAGGAAGGATTGACATGCATTAGAATATAAGGAAGATTTGTTTCCGCCACTTTATCCAACATTTCAGGGTCATATTGTCCTCCCGAAATATCATTGACGATATCCATCCCTTCATTATAGCCAAATTTTACGGTTTGCCCATAAAAGGTATCTAGGGAAATCAATATTTCCGGAAACTCTTTTTTAATTTTTGAAACAACGCTACCCAATCTCCGTATTTCTTCTTCACTGCTCAGAAATTCTGCATGGGGACGTGTGGACTGGGGTCCGATATCAATAATATCAGCTCCTTCTCTGATGAGTTTTTCAGCATGCTGTAACGCTGATTTTTCATTATTAAAGCTTCCCCCGTCAGAAAAGGAATCCGGAGTAAGATTGAGAATTCCCATGATCTTCGGAGTACTTAAATCGACGAGTCTTCCATTGCAGTTAATGGAATAATGATGTTCCGGTGACAAATGATTCATGATACAAAAATAAGGCTTATTGAGTGATAAGTGGTCAGGGAGTTTTAACAAGTTCAAAAGTTGAGTTTTAAATAGTTTAATTCCTTATTCATGATTCATCACTTATAACTTATCTCCCGACTTTTGAAAGCTATTTTGTATATTTGGACTATTAAGAAAGTATATGTTAAAAACTTCAGTACAGTTCGAGAAAGTTATCAGCCAGTGCCGGGATCTTTTCAGTAAAAAATTACAGGATTACGGAGCTGCCTGGAGGGTTTTAAGACCCAGTTCCATTACAGACCAGATTTACATTAAAGTTAACAGAATCCGTACGTTACAGATGACCGACAAAAAAATGGTGGATGAAAGTGAGGAGGATGAGTTTATTGCGATTGTCAATTATTCCATCATCGGACTTATACAGCTTGAAAAAGGTCTTTCTGACGACTTCAACGAGAATAAAGAAGAAATTATAAGCTTATATGATCAATATGCAAGTGAAGCTAAAGCGCTCATGGAAAGAAAAAACCATGATTACGGTGAGGCATGGAGGGATATGAGAATTTCTTCTATCACAGATTTAATTTATCAGAAGGTACTGAGAACCAAACAAATTGAAGACAACCAGGGGAAAACGATCGTATCGGAAGGACTTGACGCCAATTATTTTGATATGCTGAACTATGCAGTTTTCTGCCTGATTAAATTCTCTGAACAACAAGACCAGTTCGAACCTAAAACTATTTAATATGATCAAAGGTTTATTAAGATTCATTATCGCCATTATTTTTATTCTTTCCGGATTTGTAAAAGCTGTAGATTTGGTAGGCTTTTCTTTTAAAATGGAAGAATATTTCTCACCGGCAGTTTTCAATATGCCGTTTTTTGAGAAATTTGCTTTATTATTTTCCATTATAATGGTGGTATTAGAGCTGGGTCTGGGGATTATGCTCCTTTTACGGATGAAGCTGAAATTCACGCTTTGGGCTCTCATCATTTTATGTATATTTTTCGGATTCCTTACCTTCTATTCCGCTTACTTTAATGTAGTAACGGATTGTGGCTGTTTCGGTGATGCTATTAAATTTACACCTTGGCAGAGCTTTGTAAAGGATCTGGTTCTGCTGGCAGGCTTACTTATTCTGTTCCTGATGTATAGAAAAGATTTTAATGATAAGGAAGAATCCTCCCATAAAGCCAAATATGGGGTGATAGGAATTTTCTCGGTAATTATAATCTACATTATGGCGCAGGGAATTATTCAGGAACCCCTGATCGATTTCCGTGATTATAAAATCGGAACCGACCTGGCTGCTGAAAAGGAAAAAATTGCTAAAAACCCTTCAGAATATAAAACCTTCTACTCACTGAAAAATGAAAAGACGGGGGAAGTCCTGAAAGTAAATCAGGATGATTATATCAAGGAAACAAAATATTGGGAAGACGGTTCTCCCTGGAAAATTGAAGAAGGAAAAAATGAATCGGTTTTAGTAAAGGAAGGTTATTCTTCTGAGATCGTAAAATTCAAGATAGAAGATCCTACAGGAAACGAGATTACTGAGCAGATTATTAAAGCTCCAAAAGCCGTTATCGTTTTCTCTTATCATCCTAAAGATGTTTCTGCGGAAATGCTCAAAAAAATAGAAGCGAAAGTAAATGCTCAAAAAGATGCCTTCGTCTATGGTGTCTCCACCGATCCCAATACTTTTAAAACAATTCCGAATGCCATGATGGATGGAACCGCCATCAAAACCATTGCAAGAAGCAATCCGTTTATTCTTATCCTTCAAAACGGAAAGATTGTGGACAAAATGCCAGCCAAAAACTATATCAAATAATTAACTAAACTAATTGTAATGCAAAAATCAAATAAATCTATCGCCGGGTATCACTTATTAATGATCTTATCCTCTGTGGATGGCATATTTGCACCCGAAGAAGGTCTTCACATACAAAAATATCTGGCCGAAGAATTTCCGTTCAAAATGAACCTGGATAATGAGCTGGAAGCTATCGCCTTACTACAGCCGGAAGAATGGAAAGATCATTTTGAATTTCATGCCCGCTGTTTTCTTGAAGATTCCACGGAAAAGGAACGTGAAAAGTTTGTACAGTTTGCTAAATCACTGATCAAGGCGGATGAAAAAGTAACGGATGAAGAGCATACTTTTTATAGGCTTTTAAAGAATTTATGGCAGTTGAGCTAGTATTACATTTATATTCCAAACTATGAAAAAACTGTATTTAGGATTATTAGCTATGAGTACTTCTATTTTTCAAGCACAGAAATTTCCTGATCTTACACCTCCCGTTGCCGAAAAACAGGAACATATCAGAAATATTCACAGTGATAAAGTGAATGATCCTTATTACTGGATGATCGATTATTTTAAAAAAGGAAAGGATTCCTCAAAAGTTGTTGATTATCTGAAAGCCGAAAACTCATACTGGGAAGGTATGATGAAAGATACGGAACCCTTCAGGGAAAAGCTTTTTCAGGAAATGAAAGCCCGGATTAAGGAAAAAGATGAGTCGGTACCGGTTTTTAAAAACGGTTACTATTATTACACCCGGACTGAAACCGGAAAACAATATTATAAATACTGCCGTAAAAAGGGTAACCTTAAAGCACCCGAAGAAATACTGCTGGATGTAGACCAGCTGGCAGAAGGACATCCTTATTATGTCGCTACGGGGTTCAGCATAAGCCCGGATAACTCCAAGATGATTTATGGAGTGGATGATGTTTCCAGAAGACAATACAAACTATTTTTAAAAGATCTGTCTACCGGAAAGACAACCGATTTAGGAATTAAAAATACTACGGGTTCCGCCACCTGGGCCAATGATAATAAAACCATCTTCTATACTTCAAAAAACCCGGAAACTCTTTTAACGGAGAAAATTTTCAGACATTCCTTAGGAAGCGACTCTTCCAAAGATGTTCTGGTATATGAAGAAAAAGATAAAACCAATTATATCGGGGTCGGAAAATCCAAAAACGATCAGTTTATCATGATCTATTCCGGAGCTACCACTTCTTCCGAAACAAGATACCTGAATGCCAATACCCCTGAAGGAACCTTTAAAGTTTTCCAGCCAAGGATGAAAGATGTCTTATATGATGTAACACCTTTGGAAGATAAATTCCTGATCGTTACCAATAAAGATGCCCTGAATTTTAAAGTAGTGGAAACTCCTCTTGATAAAACCGGAGTGGAAAACTGGAAAGACTTTATTCCTCACAGAAAAGAGGTATTGATGGAAGGAATTACAGAGTTTAAAAATTATCTGGTTTTCAGTGAGAGACAAAACGGACTTTCACAATTAGTAATTTATGACCGGAAAACAGGCAAAAAAGAGTTTTTAAAATTTGATGAACCTGCCTATACTGTCTATTCATCCGGAAATCCTGAATACAATACTGATAATTTCCGCTTCGGGTATACTTCCATGATCACTCCTAGCTCTCAGTATGAGCAGGACCTTAAAACCGGAAAAAGGACCTTGCTCAAGCAGCAGGAAGTCCTGGGAGGCTATAACAAGAATGATTATACCACGGAAAGACTTTTTGCCACGGCAAAAGACGGAACCCAAATTCCTATTTCGATTGTATATAAAAAAGGATTTAAAAAAGACGGTAACAGCCCGCTCCTTCTCTATGCCTATGGTTCCTATGGAAACTCTATGGATGCCAGTTTCGGAAGCACAAGACTAAGTCTTCTGAACCGGGGTTTTGCATTTGCAATTGCCCATATCCGCGGAGGACAGGAAATGGGAAGACAATGGTATGAAGACGGAAAAATGATGAAAAAGAAAAATACATTTACCGATTTCATCGATGCCGGAGAATACCTGGTGAATCAAAAATATACTTCACCAAAACATCTGTATGCTCAAGGAGGAAGTGCAGGTGGTTTATTAATGGGAGCTGTAGCCAATATGAGTCCTAATCTATGGAACGGAGTAATCGCTCAGGTACCTTTCGTAGATGTGGTAAATACCATGCTGGATGAAAGTATTCCGTTAACCACCAATGAATATGATGAGTGGGGAAATCCTAATAATAAGGAGGCTTATTTTTACATGAAATCCTATTCACCCTACGAAAATATAGAAAAGAAAAATTATCCTAATATCCTGGTGACAACAGGCTTACATGATTCTCAGGTTCAATATTTCGAACCTGCCAAATGGGTAGCCAAACTGCGGGATATGAAAACCGATAAGAATGTATTATTCTTAAAAACGGATATGGATTACGGACATGGAGGTGCTTCTGGAAGATTTGATTATTTAAAGGATCTTGCTTTGGTGTATGCTTTTATGTTTAAACTGGAAGGAATTAATAAGTAAACACAAATTGAAAAGGATTTTAATCATCGGAAATGGATTTGATTTGAGACATTTTTTGCCTACAAAGTATAACCATTTCATTTGTATTCTTAAAAATATAGAAAATACAAATATCACTAAAGATTTTAATTTTGAAGATCTATTTAAAAATGAATTTAAAACATATGATTCATTTTTTTATGATAAAATCAAAGAGTTTTATAATACTGATAAATTATTATTTAAGAAGGAAGAGTTAAATAGTATCAAATCTAGACTACAAAAAAATATATGGTATAAACATTTTAAATCTATTGATGATTCTCATATTGAAACATGGATTGATTTTGAAACTGAAATTAACAGAGTATTAGAATTAATTATCGAACTATTTAAGAGTTTAGATGAAAAAATTAAAGATCATAAAAATCCATTTGAAGGAATATTCTATGATACATATAAACCTTATAATACTAAATTGCATTTTTTTGACTCAAAACTATCTAAAATTTTACTTACCAATTTAGAAATTTTTTCTTCTATTAATGATCGTTTTTATTCTATAAATGAAGATTATTGTTTTAAAATAGACAAGGAAATTCAATTAATTCATAAAAATAAAATATTAAATAATTTATATAACTCACTACAAGAATTTACGGGAATATTTAATGATTATTTTCAATCAATTGTATCAGAATTTTATAACACATTTCGAAATGAAAAAAAAGAAAAATTCATTAAAGAAAAAAATAAACACTTACTCCATTCAATTCACAAAATATATTCGTTTAATTATACCCAAACAATAAACACTCTTTATTCTGAAAAAGAAATCGATTTTTTACATGGTAAAGTTGTTCCCAATTGGAATGATACGAATGATTTAAAAATTGTTTTAGGTGTGGATGATCTTACTGAAGATTTAAAAAAATATAAATTATTTAATTTCACAAAATACTTTCAAAAACTTCACAAGCAAACTGATTATCAATTTTTAAATAACATTTCCAAAAATGAGCCTCATACTTTTTATTTTTGGGGACACTCCCTTGATATATCAGACAAAGAGTATATTAGAGAAGTATTTAATCAATTACATGATGATAAAAGTTATATACAGAAACCCTATATCCAACGTACTAGCATTATAATATTTCACCATTCAATTGCTTCTAAGTCTGATCAATTAAATAATTTATTAGGTATAATTGGTAAAGAAGAAATTGAAATGTTAATGAAACAGAAAAGATTAACTTTTATACAAACAACAGAAGATAATTTATTTAATATACTAAACAATTAAAATTATGAGAAGAAAAATAGTTGCAGGAAACTGGAAAATGAACAAAAACGTAATTGATGCCCAACAATTAATGATTCAATTACTAAGCTATAAGAACAATAACACCACCAACTGCGAGGTATGGATCGCTCCCCCATCTTTATATTTAATGATGGCTAAAGATATTTTTGAAAAAGATGAAATCGGTGTTTTGGCACAGGATATCAGCGAACATGAAAGTGGGGCTTATACCGGAGAAATCTCTGCGGATATGATCGAATCGATTGATGTGAACGGCTCTTTAATCGGACACTCCGAAAGAAGACAATACCATGGTGAAACCGATTCTCATTGTAACAGAAAAGTTAAAATTGCTTTAGATAAAGGTTTAATCCCCGTTTACTGTAACGGAGAAACCCTTGATCAAAGAAAAGCCGGACAGCATCTGGACGTAGTAAAACAACAGACTGAAACCGCTCTTTTCACTTTATCTGCTGATGAAATTAAAAAGGTGGTAATCGCTTACGAACCAGTTTGGGCCATCGGAACCGGAGAAACAGCAAGCCCTGAGCAGGCACAGGAAATCCATGCCCATATCAGAAATACGATTGCTGCAAAATATGGTAAAGAAGTAGCTGATGAAGTATCTATTCTGTATGGTGGTTCTGTAAAACCGGATAATGCAAAAGAAATTTTCTCACAGCCGGATATTGACGGAGGATTAATTGGAGGAGCTGCTTTGAAAGTGGAGGATTTTTCAAAAATTATTGAAGCTTTTAATTAATTAAGACCTCAGATAGTATAAATAAAAAACACGCGTGTGCGTGTTTTTTTATTAGTAAATCTCATAAGTATATATTCTATTGCTCAGTGAAAATTAAATTTTTAGTAACAGGGAGGTAGATTTTGATATTTTTGCTGTCAGGACAATCATTACCGCTGAAAAGCCTGGAATCTGGATAATAAGCCCATTTAATTTGTGTATCATTGATTTTTAAAAGGGTAATTCTTCCCCAGCCTATACCACACTTTGTCCCAGTGTAGTATAAATCAATACTGTTATTGTCGGGAGGATTAGTTCCCATACTTATAATTCTGTCTCGTTTTGGATTAATAGGATTTAAATTATCATCAAGTACAGTTCCTGTTGCCACATTTCTGACTGTGTATTTTACAATAAGAATATCCATATAATATTTTTTATCTAGTAATTCATTGAATCTCTTATCCTCTTTAGTAATAAATAGAGTTATTTCATTTCCTTCATATATAGCTTTATAATTTCCTACATAAAGAGAAAGCTCATTATTAAGGTCCTTCATATAAGAATAATCAGGAACATCATCGAAAAAAGTATTTAATTGATAAACCTGTTGTGCTTTGAATGTAATTAAACTTAACATTAAAGCAAATAATGGGAATATTGTTTTCATAATTGTTATTTTTTAAAATATAAAAACCTCGAAACAATATTTAGATTCGAGATTTTATATTTAAGTAAACAAAAATTGATTCTATTCCGAATAATCTTTGACATTATAGCCCTTTACCCCGGTAAACTCAATTTTTTCTATTTTTAAATTGGAAAAAAATTGGGCAACAGTAGGATCCCAAATAGTATGATTTTGCTCCATTAAATTAACTACCTGACTAGGTATTTCATCTTCAAATGTTACAATTATTAGAGGATAGGTAAATGAGTTTCTGGAAGCAGTTCCTATCATATTAACATCACAAAGGAATATTTTTAATACATAATATTTTGTACTAGGTACTATTTTAGGATCATAAATCCAGCCTTTTACAATTATATTTTTATTTTGCAATTCACTATAAAAATTAGAAAAAGGTTTTCCATAAAATTGAATTTTATTAGGAATTATCGAATTTAGTTTAGGAGTTACATCATTATAAAAGTTAATATAATCAGTTGCAGTTTGTGCTTTACTATAATTTATTGACAGTAAACTTGATAAGAATAATACTTTTATTATTAATAATTTCTTCATAGTGTTTTGTAATTGATTAAGGACATTTGGAAACTATGTCTTTTTATTCTTTTTTTTCGTTATTTTTTTATTTTTTGGATTGAAGTATTAATAGCATTCAGGTTTCCGTTGGAATCTGCCTTAGCTAAACTTACTCCAGCATTGAATTTATCCAACATACATGCAATTGCGAGTTATAATACTCTATACCGGAATAAAAAATGATATTTTAAAATATAAAAACCTCGAAACAATAGTTAAATTCGAGATTTTATATTTAAGTAAACGAAAATTGATTCTATTCCGAATAATCTTCTACGTTATAACCTTTTACTCCTATAAACTCAATTTTTTCTATTTTTAAATTAGAAAAAAATTGGGCAACAGTCGGATTCCATACAGCATGATATTGATCCATTAAATTAACTACCTGACTAGGTATTTCATCTTCAAATGTTACTACAACTAGAGGATATTGAAATGCATTTCTATGGGCAAGACCAAACATTTTCATATCACTAAAAATCATTTTTAGTACATAATATTTCGTACTAGGTACTATTTTAGGATCATAAATCCAACCTTTTACAATTATATTTTTATTTTGCAATTCATTATAGAAATTAGAAAAAGGGTTTCCATAATATTGAGTTTTATTAGGAATTATCGAATTTAGTTTAGGAACTACATCATTATAATGAATAATATAATCTGAAGCAGTCTGAGCTTTACTATAACATGTAATAAAAAATAAACTTAGTAAAAGTATAGTTTTTGTTATTAATATTTTCTTCATTTTTATATAATATTTTTTGTAATTGATTAGGGACATTTGGAAACTACAGCTTTTTCATCTATGATTCCGTTAGGCTTTGCTGTTTCTTGTAATGCGGTATTAATACCATTCAGGTTTCCATTGGAATCTACCTTAGCTAAACTTACTACCGCATTGAATTTATCCCACATACATGAAATTGCGAGTTATAATACTCTATATCGAAATACAACCAATGATTTTATATAAATATAAAAAATGACATTTTAAAATATAAAACCTCGAAACAATAGTTAGATTCGAGATTTTATATTTAAGTAAACAAAAATTGATTCTATTCCGAATAATCTTCTACGTTATAACCTTTTACTCCTATAAACTCAATTTTTTCTATTTTTAAATTAGAAAAAAATTGGGCAACAGTCGGATTCCATACAGCATGATTTTGCTCCATTAAACTAACTACCTGATTTGGGATTTCATCCTCAAATGTTAATGTTACCCAAGGGTGTTGAAATGAATTTTCTCTAGCTACCCTTAGCATACTCATATCGCAAAAAAATAAAGTTAGTTTATAGTATTTTGTACTAGGTACAATTTTAGTATCAAAAATCCAACCTTTTACACTTATATTTTTATTTTGCAATTCACTATAAAAATTAGAAAAAGGTTTTTCATAATATTGAGTTTTATTAGGAATTATCGAATTTAGTTTAGGAGTTACATCATTATAAAAGTTAATATAATCGGTAGTTGTTTGTGCTTTATTATAATTTATTGACAGTAAACTTGATAAGAATAATACTTTTATTATTAATAATTTCTTCATAGTAGATTATTTTTGTAATTGATTAGGGACATTTGGAAACTACAGCTTTTTCTTCTGTTGTTCCGTTAGATTTTGTAATTTTTTGAATTGAAGTATTTATAGCATTCAGGTTGCCGTTTGAATCTGCTTTAGCCAAACTTACCCCTGAATTGAATTTATCCAACATATGTGCCATTGCGACTGCACTTTTATCATAATATTCTCCTGAACTGTTTCCTGATGAGTTGTAAGCATACATATATTTCATATCCTTAAATTCTTTTCCAAGTTTACTTCTTTCTTTTATGTCATGAGTAACCGGATCATAGTTCTCACTTCTTGGGTACTGTGCTAAAAAAGCTGCTGCAAGTGCAGGATCCGTAATTATTAAAGCATAAATCTCAGTTGTGCCGTTGGAGATTCCATATACAAAATTATAGCGGAAATCAGGATAATAAGCCATTCTTTCCAGTAAAGAGTAAAGATCTCCCGCGGAAGGATGTCCAGAGGCTCCCGCATGGGAATGCCCTGTACCCACAGGGGAGCCTGTTAACTGGTCAATAGGGGGAGTAACAGAACTTGCTGTCCCCTGTTTGGGAGCAGTTATTTCTGTTCCTCCATCAGAGCTTTGTCCTATGGCAACCCCAAATTCATTCATTTC